>NAUB01000027.1 GCA_003676145.1 gamma proteobacterium symbiont of Stewartia floridana | reverse complement strand
GTCGCTCATTTGGAACAACCAAACTTCGCTCCTCGCGCCTTGATTGGCGCTTTTTCAGGCGCAACAGGGCGCATTGGATTCGTGTTAACAGGCCCTAGAGAAACTTGCATTAGGCACGCTTGAATGTGGGCCGACGCACCGAACACAGTCTGCTTCTACAAGAGTGGGAATTATACTGCTTTGTTGAGAATTGCCAACAGCTTGCTGATACTGATGTGTGTGGCTGTAGGTGATGAGTTCTCATCCGATAATTCGGCTGAGAACTATCACCTCAATACGCATCATCCTCTTTCCACATCTCCGGGAGAAAACGAAGGACCTTGTTGCGACCGGTTTCTTTTGCCTGGTAGAGGGCAACGTCCGCGTACTTGACCACTTGCCAGAAGCTGCTGCTGTCATCAGGGTAACCGGAGACACCCACAGAGATGGTTTTCTGAATGACCGTTCCGGTTAGCTCGACTTTCATGTTTTCGATCGCTTCGCGTATTTTCTCGGCAACCAGCAGGCTCTTCTCCGGATCGGTATCGCGTAACACGATCAAGAACTCCTCACCGCCGTAACGGATCACAAGATCGGAGCTTCTTACGCAGTTGGTCAATGTCTTGGCCAGCGCCTTCAGTGTGGCATCTCCAGCTTCATGCCCATAGGTGTCGTTGACCTGTTTGAAATAGTCCAGATCTGCCATCAGCACGGAAAAGCTGCTTTTGTTGCGATCGGTGTAGGAGACAAGAATGTCCACATACTCTTGCAGAAAGCGTCTGTTGTGAAGGCCGGTCATCGGGTCACGTAGCGCCGACTCCCTGAGAGTGCTCATCAGTCTTTTCGCCTCCAGTACCGGTGCAGCCTCTCTCAGATAGACCTCGATAAAGGGCATCATGTTGCAAGCCAGGGCTTTGCGATCACGATCGGTCACCACCTGTACCACACCGCCAACAGAACCGGACTGGATCATCGGTATGCAGACATGGTAGGCATCCTGTAGATCCTCCCGGGGGGAGAAGGCTGTGCAGATACCGGTGGTACTCATCCCATCCACCACATGTCCGGTACGCTTGGCGCGACAGGCATCGGCGCGGACCAGGATCTGCGGGTCGCACCAGCAACAATCCTGACCAGGCACGCCATCGACCACCATCGGCTTGAGTTTGTTTTTGCTTGATGCCACTTCGTAGATCGAGAAGTGATCGATCATGAAATCGTCGTTGATGACTTTGGAGAGCCGCCAGTAGACCTCCTCTTTGGTTTCATCCTCTTCGATTGCCTGCTTGAAACGGGAGACGTCCTCAAGGCTCTCCACCATTTCGATGGTTGTCGCCAGCTGATTCTCACCAATCGGTTGGTTATAGCGAATCAATCCGGCCACTTTGTGGGCGATTCCCTCAAGGCCCTTGCTCAACAGAACCAGCAGGATGTTGAGGTCTTTTGCAATCTGTCCTACCTCATCATCACTCTGATGCTGGATTCTGGCTGAGAAGTCGCCTTTGCGTGCGCCATGAACCGCATGTTGAACCGCTTCAGCGGTGTCGATGAGCGGTTTGATCAAGCGTCTTGAGAAGCCCATGGATACAACGGCAAACAATCCAACCACTGTGGCCATGAATATGACGATCAAAAAGGCCTGGTTTCTCTGCTCATCGATTGAGAGATAGAGGGATACGGCGCCCAGCACATCCCCTTTGTCCACTTGGTGACACTGCAGACAGTGTGGCTCGTTTTCACTCTGTGCGATGTAGGGGATGGTGGCGCGAAACAACTGGCCGCCAGTGGAATCGACCAGGCCGAAGAAGGGTTTTGCCGACTGGATCACCTGTTTGTCGATGGCATCGAGATGTTGTTCAGACTTCAGGCCGGGGCCGAACTGCTTGACCACGCCGGGACCCCGTACAACCCTGACATCGTACAGTCCCTTCACAGCAGCCAGCCGGTCGAGAAATGTTTTACGTTTGTTGATTGTCCCATTGACCATCGATTCGGTCAGGTGAACCCGGACAATTTCGGCGGCCGTACGGGCCTGATCCTCGGCGGTGCTCAGGGCAAAAAACCGGAAGGAGAAAAGGCTGGCCCCCACCAGGGCAGTCACCATGATGACTGTGAGGACGAAAAAAAATGTGGTTGTCTTTCGTTTGAGGCCCATGTGGGCGCCCCTCCTGATAATGCTAGGACGGAAATCTCAGGTTATTCATTAACCTAGAATGAGATAGCGGCTGGCTTTTCCACATCTTTAAATCCTAATCGCCAGGTCATTGTGGTCAGATTGGCAGTGATCCAACGCTAAGCCAGCTGTTGATCTGAGCCTTTTGCTGGACGAAACCGTGGCGGGGGGGAGTATGGCAAGAAGATGGAAAAATGGATGGCAACTGTCGGCTGCGAACCGTGTCATCAGACACTGCCGGTTCAATCTGCATGGCACTGCAGACGGTGCTCCCGGCACAGGCCGGGTTTCAGGATTCAAATAAACCCAATGGTTTGCAATCAATGCAGGAAGTTAAACATCCGGTTGCGAAAACGCTTCACCAATTCACCCTGGCCGCCAAGCATCTCGAATACCTTCAGCATCTCTTTTTGTGCCAGGTTGTCGCCGTAGGCGCGATCTTTCTGAAGCAGGGTCATCAGCAGCTCCAGCGCGGCCTCGTGGTCGTTTTCCATGATTTTGTAGGATGCCAGCAGATGCAGGGCTTCGCTGTCGGCCGGGTTCTCCTGAAGTCGCTTTTCCAGCTCTTCGGCCGGTGGGCTGCCGGCCATGGTGCGGTCAAACTGGATCCGCGTCAGCATCGCCTTCACATCCGGGTTCTGCTTCTCTTCATCAGGCAGTGCGTTGAGTATGTTCTCAGCCTCTTCCAGCTTACCGAGCGCCGCCAGGTAGCGGGCATAGGCCAATCGGATTCTCGGGTTCTCAGGATCCTTGTCGCTGGCCTGTTTCAGCAGCATGCCGGCCTCCTCTGCATTGCCCTGGAGCAGCAGCGCTTCGGCCTGCTCCACGAGTCCGTCCGACTCCCGTGGAATGACCTTGTCGAGGATCTTGCGGATCTCCGCTTCCGGCAGGGCGCCCTGAAACTCATCGATCTCCTGGCCCTGAAAAAAGAGTTTCACCGTGGGGATGCTGCGGATCTGAAAATGTCCGGCAAGCGGTTGCTGCTCTTCCGTATTGACCTTTGCCAGGAGGAACTTGCCCCGGTACTCATCCGCCAACTTGGCGAGGACAGGCATCAGGGCTTTGCATGGGTTGCACCATTCAGCCCAGAAGTCCACCAAGACAGGCCTCTCCATGGATGCAGCCAGGACCATTTGCTGAAAATTCTCAGCGGTTGCATCGAAGATGTATGGTGAGTCCGCCATGATCAGTTCCTCAGTCGGTTTTTTGCAAAAGGAGCGACATTATACTGAAAAATCATTCGATACAGAGTCTTGAAATCACTCTCTGCCGCCCCAATTGAAGAACTACCCGATCAGGTAATGAGGGCTTGCTGCCCAGGCAGGGTATGGGACTGCCTGGGTGGTTGAGATTGTAACCAGGGCCGAGGATTTCATGGTAGGTGAGTTGTAATGAGTGATTTTACCCATCTGGTATGCCCCCATTGTGATGGCATCAATCGTCTTCCGGCTGGTCGTTCAGCGGAACAGGCTAAGTGCGGCAAGTGCCATCAACCCCTGTTCAGCGGTCAGCCTCTGTCGCTTGATGAGGGGCGTTTTATACGTCATCTACAGAAGAGTGACCTGCCTCTGCTGGTCGATTTCTGGGCACCCTGGTGTGGGCCCTGCAGAATGATGGCGCCGGCTTTCGAGGCGGCGGCAAAAGAGCTGGAACCGCAAATCCGGCTGATCAAGGTGAATACCGAGGAGGCTCAACAGCTGGGCGCGCAATATGCTATTCGCAGTATTCCCACTTTAATGCTGCTACATCAGGGCAGGGAGCTGGCCAGGCAGGCCGGTGCCATGGATCGAGCCGGCATCATCGGCTGGGCCAGAAGAGAGTTGCCGGGCAGCTAGGCTGATTCTGTGTCAAGTGGATAGACAGATTTACCCGACATAAAGTACAATATTCGGCCATCAGATCCGGGGTGATCCTTAATACTTTTCATTCCCGGAGCAGCATTTGAATTTTTCTTAGGGGGCAGGCACTTAGCGGTCTGCCCCTTTTTGCACGCCTGTAACGGAGAGATCCTTGAGAAAACCAGCAGTTCTGGTCCTGGAAGATGGCAGCCAATTCCAGGGTGAGTCCATCGGTGCCGAGGGACAAACCGTCGGTGAGGTGGTTTTCAACACCGCCATGACCGGCTATCAGGAGATATTGACTGATCCGTCCTATCGCCAGCAGATTGTCACCCTGACCTATCCCCATATCGGCAATACCGGTATCAATCAGGAGGATGAGGAGTCCAGCCAGATTCATGCCGCAGGTCTGGTGATTCGGGATCTGCCTCTGATTACCAGTAACTGGCGCTCGGAAGAGTCGCTGGATCACTATCTGGAGCGGAATGGTGTGGTTGCCATCGCCGGTATCGATACCAGGCGACTGACCAGGATTCTGCGTGAGAAGGGCGCCCAGAACGGCTGTATCATCGCTGGTGATGCCCCGGATCTCTCAGCGGCCGTCAAGCTGGCTCAGGAGTTCCCCGGTCTTAAAGGTATGGATCTCGCCAAAGAGGTCACCACCTCGGCCAGCTATGAGTGGTCGCAGGGCACCTGGTCACTGGAAGAGGGCCTGCCGGATAGCTCGGCCTCCGAGTCGCTGCCACACCATGTGGTGGCCTACGATTTCGGTGTCAAACGTAACATTCTGCGGATGCTGGCAGATCGGGGTTGCCGCCTTACTGTAGTGCCTGCCCAGACACCCGCCGAAGAGGTTCTGGCGATGCAGCCTGACGGGGTGTTTCTCTCCAATGGTCCGGGTGACCCGGAACCTTGTGACTACGCCATTGAAGCCATCGGAAAGATCATCGACAGCGATCTGCCGGTATTCGGCATCTGTCTCGGACATCAACTGCTGGCACTGGCATCGGGTGCCAAGACCATGAAGATGAAATTCGGTCATCATGGCGCCAACCATCCGGTACAGGATCTGCAAAAAGGCAATGTGATGATCAGTAGTCAGAACCACGGCTTTGCCGTAGACGAGGCCTCGCTGCCCGACTGCCTGACCCCCATACATCGCTCATTGTTTGACGGTACGCTGCAAGGTATCCACCGCACCGACAAACCGGCATTCAGTTTCCAGGGACATCCGGAAGCCAGCCCAGGTCCACACGATGTGGCACCAGTCTTCGATCACTTTATCGAGTTGATAGAAGTCCGCAAATAAACGCGAATGAACGCAAATGGATTTGTAGGTGATAGGCAAGGAGACGCCATATCCAAACAAGTAATTGGATGTGGCTTTGAAGTTAGCAATGTGTTGGGAGCAGGCTTTTTTGAACAGGTATACGAGAATGCGCTCTGCCAGGAGCTTGGTCGTATAGGGTTGGTCTTTGAGCGACAGAAAAATTTGCATGTCAGGTACAAAGGACAGGTTGTTGGGCACTACATCGCCGATGTTGTTGTTGAGAACAAACTGTTAGTGGAACTCAAGGCATTGTCGCAGCTGACCAAGGAGCATCATGCCCAGGTGATGAACTACCTTCGTGCAACTGGGTTGAGTGTTGGATTGTTGCTCAATTTTGGTACGCCTCGTCTTGGTGTGCGAAGAGTCGTTTGGCAACATGACGACAGATCGATTATTTAGTTTACATTTGCGTTTATTCGCGTTTATTTGCGGACTCAAGAGTTAATGCCAAAACGTACAGATATACAAAGCATCATGATCATTGGCGCCGGCCCGATTGTTATCGGCCAGGCCTGTGAATTCGATTACTCCGGCGCTCAGGCCTGTAAGGCTCTGAAAGAGGAGGGCTACCGGGTTATTCTGGTGAACTCCAATCCGGCCACGATCATGACCGATCCCGATATGGCCGATGCCATCTACATCGAGCCGATCACCTGGCGTACCCTTGAACGGATCATCGAGAAAGAGCGACCGGATGCCCTGTTGCCCACCATGGGTGGACAGACCGCACTCAACTCGGCGCTGGATCTGGTGCGCGAAGGGGTGCTGGAAAAGTATGGCGTGGAGATGGTCGGTGCCTCCAGAGAGGCGATCGACAAAGCCGAAGACCGGGATCTGTTCCGTCAGGCGATGCGTAAGATCGGGTTGGATATGCCCCGCTCGGTGATTGCCCACAGTCTGGAAGAGGCTCAGCAGGTACAGGTTCAGATCGGTTACCCGGCGATCATCCGTCCCTCCTTCACCATGGGCGGTAGCGGTGGTGGTATCGCCTACAACCCGGAAGAGTTCGTCGAGATCTGTACCCGCGGTCTTGATCTCTCGCCCACCAGCGAGTTGCTCATCGAGGAGTCGATCCTCGGCTGGAAGGAGTATGAGATGGAGGTGGTTCGGGACAGAAATGACAACTGCATCATCATCTGTTCCATCGAAAACCTCGATCCCATGGGGGTGCATACCGGTGACTCGATCACGGTGGCGCCGGCCCAGACACTGACCGACAAAGAGTACCAGATCATGCGCGACGCCTCGCTGGCGGTACTGCGTGAGATCGGTGTGGAGACCGGTGGTTCGAACGTACAGTTCGCCATCAATCCGGAAAACGGCCGGATGATCATCATCGAGATGAACCCCCGGGTCTCCCGCTCCTCGGCACTGGCCTCCAAGGCTACCGGCTTCCCGATCGCCAAAGTGGCGGCGAAGCTGGCGGTGGGTTATACCCTGGATGAGTTGCAGAATGAGATCACCGGCGGTGCCACACCGGCCTCTTTCGAACCGAGCATCGACTATGTGGTCACCAAGGTGCCCCGGTTCGCGTTTGAAAAGTTTCCTCAGGCCGATGACCGTCTGACCACCCAGATGAAATCCGTGGGCGAGGTGATGGCAATTGGCCGTACCTTCCAGGAGTCGATGCAGAAGGCACTGCGCGGGCTTGAGATCGGTAAGTATGGCCTCAACGAGATCCTCGATCTCAACGAAGAGCATGTAAAAGATACGCTGGTGCGGGAGATCCGGCTGCCTGGGCCGGCCAGGCTCTGGTATGTGGCCGAGTGTTTCCGTTATGGCATGAGCCTGGAAGAGATCTTCGATATCTGTGCCATCGATCCCTGGTTCCTGATTCAGATTGAAGATCTGATCAACATCGAGCGAGAGATCTCCGGACAGGGCCTTGAAGGGCTGGATGAGCAGCGGTTGCGTTTTCTGAAACGCAAAGGGTTTGCCGACCGGCGCATCGCCGAACTGGTGGATGCCAGTGAAACCGAGATCCGTCAGCGTCGCCATCAGGCGGGTATCCGGCCGGTATTCAAACGGGTCGATACCTGTGCGGCGGAGTTCGCCACCAGCACCGCCTACATGTACTCCACCTATGAGGAGGAGTGTGAGGCTCTGCCCAGTGAACGTAAAAAGATCATGGTGCTGGGTGGTGGTCCGAACCGCATCGGTCAGGGAATCGAGTTCGATTACTGTTGTGTCCACGCCGCATTCGCCATGCGTGATGACGGCTATGAGACGATCATGGTCAACTGTAATCCGGAGACCGTATCCACCGACTACGATACCTCAGACAGACTCTACTTTGAGCCACTGACACTGGAGGATGTGCTTGAGGTCATCCATAAGGAGCAGCCTGCCGGGGTGATCGTCCAGTACGGTGGTCAAACCCCGCTGAAACTGGCCAACGACCTGGAAGCGGCAGGTGCACCGATCATTGGTACCAGTCCCGATTCCATCGACCTGGCGGAAGACCGGGAGCGTTTCCAGCAGTTGGTTGAGAAACTCAATCTCAAGCAGCCGCCAAATCGTACCGCCCGTGATTCGGAGAGTGCGGTAAAACTGGCAGAAGAGATCGGCTATCCTCTGGTTGTTCGCCCCTCATACGTTCTGGGTGGTCGGGCGATGGAGATCGTCTATCACGAGAATGAACTGCGCCGCTACATGCAGGAAGCGGTGAGTGTCTCCAACGACTCTCCGGTGCTACTCGATCGTTTTCTGGATGATGCCATCGAAGTGGATATCGACGCCATCTGTGACGGTAAGGATGTGCTCATCGGCGGCATCATGGAACATATCGAACAGGCGGGTGTGCACTCCGGTGATTCCGCCTGCTCACTGCCTCCCTATACCCTGTCTGCCGCAGTTCAGGACCGCATGCGCGAGCAGATGCGCAAGCTGGCGCTGGAGTTGAAAGTGGTGGGTCTGATGAACGCCCAGTTTGCCATCAAGGATGATCAGATCTATCTGCTGGAAGTGAATCCCAGAGCTTCCCGGACCGTGCCGTTTGTCTCCAAGGCCACCGGTATGCAGCTGGCGAAAATAGCCGCCCGCTGTATGGCGGGAACCAGCCTGAAGGAGCAGGGCATCGCCAAAGAGGTGGTACCTGAGAACTATTTCGTCAAAGAGGCGGTATTCCCCTTCGTTAAATTTCCCGGCGTGGATACCGTACTGGGGCCGGAGATGAAATCCACCGGTGAAGTGATGGGCGTTGGCGCAACCTTTGGTGAAGCCTACAACAAGTCGATTATGGGTGCGGGCTATCAGTTACCCCAGGGTGGTAAGGCCCTGCTGAGTGTGCGTAAT
The DNA here is from genome assembly GCA_003676145.1 of gamma proteobacterium symbiont of Stewartia floridana. Lineage (GTDB taxonomy): Bacteria > Pseudomonadota > Gammaproteobacteria > Chromatiales > Chromatiaceae > Thiodiazotropha > Thiodiazotropha taylori. The sequence goes on along the minus strand of NAUB01000027.1, from coordinate 130,411 downwards.
GCGGACAAGGTGCGCGCGGTTCAGGTGGCTGAGGATCTGGTTGAGCTCGGTTTTACCCTGAGTGCCACCGGTGGTACCTGCCAGGCGCTGCTCGATGCGGGGCTCGAGTGTACCCGGGTCAACAAGGTGATGGAGGGGCGTCCCCATATCGTCGATTCGATCAAGAACCAGGAAGTCAGTTTCATTATCAATACCACTGAAGGTGTCCAGGCGATTGCCGATTCAGCGGAGATCAGACGTACCGCCCTGCAACACAAGGTCAACTACACCACCACCATTTCCGGTGCCGAGGCGACCTGTCTGGCCCTTAAGCAGTTGGATGAGCTGAACGTCAACCGACTGCAAGATCTGCATCAGCAGTAACCGGCTTAACAGAGGAAGAGTGCAATGAACAAGGTACCGTTGACTGCTCGTGGAGCTGCTAATCTGCAAGAGGAGCTGAAGCAGCTGAAAACCGTCGAGCGACCCAAAGTGATCAAAGCGATTGCTGAAGCCCGAGAGCATGGGGACCTGAAAGAGAACGCGGAGTATCACGCGGCGCGTGAACAGCAGAGCTTCATTGAGGGGCGTATCAAAGATATCGAAGGTAAGCTCTCGCATGCTCAGATCATCGATGTCACCAAGCTGGATGCGGGTGGCAAAGTGGTGTTTGGCGCCACGGTGGTGGTGCTGGAACTGGATAACGATGAAGAGTTTACCTATCAGATCGTGGGCGATGACGAGGCCGATATCAAACATGGCCTGATATCTGTCAGTTCACCGATTGCCAGAGCTTTGATTGGTAAACAGGAAGGGGATGATGTGTTCCTCAACACGCCTGGTGGTGACCGGGAGTTTGAGATTCTGGAAGTGCGTTATGTATAGGCTCGGCTGAGGCTGTCCCGGCCGGCCGGTCAGCCTCTGATCAGCCAGCTTGGCGACTCCCGGCTCCTATCATCAAATGACGATTCTGTTTTTCTTCTTCTTGGGATTCGCCCGGTAGAAGATCGCCACCCGTCCGATAATTTGCACCAGCTCTGCTGAGAGGCGCTCGACAATGGCGGCACTCAGTGCCTCCCGGTCGCTTTTATCCGCGCCTGCCAGTTTGACTTTGATCAGTTCATGCACATCGAGACTGGTGTCGATTTCGCCGATGACACCTTCACTCAAACCGTGCTGGCCAATCATCACCACCGGTTTCAGGTGGTGGGCGAGTTTTTTCAGGGATCTGGTCTGCTCTGAGGTCAGGGGCATTGTGTTGGCCGAGTCGATTAAGGGAGGCGGATTCTATCCTGATTCCCTGTGTTGAGAAAGTGTTTAAGAATTAAAATCCGCAAATGAACGCGAATAAACGCAAATGTCCTTGCATATTCAGACTGAATTCTGGATCTACTCTTTTGTTTCAGATTTGTTCAGGGTTGTTAGCGGAAATACTCCAAATATCATAGCTCTGGCACTATTGGCGTTTATTCGCGTTCATTTGCGGACTAAAAAATATACATAAATTAACAAAGGTTTTGGTATTGCAGAGTTTGAGTCCCTATGTCAGTCAAGAATTTTCTGCCATGGGTTAAGATTAGAGTGGCGGTTACAGAGCGGGTAAGCAGATCTCATGAAGCGCAGTAAAAGCAGTCGCAAGTGGCTGGACAGACATTTTAATGATACCTATGTGAAGCAGGCGCAGAAGGCGGGGTATCGCTCCCGTGCAGCTTTCAAGCTCTTGGAAATTCAGGAAAAAGACAGGTTGATCAAACCCGGAATGAAGGTCGTGGACCTGGGTGCGGCTCCTGGGGGCTGGAGTCAGATTGCGCGGGATCTGGTTGGCGAAAAAGGGCAGGTGTTTGCCCTCGATATTCTGTCGATGGATCCGATTGCCGGGGTTGAGTTCATTCAGGGTGACTTTCGTGAGACAGAACCCCTGGAATCTTTGCGAAATCTACTGGACGGTGCCGCAATAGACCTTGTAATTTCTGACATGGCGCCCAATGTTACTGGTATGGCCAGTGTGGATCAGCCTAGGTCGATCTATCTTTGCGAACTGGCACTGGATTTTGCCCGTGAAACCCTAAAGCCAGGTGGTGGGTTTGTCGTTAAAGTGTTCCAGGGCGAGGGCTTTGATGACTTTTTGCGGGAGGTGCGCAGCTCGTTCGGCCGGGTGGTCAGCCGTAAGCCCGATTCATCTCGGGCCAAGAGCAGGGAGGTCTATTTAGTAGCAGGGAACTTTAAGATGTAGTACCGTACCAACCAGTAAGCCCTAAAAAATCAGATGTTTGCACATTTTTATTCAGGTTTTTAACCGCCAGATCGGTTATCCCAAACAGCCAGTGAATAGAGATGTCACAGAATAACCACCACACGGATGCCAGTGTGGACAGATATACCGGCTGTTGCCGGAGTGAGATCAAGAGGTTCTTACGTTTTGAATGACATGGCAAAAAACTTAATTCTCTGGGTAGTGATCGCCATCGTACTTATGACGGTGTTCAACAATTTTTCAACGACCCAGCCCAAGGCTCAGCCCATGAGCTACTCGGAATTCATCTCCAACGTCAAGACCGGACAGGTGAAGGAGGTGGAATTAGTCGAGGTTGGCAACAATGGTCATGAAATCAGCGGTTCTCTGAGCTCGGGTCAGAGATTCTCTACCTACAGTACGGCTGACAACATGCTGGTTAGCGACCTGTTGAACAGCAATGTGGAGATCGTCGCCAAGCGCCCTGAGAAACCCTCTCTGTTGATGAATATCCTGATCAACTGGTTTCCCCTGTTTGTGCTGATCGGCCTGTGGATCTTCTTCATGCGCCAAATGCAGGGTGGTGGTGCTGGAAGAGGCGCCATGTCATTCGGCAAGAGCAAGGCGCGCATGCTGAGTGAAGATCAGGTGAAGGTCACCTTCAGTGATGTGGCCGGTGTGGAAGAGGCTAAGGAGGAGGTCACCGAGATGGTCGACTTTCTGCGCGATCCCTCGAAATTCCAGAAGCTCGGCGGCAAGATTCCCAAGGGTGTATTGATGGTCGGTTCGCCCGGTACCGGTAAGACTCTGCTGGCGAAAGCGATTGCCGGTGAAGCGAAAGTGCCTTTCTTCACCATTTCCGGTTCTGATTTTGTGGAGATGTTCGTCGGTGTGGGTGCCTCGCGGGTACGTGACATGTTCGAACAGGCCAAGAAACATGCCCCCTGCATTATCTTCATCGACGAGATCGATGCGGTCGGCCGCCATCGTGGCGCCGGTCTTGGCGGTGGACACGACGAGCGTGAGCAGACCCTCAACCAGCTGCTGGTTGAGATGGATGGTTTCGAAGGCAATGAAGGTGTGATCGTGATCGCGGCCACCAACCGGCCCGATGTACTCGATCCAGCGCTGCTGCGTCCAGGACGATTCGACCGACAGGTCGTGGTACCGCTGCCCGATGTGCGCGGTCGTGAGCAGATTCTTAAGGTACACCTGCGCAAGGTGGCGGCCGGTGAAGATGTGAAACCGGCGATCATCGCCCGCGGTACACCGGGATTCTCCGGAGCCGATCTGGCCAATCTGGTCAATGAGGCCGCGCTGTTTGCCGCCCGGGCCAATAAAGCCCTGGTGGGTATGGAAGAGCTGGAGAAGGCCAAAGACAAGATCATGATGGGTACAGAGCGCCGTACCATGGTAATGAGTGAGGATGAGAAGAAACTCACTGCATACCATGAATCGGGTCATGCCATTGTCGGTCGACTGGTACCTTCCCACGATCCGGTCTACAAGGTGAGCATCATTCCGCGCGGACGGGCACTGGGTGTGACCATGTTTCTGCCGGAAGCGGATCGCTACAGCTACAGCAAAGAGCACCTTGAGAGTCAGATCTCCAGCCTGTTCGGTGGCCGTATCGCTGAAGAGTTGATCTTCGGTATCGATAAAGTGACCACAGGCGCTTCCAACGACATCAAGCGGGCCACAGAGCTGGCGCGCAACATGGTGACCAAGTGGGGTCTGTCGGAACGCCTCGGACCATTGATGTACAGTGAGGAAGAGGAAGAGGTGTTCCTGGGACGCTCGGTAACCCAACACAAGAATGTCTCTGACGACACCGCTCACACCATTGATGAAGAGATCAGAAATTTCATTGACCGCAACTACGACCGGGCTGAGAGCATTCTCAATGAACACCTGGAAAAGTTGCATGTGATGGCCGAAGCCCTGATGAAGTACGAGACCATTGATACTGAACAGATCAATGACATCATGGAAGGCAAGACGCCTCGTCCGCCAAAGGATTGGGTGGACAACGATATGGATTCCGATGATGGCGCCAGACCTTCCGGCGAGTCCCCCTCGTCCGATGACGTGTCGGGCCCCATTGGTGGTCCTGCAGGCCAGCATTAAACCCTCTACGGCGGCCAGCAATGATGTTGGCCGCTGATTCTTCCCAATAGCCGTTCTATTTGCACCATCTGTTTCGGTCTTAGCCGGATTACTATCAGGCCCCTAACCGGAGTGGCTCTGATTGAAGGCAACAAGCCGCCAATGAACGCCAATCACCGCAAAATTCCGCGAATAACTCTCACGTAGAGGAGTTCAATTGCGAAAATTCGCGGTGATTGGCGTTCATTCGCGGTTAATCTCTTAGGCTGGCCCAACTTCTTCTCCAAGTTATCGTTGTAAATAGCTTAAGGAAGTGCCATCCGGCCTATTTCATTTCTCCCGCTCTGCCTGTTTCACTTGCTCCCAGACGGTATCGAGTTGCTCCAGGCTTTGTGTCTTCAGGTCAGTGATCCCCTGTTGCTGCAGCTTCTCTTCCAAGGCGCGAAAGCGCCTCTCAAACTTCATGTTGGCTTGAGTCAAGGTCTGTTCCGCGTCCATACCCAAGAGTCGTACCACGTTGACCATGGCAAACATCAGGTCACCCAGTTCATCCTGCAGAGGTTGCCGATCGAGGTTTTCCAGTTCATGGCGAACTTCCTCGAACTCCTCGCTGACTTTATCGAATGCCCCTTGTGCATCCGGCCAGTCGAAGCCGACCCGGGCAGCCCTTTTCTGCAGTTTTTCTGCTCTGATCAAGGCTGGCAGGGCATGGGCCACCCCATCCATATGACTCGATGTTGATGATTGTTTCTGCTCGGCTCGTTCATCCGCCTTCTGCTGTTCCCAGGCCTGGCGCAACTGTTCGTCACTCTGATACTCCGCATCGGCAAACACATGGGGGTGGCGCCGGATCATCTTTTCACAAATTCCGCTTGCCACATCATTGAAATCGAAATGGCCCTCTTCCCGGGCGATCTGGCTGTAAAAGACGATTTGGAATAACAGGTCGCCCAGTTCATCCCGCAGTTCATCCATCTCGCCCCGCTGAATGGTATCGGCGACTTCATAGGCCTCTTCGAGGGTATAGGGAACGATGGTGGCGTAGGTCTGACGCAGATCCCAGGGACAACCCTTATCCGGATCGCGTAATTTGCCCATGATTTCGAGTAATCGCTGCATTGCATCCATAGGATCTAATACCGACTGAATGGTGTTGATTCTGAGTGATCACTATTAACGCAAGTTTTACTATGGATGGCCATTCTTTTATGCGGTTACAGTGTGCTGACCGCATACAAGACAATCCCTCGACTTTAATCTGTCAATTAAGGGAGCCATTGGGATGGCGGCATGGAAAGTTAATGGCGCACCTTTCAAATTCGCCCGATAAGTGAAGAGCAATCTTGGCCGCGAATGGAGGCCAGTCACCGCAAATAATCGCCAATACTCCGGTTGGTCTGATGATTTGAAACTGAGTCAACCCACATCCACTGTCGCCTGACCAGGGCTTCAGTTGATGTATTTGTTTTACGCAAGACAGTAGAGTGCAGTAAGGGGGGGTACTGGTACTTTTTCATCTCCACTGCCATTTGCGACCCTTTGCGGTGACTGGCGTCCATTCGCGGCCAACAGAGATCTCAATGTCTTTAACCACATACAAAAAATCCCCGCTGTTACGGGGATTCAATGAGTCGACCATCCCTTATAATCTGATCAAACGGTCAGTCCAGGGGGATGCGGATCTTCTGTCCCGGATAGATCAGGTTGGGATCTTTGATCACTTCCCGGTTTGCTTCAAAAATCTTCGGGTAGGCCGAGGCATTGCCGAGGAAGCGTTTGGCGATTGCCGATAGAGTGTCTCCACTGACGATCGTATAGTATTCCACCTTCGCTTGTTGCTCTGGTGCTGTCACGCCATCAGCACTTACCTCACTGACGCCGACAACATTCCCGGCGATCAGGACGCCCTTTTCCAAAGCATCAGCCGTTTCCGCATTGCCTGACAGGATCACCTTGCCGTTATCATAACTGACATCCAGATCCTCAATACCCGGATTGTCCGATTCTATCTGCTGCTTTATCTTCTCTGCCGGATCATCATCCTTGCCGAACAGTTTTTTACCTAAATCGGATGCGAAATCAAACAGTCCCATTGCTGCGTGCTCCTATCGTAAATTATGTTGTTGCCTAATCTCTGCCGTTAAATATCCGGCTGAATCGGTTATTCAGTCTTTCAATACAAAGGTGACTTTCAGTGTTACCCGGTAATCGGTGATCTTGCCGTTACTCACCGACAGTTGCTGATCCTTGACCCAGGCCCCTTTGATATTTTTCAAAGTCTTGTTTGCACGCTTGATTCCTTTGGTGACAGCGTCATCAAAACTCTTGCTGGATGAAGTGATGATTTCGGTAACTTTTGCAACTGACATAGGGTCTCTCCTTATGGGGTTTTTGATAGGTGATTCAACATCAATCACAAAATCGTTATTCTGTTTTCAGTGTTGTGGGTCAACGCTTTCCAGGCGACCTCAGACACAGTCTGTAGCATAGGTGAAGGGGTGAATGACTGGTAGCTCTACGGAGTAAAAGACACAAAAGTTATCAATTCAGAACGATGGATATTTCGATACTTTAGAAACAGCTTGATGATGCTTTGATCGATCCACCGATATGTCGCATTCAGGAAGAAGATATAAAGTGTGTTTGGTGGTTGAAAGTTGATCCTATGGGCATAAAAGGGATTCATAAGCTTTACAAGGCAGACCTGAGTGGTGCTTACTCAAACCATGATTGGTGGGGCATGGCCCCACCCTACACCCTGAATTCAATGGTAGGGTGGGGCCATGCCCCACCAGAGTCGCTTTGATAAGACACAGATGTACTGATTTACTTCCGAGACTGATTTGTAGATGCCTGGATGACCTGGAGTCTTGTACTATACCCAACTCTCTTTTTGCGTTTATCGGCGTTCATTTGCGGACTGAATTCTATGTACCGGCAGGGTGGTTTTCTCTCAGTACACAATATGCACTCAGAGAAAACCACACCTTGCGCAGGTTTTGTTTCTCTTTTCGGCGTTTAGCCTTATTGGATTTGTCATGCACTCCCCCTTTGCGCAGCATCGGGTGGTTGTGCAACAGATTGCGTGATCTGTTAGCTGTTTTCTTCATCGTTGATTCCTCAATATCAATACAAAATAAGTGGGCCTTGGCCCGGCCCACTTAACCTTTTACACACATCACCTGCTTCAGGGTGTGTACCACTTCAACCAGGTCGTTCTGGTTGGCCATCACCTGATCGATGTCCTTATAGGCAGCGGGGATCTCATCGATCACCCCTTTGTCCTTGCGGCACTCAACGCCTTGGGTCTGGGATTCCAGGTCGGCCCGGTTGAACTGCCGCTTGGCCTTTGAACGGGACATGCGGCGTCCTGCACCATGGGAGCAGGAGCAGAACGACGCCTCGCTACCCTTGCCTCGGACGATGTAGGATTTGGCGCCCATCGAACCGGGGATGATACCCAGTTCCCCTTCACCGGCACGTATGGCACCTTTGCGGGTGACATAGACCTCAGCACCAAAGTGGTGCTCCCGTACCACATAGTTATGGTGACAGTTGATCGCCTCTTTGGTGATGGTGAAGTGAGGCAGGTGCCTCCCCAGCACATCCAGCATATGCTGCATCATCTCCCGGCGGTTGATCATGGCGTAGTCCTGAGCCCAATCGACCGCTTCGATATAGTCATCGAAATGCTGCGCACCCTCGCTGAAGTAGGCCAGATCCCGATCGGGTAACCGCCCCAACTGATCGCCCATATCCTTACGCGCCAGTTCGATGAAGTAGCGGCCAATCACATTGCCGATACCCCGGGAACCGGAGTGCAGCATGACCCAGACCGCATCGTTTTCATCCAGGCAGAGCTCGATGAAATGGTTACCGCCACCCAGGGTCGCCAGCTGACGGACCCAGATGTCGTAGGGACGCTTGCGCTGCATCCTGGTGATTGCCGGATGCCGATCGAGAATCTGATCCAGCCGTTTTGCCAAAGGCACAATGGTTGAGCGTTTGACCGGATCCCGATCGTGCATTTCGAATCCCACCGGAATCGCCTGTTCGATACGATTACGCAGCATGCGCAGGCTGTCCGGCAGCTCGGCTGCTGTCAGGGATAAACGGATGGCATTCATACCGCAACCGATATCCACCCCGACTGCCGCCGGTACAATTGCCCCCTTGGTGGGAATCACTGAACCGACAGTCGCACCGATACCCGTATGGACGTCGGGCATCGCCGCCACGTGGTGATGGATGAAAGGCATACGGGATACATTCTCCAGCTGGTTGAGTGCTGTGGATTCCGTATCGCCGGTCCAGATGTGGACCGGTACCTTTCCTTTGTTGAGTGTTTGTAGAATAGGCATAGTCATATTCCTTTATAGTTCCAATTTATAAAAACGGGGCGATATTTTTCCCCGACGTAGACGTTTGCTCGTGCGTTTGTCACTCAACAGAGCCGGCAGTTGATCTGTCAGTTCGAAACAGAACTGCTTTGGCAGGCTGGTGTAGAGTGACCTGGGTGGTGCATAGCTGCCTTTGATACGCTTCAGGTAGTTACCCACTTCCCAGCTGTGGAACCAGATACGTTTCACTCCCAGTTCCCGATGGATAAAGTCGATGGTTGCCGCAAGCATCGCCTGATTCCACTGCTTCAGCAGCGGTTGCACAAAATTCAGATAACGTCCAGCCATTGCAGCGGTGGTATTGAAGCTGTAGCAATGCATGGGATGCTCATCCGTTGCGCAGCACTGACGCCACTTGTCCAGCCAGCGGACATCTCTGACCCAGTCGCTCTGGATCTCTTCGATCAGTACTTCGCCCAGTTGAAGGTCGATATCCAGTCGTGACCAGGCCAGGGTCTCCCGGTAGTAGCTGCGATCGCCCCGCTGCAGTACCGGATGTCCCCAGTTGTTGAATACGCCATCCTCAACCGGGTGGATCGATTGACGAAACATCTGGTCGTGCTGATGGTTGAAATTAAGACGCAGCACCAGATTGATACCGGGCCTGGAGGTCTGTGCATACCGGTCGGATTTGCTGCCCCAGATACCGGTGGTAACCAGGTAGGTGGTGCCGGGCTCCTGCCAATAGCTGCTCAACAGTTCGCTGCTGATAGAGCCATTGCCACAGCTGCTGAGTAGTGAGGTTATCGATGGCTTGTTCAGCAGTCGGCTAAAGCTGGAACCCTTTATTGCTTGAATCGACAGGTGCTTCTCCGCTGCGATCTGCAGCAGTTGCACTGCGTAGTAATCCTGGCAGTAGGGATAGAGGGTTCTCTCTTTAGGCAGACAGGCCAGCAGCTCCTTTAAGTCGTTCTGCTCCATGTTCGCTCTCCTTGGTTGCTGAGGTGCAGATTGGTTGGCGGATTAAGATTGAAAATTTGTACATAGTCGACTCCCGTTAAATTGGTTTATGTGACCAGCCAAATGGCTGGATGATTCGGTTAAACAATGATCTTCTGCTTATCCTTTAGGATATCTTCGAGACCACGTGACACAGTCAGACAATTTGTCCGTTTGCGTCGTATCATCTTCTTGATGTTGAAGTGAGAGGTTTTTACCTCACACGAATTGGTCCGCTTACCCATAGTCAGTGGACCGGTGCTTCGGGCATCCGTCGGTACTTCTCCCCTGGCACTGCACAGCTGTGCTTGTCGACAATTGACTCGATTCGAACAGCAGCACTACCTCTTGTCCCTGGCCGGACAGGTGACCATTCCCGGCCCGTAACCGAGAACTAGGGGGACGAGGCTTGCTTGGTATAAGCCCCAAGCGGCCATATACCCTGTCCATCAAGTGGACAGGATTAAACGGTCTTGCAAATTGTTAAAGAACATCCGGGGTTCAGTCCGGGTTTTCCCCGGGCAATAAAAAACCCCCGAGGTTTTCACCATCCGGGGGTTGTTCCGGAAGGTGTCAGTAGTTCATGACACCTTCCCGTCTGTTTAGGGTGCAGGCGTCAGGTCATACCTGTTATGTCCCTGCTGTTAAGCAGGCTGACGTTTTGTAGTTTTTCTGCATACGCAGCCACGCAAGCAGAACCTGTTTCCAGGGATGCCAGTGTGTGGATGTTGCGTAAGCCCGATAAATACATAGTCAGTTTCCGTTTCATTCATGTGGGGGAGGCGACTGTCGATTTGACGCTTCCCAAAACTTGGTGCGCAAGTATAATGCTGACCTTTTATTTTGCAAGAGAATTTTTTGCATATGACAAAAAATAATTCAATCGGCCAGTCGCGCAGTAAAGACCCGGTCGCGGTCAAGATTGGCAAGCGCATAGCACAGGCTCGCAAGATGGCCGGTTTCAAGACAGCCAAGGCATTCAGGGAGAAGTTGCCGAAGTGGCCGGTAAACCGACTCTCCTGGTATGAGGCCGGTTACTCCATGCCCCATCCCAGTGATGTTGAGATCATCGCCAAAGCCACGGGTACATCGACCTGCTGGATCATGTTCGGGCTTGGTCCGATCCGTTCCGGCGAGCGGGATCTGCAGGCGGTAAGGCATCAGAACCTGGTGTTCCTCTATCGTCAGTCAGAGACGCAAGGAGCGGAGGCGGTCGCTGAATTTCTCTTGGCCAGCCGCCTCAAGGCGACTCAGTTGGCCGAGCATATCGACAACCCTTTCAAACATATCGGCGAGCGCCTGGCGCGCAACATCGAAAAGGCCAGTCAGAGGCCGGTTAAATGGTTGGATGAGCAGCATATTGAGTCGGATGGCTTATGCGGATCCTTTCCAGACGATTTGCGGGAGCTCATGACAATCTATTCAGAGATGAGCAGCAAATCGAGGCAGATGCTGATTGCCATGGCGCGAACCATGTCCGAGCATGTTTGAGGCCTGCAATGGCCTACGACATAAGCCAACCTCTGTGCGGTGCGGCAATTAAAGGAAAATCGACGTCCTGTCGATGGTAATCTATCGTTTTACAGCTTCGTATTTCGGTTCTGCTCTGAATAAGGAAAACTATGGCTGCGCCCAAGATTCTCGACTGCGCCGGTAAGCCCCTCGATCTGAGTCAGCCTCGGGTGATGGGGATACTCAATCTGACCCCGGATTCGTTTTCCGACGGAGGGCGCTTTACAGCCCGGGATGCGGCCATCCGACATGCCTTGCAGATGATCGAGGAGGGCGCGGCGATGGTCGATATTGGCGGTGAGTCGACCCGGCCTGGTGCTCAGCCGGTAACCGCGGAGCAGGAGATGGATCGGGTGATTCCGCTGATTGAGGCGCTGGCCGGTGAGATCGAAGTGCCCATATCCGTCGACACCAGTAAGGCCGAGGTGATGCGCGAGGCTGTCTCAGCCGGTGCGGGGATGATCAATGATGTCATGGCATTGCGCGATTCCGGCGCCCTGCAGGCGGCCACCGAGGCCGCCGTGCCGGTCTGTCTGATGCACATGCAGGGTGAGCCCCGCACCATGCAGTGCAATCCTCACTATGATGATGTGGTTGAGGATGTTAAAACTTTTCTTCAGCAGCGATTGGACGCTTGTTTGGCGTCGGGTATCCCGCAACACCGACTGATTGTCGATCCGGGGTTTGGCTTTGGCAAAACCCTGTCTCATAACCTTGCGCTACTCGACAACCTGCAAGATCTCGAACAGCTTGGTGTGCCGGTATTGGTGGGAATATCGAGAAAGTCTATGATAGGCACCCTGCTTGGAGATCGTGCTGTTGAAGAGCGTCTGTATGGCAGTCTGGCGGCTGCGGTGATGGCTGCCATGAAAGGGAGTGCCATATTACGGGTACACGATGTACAAGCTACAGTCGACGCTTTGAAGATTGTGTCGGCTGTTCAGGCTGTTAACCCCGAATGTCGGTAATTAAAGATAAAGAGAGGCTCGCTGCAGCCGATAGTGAACTGAACAGACACCGGGTTAGTAAGCGATAAAAACTGAGGAATTATCTGTGAGTCGAAAGTATTTTGGAACCGATGGTGTGCGCGGCCGTTTTGGCGAAGGTGCGATTACACCTGAGTTTGTGTTGAAGCTGGGCTGGGCTGTCGGACGGATTCTGGGTACGGAATCCAAGAGCCGGGTGTTGATCGGCAAGGATACCCGTATCTCCGGCTATCTGCTCGAATCGGCCCTGGAGGCAGGACTCACAGCGGCGGGTGTCAATATCACGCTGCTCGGTCCCATGCCGACTCCCAGTGTGGCCTACCTGACCCGAACCCTTCATGCCCAGGCGGGGATCGTCATCAGTGCCTCTCACAATGCCTACACCGACAATGGCATAAAATTCTTCTCCGCAGATGGACTCAAGCTGCCGGACCAGGTGGAGAGCGCCATCGAGGCCGAGATGGATAAGCCGCTCACCACCGTGGATTCCGCCAATCTGGGACGGGCGGAAAAGATGGATGCAGAGGGGCGCTATATCGAATTCTGCAAAAGTACCGTGCCACTCAAAACCCGCTTCAAGGGTATGAAGATCGTCGTGGATTGCTCAAATGGAGCCGCCTACAACATCGCACCCTACGTTTTCGATGAGATGGGGGCCGATGTGATTGCAATCGGCAATCAGCCGAATGGCTTCAATATCAATGACGGGGTGGGCTCAACCCATCCAGAGCATCTGAAAGCCGCAGTTCTGGAACATGGTGCCGACCTTGGCATCGCCCTGGACGGGGATGGCGACCGTCTGATCATGATCGATGATCAGGGCAACGAAGTGGATGGGGATGAGATTCTCTATATCATCGCCTGCTCGCGGATGCGGGTTGGCGAGCTGAAGGGTGCGGTTGTGGGCACCCTGATGAGTAATCTCGGTCTGGAGCATGCCTTGCGGGAGCACGGCGTGGTATTTGAGCGGACCAATGTGGGGGATCGCTACATCATGGAGCGCCTCTCGAAAAAGGGCTGGGTGCTCGGTGGTGAGCAGTCTGGCCATATCATCTGCCTGGATCGCACCACCACCGGAGACGGTATCGTCTCAGCGCTACAGGTTCTGGCGGAAGTTCATGCCACGGGGCGTTCGCTACGGGAGCTCAGCGCCGGGATGAGCAAATACCCGCAAAAACTGACCAACATCCATCTGGGTGGTGCCAGTGCCCAGGAGATTATGGAGTCGGATGCGGTCAAAAGATCGGTACGTGAAGCGGAAGTGGAGATGGGCAGCTCAGGTCGGGTACTGCTCAGGCCATCCGGTACCGAGCCGTTGATGCGTGTGATGGTGGAGGGCAGTGACGGTGAGCAGGTCGAACTGCTGTCGTCACAGATCGCCAGTACCGTTGAAGCCTTGGTAGCCGGCTGATCCCGGTTGATCGGCAGCGAGCCCCGGTTTCGGGCAATCCAGGGGGCAGTGGTGTCTGTTTCAACCATTCCACCTCAGTTTTTGCTGGTGGAATTGAGTCACTTTTAGCTGATAAACCGCCAATGGAGGCGAATCAGCGCAAAATGCCGCGAATAACAGTCAACTGGCAGCATCTATTAGCGTGGATTCACGGTGATTGGCGTTCATTTGCGGTTTATTCTGTTGAGTAAGCGCCGGTCATTCCGGCGGGAATTGGATCCAATCTGCAGAAAATCGCCAGGAAAGCCCCACTTAAGATTGATTTCAGACGCGTTGGCCGTTAAGCTACCGCGCTTTCTTTTTATAGCAGGAGTGTAAGCATGCGTAGACCACTGGTTGCCGGAAATTGGAAAATGAACGGTTCACTTGAGAGTGTTCGTAGCTTATTGGATGGTATCAAGGAGGGTGTCGGCGCGGTCACCAACGCTGAAGTTGCGGTCTGCCCCACTGCCATTTTCATTCCTGAGGCTCAGCAGAGTCTGAATGGCACCGATATCGCCTGGGGTGGTCAGGATCTCTCCACCGAGACATCCGGTGCCTACACCGGCGAAGTGGCGGCTTCCATGCTGAATGACTTCGCCTGTAAGTACGTCATCGTAGGACACTCCGAGCGCCGCACCTATCACAACGAAAGTGATGAGCTGGTTGCGAAAAAGTTTGCCACTGCACGGGCTGCCGGTCTGGCACCGATCCTGTGTGTCGGCGAAACTCTGGAAGAGCGTGAGTCCGGTGTCACCAACGAGGTTGTGGCACGTCAGCTGAATGCGGTGATCGAGCTTGAGGGTGTGGCTGCACTGGCGGATGGCGTTATCGCCTACGAGCCGGTCTGGGCGATCGGAACCGGTAAGACCGCGACCCCTGAGCAGGCCCAGGAGGTACACGCCTTTATTCGCTCCCTGGTGGCGGAGAAGAGCGCCGAAGTGGCTGAGGGTGTACGCATCCTCTATGGCGGTTCGATGAAGCCTGGAAACGCCAAAGAGCTGATTGGCAAAGCGGATATCGATGGTGGCCTGATTGGTGGCGCATCACTGGCCGCAGAAGATTTCCTGGGAATCTGTACGGCGGCAAATTAATTTTTTCAGGGTTGTGGGTCAGCGTCTGACTGACTGGACACCCTCTATTAGGTAACGCAGACATGCAAACGATTTTGACCGTGTTTCACATCTTTCTGGCCGTTGGGTTGGTTGGGTTGATTCTGATTCAACACGGTAAAGGTGCGGATATGGGCGCAGCCTTTGGCAGCGGCGCTTCAGGCACCGTATTCGGCTCCAAAGGATCGGCCTCTTTTCTGACCCGTGCGACAGCGATTCTGGCGACCCTGTTTTTCGTTACCAGTATGGTGATGGCCTATTTTGCGGCCCAGACCAACGAGCCCGAAGGGCTGATGGAGAACATGGGCGCAGCACCGGTGATCGAAGTGCCGGCCGCAGAGACTGATCTGCCTGCGGTGCCCGGTGGTAACAGTGATCTGCCAGCAGTTCCTGCGGCTGACAGCGTGCCACAAGTTCAGTCTGAGGAGATGCCGCCGGTGCAGGCCAGCGAATCCGCAGCTGAAGCGGATGCTATGCCTTCCGAGGCGATGGCCGAACCGTCCGAAGGGGCTGCGACCGAACAGCAGCCTGCAGCAGACGGAAAACAGTAGGGAGCAGGGAAACAGTTTTTTGCCGATGTGGTGGAATTGGTAGACACGCTATCTTGAGGGGGTAGTGGCGCAAGCCGTGCCGGTTCAAATCCGGCCATCGGCACCATCCAATGAGAACGGTACGCACCTTTTTGGTGTGATACCGTTTTTTTATGCCTGTAAAAGTATTATAACTGATTGAATTATATATAATTATTACTTTTTGCCCCACTTGACATTGTTGCGGGCCAGAGGATAGACTGCCTGCCTTCCCTGAAGTTTCACTAAGAACATAACGATTGAATTAACTGGGGGGTCAGCTTTCTGATGCTTGAAAATTATTTGCCCATCATGATTTTCCTAACGGTCGCTTTCGTGTTGGGTGGCATTGTCATCGGATTGGGCTTTCTGCTTGGTACGAGTAAGCCGGACGACGAGAAAAACTCTCCTTACGAATGCGGTTTCGAGGCCTTCGAGGACTCCCGCATGAAATTCGACGTTCGCTACTATCTGGTAGCCATCCTATTCATTATCTTCGATCTCGAGATCGCATTTCTCTTCCCCTGGGCCGTGGTGCTCGACCAGATCGGCATGGTGGGCTTTATCGCCATGATGGTTTTCCTGGGTATTCTGGTAATCGGTTTTATCTACGAATGGAAGAAAGGGGCTCTGGAGTGGGAGTAATCAAGATTTTTAGCGCTGTAATCCTCCAGGAGGCTAAGAGTGGGCATTGAGGGCATTCTTGAGAAAGGTGTAATCACCACCTCCGCAGACAAGTTGATCAACTGGGCGCGTACCGGCTCGATGTGGCCGATGACCTTTGGTCTGGCCTGTTGTGCGGTGGAGATGATGCAGGCCGCGGCATCCCGCTATGACATGGATCGCTTCGGCATCGTGTTCCGCCCCAGCCCACGCCAATCGGATGTGATGATCGTAGCCGGTACCCTGGTCAACAAGATGGCTCCGGCACTGCGTAAAGTGTATGACCAGATGGCTGAACCCCGCTGGGTGATCTCCATGGGCTCCTGCGCCAATGGTGGTGGCTACTATCACTACTCATACGCCGTGGTCAGAGGCTGTGATCGGGTCGTGCCGGTGGATATCTATGTCCCCGGTTGTCCTCCGACAGCAGAGGCGTTGCTGTACGGTGTGCTTCAGTTGCAGGACAAGATACGCCGGACCAGTACCATAGCGCGATAAGGTGGTGGATAGATCATGAGTAGCGGTTCCCAAAACGGTATGCAAGGTCGGCTGGATCAACTGGCATCGACACTTGAAGTGCGCTTTTCCGATTTGAGTTGTCAGGTGGAGAGAAGCTGCGGCGAGGTCACCCTGGTAGTGCCCACCGACAAGCTGATCGAAGTTGCCAACACCTTGCACGACGATGACGAATTTGGTTTCAATGAGTTGATCGACGTCTGCGGCGTTGACTACTCGGATTATGGCAGCTCCGAGTGGCAGACTGACGGTGCGCCAAATACCGGTTTCGGCCGGGGTGTGGCCGAACAGGCGGGGGATGAGCCAGAAAAGAACCGGCGCTTTGCGGCGGTCTACCATCTGCTCTCCATCAGCAACAACACCCGCCTTCGGTTGCGGGTCTTTGTCGACACCGATCAACCGATTGTTGCCTCAGTGGTTCCCGTCTGGGCCAGCGCCAACTGGTTCGAGCGAGAGGCCTTCGATCTCTACGGCATCCTGTTTGACGGACACCCGGATCTGCGCAGAATCCTCACCGACTACGGATTCATCGGCCATCCGTTCAGGAAAGACTTCCCGCTGATCGGTCAGGTGGAGATGCGCTACGACGAACAGCAGGCGCGGGTGATCTACGAACCGGTGAGCATCGATCCGCGCACCCTGGTACCCAAGGTTACCCGTGAAGACAACCGTTATCTGAATGAAGATGACACAACGCAGGATGCCGCCGATGCCTGAAATTCGTAACTACACCCTCAATTTCGGTCCCCAGCATCCGGCAGCCCATGGTGTACTGCGACTGGTTCTGGAGATGGACGGTGAGGTCATCGAGCGTGCCGACCCGCACATTGGCCTGCTGCATCGAGCCACCGAGAAGCTGGCTGAGAGCAAGCCCTATAACCAAAGCATTCCCTACATGGATCGACTCGACTATGTGTCGATGATGTGTAACGAGCACGGCTATGTGCGAGCGATCGAGAAGCTGCTTGGGGTGGAGGTGCCGGTTCGGGCGCAATACATCCGCACCATGTTCGATGAGATCACCCGGATCCTCAACCACCTGATGTGGCTGGGCACCCACGCCCTGGATGTGGGCGCGATGACCGTATTTCTCTACGCCTTCCGGGAACGGGAGGATCTGATGGACTGCTACGAGGCCGTCTCCGGCGCCCGCATGCACGCCGCCTACTACCGCCCTGGCGGTGTCTACCGTGATCTGCCGGAAAAGATGCCTCAATACCAGGCAAGCCAGTGGGTCACCGGTCGTGACGTGGCTTCCCGCAATGAGACCCGACAGGGGTCGCTGCTCGATTTCATCGAGGATTTCATAAACCGCTTTCCCGGTCTGGTGGACGAGTACGAAACCCTGCTCACCGACAACAGAATCTGGAAGCAGCGTACCGTCGGAATCGGTGTGGTTTCACCGGAGAGGGCACTGCAACTTGGCTTTACCGGCCCGATGCTGCGAGGCTCCGGTATCGCCTGGGATCTGCGTAAGAAACAGTCCTATGCGGCCTATGACAAAGTGGATTTCGATATCCCGGTGGGCCAGAACGGCGACTGTTACGACCGTTACCTGGTGCGTATTGGCGAGCTGCGGGAATCGACCCGTATCATCAAGCAGTGTATCGATTGGCTGAGGGCCAATCCGGGTCCGGTGATGCTCGACGACCATAAGATTGCCGCACCCAGCCGGGATGAGATGAAGGATGACATGGAGGGCTTGATTCACCACTTCAAGCTCTTTACTGAAGGCTATTGCCCACCTGAGGGTGAGGTCTACGCAGCGGTTGAGGCTCCGAAAGGGGAGTTTGGCTGTTACATCGTCTCCGATGGCGCCAATAAGCCTTACCGATTGAAAATCAGAGCGCCGGGTTTCTCTCACCTGGCTGCCATGGACGAAATGGTCAACGGCCATATGCTCGCCGATGTGGTGGCGGTGATTGGCACCATGGATGTGGTATTTGGTGAGATCGACCGTTAGAGCAATTGAAAATGACAGTAACAGTTAAAGACAAAACGGAACTTTTCTCCCCGCAAATCTGTGCGGAGATTGATCGCTGGATTGCCAAGTATCCCGCTGAGTGGAAACAGTCCGCCGTGATGGGCGCCTTGATGATCGTGCAGGATGACAATGGTGGCTGGTTGACTACGGAACTGATGGACCGGGTTGCCGACTATCTGGATATGCCGCCGATCGCTGTCTATGAGGTGGCGACCTTCTACTCCATGTATGAGCTGAAGCCGGTGGGCAAGCACAAGATCTGTGTCTGCACCAACGTATCCTGCATGACCAATAAGTCGGATCTGATTGTCGAGCATCTTGAGAAGAAACTCGGTATCAGCTTTGGCGAGGTGACCGAGGATGGCCGCTTCTCCATGAAAGAGGTGGAGTGCCTGGGGGCCTGTGGCGGCGCGCCCATGATGCAGATCGGCAAACAGTATTATGAAAATCTCACACCGGAAATCGTCGATGCGATTCTGGAAGGTCTGGAGTAACAGCCATGGTCAATGAAGTCTGTCTGCGAACCCTGGATCTTGAACGCCCCTGGCTGATGGAGCAATACCAGAGCCGCGGTGGCTATGAAGTATTGAAGCAGGTGCTTTCAGAGAAACGGGCCCCTGAAGATATCATTGAAGAGGTGAAAAAGTCCGGACTGCGCGGACGTGGCGGGGCAGGTTTCCCGACCGGCCTGAAGTGGAGTTTCATCTCGCGAAATGCGCCGGGACAGAAGTATGTGGTGTGTAACTCGGACGAAGGTGAGCCGGGGACTTTCAAAGATCGGGATATCCTGCGCTATAACCCCCATCAACTGATCGAGGGGATGATTCTGGCCGGTTATGCGATTGGCGCGACCCGTGGATACAACTATATCCGGGGTGAGTTCTGGGAACCCTATGAGCGCTTCGAACAGGCGCTGCAGGAGGCCCGGGAAGCCGGTTTTCTTGGAGACAACCTGCTCGGCTCAGGATTTGATTTCGAACTGCATACCCACCTGGGTGGCGGTGCCTACATCTGCGGTGAAGAGACCGCCTTGCTGGAGTCGATCGAAGGCAAGAAGGGGCAGCCCCGTTACAAGCCTCCGTTTCCTGCCCACTTCGGCCTGTATGGCCGCCCGACCATCATCAACAACACCGAGAGTCTGGCCTCGATTCCAATGATTCTGGAGAAGGGTGGTGAATGGTTTGCCGATATCGGTGTTAAGAACAGCGGTGGCTCAAAACTGTTTTCAATCTCCGGCAATATCAATAATCCGGGGGTTTTCGAAATTCCGATGGGAACACCTTTTTCCGAGCTGCTTGAGATGGCCGGGGGAATGAAAGATGGTCGTAAGATCAAAGCGGTGATTCCAGGTGGTTCATCGGCACCGGTGATACCCGGTGAACAGATGATGGATCTGAATATGGACTACGACTCCATCGCAGGCGCCGGCTCCATGCTGGGTTCCGGTGCGGTGATCGTGCTCGACGATACCAATTGTATGGTCAAGACCCTTGAGCGCATGTCCTATTTCTACCACGAAGAGTCCTGTGGTCAGTGTACTCCCTGCCGTGAGGGTACCGGCTGGCTCTATCGGGTCGTGCACCGCATCGAGACCGGTCAGGGACGCCAGGAGGATCTGGACCTGCTGGATGATGTGGCCGACAAGATCAGCGGCAAAACCATCTGCGCCCTGGGAGACGCAGCAGCTTTGCCGGTACAGGGTATGCTGCGCCACTATCGGGATGAGTTTCAATATCACATCGACCATAAGCGCTGCATGGTCGGGGCTGGCTGAGGTCTTACAGTAATCACGATGACAGATAAGTTAGTCACCTTTGAAGTAAACGGGCAGGAACTGCAGGCAGAAGCCGGCAGCATGCTCATTGAAGCCACGGATGCAGCCGGTATCAACATACCGCGCTTCTGTTATCACAAAAAATTATCCATCGCAGCCAACTGCCGTATGTGCCTGGTTGAAGTGGAGAAGGTGCCGAAACCGCTTCCGGCCTGTGCCACCCCGGTGACGGAAGGCATGAAGGTTTACACCCGCTCTCCAAAAGCCCTGGCTGCACAGAAAGGCACCATGGAGTTCCTGCTGATCAATCACCCGCTCGACTGTCCGATCTGTGATCAGGGTGGCGAGTGTGAACTGCAGGATGTGGCGATTGGTTACGGGCGGGATGTCTCCCGCTACAGTGAGGGTAAACGGGTCGTTGCCGACAAGAATATCGGGCCCTTGATTGCCACCGATATGACCCGCTGTATCCACTGTACCCGTTGCGTCAGGTTCGGCGAAGAGATCGCCGGTATCCGTGAGATGGGTGCCACCGGACGTGGTGAACATATGGTGATCGGCACCTACATCGAAAAGAGTGTCGATTCCGAAATGTCGGGCAACATCATCGACCTCTGCCCGGTGGGTGCGTTGACCTCGAAGCCTTTCCGTTTCAATGCCCGTGCCTGGGAGCTGACTCAGGTGGAGGCGATTGCGCCGCACGACAGTCTGGGCTCCAATCTAAATCTGCATCTGCGCGGTAACAAAGTGATGCGGGTACACCCCAAGGACAACGAATCGATCAACGAGACCTGGATCTCCGATCGCGACCGCTTCAGTTACGAAGGACTCTACAGCAGTGACCGGCTCACCTCACCGATGGTGAAAAAGGGTGGTGAATGGAAAGAGGTCAGCTGGGAGATGGCTCTGGAAATGGCGGCGGCCAGCCTCAAAGAGATTGGCGATGGCGATCAGATCGGAACCCTGATCTCTCCGACCTCAACCCTTGAAGAGCTCTATCTCGCGCAGAAACTGATGCGCGGACTGGGTTGCAACAATATCGACAGCCGTCTGCGTCAGGGTGACTTCCGAATGGATGCGACCCAAAACAGCGTGCACTGGCTGGGCAGCACGCTCAGCGATATGGATCAGATGCAGACCGTCTTCGTGGTCGGCGGCAACATCCGTAAGGAGCAGCCGATTCTGGCGCATCGCCTGCGCAAGGCTGCCCTGAACGGGGCCAAGCTTCACTACCTGAATCCGATCCAGATCGATCTGAACCACAGCGGTGAGCAGGATATCTGTACACCGGGCGAGATGGCTGGTCGACTGGCGGCGGTTGCCAAAGCGGCCGGTGTCAAAGCTTCGGGCGGTGCCGCATCTCTGCTGAATGCCGCACAAGCGGATGAATCGGCGAAACAGACAGCCGCCAATCTGAAGGCTGCCGATGGTGCTCTGGTGATGCTCGGCGCGATGGCTCAGGCCCATCCGGACTACGCACTGTTGCATACGATTGCTGCCGCACTGGCTGAAGCGACCGGCGCGCAACTCTCAATTCTGCCAGCATCGGCCAACTCGGTTGGTGCCCAGCTCGCTGGCGCTGTGCCGCACCTCCAGGCTGGCGGTAGTGTTGCAGATCATGCTGGGCTGGATACCCTTCAGATGCTGAAGATGCCACGCAAAGGTTATCTGCTGCTGGGTGTTGAGCCCGGTCGCGACTTCTGGAATGGCTCTCTGTCGATGAGTGCCTTGCAGAGCGCCGATCTGGTGGTGGCGATCAGCGCTTTCCGCAGTCCCGAACTGGAGGAGTGTGCCGACATCCTGCTGCCGATGGCGATCTTTACCGAAACCTCAGGAACCTACGTCAACGCGGAAGGGCGCTGGCAACAGAGTCGCGGTGTGGTCAGGCCCCAGGGAGAGAGTCGTCCGGGTTGGAAGATTCTGCGGGTGCTCGGCAATCTGACGGATCAAGCTGGTTTCGATTACACCGATTCACAACAGATTCATGATGAGATTCACCAGTTGTGTGAATCCGCAACACTCGATAACAAGCAGGCAGCACCTCAGAATCTCGAGCCGCAGTTGAGTGCCGATGGACTACTGAGAGGCGGGGATACACCACTCTATGCCTGTGATCCGCTGGTGCGTCGCGCCACGGCCTTGCAGCAGACCCAGGATGCGGGCTCGGATACCATCCGTCTGCATCCGGAAGAGGCGGCCCGTCTGGGGCTCGATGGCAGCGATACGGCATTGGTAAAACAGAACGGCAATCAGATCGATCTGCCCCTGCAGCTGGATGAGCGCATTCCCCAGGGGTGTGTCTGGATATCCACCAGCCTGGCGCGCACATCGACACTGGGCCAGCCGTTTGGCGAAGTGACCGTGGAGAAGGCATAACCGATGGAATTCCTTATCAGTCTCTGGGAAGCACTACCCTACGAACTTCAATACCTGATCTGGACCATGATCAAGATCGTGGCGATTGTGTTGCCAATGATGTTGCTGGTGGCCTACTACACCTACGCGGAACGCAAGATCATCGGTTACATGCAGGTGCGCGTCGGTCCCAACCGGGTAGGGCCCAAGGGTTGGCTGCAGCCCATCGCGGACGCCTTGAAGTTGATGTTCAAAGAGATCGTCATCCCGGCCAATGCCAACAAACTGCTGTTTCTGATGGCGCCGGCCATCACTCTCGGTCCGGCACTCGCTGCCTGGGCGGTGTTTCCCTTCGATGAGAAGCTGGTGCTGGCGGATATCAATGCGGGTCTGCTCTATATCCTGGCGCTGACCTCGGTGGGGGTGTATGGGGTGATCATCGGGGGTTGGGCCTCGAACTCGAAATACGCTTTCCTCGGCACCATGCGTTCCGCCGCACAGATCGTCGCCTACGAGATCGCCATGGGATTCGCCCTGGTCGGGGTTCTGGTGGCCGCCGGCAGCCTCAATCTGGGTGAGATCATTCGCGCTCAGGAGGGTGGGCTCTTCTCCTGGTTCTGGCTACCGCTGCTGCCGCTGTTCGCCGTGTATGTGATCTCCGGTGTGGCGGAGACCAACCGCGCCCCGTTCGACGTGGCGGAAGGTGAATCCGAGATCGTCGCCGGTTTCCATGTGGAATACTCCGGTATGGCCTTTGCGGTCTACTTTCTGGCGGAATACGCCAACATGATTCTGATCTCCGCGCTGACAGCGGTGATGTTTTTCGGTGGCTGGCTCTCCCCGTTTCAGGGTTGGCCGGTACTTGGACCTCTGTTCGATTGGGTGCCCGGATTCTTCTGGCTGGTGATCAAGACCGGGTTCTTCATGTTTCTTTTTCTCTGGCTGCGTGCCACCTTTCCCCGCTACCGCTATGACCAGATCATGCGGCTTGGCTGGAAGGTGTTCATTCCGATTACCATTGTCTGGATTGCAGTGGTCGGCCTGGCAGTGGTCTATCAAGTACCCTGGTGGTTCGACTGAGGTCTTCTATGAACGTGTTTAAAAACTATTTCAAGAGCCTTTTTCTGCTGGAGCTGTTCCGTGGACTGAGTGTGACAGGGCGTTACCTGTTCCGTAAGAAGTTCACCATCATGTATCCGGAAGAGAAAGCGCCGGTCTCCCCCCGCTTCCGTGGATTGCACGCCTTGCGTCGCTATCCCAACGGTGAGGAGCGCTGTATCGCCTGTAAACTCTGCGAGGCGACCTGTCCGGCTCTGGCGATCACCATCGAAGCGGAACCCAGGGAGGATGGCTCCCGGCGGACCACCCGCTACGATATCGATCTGTTCAAGTGCATCTACTGCGGCTATTGCCAGGAGGCCTGTCCGGTCGATGCCATCGTTGAGACGCGAATCTACGAATACCACTTCGAGAATCGCGGTGAGAACATCATGACCAAGGAGAAGTTGTTGGCAGTGGGTGATAAATGCGAAGCGCAACTGGCGGCGGATATCGAAGCCCAGGCGAAAGTTCGCTGACCCTCAGGCAACCTTGGAGATAACGGGAATCCGTATATGACACTTGAAAAGCTGATTTTTTATGTACTGGCAGCGGTCGTTCTGGCGGCGGCTGTGATGGTGGTGACGCGACGCAACCCGGTGCATTCGGCGCTGTTTCTGATCCTCGCCTTCTTTGCCAGCAGCGGTATCTGGTTATTGGCGGAAGCGGAGTTCCTGGCCATTGTGCTGGTGCTGGTCTACGTGGGTGCCGTGATGGTGCTGTTCCTGTTCGTGCTGATGATGCTGGATATCGATATCGCGGTGCTAAGGGCTGGATTCATAAAGATGCTACCCCTTGGAATAGTGATGGCGATTGCCATGGCCGCCGAGCTGATTCTGATCGTCGGGCCGGATAACTTCGGCCTGGAGAAATATGCCGCACCGGCCAGGCATGCTGCCGATTACAGCAATACCGAAGAGCTGGGTAGCGTGCTCTACACCGTCTATATGTATCCCTTCGAGATCGCGGCGGTGATCCTGCTGGTGGCGATCATCGCAGCGATTGGCTTGACCATGCGGCGACGTGAAGATACGAAATTTATCGATCCGTCTAAACAGGTTGTGATCAAGAAGGGGGACGATCGTATCCGCATGGTCTCCATGGACGCGGAAAAAGGGTAACGACATGATTGCACTTTCAGACTATCTGATTCTTGGCGCCATCCTCTTCGCGATCAGCGTGGCGGGAATCTTCATCAACCGTAAGAACGTCATCGTATTGTTGATGTGTGTGGAGTTGATGCTGTTGGCGGTGAATATCAACTTTGTTGCCTTTTCCCATTTTCTGCAGGATACGGCGGGGCAGGTATTCGTATTCTTTATCCTCACGGTAGCAGCCGCTGAAGCGGCGATTGGTTTGGCGATACTGGTGGTGCTGTTCCGCAGTAAACGCAGTATCAACGTTGAGGATATGGATGCCTTGAAGGGCTGATGGTAACTATTTAGATCAGCCCTAAAAAGTGCGATTTTTAGGGCTGACCAAAGGGGAGAGTGAGACTTCTCCCCTTTGGAAACCCCAAAAGCTGGGGTGTAACGATTCAGATGGCCCTGAAAAACAGGGCCTCCTGAATCGTTACAGCTGACTTTTAGAAGAAGTCCGCAAATGAACGCTAATGAACGCAAATTGGTTTGTGCTTATTGGAAAGGCTTTGCGGGCTGGATGAACTGAATAGAAACATAGGTAAAGTGAGTCGGTGTGTGGACTGCTTACGCATAACAACATTTGCGTTCATTAGCGTTCATTAGCGGACCTAATTTAAGAAGAAACGGTTTATGGAAAATATCTATCTGACAATCGTATTGGCGCCTCTGGTCGGCGCGATATTGGCCGGTTTCTTTGGCACTACGCTGGGGCGCAAAGGGTCGCACTGGGTCACCAGTACCGGGGTCGGCATCTCCGCCTTGCTCTCGCTCTATGTAATGAAAGGCTTTATGTATGATGGCCTGGAGACCTTCAACGGCACAGTCTACACCTGGATGGTGAGTGGCGGTCTGAATATGGAGGTGGGCTTTCTGGTCGACCACCTGACAGCGGTGATGATCACCGTGGTCACCTTTGTCTCCTTCTGCGTACACATCTACACCATCGGCTATATGGCGGATGATGAGCACAACTGGCCGAAGACCAGCCTGGCCGGTAAAAACAGTTATCAGCGTTTCTTCAGTTACATCTCCCTGTTTACCTTCTCCATGTTGATGTTGGTGATGTCCAACAACTTCATGCAGCTGTTTTTCGGCTGGGAGGCGGTTGGTCTGGTCTCCTATCTTCTGATCGGTTTCTGGTCGGTCAGACCCACAGCGATCTTCGCCAATCTGAAGGCCTTTCTGGTCAACCGGGTGGGTGACTTCGGTTTCATCCTGGGTATTGCCGCGATTGTCATGTACACCAACAGCCTCGATTATGCCGAGGTGTTTGCGGCGGCGCCGGGACTGGCCGATACTCAGATCCAGATCTGGGGCGACAGCAGCTGGTCGCTGATGACCGTGATCGGCATCCTGTTGTTTATCGGTGCGATGGGTAAATCGGCTCAGGTACCGCTGCATGTCTGGCTGCCCGATTCCATGGAAGGCCCAACCCCGATTTCAGCACTGATCCACGCGGCCACCATGGTCACCGCCGGTATCTTTATGGTGGCGCGTATGTCACCGCTGTATGAGCTCTCCGAGATGGCCCTCAGCTTCATCCTGGTGATCGGTGCCACCACCGCTTTCTTCACCGGTCTGATCGGCATCGTGCAGAACGACATCAAGCGGGTAGTAGCCTACTCGACCCTCTCTCAGCTGGGTTACATGATGGTGGCTTTGGGCGCCTCCGCCTATGCGGCCGGCATCTTCCATCTGATGACCCACGCCTTCTTCAAGGCGCTGCTGTTCCTTGCCGCCGGTTCGGTCATCATCGGCATGCACCATGATCAGGATATCCGCAACATGGGTGGGGTGCGTAAATACATGCCGATCACCTACTGGACCTCATTGCTCGGCTCCCTGGCGCTGATCGGTTTTCCCGGCTTCTCCGGTTTCTTCTCCAAGGATGCGATTATCGAGGCGGTGCACCACTCAACCATTGCCGGTTCCGGCTATGCCTATTGGCTGGTGCTGGCGGGTGTGTTTGTCACCGCCCTCTACAGTTTCCGTATGTTCTTCCTGGTGTTCCACGGTGAAGGCCCGCGCGATGAACATGCCAAGGATCATCTCCACGAATCACCCAAGGTGGTGACCGTGCCGTTGATCCTGCTGGCCATCCCGTCGGTGTTCCTCGGTTATCTGACGATCGATGCGATGCTGTTCGGCGACTGGTTCAAGGATGCCCTCTACGTACTGCCCGAGCACGATACCCTGGCGGCTGTCCAGGCGATGGTCCACAGTGGTGACGGTATGCTTGGCCATACCTTTGCAAGCGTCGCCTTCTATCTGGCGATGGGCGGACTGGCTCTGGCCTTCTATCTCTATATGATCAATCCCGCCCTGGCGGAGAAGATCAAAAACACCCTGGCGCCGCTGCATACGGTGCTGGATAAGAAATATTGGTTCGATGAGGTCTACCAAGCCGTGTTTGCTGCAGGCAGCCGGGGTATTGGCAAATTCCTCTGGCTGGTCGGTGACCGGGGCCTGATCGACGGATTGGCGGTAAACGGCTCCGCCCATACCGTAGGTTGGCTGGCTTCGATCGTACGCCATGTCCAGACCGGTTACCTCTATCACTACGCTATTGCCATGATCCTGGGTCTGCTGCTGTTGCTGACCTGGTTTGTATATCTATAAAGGACGTTGAGCATGATTGCCGATTGGCCCATCCTAAGTCTTACGGTCTGGCTGCCCATCGTGGGTGGCTTCATGGTACTTGCCAGTGGCGACCGGGAAGCGAATGCCACCAAGTGGACCGCCCTGACCATCGCCATTCTGACCTTTATCGTCAGCCTGCCTCTCTGGTTTGCATTCGACAGCGCCACAGCGGATATGCAGTTTGTCGAGCGGGTACCCTGGGTCCCCGGTTTCGATATCGAGTACTACATGGGTGTGGATGGCATCTCCATGCCACTGATCATCCTCACCACTTTTATCACTCCGCTGGTGGTTATCGCCGGTTGGGAAGTGATCCAGTATCGCCCCTCCCAATACATGGCCGCCTTTCTGATCATGGAAGGGGTAATGGTCGGTGTCTTCTCTGCACTGGACGCGATGCTCTTCTACGTCTTCTGGGAAGCGATGCTGATCCCCATGTTCCTGATCATCGGGGTCTGGGGTGGACCGAACCGGGTCTACGCCACCATCAAGTTCTTCCTCTATACCTTTTTCGGTTCGGTGTTCATGCTGGTCGCTCTGATCTACATGTACTTCCAGTCCGGCAGTTTCGATATCCTCGGTTTCCATACCCTCAAGCTGGGACTGACCGAACAGATCCTGATCTTCATCGCCTTCCTGCTCGCGTTTGCGGTGAAAGTGCCCATGTGGCCAGTGCATACCTGGCTGCCTGACGCACATGTGGAGGCACCCACCGGTGGATCGGTCATCCTGGCGGCGATCATGCTGAAGATCGGTGGCTACGGTTTTCTCCGTTTCAGCCTGCCGATCACCCCGGATGCCAGCCATACCCTGGACTGGCTGATCATCGGCATGTCGCTGATCGCTGTGGTCTATATCGGTTTTGTAGCGCTGATCCAGCAGGATATGAAAAAGCTCATCGCCTACTCGTCGATCGCCCATATGGGTTTTGTCACCCTCGGCTTCTTCATCGTCTTTATCATCAGCCAGAACAGTGATGATATCAGTGGTGCGGTACTCGGCATCGAGGGAGGCATGGTACAGATGGTATCCCATGGCTTCATCTCAGCCGCCATGTTCCTCTGCGTCGGCGTGCTCTACGATCGTCTGCACAGTCGGGAGATCAAAGATTACGGCGGGGTGGTGAACACCATGCCGGTATTTGCCGCCTTCATGGTCTTCTTTGCCATGGCCAATGCGGGCCTGCCAGGCACCTCCGGTTTCGTCGGTGAGTTCATGGTCATCCTGGCCAGTTTCCAGGCCGATTTCTGGTACGCATTCCTGGCGGCAACCACCCTGATTATCGGCGCCGCCTATACCCTATGGATGGTCAAGCGGGTGGTCTTCGGTGATGTCACTTCCGATGGTGTGGCCTCACTCGAGGATATGAACCGACGTGAATTCATTGTCCTGGGCACCCTGGCGGCAGCGGTGCTGTTGCTGGGCCTGTGGCCCGCACCCCTGGTTGAAGTGATGGACGCCTCTGTCAACAACCTGCTGCAGCATATCGCTGTATCAAAGTTATAACCTGACGGAGCCTGACTCGGTAGCGAAATCATGCAATTCGATGCAACACAACTGATCCCGGTCTTACCGGAAATTTCCTTGCTGACCCTGGCCTGTTTGGTTCTGCTGGTCGATCTTTTCATCCGTGAAGAGCAGCGAATCGCAAGCTATGTGATTACCCAGGTGGGTCTGCTGGTCACCGTGGCGGTCACCCTGGCCGTGGCCGGTTCCGAGACTCAGATTCTGTTCGATGGCAGCTACATCCGGGATCCCATGAGTGACCTGCTGAAGGTCGGTGTGCTGCTGGTAACCTTTATCACCTTTCTCTACGCCAAGGATTATCTGATCCAACGGGACCTGTTCAAGGGCGAGTTCTACACCCTCGGCCTGTTTGCGGTTCTGGGCATGACGGTGATGATCTCTGCCAACAGTTTTCTCACCATCTATCTTGGCTTGGAACTGTTGGCCCTCTGTCTGTATGCCCTGGTTGCCTTCAATCGCGATTCACCTCAGGGTGCTGAGGCCGGTATGAAGTACTTTGTCCTGGGTGCCCTGGCCTCAGGTATGCTGCTCTACGGCATCTCAATGATCTATGGCACCACCGGCACAATCCAGTTCGATGAACTGGCACAGGTTGTGAGCAAGGGGGACATGAACCAGATCGTGATGATCTTCGGTATTGTGTTTCTGGTGATCGGTCTGGCCTTCAAACTGGGCGCGGTACCTTTTCATATGTGGGTGCCCGATGTCTATCATGGTGCACCGACCGCTGTAGTGGCCTTTCTTGCCAGTGCCCCGAAAATCGCCGCCTTCGCCCTCGCCATGCGCCTGCTGGTGGATGGTCTGGCTGAGCTGAACGGTGGCTGGCAGGGCTGGCAGGGGATGCTGATCATCCTGGCCGTGCTCTCCATGGGTGTGGGTAATCTGATCGCCATCGCACAGACCAACATCAAACGTATGCTGGCCTACTCAACCATCTCTCATGTGGGCTTCATCATGCTGGGCATCCTGGCTGGGACCAAAGAGGGCTATACCGCAGCCATGTTCTACACTCTGGTCTATGCACTGATGTCGGCGGGTGCCTTCGGTATCATCATCGCCCTCAGCCGCAAAGGCTTCGAGGCGGAGAACCTGGATGACATGAAGGGTCTGAATCAGCGTAATCCCTGGTTTGCCGGAATGATGCTGCTGTTGATGTTCTCCATGGCCGGTGTACCCCCCACGGTGGGTTTTTTCGCCAAACTGTTCGTTCTCGATGCGGTCATTTCGGTGGACCTGACCTGGCTGGCTCTGGTCGGTGTGGCCTTTTCGATCATCGGCGCCTTCTACTACATCCGTGTGGTCAAGCTGATCTATTTCGATCAGCCTGAAGATGAGACACCGCTCTCCATCGGAGTGGACACTCAGGTGATGCTATCCATCAACGGTCTCTCCATGCTGGTGCTGGGGCTTTTCCCCGCAGGACTGCTCTCTCTCTGCGCAGCCGCGATAGGCAGCTGACCCCGGCGTCAGGCCAGGTGGTTCGAGGATGAATCGGGTCGATTCATCCCGGATCACCTCGCAAATCCCTTACAGATCGATCTGTTTTAGGCATTTTTTTCCACTTTTTCAGTCTGAAAAAGTGTTGAATTTTCTGCCTCTCCGGGCTGTCTAATCTAATGTTTCAAATCTTTTAAAATTTTTTTATAAAGGGCTTGTCATCCAGGTCCATCACAGGTAGTATTCCCCACCTTGATGCGGGGTGGAGCAGTCTGGTAGCTCGTCGGGCTCATAACCCGAAGGTCGTTGGTTCAAATCCAGCCCCCGCTACCAACAATCGGAAAGGCCTAAAATACTCTAGTGATAGCGGTGTTTTGGGCCTTTTTCTTTTCAGTCAAAATAACAACCGTGATTTGTTTTTTCAGCGGGTATTTTCGGCTGGTAGCTATTCCGGGATGCAGTGCAGATAGACGCCAACCTGACTATGACGGTCTTTGTTCTCTTGTTTCACCAGCACACAGACTGTCGGGAAATAACATTTTTCAAATTCCCTAATAACGACTCAGTGTAAAGCCGATTACTTCAGATCCAGGCGTTGATGGTCAAATATAAAAATCCGTTTTGTTCGCCTAACGTTGCATGTCAGTGAACCGTACCACCCACAGGAATTGATAACGGACTGTTTATTGCGTTATCCGATACGATCGAAAAGTTTCCACTCAGATTGCCAGGACCGCTCACATTGCAGTTGAACCGAAGTGATACGGTGGACGGTGCTATGCCACTTGCAGGTACCGCATCCAGCCACGGGATATTGTGCTCAATCCGCCACCTCAAAGTGCCATCGCCACTGTTGCCTATATTGAGCTGGCCAATCTCCTGAGGGCAGGGTGACCTGCCGATGTAGTGATCGAACAGGAAAGCAGTCTGTTCGACCACGTCAATTTCAGGGTTGGTTGTCGGTGGTGGTTCCGTGACCTCCTCTTCCTCTTCCGGTGGGGGCTCTTCTACTACTGTGTTGTCACAAACCACTTCGATATTGACACGTCGATGAATACCACCAGCCTGCACGGAAATAGCATCAGCAATGCCTGCCTCTGATGGTGCTGTGTAGGTTATGGACCGCTGAAAGATAAAATTGTCTACACCATCTTTGTAATGTTTCACAACCAACGGGTTGGCGCGTTCGTTCGCGGGAATTTCACGCTCATTTTCAACTCCGTCCCCATTGAGTTTTGCTGAGCCGCCGATATTCCGTTCAAAGTGGATGACCGTTTCGTTTCTGCAGGTGTTGTTGTACATATGGAGTGTTTTCTCTTCGCCGCAGCCAACAACGATATTTTCGATAAAGAGGGGGCCTGTTTGCGGACGTGTGTTCTCCTGATATCGAGCAGAGCGTTGAATGATGCTTGGAGAAGTTTCAGACAGATAAAGACCCCGGTGGTCGGTGTCGTAATCAATCCATTGACAGTTTCTTTTTTTATGGTTGTCGTGACAGCCGATTGGCTCATACAACTCATCGATACTGTCAGAGAATATTCGTAAGATCTCGACCGCGCGATAGGCAAAGTCTCCACGCTCATTCGTGCAACAGTTGTGCAGTACCGATTCATGGCAGGTGGAGCCGAGGTAGACTTGGACTTCTGTTACCGAATCGGTTTGCGGTTCGGCGTCAGGGCCTGCCAAAGGACCGTCGTAGTCCAGGCAGCAGGGATACATGTTGTAGTCCTCTTTGCAATTTCCTTCGACACCCTCATCTCCCTGCTCTTCGAACGGCCGTATCGGTGGTAAATGGACAATCCCATGATTGATGTGATGTACTGCACCGCCTTTCGCAGCGACGGCTGGATTATGACAGACACCCCCATCCATGCCACATGGCCTTGGGAACGTACCCTTTATATCGATAACCGCCGGGTTCGATGCATCGGTGCTCAACTTGTGCAGAGGAAAGGTAAATAGCGGCTTATCATCTGTGACTTCTCTAACCACAATCGCCATACCTGAGCCCGGGTCTGCTATCGGCTCCAAGGTAAAGTAACCGTCAGGGTCAACCATAACCTTCTGGTCGTTCGTGACAATCCAATTACCTTTTTGTGGGATGGGGCCAAATACAATCGTATTGGGATCATCTTCTGACACATCCAACAGCGTCGAATCGAGTAGGGCAGGGTCATCCATGATCGCCTGAACCTCTTCCTCTGTGGCGAGTTTTTTAACCAGACTCAGAGTCAACTGGCCATACAGCGGCTGATCAGATGGAGTGGAACACGCATCCCCCGTACCATCCTGATTTGTATCTTCCTGGTTTGGGTTGAATTCATATGGGCAGTTATCATCTTCATTATTGATGCTGTCGTTATCAACATCCTGGTTGGAGAGCAGGTCAGTCAAGTTGAAATCTGCATCCATCGCATCAACCACGCCATCTCCATCACTGTCCTGATAGCGCAATGGATTTCGTTGAAGAAGTGCGATTACCTGCTCAGGTAACAGAAGGACATTGCCAATATCTTCATTTGCGCCCTGTGGCAGTTGGAACCGGTCGATGAACTCCTCCAGGCTTCCCCCCTGGCCGATTCGAGGGTTGTCATAGATCAGTACACCAACATCCTCTCCTGAAGCATCGACAAATTTAAGAGAAACCGGTGTCTCTGCAGGAATATCAAGCGAAAACTCACAAGCCTGAGTTATGTCGGCTTGCGAAACGGTTTCGGCATCACGCAATGCCAAAACCTTGACAGCGCTACTGGGACAGGCGGTGGACGACTCATCTGAATCATCATCGGTAATCAGACTGCCCGATATTGTTGTGCTGGATTCGTTATCCTCTGAATCGGAATGATTGCATCCAGCCAGCAACGCAAGGGAAAACAGAAGCGTTAGGAAGTAGAGTACTTTTATATTAGACATTATAAGTTGTGTGGGAATTATAAAGAATTGACCAAAGCTGGGCCTAAAGCACTCTTAACTCCCCCTCCTCAATTGAGCTATGTTCAAAAGCATAATCTATACTGTAGATTAGGTTGGCAGGTAACGGAAGGTGAATAATTACGTACTCAAAAGTGTGTTGTCGCTTTAAAAATCAATCTTTACCTGACAGGCATTTAGCTTAGTGAATAGCTTTTTATATCGTTTGATCCAAATCAGCAGGATCTCTTTCACCTCAATAGACCACAGCTGCATAATTTTACGAAGACGATTTAAATAAGGTTAGATCGCTCTGTTTCTATTTGAGGTATTTGTGGAGAACAACCAGCTGGGAGTAGTAAGTGCACAGTTGAATTTGTGAGTCTCCCGATCTTAATGGTTCATCTGCATGATACTCAGAATATATTACTGATGATTATCAGGTGCTCCAAGTTGATCACAGGCTAGGTTATGGTTTTGGAGATCAATTATTAAATGAAAGTGTTGAATCGTATTTCAAGACGACGGTTTCTGATTGGTTGTGCGCTTTGACTATCCTGCCACCGATGACTATCCCTATATGTACCATTGCCATATTCTCGAACACGAAGATATGGGCATGATGGGTCAGTTCACAGTAGCTTAACTAAAAACAGAATATTAATCACAGCATGCTTGTTCCAGGCTTCGTCATCTTGCTTCATACTAAGCGTCATTCATTAACAGACTGAAAGATAATATGGCGATTCTGTGTGGATACCGGTCGTCCTGGTGATCTATCATTTTCTTGAGCTCAACCAGAAAAACGAAACATAAAAAATAGTAACTTCGGTGATTACTTACCTATTAAGCAGGGTTGCAGAACACAACTTACTGATTCGCCGGGTTAATAGGTATGATTGTACTGAATAAACTGAACTGGCTGGCCTGCCATCCTGGCTTCAAACTGGTTTTGTAGTCTTTCTGAACTCAACTTGACTGCGAAGAAGGTGCTCTCATTATTTCGTTTTGCTAATTCCTTGGCAATCGCTTCGGTAGCTGAAAGATCAAGGTAGGTGACAACACTCAGGTCAAGAATCACATTTTCCCGGCGGTGTTTTTTCAGTATCTGACTAAGTTGATCGATCGAAGCATAGAACAGGTGGCCTTCTACACGGATTTTGACCGAAACCGCCTCCCGTTCAACAATCAGTTCAAGACTGGAAGCAGAGATAACAAATAACAGAACTGACAATATCAGAGCGACTACCAAGCCGGTTTGTAGACCTAGAAATACGATACAGAATAGGGTTGTAGTGAAGACAGCCAATTCTCCCCGCCAGTTGAACAAACGCTTGATCTCATCTGTCTTGATCATACCAATACCAACCAGCATCAAAGTTCCGGAGATGGCTGGCATTGGCAGATAGGTAAGCACGGGGCCAAGCAGCAAGATCAAAACCAGTACGATACCAGCTGAGACTATGCCGGTTAGAGGTGTCTCTGCATGCATTGACTGGTTCACCTGGGTACGATTGAAACTTCCTGATCCGGCGAAGCTGGAAAAAAACGGGGCCATGAGATTCGCTATGCCTTGAGCAAACACCTCTTTATCCGGTTGGATTGGTTGGTCCGTATCGTTGCGAAGCTGTTTAACGATTACCATCGACTGAGCCAATCCGATCAGTGCGATAATCAGTGCATCAGGTAACATGGCCAGGCCGGTAATCAGATAGTCTGTCCCCATAGGGGGATGTGAAACAGGTAATGGGTTGATCGGTAAATGTCCCAGTAATTCAAGTTCCATCTCCACTTGGGAATGGAAGGACATTAATATCAAGCCACAGAGATAACCAACAGTAATGGCGATGAGGATTGCATAGCGGGTGATATAGTGACGGGCGATCATGCCGGCGACTACCGTAATTGCTCCGACGGTAAAGCTGAAAGGATTGACTAAGTTCTCAGCATCATCAAACAAAAAATAGAGTTTATGGTAAAAAAAATGGGTATCGGAAGAGGAGAGGCCAAAGATGCCATCGAGTGATGAGAGTATCAGTATGAATCCCACTCCTGTGGTGATGCCTGTGATTGCAGCAGGACTCAGATACATGAAAAACCGACCACCCCGTAACAACCAGATCGTAAGCTGTATCAAACCAACCATGAAACTGAGCAATAAAACATACTCAATATAGAGTGGACTTCCCCGCCCGGCAAAGGGAGCGACTGCAATCCCGATCAGAATCGCAACGGCTGTGTTGGGTCCTCCCAGCATGGAACTGGTACCAAACAGGCTGGCAAAGAGCGTGACAAAAATCGCTGTATAGATTCCGTATTCAGGAGGAAGTCCGGCGAGATAGGCAAAAGTGATCCCTTGAGGAATAACCAGAATGGCGCCGATCAGGGCTGCAAACAGCTCACTTCTGATATTTAAGCCGGGAGAGTGACTGGGGCGCCATGGCGATATGTCCGCTAGCAGATTTAGTGCCATGGCAATATGACTATTGGCCCTCTGGCCAACCTCAAATGTCTATACCCTCCATGGCACCTATTCATCGATCGAAAAACCAAGAAATTGTCTCGAATAGTTTTAAAAGTTTGTATTCCCTGGGGTCACCAGGCCGAATCTGCATGTTGATATAAGCCGCGACATCCAACGCCTGTTGATGGCTTAGAGTACGTTCCTGCCCAAGAGGCATATTTGCCCAGATGAATCCGGCAGCTCGATGTACTCCTGCCATACCGGCTCCCTCGTTATAGGCATTCATGCCCCATAGTGGAGGCATGTGTGCGATCCCTTGGCCGTTGGGACCATGGCAGGCAGCGCACTTCTGATCATAGATGGCTTTGCCTGACGCCGGGTTTGGATCGTAACCGGTGTCAGGTAGTGTTGGGACCCCACGGCCTGCAGGGGCTTCGCCGATTGTCTCTCCGTGTGACAGATATGAGATATAGGCAGCTACCGCCATCACCTCTGGAGCGTCTTCAGGGGGCATAATGCCATTCATACTGTAGACGAAGCACTCTCGGATGCGTAAGCCAATGCCATTACGTCGACCGTTTTTACTTCGCCATTTGGGATACATTCCGGCCACATTGAGCGGCAGTCCATACTCCTTACGGCCAGCATTCAAGTGACAGTTTGAGCAACGCAGGCTATTACCGGTATAACGAGCGCCATATTTTTCCGTTTCCGTGACAATTCGGTAGCCATATACCACATTGCTGTAGTAGTCATCGAGATAGCTGCGTTGTAACAGATTTTCGATTGGCAGTTGCTCAGATTGAACCGGGCCTGCTGTAGATAGAGGCAGCAGGAGGAGTGGTAACCAGGATCTAAGTTTAAAGAGTTTCTTCAATGAATAGGGGTAATTATCGAAGAATAAACGTATCAACCAGTCAATCATCTGAAAAATCAATCTCCATTGAACCAGAATTCAGCGAAATCCGTAGCCGTGCCAGTCCTTATCCGGCGCTAAAAGTCATAACTTGATTGAACATAGTCTGCAGCTTCCGACCAGTACAGACTGACTTGGTCGAAATTATCAACCCGCGGTAAAATGATTTTTGCGTTTAGTGAGTGAATCTGAGTTGCAATATCATTGATCTCTTCAAAAT
Organism: gamma proteobacterium symbiont of Stewartia floridana; assembly: GCA_003676145.1. Classification (GTDB taxonomy): domain Bacteria; phylum Pseudomonadota; class Gammaproteobacteria; order Chromatiales; family Chromatiaceae; genus Thiodiazotropha; species Thiodiazotropha taylori. Next base: position 93,500 of record NAUB01000027.1, on the reverse strand, counting down.
CGGCCTTCAGTAGTGTGAAATGGGGACGCACGCCATCAGCATTCAGATAGGCAAGCACCTTATAGGCAGTATCGTTACAAGCAAAATTACCGAGTAGCGTATCGATGCCTAAAGATGACAGTTCACCGAGCAGGTGACGGGCCTTTTTAAGGTCCTTTGCGAGAGACGGTAGATTGAACTCCATGATCAAGCCGGTACCAACCAACTGCAATCGACGTAATTCTGATTTGATGAAATCGATAAAAGTATCGTTGTGAATCGCTTGGGCTGAGATTGGTAGTAATATCTTTTTTGCTGATCCGCTCAACGCATTTTTACCCAAGAAGTTCAAGCCATATTGGCAGATATACTGGTCAAGTTTGTCGCTGAGTTGATATTGCTCCGCGGTTAGAAAAATGCTGTCTGAGATCAGAATAATATCGGTTGCCGGTGCTGGTCTTGGGCTCAGTTCAATGATCTGATTGCCACTCTGGTTGGTGGCGCTGAAGGCTTGCTCCTTGAATTCGATAAGATTGGTTACAAGGGCGTTATTGAACTGTTGTTGTTGAAACTGATCCGGAGAGGTTTCTTCCCTTTCCAAAACCTCGCTTTGATCCTTATGAGTAAGATAGCCACTGACTTGTTGACGATAGGCGTTGAGTGAAGCTGTTTCAGCCTGGAGGAGATAGGCGTCGGTGTCTTCCTGCGAATTGTCTATATACGCCAAACCGATACCAAACTTGCCGGAGTGTGGTTCTGTTGTTAATTTATTCAGAGTCTCCTTGATAAGTCTATAAATAGTATCGCTGAATTGTTCAATAGCCGCTGCGCTTTCACGAACTATCAACATACCGATGCTGGTTACCGATGTGCGGGCAATTTTGTCATTGGCATCAAGTGTCGCGTTCACTACTTTTACGGTTTCAAGCAGGAGAGCTGTGTAGATCTCACTATGTCTGTGCTGATCTGGATCGGCAAATCTGACCGAAATGATTCCCTGGGTCTTGTTGTTTTTCGCAGTTTGCTGTGTGCTGCAATCAAGGCTGCGTAATAAGATCTTACGGCTCTCTAAACCTGTTGTGTGGTCGATATAACCTTTATTGCCAGCACAAAAAACCACCTCTGCTCTACTGATCCTGGTTTTTACCGTTGCTAACAAGTGCTGTGGCCTGACAGGTTTGGTCAAGAAATCATCAGCGCCCGAGTGAAGTGCAAGGAGCTTTTTCTCCATGTCATCTTCACCGGATAAAAAGACGATTGGAATCGGCATTAATTCAACTTTTTCACGAATTACCTGGGTGAGCTCAATGCCATTTGCTCCAGGCATGTAGAGATCCATCAGGATCAGGTCGGGTTGAAACTGTTGAACTGCATCGAGAACACTGAGGGGGTTGGTGATCGAAAGGGTCTTTAACCCGCCTTTATTAAGAAGGACGGTGGCAAAATTCGCTTGGGACTCGTCGTCCTCTACCACCAGAACCCGTTTGCTAGGCTCATGTTGCGGTGAGACTATTTTGCTGATACTTAATATTAAGTCATTGATATTAATAGGTTTAGTGAAGCATTGAGTAACGCCTGTCCGGAGTACCTGGAGGCGAATCTCGATATCACAATCCGGGGTTAAAAAGATCAGTTCCGGTCGGTTTTTCTTCTCTACAGATAACTGATCAAGTACTTGATTGACCTGATCAACACTCTCCAGATACTGAGTGTCTATGAGGATTACCTTGGTCTGTTCGAAGCTGTTTGACTCAAACAGCTCTTCAATGGTCCTGATACTGAGGACCTGCCATCCATTATTTTGAATAGCCTCAATGATCAGGTTATCACTGGGATTGGAATTGTGAAGATAGATCAGGTCAACATTCTGCTGCTCATAAGTGGCACTGATTCTCTGCTGTTGAATGCTCTGAATCTTCTGCTGCAAATCCTCGAGCAGCTGGTTGAGCCTGTTAATATCGACAGGATCAGGTTGTTGGGCGTTTTGATAAACATTGGTAATGATATTGTCAATCGCTTGAGTGATGTCAGTGACACTGATCAATCCTGATTGTCGACTTTTTCTTGTGAGTTCACTTAAATGCCTTAATGCCGTCATCACAGAAGAGGCATTCCAGATACCAGAGGGTAGGATCGGCCATGATGATTTCAGCTGCTGCATATTCTCAGTTAAGAGGTGCAGTAGTTGGTTGTTTTCGTTCTCTCCACTCATCGCCATGAACCATACCCGAGTCTGGTGCTCTCGCTCCTGTTGGAAGCGAGTTGTTTCAACATGAAAAGTGGGTTATTTATACTCTATATAATTAATAAATAACAGTGGTCGTATGCACTTATTGCTTAGAAATGAGATGGTTAGTAGGTTTTTTATGTGTGATTTATTTGTCAGGAAGGCAAATTGGCGGGGCAATTCCAGTTAGACTAAATCTAAATGCGGTACCGGAATACAACAACAATGTGACAGTAATGAATTTAGAAAGATAAGTAATAGATTAAATACTGAATGTTTCTGTATCAGTCCCTTCAGGATGTTGAGGGTGATCCAGAATGGAGCCCTCTCCAGCGGAGAGGGCCAGGGGGAATGGGGCTGAAATTATTCTGTATGAGATCGACTGATCTGTTGAATCAAAATAGCCTACTCATTGCTCACGGAATCGATTACTTCAGCTCCCTTTTCTTTACCGGATTCGTACAGCTCACCTGTTTTATTCTTTGCCGCTTCATAGGCTTCACCGCTCTCCTTGCTGACGGTTGACATCATTTCACTCGTCTCTTGTTTCACTGTACTACCGATCTCGGAGGCAGTCTGTTTGGTGCTGTCGTAGACCTCTTTTGATTTTTCGCTCACTGCATCTGCGGCATCACTGCCCATCTGTTTTGCCCCTTCATAGGCGTTTTTACTGCTGTCGACAACGGCATCTGTCGCATCCTTACTCATCTGCTTGGTCTTTTCCCAAGTATCCTTGCTAGTCTCTACAATCTTCTCTGTTACTGATTTCTCAGAATCCTGCTGAGTGGAAGTGGTGTTCTTGTCAGCTTCTGAAGATTGACTGCAGGCTCCTATACTGAGAAAGCAAATTGCTAGAGATAGGATTTTGTATTTTCCCATGTCTGTTTTCTCCTAATGTTATCTTATGGTTGCGCTCTAGTATTAATAGACTCTGTGTTTATACACTGAAACCTAATAAAGATAACCTAAATGATTGTAAAATTAACAAAATTTATTATTTACAGTTTTTTCATTGCACTCTTCTGATATTTTCAACCAACGAAGGAGTCGCGAGAAGCAGCGCTTGTCTGAGTTTTACCAAACCCAAGAAATGTTGCTATATGCCGTGATTGTAAAAACAAAAAGTAATACGGATTGAAGCGGTTGCTGAACGATAGGAGGTCAAACAGGCCATTATCATAAATCTAACCGCAATATATTTTTCTGGTTCATTAAGTTCGACTGATATGAGTTTGGGGATCGCTTTGATCTACGCTTGACACTGTGGTTATGAGTATCTGGGCGTTGGTGTAATGTGTATTGTCGGTAGTATTTAATGAGTCTGGGTAGGAGCTAGTGAAGTTGACTTAATGAACAACGTAATATTGGTGATCGGTGTCTCAAGATCAAAAAGAAATTATCCGAAAATCATTGGGTTGCTAGAGTTGTGAGGGATTTAATAAATAGGGGTTTTATTTGTTACACATCTAGCAGTATACTTTATGGCCAGGAATTTATTACTAGGGTATTAGTAATATTTTGAAGGATCAAGTATCTAGGACTAATTGATTAATGTTTATTTGGCAGGAAGCTCGTCAGGCATAACTCGCTAACTCTCTCCAATAGAACAGATCAATGGATTGAATTAATTAATTTGCCTGTTTTTCTTTTGTACATTGAAATCACCTCATCAATCATCTCAGCTAACATTCCATGAACCCACGCATCAAGGGCTTAAATCACCTAAAGAAGTGGAGCCTCGGTTATGGGCAAATCACTTAGCTTACCGTTCCGCGCGTGAACCTGAAAATCTACTGAATCATGTAAGAAGAGTCTATCTTCATCTGGAATTACGACAGACGGAGGAGCTCTACGGTGCCATGCTGGATCTGTTCCTGGTGTTAGGAGATAGAGGAGAATCCTTACGCAAAGGGCTGTTAAAAAAAGCAAAAACAATCCTGGATAAAGAGATCTTTGAGCTGTTTGTCAAAAATCTGAAACAGGGACTGCAGAAAAATCAACCCTATCCGATCAGCCAACATTCTGTATTGGCGAACTTTTTTGATGGTGGTTTGACACTGATAGATGTGGATACTAAATCTGATGAGCAAGCAGGTAGTGGTGTGGATCCACTAGCGTTGGCTCAGGAAGAGTTGACTTTTGGTGATATATCTGTTGCGCAGGAGATACTTGAAAATGCACTCTTGGTATCACCTGACCGTATGAGCTTACATTTTGGTTTACTGGAAATCTACCAGCACACACACTCCCTCAGTGATCTGTTAAAGATGCAGGATCGCTTAGGTGAGCAGATCAAGGTAGCAGAGTCTGCATGGACGAAGACCCGAAAATATCTAGAATCTCAAGGATGATAAATGCTGTTTGCAAATCATGAACCGATGGGCATAGCCCTGCTGGGATTGAATGGTAAAGATCAGCCTATGATGGAGATGTTCCTCAAGAGGTACTGGTCGACTCAGTGTATTGTGGTTCCGGATCATCTTGCAAAACTCTGCATACTGGATCTCGATGGTATCGAGGGTAATCGTTTATTGGAGAAGCAACAGAGTGAATATAATGATCGACCCCTGATTGTTCTGTCTGTGCATGATATGTCAATCGATGGTGTGCGAGTTCTACGCAAACCATTACGGACCGAGCTATTGAAACAGACCATCGATGTCTGTCGCAGCGAGATACTTCAAGATTGCATTAGGATAGAGAAATCAAAGCCGGAAGCAGAGCGCATTATCCGTGTCTCTCCGACAACGAAGCCAGCTAAACAGCAGGGGCTTGCATCTGAATGGCAATATCAATCATCGGGTGAAAATAAAAGGCGCTTGTCAGTGCCTTCTGCAGCATCGCAGGCACGGTTTATCGAGAGCACCTGTGGAAAGAGTAACCGGAAAGAGAATGATCAGCCTGTAATCGGCAAAAAATCAGTTTTTTACAATCATGAGAGTAACTTTCAGGTAATCCTGAAGAATGCGATTGAAATATCCAGATCAAACAGAAAACCTGCACATCTGGTCTTTCAGGATGGAAAGAGCATCACAATACTTCCCAACGCGAATCAATGCCTGAACGCAATCAGTGATTCGAAACTCAAACCCCGTTGTTTACTTAAGTTGAATACAGATCAGGTGAAAGTGGTCAGTTCCGACTACAGCGAGTCGCAGTTGTTGCTGAGTTGTGATACCAATCCGCAATCATTGGATGCCTTACTGTGGAAGGTCTCTCTGTGGAGTTCCAGGGGCAGACTGCCAATTGGTACTGTTGAAGATGTGAATATCGGTATCCGTCAATGGCCAAATTTGACCCGCATGATGGCAATACCGGAGTTCATCAGGATTGCAGCGTTATGGAGTAAAAATCCGATTTCACTGGCAAAAACTGTAGAGTTCCTGCGTATCGAGACTGGCTATGTTTATGCTTTCTTCAGCGCCTGTCACGCGATGGGTTTGATTCAGTTTCACAGTTCTTATCAGCAACATAGTAATCAGACAGATCAGTTATCCACAGGTGTGGTCAAGACAGGATTTCTGAGGCGTATTTTGAGACGTTTACAATCGATGTAATTACTTCAAGTGGTACTGGAGAACGAATGTCAGAGCATAAAATAATATTCACTGGACCTGTTGGCGCCGGTAAAACCACAGCGATCAGTGTGTTATCGGATATTGTACCTATCACAACGGATGAAATGGCTTCCGATATGACAAAAGACCTAAAGCAGCAGACCACTGTTGCGATGGACTACGGGTTGATGCGTATCAATGAATCAGAACGGGTCCACCTTTATGGCACGCCGGGCCAGGAACGATTCAATTTTATGTGGGAAGTTCTGACGCAAGGTGGCCTTGGGTTGGTTCTACTGATCGATAACTCCAGAAAGGAGCCTTTTCAGGATCTCTATTTCTTTCTTGATGCATTCAAGAGCTTTATTCACAGGACAGCGATCTCTATCGGGATAACCCGAATGGATGAAAAATCTCATCCGGAAATCGATGACTATCATCGTGAAATTACCGCCATGGGGTGGCCTGTGCTTCCCATAATGGAAGTCGATGCAAGGGAAAAAGAAGATATGTCAATGTTAGTTCAGTCTCTGCTCTACACAATTGATCCAACTGTAGCAGAATAGTATGAATCTCAATCTTAGAACTGGAATATACCTGGAGCCAACACCAGCAGGTGCCTATTATGCAGTCAGTTCAAGCCACGATGAACCAGCCAGACGTGTCCTGATCGGAGTGATGAGTGAAAACAGTTTGCCGTCATCAGACGTCACTCGAATATCCCATTGGAGTGGTGAGTCAGAAACGGACACCATGAGTTTGATCAAACGGTTACAGGATATGTCACTGCTTTCCGGCAATGAAACTCAATTGACTGCACCTGAAGGCTCTCTTGAAGATGTGTTACCAGATCTATTGGCCAAGGTATCGGTTGAGGGTAAAGCGCTACTTGCGGATGATCAAGGTTTCTATCTTAGTACCAGTAGCTTCCCTCACGAAGCAGCTGAGGCGCTTTCGGCTGTCAGTGCGGACCTTGGCTCGCTCTATGACCGGCATCGACTGTTGTTAAAAAACAATCTGTCTCTCGATGTTCAGGCCTGGGCGCTTTCCGATGCAGCGGGTAACAGTCAGCTGGGATTTTGGCCAATCTACATCGGTAAACAGCGATTTGTACTTATTATCCAGGGTAGACCAACACTGAATCAGCCTTCTTTCAGGGATCTGATATGGGTTTTGTTACTACGTTATTCCGAAACGTTTAATATAAGGGGCAGTTCATCTAATGGATGATCGTGAATATGAACAGTTATTGCAATATGCCAAGCAGTTCTCAGGTGTAACTGAGGATATGGAGAACACACTGCAGGGGCTTTATGAACGTGTAAAGCCCCATATGGCAGAGGTAACAGACAGCTTCTATACGGTACTGCTGGATATACCAAAGGCAGAACCGTTTCTCATTGATAGGCTTGATGCTTTGAAAGAGACCCATAACAGATGGATGGAATCTGTTTTTAGTGGGCCTTTCGAATTGGACTATGTGAAAGCGATGTATCGAGTCGGTGATGTGCATGTGAAGGCGGAATTGCCAGTGGAGTTCATGGCGGGGTCAATGGCTCTGATAACAACCCGACTGCATCAGTTGCTCGGTACGATATTTAAAGATGAACCGGAAAAACTGATCGAGTCGGTTAGCGCAGTGAACTCAATTCTGGGTTTTACCTTGATGGTCATGCAGCAATCCTATGAATCCTCCAGGTTGGCTGAAGAGTTGGAAAAGTTTTTGAAAATAACTGGCATGAGTCGCACACTTTTCGACAATCTTGCAAGTGCTTACAAAGAGTAGTTATTGGAATAAGTTAATGAGTTTTATTAAAGGAGTAGAAAAATGCGCGAAGATATGCTCGCATCGATTCTAAGTGATTTAAACGGGAGTTCAGCTGATATTGAAGCCTCTGCGGTAATATCAACGGATGGTTTGATCATGGCGTCATTGTTGCCTGCCAATTTGGATGAGGACCGTGTCGGTGCGATGAGTGCGGCAATGTTATCCCTGGGTGATAGGACAGCTTCTGAATTGACACGAGGGAGTTTGGAGATGGTGCTTATAAAAGGAAGTCAGGGCTATGTGGTCATGACTCATGCAGGCGAAGAGGCGGTAGTCTCTGTTCAAGCGAAATCAACAGCAAAACTCGGTTTGGTGTTTTTGGATATAAAAAGAGCGGCTGAAGCAATATCTAAAGTAATTTGATAAGACTTTGCGTGTATCACATTGATGCGGTGGCATGGACGCGACTGCAGCCGAAAAACTACAGTGTAGTTAGTGGTTACTGTTGTTGGGCTCTCTTTTTGTTTGAGGCATTTGATAATGCAAGATATGGAACCTGAAGATATTAATGGTAATTACATAGAGAAAATCCTTATCTTCAATGATGGCAGTCGACGTAAAGTACTTGTAACAGAAAAAGAAACGCCATTTCAAGATGGTAGATTAATCGTCTCCCGTACCGATGCGGCAGGCATTATCACTCATGTAAACCAGTCGTTTGTCGAAATGTCAGGTTACAGTGAGGAGGAACTTGTTGGTCAACCGCACTATATCTTAAGACATCCGGATATGCCATCAGCTGCCTTCAAGGGGCTGTGGGATACCATTGAAAAGGGTGATAAGTGGCATGGGTATGTCAAAAATTTACGCAAAGATGGTGGGTACTATTGGGTGCTTGCAGTGGTAATACCAAACGTAAGGGAAGGAAGAATAACCGGTTTTACTTCAGTAAGACGAAAGCCGGCTCGGCGTAAGGTGGAAGAGTGTATTGAAACTTATCCAACACTTTTTTAACGGTTAAAAGCTATGTCGTATAGAATGACGGTAAGTCCAGATTTTACACCAGATCATATAGGTGGATGGTATATCTTTAATACTTGGTTACAAAAGAGTCTTCAGCTGCCTATACACCTTGAACTCTACGATAACTTTAAACAACAACGTAAGGCCATAGGAGACGATCAAATAGATTTAATCTATGCCAATCCATATGACGCCTCGATGTTGGTTAGGGATAAAGGTTTTATTCCTGTGGCTAGGCCCGGGCAGACTTCAGATGAGGCGATAATTGCGGTAAATCAATCAAGTAGTATTGAAGATATTGAAACATTAGGTATGGATACAGTGATTGCGCTTACTGAAGACCCTGATGTCAATCTTATCTGCGATATTATGTTGGAGCCGGCTGAGATTCATAATTCCGGCAAACAAAGGCTAATCATGGGTAGTTATCCACTGGTTGCCAAAACATTGATCAATGGTAAAGCTGACATTGGTTTTTTTCTGGTCGAGGCTTACCAATCACTTTCTCGATTAACAAAACAGAAGCTCAGAGTATTGGTAAGAAGTCAGATCAATGTAATGCACCACACACTTTTGGTAGGGCCGCAGTTGAAAGAACATCGGGATCTTCTGTCTCGGCACCTTTTGTCAATGAAGGGTAATAGTAAAGGCGCTGGTGTGATGGACTCCATGGGATTTAATCATTGGGAGAATGTGCCTGATGAAGAGATGGAATTCATGATAGATCTGATGGATACACTGAACTACCAACCAGCATAATATACTGCCGTAGCAATCAGTTGCGTTGACGGGCAGATTATTGATCTTCAAGTTGTAAGTTCGGTGCTGTCACTTTCAACCAGATAGTTGTCAAAGCTCTCGGAGACCATCGGTTTTGCGTATAAGAAACCTTGCGCATATTTAATGTCAAGAGAGTGTAAGAAGTCCGCCTGTTCCTCATTTTCAACACCTTCAGCGATAACTGAAATGCCAAACTTTTTGCTCATCAGGACTATGATTTCGGTCAGCGCACGATCATCCTCATCATGAGGTAGGCCTTCAACAAAGGATCTATCGATTTTCAAATGATTCAGAGGAAATTTCTTGATGTAGGCAAGTGATGAGTAACCGGTGCCGAAGTCATCTATAGCGGACTCTATGCCTAATGTGCTTAGGTGTTCAAACGTATCCAGTACGTTGCTATCACCCTGTAACAAGAGATTTTCTGTAATCTCTATACAGAGCCTGACCCCGGCTTCTTCCGCTTGATGGTTGATGCGGGTGATCGCTTTGCTGAAGGATGTATCACAAAAGTAATTGGGTGGTACATTCACAGAAAGCCAGAAATTATCAGGCCTGTTGTTCCAGGCAGTGACATCTTCAAGTATTCTCTGAAAAAGCCAATCAGTGATAGGTCGGATCAAGCCGGATTGTTCTGCAATTGGTATGAACTCAGATGGTGGCACTATTCCAAGTTGGGGGTTATTCCAGCGAAGAAGAACTTCAGCTCCAACCAGTTCATGATTCGAGATGTCGAGAATTGGCTGATATACGGGATATAGCTCATTCAACTCCAGTGCATGACTCAGTTCGGTCTCAAGCGCCATTTTCTCACTGATCTTGTTGTTCAGCTCATTTGTGAAAAATCGGAAGGTATTCCTGCCTGCGTGTTTGGCGTCATACATTGCTATATCAGCATTACTCATCAAGGAGGATACCGTTGTCCCGTCCTCAGGGTAGACAGCGATGCCCAGACTGGAGGATATGTTTAACTGATGGTTGTGTAGTTCGACAGGAGATTCTGTTGTTGATAGCAGTCTGGTAACGACTTTTTCCAGATCGGTCGAAAGGTCATGTAAATCCGGGATAAGTGCTAAAAACTCATCACCACCCAGTCTGGCCAGGGTATCCTGTTTTCTTAGTTGATCGCTAATACGCTTGGATATCAGAATCAATAATTCGTCGCCAACAGAGTGGCCCAACGAATCATTAACGTTTTTGAAGTTGTCTAGATCGATATAGATGACAGCGATATGGCTCTTGTTTCTATCCGCATGTTGAATCAATTGTTCAAGCCGGTCAAAGGCAAGAAATCTGTTGGGTAGCTTAGTGAGTTGGTCGTGAGTGGCCTGTTCCAAGAGCTTGTCTTCGATGGCTTTTCTCTGGGTGATATCCTCTTTAACAGTCAGATAGTGTGTGGTGATATTGTTGTTATCACGTATGGGGGCGATAACTGCAGATTCCCAATATACCGTACCATTCTTTCTCTTGGTGGAAAATTCGCCTTTCCATATTTTACCCTTTTCGAGGCTATTCCAGATGTCTTTCAGTAGAGCGCTGTCTTTTATATCCGCGCCAAGACGTTTTGACGGATTGCCAATAACTTCCTTGGCAGAATAACCGCTAATTTCGGAAAACTTGGGGTTTACATACTCGACCAATCCTGTGGTGTCGGTGATAACAACGGATGCAGGACTTTGCTCAACTGCCATGGAGAGCTTTTTTAACTCTTCTGAAGCTCTATGCCGATACTCTATTTCCTCTTCCAGTTGTTTGTTGAAACCAATCAAGATCTCCCTGTCGTTCTTGATTTCGCGTTGCATCATGTTAAAACTGTGAGCTAATCGACCGAGTTCGTCATGTGAAATGATCGGAACATCCTGGTCAAGTTGTCCATCGGCCACGCGTGTAGCGCCTGTTGTCAAGGCGTTCACAGGATTAAGAACCTGCATCTTAAAAACGATAAAAATCACAGCGCCTAAAATCAGTACAATGATTGTATATATTTCAATCAGAAATACCGTCGCGGTTTGTGTGATGTACTCTATCCTGGCGGTGTTCAGGCCAATGACCAACCAACCAAGGTTGATTTCGCCATCATTGATTGGGAATTTCAAGGCAATCGATCTGGTGTCTCGGCTGCTTTTAAACTCAACGAAGCCTGGATTGTCTGATATCCATTTTGCAATCGTGTTCGGGTCGATATCTTCAGGTAGATAAGTGGTAATCGGTACGTTTTCGGGGGTTACGATCTGCGCGTATCGTATATCGACATCATTCGAGATCTGTTCTACGAAGCTGTCCAGGGTTGTTACATCATAACTGTAAATGGCGTCTGGGCTGATCAGGGCAATAAACTGCCCCATAGCATAAGCTTTATTTTTCAGGCTGTATTCAAGGTGAGTTTGCTGAGTGTTGTAGATATAGTATGTCGCTCCACCGAGCGTAATTACCAGAATAATACTAATCCAACTCAAAAATCTTAGACGTAACCTTCCATTGAAATTAGGGGTTGCAGATTCGGAGTCTTCGCTGTTTACATCAATTGGCATAGACAAAATCAATAATCACACGGTGTGAGTCGTACTCTGCATCTGATGCAGGGTTAATTGCACTTAGGCGTGCAGACTTAAGAATTTTTTTACCTTCAGGACTGTTTTTCAGCCCCAGAAGTAAATCAGTAATTTTACCCCTGAGATCTTCATCCATCTCCTGTTTGACCGCCCAAGGAAGATGTGGAAGGGGTTCGCTGACGGCAAGTGTTGTCATTTCACTAACATCGATCTTCTTTTTGACTAGTGGCAAGCGGGCTACTACTTCACCTGCTCCACCGGCATCAGCCTGTTTTTGAAATGTTGCCAAGACCGCGTTTGGTGGATTGGAGGCATAGGTCTCTGTATAGTCGCCTTCCATCAGTCCTCTCTGCCTTAACAGATAGGTAGGCACGATATAACTCATCATGGCTCTCGGTCCACCACCAAAGAGGATCTTCTTATCCTTCAACTGACTGGTATCATTGATTCCTGAGTCCTTTCTGACAAATAGCGCGCCACGAATGGTGCGCTCACCAAACTCTTCATTCTGTGCGATGACAATATAATCCAGCTCTTTATTGGCATTGATGTACTCAAACTGGTTGAGATGCACAAGATCGTATCGCCTCTCTTTCAGGCGCTTCAGAAAAACTTCAAAAGTAGGGGAGAGTTCCAGTTTTACCTTTCGATCAAGCTGCTTTTCCAGATGTTGTGCAAGGGGGCGAAACAATTTTGCTGTGACGGCAGCATCCCGTCTGGGAAAAACGCCAACGACCAGGGGATCGGCCCAGGCAGAATTGAGAAACTCACAAAAAACAAGCAATAGGACAACGATCGCTTGTCGCGCAAAACGAACAAGATGGTTTGTTTCGACTAAATTTTCCATGGGAGCAATCAATAAGTCCGATGGTGGCTCGCTACAACCAGAATAGACATTCTAGTCTATGGTTAGCGGCCGGAATACAGGTAACTTAATGTATAAGCAGGATTTTTTTTATATCTCCTGCGACTCCTTTTGACCCGTACTGGCTATAACCAAATAGTAGTCGATATTAATTAATAATGAAGTGTGCCCAAATTTAGCGTAACTATCAGATAATAAACAAAAAAACCATACTCGGCGCGTGGGAATCTGCCAGTGGCTTGGGTGGCGTCGATATCAACCCAGTCGATCATCGGCCACTCTATAGACAGGATCCTCCATCATATTGACCTCTACCAGGTCCCCGGCCTTCACCAGCAAATTCTGACACTCCTGGCTGAGATGGCGGATGTGCAGAGTCTTCTGTTCGCGCATGTAGCGCTCTGCAAGGCTATCAATGGCTTCAAGGCCTGAGTGGTCGAAAACCCGGGCATCAGCAAAGTCCACGATAACCTCCTGAGGATCGTTTTTCGGATCAAACAGGTCTGCGAAGTTCTGTACTGAGCCGAAAAACAGCGGACCCTTCAGGTGATAGTATTTGATGCCATACTCATCAACCCTGATCTCGGCAATCATCTGCTTGGCATGCTGCCAGGCAAATACCAAGGCAGAAACAATCACACCGACCACCACGGCAATGGCCAGATCGGTCAGTACTGTGACTACAGCGACCAGTATGCCAACAAAGGTATCAGCGATGGGTATTCTGCCCAGCAGCCTGAAGCTGGCCCACTCAAAGGTGCCTAAGACGACGATAAACATGACGCCCACGAGCGCTGCAATCGGGATCTCTTCGATCAGGCTGGAACCCACCAGGATGAACAGCAGCAGGAAAAGTGCGGCGGAAATTCCGGAGAGTCGTCCACGTCCTCCGGAATTGATGTTGATCATACTCTGACCGATCATGGCGCAGCCGCCCATGCCACCGAACAGCCCGTTAACCGTATTGCCGATACCCTGGCCGATACACTCCCTGTTACCCCGTCCCCTGGTCTCTGTCAGTTCATCGATCAGCGTCATGGTCAGCAGGGACTCGATCAGGCCGACCCCGGCGAGAATGACCGAATAGGGCAGAATGATATGCAGGGTCTCAAGGGTCAGAGGGACCATCGGGATATGGAAAGAGGGGAGTCCTCCCGCGATGGTGGCGTTCGGATCTCCGGACAGGTCCTGCAGAACATCCTGAACCGTCCTTGCATCGAGGTCGAACAGGGTTGCCAGCAGAGTGATTGTGACAATCGCAACCAGAGAAGCAGGAATTGCGGAGGTCAGTTTCGGTAGATAGTGAATGATCGCCATGGTGAGCCCGATCAGGCCCAGCATGGTCCACAGGGATGCTCCTGAGAGCCATACCATATTCCCATCTAAATCAGGGACTTGAAACTGTTTTAACTGGGCGAGAAAGATCACGATTGCCAGTCCGTTGACAAATCCAAGCATCACCGGGTGGGGCACCATACGGATGAACTTGCCGAGCCGGAGTATGCCCGCGCCAACCTGAATCAGACCGGCAAGCAGAACCGCCGCAAACAGATACTCCACACCATGCTCAGCGACCAGTGCAACCATAACCACCGCCATGGCTCCGGTAGCACCCGAGATCATGCCGGGACGGCCGCCGATGATGGCGGTGATGATACCCATCATGAACGCAGCGTAGAGGCCTGTCAGGGGAGTCACGCCGGCGACGAATGCAAAGGCCACCGCTTCCGGGACAAGGGCTAGGGCTACGGTCAGGCCCGACAGCACATCATTCTTAACACACTGTTTTCCCGGGCAGGTCAGTTGAAACATGGGATTTCTCTTGGGGGGTCGGCAAAAAGCGCAGAAGTATATCAGGAAAAACTAATGTAGGTAACCTCAAACTGTCGATATTTTCGTCTTTCGCCCCCTGGTTTTCTCTGCTTGAGGATGGCCAGCCTGAAATTTTGCCTGAGCCATTGATCGAGTCTTGGCAATTCCAGTGCGGTGAGTATTGGTTCTCTACAGACCGGATAATCAACGCCAAGCTCAGTAAAGCGGCTGTTCCGAGGTCTGATCAAAGAACTGGTTGGAGCGTTACACGACGGCTTGATCCGGACAGACCGATTCGAATCAGCCCCAGATGCAAATGATCCGCTTTGCGGCTTGATTGCATCTGGATTTTTGATCCATCCGGTCGGGTATCGAACTCAGCCTGGGGCGCTATCTGTTCTGTGAGCGGCTGTCACCAATCTTCACTCAGGCTGCCGGATGCTCGATTGCTGGTCTGTTGGGCACTTCTTGCGGGCTGTTTCCGGTCGATACAACGCAGCAACTGATTCGAGTCGATGCTGTGGTCGATACAGGTCAGCATCGTGGAGATGCTGTTAATGGCAGATTCCAGATAGTCCACGATCTTCTGATTGTTGCTTTGTGAATATGAGAGGCGCTTGTCAGATTCCGATCTCAAGTTGAGAAGATTCGTAGACGAAGCGAACAGCTTCAATATATCGGGTTGCAGTTTTTCAGGTATGGCTGATACACACTGATTGAAGCTCGCTTCGTTGTTGACTTTGTCAAAGCAGGATTTTGAGTGACTCAACAGTGTCAGGCCATCATTTGAAGCTGTTTTCAGGGTTGTCTTCAGACTTTCCAGTGAGGGTTGATTGATCTGTTGTGCGAAAGCGGGGGATAGATACGTGGTACAGAGAGTGGCCAATAGCAATAGCCGGGAAATCCTTTTCATTTTCTAGTCTCCTTGATTAACAGTCCCTAGTCTCTGCTCATCTTAACAGATCGATGTGAAAAACGAATGGCGTTCTTATTTGAAAGTTGCTTAATAGTCGTAGTCTTCAAACCGATCGGTTGCGCTTATTGCAGGAGACCCTTTGGCTTTTTTGGGAGTCGGGTATTCGCCCGGGTGGCCGATGCACCCCAAACCGTGGTTGCTCAATTTCCATTGAGAAACCCAAACCATTCGTTGGCAACGGATTTGGATCGATCAACGCTCTCTGAAGGCGCTATCCATACCTCGGCTGACCGGCCTCATCAGGTAGTCCAGAATGGTTTTTTCTCCGGTGCGAATCTCTGCTGTGACGGTCATGCCTGGCAGAATCTTCAACTGATCCGGGTTGTTGCCCAGATAGTTCCGATCGAGAATGACTTCAGCCCGATAGTAGGGGTTCTGTTCCTGATCCAGGTAGGTGGAGGCGGAAATCTTGTGCACCTTGCCCTGCAGACTGCCGAAGCGGGATGAATCGTAACTGGTGAATTTTAATTCCGCAGGCTGATCGATATGCACGTGTCCGATATCCTGGGGGAGGATTTTCGCCTCAACAATCAGTTCGTCTTCAACCGGCACCAACTGCATGATCACTTCACCGGGTGCAACCACGGCGTTGTTACTGTTGATCATCAGCCCTTTGACAATACCGTCAATCGGCGCCTTTACCTGCAGTCGATCAAAACGGTCTCGTAAACGGATCAGGGTGCCTTCCACTTCTGCCAGCTCCGAGGCAACGCTACCGGCTTCCAGTTCGATCTCTTTGTTGTGTCTGCTGAAAAGCTCCAACTTGCGCTGTTTGCTCTCTTCCAGCTCTGTCTTGGCAACGGCAATGCCATCCACCGTTTTTCTCAGTTCACTTTCAGCCTCTGCCAGGCGCGAACGTGCACTCAGCAGTTCTGTACGCGAAACCGTCCCTTTCTCCGCCAGGGATTGTCTGATCGAGACCTGCTCCTTGTAGATGGTCAACTCTTTTCGCAGGGCTTTGACCTGGTTCCGTTGACGGGTCAGTTCATTTTTTCGTTGGCTGATCTGGCTTTCGATGACTGCGAGTTCGCTCTCCAGGCCATTCACCTGTGCCAGGTATATGGTCTTCTGCTTGGCTGCAAGATCCGGGTGTTCGCTCTGCAAGCTGCTGAAGTCCGGACCACGATTTTCCACCAACGCCTGCAGCCGCTCTCCCTGCAGTTGCAAACTGGCTTTGCGGGTCAGCATCTGCTGCAGTTCCGATTGAGATGATGATGGAGAGAAGTTGACCAGCGTATCACCTTGTTCCACCTGGTCCCCATTACGAACATGCAGTTGTCTGACAATACCCCCTTCAAGATGTTGAATGTTGATGATCAGATCTGAGGGGATCACCTCACCGTCGGCGATGGCGACTTCACTGATCCTGGTCTGTGCTCCCCAGAAGAGCAGAGAGACAAACAGAAAGATACTGACAACGATTGCGGCACTCAGTGTGCGGGAGGGGGTCACCTCTTCAAGCCGGATGGCCTGCGCCAGGTAGTGTGCTCTTGCTCTGGGTAATCCAGCCGTACTCTCCTGAGCAAAAACGATGCTGTCTTCTTTCATGCCACACTCTCCAAAACCAGTTGGATCGCTTTGTCCGGATCACCGGCAAATACCTCAGAGCCTTGATTCAGTACTATGACTTTGTCAGCCAGTCTTACGTGGCTGGGTCTGTGGGT
This sequence comes from gamma proteobacterium symbiont of Stewartia floridana, assembly GCA_003676145.1. Classification (GTDB taxonomy): domain Bacteria; phylum Pseudomonadota; class Gammaproteobacteria; order Chromatiales; family Chromatiaceae; genus Thiodiazotropha; species Thiodiazotropha taylori. The sequence goes on along the minus strand of NAUB01000027.1, from coordinate 76,297 downwards.
GACCATGATGATGGTCTTTGTACCCTTGAGTTTTTTAATCTGTTGCATAAAGCGCTCATCACTCTCGATATCCAGAGAGGCACCTGGCTCATCGAGTAGAATAATCGGGGCGGGACGCAAGAAAGCCCTTGCCATTGACAGTCCCCGGGTCAGGCCTGGTGGTAAATGCTCTGTTGTGTTGTCACCGATACGGGTGTCGAATCCCTTTGGCAGCCGTTCGATCTCTTCGAGAATGCCTGCCTGTGAACAGGCCTGTCGCAGTTCATCATCGGTGGCCAGGACATTGTTGAGCCTCAGGTTCTGTGCAACCGTGCCGTGGAAAAAATGGGGGTTCTGCGGTACATACGCAATGGCACGACGCAGGTCCATGGCATTGAGTTGCCTGATGTCAAATTCATCGATCGAGAGGGAGCCGGCTTGTGGTCTGTACATGCCCGCGATGAGTTTGGTCAATGTGGATTTACCGGACCCGGTTTCACCCATGATCGCAAGCATCTCTCCTGGCTCAACGTGGATGGAAATTCCAAGCAGTGCCGGGTCGTAATTCGGTCCATAGCGAAAACTGACCCGATCGATATTGATACGTCCCTTTAGCTCGGTAAGCATCAGCGCTGATCGGCCGCTATGTCGCTCCACATCGAGTTTCATCAACTGATTGATCTGCTGTATGGTTTTGGAGACCTGTTCGAAGCGGCTGAAACTGAGAAAGGCGCTCTGTAGCGGTGCCAGAACCCGCCAGATCAATGCCATGGTGGCGATCAGTGCTCCGATACTCATGGAACCTGCGATCACCATGTAGGTACCGATGGCAAGCACGGCAACACCCGACAGACTCATTGCCCCTTGTGCAAATGAGGTGATGACCGCATTCGATACAGTGGTGCGGTAATTGGCCGTCACCGCTTCACCGGAAAACTCACGATAGCGTTCCCACCAGGTGGTCTCTCCACCAACGCCTTTGATCTCGTAGCGCCCGTTCAATGTCTGAATCTGCATGCGCTGTTTATCCGTACGGGATGCGGATGCATGGGTAACCCGGTGAGCGCTTGCGGGTAACCAGAGTGCACCAAAGGCGGCGTAGATCATCAGCATCACAACCGGTACGAGTGCAACCGGTCCGGCAATGAAGCCAATCACAATGACAAACATCAGTACAAACGGCAGTTCCAGGATCAGCGTCGCATTCGGGCCGGTGAAAAAGTCCCGAACAGAGTCGAACTGTTTCAGCCTGGAGAGTTGAGCGGCCATGGTTGAGCGTTCAGTGAACAGTGGCGGCAGGTGCAGAATCTGTTTGAAGGTTTCGACACCGATCAAATAGTCTAGACGACCGGCAATATTTCCGATCACGCGAGCACGCAGATAGCGCAATGCCATATCGGCGAGTAGTGCAGAGCCGATCCCGGCTACCATCCAGGGCAGGGCATCCACCGATTTTGCCCCGATTACCTTGTCGTAGACCAACATGATGAACAGCGGCACAGCCAGTGCAACCAGATTGATCAAAAAACTCATTGAAAGCAGATGCCAGGTCAGTCCCTGAAAGCGTCGCATCAACCGTGCAAACCAGGCTTGTCTCGATTCAGTCTCAACAAACCCGTGGGTAGTGTGAGTGTCGGTGAAGTAGTAGGCCGTACCCTTGAGGGATTTTACCGGAAGTGTTTTATGTTCACCGCTATTGGCATCGTAGAAACTGATGGTGTCGTTTTTACGCTCTTCAAGGACCAGAATTTCCCCTTTGCGACCTAAAAACAGACAGGGGTAGAGCTCCTCCCGGATATCCCGAAGATTGATTTTCTCAACACTGCTTTCATAGCCGAGGTTGACCAGAATGTTGCGCAGATCGACCAGGTCGATGGTATCTGTGAAGTGGGGGAGTGCCTCGATCAGCTCACGTGCATAGTGGTGCCAGCCCAAGGCTTTCAGCAGAGGCATCAGACTGGCGGCAAACGGGGAATCGAGATGAATATCATCCAGCCGGTTATGTCTGAGCGCATCCGCCAGTATTTCACTGAGAATCGGCTTTTGCTTTGCGCCGCTCATTTTTTGAATACCATTTTAAGTTTGCGCTGCTGCTGCTCATGAAGCTGGCCATCGCGCAGTTCAAACTGTTTGTCACAGATACGCAGGAATGAGGGGCGGTGTGAAACGATAACCAGGGTACGGCTGCCCTTCATCTTTTTAATCAATGCCATCAGTTTTGCATCATTCTTGATATCGAAGTTGGCATTCGCGTCATCGAACAGAATGATATTGGGATGACCGATCAGTGAGCGCACCATGACGATCTTCTGCCTGACGCCCTCTGACAGGGAGTTCACAGCGGAACCGCCGATCTGGGTGTCCAGCCCATCAGGCATGCGTGCGATGATCTCGCCCAATCCCAGTTCTCTGGAAAGCTCCATCGCCTGATCAATGGCTTCCCCTTCACGAAACAGGGTCATGTTCTCCAGGATCGTGCCTTCATAGAGCATGCCGTGTTGAGGCATGAAGCCTATCTGTTGGCGCAGAAACTCCTGTCGATAGGCCTTGATGTTGCGGCCGTCCAGTAGAACCTCCCCCTGTTGAGGGTGCATGAATCCGGTCATGATCGATATCAGGGTGCTTTTTCCTGTCCCATTGTTACCGGTAATTCCGACGGATCCCCCCGCTGGAACCTGGAGTGACAGATCTTCCAGTAACCACTGCTCCTGCCCCGGGTAACGGAAGTGGATGCTGTCTACTTTGATATCACCTCGCAGCGGCTTCGGCCCGTCGTACTCACCGGATATCTCAGTCGGCATCTGATCAATTTCCTGGCGTCGATCTAGAGAGAGGCGAACACTCTGAAACTGGGTCCACAGTCCCATCGCTTTCAGACCGGGTTGCAGTACCCGACCCGTGAGCATGGTTCCGGCAGCGAGTGCACCGACAGTCAAATCCCCGGAAATCACAGACAGACTGCCAAAACTGACGAAACTGACCATGGCGACTTGTGAAAAAGTGCTGCCAAAACCCTGCACCACGCTGTTGATATGCGCCAGTTTTCGGATGCTCTCAGCTGATTGCGCCTGCAGTCGCTCATATCGCCGCAGCATCAATGCCTCCATGGCCATGGATTTCACCGTATGGATACCGCTCAAAACTTCGATTAGAAAGTTCTGTCTGCGTGAATCGGTGATATTTCTCGCCTTCAGGGCGTTATGCAGTTGACGTCCCAGCACAATGGAAACCGCCGCGAAAATGGCGAGCAGCAAGAGTGGAATCTGTACCAGTTCGCCACTGATAAACCAGATTAATGACAAAAAGAGAATCACAAACGGGAAGTCCATCAGCAGCAGCATGGATTGGCCGGAATAGAATTGATTGATCTCTTCGACTGACTGCAGACGGGTGAGATAGTCTCCGCTGGTCTCCCGATTGAAGGCGAGGGTGTCGGTATGCAGCACCTGGTGCATGGCGTCCATGCTCTCCCTGTGCTCAAAGCGTGCGCCGCTCCAGGCAAGTATTGCTGACCTGAAAATTCTCAACATCGATTCTAATATCACCACCCCCAGCATTCCGATCATCAACGCCATGAACGTTCCCATCGCCTGATGGGGGATGATGCGGTCATAGACTTGCAGAACCACCATGGGCATGGCGAGGGCAAGGGTGTTGATACCCAGTGATGCCAGCAACACATCGGGTCTTCGCCAACCGCGCGGAATTGTGAAACCGGATGTACTAGTCATATTTTTAAATTATCAAGGCAGTTCAGCCATACAACCGGGTATTGGTTGAGTTTAGTCAGGAGCGATACTACTGATATCGACTGCTTCAGGAATTTATTTAATAGAGCACAGCTGCTGGCACAAGGTTTTTCAGTTGCTTGCCGATAACCTGTTGACAAGCTTTATAAACAAGAAACATTCGGCGTCGGGAAATTAATTCCTTACCAGAGAGGCACCATGGCTGATAAAAACAGTGAAAACAGGGGTTCACTGGAAGAGCGGGAAAAGGCGACAAAGGAGCTGTTTGAGCGGGATATTGCGAAAGATGGTTCTCGTAAAGACCTGGAGGCGGATGATGTACTGGGCAGCGATCATTATGAGGTAGCCCAGGCTGATGTGGCAATGGCTGAAAAAGCCGACGACAAACTGCATAGAGAGGCTGAAGATGCAGCGGATACTGCGTCGGTGAAATTAGATCCGTCTGTTGGTGCTGAACAGGATTCAAATGAGAATGGTAATCAATCGCTGGCGAGAGAGAGTAGAGTACCCAACTCCGCCCCCACCGCTAATAGTGATGATGTGGCGGCGACTCCGTCAGTTTTTGCCGGTGACAGCCGATCACAACAAGTTCATGGTCTTCACAATCAACCACAACAAGAAACAGTCCCTTCAGTAGACCCATCCACCGAAAGCGCGCCAGATACCTTTTCATTGGGTATTGAACAACCCGAACCAGACTATGGTGTGGATAAGCTCGATTCCACAGTTCAGGAATCACTACCAGGCGAACCATTGGAAGCGTCGTCAATCGATGGTGGTGATCAAGAGTTGGTGGTTGCTAACTTAGTGGTGGCAAACCCTCATACTGAGCAGAGTTACAACTACGAGTTGATTGGCTCAGGTAGGGATTATTTTGAGCTGGTGAATAATCAGATATTAATCAAACCAGGTGTCAATATAGACACAACCCAATCCTCATCCCACAGCCTGACTTTTCAGATAACCGACGAATCGGGGAATACCCATCAGGAAACGGTTGTCATCAATGTGGATCTAGACGCTGAAGAAGCAGTTATCGTATTGGGTGTGCCAGAGGAGCAGGCAGATCCTATAAGCGAAGATGGCTCTTCACCGAGCCATGAAGAGCAGGAACCTGAAGAGAGTTTAACCTTTTCACTACTTGACGAAACAGAGGCTCCGGCTGGTTTTGTGCTGCATGAGGATGGTAGTTACGACCTGGATGTTACCCATGAGGCCTATCAACATCTTGGTGTGGGTGATAGTCAGACGTTGGTTGTGCCGGTGCAAATTATCACGGATCAGGGTGAGGTGACGACTACCGAGATTCAGGTGGTTATTCATGGAAGCAATGACCTGCCCATCGTGGCGGCGGAGCAGAGTGCTGAGGCGACGGAGGGGTCGTCAACGGTCGAAGGTGAAATCTTCGCAACGGATGTGGATGACAATTCAGTTCTCTCATTTGCCGTATCTGATGGAAATCACCTCCCGGATGGATTTGTTCTGAGTCTGGATGGTCACTACAGCTTTAGCGCGGAAAACTATAATGGCCTTGGAGAAGGAGAGCGCCAGATTCTCGAAATACCGATCACGGTAACCGACGAACACGGCGCCACTGCACATACAACCCTATCCATAACAATTACCGGTACCAATGATGGCCCGGTTGCTGTAGCGCAAGGGAGTACAATTGAAGAAGGCGAATTATTAACCGGTCAACTTCAAGCAAGCGATGTTGATCTGGCGGAAGGTGCGGTACTCAGTTTTACTACTGCATCAGAGGTCGATGGGTTGACCTTGAATGAAGATGGTTCCTACAGTTTCGATGCCTCAGTATATCAATCATTGGGCGAAGGAGAGACTCAAACCATAGAAGTAGCAGTAATGGTCACAGATGACCAGGGCGCAGTTGCGGAAACCACACTGACTATAACCGTCACGGGAACCAATGATAAACCGGTTGCAGAGGCTCATGAGGTCTCAGTAGACGAGAGTGGTTTGGTAACCGGTCAGTTGCAGGCAAGTGATGTAGATCTGGTTGAAGGCGCGGCTTTAAGTTTTACTGTTTTATCAGAAGTTGATGGCCTGACTTTAAATGAGGATGGCTCTTACAGCTTTGATGCTTCCTCTTATCAATCACTCGGTGCGGGTGAGACAGAAACCCTTGAGGTACCTGTGGCCGTAACGGATGACCGGGGTGCTTCTGCGGAAACCATACTGACGATTACAGTCACTGGCACAAACGATAACCCGGTTGCAGAGGCGCATGTGGTCTCGGCGGACGAAGGTGGGTTGGTTATTGGCCAGTTACATGCCAATGATGTTGATCTGGCAGATGGGGCGACACTCAGTTTTACCACTTCATCAGAAGTTGATGGCCTGACTTTAAATGAGGATGGTTCCTACAGCTTTGCTGCGTCCTCTTACCAATCACTTGGCGAAGGCGAGACTCAAACCATTGAAGTACCGGTAACGGTCACTGATGATCAAGGTGCTACTGCAGAAACCACGCTGACTATAACGGTCACGGGTACCAATGACAATCCAGTCGCAGAGGCCCATCAGGTCTCAGCGGAAGAGGGTGGTTTGTTAACCGGCCAGATACAAGCGAGTGATGTTGACCTGGCTGAGGGGGCTTCACTCAGTTTTACCACTCTATCTGAAGTTGAAGGGCTGACCTTAAATGAGGATGGATCCTACAGCTTTGATGCTTACTCTTACCAATCACTTGGCGAAGGCGAGACTCAGTTCATTGAAGTGCCAGTAACGGTTACTGATGATCAAGGTGCTACCACTGAAACCACGCTGACTATAACAGTCACGGGTACCAATGATAATCCAGTCGCAGAGGCCCATCAGATCTCAGCGGAAGAGGGTGGTTTGTTAATCGGCCGGTTACAGGCAAGTGACGTAGATCTGGCGGATGGGACGACACTCAGTTTTACCACCTCATCAGAAGTTGATGGCCTGACTTTAAATGAGGATGGCTCGTACAGCTTTGATGCTTCGTCTTATCAATCACTCGGTGCGGGTGAGAGAGAATTCCTCGAAGTGCCTGTGGTGGTGACTGATGATCGGGGTGCTACGGCAGAAACTACACTGACGATTACCGTTACAGGGACTAATGATGCGCCGGTTGCTGAAGCGCAACAGACATCTGTAGACGAGGGTGAACTAGTAAAAGGGCAGTTGAAAGCCGGTGATGTGGATCTGGCGGAAGGCTCTACGCTCTCTTTCTCCACTACATCGGAAATTGAGGGTCTGACGTTAAATGAGGATGGCACTTATAGTTTCGATACCTCAGCATATCAATCACTGGGTGAAGGAGAGTCTCAAACTGTTGAAGTGCCAGTAACTGTCACTGATGACCAGGGTGGCACGGCTGAAACTACGCTGACAATAACAGTCATTGGCACCAACGACAACCCGATTGCAGAGGCCCATGAGGTCTCAGTAGACGAGAGTGGGTTAATAACTGGTGAGTTACAGGCAAGTGACGTAGATCTGGTGGATGGGGCAACACTCAGCTTTACCACTTCATCAGAAGTTGAAGGCCTGACTTTAAATGAGGATGGCTCGTACAGCTTTGATGCTTCCACTTATCAATCACTTGGTGAGGGTGAGACAGAATTCCTCGAAGTGCCCGTGGTGGTGACTGATGATCAGGGTGCTACAGCGGAAACCACGCTGATGATTACCGTCACGGGTACCAATGATGCACCGGTTGCCGAAGCGCAACAGGCATCTGTAGAAGAGGGTGTGTCAGTAAAGGGGCAGCTGAAAGCTGGTGATGTGGATCTGGCGGAAGGCTCATTACTCTCTTTCTCCTCCACATCGGAAGTTGAGGGTCTGACGTTAAATGAGGATGGTTCTTACAGTTTTGAAGCCTCCTCTTATCGGTCATTGGGTGAAGGCGAGACTGAAATCATTGAAGTACCGGTAACGGTCACGGATGATCAGGGTGCTACAGCAGAAACCACGTTGACAATTACAGTCACTGGCACCAATGATGCACCGGTTGCCGAGGCAGAACAGGCGGCTGTAGATGAAGGTAACTTTGTCAATGGTCAACTGGAAGCAGGCGATATTGATCTGGCCGAAGGCTCGGCGCTCTCTTTCTCCAGCTCATCAGAAGTTGACGGTCTGACGTTAAACGAAGATGGTTCTTACAGCTTTGATGCTTCCTCTTATCAGTCGTTGGGTGAAGGCGAGACTGAAATCATTGAAGTACCGGTAACGGTCACGGATGATCAGGGTGCTACTGCTGAAACTACGCTGACGATAACTGTCACGGGTACCAATGATGCACCGGTTACTGAGGCAGAACAGGTGACTGTGGATGAGGGTGCCTTAGTAAAGGGACAGCTCGAAGGTGATGATGTTGATCTCGCCGAAGGTTCAACTCTATCCTTCTCGACTGTATCAGAAATAGAAGGGCTGAGCTTAAATGAGGATGGTTCTTACACTTTTGATGCCTCATCCTATCAATCACTTGGTGAGGGTGAGACAGCAATTTTCGAAGTGCCTGTAGTCGTTGCGGATGATCAGGGCGCAACTGCAGAAACCACGCTGACGATTTCGGTCACGGGTACCAACGATGCGCCGGTTGCCGAGGCAGAACAGGTGGCTGTAGACGAGGGTAACTTTATCAGTGGTCAACTGGAAGCGGGCGATGTTGATCTGGCTGACGGTTCATCTCTCTCTTTCTCCACCTCATCAGAAGTTGAAGGTCTGACTTTAAATGAGGATGGTTCATACAGCTTTGATGCTTCCTCTTATCAGTCATTGGGTGAAGGCGAGGCTCAATCCATTGAAGTGCCAGTAGCTGTTACTGACGATCAAGGTGCTACCGCTGATACCACACTGACGATTACCGTCACGGGTACCAATGATGCGCCAGTTGCCGATGCGCAACAGACCACTGTTGAAGAGGGAGTCTTTGTAAAAGGGCAGCTGAACGCTGGTGATGTTGATCTGGCTGAAGGTTCATCTCTATCCTTCTCGACTGCGTCAGAAATAGAAGGACTGACCTTAACTGAGGATGGTTCTTACGCTTTCGATGCATCCTCCTATCAATCACTTGGTGAGGGTGAGACAGCAACTTTCGAGGTGCCTGTGGTCGTGACGGATGATCAGGGTGCTACTGCAGAAACCACGCTGACAATTACAGTCACGGGGACCAATGATGTGCCGGTTGCTGAAGCTCAACAGACTTCTGTAGAGGAAGGTGAGTTAGTAAAAGGGCAGTTGAAAGCTGGCGATATAGATCTGGCGGAAGGCTCAGCGCTCTCTTTCTCTACTTCATCAGAAGTTGAAGGGCTGATTATAAATGATGATGGTTCCTACACTTTCGATGCCTCATCCTATCAATCACTTGGCGCGGGAGAGACAGAAACTCTCGATGTACCAGTGGTCGTCTCTGATGATCAAGGTTCTACTGCAGAAACCACGCTGACGATTACCGTTACAGGTACCAATGATGCGCCGGTTGCCGAGGCAGAAGAGGTGGCTGTAGATGAGGGTAACTTTATCAGTGGTCAACTGGAAGCAGGCGATGTTGATCTGGCCGAAGGCTCAGCGCTCTCGTTCTCTACTACATCGGAAGTTGAGGGGCTGACTTTAAATGAGGATGGCTCGTACAGTTTTGATGCTTCCTCTTATCAATCGCTCAGTGCTGGCGAGACTCGATCCATTGAAGTGCCGGTATCGGTCTCAGATGATCAGGGCGCAGCTGCAGAGACCACACTGACAATTACAGTCACGGGTACCAATGATAATCCAGTTGCAGAGATCCAGCAGATCTCAGCGGAAGAGGGTGGTTTGGTAACCGGCCAGTTACAAGCGAGTGATGTTGACCTGGCTGAGGGGGCTTCGCTCAGTTTTACCACTGTGTCAGAAGTCGAAGGGCTGACCTTAGATGAAGATGGCTCTTACAGTTTCGATGCTTCCTCTTATCAGTCATTGGGTGAAGGCGAGACTGAATCCATTGAAGTACCGGTAACGGTCACTGACGATCAAGGTGCTACTGCTGAAACAACCCTGATGATTACGGTCACGGGTACCAATGACAATCCAGTTGCAGAGGCCCAAGAGATCTCAGCGGAAGAGGGTGGTTTGTTAACCGGCCAGTTGCAAGCAAGTGATATTGATCTGGCCCAGAGTACAGATCTCTCTTTCTCCACCTCATCAGAAGTTGAGGGTCTGACGTTATATCAGGATGGTTCCTACAGTTTCGATGCCTCATCCTATCAATCACTTGGTGAGGGTGAGACAGCAACTTTTGAAGTGCCTGTGGTCGTGACGGATGATCAGGGCGCTGCTGCTGAAACCACACTAACGATTACCGTCACAGGAACCAATGATGCGCCGGGTGTCGATGCGCAACAGACTGCTGTTGAAGAGGGTGCCTTTGTAAAAGGGCAGCTGAAAGCTGATGATGTCGATCTGGCCGAAGGTTCAACTCTATCCTTCTCGACTGTGTCAGAAATCGAAGGACTGACCTTAAATGAGGATGGTTCCTATAGTTTCGATGCTTCCTCTTATCAGTCATTGGGTGAAGGCGAGACACAATCCATAGAAGTACCAGTAACAGTCACTGACGATCAAGGTGCTACTGCTGAAACGACGCTGACGATTACCGTCACGGGAACTAACGATGTACCTATAGCTGAAGCTCAAGAAGTCACAGTAGACGAGGGCGGATTGCTAACAGGTCAACTACAAGCTGGTGATGTTGACCTGGCTGAGGGAGCTTCACTCAGTTTTACCACTGTGTCAGAAGTCGAAGGGCTGACCTTAAATGAAGATGGCTCTTACAGTTTCGATGCTTCCTCGTTTCAATCGCTCGGCGCAGGTGAGGTTCAAACTATTGAAGTACCGATAACGGTCACTGATGATCAAGGTGTTCCTGATGAAACTACGCTGACAATTACCGTCACAGGAACCAATGATGCACCGGTTGCTGAGGCTGAACAGGTGACTGTGGATGAGGGTGCCTTTATCAAGGGACAGCTCGAAGCTGGTGATGCTGATCTGGCCGAAGGTTCAACTCTATCCTTCTCGACTGTGTCAGAAATCGAAGGACTGACCTTAAATGAGGATGGTTCCTACAGTTTCGATACCTCATCCTATCAATCACTTGGTGAGGGTGAGACAGCAAATTTCGAAGTACCTGTGGTCGTGACGGATGATCAGGGCGCTGCTGCTGAAACCACACTGACGATTACCGTCACAGGAACTAATGATGCACCGGTCACCGAAGCGCAGCAGACTTCTGTTGAAGAGGGTGCCTTTGTAAAAGGACAGCTGAAAGCTGATGATGTTGATCTGGCCGAAGGTTCAACTCTATCCTTCTCCACCTCATCGGAAGTTGAAGGATTGACCTTAAATGAGGATGGTTCCTACAGTTTCGATGCTTCCTCTTATCAGTCACTCAGCGCGGGTGAGGCAGAAACCATTGAAGTGCCTGTATCGGTCACAGATGACCAGGGTGCAACAGCAGAAACCACACTGACGATTACCGTCACAGGAACCAATGATGCTCCAGTAGCCGAGGCAGAACAGGTGGCTTTGGATGAGGGCGCCTTTGTCAAGGGGCAGCTCGAAGCTGGTGATGTCGATCTGGCCGAAGGTTCATCTCTCTCTTTCTCCACCTCATCAGAAGTTGAGGGACTGACGTTATATCAGGATGGTTCCTACAGTTTCGATGCCTCATCCTATCATTCACTTGGTGAGGGTGAGACAGCAACTTTTGAAGTACCTGTGGTCGTGACGGATGATCAGGGCGCTGCTGCTGAAACCACACTGACGATTACCGTCACAGGAACCAATGATGCGCCGGTCGCCAAAGCGCAGCAGACTGCTGTTGAAGAGGGTGCCTTTGTAAAAGGGCAGCTGAAAGCTGGTGATGTCGATCTGGCCGAAGGTGCATCTCTCTCTTTCTCCACCTCATCAGAAGTTGAAGGCCTGACCTTACATGAGGATGGATCCTACAGCTTTGACGCTTCTTCTTATCAATCTCTCAGTGCTGGCGAGACTCAATCCATTGAAGTACCGGTATCGGTCACAGATGACCAGGGTGCAACAGCAGAAACCACACTGACGATTACCGTTACGGGTACCAATGATGCGCCGGTCGCCGAAGCGCAGCAGACTGCTGTTGAAGAGGGTGCCTTTGTAAAAGGGCAGCTGAAAGCTGGTGATGTTGATCTGGCCGAAGGTGCATCTCTCTCTTTCTCCACCTCATCAGAAGTTGAGGGTCTGACTTTATATGAGGATGGCTCATTCAGCTTTGATGCTTCCTCCTATCAATCACTCGGTGCAGGTGAGACAGAAACCCTTGAAGTGCCTGTGGTGGTGACGGATGATCATGGCGGTACAGCAGAGACGACCCTTACGATTACAGTGACAGGAACCAACGATTTACCATCGGTGGTAGCAGAAGAAATCGTAGTAGAAGAGGGAGAGATCATTCGGGGGCAGCTGGAGGCAACTGATATCGATTTACCAATTGGATCCTCTTTGTCTTTCTCTACGAATGCGGACATCGAAGGACTGACGCTTAATGCGGATGGTTCCTATAGCTTTGATGCCAGTGGATATGAAGGGCTGGATAGGGGTGAAAGCGCGACGATCGAAGTGCCTGTGGTGGTGGAAGATGACCAGGGAGGGAAAGCTGAAACCATTTTGACCATAAATGTAGAAGGCATCGATAGTGATACGGATTCATCTGGAGGTCATGAAGTTAGTGATCCAGATAAAGATGATGAAAACCAAGGCAGAGGAGAAGAGGGCGGGCAAGAACATCAAGGTCGTGGTGATCGGGATGACGGTGAAGAAGATCAAGGCCGTGGTGACCGGGACGACCGCGAAGAACATCGAGGGCGAGGTGACCGGGACGACCGTGAAGAGCATCGAGGACGAGGCGAACGGGAAGACCGCGAAGAGCATCGAGGTCGCGGTGGACGTGACGACCGTGAAGAGCATCGAGGACGAGGTGACCGGGATGATCGAGAAGAATATCGAGGTCGCGGTGGACGGGACGACCGTGAAGAGCATCGAGGTCGCGGCGGACGGGATGATCGAGAAGAACATCGTGGACGAGGTGACCGGGATGACCGAGAAGAACATCGGGGTCGCGGCGGACGGGACGACCGCGAAGAACATCGGGGTCGCGGCGGACGGGACGACCGTGAAGAGCATCGCGGACGAGGTGACCGGGAAGATCGAGAAGAACATCGAGGTCGCGGCGGACGGGATGACCGCGAAGAACATCGAGGTCGCGGCGGACGGGACGACCGTGAAGAGCATCGAGGTCGCGGCGGACGGGACGACCGCGAAGAGCATCAAGGTCGTGGTGGCCGGGATGACCGTGAAGAGCATCGTGGACGAGGTGAGCATGACGACCGAGAACACCATAGAGGTTGGGGTCATCGTGATGAATGGGATGAGCATCCCCGCAATAGCGAGCATGGCGAACGGCATCCACAACGGGGCCATAGATTTCGCGAGGAGAATGAAGAGTCCCACTCTTCACCGACCGACATCCAGGTTCAGGGTGGGGTGGTAGAAGAGGGTTCTGCAAGTGGAACCGTAGTCGCAACCCTCTCAGCAATCGATGAGGATAGTGGTGATCAGTTTAGCTACGATCTGATCCGGGATGATTCAGGACATTTTGAAATTGTTGGTGATCAATTGGTTGTTACCCATGGTGCTGATATCGATTATGAGGATCGTAGTGCACATCAGATATCGATTAGAGTGACAGATTCCACCGGTAATACATTCACAGAGACCATTGCGATCAATGTCGCCGATGTGCAGGAAGCCATGTCAGTCGAAGAGGAGAATTACTCAACTTCTGATGATGATAGCGACCTCATGGAGGATTCGGAGGATCTGGGGTACAGGGATGATGATAGTGACCTTCTGGAAGATTCGGAAGATCTGGACCACAGGGATGAGTTGGATGATGACTCAGGCCTTTCTACGGACTCAGAGTATGAGTTCAGTGAAGCGTCTTCTGAGCTGTCGGATTTAAGGGATTTTGATGACAGTCAAGATCTGGATCATGAAGTCACAGAGGATGAAGCGAATAATCCATTTGATGGGGCAAACTATTTTGATGAAGGTAGAGGCGAAGGGTGGACGGATGTGGTGCAGTTGAATCCGGATGCGGACCCCAATGCGGATCCTTCCAACCCATGGGCGATTTCAGTAGATGGTGAGCAGGTACAGTATGATATCGCTGATAATGCACTTTCCGTGAATCCCGAAACAAGCAGTCAGATCACTTTTTCTGATGGTTCTGAATTGACGATTGAAGGTGTAGAGCGTATTGAGTGGTAAACAGGCTCCTCAGATTTCGTGTCTCGGTAGTTATTTTGATCTGTAAGATTGTCTGTATATCGAAAGGTGTTGGAAGCGAACAAAACAGGCATAAGTTCTGATCGGATCTGATCCAGACGGTAGAGGCAAAACATCAATGATCTGGAGATCCGTTATATCTGATTAGACAGAGATAGAGAGGTTTTACTGTACCGGTAATACAGCAGGCATAGTGAGACTATTTGAAGACTATTATGCCTGTTTTTGATCTATCGGTGATAAGATCATCTTCATAGTGTCCAGAGACATCTTTAACATCTCATCGACATGAGGAGTGATCTTTTCTGGACTAAGTCCCGTCTCTTGCCATATTGATGGTTCAATCGCCCATAGCATCTCTTCAACGGATAGTCCCGTCATTTGGCCTCGGGCGATTGCCAGAGCCATATGTACAAGCGATACATCGAGTTTATAGTCAGTTGCCCTCGTAGGGTTATGGTGATTCTGTACGACGGATATAATACTGTCCGGTAGTTGCCAGGATTTCATCAGCGCGGCACCCACCTCCATGTGATTGAACCCTAAAACGTGGTCTTCCGCATCAGCCAGGATCCACTCATCGCCACCTGTGATACTCAAGATGTCAGTCGCTTTATCCGGTATTGTTAGGTAGATAACCAAACGTCCGACGTCATGCAACATTCCGGCAACAAATAGACGTTCACTGTGCAGTACATTGCACTGCTGAGCCAAGCTCTTCGCAATAACCCCGGTTGTCACTCCATGACGCCAATAGTCCTCCATGTTGATCAAGTGCTCTGGAATGCCTTTGAAAGACCTGACAGCAGAGGTTGCAGATACGAGGTTTCGTAACTCCTCGGTACCGGCAATGGTGACCGCTCTGGAGATCGTATCGACTGTTGATCTGAGTCCATACATGGAACTGTTAACAAGTCTTAACAGTCTGGAGGAAATATCTGTATCGGCTGAAATTATTTCCGCAAGCTTGGCTGATGAACAGTTGGGCTGTTCCATCATCTGATTGACTTGAATGAAAACTTCGGGAAGAGCAACCAATTGGTCGATATCTCTTACGAGCTCATCTGGTGACATGGCAAATACAAATCCTAATAACTTAAACCACGGTAAATAGTTTCAGTGGTTCTATGGTCCAAACATTGTCGTTTATTTGGTATCACTGATGAGTGATTGCCTATCCTTAGGATTTGATATTTGTATTCCGTAAGAGGTGGCTAATCTATCAAAAAGTCATAAAAGATAACTACTACTAAATATCCCATCGTGGGTAATATATGAACTGGTTCTCACTTTTTTTTGCCATCAAAAAATTAGATTTATTCTAAATGTATATACACATCGACAAGTAATAAGAGTATGAGTGGTCACAAAACCAATACTTCATAACTTTCTTTTTGTTTACTCATAAGTTGAAAAAAAATAAGTATGGCTTTGTTGACGTAGATCAATAGAAAGATTCTGTGTGCTGGTAACTTTGGCGGCTTTGATTGAATTGGTGACCCGTGTCAGCAATAGGTCTCTCAAGGCTGTTGCTAGCAACAAGTATGACATTCAGGTAAGCAACATTATTGATGTTACTTTTCTGTAACACTATTGTAGTATTGTGCTCGTGCTTGTCATAAACAGATACAAACAGTCCTATAGATAAAGATCGATATGTCGGTAAGCAAAGAGCAGATCAGAAAGTACTGTAGGATTAAGTACGTAGAACATGCCCGTTCCCATGGTGATACTCATGTGACGATAATTTCATCAGAAGTCACTAGCGCATTTCAGCTCGAACCCGACGATCCCATTGTTTGTGAGGCGCTATGGTCGAATGAGTTTGAGTATGAGAATTGTCTATTCAGAGTTTCTAATAATTGCTGTGGTGAAAATGGGGTTTCAATCATGGTCTATCGCATTCTCGATACAAAAGGGGAGGTGGCCGAGAGTAGACAAACTGCTTCTTAATCTCACTCATAGAACAGATTAAGAAAGAATTTGAACACTGTCACATTACTTCAGTAATCGAATTACATCTGGTTAGAGCGGGTTTCGTACATCTCCTCATAGATCCGTGTCAATTTCTGCTCCATCTCTTTCATGCGCCATTTCAACCACAACGCGTTCTGTTTCATGCCTCTTACTGAAAAACTGCTGATGCTGTCGTGATGAGTCGCAATATGATCGAAGGCTCTACAGAGCTGTTCACAGCGTAAGTTGAATTCTGAAAATTCGTCACAGTAGCTCTTCAGTCTGTTTGAATAAGAGGGCGCTGCTTTCACTTTTCCATGTAACAATAGTTGATTCCTATTTTTGTTGTGGGAAATCAGGAGGTGATTTTCGGTACTTGCTGTTCGCTCTGTTCCCTAGGGTAGAGGTCAGGTCGTAATTCGTGTCTGGTCAATTTTCCCTTGGAATTGCGTTCGAGTAACAGGGTCAACCTTCCACTGGGCTTTCTGAATCCAGAGGCGATCTGAGTCAGGTAGATATATTTGGTACCGCACTTTGCTGCCAGGCGGATGGCTGCATCGCGACCTTCCTTTGCAATAAATGTTTTCATATCCATATTGAGAGTGAACATTAGCATGGAGCTAAACGAATAGCAATATGTATATGGCTAGAAATATAGCAATTTGCTATTATTTCGCGATGATGAATATCAAGACGATACGCAAAGCCAATCTGCTGGAGCAGATCGACCGTTTCAATTCCCAACGGGAGTTCTCCGAGAAGGTTGGGCTGACACCGGCCCATGTCAGCCAGATGGTTACGGGAAGGCGCAACATGGGTGATGTGGTTGCCCGGCGGATCGAAACCGGTCTCGATCTTCCGGAAGGTTATATGGATGTTCAGCACCCGGTGGAGGGGGTGGAGTATCAATATCCAAAGATCAGCGGGCGTAAACAGCCTGCCGTCTCGGATGGGGATAATCTGGAAACCCTGCTGATGTCAGTGCGTCAGATGAATCAGCGTCTCTCACCGAAAACCAGAGAGGTGGTGGCGAAGATTGAGCGCGCTGCTCTGAACGGCAAGTTGACGGATGAGGAGTGGACTACCCTGGAACGTTTGCTCAACTGTTTTGAAAAGGGGTGTTGAAGACGAATGGTGCTTACTTAGGTCGCCTGCCGAAGAGATTGTCCGCCAATGAACGCTAGTCACCGCAAAATGCCGCGAATAACTTCACGTAGAAGTGTTAACAGACCCTAGCGAAGATTCGCGGTGATTGGCGTTCATTGGCGGTTCATTCTCTATATGTCAGTGCCATTCCTGCTCAACACCCTTTTCAATTCTCCAGTAAATATCTACAAAGAGGCTCTTCACTCAAGACTTAATGATGCGAAAGGTTGAATCTCAACCTGGTCTCCTTCAGTGACACCGGCACAACTTTCCGGCAGCAGGATAAAGCAGTTTCCACGACTCATTGAAGTGAGAATTCCCGATCCCTGCTGACCAACCGATTCGACCTTGAGCTGACCATCGTCTGCGCTGGAAAAAACACCGCGTATGAATTCATATCGTCCAGGCCGCTTACGCAGGGCGTCCTGGCAGACTGCCTTCAGGGTGAAGGGTTGATAGGGCTTGCCGGTGGCCAGATAGTGTATCGCCGGCAGTACGAATTGATAGAAGGTGACCATTACCGCCACCGGATTACCGGGCAGGCCGAAGAACCGGGTCTGTCCCAGTTCGCCGAACGCCAGTGGGCGTCCCGGTTTCATGGCGATTTTCCAGAAGTGGATTTCACCCAGCTGTTGCAGGATCTTTTTGGTATAGTCGGCCTCACCAACTGAAACGCCGCCGGATGAAATCACCATATCCGCCTCTTCAGCCGCTGCCTGGAAAGCCTGGCGTAAGGCCTCCGGGTCATCTCTGATTACGCCCATGTCGAGCAGATCCACACCACAGTTCTTCAGCATGCCGTAGAGACTGTATCGGTTGCTGTCGTAGACATCCCCTTCTCTCAGGGTCTCGCCGATGCCGCGCAATTCGTCACCGGTGGAGAAGAAGGCGACGCGAGGTCTGCGTCTGACGCTGACTTCACCAAAGCCGAGAGATGCCATGACACCCAGGTCGGCAGCTGTCAGGCGTCTGCCCGGTTCAAGCACACTGCTGCCTTTGGCGATATCCTCACCGGCATGGCGCACATTCTGGCCCGGTTTGTGTTCCGATGTGAATGAGACCATTTGGCTCTCATCCAGTCTCGCCTGCTCCTGCATGATGACTGTGTCCGTGCCTTCGGGCATCGGAGCGCCGGTCATGATGCGGATGCATTCACCGGATTGGCATTGACCCTGAAAGGGTTGGCCAGCCACGGTGGTGCCGATCAGTTTATAGCTTGTAATGGTGGAAGATTGCAGATCCGAACCCTTCAAGGCATAGCCATCCATCGCGGAGTTGGTATGGCCGGGAACATCGAGTGGCGAAATGATCGGCTCTGCCAGCACCCGGCCCAGAGCATCGCGCAGTGCCAATCGTTCCGTGGTCAGGATCGGCTTGATACCGCTCTGGATAGCCTCTCTGGCTGCAGCAACCCGGAGAGTGCTGGATGGTTCGGGATCAGCGCAACTGGTTTGTGGATTGGTGACTTGCAGGGTCATGGATTGGGCGTTCTCCGAATCGATAGAGCTGTTGACGAATGAAGTGGGCAATTGCTTCCGGCTGGTTGAGATCCAATACCGGTAAACCGTCCGGTAGTGAGCATATCGCTTCATCCGTGGCAATGGCAATCACGTTTGGGTCAGTCTGGCAGATCAATGGCTTGCCCAGTTTCGGTCGGTGCAGCTCGATTTTTTGTATGGGGGCGTGTTTGAATCCCTCAACCAGTACCAGGTCGAGGGCATGGTGGTCGAGATGCGGCAGGGTTGACTGCAGATCCGGTTCATTGTGCACATCGGTCTCGGCAATCAGCGCCATGCGTCCCCTGGAGGCAACCAGCATCTGGCTGGCGCCGGATTTGCGCAGTTCATAACTGTCTTTATGGGGATGGTCGATCTCAAACTGGTGCTGTGCATGTTTCACCACCGCGATCC
This sequence comes from gamma proteobacterium symbiont of Stewartia floridana, assembly GCA_003676145.1. Taxonomy (GTDB): domain Bacteria; phylum Pseudomonadota; class Gammaproteobacteria; order Chromatiales; family Chromatiaceae; genus Thiodiazotropha; species Thiodiazotropha taylori. The sequence goes on along the minus strand of NAUB01000027.1, from coordinate 57,213 downwards.
TCAGGCCTGCTGCCTTGAGGATCGGCAGCAGTTTGGTCAGCAGGGTGGTTTTGCCGGTGCCACTGTAGGCGATGATGCCGAGCAGCGGGATCGGATATTCGATCAGCCCGCCAGCCTCAATGTTCAGCGGTTTGGGGTTGTTCGAGTTCATTCCTTTCCTCGGGCGTATTGATGTTCAGAAAGGTTTCAGGAATATCGGAAAAGTCGGCTGTTACCATTTTATGTTGCGCATACCAGAGATCGATTTTTCGATCACCGCCATCCAGGTAGTCCTTCAGGCTTGGTCGCAGTTTCTTGCTGATCAGGGCATACACCGGTTGCAGGCGCTTACCGTCGTGAGCGACCACAATGTCCGCTGCTGCGGTTTCACGTGCGCTTACCAGTCGTGCCACCAGATCCTTTGGTAATCTGGGACCATCGCAGGGTACGGTGATCAGATTCGGAGTGGTGATCTGCTCCAGTGCGGAGTAGATGCCCGCCAAGGGTCCCTGGTAGCCACTCAATTCGTCCCGTATCACCGGATAGCCGAATCTCTGATACTCCACCATATTGCGGTTGGCGTTGATTAACAGACGCCCTACCTGGGGTGCGATGGTGTTGATGACATGTTCGATCAATGGTTTGCCATCGAACAGGATCAGGCCTTTGTCGTTACCGCCCATACGGCTTCCCCGGCCACCGGCCAGGATGACAGCGGTGTAATCTGAACGGTCGTTCACGCCGTACTCCTGAAGTTAGGGTGAGTCTGATCGAATTCGATCGGATTCTGATCATCGATACGGATCAGTTTACCCTGATCCAGACGCAAGTGCTGGTCTATCAGTGAGGGGAAGTGCATAGGATCATGGCTGGCCAGCAGCATCGCTGTACCATCGCTTTTGAAGGCTTCCAGCAGACTGAGTGTGCGATGTCTCGATTCCTGGTCCAGATTGGAGGTGGGTTCATCCAGTAACAGAATGGACGGTCTCTTCAACCAGGCCCGGGCCAGGGAGACCCGCTGTTTCTCACCACCGGAGAGTGATTTGGCCGGAGCCTGTGACAGCTGTTTCAGGTCGGCCCACTCCAGGGCTTTATCGATCTGTCGTTGACGTTCTTGCTTGGTCAGTTTTACACCGATGGCATAGCCCAGGTTGTAGCTCACCGTGCCGTCAAACATATACGGGTGTTGATGAAGATAGAGGGCATGCTGCTGCAGGGTCTTTTTGACATGGCGCCAGTTGAGCGGACCCATCCCCAGGTCGATCTGGATGCTGTCCGGTTTCTCCAGTCCAGCCAGAATACGTAACAGGGTGGTTTTACCTGCCCCATTGTCACCACTCAACAGGTGGGTCTGTCCGGCTTGCAGGGAGAAGGTGACCTCGTCCAGCACCTGCCGTTTGGCATAGTGTTTTTTCAGGTAATGAACATTGAATTGATCTGCTGTAGTCATCAGGCTGGTTGCCCCTTACCTTGAAAGTGCTGCAGGAAGGCATTCAGAGTGAATGCCAGAATCAAAAGAACCAGACCCAGGGCGATACCCTGAGCGAATTCACCCTTACTCGATTCCAATGCGATGGCGGTTGGAATGTTACGGGTATAGTGGAGGATATTGCCGCCAAGCATCATGGATGCGCCAACCTCGGCGATAATCCGGCCAAACGCCGCGAGCAGTGCTGCCATCAGGCCAAAGCGCGCCTCCCGCATGATGGTAATCAGTGCCCGTAGCGGTGTTGCACCCAGGGTGCGTGCCGTCTCCCAGGCTCTGCGGTCACAGGCTTGCAGTGCCGAGTGTCCCATGGCGACAAGAATCGGAAAGGCAAGTGCGATCTGACCAAGCACCATTGCCGTCTGAGTAAAGAGCAACTTCCACTCCCCAAGCGGACCTTGTCTGGAGAGCAGAATGAAAAGGGTCAGGCCGACGACCACGGCAGGTACGGAGAGCAGGGTGCTGTTGATGGAGATCAGCAGACGTCTGCCGGGGAACTGGTAGTAGGCGAGTATGAAAGCGACCAGCAGAGCCGGTGGTGACGCCACCAGTATGGCAACCCCCGATACCCTGAAGGAGATCGCAATGATCTCCCAGAGTTCAGGGTTGCCACTGAACAGCAACTCCAGGGCTGCCAGTGTTGTGGTGGTCAAGGAATCCATGTGGTCAGTGTTTGGCTGCGGCAAACTCTCCGGCATCGGCGGATGGTGTAAAGAGACGGTTACTGCCAATGCGGAAGTTATTGATACGTTCCTGGCCCTCCGGTGAGATCAGCCACTGGATCAGTGCCTGGGCGCCCCGATGATTGGTGTCGGGATAGCGCTGTGGGTTCACTGCGATGATGCCATAGGGATTGAACAGCAGGGGATCGCCCTCAAAACCGATTTTCAGCGGAGACTTCTTCTCATACGCAAGCCATGTTCCCCGATCGGTTAAGGTATAGGCATCCATTTCCGCTGCGATCTGCAGCACTTTACCCATGCCCTGACCCGCTTCACGATACCATTGCCCTTGTGGATCGACGGCCGCTTTTTTCCATAGACCCAGCTCTTTTTTGTGGGTGCCGGAATCATCACCGCGAGAGACAAAGATCGCTTGATGTTCAGCGATGAGTTGCAGGGCGGTGGTGGCATCCTTGGCTTTGGATAAGCCGGCAGGGTCAGTTTGCGGACCGACGATCACAAAGTCGTTGTACATCACACCGAATCGTTTTTCACCATGCCCCTGGGCGACAAACTGATCTTCGGCAGACCTGGCGTGTACCAGAACCACATCCACATCGCCGTCACGTCCCATACGCAGTGCTTTGCCTGTACCAACCGCAATCACATGGACGTTATAACCGGTGTCGGCTTGGAATTCCGGTAGCAGCTCTTTAAGCAGTCCTGAATTGTCGGTACTGGTTGTGGTGGCCAGTCGGATGATCTTGTTGGCGTCTGCATGAGCTGTGGTGAACGGTATAAGCAGCGTCATCAACAGGAGCGTGAATAAGTGTTTCACCATATTTTTATTCATTGGGAGTTGCCTCATTGCGGTGTGAATTTTGTATCACTGAATCGTCCATAAGAAGGGTGGGTGCAGCGATTGATTGGGATATGTTGTTTAACAAAAACATAATTAAAGTGTGTTTTATTTCTTTTCAGCAGACTTAAACAGTAGTGTGCAACCATTGAACAAATGCCTGGAAAATCACTCCTTATCACTGGCTGCGAGGATTTTAATTGCAAGAGTGGTGCCACTCTTATATAGGAAAGTTGTCATGGTATTTGCAATAGCAAATGGACCTGTATTGTCTACTATGTAGATAATGGCAGGATTATAAGCACAATTTCTGCATTCTTTAGCTGTCGGTTTCTCCCTGTGCTGTTCAAGGGAGTCCAAAATTGAGACAAATGGTCCCAGATTGACACACTTTTTATTGGACATTTTGTCTCACTCAGCCGTCGGTGGATTGCCTTGATAGAACAGTACTCAATGAACATTAAAACTGAAGAGCTTGTGGTTCGGGATGAGTCCACAAGCGTTTACCACAAGGAAGGTACAACCAGCCGAATGACCTCGGTGCTCATCGTGGACGATGAACCGGGTATCCTCAGCTTTTTACAGAAAGGGTTGAGACGCCATTTCGGGCTGGTGGAAACCGCCAAGGATGTCGCTACAGCCGAAGAGCTGCGTAAACACTGCCATTTTGATCTGATCATCACGGACATTCGCCTGCCAGGCCACCGGGGTGGCGTTGAGTGGGTAAGGGAGTTGCGTGAGCAGGGCGGGACCACAGGGGTGATCTTCATGACCGCCCATGCAGACCTGGAGACGGCCATCTCTGCGCTTAGGGCCGGTGCCGAGGATTTCATCATGAAACCGTTCCGTATGGAGCAGATGGTGGCATCCGTAGAACGCTATCTGGATCGACAGAAGATGCAGCGTGAGAACTTTGTGTTGCGACGCCAGGTCGATCAGATCTATGACAGCTCCGGCATCGTTGGTGAGTGCCAGCAGATGCATGCCTTGTGTGAAGTGGTCAAACGGGTGGCTCCGATGCCCTCCACGGTACTGATCGAAGGTGAATCGGGCACCGGTAAAGAGCTGGCTGCCCGGGCGATACACGACTTAAGCAACCGCTCTGGCAGTTTTGTACCGGTCAACTGTGGCGCTATGAGTGCCGAGTTGTTGGAGAGTGAGTTGTTCGGTCATGTAAAAGGCGCCTTTACCGGCGCTCATCTCTCCCGGGATGGACTGTTTACCTACGCCAATGGAGGCACCCTGTTCCTTGATGAGATTGGTGAGATGCCCCTCTCGATGCAGGCTCACCTGTTGCGCTCCCTTGAAGAGCGCACCATCCGTCCTGTCGGCTCCAATCGGGAAGTCCCTGTCGACGTAAGGATTATTGCTGCTACCAACCGGGATCTGGGTAATGAGGTACAAAAAGGGGAGTTCCGTGAAGATCTCTACTATCGACTCAATGTGCTGACACTGCGTATGCCAGCCTTAAGGGAGCGAAGTGAGGATATACCGCTGCTGGCCAACCACTTCATGCATACGCTGGCTTCCGACCTGGGGATCGATGTCCCGGTATTGGGGGAGAACGAGATCGAGTTGCTGATGCACTACGACTGGCCTGGAAACGTGCGGGAATTGAAAAATGTGATTGAGCGCTGTCTGCTGTTGAATCGCTCGCCGAGTCTTTGCATCACCGCGACTGAACAGCAGGATGGTGAGACGGTTCCTGAGCAATCGGAAGCTTCGTTGCAGCTCGAGGCCGTAGAGAAAAGGCATATCCTGAAGGTGCTCGACCTTCATGGGGGTAATAAATCGGCTGCCGCCCGGGTGTTGGGAATTTCGCGCAAGACACTTGAACGTAAAGCACAGGCCTGGGGAATCACCTGAGTCCGTGTTGAAACTGATCCGTACCATCCAGAGCACCTTGCGTTATAAAATGCTGGTGCTGGTACTGTTTCCGATTCTTCTGATCATGCCGATTGCGCTTGGGCTGGCCATCTATTGGGGCTCCCAGTTCAGTTATGATCAGCTGTTTATCAAGGTCAATACGGATCTCTCCGTGGCTGAGGACAACTTTCACCGTCTGCAGCAGGATTATCTGAATACCCTGGCCCGCCTGGCTGAGTCCTATACCTTCAATACCGCACTGGAGTCGAAAAGTGGTGGAGTGATCCATCAACAGCTGGAGAAGATCCGGCAACAGAACGATTTCTCCTATCTGCATCTGCTCGGTTTGGATGGCAGAATCACCTTTACCACCGACGCCGAACTGCCTCAGCGAGCCCATCCCTCTCCCTCGCTATTGATCGCCCTGCAGGGAACACCGAAAGTGGAGATTGAGATCTTCTCCGCTGAAGCGCTTGAAACCCAATCCCGAGGATTGGCAGACAAGGTTGCACTGCCACTGCTCGAAACCCCCAGAGCCAGGCCGACGGATCAGCAGGTGGAAGAGCGGGGGATGATGATCAGGGCCCTCTATCCGGTGAAGAACTCGAGGGGGGTGGTGGTGGCGATACTCGATGGCGGGGTATTGCTGAATGGTAACTTCAAGTTCGTCGATACCATCAGGGATCTTGTCTATGGTCCAGGCAGTCTGCCTGAGGGCAGCATCGGTACTGTGACGGTGTTTCTCGATGATGTGCGAATCACCACCAATGTGCCACGCGCCGTGAATGAAAGGGCACTGGGTACCCGGGTTTCTGATGAGGTGCGAACCCAGGTGTTGGAACATGGCAAAAAATGGATCGATCGGGCGTTTGTGGTGAATGACTGGTATATCTCCGCTTACCAACCGATTATCGATGTGAATGGCGAACGGGTCGGCATGCTGTATGCCGGTTTTCTTGAGGCGCCGTCGCGTAATGCGCTCTGGCAGGCGTTGGTGGTGCTGATCCTGCTTTTTCTGGCGTTGATGTTTTTATCCTCGCTACTCTCCATCAGGGGGGCTAAGTCGATATTCAAGCCTCTGGAAATGATGATGAGCGTGGTTCGTGCCACCCGTGAAGGTTATACCAGGCGTATTGGTCAGGTCTCATCCACCGATGAGATCGGTGTTCTGGCGAAAGAGTTTGATCTGTTGTTGGATCTTCTGCAGCAGCGTAACCGTCAGATGCTGGAGTGGACGGATCAGTTGGAGGAGAAGGTGGAGGAGCGAACAACGGAATTGAAGTTGAAGAATGAGCGATTGCTGAGCATGATTCAAACCCTCAAGGAGACCAGGGCTCAGCTGATCAATGCGGAGAAGCTGGCTGCACTCGGGGAGCTGACAGCGGGGGTCGCGCATGAGATCAACAATCCGACCGCGGTAATGCTGGGTAATCTGGATCTGTTGGTAGCCGAGCTGGGCAAGGATGCGGAACCGGTAAAAGAGGAGATCGATCTGGTGATCGAGCAGATCTTCCGCATCAAGGATATTATCAACAGTCTGCTGCAGTACGCCCGCACCGATCAGATGAGCGGTGAGGCCGTCTATACCGATGTCAACAGTGTGATTGAGCACACTTTGGTTCTGGTTCGCCATCTGCGCAGCAAGAGCGATTTTGAAATCAATCTGGATCTTAAGGCGACCAGACAGGTGAAGATCAACTCCCAGGAGCTACAGCAGGTGTTGGTCAATCTGGTGGTGAATGCGGTCCATGCACTGCATCAGCAGGATGGGGAGATCAGCCTGCGCAGTGCCGACTGGGAGAACAAAGGCGTGGTGATCGAAGTGATCGACAATGGCAGTGGGATTGCACCGCAAAGACTGGGTTCCATCTTCAATCCATTCAACAGCGGTAAGCCGACCGGTGAGGGTACCGGTCTTGGGCTTTCGGTCAGTTACAGCCTGATCAAAAAATATGGTGGTGAGATCGGCGTCAGCTCTGAGTTGGGTAAGGGCTCCGTGTTTACCATCTGGCTCTATCGGGAGGCCGATATGGTTGATGATGAGAAGAGCTTGTTCGAGCATTATAATAATTAGGACCTGTTGACTGATCCGGCCGAAAGTTAGGCCGAAGCGGATAATCCAGGATGCTTGAATGCTCATCAAGAAACACATTACAAATAAAACCTATAACTGACTATGAATAACAAGCTACTTCAATTGATCGTCAAGGCGTTGGCATTTTCCGCCCAAAAGCATCGGGATCAACGACGTAAGGATGTTCAGGAGACCCCCTATGTCAACCACCCCATCACCTTGATGGATATTCTGGTGAATGAAGGGGCGGTCTATGATACAGAGACGCTGATAACCGCCTTGCTGCATGATACGATTGAGGATACGGAGACGACCTTTGAAGAGATTGAAGCCGAGTTCGGATTGGTGATCGCCAGCCTGGTGATGGAGGTATCTGACGACCAATCCCTTTCCAAGCTTGAGCGCAAAGCGATGCAGATACACCATGCCCCCAATCTCTCTGAAAAGGCCAAGCTGGTAAAGCTGGCAGACAAAATCGCCAATCTGAGGGATATCGCCCACAGTCCCCCGAAAGGCTGGGACCTGTCCCGACGACAGGCCTATTTCGATTGGGCCAAGGACGTTATCGATGGCTTGAGAGGCGCCCATCAGGGTCTCGAGTTGCTGTTCGATGACGCCTACAGCAAACGACCTTGATGCGTTTGCCAGTCCGCCAGGGCATAAGGCGTAAGCGACGCTTGAGTTCTGATCTTGATCAAGGCAATGTGCTTTACAGCTGGCATGCTATCGACTGCTTTTCCTGATGAATAGAATGAGATCCACGGAGTCTACAACATGAGTGACGAACGTCAGTTTATCCCTTTGAATATCAGTGTAATGACCGTTTCGGACACACGAACGGAAGAGAATGACAAATCCGGCCACAAGCTCAAGAGCATGCTGGAAGAGGCTGGGCATAAGCTGGCCGATAAACGCATCGTGAAAGATGATCGCTATCAGATCAGAGCGGTGGTCTCCGAGTGGATTGCCAATCCGGATGTGCAGGTGGTTATCACCACCGGTGGTACGGGGTTGACAGGAAGGGACGGGACACCCGAGGCGGTTGAACCGCTACTGGATAAGATCATCAATGGTTTTGGTGAGATGTTTCGCTCACTCTCCTATGAGATCATCGGCACATCGACCATGCAGTCCCGGGCGATCGCCGGCGTTGCCAATGGCACCTTTGTCTTCTGTCTGCCGGGCTCAACCGGCGCCTGTAAGGATGGCTGGAGTAAATTGATCGCCGCGCAACTCGATTACCGGACACAACCCTGCAATCTGGTGGAACTGATGCCCAGATTATTGGAGAAATAGTTATTCCATGGCAATTTGATTTTGATCGACAGGATCCTGGCGGGTTAATTTCAGTTGCTTTCTCTAACCTGTCGAGGTTTGTGACATCAACCGAGACAAGATAACGCTTAAGCGTGACCAATCTTCAGGGTGTAAACAGGTAGAGAGATTAGCTCCCCTCTCCCATCAAGGGAGAGGGGCTAATAAGCTGTCATTCGCGAACCTTTGCGGTGATTGGCGTCCATTCGCGGCCAATCACAGAAGCGGTCCATGGTTGATGCGTGTGTGTTAGCAGGCCCTAGACGCCACTGATTATATTGAGGAAAAAAAACAACAGCACAAAAAAACCGCCGACGATCATCCAGGTTCGGTTCCAGAGGGCATGCCGACGTTTGAGTTGTGCTGTTTCCGCATCGATTGCGGCTCTCGTCTCAGTGTCTATGCTGGGATCGATCCACACCTGTTGATGACTCAGATCATCCGATTCCACAGCAGAGATGGCATGGGATACTTCGGTTTCGTAGAGTCGGTTGTCGAGATCGACCAGTCTGTTGTGAAGCTGGTTATGCAAGTGCATCAGAGCCGCTTCGATATCATCGAAACGGGCGATGTAGCGGATCTCGGAACCCGCTTCAGACTCCTGGGTGTTTGGCAGCTCATCTCTGATCCTGGCTCTGATCATACCGACGTGATCAGGGTGGGTTTCCAGTACCAGATAACCTGTTTTCATAATATGGCCTGTCGATTCAGAAAGCGGCAACGATGAGTGGATGAGTCCATCATACCACTGACTCTTTTTACAGGTGAAGTCGTGGGCCAGCTGGAGATCAGACCATTGGTCGGTATTGGACGCATACTAGTGTAATCTCTGATCAGTCAAGAAGAGAAAATAGTCCGCTAATGAACGCGAATAAACGCAAATGGTGAAGAGAGATTTGTGTGTGATTGAGCGCAGTTCTGGTGCCGTTTGGGGCGAACAGAAATTAACGCTTCATATCCCTCCAATTCATTGGGGTCACGACGTGTGAGTATCAGAGCAGATTTGCCAGAGTAACAACAAACCATTTGCGTTTATTCGCGTTCATTCGCGGACTTTTTTATTCTTAAAGACTTTTCGAAAGAGACAGGCTACTCATCCCCCCACACCAGCTCTCCCGCTTCACTCAGATCATAGCCCCCAAGACGCTCCCCCATGGCCTGGCAGTCGGCCGAGCGAAGGCGATTGATCAGATCCTGGAACAAACGACGGAACCAGATGTTTCTCGGCAGGGCCAGATCGAAGGACTCCCAACCGAAGGGTATGAAATCGAGGCCATACTCCTGCGCGGCGGCACGCGCACCGGGTGCCGCATCGGCCTGATTCATGGCGATACTGGCCGCCGCCTCCCGCTCCGACAGGGCGGTGCAGACCGAGTTCAACTGTTCGATATTGACATTGTGTTGGCTGAGTACTTCGAGCAGAAAGCGTTGTGCACCGGCACCGCTTTGTCGCATTGCCCAGCGATGATTGCCCTCCAGCAGGGTTTTGGTGTCCGGCCTGAGTTCACCCAGCGTGCGATTGACCATCAAACCCTGTTCCCGGCGAAACAGACGAATCAGCACCCATTGTCGGAACTGGGGATATTGGCGTAACAGGGCCGGGTGGCGGGTGTTGCTCTCCTGGTTGGGCCCCCAGTGTATCCCACAGGCATCGATGCGGTTCGCCTGAAGCAGATCCAGGCCGAGTCGGGTACCTGTCGGTGAGTAGCTGATCAGGGCGTGGGCACCGGTCTCCTGGGCAAAATTCATGATCAATCGATAGAGCAGGGGATCGTCACTGCCGGCAATCACCAATCGGTTGGTCATCAGGCCACCATGGGCGGAATCGAGCATCCATCGATCCACCAGCTCTCTGGGAAACAGCCACTTGCCGGTGATTTTGGTTGCCGGAATACGCTCCTCGTTGACCAGAGAGTAGATCTTCTTCTCGTTAAGGTGCAGGTATTCAGCAACCTGTTTGACGTTCATGAATACATGCTGGTCTTGCGAGATCACTGCAGCCATATCCTCTCCTTTATGTTCAACTCTTGGCGTGTTCCACCGGTTTCTTCTGGTTGGTCTGATAACGCACCGGCGGTATGGCGTCGAAAGTAATATTCTCTGCCCCGTTATAGATTAAAAAGTGTTTACCCTTGGCCCTTGCGATCAGGGTGACGCCAATACGTTTGGCCAGTTCCACGCCCATCTGGGTGGCGCCTGAGCGGGAGAGCAGGAGGGGGATGCCCATCTGCGCGACCTTGATCACCATCTCCGAGGTGAGTCGGCCGGTGGTGTAGAAGAGTTTGTCCCTGCCGGGAATGGAATCAAGCAGCATGTTGCCGGCGATGGCATCGACCGCATTGTGTCGTCCCACATCCTCGATGAACAGCAGGATTTCGGCCCCCCGACAGAGCGCGCAGCCATGCACAGCCCCGGCACGCTGGTAGACTTCATTGTAGCTGCTGAGATTCTTCAGTAAGGCATAGATGCCGGATTGCAGATGGGTTGATTGTGGCAGTTTGATTTTATCTAGATCCTCCATCAGATCACCGAAAACCGTGCCCTGGCCACAGCCGGTGGTGACCGTCTTACGAGCGGTTTTTTGTTGCAGATCCGGAATGCCTTCAAAGGTGGTGACCGCAGCCGACTCAGTCTCCCAATCCACCTGGATGGCCTTGACCTGATCAATTGTCTTGATCAGTCGCTGGTTGTGCAGCCAGCCCAATACCAGCATCTCCGGGCGGGTGCCCAGGGTCATCAGAGTCACGATCTCCTGTTTATCCAGATAGACGGTCAGCGCCCGTTCTGCCGCAACCCGACCACGACGTATCTCACCGTATTCATCCACCGCAGTGGCGGGGTGGGCGGCACTCAGACCGGCATCGGTAAGCTGTGGGCGATGAGTGTACTCATTGGCCTTGTTCATTGCGGTCACCTTATCCTCCGGTAACATTCATATGCCGGAACAGCACCGGTTGGCTGCTGAGGTCAAACTCATGTCCTTTCGGTTTGATCTGCATGGCATCGATGATGGCTTGACGCAAGGGGGCATCATCAAGCGGATTGCCGCGTACCACACGGCGCAGATCCATGGAGTGCTCCTGGCCCAGACAGAGCAGCAATCGGCCTTCTGCCGTTAAGCGCACCCGATTGCAGTGTTCACAGAAGTTGTGGCTGTGGGGGGAGATGAATCCCACCCGGCTTTGCAAACCGTTGAGGCGATAGTAGCGGGCCGGTCCACCGGTGGTTTCGGTGGTTGGAATCGTTTCGTAATGTTGCTGGATATCCTGCAGAACCTGGTCGCTTGAATAGAAGACCTGTTGCCGATCGTGATCATTGATCTCGCCAAGGGGCATCTCTTCGATGAAGCTGATGTCCATACCGCGGGTTTCAGCGAAACGGACCAGATCGATCACTTCATCGTGGTTGCGATCCTTGAGGATCACTGTATTGATCTTCAGCCGCTTGAAACCGGCTTCCAGAGCGGCGTCGATACCGTTCAGGGTGCGTTGAATATCGCCAACCCGGGTCATTTCGTGGAAACGATCTGCCTGCAAGGTATCCAGGCTGATGTTGATGCGGCTAACACCGGCAGTCTTCAGGGCCTTGGCATAGCGTGTCAGCTGGGTGCCGTTGGTGGTCAGGGTCAGGTCTTTCAGGCCGGGTAGCCTGCCAAGTGCCTGAAACAGCTGCATGATGCCCCGTCGGGTCAAGGGTTCGCCACCGGTAATGCGGATCTTGTTGACCCCCATCCCGACAAAATTTTTGGCCACCCGGTAGAGCTCTTCCAGGGTCAGCAGCTGGGTTCTGGGGACGAACTTCATATCTTCAGACATGCAGTAGACGCAGCGCAGATCACACCGGTCGGTGACCGAGATACGCAGATAGGTGACCTGGCGATTGAAACGGTCGGTCAGGCGCTGGGTCTCAGCTGCCGGTTTATTGTTTGTATCGGGCATTGATTAGGGTCTCTCCAACAAGCGCTTGTACTCTATAGGCAAAAGTCATACCGGATCTCGATACCCTGTTTGAGGCCCATGCTGCGTAGGGTTACAGCGGGGTAGTGGTATTAAATGTCTCACTCTGTGAATAAGAACGGGACATTTTGCCCTGTTTTGCCACAGCTCCATTTTTTGGATTATTTTCCGGCGCCGCGATTTCCCTGATGATCTTCAAGATAGGCTCTCTGGTACATAACTTGCGGTTGATTCCAGATCGGAGTGGCACTTACTTCCGTGCATATGCACTGCATCAATTGTGATGCAGCAAATCATTGTTATGGACTTTAACCGCGAATGAACGCCAATCACCGCAAAATGTCGCAAATAACCCTAGCGATAGAGCACCATTTTTTGCGTTGCTTTGCGGTGATTGGCGTTGAATTGCGGTTTTCTTCTTGAAGTTCAAGTGTCATTCACTCCAGAAGGTTCCTATTAGGAGGTATCGAGCATGTTTTCATCACACAAGAGAATCGGTGACGACCTGCCCCGGGAGTTCTCGGTATCGGTGATTATGCAGAAGTCACCCAGCGCCAATCGGTGGCAGCCCTATCAATGGGAAGCGGTAGGTGTGCTGGCAACCGCTAAAACGGCCAATCCGAAACAGGCTGAGATGATTTATGAGCAGCAGGAGACCAGTCGTTACCTCCACAACGGTTTCAAGCTCAGGTTGCATGAGGATGAGTGCGAGAGCTATTACCACAATCTGCTCTCTGCGAATCCCCGCTGTTATGTGGTTGCCGATATGTCGGATGACGGCACACCGTCCCCCTTCTTGGTGAGTTTCAGTTTTGATGAGGCTCATGCCTATCTGGAGGGTGATGAGGAGATCTACGCCGTTCCGGTTCCGGCTGAGATCTATCAGTGGGCTGAGGCCTTTGTACTTGCCCACTATGTGCCGACCAAGCGCAGCAAACGCAAACGGGCTGATTGGCGTGAATCCGAGAGGGGCTCTCATGGAGCCTGATGAAAAAAAGCCTCTGGATGAGCGGCGAGAGAGCCGTGATGAGAGTTTTATCAGACGCTGGTCGGATCGAAAGCTGGCCTCTCAGCAACCTCTGATTGAACAGGCCGAGGCGGAACAGACACTGGACCAGCCCTGCGATGAGGATATGCCACCTCTGGAGTCGCTCGACGACTCATCCGACTACAGCGGTTTTCTCTCTCCCAAAGTCTCAGAGCCGCTGCGCAAGATGGCCTTGCGCAAACTCTTCCACGGCAGTGATTTCAATCTCTGTGACGGCCTGGATGACTATGCGGAGGACTTCACCACGTTCGAAGCCCTGGGGGATGTGATCACCGCTGACCTAAAGCATCAGCTTGAGATGCAAGCGCAAAGAGAAGCAGAGCAGCAGGAGCAGGCAGAAGCAGAGCCGGTTGAGTCCGATGCGACGGCTTTGCAAAGCGATGATCAAACCTCAACAGAGGATCCGCAACCGCTTACTCAGCAACAACCGTCCAATGATAATGACAATCGAGAGATCCCCTCATGAATGAGACTAACCACAATACCGTACAGCAGATCAATCAACAGGCCCGCCGAGAGGCCCAGGCCGCCATGGGGCGAGTCAGAATTGAGGCCACAGGACTGGTCAACTACCAGAGCCGAGGGCGCTTGGCAGTGATCGGTGACCAGCGGGCGATGGAGGTTGCTCCGGGGCTTGGTGATCGATTGCATCCAATGGTGATTCTCACCGCAGGTGCCGAGGAGCCGGGTGTTCCATTGGTGCCGCTGGGTGGAAGGGCGATTGAGATTGATGGTTTTCTGGGGGATTTCAAGATCCATCTCGGCGAGGCGGGGCAGGCTAATTATGAGCTTCTGGCCGTGGATCTGATTCTCGATCTGTCACCAGAGCCTCTGTTGGATCGTGCGATGACACCTCCCGGCTATTTCCACTGTGCAGGGGATGACGGTGAACTGGATCAGGTGATTGCCACCCTGGGGGAGATGAAAGGGCAGTTCGAAAAACCCCGCTATTTCGATTACGACCCACAAATCTGCGCCCATGGGCGATCGGGACAAACCGCCTGCAGCCGTTGTCTTGATGTCTGTCCAGCAGAAGCCATCAGCAGCCTGGCTGAGACCATCGAGGTGAATGCCTATCTCTGTCAGGGTGGAGGAGCCTGCGCCACAGTCTGCCCAAGCGGTGCAATACGCTATGTCTATCCCAGTGTAAAGGACACCCTGGAGCGGTTGCGTAAACTGCTCACGGTTTACCGTGATGCCGGAGGAGTGGATCCACTGCTACTGATTACTGCGGAGGGTGACCAGCCCTTTCCTGAGCCGGCAATGGGCAATCATCTGGTGATGCAGGTGGAAGAGCTCGCCAGTGTGGGGCTGGAGGTCTGGCTCTCGGCTCTGGCCTATGGCGCCAGGGCGGTCTGGCTGATGGATCGGCAGGAGATGTCAGCCGGTGTGAGTGACGCCCTGCAACAGCAACTGACCACCGCTGAAGAGATTCTGACCGCCATGGGCTACCCTGCCGGGGTGATCAGACTGGTCCAAGCGGAGCAGGCTGAAGTCGGTTCGCTGATGCCTGAGCTGGAAACAGCCGGTTTTTCCGGACTTGGGGATAAGCGTCAGACCGCCTATCTGGCGATCGATCACCTGGTCGGCCAGGCAGTCCGGGCGGAACCCATGGCCAGTCTGAGTCAGGGTGCTCCGTTTGGCAATGTCAGCGTATCCAGCCATGCCTGCACCCTCTGTTTCTCCTGTGTCGGCGTCTGTCCGGGGAAAGCGCTGCAGAGCGGTTCGGGTGAGCAGCCACAACTTCGCTTTGTCGAGGCCAACTGCCTGCAGTGTGGTCTCTGCATCAGCACCTGTCCCGAGGATGCAATCTCGATTACCCCCAGGCTGTTGTTCGATGCTGAGAGCAGAAAGCAGCCGCGTACCCTGCACGAAGAGCAGCCATTTCACTGCGTCTCCTGTGGCAAACCCTTCGCCACCCGCTCGGTAATCGAGAAGATGCGCAGCCGACTCAGTGACCACTACATGTTTCAAAATGAGCGGGCAATCAGGCGTCTGAGTCTGTGTGATGAGTGCCGAGTGGTTGATATTGCCCAGGACCCGGACGCGATGGATGGACAGATTCGCCAATAAAATCGCCGATGCTTCGCCATTCGATTCCCCTTTTGTCATTTTTTTACCCGTGGATTTGGTCCACGGCTTGCAATTGCTTTACCCGAGGAGCGTGTGATGAATGACCTGAGCCCCAGGACGCAAAACAACTCAATAAACAGCCAGTGGCCATCCGAAGAGGCAGCCTATAGCGCTGAGGTGTTCGGTCTGGATGAAGAGCAGCAGTGTCGGGTCGGTGCCTATGGCATGTTGGCTCAACTGCTCAGGAACCCACCGGATCAGCAGGTGTTGAGTCAGGTTTCCGCATTTACCGAGCTGACTTCGGAGATCGATGAGTTGGCGCTGTCGATGACCATGCTGGGACTGTCGGCTGCAAGCTCGAACTGCGCTGCCGTCGACGATGAGTTTCACAATCTATTTATCGGCATGGGGCGGGGTGAGTTGGTGCCATACGGTTCCTGGTATCAGACCGGTTTTCTGATGGAGCGGCCATTGGGTCGCCTGCGCGATGATCTGGTCCGTTTGGGCTTTCAACGCCAGCAGGGTGTCACTGAACCGGAAGATCATGTGGCGGCACTGTGTGAAGTGATGGCCATTCTGATACAGGAGTCACAGCCCTTTCAGTTGCAGGCAGAGTTTTTCGAAACCCATATGGCCGGTTGGCTGGAGCGGTTCTTCAATGATCTGAGTGATGCCAGATCAGCTGTTTTCTACAAGGCAGTGGGACGCTTCGGAGCCGCCTATATGGCATTGGAAAAGCGCTACCTGAATATGACGGTATGAAATGAAACAGTCGTGATCGAATGACTACCCAACGGAGGAAGAGTCGATGAAAAAGAAGTCCAGACAAACACCGGATAACCAACGCAGGGCCTTTCTGCGGGGTACCGCCGGAGCTGGCGTCGGTGTGGCAGCCTTAGCCGCTCTTCCCGGTCTGACAGCGGCCTCTGTGGAAGAGGCGAGTGAGGAGAAGTCGGAGTCTCAGAAAGGTTATCGCCTGACACCGCATATTGCTGCCTACTACAAGACAACTATCCGTTGAGTCATCGAGGGTACCGGAATGAAACTACACAAGATCTCTGACTCTGTAACCGATATCAACAAAGATGCGACGCCATCGAAGCGATCGACCGCCGGTGTGACCATGAGTCGTCGCAGTTTTCTGCGCAATTCAGGCTTGATGGCGGGGGGTGCTGCACTGGCCACAGGTTTTGCCCCGGGCATGATCAAGCGTACCGAAGCTGCCACGCAGGCGGCTTCCGGTCAGGTCGAGTTGAAAAAAACCATCTGTACTCACTGCTCTGTGGGTTGCGGCATCATTGCTGAAGTGCAGAACGGTGTCTGGACGGGGCAGGAGCCGGCCTTCGATCACCCCTTCAATCTCGGTGCCCATTGCGCCAAAGGGGCCTCGGTGAGAGAGCACGGTCATGGTGAACGTCGACTGAAATATCCTACCAAGCTGGTGGATGGCAAATGGAAAAGAGTCTCCTGGGAACAGGCGATCAACGAAATCGGCGACAAGATGCTGGCGATCCGCGAGCAGTCCGGACCCGATTCCGTCTATTGGCTGGGGTCGGCCAAACACAATAACGAACAGGCCTATCTGTTCCGTAAGTTTGCCGCCTTCTGGGGCACAAACAACGTGGACCATCAGGCGCGCATCTGTCACTCCACAACCGTAGCCGGTGTTGCCAACACCTGGGGTTACGGTGCGATGACCAACTCCTACAACGATATCCATAATTCCCAGGCGATTCTCATCATCGGCGGTAATCCTGCGGAAGCCCATCCGGTTTCCCTGCAGCATGTCTTCAAGGCCAAAGAGGAGAACAACGCGCCGCTGATCGTTATCGATCCACGCTTTACCCGTACCGCAGCCCATGCGGACCTCTTTCTGCGATTGCGCCCGGGTACCGATGTACCTTTGATCTGGGGCATGCTCTATCACATCTTCAAGAACGGCTGGGAGGATAAAGAGTTCATCCGCCAGCGTGTCTACGGTCTGGAAGAGGTGAAAAAAGAGGTGGCCAAGTGGACACCCGAAGAAGTGGAACGGGTAACCGGTGTGCCTGAGAACCTGGTGTATGCCGCAGCGAAGACCATGTCGGATAATCGCCCGGGTACCTTCATCTGGTGTATGGGTGGCACCCAGCACACCATCGGCAACAACAACACACGCGCTTACTGCACCTTCCAGCTGGCCCTGGGCAATATGGGAGTTTCCGGCGGTGGTACCAACATCTTTCGTGGACACGACAATGTTCAAGGTGCCACTGACTTCGGTGTGCTCTCCCACACACTGCCCGGTTATTACGGACTCTCGAAAGGGGCCTGGGGCCACTGGGCCAAAGTGTGGGATGTGGATTATGACTACATCGCAGGACGCTTCGATCAGGGAAGTTACGAACAGTCCAAGGGTAAGGATGTTGCAGTAATGAACACCAAGGGGATACCGGTATCCCGCTGGATCGACGGTGTGCTGGAGGAGAAGGGTAACATTGCGCAGAAGGATAATGTGCGGGCAATGGTGCTCTGGGGACATGCGCCGAACAGTCAAACCCGTGGTCCTGAGATGAAGAAGGCGATGGAGAAGCTGGATATGATGGTGATCATCGATCCCTATCCAACCGTCTCTGCGGTAATGCATGATCGGACCGACGGTGTCTATCTGCTGCCCGCGGCAACCCAGTTTGAAACCTATGGTTCGGTGACCGCTTCAAACCGTTCGTTACAGTGGCGGGATAAAGTGATCGAGCCGATGTTCGAGTCTTTGCCGGACCATACCATCATGTATCGGCTGGCGAACAAGCTCGGTTTTGCCAATGAACTGTTCAAGAACATCAAGGTGAGCAACGATGAACCGTTGATCGAGGATATCACCCGGGAGTTCAACAAAGGCATGTGGACCATCGGCTACACCGGTCAGAGTCCTGAACGGATGAAGAAGCAACAGCAGAACTGGGGTACCTTCGACTATACCTCACTGCTGGCAGAGGGTGGTCCCTGTGATGGTGAATTCTATGGTCTGCCCTGGCCTTGTTGGGGCACCGCTGAGATGGGTCATCCGGGAACACCGAATCTTTATGACACCAGTAAGCCGGTGGCGAAGGGCGGCCTGACCTTCAGAGCCAGGTTCGGGGTTGAGCGCAACGGCGTCAGCCTGCTGGCGGACGGCGCCTTCTCCAGAGGCTCGGAGATCAAGGACGGCTATCCGGAGTTTACCGACAAACTGCTGAAGAAGCTTGGTTGGTGGGACGATCTCACCCCAGAAGAGCAGGCACTCGCGGAAGGCAAGAACTGGAAGACCGACCGTTCCGGCGGTATCCAGCGGGTGGCGATCAAGCATGGTTGTGCACCCTTCGGTAACGCCAAGGCACGTACCGTGGTCTGGACCTTCCCCGATCCGGTGCCGATTCATCGCGAGCCCCTCTACACCAGTCGCAGGGATCTGGTGGAGAAGTATCCCACCTATGAAGACCGCAAGTCCTTCTATCGTCTGCCGGTGCGTTACGGATCGATCCAGGCGAAAGACTACTCGAAGGACTATCCGATCATTCTCACTTCGGGGCGCCTGGTTGAGTACGAAGGCGGCGGTGATGAGACCCGCTCCAATCCCTGGCTGGCCGAATTGCAGCAGGATATGTTTGTCGAGATGCACCCGAGGGATGCCAACAATGCCGGGGTCAAGGATGGCGATGATGTCTGGCTGGAAGGAGCCGAAGGTGCGAAGGTCAAGGTGAAAGCCATGGTAACCCGAAGAGTTGGCGCCGGTGTGGCCTTTATGCCGTTCCATTTTGGCGGCCATTTCCAGGGTAAGGATCTTCGCAGCAAATATCCCGACGGGGCCGATCCCTTTGTATTGGGCGAAGCCTGTAACACGGCCATGACCTATGGCTACGACTCCGTTACACAGATGCAGGAAACCAAGTGCAGCCTGTGTCGCATCACGAAAGCCTGAGCGCGGGTTTAACAGAGGATATACGACATGGCACGAATGAAATTCTATTGTGATCCTGAGCGTTGCATCGAATGCAATGCCTGTGTGACCGCCTGTAAAAATGAAAACGAGGTTCCCTGGGGAGTCAACCGTCGTCGGGTAGTGACCATCAATGACGGGGATGAGGGAGAGCGCTCCCTCTCAGTTGCCTGCATGCACTGTTCCGATGCGCCTTGTGCAACAGTCTGTCCGGTGGACTGCTTCTATACCACCCAGGACGGTGTGGTGCTGCACGATAAAGATATCTGTATCGGATGCGGTTACTGTTTCTATGCCTGTCCGTTCGGTGCACCGCAGTTTCCGGAAGATGGCGCTTTCGCTACCCGTGGCAAGATGGATAAGTGTACTTTCTGTGCCGGTGGCCCGGAGACCGATAGCAGTTCGGACGAGCACCGTAAGTATGGCTCCAACCGACTGGCTGAAGGCAAACTGCCGTTGTGTGCCGAGATGTGCTCCACCAAGGCCTTGCTTGCCGGTGATGCGGATGTGATCGCCGACGTCTATCGCAGTCGCATCGTCAACCGCAGTGCCAGCGTGATGGCCCGGGGTGTCTCCTATCGGGAGTCCACATTCAGGGCGCCGAAAAACATGAGCGGTAAAAGCAGCTCTAAAGAGTAATTGAAGAATTGAGTCCGCGAATGAACGCAAAGGAACGCAAATAAGTTGTTGGGTGCGGCTACGCCGCACCTTGCAATGTTTGCGCTTTTAGCAGGTTTCGGTCGAACTTGATGCTTATACGCCAACCAACTCTGATTGGGCTGAAGTGGGTCGTTCCGGGGTGAGCCGGTTACAAACTGTGACGTGAGTTTTTCATAACAAAGGATTGGAGTGCTACGGGTACTCACCGGCATGACAGATTATCAAATGGCCAAATAAGCAGATTCAGTTTCAGTACGTCGATAAGGCCAGCCGGTTACCAATCATCAGTAAACAGATTTGCGTGTATACGCATTCATCAGCAGACCAAACAAAATAACCAAGCCACCAGGACAAGGTTAATGATCAATAGAAGAGAGAGGATGAGTCGCCGATTGGAGCGTGTCTCACTGAGCGGATTGCTGACGTTTCTGCTGCTCTACAGCCTACCGCTGGAGACCGTTGCAGAGACCAGTGAAGCTCGCGGCATGCCTTCGACCAGTGTGCTCAATCCGGCCGCTCAACTGTGGCGTGACGTGCGCCAAAGGGATGGAAGTAATGTGGGTAACACCCAGGTCAAAGGGGTTGAGACAGGTGTACTGATCAATGCCAATGGCGATCGATGGGGTAAGTTTCGAATGGAGCAGCTGATTCCGATTGGTGGAACCGTTCTGGTGTCGGCCGTGCTGTTGCTGGGAATCTTCTATATGCTCAGAGGTAAGGTGGCGATTGAAGGCGGCCCGTCGGATCGTAAGCTGTTCCGCTATACGACCTATGAACGAACCATTCATTGGTTTTTAGCGAGTGTGTTCCTGTTTCTTGCCATTACCGGCATGATCCTGTTGTTCGGCCGATCAGTGTTGATTCCCGTGATTGGCAAGGAGGCGTTTTCTGTACTGGCATCCCTGAGCAAAGAGGGTCATGACCTGGTGGGACCACTGTTCATAATTGCCGTGGTCTTGATGTTTATTCAGTTTGTCAAACGTAACATCTATCAGAAAGGCGATCTTAGCTGGTTGTTACGGGGTGGCGGAATCATTGGCGGAAAACATGTGCCCTCCAATTTTTTCAATATGGGTGAAAAATCCATGTTCTGGATGTTGATACTGGTCGGCAGTGTGATCATCGCTTCAGGTCTGATGCTGCTGTTTCCCATATTCGGTCAGGGAAGGGAGTGGATGGGGCTCGCCCATGTGGGACATACCCTGGGAGCAATGTTGATGGTCACTGTTATCCTGGGTCACATCTATATCGGTTCTGTGGGCATGGAAGGCGCACTGGAAGGTATGACCACCGGGTATTGTGATCTCAACTGGGGTAAAGAGCATCATGATCACTGGGCTAGTGAGCTGATTGAGAAGGGCGAGACACTCACCAATGAAGAGGTGGAAAAGCTGAAAATGGGTGACTCATCAACGACTCACGGTGGTGAGTCTGCAACGACCGGGTAGTTGAATCAAAGCTGTTGTTTGCAAGGTTATCACGGACAACCATTTGTTTTGCAGGTTGTCTTATTTCCACATGGGCATATAAATCCCTATAAGGTTGGTTGTTAACCTAAACCTCCAATCTTTACGTAGCTAAAAGATTAAGGAATCTCTGTTTACCGTGAGATGGCGAACAGCAGAAGAATATTGATCTTCGCTGAGCAACCGCAAATCGCCCCTGTAAGTTACGGGAAGTGATTAATCCTGTTGCTAATTCTCCTGAATCCCTGCAGTCATCGGGAAGAAAGACCAGAGATTCCCTTCGATATTAGCGATCGATTGGACCACGAATAAAAATTATATCTGAGGAGAAAACTATGATCCCGAATATGCAAAAAGTCGTCACGGGGCTGTTCCTGTTATTTATCAACCTGTCAGTTGCTTTCGCCGGTACGCCGGCACCCGAAGGCGCTCACCTCTACATCATCTCACCAAAGAACGGTGATTCCCTATCCGGTCCTGTCACCGTGATGTTTGGTTTGAAGGGAATGGGGGTCGCACCGGCGGGTATCGACAAGGCCAAGACCGGTCATCACCATCTGTTGATCAATGTGGATAAGATGCCGGCGATGGATAAACCGCTGCCGTCGGATGATCAGCATCGTCATTTCGGTGGTGGTCAGACCGAGGTTACTCTGGAACTGCCGAAGGGTGAGCACAGTCTGCAACTGGTGCTCGGCGATATGAACCATATACCGTTCAATCCACCAATAATCTCTGAAAAAATCATGATTAAGGTGAAATAGAGATCTTAGAGGGTGGTTGGTGTGGAACAATCGATCCCGGCTGTTGCGGGTTGCCGGTTCAGGCTCTAACCATCCTCTTTGGGTAGATCTCCAAGCAGTTCATTATTCTGACTGAAACGTCTATCCAGCAGACGGATGGTCACCCGATGGGGAAGTTTCCTGTAGGCGTGAAGCTTCATCAGTTGCTGAAACCATTGAATCTGTTTTTCAATGATCTGCAGATTGAGTCAGGTCACTCTGCGCTCTCTTTATTAGGGAATAGAGATCGACCGATCATAAACCAGCCCCAGCCAATCAGTAATCCGACAGCCACGTTGATCACGGCGCAGCAGATTCCGGTCAGCAGTATGACGCTCAGATCGAGAGGGGGAGAGGAGATGAGCGATTTGTGCCAGGCGAGATCGAGTCCGGCATAGATCAGCAGTGCGCCAACCGCCGCCAGGGGGATCAGCAAGAGTATCTGCAGTGCTTGTGGACCAAACAGCAACCCAAGGGCCAGCATGGTGGTTCCGAAAAGGGCTGGAGCCAGCCAGGTGCGGGCACCGAAACGGTGTTGTACCACCAGTCCCCCGGCACCATGACACATCGGGAAGGCTCCGAAGGGCGCCAGCAGCATATTCAACGCCCCGGTGGTGAAACCGAGTCTGGTCGGGGAGATGCGTTGCTTCTCCTCAGGGAAATAGCGGCCGGCAATGGCTGCTGTGGCAAGGATCGCATTGGTCAGTGTCAGGCTGAGTTGAGGGAGTAAAATGGTCTGTGCCGACAGGCCGAGTTGATGCCAGCTGAAGCTGGTCCATTGAGGGGTATGCAGGGCCAGGCTGATATCGGTGAGCGGATTCTGTGCTGTTGTTGATAGGCTCCATAGACAGGCGCCAACGACGAGGATCACTGCGGCCGCAGGTCTTAGCGGGGTAACCAGAAGCAGCAGCAGTAGTCCGCTGGCGACAATACCTGTCCAGGGATCTGTGCCGATCAACTCGATGCCCGCCCAGGCAAGCATCAGCCCGACACCGAGTTGGATGCCAGCCATAACCGGTGCGGGTATTTTTCGCGCCAGTAGGTCGAGGACTCCCAACAGAGAGAGCAGAACAACCGTAATCCCCAATAGAAAACCTGTTGCTGCAATGGTCTGAGCATCCAGACTCTGGGTGATGACAACGGCAGCGACCACTTTCATCGGTTGTATCGGAATCGGACGCCGGTAGACGGCAGCGACCACCAGAGCAAACAGACCAAAGCCGATCAACAGACCCGTTGGATCGACCTTCTGCAGGGCTAAAACACCGATGACAATCGGCAGAAAGGTGCCCAGGTCGGCAAAAGCACCGGACAGGTCCCCTATGTATCGATGATGATTGAGAGATTTGAAATGTTGAAGCACTACACGAGTATAGGACACAGGAGATGGTGCTGTTGATCTAAAAACCAGGTAATCACGAGTGGCCCAATGGGCTTGATTGTAATCCGTTTGCAACAAATTCACGGCACAATCTGCCCCGTCAGATTCAATTGCCTATATAATTAGCCCGGTAGAAAGAGATAAATTCTTAACTGTGGTGGGAGTACATTTTGAAAGCACGCATCGGTATCAATGGTTTTGGACGTATGGGACGTTTGGGCCTCAGAGCAGGCTGGAGCGACGAGAATCTGGAGTTCTGCCAGATCAATGAGATTGCCGGTGATGCCGGCTGTTCCGCCCACCTATTGCAGTTTGACTCTGTGCACGGCATTTGGGATCACCAGTGCCAGGGTGATGGCTCTGCAATGACGGTCGATGGGAGCAGCCTCAGTTACTCCTCGAATTCAACCATCGATGAGACCGATTGGTCGAATTGCGATATCGTCATCGAAGCCACAGGCAAACATCACAAGAAACCGGAAACACTTCAGTCCTACTTCGATCAGGGAGTGAAGAAGGTCATCGTGGCGGCACCCACCGAAGGGGCTCTGAATCTGGTCTATGGGATCAACGATCATCTCTACGATCCAGAGGTCAACCATCTGGTCACGGCAGCCTCCTGTACCACCAACTGTCTGGCACCTCTGGTGAAGGTGCTGCATGAGAAGATCGGTATCGTGCATGGCTGCATGACCACCATCCACGACATTACCAATACCCAGACCATCGTCGACAGAGGGCATAAGGACCTGAGAAGAGCCCGTGCCTGTGGTCAGTCGCTGATTCCCACCACCACCGGCTCTGCCAAGGCGATCACCAAGATCTTTCCCGAACTGGAGGGGCGTCTCGATGGCCATGCCGTGCGGGTGCCCCTGCTGAACGGGTCATTGACCGATTTTGTCTTCGAGGCGCCCAGGGCGGTCACGGCAGAAGAGGTGAATGGTTATTTTCGTGAGGCAGCGGAAGGGGAGTTGAAAGGGATCCTGGGTTACGAGGAGCGTCCACTGGTTTCGGTCGACTATGTCAACGATCCGCGCTCCTCGATTGTGGACGCCCAATCCACCCTGGTGATCGATGATCGTCAGGTCAAGATCTACGCCTGGTATGACAACGAGTGGGGTTACGCCAACCGACTGATCGATATCGTGCGCAAAGTGGCTGCTGGATAAGATGGATCAAGGTGTACGCAACTACCTGGTGGTGACAGGGGGCTATTGGGCCTTCACCATCACCGACGGGGCAATCCGCATGCTGGTGGTGCTCTACTTCCACCTGCTGGGCTACTCGCCGTTCGAAGTGGCGATGCTGTTTCTCTTCTACGAGTTCTTTGGGGTTGTCACCAATCTGGTAGGCGGTTGGCTGGGTGCGCGCATCGGCCTCAATCTGACCATGCATATCGGCATGGCTCTGCAGGTGGTTGCACTGATGGCATTGACCGTACCCGACGCCTGGCTCTCGGTTGTCTATGTGATGATCGCCCAGGCACTCTCCGGGATTGCCAAAGACCTGAACAAAATGTCCGCCAAAGCTTCGGTCAAGACGATGGTGCGTGACGGTGGTGAATCAAAATTGTTCAAGTGGGTGGCGCTGCTCACCGGTTCAAAGAATGCCTTGAAAGGTGCCGGTTATTTCATTGGCGCCGCTCTGCTTGAGTGGATCGGCTTTCGCGGCGCACTGGCTCTCCTGGCCGGGATGCTGTTGCTGGTTTTGATCGCGACTTCAATGATGCTTCCCGCCGGGCTCGGGAAGATGAAATCTAAGCCGAAATTTTCTCAGGTCTTCTCCAAGGTGGCTGCGATCAACTGGCTGTCTGCGGCGCGCTTCTTTCTGTTTGGCTCCCGCGATGTCTGGTTCGTGGTCGGTTTGCCGGTGTTTCTCTACGAAGTGCTCGAGTGGAGTTTTACTCAGGTCGGTGGGTTTCTGGCGCTCTGGATTATCGGCTATGGTTTTGTTCAGGCCAGTGTTCCCAAACTGCTCGGACGTGTTCACCAGGGGCAGGGGCCAGGTGGGGGAACGGCACGCTTGTGGGCATTTCTGCTGGCACTGTTGCCTGCATTCATAGCGATTGCGCTGAATCAGGGATGGCCGGCGGAACAGGTATTGATCGTAGGGCTGATTCTGTTCGGCATTGTTTTCGCCATCAACTCAGCGGTTCACTCCTATCTGATCCTGGCTTACTCGGATCATGAGAAGGTCTCCATGAACGTGGGTTTCTACTATATGGCCAATGCCGGAGGCAGGCTGATCGGTACCGTACTTTCCGGCTTGATCTATCAGACTTACGGCCTTCAGGGTTGTCTCTGGTGGTCGGCGCTGTTCGTGGTTCTGGCTGCATTGCTCTCATTCGGTTTACCCGAGGTCGGGGCCGATGAAAAACAGCCGCTGAAAGCCGACAGTCACTGATCATCCGACCTGCTTGGTCTGCTTAATCCGTCAACAGTTGCAATAGCAGCCGACTCCAGATAATAAAAATCAGCAGATAGCTGACAACAAAGGCATTCTTTCGATGCAGCACATTATTGCTTCCCAGGTGTATCCAGCTGTGGATCATGCGTGAAGCGAGGTAGCACCAGGCCAGTCCAAGATAGATGGGATCAGTTTTATCCAATAGCAGAATGACAATCGTACTCAGATAGAAAAGCTGTGGCGTTTCCAGCAGATTTTGAAAGTGGTGGGTGATTTTGATCAGATATTCCGGTGGCCGGCCACCCCGATTGTATTTGAAGTAGGCAATGCTCAATGAGCCCTCTTTTACAGCCTTGTAGCGAGCAGTGAGTAGGGCGATCCCCATTCCACCGGTCATCATCACCAGGCAGATCATCGGTAACAGAATGTGTGAGTGATTCATGACTATCCTTGGGTTTACACAGAAGTTGCACCAGGGATCCTAGATAAATCGTAAATATGATCAAGATAATATTATCCGCATATGCTATTTTCATTTCATGATTAAATCACTGATTAACAGGCCCTGACAGCCATGCCCTATACCGCTGAGCACAAGCAGCAGAGTCGTCAGCGTATTCTCGACAGTGCGGTACGATTGTTTCTGCAACAGGGCTACGAAAAGACCGGCATCAGCGAGATCATGCAGGATGCCGGTCTGACTCATGGGGGCTTCTATGCCCATTTCAGCAGCAAAGGTGAGCTCTATATCGAGGCAATGACCCATGCTGCGAAAAACGGTCGATTCACCGCTCATCTGAATAATGGCAAACAGGGAGAGGCTTGGCTTCAGGGGGTGCTGGAGGGATATCTGAATCTGGACCATGTGGAGGGTGATGAGAGTCCCTGTCCACTCGCCTTCCTGGTTACCGATATCGCCACTCGGGAATCAGACGTGAGACATGCCTACACGCGCATATACAAGAGCATGAATCGTTTTATCAGTCGTCAGGCTACGGAGGAGTCAAACAGACCCGGTGACGATATCTATGCAGTAACCGCGATGATGATTGGTGGGGTTGCAATCAGTCGCGCGATCGATGATCCAAGGTTAGCCAAACGTCTGTTGCACAGCTGTAAGCAGACTGCAGGGAAGTTGCTCAGTGGTGACTGATTCCATCTCCGCCATTGATTTTGTCATGAAAAATGGCATCCCATGTCGGGTGCAACCCTGTGTGGAACCCAATACCCCACACACCGCTGAATTTCTGAAGAAGCAGATCGAGATCGGTTTTCAGCATATGTCTACCCGTTCCCGTATCAGTCGGTTTGCTACGGCGATGGATCACTTGACGGAACAACAGCTCGATTATCTGACAGATCTGGATGGCAAGCAGAGAGTGGCCTGGTGTGCCACAGTAACCAATGACGGTGAGGAGCAGGGTATCGGTATCGCGCGCTACATCAACTTGCCCGATGAAACAGATATGGCTGAATTCGCCATAACAGTCGTTGACGACTATCAGGGGCAGGGTGTGGGCTATCAGTTACTCAGAAAACTGATTCAGTCTGCAAACCAAAACGGTTTTAAAATCCTGCGCGGGTATATACTGATGACTAATACCCCTATGCTGGCACTCTGTAAACGTTTCGAAAGTAGAAGAACCATGGTCGATGGACCTTTTGTTATTGTTGATATAATAGTGGAGTAGATTAATTAATCATTATCTTGCTGTGAATAAAATTACAACGATCTATCATGGAGCACAGTCTGATGAATCAAACACTGAAATATATCGGGCATATCAACACCCCATACAGGGCATTGGAGGATTGCCCAAACAACGTGAATCCGAATGGACCTCTTTGTCAGCTGGTGATTCATGACGCCTATGTAGACGGCCTTGTCGGTTTGAAGAAGGGGCAGCAGATCCTGATGCTCTACTGGTTTGAGAATACCGACAGGGGCGCCATTCGGCAGGAGGGTAATCAGGGTGGTGAGATGATCGGTGCCTTTGCTTTGCGTTCTCCCCACAGGCCTAACCCTATTGGAGCCGCGGTGCTGCCGATCGAGGCGATTGAGGATGGTGTGGTCTTTGTGAAAGGGTTAGATTGCCTGAACGGTACCCAACTGCTGGATATCAAGCCAGCCATTCCCCAGGAATAGCCTTCTTAATATTAAGATCAGCTTAAGAATTATTATGGTTGTGTTAAGTTTGTGCTATTTAAGCCTTAAGATTATAGCGCCGACAGCCATCGTGGCATAACCAATGTTGAATTCAAAGTTTAGGGTGGGGCCATACGCCACCAAATACCGGGTAAGTCAGCACCATTCAGGGTTGCGACCATTTTTCTGCCCAGCAAGGCACAACCGGGCCCATTGGATTAGAGTCAACAGGCTCTAAGTAGTAGATAGACACAATGATCTGACATCGGTGTGTCAGATCAGCGCTCGACTATCGATTCACATCGACAATTCTTCTTCCCCGGATCTTCCTGGCAAGTAGGCTGTCTGCCGTCTCAATTACCTCGGACAACCCGATCTCTTCAGCAATATTGCTCAATTTGTTGAGATCCAGATCCTGCTCCAGACGATCCCATGCCTGCTGGCGTCTCTGTTTAGGGCACATCACGCTGTCGATTCCGATCAGGGAGACGCCTCTTAGGATAAACGGGGCTACCGTTGCCGGAAAGTCCATACCGCCCGCCAGACCGCAGGCAGTGACCACACCGCCATAGTGGGTGCCGGCACAGGCATTGGCGAGTACATGGGAGCCAACCACATCGACCACACCGATCCAGCGCTCCTTGGCCAGCGGTCTACCCGGTTGAGCGAGCTCTTCACTTGATAGTATTTCAGCCGCACCCAAATCCTTCAGAAAAGCGGATTCCGCTTCGGCTTTGCCACTCAGAGCAATCACTGAGTAACCCAGTTTGGCGAGTATCGCAATCGCGACACTGCCAACACCGCCCGATGCCCCGGTCACCAGGATCTCACCTTTGTCCGGTGTAATGCCGTTTTTTTCCAGTGCGAGGATACAGAGCATTGCGGTGTAGCCGGCTGTGCCGATCGCCATGGCATCCTTAGGCTGTAACGAAGCAGGCAGTCGAACCAACCAATCGCCGTTCACTCTGGCTTTCTGTGCCAATCCTCCCCAGTGCTTTTCACCCACACCCCAGCCGTTCAGAACGACCTGATCGCCCGGTTGATAATCGTCGTGTGTGGTGCTGCTGACGGTTCCCACCAGATCGATACCAGGCACCATGGGAAAGCGTCTTACAACCGGTGATTGGCCAGTGATCGCCAGGGCGTCCTTATAGTTGATGGATGAATAGTGCACATCGATGGTGACATCACCTTCCGGGAGCATCGCTTCATCGATGTCTGAAATCTTGGCGGTGTAGTTCTCATCTTGCTTGTCAATCAGAACGCCTTTGAACATATCGGTGCCTCTTTGGTTAGACGGACATCTGGTAAAAAACAAAAAATTATTTCAGACTGTTTATGAAAAAATCTGCGTAGCTTTGCAGTGCATTGGGAGTGCGTTCGAGCTTTGCGCGCAATACCGCTCCCTCCCAGCCTGTCCAGAACAGGTAGGCTGACTGCTTGCAATCCGTGTCGCTGGAAATATCGCCAGCCGCCTTA
Source organism: gamma proteobacterium symbiont of Stewartia floridana (assembly GCA_003676145.1). Taxonomy (GTDB): domain Bacteria; phylum Pseudomonadota; class Gammaproteobacteria; order Chromatiales; family Chromatiaceae; genus Thiodiazotropha; species Thiodiazotropha taylori. Next base: position 27,621 of record NAUB01000027.1, on the reverse strand, counting down.
GCTTCCTCCAGGCAGGCTTCCAGCCGTTGTTGCCAGGTTTCGAAGACCTCGATCAGTTGTCTGCGGAATGATTCGGGCAGGGCGCCCATCTCCTGACCAAGATTGCCAACCAGACAGCCCCGCTTGAACTGATGCCGGGCCATGCCGTCTATCGCATCCTGCATGAACGCACTCAAACGTTTCAGAGGGGGGAGGGATCGATTACCCAGGGATCTATCCAGTTTGTGCTCGAAAAATTTTGCATAGTTGCTGATCAGTTCCGAGCCGAAGGCATCCTTGTTCTTGAAGTAGTGATAGAAAGAGCCCTTTGGCACCCCGACTCGTCGCAGAATTTCGTCAATGCCGGTGGCGCTGTAGCCTTTTTCGGTGAGCACCTCCATACCTGAACGAATCAGTTCAGCTTTGGTTTGACTGAATCCGGCCTGGTCTTTGGGTGGACGGCCGCGACGACGTTTCAGGGGAGTGGCAGAGCTCATGGTTAAAATATTAGACCGATCGTCTATAAAAATCAAACAGCCGCAGTTACGCTGGCAGGATCAGGTGGTTATTTCGGCTCACCGACGATGCTGAGTCGGTCTATTCAGCGTGAATCGAGTGGATGATCGATGCATGCCTGTGGCGTTGATGTGCGTTTTGTGAACCATACGGCTGTAAAAGAAAATTGGCTGGAGGGCTCAGTTTCCCGGTATCGCGTGAAATGGCGTATTTTTCCAACGCCGAATTGGGCCATATGACGTAAAAAAACCCTGAAATAGGGATCAATGATTGATGTCAATGAGAGATGCAAACCGGGCCGGATAGACTTTCAGCGGTTTCTGTTTTTTTGCACAGTTCTGTCACTCATGAGATGAAAAGATCCAACACCTTTTTTGTCTGTCTGCTGTTGTTGCTGACAGGCTTTATGGCGAGCCTTGTTGATGTTGCGAGTGAGAGTGGCCAAGGCCTGCCACAGGCACCTGAGTCCGCTGAACTGGTCAGCCGGTTGGGTCTCACCGACCTGTCGCTGTTCACCGAGGCCCGTTATACCAGGCACCCCTCTCAGGCCGATATCCACTCCGCTTTCCAGGATCATCCCGTCGCACTGGAGCATTTCCCCACGGGTTCGTTGCTGCAACCTCCGATGGGTCTCTTACGATGATCACCCTACTGCGCAAGCAACGCTATTTTATCGACTACACCCTGGGCACAATGATGCGCCACAAGGGGAAGAGTCTCGGTCTGCTGTCCGTCTACACAATGATCATATTCATGCTGGCTTCAGTGATGCTGTTCAGCCATGCCATGCGCAGCGAAGCGGTTGCTCTGCTGGCCGACTCACCGGAAATCGTCGTGCAGCGGATACAGGCGGGAAGAAGTGTCATGGTGCCGGCAGACTATCTGCAGAGAATCGGTAAGCTGCGCGGTGTCACTGAAAAGCGTGGCCGCTTGTGGGGCTACTACTACGATCCTGCCGTCAAGGCCAACTATACGGTGATGGCCAGTGAGCAGGATCAACTTACGATAAACGATATTGTGATTGGTGAGGGGATTGGCCGAACCAGAGGCCTGTCGGTTGGTGACTATCTGACACTGCGGTCCCATGAAGGCAAAGCATTCTCTTTCAGAGTATCGAGGCTGCTGGAGAGTGAATCGGAACTGATCAGCAGTGATCTGCTATTGATGAACCCGCAAGGCTATCGGCAATTGTTCGGTATTGACGAATCGCTCTACACCGACCTTGTTTTGTCGGTGAGAAATCCCCGGGAGATACAAAAAATTGCTGAGAAACTGACACGCTTGTTACCGGACAGTCGGCCAATACTCAGATCGGAGATTCTGCGTACCTATGAGAGTCTCTTCTCCTGGCGGCAGGGTGTGATGTTGATTCTATTACTCGGTTCAGTACTCGCTTTTGTTATCTTCGCCTGGGATAAAGCCTCCGGCTTGAGCGCCGAGGAGCGCAAGGAGATCGGTATCCTGAAAGCGGTTGGCTGGGAGACCGGTGAAGTGATGCGGATGAAGTTCTGGGAGGGAGTGATCATCTCCCTGATGGCTTTTCTTATTGGCTATCTGGCTGCCTACTTGCATGTGTTCTATACCTCAGCCGGTCTGTTTGAGCCAGTGCTGAAAGGCTGGTCTGTTCTCTATCCCAGTTTTCAGTTAACCCCTTCAGTGGACGGTCTGCAACTCGCGACGCTGTTTTTCTTTACGGTGTTGCCCTATACCCTGGCGACCATCGTGCCTGTCTGGCGGACCTCCATAACCGATCCTGATCTGGTGATGCGGTAGTTGGCGATGTTGATCGAATTGACAGATGTGCGTAAGGCCTTCAATCAGGGCAAACCGAATGAGTTTTGGGCGATACAGGGAATCACCACCCAGTTTGAAGTTAACCGGATCAGTTGTCTGAAGGGGGCCAGCGGTTCAGGTAAAACCACATTGATGTCGATGATCGGCTGCCTGTCACGGCCTACCAGTGGCCGTATCCGCCTGCAGGATCGTACCATCTCCTCCCTGCCTGAGCGTTTTCTAACGCAAGTCCGCCGGCATACCTTCGGCTTCATTTTTCAGCGCTTCAATCTTATTCCCGGGCTCAGTGTGGTGGAGAACATCATGTTGCCGGCCTACCCACTGGGATTGAAAGCCAGTAGCTTGAGAAGCAGGGCGGAGCGTCTGCTCGAACAGTTCTTACTGGTCGACAAAGCAAGTAATCCTGTTGAATGGTTGTCCGGTGGTGAAGCTCAGCGGGTGGCGATCTGTCGTGCGCTGATCAATGATCCGCAAATTCTGATCGCCGATGAGCCTACCGCCAATCTGGATAGTCGGCTCTCCCGTGAGTTCATGGTGTTGCTTGATCAGCTGTCGAAAGCCGGCAAGACGGTGCTGATCAGCAGTCATGATCCGGTTGTCTTCGATTCGCCTGTTGTGGACCGGGTGGTGGAGCTTGAAGATGGTCTCATGGTGTCAGGGGAGGGATAACCCATGATGTTGAATCCTGCCATTCTGGCGCTGTTGATGGTTTCGATACTGGTCTCCACGATGCTGTTGGTGGCGGCCACTTTCGCCTTCAGAATTTTGCGCCACTGGGATATTCAGAGTGGCAGCGAGTTGCAGCTTCGACTGGAAAGGCGTACCTATCTGGTATCAACCCTGTTGGTCTGGGCTTTCCTGTTTGAGTTTCTCTCACTGTTGCTGTTCATCTACAACGCTGAGGCCTTGTCTGGACAGTTTGTTGGCGCCATGTGTGCAACCGGGGTATTGAATCTGAATCCCTGGGGTTGGCCCACACTGTTCCTGAAAATCACCCTGTTCTTTGTGGCTGCCATTTGGCTGTTACTGAACTATCTCGACAACCGGGGCTACGACTATCCACTGATCCGTTTCAAATATGCTCTGTTGCTTATGGCGCTGCCGCTGGTTGGTGCCGAAACGATTCTACAGTGGCTGCATTTTACTGAGATGGAGCCAAACCTGATCACCTCCTGTTGTGGCACACTCTTCTCCGCCGATGCGCAGGGGGTCTCCGCTGAGGTCAGTGGTATCGCCCCGGCAAATTCGATACTCGCTCTGGCTATCTCGGGCATAGTGGTCATCGCCGCTGGGGTATGGGTGGCGTTGCGTGGACAGAGTGGCTGGTTGTTGTCGATCACCGGGGCGGCAGCTTTCGTGATTGCACTCGTGGCAATAATTTCATCCATCTCGCTCTATATCTATGAGCACCCCCATCACCACTGTCCGTTCTGCATTCTCAAACAGGGGCATGGCTATGTGGGTTACTTTCTCTACATACCTCTGTTTCTGGCAACTGCACTCTCTCTCGGTGCCGGCTTTGTATCGCCCTGGCGGAGGATCACCAGTCTGAGTCAGACGGTGGCGGATGTGTTGCCTGTCATAAGCTGGTTGGCACTGTTCTTTTTCCTGCAGTTCTACCTGACCTCAGCCTGGTCGATCTGGAGTTCAAGGCTCACCATGATGGAGGTCTGGTGGTGATCAAACAGACACTCTCCATCTTATTTGTCGTATTGATTCTGAGCGCTCTCAATGGCTGTCAGTCAGAGAGTTCAGCACTGACCAAAGGGGAGCCACCACCCGCTTTTCAGTTACAGGATCTCAACCAACAGAGGCTGAGTTTTCCGCAGGATTTTGCGGGAGAGGTAGTGGTGATCCGTTTCTGGGCCGATTGGTGTCCCTTCTGTGAGTCGGAGATGCAGAGCATTGAGCCGGTCTACCAGGCATATCGTGCAAAAGGCCTGGTGATCCTTGCGCTGAATGTGCGGCAGGATCGTGAAACAGCGGCAGCCTTCATAGAGAAACTGGATATCAGCTATCCGGTACTGCTCGACCGGGACGGGGCAGTGGCGAGAGCGTATGGGGTAATCGGTCTGCCAACCACTTTCATACTCGATCGCAAGGGGAGATTGCATACCCGGATCATCGGTGAGTCCACAGCGGAGCTGTTCGCCCTGATCGTGGATGAGCTGATATGAGTGCCGAGCTGACCCTCGGGGTGGCCTTTCTAACCGGCATTCTCGGCAGCTTTCACTGCATTGGTATGTGCAGTGGCATCAACGCAGGGTTCTTTATCCATTTTGCACCCAGGGTGCGATTAAGCCATCTGCTTACATACCACACACTGCGGATTGCGGTTTATGCGCTGCTGGGTATCGGTGGTGCCGTTGTCGGTCAGGTGTTGGTGCAGAGTGGCATTGTCGGAAAAGCGCAGGGATTGCTGATGATATTTGCCGGTGTTCTGGTTGTGATATTGGGATTGAATCTGCTGGGTGTATCAATCAACAGTCTCGTGAAGGCTAAACCGGTCTCGCATGAGGTTCCAATAACCCGTCTGAGCAGATCGGTCACAGTTCCAACTGTCGCGGTCGGCCTGCTCAATGGTCTGGTGCCGTGCAGTCTGGTTTTCTCCGTTGCCGTGAAAGCGGTATCCACTGCCGATCCGTTGACTGCAGGGCTGCTGATGTTGAGTTTTGGTGCTGGAACCCTGCCATCCATGGTTATGCTCAGTCTGCTGGGCGGTTATGTGGGCGAAACTTTCCGCAGTGTGCTTGCCCGCTTGGCTGGCGTGCTGGTGGTCGCGCTTGGGCTCTGGACAGTTTATGAAGGGGTTGTTTTCTACCACATCATGCGTGGATTGGCCAATTGGTAGATCCATCGGTTGGGTGCGTAGTGACTGCCCTCAATCGGCAATTAATTCAGGGATTGTTGAGCGGTTCAATCTCATTCCATGGTTAATACCGCTGTTTATGTTTAAGTAGAAGAGGAGTAGTAATTCGATGAGTGAAACGAGTAACAAGGAGCGCAGAAATCTGTTGAAGCTGCTGTCGGCTGCCGGATTGACCGGTCTCGCGGGTGGCGCGCTGGCAGGTCAGGGTGTTGGTGTGATGGTGCCGGGTAAAGGCTGGGTCGAAGCCACAGGGGCCAGCTGTGATGGGGATGGCACGCCGTTGCAGTTCATTCCCAAGAGAGCAGCGGATGCCACGCCTCTGGAGAATGAACTGGAGAAATATGCCAAGTGTCCCTACTGCGGTATGGATCGTACCAAGTGGCACCATAGCCGCCATCTGGTCCACTACGATGATGACCTGGTGGATGCCACCTGTTCCATCCACTGTCTGGCGATCAGCCTCTCCCTGAATATCGATCGTGGTCCGAAGGCGATCTATGCGGCGGATTTCGGTGCCGATGGTGAGATCAAGCCGTTGGTCAATGTGGATGAAGTGAGCTATCTGATTGGCGCCAAGCTGAAAGGTACCATGACCACCCGGAGCAAGATGGCCTTCGCTTCCGCTGATCAGGCAAAAGCGATTCAGGCGGAAAAGGGGGGCACTCTGGCAAATTTCGATGAGGCTTTGAGCGAGGCCTATGCAGGCATGGCCAAGGACACCATGATGGTTCGCAAGAAGCGTGCGGAACGACGCAAGAAGATGATGCAAAAGATGAAGCAGCAAAAGGGTTGATGGGAGAGATGCTGTGCCAAGTGGTGCTTGGCACAGCAATCTGATTGTTGCAGTTGGACTCATGACTCTCTCAATCTGGACGTCGTGAGAATGAACACTATTTCGATGAATGACAGATCGATGAGTATGAAAAATAACGGGCTGAACGTGCGTAGAGCCATATTGTTGATATTTGCATGCTGGTTACTGCATATAACAGCGCTGCAGTCTCAGGAGCTCCCCAACCCTGGTCCCAAGGATACCTGCCCGGTATGCGGCATGTTTGTTGCGAAATACCCCGAATGGATCGGCACGGTACTCTACAAGGATGGCCATGCCCACCATTTCGATGGCGCCAAGGATCTTTTTAAGTATCTTTTCGATCTGCAGAAGTGGGCACCCGATCATCAGGCGAGTGAAATCGATCGTATCGCTGTCACCGAGTACTACAGTCTGGCCCGTATCGATGCCAAGCGTGCCTACTATGTGATCGGTTCGGATGTGCTGGGTCCGATGGGGCATGAGTTGATCCCCCTGGAGAGTCAGGCCGATGCAGAGGCGTTCCTGAAGGATCATCAGGGTGTAGCCATCCTGAAATTTGATCAGGTTGAAAAAGGATTGCTGTTGAATCTGGATGTGGGTGTTTTTGAATAGTTCAGTAACCTGCTTGCAGCCTGGTGCTGAAGCATGGTTTAACTGCGGTCTGTAAGCCTGGGAGAGATAAGGTACGACGATTTTTAGCGCCTGTTCTGATATGATGATCTGACATGATGCAGGGTTGATACGGTTTCCAACCAGGACGATCCCACTATGTATATCTGTCTGATAAGTGTTCATGGATTGATTCGCGGTCACGATCTCGAGCTGGGACGTGATGCCGATACCGGCGGCCAAACCAAGTATGTGGTGGACCTCGCCAAAGCGCTGGCCGAACGGGATGGTGTCAGTCGGGTCGATCTGGTGACCAGGCGTGTGGTGGATTCGGAAATCAGTGACGACTATGCAGAACCCCTCGAACTGCTGTCAGAGAAGGCCAAGATCGTGCGGATCGAGGCTGGTCCTGAAGGTTATCTGGCCAAGGAGACCCTGTGGGATCATCTCGACAGCTTCATGGACAACCTGCTCAACTGGCTGAAGTCCCAGCCGCGCATGCCCGATATCGTGCATACCCACTATGCGGATGCGGGCTATGTGGGTGTGCGGCTTTCCCATCTACTGGGTGTACCGTTGGTGCACACCGGCCACTCCCTGGGGCGTGATAAGCAGCATCAACTCCTTGCCAAGGGTTTCAGTCGAAAGGAGATCCGCGAGCGTTACAACATGGATCGCCGGGTGGAAGCGGAAGAGGAGGTGCTGGCGAATGCGGATCTGGTGATTACCAGTACCCACAATGAGATCGAAGAGCAGTACAGCCTCTACAATCACTATCAGCCGGATAATATGGCGGTAATCCCCCCCGGCACCGACCTGACCCAGTTCCACCCCCCGTCCCGTGGGGACAATATCCATTTCCGAAAAACCCTGGCGCGATTTCTGCGCGATCCCGATAAACCGATCATTCTCGCGCTTTCCAGACCCGATGAGCGTAAGAACATCCTTACCCTGCTGGAAGTCTATGGTGAGTCGAGTCAGTTGCAGAGTGCTGCCAACCTGGTGATTGTGGCTGGCAACCGGGATGACATCCGGGATATGGAGAGTGGTCCCCAGTCGGTGATGACCGATATTCTGATGACCATCGATCTCTATGATCTGTATGGTCGGGTTGCCGTGCCGAAACGCCATCTGGCCAAAGAGGTGCCGGAGATCTACCGTCTGACGGCGCTCTCAGAAGGGGTGTTCGTCAATCCGGCGCTGACCGAGCCCTTTGGTTTGACTCTGCTCGAGGCGGCCGCCAGCGGATTGCCGCTGATCGCCACGGAGAATGGCGGGCCGGTGGATATCATCGGCAACTGTAACAACGGATTGCTGGTCGACCCGCTGAACAAGAAAGCGATCCGTCGCAGTCTGTTGAAGATATTGCATGATAACGATGTGTGGCAAAAGTTTGCGCGCAACGGATTGAATGGTGTGCGCAAGCACTACTCCTGGAAAGCCCATGCCAAGAAGTACCTGGCGATGATCAAACCGATGCCCGCAGAACATGAAAGGCTGCCCACCAAGCCGCCGAAACATGTCAAGTATCGCTATCGGGATCGGGCCATATTTACCGATCTGGATCAGAACCTGCTGGGTAATCCCACTGGCCTGAAACGTTTCATACAGGTGGTGCGCGATAACCGGAAATGTGCCACCTTCGGTATCGCTACCGGGCGTCGCCTCGACGATGCCCTCTCCATCATGAAGAAGTTCTCGATTCCGATTCCAGATGTGCTGATCACCAGTCTGGGCACCAAGATCCACTATACACAGGGTCTTTCGATGGATGACTATTGGGGTGAGCATATCGATCACCTGTGGCAGCCAAAAGGCATTCGCCGTGTTTTGGCGGATCTTCCCGGGATCAAACCACAGCCCAAACAGGATCAGAGTTTCTTCAAAATCGGTTACCACTACGACCCCAACAAGGCACCCTCGGTTGATGAGATCAACGCACTGCTACGCAAGGAGGAGTTGACCTGCAATGTGATTCACGCCTTCGGTCAGTTTCTCGATGTGTTGCCTTCCCGGGCCTCCAAAGGGCAGGCGCTGCGTTATGTGGCGCAGCGGTTGGACGTGCCCCTCGAACATATTCTGGTCGCGGGAGGCTCCGGATCTGACGAGGATATGATGCGTGGCAATACCCTGGCCGTGGTGGTGGCCAATCGTCACCATGAAGAGCTCTCCCATATGATCGACCTTGAGCGGATCTATTTTGCCGAGCAGTCCCATGCCTTGGGGATTTTGGAGGCGATCGATCACTACGACTTCTTCAGAAGCTGTCATGTGCCTGAGGAGCAATGACCGCCAATCTGCTAATCAGAACAGACCTGGACAGAAGTTTGGTGGCGTTACAATCGGTTTGTTGTGATTTGCTATCCTTAAACCGAATGGCGGTTACTTGAGATGACAAGTCGCCAATGAACGCCAATCACCGCAAAATGCCGCGAACAGCTTTCACAATGCGGCCACTGTTTGCGTAGATTCGCGGTGATTTGCATTCATTGGCGGTTGATCTTTTAGGTGTGGTCCTACTTCTCCAGTAGAATTGGGACGTAAATGCCTTAAGTCTGCGTCATTCATCCTTAATCCCAACAAGCTTATTCTTTAAGCAGCTGGGTTGATCAAACTCAGCGTGATTGAAACTCAACTCGTTGATCGATGAATTCGTCTTAACAGGCACTGATGACAATGAATAATAAAAAACTGATCATCTTTGGTGAAGTGCTCTACGACTGCTTTCCAACTGGAGAGCAGGTACTCGGAGGTGCGCCGTTCAATGTCGCCTGGCATCTCCAGGCGTTTGGCCAGGCGCCCTATTTTATCAGTCGTGTCGGTCGGGATGAGGAGGGGGAGCGGATTCTCCAGGCGATGGCTGACTGGGGTATGGAGACCGCCGGTGTGCAACAGGATGAGGAGCATCCTACAGGCCGGGTCATGATCACCCTCGAGCAGGGCGAACCGAGCTATGAGATCATGGCCGATGCCGCCTATGATTTCATCGATCCGGCTGCATTGCAGTCCCTCGGCGGTGAGATGCTCTATCACGGCAGTCTGGGATTGCGAAACCGGGTCTCCCTGAGTGCGCTTGAGCGACTCAAGCAGAATGGTGCAGAGACCCTGTTCCTCGATGTCAATCTACGCCCGCCCTGGTGGCAGCCGGAATCGGTTATGCGCTGGATCGATCAAGCCAACTGGCTTAAATTGAATCAGCAGGAACTTGATCAACTGGATGGCGCCGGTGGAGATCTGCATCAGCAGGCGCTGACTTTCAAGCAGAAACATGACCTGACCGGTTTGATCGTAACACTGGGGGAGCAGGGCGCCTTTGTGCTGGCGGATCAACCATCACCCCTGCAAGTGGCTCCCGAAGTGAGTCAGGAGACGGTTGACAGCGTCGGTGCAGGTGATGCGTTCACTGCGGTGATGCTGCTTGGACTGAACGCCCGTTGGCCGCTGGATCTGACCCTGCAAAGGGCGCAATCCTTTGCTTCAGCGATTGTAGGAAAGCGTGGTGCTACCGTATCATCAGCAAAATTCTATGCAGACTTCATGTCACAATGGGAGAGTGAGGAGAGAAGCGCGGGTTAGTGCTACAGGTTCCGGTATCGCAATATGTATGAACAGGTTTCCCATTCACTGCTGAATCATATCCTCGACGAACTCAAAACCGAGATTCGTAAACGGGATCTGCGCCACTTCTATACCCGGCTCGGGGGTAACTTCTATGGCATTCATCTGCTATTCCACCACCTCTACGGAAAACGGGATGATTTCAAGGAGCAGATGATTCATCTGGTGGAAGTCATGGCGACCCGCTATGTGCAGCGTCATGTCACCCTCAAGCAGCTGGACAGTGAACGGGAGAAGCATCACAACTGGTTCCTCAGTCAGGAGTGGGTCGGCATGGCCCTCTATGCGGACGGTTTTGCCGATAATCTTCAGGGGGTGGAGGAACGCTTGCCCTATCTGCAGGAGCTGGGCGTCAACATGCTGCATGTGATGCCGGTGATGGTCTGTCCCGACGGCGCCAGCGACGGGGGCTATGCGGTGAGTGATTTCCGCAATGTGGATGAACGCTTCGGCACCCTGGAGGATATCAACCGACTCGCCACCTCCACCCGTAAAAGGGGCATGCTGCTGGTGATGGACATGGTGCTCAACCACACCTCGGATGAGCATGAGTGGGCGCAACGGGCTCGCGCCGGAGAGCAGAAATACCAGGACTACTACTACACCTTCGACAACCGTGATATTCCGGATATGTTCGAAGAGACCATGCCGGAGATCTTTCCCGAGACCTCACCCGGTAACTTCACCTGGGATCAGCAGATGAACAAGTGGGTGATGACGGTCTTCAATCACTACCAGTGGGATCTCAACTACAACAACCCGGCAGTATTCATCGAGATGCTGGACAATACCCTGTTCTGGGCCAATCAGGGAGCGGATATTCTGCGTCTGGATGCGGTGGCCTTTCTCTGGAAAAAGATCGGCACCACCTCGCAGAATGAGCGTGAGGCCCATCTGCTGCTGCAGTTGATGAAGGATTGTTGTCAGGTTACCGCGCCGGGTGTGCTGTTCATCGCGGAAGCGATCGTCGCACCCGTGGAGATCACAAAATACTTTGGTGAGGATGCGGTGATCGCCAAGGAGTGCGAGATCGCTTACAACGCCACCTTCATGGCCTTGATCTGGGATGCGGTTGCCACCAAGAACACCAAGCTGTTGCGCCAGGGTATTCAGAGCCTGCCAACCAAGCTCGACCGGGCCACCTGGCTCAACTATCTGCGCTGTCATGATGATATCGGTCTCGGTTTCGATGATGCGGATATCCAGCGGGCCGGTTACCAGCCGCTGGCCCATCGTAAATTCCTGGTCGAGTTTTTTACCGGCCGGTATGACGATTCACCCGCCCGTGGCGCACCCTTCGGCGTGAATCTGAAGACCGGGGATGCCCGAATCTCCGGATCTCTGGCCTCCCTGGTGGGGCTGGAGGCGGCGATTGAACTGGGCGATGCCGAGGCGATCGAGCAGTCGGTCAAGGTGATTCTGTTGCTGCACAGTCTGATCTGCTCCTTTGGCGGCATGCCACTGCTCTACTATGGTGACGAGATCGGTACATTGAATGACCGGGAATTCCTCAACGATGAACACAAGGCGGGGGATAACCGCTGGATGCAGAGACCGAAGATCGATTGGCAGCGGGCGGATCGTCGCCATCAGCACGGTACCCCTGAACAGCAGATCTTCGATGGCCTGAAAAAGATGATTGCCGCCAGAAAGGGGATTCCCGCGTTTGCCGATTTCAACAACCGGGAGCTGCTTGAAGTGGATAATCCTCATCTGTTTGTCTTCTGGCGCAGCGACCCCTTCATGCCCCTCGGTTCTGTCCTGGTGGTCTGCAATTTTGACAGCAACCCTCAATACATGGAGCTCAGCGCGTTGGGCAATCGGGGGATGTTTGAGTATGGTAATTTGAAGGATCTCTATTCGGGACAGAGTCCACGTCTGTTCAAGCAGCAGTTGGTGATACCTCCCTATCAGTTCTACTGGTTGACCGATCAGCGACCTGAAACAGGACTCAGTCTGTAGCGTGACGACGACTGTTGTGATCCTTTTGTGATAATTACGTGAAAGTCACGCTATAGATTTTTGATTCAATCCTGGGTTAAAGAGAATAAACAAAAGACCAAGCGAACCCTACAACTGGAATTGATCGAATAAATGCAACGTAAGTTACTGATCGTTGAAGATGAGCCGGATATTGCCCATCTGGTACAAAAACATCTGCAGGATGCCGGATACGACGCGGATATCGCGAGTAACGGCGCTGCAGCCATGGAGCTGTTCAGAAAAAACAGCTATCAATTGGTGATCCTCGATTTGATGCTGCCCGATACGGATGGTTTAACCCTGTGTCGCCAGATGCGCAGTGCCGAAGAGTATGTGGCGATATTGATGCTGACCGCCAAATCGACCGAACTCGACCGGGTGCTGGGTCTTGAGATGGGAGCGGATGACTATCTGACCAAGCCCTTCAGCGTGCCTGAATTGATGGCCCGCATCAAAGCCCTGTTCCGGCGCATCGATGCCTTGAAGGAGGGTAGTAAAGGCATCACAGAGCAGGAGAGCATCGAAAGGGACGGTCTCTATATCGATGTCAACAAACGCTCGGTTCAGGTTGAGGGCGAAGCGGTGGATCTGACCGCCAGAGAGTTCGATCTGCTGCTGTTTTTCGCCCGCCATCCCGGCCGGGTTTTCAGCCGCATTCAACTACTCGACAAGGTTTGGGGCTACAACCACGATGGCTATGAGCATACGGTGAACTCCCATATCAACCGATTACGCTCAAAGATCGAAAAAGACCCCTCTGAACCGCACTATGTATTGACGGTATGGGGTGTGGGTTACAAGTTTCGCGATCAACGGAGTGAAGCATGAACAGCCGGGGCAAGTTTGCGCTCTGGCTGCGGTCAGGGTTGTGAGGTGCATATGTTTCAATCCCTCTATGCCCGTCTCTCGCTTGCCCTGATCGGCCTGTTTCTGGTTACCGGGATTGTCTATGCCCTGATCTCCCTGGTTACCACCACTCGTTATATGCAGGAGATCACTCAGCACTTCAACCAGGATCTGGCGCAACGCATCGTGGCGGATCGCCGCCTGGTGATCGATGGCGAGATGAACGATCTGGCGCTGAAGAAGACCTTCAGTGACTACATGGACATCAATCCGAGTATCGAGATCTATCTGCTGGACAAGCAGGGGACGATTCTCGCCTTTTCGGCCGATGCGGGAAAGGTGAAACGCAAGCAGGTCGATCTGGCGCCGATCGAAGCCTTTATGCGGGGTGAAGGCTTTCCTTTGCTGGGGGATGATCCCCGCTCACATGAAAGGCGAAAAGCGTTCTCGGTTACCGAGGTGCCGGCCGGTGATATGCCTGACGGCTACCTTTATGTAGTGCTCAGGGGTGAAGAGTACGATAACGCCGAGCAGGCGGTATTGGACAGCTATGCGTTGCGCTACAGCGCCGGTGCGGTAGCGGTCAGTATGGGCTTTGGTCTGCTTACCGGCCTGTTGCTGTTCCGCTGGCTGACACGTCGCCTGCAACGACTCTCCAGTGTGATGAGCGCATTCCAGCAGAGTGGTTTTACCAGTCATCAACAACTGCCGGAGAGTTTTGATCCGGATGGGGATGAAGTGGAGCGGCTGGGAGCAGCATTCGAGGAGATGGCGCAGCGTATCGCCGATCAGTGGGGCCAGCTGAAGCAACAGGACAAGCTGCGCCGGGAACTGGTGGCGCAGGTATCCCATGATCTGAGAACCCCATTGGCGGTGTTGCACGGTTATCTCGAGACCCTGCATATGGAGCGGGGGGAGCGTGAAGGTGAGTCACAGCAGGACTATCTGGGCATCGCTCTCAAACAGAGCGAACGTCTGAAGGGGATGCTCGAGGATCTGTTTGAGCTGGCCCAGTTGGAGGCGAGAGAGACCAAGCCGGTGTGCGAGCCGATGGCGTTGGCGGAGCTGGTTCAGGATGTGATTCAGAAGTTTCAGCTACCGGCACAACAGCATCAGGTCGAGGTGAAGTGGCATCTGCCCCAGTCGCCGCCTCAGGTGAAAGCGGATTTCGCCATGACCGAACGGGTGCTGGATAATCTGATCGGCAATGCAATTGACCATTGTGAATCGGGAGGCAGTGTTACGCTGAACATTTCTCAGCAGGCAGATTTTGCCCTGGTGGAGGTCATGGATGACGGGCAGGGCATCGATGAAGCGGAACTGGCGCACCTGTTCGATCCATTTTTCCGTAAGCGCAAGCAGGGTAAGGAGGGTGGACATGCGGGCCTGGGGCTTGCGATTGCCCGCCGCATGGTGGAGTTACAGGGTGGCACCATCTCTGCGTCCAATAATCCCCAAGGCGGAGCCTGTTTCAGTTTTACCCTGCCGCTCGCCTAGCCCCGCCAACACTGCGCAAACCCAGTTGTGATTCATTTGTGATAATTGCGTGAATCTCTGCGGAGGCTTGCCCGCTAAGCTCTCACCATGCGTTGGCGAAAGCGAGGTTTTACTGCAAAAAGCACCCAGTTATTCCGACTGAATCTCGTGGGATAATTTCTGTCTTAACAGTCAGATTCCATCGTTTAAGGGTAACTGGGAACTAACAGTTTTTCCGACAGTTGTCAGATTGACTTAAGGTGGATTGGTGAGAAATTCCTTGGCTATCCAAGCCCCGATATCAGCCGATTGAGCAGTGACGCGGAAACCGGTTTTAGCGCGAATGCCTGATAGGTCTGAAAGCCTTCCGTGTGAAGACGGACCCAACCAGTTATGCCACTTTGGACTCTCCAGCGCGTCCTTGGTCTATGTAACAGGAGATATAGAATGAAGCGAAGAAGTTTGATCAAACTACTGGGCGTAGCCGCTGTGATGCCGGTCGTCGGTCATTCGGTGTTTGCCAGACAGGGTGAAGAGATGACTAAAATAGGTAAACTTGATCTGACCGAGGAGCAGTGGCGCAAGCGCCTGACCCCAGAGCAGTTCCGGATTCTACGTGAGGAGGGTACCGAGATGCCCGGCAGCAGCCCGCTGCTGCATGAGAAGCGTAAAGGCACCTTCGTCTGTGCCGGTTGCGACAATCCCCTGTTTGCCTCCAGTACAAAATACGAAAGTGGTACCGGCTGGCCAAGTTTTTATGACCATCTGCCGAATGCCCTGGGCACCAAAAAGGACTTTAAACTCATCTGGCCCCGTACGGAGTACCACTGCGCCCGATGTGGCGGTCATCATGGGCATGTTTTCAATGATGGACCAAAACCCACCGGTCTGCGCTACTGCAACAACGGCGTTGCACTGAAGTTTGTGCCGGATCTCTCATGATCTCCCGCCAGGCTTTGGCCCTGTTGCTGGGGATGACTCTGCCGCTCGGTATGACAGCTCAAGCCCTGACGCTTGAGAGTCCGGAAGAGCGGGTGCAGCTGGTTGAGCTGTTTACCTCCCACGGCTGCAGCAGCTGCCCACCGGCGGATCGCTGGCTGGCTAAACTGGAGAGTCATCCCGGGCTTTGGCAGCAACTGATTCCGATGGCGTTTCATGTGGACTACTGGGACTACCTGGGTTGGCAGGATCGATTCGCCTCCCCGGACTACAGCCTGCGGCAGCGGCAGTATCGCCAATCGGGTGCCATCCGATCCGTCTACACACCAGGATTCGTGGTCAACGGCAAGGAGTGGCGGGGCTGGTTTCGTCATCCGAAGCTTGAGCTTGGCGGGGCGAAAAAGGTCGGCCGGTTGAGCCTGGATGTGCAGGCCGGTGTCGCTGTTAAGGCGGAGTTTGCGCCCCTGGCCGGTATGGATCATCAGGGGCTGGAGGCGAATCTGGTGATTCTCGGCTTTGATCTGGAGAGTGAGATAGGCGCCGGCGAAAACCGGGGCAGAACTCTGAGCGAGCATTTTGTGGTGTTGAGTCACAGTCGTTCAGCGCAGCAGACCCGGGCTGGTGAATGGTCTCTCCCCTGGCCTGAGTTTTCCCCTCATGGCAGCAAGCGTCTGGCGGTTGTCCTCTGGCTGAGCCATCCTGAGAGTGGTGAGCCGGTTCAGGCGGTGGGTGGATGGCTGCCCGGATAGGGCTATTTCGGTCATACACCGGCGGGGTGATCGGATTCTTGGAGGCACCGACAAGATCCCATCCGGAAATTGCGTGAAGTGGGGTGATATGCTAGAATCCGCACCAGAATTTTGCGATAGCTGTCGGTTGTCAGCCGCAGTGCATTATAATAAAACCCCGATAGCGGGGTTTTTTTATTTTAGAAAATAGGTGGTTACCGACGCGGCACTGCGTCGCGTGGATTGCCCGTTTTCTGCTACGACAGGATGGGCCATGTGCCCATTTTTTATTGCGGTGGGAAAAATGAGGTCTGCGCCAGATAATTTGAAAACGCTCATACGTCAGGAGGTCGAACTTCTGGGCTATGAGTTAGTGGGCGTGGAGCTGACCGGGCAGGGCAAGGGCGGGTCTCTGCTGCGGGTCTATATCGACCATGCGGATGGCATCTTGCTGGATGATTGTGTACAGGTCAGTCATCAGATCAGTGGCGTGCTCGATGTGGAAGATCCAATCAAGGAGCGCTATCAACTTGAGGTCTCGTCACCAGGTGTGGACAGACCCCTGTTTGAAGAAGCGCACTTTGAACGGTTCAAAGGCAGCAAGGTGCGCCTTAAAACCCGTGCCAAGATTGATGGCCGACACCGATTCACTGGTGAATTGGGCGGCGTGGAAGATAGTCAGGTTTTAATTGAAGAAGACGGGACACTCTATCGAATACCGGTCGATATGATCGATTCGGCACGAGTCATACCGGAATTTTGAATTGGGAAACATTGATGAGTAAAGAGATATTGCTGGTCGTAGATGCGGTCTCCAATGAAAAAGATGTGGCAAAGTCGATCATCTTTGAAGCCATTGAAGCTGCGTTGGCGTCTGCCACGAGAAAACGTAATGGAGATGACATTCTCGTTCGGGTCGCGATCGATCGTGCTTCCGGAGATTACGACACTTTCCGTCGCTGGGAAGTAGTCGAGAACTATGCGGAAGATGAGCCGGATGCACCACTGAGGCAGATTATCCTGGATGCTGCCCGGGAAGAGGATCCGGATATACAGATTGGCGATTTCGTTGAAGAACCGATCGCGTCCATTGAGTTCGGACGGATTGCCGCACAGGCTGCAAAACAGGTCATTGTACAGAAGGTGCGTGAAGCTGAGCGGGCCAAAGTGGTTGAGGCCTTCAGGGGTCGCGAAGGTGAACTGGTCACCGGGGTGGTGAAACGCATCGACCGGGGTAACATCTTCATGGACCTGGGTGGCAATGCCGAGGCCTTCATCGGGCGAGAGCACATGATCCCCAAGGAGTCGATCCGGGTGGGTGATCGGATTCGTGGCTATCTTTATGAGGTCAGATCGGAACCCAGAGGTCCGCAGCTGTTTATCAGTCGCACCATGCCTGAACTGCTGATCGAGCTGTTCAAGCTGGAAGTGCCCGAAGTCGGTGAAGGGCTGATCGAGATTCGCAGTGCTGCGCGGGATCCCGGATTACGTGCCAAAATTGCGGTTAAGGCATTGGATCAGCGCATCGATCCGGTTGGCGCTTGTGTCGGCATGCGAGGTTCACGGGTGCAGGCTGTCTCCAACGAGTTGAATGGGGAGCGGGTCGATATCATCCTTTGGAATGACAATCCTGCACAGTTCGTGATCAATGCCATGTCACCGGCGGATGTGGTCTCCATCGTGGTTGATGAAGATACCCATGCCATGGACGTTGCGGTCAGTGAGGAGAATCTATCCCAGGCGATCGGACGTGGCGGACAGAATGTTCGACTGGCCAGTCAGCTGACCGGTTGGGAACTGAATGTCATGGACGAAGCTCAGGCCTCCGAGAAGAGTGAATCGGAAGCGAAAGGCTATATGGACTCCTTTATGGAACAGTTGGATGTGGATGAGGATGTGGCAGCGATCCTGGTACAGGAAGGCTTTACCAGTGTCGATGAAGTCGCCTACGTACCAATTGAAGAGATGCACTCCGTTGAGGAGTTCGATGAGGAGCTGGTAGAAGAACTGCGTAACAGAGCAAAGGACTTTCTGTTGACGCGCGCGATTGCCAATGAAGAGGCTTTCCGTGAACCTGCCGAAGATCTGCTGAGTATGGACGGCATGGATCAGCAACTCGCCTTTACCCTGGCCGGCCGGGGTGTGGTGACCATGGAGGATCTGGCAGAACAATCCATCGATGAGCTCATGGAGATTGACGGCATGGACGAGGAGCGGGCAGGCCAGCTGATCATGACAGCGCGTGCTCCCTGGTTTGAAGAGGCGGAATAGGTCACTCCGGTTTCTGGGTGAAGAGAAAGCAACAGATGGAAAAGGCAAATTCGAGAGGCTGATGAATGAGTGAAGTAACGGTAGCACAACTTGCAAATGTCGTTGGCATTCCTGCCGATCTGTTGATGGAACAGTTGGCGGACGCCGGCATTCAGGCGAAAAGCCCTGAAGATAGGATTTCCGATGATGAGAAGGCGAAACTGCTGCTGCATCTGCGTGAGAGTCATGGCAAAAAGAAGACCTCCACGGTTACCGCACCCAGCAAGGTGACACTCAGACGTAAAACGGTCAGTGAACTGCGACAGCCCACATCGAGCGGACGCAACACGCTGAGTCGTGCATCCGCCGCACCGGCAAAAACGGTGAGCGTAGAAGTGCGAAAGAAACGTACCTACGTGAAACGCACCAATGTGGAGTCGGATGAGAGCAAGGTTAAACAGGCGGAAGAGGCACGCAGAGCGCTGGATGACCAGGCCAAAGAACGTGCCGCTATAGAGGCGGAAGTGGAAGCCCGTAAGGCGGCCGAGGTTGCCAAGCGACAAGAACAGGAAGAGGCGGAGAAGAAGGCACAGGAAGAGGAAGCTGCCAAACTTGCCGCAGAACAGGAAGCCAAGCGTCTGGCAGAAGAAGAGGCAGCAAGAGAGGCGGCCGAGGAAGCCAAACGTCAGGAAGAGCTGTTGAGATCACAAGCCGCTGCTGAACCTGATTCGGTTGTCGAAGCGAAACCCGCTCCTGCTGGCGAAGCCAAGGCCGAGCCGTCCCGCGGTAAGAAAGGTCGCAAAGAGAGTCGTCGCGATGAGAAGGGTTTTAACGATGACAAAAAGGCGGACCGTAAAGAGCTGCACGTAGCGGAAGGGCTGCGTGGAAAGCGCAAGAAAAAACCGGGTAAACAGCGTAGAGCTGCGGCTGCTGCTGCCAGCGACGCCCAGCATGCCTTCCAGCGCCCGACCGCTCCGGTTGTGCATGAGGTCAAGGTTCCCGAGAATATTACTGTTGCCGATCTGGCGCAGCGCATGACCATCAAGGCCGCCGAAGTGATCAAGGTGCTGATGAAGATGGGCATGATGGTAACCATCAATCAGACCCTGGATCGGGATACCGCCCTTCTGGTGGTTGAAGAGATGGGCCATGTGCCGATTGTGCAGCGCGACGAGGATATCGAAGCCGATCTGCTGAGTGAAGAGGATGACGCCCATACTCAGGGAGAGCAGGTCAACCGTCCTCCGGTGGTCACCATCATGGGCCATGTGGATCATGGTAAGACCTCTCTGCTCGACTATATCCGCACCAGTCGGGTGGCGGCCGGTGAGGCGGGTGGTATCACCCAGCATATCGGCGCCTACCATGTGGATACCGACAAGGGTACCGTCTCATTCCTCGATACCCCGGGCCATGCGGCGTTTACCGCGATGCGTGCCCGTGGTGCCAAAGTTACCGATATCGTCATCCTTGTGGTGGCCGCCGACGACGGCGTGATGCCACAGACCAAGGAGGCGATCCAGCACGCCAAGGCGGCTGAAGTGCCGTTGATCGTGGCGATCAACAAGATCGATAAGGAGGAGGCCAATCCGGATCGGGTGATCCAGGAGCTCTCCCAGGAAGAGGTCATACCCGAAGACTGGGGTGGCGATACCATGTTCGTCCGCGTCTCCGCGAAGACCGGTGAAGGTATCGATGATCTGCTCGATTCGATACTGCTGCAGGCCGAAGTGCTTGAACTGAAAGCGGTTGAAGATGGCCCGGCGAATGGTTCCATCGTTGAGTCGTCACTCGACAAGGGACGTGGTCCGGTGGCTACCGTACTGGTTCAGTCCGGTACCCTGAATCGGGGCGATATGATCGTTTCAGGTAAGGAGTTCGGCCGTGTAAGGGCGATGTTCGATGAGGCCGGTCGCTCCATCAAAACCGCCGGTCCTTCCATTCCAGTGGTGGTTTTGGGCCTCTCCGGTACGCCGGAAGCCGGTGACGATGTACGTGCGGTCAGCGATGAGCGTCGTGCCCGTGAGATCGCTGAACTGCGTCAGGACAAACAGCGCTCGACCCGTCTGGCCGCACAGAAGGCCGCCAAACTGGATGAGATGTTCACCCAGATGGAAGAGGGTGAGACCCAGACCCTGAATGTGATCGTCAAAGCAGACGTACAGGGTAGTGTGGAAGCGCTCAAGGAGTCACTGGTGAAGACCTCCACCGAAGAAGTGAAAGTGCGCGTTGTGGCCTCCGGTGTGGGCGGTATCAACGAGTCTGATGCGAATCTGGCGGTAACCTCGAATGCGATCATCATCGGCTTCAATGTCCGTGGTGACGCGGGTGCCCGTCGGGTGGTGGAAGAGCAGGGTATCGACATGCGCTACTACAGCATCATCTACGAAATCATCGATGATGTGAAAAAGGCGATCTCCGGTATGCTCTCTCCCGAAATCCGCGAAGAGATCATCGGTCTGGCCGAAGTGCGGGATGTGTTCCGCAACTCCAAGCTGGGTGCGATTGCCGGTTGTATGGTGCTCGAGGGTATGGTCAAGCGCAACAACCCGATCCGTGTCCTGCGGGACAATGTGGTGATCTACGAAGGTTCACTCGAGTCCCTGCGTCGCTTCAAGGATGACGTCAATGAAGTGAAGAGCGGCATGGAGTGTGGTATCGGCGTGAAGAACTACAACGATGTGCAGTCTGGAGATCAGATCGAGGTGTTTGAACGTACGGAAATTGCCCGTACCGTCTAAGCTTGATTGAGACTATGCATTCCATCAATCTGAACAACCAAGGCATAACCGAAACAGTCTGCACCAGCAGGCTGTTTTTCATGGGGCATGCTGCATGAGCCGGGATTTCAAACGTACCGACCGGATCGGCGCTGAACTGCAGAAAGAGTTGGCCGAGCTGATCCGTGAAGAGATCAAAGACAAGGCGCTTGGCATGGTGACCGTCCAGGAGGCCCGTGTCGTGCGGGATCTATCCCAGGCCAAAGTCTTTTTCACCACCCTGGGCGCAAGCTTTTCCCAAAAGGAGAGTGCCGATCATCTCAACCAGGTGGCCGGTCATCTGCGCTGGTTGCTTGGACAGCGTATGAAAATACGCACAGTACCCAAACTTCAGTTTGTTTATGACGTTTCGGTGGAGCAGGGGGAGCATCTCTCCAACCTGATCGAAGAAGCGGTAACCGAGAAACAAAACTGATTCCAGTGATAATGTTTTTTAGAGATTAAGTATGGGACGTCGTCGTAACAGAGGGCGCAATATCAATGGGGTATTGCTGCTCGACAAGCCGCAAGGCATGACCTCCAACAAGGCGTTGCAAGAGGTCAAGTTTCTTTACAAGGCCGCCAAGGCTGGCCATACAGGCAGCCTGGACCCATTGGCAACCGGTCTGTTGCCGATCTGTTTTGGTGAAGCCACCAAGCTCTCTGCGTTTCTGCTCGATGCGGATAAGCGCTATCTGGTCAAGGTCAAACTGGGTGAAACCACCACCACCGCAGATGCGGAGGGTGAGGTCGTGGAGACCGGTGACCCGAGTGGTGTGACGGAAGCCGCGTTGCTGGAGACCTTGCAGGAGTTCCTTGGTGAACAACAGCAACTGCCTCCCATGTTTTCGGCCATCAAACATAACGGCGAGCGGCTCTACAAGCTGGCCCGTCAGGGTATCGAGGTGGAGCGGGAGCCCCGCACCATCCATATCCACGGCATCGATCTGCTGAGCTTTGATCTACCTGAGTTCGAGATGGATGTGCGTTGTTCCAAAGGCACCTACGTACGCACCCTGGCCGAGGATATCGGCAAGCGCCTGGGTTGTGGCGCCTATGTCAGTGGTCTGCGTCGTACCGGCGTCGGACCGTACGATGATCAATCGATGCTGACTGTGGAGCAGGTCCAGGAGGCCTTCGGCGAGAAGCGTTTTGCGGAGATGGATGAGTGGCTGCTGCCCCTGGAGAGCGCCCTGGCCGACTGGCCGGAAGTGGCCCTCAGTGCGGATGCCGCTTTTTATATGAAGCAGGGCCAGCCGATTCTGGTGCCGAATGCGCCGACCAGTGGCTGGGTGAGGCTTTATGCCAACAAAACCGATTTCATCGGGGTTGGGCAGATCCTTGACGACGGGCGGGTCGCCCCCAAGCGGCTGATGCAGGCGCTGGACTGAGTCCGTCAGCCGAGAACTATTGAAATTTGCCATTCCGGCACCCCGAAATGGCAAATTCAGGTGATTTAACCGGGGGTTAGCCAAGCATTTGACTTGGCTGACTTGCCGTTGCAGCAGAGAACGCGCATACTACGCGGTCTTCCTGGCTTTGCCTGAAAAGATTTGATGAATTAAACCGGTCCGGTCAGCCTGAACTCATTGTCGGGTTGGCCTGAAAAGTGGCCATTTTTCAAGACGTAACCTATAGGAGTACACGTCATGTCAATGAGTGCAGCAGAAAAGAAATCCATTGTCGAAGAGTATCAGCGCGCCCCTGGCGATACCGGTTCACCCGAAGTGCAGATCGCACTGATGACCGGCCGCATCACCCAGCTGACCGAGCACTTCAAAGATCACAAGCAGGATCACCACTCCCGTCAGGGCCTGGTACGTCTGGTCAACTCCCGCCGCAAGCTCCTCGACTATCTGAAAGGCAAAGATCAGCAGCGTTACAAAGACCTGATCTCCCGTCTGGGCCTGCGTCGCTAAGCCTCCCCGTCAATACACATAAGTATCCAAGGATTCAAACGTGACATTAATTAAGAAAGAATTCCAATGGGGAGACAACAAGGTCTCCATCGAGACTGGTGAGATCGCACGGCAAGCCGATGGCGCGGTCATGGTCAACATGGACGACACCGTCGTCCAGGTCACCGTGGTCGAAGCGAAAAGCGCTGTGCCCAGGGACTTTTTCCCACTGACCGTGGACTACCAGGAGAAAACCTACGCCGCCGGTATGATCCCAGGCGGTTTTTTTCGCCGTGAAGGTCGTCCCAGCGAGAAGGAGATCCTCACCGCGCGTCTGATCGATCGTCCGATCCGCCCACTCTTTCCAAAAGGGTTCACCAGTGAAGTTCAGGTCATCATCACTGTGATGTCACTGAATCCTGACGTAGATCCTGAGATCCCGTCTCTGATCGGTACCTCTGCAGCACTGGCCATCTCCGGCCTGCCGTTCCAGGGTCCGGTTGGTGCCGCCCGGGTCAGTTATAAGGATGGTGAGTACACCCTCAATTCGCCTTCCACCGGTCTGAGTGACAAATCCGATCTGGATCTGGTGGTCGCCGGTACCGAAGAAGCGGTACTGATGGTGGAATCGGAAGCCAACCAGCTCTCTGAAGAGGTGATGCTGGGTGCGGTACTGTTCGGTCATGAGAATTTCCAGGTCGTCATTCAGGCGATCAAAGAGCTGGCAGCGGAAGTCAACAAGCCAATTGAAGAGTTCACCCCGCCAGTAGTTGACGAAGAGCTGAAAGCAGCCGTAGCAGCCGAAGCTGCAGAAGGTATCGGCAACGCTTACCGTGTTGCTGACAAGCTGGATCGTTATGCCGCCATCGATGCAACCGTTGACGCTACCTTGGAAAAGCTGACTGCTGTTGAGGTAGACGGTGAGCAGCGCTGGAGCAAGGATGAGATCTACGGTCAGCTGGAGAAGCTGAAGAAAGTCACCGTTCGCGGTCGTATTCTGGACGGCGAGCCTCGTATCGACGGTCGCGACACCCGCACCGTTCGTCCGATCTCCGTACGCACCGGCGTACTGCCCCGTACCCACGGTTCGGCCCTGTTCACCCGCGGTGAGACCCAGGCTCTGGTCGTCACCACCCTGGGTACCGAGCGTGATTCACAGATCATCGATGCACTGGACGGATCCCGTCGTGAGCACTTCATGCTGCACTACAACTTCCCACCATTCTGTGTCGGTGAGACCGGTCGTGTGGGTAGCCCCAAGCGTCGTGAGATCGGTCATGGCCGTCTCGCCAAGCGTGGTGTGCTGGCCTGTATGCCGACCATCGGTGACTTCCCTTATGCGATCCGTGTGGTCTCCGAGATCACCGAATCGAATGGTTCCTCCTCCATGGCTTCTGTCTGTGGCACCAGCCTCTCTCTGATGGATGCGGGTGTGCCGATCAAAGCACCGATCGCCGGTGTGGCCATGGGCCTGATCAAGGAAGAGGACAAGTTTGCTGTCCTGACCGACATCATGGGTGACGAGGATCACCTGGGTGACATGGACTTCAAAGTGGCCGGTACCGCGGAAGGTATCAACGCCCTGCAGATGGATATCAAGATCAACGGCATCACCAAAGAGATCATGGAGATCGCTCTGGATCAGGCCAAAGAGGGTCGTCTGCACATCCTGAACGAGATGAACAGCGTCATCGATACCCATCGTAACCAGATGTCCGAGCATGCGCCGCGGATCATCGAGTTCAAGATCAACCCGGACAAGATCCGTGACGTGATCGGTAAGGGTGGCGTGACCATCCGCTCCATCACCGAAGAGACTGGCGCCACCGTGGATATTACTGACGATGGTGTGGTGAAGATCTTCTCCGTCGACAAGCACGCCGGTGAAGAGGCGCAACGTCGGGTTGAGCTGATCACCGCTGATGTGGAAGTCGGTACCATCTACGAAGGAAAGGTTGCCAAGCTGATGGACTTCGGTGCTTTCGTCACCATCCTGCCCGGTAAGGATGGCCTGGTGCACATCTCCCAGATCTCCAACGAACGTGTGGAGAAGGTCAGCGACAAACTGGCGGAAGGGGATGTTGTGAAGGTCAAGGTGCTGGAAGTCGACAAGCAGGGCCGCATTCGTCTCAGCATGAAGGCGATTGATGAAGCCGAAGCTTGATCACAAGCTGATCGGCTGATGAAAAAGGGGCCTTATGGCCCCTTTTTTTATGCCCTGTGAAACCAGATAAATCCGATGTAAAAAACCGGGGAGTTGAAGATTGTGTGATAGTTTAGTGATAGGCTTGAGGTAGAGTCAGCTGGAAGTGGTGGTCGGCCCCGATGGGCTATTGCCCGAGTAATAACAAAATAACTCCAGGTCCTAGCATGAAAGCACGCACAATACTGATACTTTTAATCACCCACGGCATCGTCGGCATCGCAGGATTTGCCATCGGCATCTTTGTGCTTCCAATTCTTGTGGCGCCACCTGCACCCACTCAATCCGCCATCGAGCAGATCTCCTCACAAGCCAGCTACACAGCCGAGTTCCGCAGAGACCTGCAGGACAGTGATGCGCTGCACTGGGGCGAGGGCCAGGTCTCCGTAAGTTCAACCTCCATTACCCTGATGGGTGAACTGGCGCCCGGACCGGATTACAAACTCTACCTCTCTCCAAAGTATCTGGAGACCGAAGCGGAGTTCAATCAACTGAAGCCCGATATGGTCCGAGTGGGGGATGTGCGCACCTTCGATAACTTTATCGTTGAGGTGCCCTCACATATCAATCCATCCGATTACACGAGTGTGATTGTCTGGTGTGAATCGTTTGGGCAATTCATAACGTCTGCCAAATACAAGTGAGTTGTTTCTCTGTCACGACTGGTCAGGGTGCTAGTATGGTCTGCCCTCGTCGATCTTTAGTATGTTGGGAAACCCATCAATTGTTTTGACTTATTATTAAGCAAACATTTCTGTATCTGTGAGTCTGAAACAGTTGGTAACTACATAACAAATTGTTGTGCGGTCATACTCATTGGAACTCAGACAAATAACTCCTTCTCATCGTTACGTTGATTAAGCACAATCATGCGTAAGATTTCACAGCTCCTGTGTGTGTTGCAAAACAACAAATACAGACTCATTTTGAGCTGTGAAAATAACAGTGATTAAATAATTGTTCAGATCGATTAGTCCTCAAATTCGCTGGATGTTATCGGTCTCTTGTATGGAAAGCTGATGAAAGGTTAGTATTGAAAGTTCAATATGAGCATTATTTACAAGGATTTTTTTATGAAAGTTCATCACTTTTTTCTCCCCCTCTTTGCCGTCGTAAGCTCCGCACTCCAAGCCGAAACCACAATCACTCTCAACAGTGATGCAGGCGACTATATTGGGCAGGGTGAAAGTTATGTATATACGGATGAGAATTCGGTTATCCAGTACTCTCGGAATTACGATAATGGAATCACTGTAAGAATAAACAATCTACCAGGTGAACTGTCCGATTGGTGGACATTGAACATTGCTGCACCAGGGGATGCAGAGATTCAATCCGGTATCTATGAAAATGCTACCCGCTTTCCATTTCAGGATGCGACTGTCCCAGGGCTCTCTTTTTCAGGTAACGGAAGAGGCTGTAATACGCTGACCGGATGGTTTGAGGTGTATAGCGTTTCATATGATGCGACGGGTAATGTCGAGTCTTTGAATATGGACTTTGAACAACACTGTGAAGGGGGAAGTGCCGCACTTCACGGATCGGTAAGTTTTAATACAACAACACCAGTCGGCGCTCGCGCGAACGGGCTCGATCTTTACAAAGTGGTTTGTCGAAACAGGACATCCGGTCAAAAAGTAGTCTTTACAACAGATGATGCGTCGTTTGACTGTAAGCAGGAAGGTCTGCAGGTTAATCCGGGTGATAATATTCAGATAAAAATGCTGGGAACTGCTCAGTAGTTGATCTTTGACTAAACAGTCGGGTATCAGGGAGGAGTATATCTAGTTTGATATTCGACTGTTTTTTTAATTAATATTGCGAGTCATTTATTCAGGTTCGCAGAAAGTTATGTCAATTATTTAAAAGAACCTGAATGACTAATACAAAAGATAACAAATCACATGGTATTGACACTATGTGAATTAACGCTATTGATCGATAGCTATGATATGGACGATCATCTCACGTTAGGTAAACTTTATTGTGTTGAATGAATAATTTCTGCTCAATGGATCTGAAATGTTTCGGTACAGTTGGCTTGCTATATTTATTATTTGTCCAGGAATATTGTTTCAGCTAGGTGAATCTACGGCTGCTGTCTTGGTTGCGCTAGTGTTTGGATTTATTGAGTTAACCTGGAAGCCAGGGTTTACTAAGCGAGAGTAATTAACGAGTGTCTTGAATCTCCGATAAGCTATTACAACTACTTTAGGGATTATGATCCAGCTACAGGAAGGTATGTAGTGGCATAGTTAATTTGGCCACCTGATTATAGGTGATATTATCACCCTAGATGATTAACAGGTGACAAAATGGGAAAAACACGCAGGACATTCA
>NAUB01000026.1 GCA_003676145.1 gamma proteobacterium symbiont of Stewartia floridana | reverse complement strand
AAGGCGCGAGGAGCGAAGTTTGGTTGCTCCAAATGAGCGACGAGCAACGCCGAGTGGCGCTTTTTCAGGCGCAACCCGGAGGGCTGGGTCTGTTTTTGTGCCCAGCGGCGTTATCATTCGCTGATGTAGAATGACTACACGACGCTCATTCTGCCTTGCTGGACACAAAAACAGACCCAGCAGGACGTATTGGATTAGTGTTAACAGGCCCTAATAGTGCCCAACGATCCTACAAAATACTCAGGTTCACTTTATAGACACCGCCAATTACCAGGTACTCGTTCTCCCCTTTGAGCCGGTGTGGAAGCAGATCTGGTAGATACAACAACTTCACCAGCGGTACTTTTGTCTGCAGGATATAATCACCAAATTCATCAGCTCTTTCTCGATGGTTAGTGAAAGAGTTGAGATTGTTTAGCAGAATGACATACTCCCGCTTACTGAACTGGTGGAGTATCTCATGCTCTTTGATCTGATTGATGCCTCGATAAAGATCAAGGTGAGTTTCTCCAGGATACTGTTTTCCTACTTCGTATTGACAATAGGTGTAGAGCAGGTCGAGTTGGGCCTCCAATCCATTCGTATTATAGAGTCCCTTCGCTCGATCAATCAGGTATTTTTGGTAGTGTTCTGTTGTGTAGTCCCCCAACGGACCCTGGTGATTTCTTGGTAGCAGTCCGAATCTGGATTCGACCCAACTTTTCATAACAGCCGCTTCCTTTCCGTCAGCATCGAACATCCAGCCACGTAAAATTCGCAGATAGTCAGCCTTATCACGTTTAAACCGCTGTTGCGCCTCACTGAAGCCTGCCTCATCCAAATTGTCGAGCAGAAAGCCCGAGCGCATGTAGTCCATAAAGTGGACGGCACGTGACTCCGGCACCGGCACCTGTTGTAAATCCTTGAAAAGATCTGCATGCAATTCTGCAACACCGTCTAAAAAGAGCCTTACCGGATGTTGCTGAAAGGTCAGGCTGCCGAGGATGACTGCGGGCAGGTTACATCGGTTGATCGGCAAGCGTGCAGAGGCGGGTAATGAACTGCCTGATGTGGCTGATTGTTTGTATTCATCCATACATATGCTGGGTGATTGTCGTGAACCCGACCTCAAAGGTTTACTGTAGGAATAGGATTATATTTAATAAAAACAATAAATTAAACAATATTTTCAGTTTTGGCACACCGCTTGCAGAACCTAGGTTGTCCACGTGACCACAAACGACTTTAGTCACTACTGATTCAACAATAGTAAGGAGATCCAACATGGCACTGCGTCAATGTGCAATCTACGGTAAAGGCGGCATCGGTAAGTCTACCACGACCCAGAATCTGGTCGCTGGTCTGGCCGAGCTTGGTAAAAAGGTCATGATCGTCGGTTGCGATCCGAAAGCGGATTCCACTCGTCTGATCCTGCACTCAAAAGCGCAGAACACCATCATGGAGATGGCTGCTGAAGCTGGTACTGTTGAGGACCTGGAACTGGAAGATGTACTCAAATCCGGTTATGGCGACATCAAGTGTGTTGAGTCCGGCGGCCCTGAGCCAGGCGTAGGTTGTGCTGGCCGTGGTGTTATCACCGCGATCAACTTCCTGGAAGAGGAAGGCGCCTATGAAGAAGATCTTGACTTTGTATTCTACGACGTACTGGGTGACGTTGTGTGTGGTGGTTTTGCCATGCCGATTCGTGAGAATAAAGCACAAGAGATCTACATCGTAGTATCCGGTGAGATGATGGCTATGTATGCTGCCAACAACATCTCAAAGGGTATCGTTAAATACGCCAATTCTGGTGGTGTTCGCCTCGCTGGTCTGATCTGTAATTCACGTAACACAGATCGTGAAGATGAGCTGATCGAAGCCTTGGCTGCCAAGTTGGGTACTCAGATGATCCATTTCGTTCCTCGTGATAATGCTGTGCAGCGTGCTGAAATTCGTCGTATGACAGTTATCGAGTACGATCCGACCCACAAACAGGCTGATGAGTACCGTACTTTGGCACAGAAGGTAATTGACAACACCATGTTAGTGATTCCTGAGCCTTGTACAATGGATGAGCTCGAAGATCTGCTGATGGAATTTGGCATCATGGAAGAGGAAGACGAAAGCATTGTCGGTCAGACTGCTGCTGCTGAATCTGCCTAAGTCATTCGGATTACACCGACCCTAAGGGGTCGGTATCCATCTATCATTTTTTCACAACCTGTGCATCCACGGATTAGTGGTGGCAGGTGAAGGAGAATATTATGTCAGATATGACACGCGAAGAGACAGAAGCCCTCATCCAAGAGGTGCTCGAAGTCTATCCTGAAAATGCCAAGAAGGATCGTGCCAAACATCTTACGGTCAATGACCAAGAGGTTGAGCAGTCTAAGAAATGTATTACATCCAACCGTAAATCACTGCCTGGCGTGATGACCATTCGTGGTTGTGCTTACGCCGGTTCCAAAGGTGTGGTCTGGGGTCCTATCAAGGATATGATTCATATCTCGCACGGTCCGGTTGGTTGTGGCCAGTACTCCCGTGCCGGTCGTCGTAACTACTATGTGGGTACCACCGGTATCAACACTTTCGGCACCATGAACTTCACCTCTGATTTCCAGGAAAAGGATATCGTTTTCGGTGGTGACAAGAAGCTCTCCAAGATCATGACTGAGATTGAGCAGCTGTTCCCGCTGAACAAGGGTATTACTGTACAGTCAGAGTGTCCGATCGGTCTGATTGGTGACGATATCGAAGCCGTTTCAAAGAAGACATCGGCTGAGATAGAAAAACCGGTTGTGCCGGTTCGCTGTGAAGGTTTTCGCGGTGTCTCCCAGTCTCTCGGCCATCATATCGCCAACGATGCTGTACGCGATTGGGTACTGCATAATCGTGATGGCGATACCAGTTTTGAAGCTACCGACTACGATGTCACCATTATCGGTGACTACAACATCGGTGGTGATGCCTGGTCTTCCCGTACCTTACTGGAAGAGATGGGTCTTCGTGTTATCGCCCAGTGGTCCGGCGACGGCACACTGGCTGAAATGGAAAACACGCCAAAAGCCAAATTGAACCTGCTTCACTGCTATCGTTCAATGAACTATATCTCCCGTCACATGGAAGAGAAATATGGTATTCCCTGGATGGAGTATAACTTCTTCGGTCCTACCAAGATTGAAGAGTCCCTGCGCAAAATTGCTGCTTTCTTCGATGAGACCATCCAGGCCAATACCGAGAAGGTTATCGAGAAGTACAAGATGGAGTACGAAGCCGTCATTGCCAAGTACCGTCCGCGTCTCGAAGGCAAGCGTGTGATGCTCTACGTTGGCGGTCTGCGCCCACGTCACATCATTGGTGCTTATGAAGATCTGGGCATGGAAGTGGTTGGTACCGGTTATGAGTTTGCTCATAACGACGACTACGACCGTACCATCAAGGAGATGGGCAACGCCACACTGATCTATGACGATGTTACCGGTTACGAGTTCGAAGAGTTCGTGAAAAAGGTTAAACCAGACCTGATCGGTTCCGGAATCAAAGAGAAGTACATCTTCCAGAAGATGGGTATTCCTTTCCGTCAGATGCACTCCTGGGATTATTCCGGTCCTTATCATGGTTACGACGGCTTCGCCATCTTTGCCCGTGATATGGATATGACACTGAACAATCCCTGCTGGAACAAAATCCAGGCACCCTGGTTGAAGGGTGAGGAAGAGGCCGAGTCCGCTGCGGCTGGCGCTTAAAGGAAAGCTCCCGGCGGTTACTTGATCAAAGCAACTGCCGGGTGCGAACAACCAGATTCAAACTTAACCAACCGTCTGTCCACAGATTAGTGGCGCGGTAGGAGAAATATCATGAGCCAAGTAGTCGATGACATTAAACCCAGTTATCCGTTATTTCGTACTGACGAATACATCGAGACTCTGAAAAACAAGCAGGAGAACTTCGAAGAGAAACACCCTAATGAAAAAATTCAGCAGGTATTCCAGTGGACAACCACAGAAGAGTACAAAGAGCTGAACTTCAACCGTGAAGCCCTGACTGTAAATCCGGCAAAAGCCTGTCAGCCTTTGGGTGCCGTATTGTGTGCCCTCGGCTTTGAAAAGACCTTGCCCTATGTGCACGGTTCTCAGGGTTGCGTTGCATACTTCCGTACCTACTTCAATCGTCATTTCAAAGAGCCAGTAGCCTGTGTTTCTGATTCAATGACTGAAGATGCGGCTGTATTCGGTGGACAGAAGAACATGTTCGCTGGCCTGGAAAATGCCAAAGCCCTCTACAAGCCGGAGATGATTGCTGTCTCCACCACCTGTATGGCCGAGGTTATCGGTGACGATCTGAATGCCTTCATTGGTAATGCCAAGAAGGAAGGTCATATCGAACAGGAGTTCCCCACACCATTTGCCCATACTCCGAGCTTTGTCGGTTCCCACACCACCGGTTGGGATAACATGTTCGAAGGTATCCAGCGTTACTTCACCCTCAACTACATGGAAGACAAAGAGGTAGGTAGCAACGGTAAGATCAACATCGTTCCAGGTTTCGAGACCTATCTCGGTAACTACCGTGTCATGAAGCGGATGATGGAAGAGATGGATGTGGATTACAGCCTGCTGTGTGATCCCACTGAAGTTCTGGATACCCCTGCAGACGGTGAATACCGGATGTATGACGGTGGTACCTCAATTGACGAGATGAAAGATGCTCCAAATGCAATTGACACTCTCTATCTGCAGCCCTGGCAGTCGGTGAAGAGTCGTAAATTCACCAAGAACACCTGGAAACAGCCGGCATCTGACATCACCATTCCTATGGGCCTGGAAGCTACAGATGCCTTCCTGATGAAGGTTTCTGAGCTGACCGGTAAGCCGATCTCAGAGTCTCTGACCCGTGAGCGCGGTATTTTGGTTGATATGATGACCGATAGCCACGCCTGGTTGCACGGCAAGAAGTTCGGTCTGTATGGTGATGCTGACTTCGTCATGGGTATGACCAGGTTCCTTTTGGAACTGGGTGCCGAGCCGACGCAGGTCTTGTGTAACCATGCCAACAAACGTTGGAAAAAGGCTATGGAGAAGATGCTTGCAGAGTCTCCTTATGGTCAGAACAGTGAGGTTCACATCAGTAAGGATCTGTGGCATTTCCGCTCATTGATGTTTACCAACAAGCCTGACTTCATGATCGGTAACTCATACGGCAAGTTCATTCAGCGGGATACTCTGCACAAAGGAAAAGAGCACGAAGTACCTCTGATCCGTATCGGTTTCCCAATCTTCGATCGTCACCACATGCATCGTGACACCACTCTGGGTTATGAGGGTGCCATGTACATGTTGAAGACTTTGGTCAATGCCGTACTTGAGCGTCTCGATGAAGAGACTCGCGGTATGGGTACCACTGACTACAACTACGATCTGGTACGTTAATACCCCATGGTAGAACGAGTATTGATTGTCACGTTCTGAGCCGACAGCGGCGGGTATCCAACCCGCCGCCAGGCTCTGAACTGATGATCGAATACTCGGATCAATGAAAGAAATGAGGTAACCATCGTGCCAAATGTAATGATACGTGTGAAAGACAATGGTGCTCTTCTATTCTACATAGCGAAAAAGGATCAGGAAGATGAAATCGCTAAGGTTGAAAAGGATAGTGAGACCGAGTGGGGTGGAGAGGTCGAACTGACTGACGGTTCAAAATACTATATTGATCCAATCAGTCCTCCGCCATCTTTTCCTACAACCCTTCGATTTAAACGCGCCAACTAGCTGTAATCAGGAGAATTATCATGGCTCTTCAAATTGTTAGAGATATCTGTACCGCCTGTGGCGATTGCGAACCCGTCTGTCCGACTCAGTCGATCGTTCCTTTCAAAGGGGTCTATAAGATCGAAGTTGAGACCTGTACTGAGTGCGAGGAGGATCACGATGTTCCTCAGTGCCTCGATGTCTGCATGGAAGATGACTGCATCATTCCAGTGTAATTTGGAATAAATTGCATCGCCGCCAATAAGCGTAACCCAGACTTTCGATGATTGAATCAATATCAGGATTTGAGCTGCGACTATTGGCGGCACACAGTATGTCTATAACCATGAGTCGGATCTATTATCTGCGAGATATTTAGGAGTGAACTATGAGCGCTTCCCCGATTTCTGAGGAAATTGCACTTCGTATCGGATTGGCAGCAAGAGTGTTGCCGGATACCGAGCCTGCCCGTCTACTCCGTGTTCTCGACGATGCCATTGGATTGCCGCCAACAGGTAAGAAACTTGCTTCTTTGAAAGTTAAGGATCTGAAATCGGCTGCTGATGGGGAGTTTTCCGATTGTGATACGGAAGTGATCAAAGAGGCACTCTCCTATCTGAAAGGTGAACATAATGTCACGAGTGAACCGATTCCTGAGATCGAGGATTATCAGGAAGGGGATATGCCGAATAGTATCCGGGTTGCTTTTGCCTCCAACAAAGGTGAGATGCTGGATGGGCATTTCGGATCCTGTCGTCGCTTTTTGATCTATCAGGTCTCAGCTGAAAGCAGCAAGCTGGTTGATATCAGAACGGTTGAAAACAATCCTGATGTGGATGATAAGAACGCTTACCGCGTCAGTCTGATCGATGACTGTCAGTTGCTGTTTGTCGGATCTATAGGAGGACCTGCTGCAGCAAAGGTGGTGAGAGCCAGTATTCATCCGATTAAAAAACCTCAGGCCGGAACGATCAGTGATGAGATCGCATCCCTGCAATCCGTAATCGGTGATGATGCATCCCCCTGGTTAGCGAAAGTCATGGGGCAGGATGCTGAACAGAGGATCCGGTTTGAGCAGGAGCTTAAAGCATGATCAGTGAAACCCAACTCGAAGACATTGGTGGAATACTGAAGCAGCAAATGATTGATGAAACATCAGTCAATGAACTCAGGCAGAAGTTCCCAGAGATCCACTTTACCTATTGTATGGATGATGATGTGATTGCTGCATCACCACTGCATGAGTCTGAAACATTCAATCTTTACTTGATTGACAGCAGAAATCATTGTCTCTGTTTTACCCAGGATATGGAGATTGCAACCGGCATTGTAGTCGCTGAGATAGAAGCCGCGTGACAACAGAGTTAATGGTACAAAACAAGGTTGATGTCCCTACAGCTGATTGCAGTACCTGTCCGCATAAGGAAGACAGGTTAAAATCAGGCCGCTGTAATCCTGGTGATATCTGTGTGCGCGCGATGAGTGGCAGGCAGATCGCGCGCTTCTTTCAGCTCAACCCGGACCTGGCTGAGGTCTATGCAGGTGATGAGTTCTGGGAAAGAAGGGCTATTGCAGCCCGTTACCTATCGCAACAGCGCCTGCTGCAAATGCTCGATGATCCTGATGAAGTGGTACGCAGGGTTCTAGCCTATCGAATTCCTATCGATCAACTGGAACCTTTGATCAGTGATGCCGATCGGGAGGTAAGGATAACAGTAGCCGACAGACTGCCGCTGGAGCTACTAGAAAAGATGGTCATGGATGAGGACTATATGGTTCGACATACAGTCGCCAGGCGTCTGATTCCCGGTAGACTGTTTCGAATGATTCTCGATAGTGACCGGGAAGTACGTAAAACAGTCGCTATGCGCCTGCCACTCGAGAGCATTGGGCTGATGATCAATGATACAGCTGCAGAAGTACGTTTGGTGGTGGCTGAACGTATTGAAGCAGAGGCCCTTACGCCACTGCTGTCCGATTCAGACTGGCGGGTACGTTTGGTCGCTTGCCAAAGAGCACCTTACAAGCTGCTACCGCAGATGCTGGAAGATGAAGACGAAGATGTAAGGCTTACTGCAAAAACACGAATTTCAGAACAACAGGAATAGATGATGCATCCGTTTGCCAAATATATTCAGATACTGGGAAAGGGTAAAAATGGCATGCGCCCGCTCACCAGATCAGAGGCCTATGAGGCCATGAATATGATCACCTGTTATGATGTGGAACCTGAACAGATCGGCGCATTTATGATGCTGATGCGAGTCAAAGAGGAGACTGCTGAAGAGGTAGCAGGCTTTGTTCAGGCCTTGAAAGAGAGCTTGCCGATAAATCATCAGGTGCAAGCACCAGCAATCGATTGGGCAGCATATGCCGGTAAAAAGCGCCAATTACCCTGGTTTCTCCTAGCAGCGTTGATATTGGCACGCCGTGGTTATCCGGTATTGATGCATGGAATGAGTCGTAGTGATGAGCGGGTATATGTACCTGAAGCGCTGGACGCACTCGATATGAGTGCAGCAAATTCCATGAAAGAGGCGGAAATACAACTGTCTGATAGTGGATTTGCCTATATCCCAATCAGTAAGTTATCCCCACTTGCTTCACAATTGATCGCCACACGTGAACTGTTCGGGCTGCGTCCACCACTACACACTGTGGTAAGAATGTTGAACCCACTCTCTGCACCTCTCAGCCTAATGGGGGTTTTTCATCCAAATTTTGCAGTCATACACCAGCAGGCGGCTCAGTTACTCGGCCTCAAACATGCTCTGATCTGTAAAGGGGAGGGCGGTGAGTTTGAACGTATTCCAGACCGTGCTGTCGAGCTGAATGGTCTCTCCGATAGTGAAACATGGCTGGAAAGCTGGCCAAACCTGAGTAAACCAGGATTACAGACCAAACCGCAACGTCTAAATTTAAACCACTACAGATCGGTTTGGGACGGAGAAGTGGATGATCTCTACGGTAGAATGGCTGTGACAGGAACACTCGCATTGGTGATACGCGCGCTGGGGCTTGCAGATGAACCAGTTGAGGCCCATCAGATCGCTGAATCCTGGTGGCAGAACAGACACCAAACTGATCCGGTGTTAGAGGCTGCATCATGAACGCCCCGATTGCAAAACCAGAATCAATTGCATCCCTCTGTCTCTCTTTCGATTTCAGTACTGGATTTGAGCAGCTGACCGAAAAGATCAATCTTCTGATGCCGGAACTTCAGTTTACCCGCGTTGTTACCCGAGGCAATTGGTATCGTCTTGGCGGTGTTGTTGATGGAGATTACAATCCCGTCAGTCAGAATATTGCCCAGTGGGCAGAAGAGAATTCCGGTGGCGATGTTGACAACCTGATTGCCGACTATATCGATTGTGGCTACTTTGCAACTCGCTTGGCAGGTAAGACCCACTATTTTACCGCACCTTGTGGAGAAGGGCCTGAGCAGTTCATTCAACTTGAAATCGAAGAACTTCAGGAAGTGCTGGATAGACCCTTGGTCGATGGGGATTGGTTTCCGGAAAGTCTTGAGGAGTTCCTTGACCCTCTCGACTATCCTCGTTTGGAACCAGAACCCATAGGGGAAGCATACCTTCAGTTTCGACGTATCACACCCATTGAGAGTTTGCTGAAAGAATCCTCAGGAAGAAACCGATCCATGCAGTCACTCTCACGATTTTTTAATGACTGGTACGAAAGCAGTGCCGGCATTCAGAGTCAGTTCTGCGATCACTGGATATTGGCGCTCAGGGAGTATCAGGACAGGGACGGTGATCATCAACTCAGTGCCAAACCCTACAGTACCTTTTCAGGCGAGTTGAAGGTGACAAGTCTTGGGGATACCCCTCATGGCTCTGAGTTGGCCAATGCCATTCATGGATTTGATCGTCAGGTTGGCTACCCGTTCGCCTGGTTCTTTAACCTGCTCAGCAGTAAATCAGATAACTACAAACTCGCTGAAGAGGTGTTGAAGGATCAAATGGGAGCCTTCGACTATCTGCCAGCACGTGATCTGAAGGTACTTCGTTCATGGGAGTCGAACCCATATGCGGTATGATTCATTTCGCCTCGTTCAATCCATGTAACAAAATGGAATTCAGCAGAAGCTTTTCACTATCCAATTGACTGTTGATCAACCCTGAAATCATAAGATCTCCATCTCGACCAGGTGCAGTTTTTTTCCTCAATGGTGATCGATCCGATCGATCAACAAGAACCTACAAACAGAACAAATTGTAGGGTTCACTACAAAACTCTCCCATAATAAAGTGAAGCAAAAACAACAAGATGTGTAATGGCATATGGATTGCATAAGAGTATTTATCAATCCAAATGGAGTCCTGGCCATCACATGAAACAGAAAGATATTGCCGCTCTGCTCGACGAACCTGCCTGTGCGCACAACAAGAAATCAAAATCGGGTTGTGCAAAACCGAAACCTGGTGCCACTGCAGGCGGATGTGCCTTTGATGGTGCCCAGATCGCATTGTTACCGATCGCTGACGTGGCCCATATCGTTCATGGTTCTATCGCTTGTGCCGGAAGTTCCTGGGATAACCGGGGCACCAGGTCGAGTGGATCCAGGCTGTTTCGTATCGGCATGACCACCGACCTCACTGAGCAGGATGTGATTATGGGGCGTGGAGAGAAACGCCTGTTTCATGCCATCAAACAGGCGGTTGACAATTACCAACCGTCGGCTGTTTTTGTCTACAACACCTGTGTGCCTGCGCTGATTGGTGACGATGTCGAGGCTGTTTGCAGAGCAGCAGAAGAGAAATGGGGTACGCCTGTGGTTCCGGTCGATGCGGCAGGCTTTTACGGCACCAAGAACCTGGGAAATCGCATTGCAGGCGAATCCATGGTCAAACATGTGTGTGGAAGCAGAGAGCCGGATCCACTGCCTGAAGAGGCGGTCAGGGAAGGTGTCAAGGTCCATGATATCTCGTTGATTGGCGAATATAACATTGCCGGCGAGCTCTGGCATGTTTTACCACTGCTGGATGAGTTGGGTCTGCGGGTACTCTGCACCCTCTCAGGTGATGCACGATTCCGCGAAGTTCAGACGATGCATCGCTCCTCTGTCAATATGATGGTCTGCTCAAAGGCGATGATCAACGTCGCACGTAAGCTTCAGGAAGCCTTTGGTACACCCTGGTTTGAGGGTAGCTTTTATGGTGTCAGAGATGTCTCGCAAGCACTGCGCGATTTTGCCCGGGTGATTGATGATGAAGATTTAAGCCAAAGAACAGAGGCACTGATTAGCCGAGAAGAGGCAAGAATGGATCAATTGCTTGAGCCCTGGCGGGAAAAATTACGCGGGCGCAAGGTGCTCCTCTATACCGGTGGGGTTAAATCCTGGTCTGTAATCGCTGCCTTGCAGGACTTAGGCATGGAAGTGGTGGCGACTGGTACCAAGAAATCCACAGAAGAGGATAAAGCCAGAATCAAGGAGTTGATGGGTCAGGATGCCGTCATGCTGGAAGAGGGCAATCCAAGGGCTTTGATCAACATTGTGCATGGCAAAAATGTGGATGTATTGATTGCGGGTGGCCGCAATATGTATACCGCACTCAAGGCGCGCATTCCGTTTCTTGATATCAACCAGGAACGTGAATTCGGTTATGCCGGTTATCAGGGTATGGTGGAACTGGCCCGCCAACTGGTGTTGACCATCGAGAGCCCTGTCTGGCCTCAAGTCCGTTCTCCCGCACCCTGGGCGGTGGGAGCCTCCGCGGCTGAATCCACCGCTGATCAGGAGGTAGTGGCATGACTGAGATCATCAAACGTAAGAAGGCGCTCTCTGTAAGCCCCCTGAAAGCAAGTCAGACCATCGGTGCCGCTTTGGCTTTCCTCGGTTTTCGACGTGCCATACCCATGCTGCATGGTTCTCAAGGCTGTACTGCTTTTGGCAAAGTGTTTTTTGTTAGGCATTTCCGCGAGCCCATTCCACTGCAAACCACTGCCATGGATCAGGTGACAACGGTGATGGGTTCTGAAGAGAGTGTGGTCGAAGGACTGAAGACAATTGCGGAAAAGAATCAGCCAATGTTACTCGGGGTACCCACCACCGGATTGTCCGAGACCCAGGGTAGTGATGTTCGCATGGCGCTGAAGATGTTTCGAGACAAGTACCCCCAGTTCGATACTATCCCGGTCGTGCCGGTTTCCACACCAGACTATGCCGGTTGTCTGGAGAGTGGCTTTGCCAAAGCAGTGGAAGCGATTATCAAAACCACCGTACCTGCAGCAAAAGAAGCCAATACCACCCCTGGTCGGCGTCAACGGCAAGTCAATGTTCTGGTGAACTCTTCATTGACACCGGGAGACCTGGAAGAGTTGAAAGAGATCATCGAATCATTTGGCTTACGGGCTGTGGTGATTCCTGATCTGTCAGACTCCCTGGATGGTCATTTGGGAGAAGATGAGTTTTCCCCACTGACCATCGGAGGTGCAGAGGTGTCAGAGATGTCAACCCTGGGCGATGCAAAGGCCACCCTGGTTATCGGAAAATCCTTGCAAAAAGCCGCCGACACTCTGCAGCAACTGACCGGCGTGCCTGACTATCGGTTTGATCATCTGATGGGCCTGCAGGCGATGGATAGCTTTGTTGATAGCCTGCATCGCATCTCTGAAGAGCCGGTTCCTGCGAAACTGGAGCGTCAGCGGGCGCAGCTACAGGACGCCATGCTCGACAGTCATTTCATGCTGGGTATGGCTCGTTTTGCTTTGGCAGCGGATCCTGATCACCTGGTTGCATTGAGCCAGATGCTGGAAGGGGTGGGTGCTGAAACCGTGGCAGCCGTTGCGCCTGTAAACTCGCCAGCTCTGCAGCAGGTCGCTTCCGAAAAGGTAAAGATCGGTGATTTGGAAGATCTTGAGAAAATGGCCCGAGCCGGTGGTGCAGAAATTCTGATTACCAATTCTCACGGCAGTGAGAGTGCAGAGCGCCTGGGTATCCCATTGCTGCGGGCCGGTTTTCCCCAATATGACTTTCTGGGGGGTTATCAGAAGACCTGGATCGGCTACCGGGGCAGTCGTCAGACCCTGTTCGATCTGGCCAATCTTATGCTCACTTTGGAAAAAGGTGAGATCTCTCCCTACCGTTCCATCTATGCACAAAAGACAGACTTTCGGGAGGTGACAGATGAGCATAGCTCGACGGCTACAACTCGTGGGCTGCACCACTGAGGACAAATGGATGGAGACCGCCCTGAAAGTTGCCTTTGCCACCAGTGACATGAAGCGGGTGGATCAACATTTTGGCGCCGCACAGAGTTTCGCAATCTACGCCCTTGACCAGCAGAAGGTCTGTTTCGTCGAGGCGGTTGAGTTCGGCAAGCTCGATATGGATGGCAATGAAGATAAATTGGTAGCCAAGATCGATGCACTGAAGGGATGTATTGCGGTGTATAGCCAGGCAGTGGGTGCATCAGCAATCAACCAACTGAAAATGAAAGGTATTCAACCGGTGAAAATATCACCTGGTGCCTCGATAAGCTCGCTGCTCGAGTCACTCCAGCAGGAGCTCAGGGAAGGCCCCGGCAGTTGGTTGGCGAGAGCGATCA
Organism: gamma proteobacterium symbiont of Stewartia floridana; assembly: GCA_003676145.1. Lineage (GTDB taxonomy): Bacteria > Pseudomonadota > Gammaproteobacteria > Chromatiales > Chromatiaceae > Thiodiazotropha > Thiodiazotropha taylori. The sequence continues at coordinate 126,860 of NAUB01000026.1, read as the reverse complement.
AAAACACCATGCCCGCCGATCCCTCAAGGTTCGATGAAATGGAACAGGAAGGCTGGGAGGAGTGACCATGAAAGAGCAGGAGATGCTTGAAGAGTCAGCCAGGGTTATCGGTGTCGTCGACGATAAGATCTGGATAGAGGCCGAATCGAGAAGCGGTTGCTCCCAGTGTGCCAGTTCAAACTGTACCACTTCTGTAGTCGCCAAGTTGTTTGGCGTGCAGAAGAACAAATTGTTAATCGATAATGATTTACAAGCCAAGCCTGGCGACCAGGTTGTGATTGGCGTTCCTGGCAGATTAATAGCTAGGGCATCTGTGCTGGCCTATCTGTTACCTCTCATTTTGATGCTGGGCTTTACCCTTGTAGGCAGTGCATTGGGAATCAACGACGCTATGCAGAGCCTGTTGGCGCTGGCCGGTTTGTCGATTGGGCTGTTGCTGGTTCGCTGGTACACAAATAGGGACATTTCAACACCAGAATATGGGCCACAATTGCTTAAAGTTGTGGAAAACGGTTACAAGCATGTCGTATTTCCGAAACATATGAGGAGTTAAACTGATGAATGAAGCAGTCGTGCTGATCAGCGAAGACGATCCGGTCCTGGAGACCGACTTCGCTAAGGAGATGGTACGCCAGATGCGTGCCATTGATACCTATGGTACCTATGATGATTGGCCGACGGCCAAGATTCTGGAACCATTTGTCCTGACCAAGGAGAAGAAGCGGGAGATACCTGTAATCGGTGACCCGGATGAAATCACCTTGTCCAGGGTAAAAGCTTTTTACAATGCAATTTCGGCGCTTATTGAAAAAGAGTGTGGCCTGATGGCCGTTCCCATGCTGAATCTGACTCACGAAGGATTTGGTCGCGCGTTGATTACCGTTGGTAAGCTGGTGGTTATGGATAAAACATTACGCGATGTGCATCGCTTTGGCTTTGCTTCACTTTCGAAAATGAAAGATGAGGCGGACAAATTGCTCTCGGTGGCTCTGGAGATCATCGGACAGCATCCTAAAGTTGCGGGTATGTGAGGAGTTGATGATGACCGAAGAAGAGTTGAAAGCCATACACAAAGCTTCCAAGCGTGCCAAGCGGATCGCAACTGAAAAAGCTGGCGAACTTCATGACCTGGTAGAAGACCGTCTGCCCGCAGCCTATGAAGAGATACCCGCAATTGCGCAAGCTACTTACGATGCATGCCAGGCCTGGGCTGAAGCCGAAGCAGCCTACAAAGCAGCAGCTGCAGAGATGAATTGAGGATAGACCAATGTCAGTAATTACCGGTTTAACCCGTGGTGGTGAAGAGTACACTCCCGCATTTGTAATGGAAATCAATCAACAGAACTGCATTGGTTGCGGTCGATGTTTCAAGGTCTGTCCTCGAGATGTCTTCGATCTGATCGACCGGGAGGATGTGGAAGGACTGCTCGATGACGACGATGACTATGATGACGATTATGGGGATGACGATGACGGTTTCTCCGATGATACCGCTATGGTCATGAGTCTGAAGAACAGCATGGACTGTATCGGTTGTGGTTCCTGCGCGCGTATCTGTCCGAAAAAGTGCTTTACTCATCAGCCGCAAAACGTGGCTGCATAGACAGGACATGGGAGTGTAATCATGCCTAAACCGAAAAAACATGTCTTTGTCTGTGTGCAGAGCCGACCGATGGGTCATCCAAGGCCCTCTTGCAGTCAGAAAAACTGTGCTGAAGTGGCTGAGGAGTTCTATGGGCAGCTTCAACAGCGCCAACTGTTTGATCAGATACAGGTTACGACAACCAGCTGTCTCGGTCCCTGCAGCGAAGGGCCATCTGTATTGGTCTATCCCGAAGGGATCATGTATGGCGGCGTCTCCAAACAGGATGTCGCAGCAATTTACGATGAGCATCTGCTGAATGATCAACCGGTAGAGCGACTTAAAGTTGCTGAGGAATTTTGGGCTTGAATCAGAGCTCCAACAGATCAGAGCGCCAATCGAATGTCATCCAGATGGTTGGCAATGAAGTGCATTTCGGCTTCGATATAGAGCCGGGTGCACATGCAGAATTGCAGAGAGCGGCGTCTCTGATCTCCTCACGAGAGGCATCCTCTGAAGCGCTGCTTCAGGCGGAACAAATTGCTCCAGAACAGATCGAAGTACTGATCGCTCGTTACAAGTTTCACTTCTACCAGGGTGATACCGAGAAAGCAGAAGAACTGGTTATCAAGACATTGGGCCTGGCAGCGAAGCAAGGTAACTTCAATTGGGATTGGCTGCAACTGAATCCAAGTTCAGCTGACTGGAATGCTCCACGAGGCCCCGAGCGTTTCTATCTTTACAGCCTGAAGGCACTTGCTTTTATTCGCCTGCGTCAGGAAAAACTGCATGAAGCAGAGTCGATTCTGCACGCATTGAGCTTGATCGACCCGGCTGATCAGGTGGGGGCAAATGTTATTCGCGATCTGTTAGATGCTATTGTTGAGGAGCAAAATAATGGATGAAACAATTGCAATACGTTTTTTTAAGATAGAAGAACTTGCCAACAGTGTGCACAAACGTCTCTATGAAGAAGTGACAAAACTTGGTTTTTCCAAATCTGAAATCCTCTTGAAATCACCAGAAGAGGCGAGTTATCGATTGGAACGTGACCCTTCGAATAGTGAATTCAGTCTGGTCGGCGACTGGATGAACGAGCAGGGAAACCGACTCGGTATGCTGCTGTTTCACGCGGATGGCAGTTTTTTTGTTGAACACGATATTGTGTTACCACATCCGACCAAGCCGGACTGGTTTGTCGAAGCGGTCAACGCCTGGGGTAATGATGCTGTAATCAAAGCGGAACCCAGGCTTCTAGCCGTTCCCAAATAGAGTTTTTAAAAGAACAGTCATATGGACCATCGTGTCATTCTCTATCATAAACAGGCGACCAGTGCGCGCACCCGGTTTCTCAAGTTTGAAAACAACAGTGTATGCGCCTTTGCCCCGCTACCGAATCTGTCAACGGTTGTTGCCACTCGACCCGATACAGTGTTTCACCCAAAAGCGATTTTGACTGAAACTGAAAAACGATTGGGATTGGCAAGGGATACTCTGGCTTTTGAAAGTGAGTACCGGCAGACAGTGCAGGTTCCCGGAGAGGATATCGATATCTTGTTAGCCAGCATCATGACTACAGATCCGCCATTTGTGGAAGTGGAGAGCTCTAATGCGGAATTCATTGATCTTACCCAAGCCAGAGGACTGCCGGCTGTGGAGCTTGAGCTTCTGCGTAGCGCTTACGAACTGATACTTGGCGGTTGATTCTGGTAGTTCCGGATACCTGATATCCAGGGGAATTCGGTTTTGATTCTTTAGCGATACCAGTCTGTTTCCTTCACTCATCTGCCTGATGAGTGAATTCTTAACGAATCAGCAGTATAGTTGGGGTCTGTGAACAGGCCTGAATAAAATCAAATAGATTTTATTACAATGAAATCGATATCAAGAGTATTCGTTTACGGCACCCTGAGAAAGAATCAGGTCAACCACGATCTGCTCAGCAGCGCACCCTATTTAGGTGATCACCAAACCGAACCTGTCTACAAGATGTTCCATCTGGGCAGCTATCCTGGTGTGGTGAAAAACGGCAGCACAGCGATTTCAGGTGAGGTCTATCTCGTCGATACCTTGACCATGAGCCATCTTGATAGGCTTGAAGGTTATCCTCATGCCTATTCCAGAGAACTCATTCCAACCCCTTGGGGTCAAGCCTGGATCTACTTATACCGGGGCAGTCTGCGTGATAGACAAATCATACAAACAGGCGTCTGGCATGATGAGATCAATTGGCGCCGCTGGTCAAGATAGACTAGTTTTTCTCGATTTCACTCGTTGAAAGCTCTTCAGGCCAACATCCTGTAGGTGGACCAAGATTGAGCTCTGAGTCTTCAAATCGTACCAGATAGAGTACTCTTTCGGGGCTCTCTTCCAAATGACCGGTCTCGATGATCACCCCTTTAGTGCCGGGTTCAGCAAGTAAGGCATCCTGAGGAATATCCGGTATACCGCCATCGTTATAGATATGACTGGCCGCATAGACCAAATCGCCAGGAGTCAGTTGTTCAAGTGTCATTTTCTCTTCCATTGTAGGTTTTGTTACCCGTGTCAGTTGTGAGGATTGTCGGCTATCAAACATGAAATTTAGATAGCAAAACGACAATCTCTTTAAAAACAAGTACTAAGCTACGTGTTGGACGCGTGGCACAGGCCTTGCAGTTATCTTGGAAAGTAAAGATGCAAGAGACTTGCCACGGAGAAAACGACCATGCTTACACTGACAGAAAATGCTCAAAAGGCAATCAGCCGCTTCATCATGGGCTCTGAAACCCCGGTTGGGGGATTGCGAATCTCTGTAACCGGTGGCGGTTGCTCAGGGCTGCAATATGGTATGGCTCTGGAAGAGTCTGCCAATGATGAAGATGCAGTAATCGAGATTGACGAGCTGAAGATTTTTGTCGATCCACTCAGCGCTCCCATGCTGAATGGCGTTACCGTTGACTTCCTCGATAGCATGGAAGGCAGTGGCTTCAAATTCGAAAACCCAAATGCAACCAACAGCTGTGGTTGCGGCAACTCATTTTCCGCCTAATCAATCAGGAGTAAAGATATGTGGGACTATTCAGAAAAGGTTCAGGAGCATTTCTTTAGCCCGAGAAATGCAGGTGCCGTCGATGATGCCAATGCTGTTGGTGACGTAGGGTCTCTCTCATGTGGCGATGCCTTGAGACTGACATTGAAGGTCGATCCGGACAGCGAAGTGATTCTTGATGCAGGTTTTCAAACCTTTGGCTGTGGTTCAGCCATCGCTTCAAGTTCAGCCTTAACCGAGATAATCAAAGGTATGAAAATCGATGATGCCCTGAGTGTCAGTAATCAGGATATCGCCGATTATCTCGACGGACTTCCACCTGAGAAGATGCACTGCTCCGTGATGGGCCGGGAAGCACTTCAAGCAGCTGTTGCCAACTACCGCGGTGAGGAGTGGAAGGATGATCATGAAGAGGGGGCATTGATCTGTAAATGTTTTGCCATCGATGAAGTGATGATCGAAGAGACTGTTCGAGCCAATGGATTACGCACAGTGGAAGAGGTAACCAACTATACCAAGGCTGGTGGTGGTTGTTCCGCCTGCCATGAAGGGATCGAGGAGATTCTGACCCGTATTCTGGCAGAAAAGGGTGAAACCTTTGATCCAAATGCCGTTGCTGGAGAGATAAAGAAACCAAAGTCCGGACTGACCAATCTGCAACGGATGAAACGTATCGAAGAGTTACTGGATGAGATTCGACCAAATCTGCAGCGAGATCACGGTGATGTCGAACTGGTCGAAGTCGATGGTAAATACATCTATGTGAAAATGATCGGTGCCTGTGCCGGTTGCCAGATGGCGGCAACGACTTTGGGTGGCATACAACAGCATCTTGCAGAAGGTCTTGGAGAGTTCATTCAGGTCCTGCCTGCGGAAGAACTGGCTCGTCGAACTGCAATGGAGGCCTAGATATGAGTGGTACAGACAAAATTGAAGGCATCTATCTGGACAATAATGCCACCACCATGGTGGCACCTGAAGTCGTCGAAGAGATGCTGCCCTATTTCACTGAGCAGTTTGGTAATCCCTCTTCCTTGCATCAATTTGGCGACAAGGTAGGACGAGCCCTGAAAAAAGCCCGCAAGCAGGTGCAGACTTTACTCGGAGCAGAGCATGACTCGGAGGTCATCTTTACATCCTGTGGCACCGAGTCGGACTCTACTGCAATACTCTCCGCACTCAAGGCTCAACCTGACAGAAAAGAGATCATCACCACGGTGGTGGAACATCCAGCCGTACTCACCCTGTGTGAGCATTTGGAGAAAGAGGGCTACAAAGTTCACTATCTGGAGGTGGACAGCAAGGGACGCCTCGATATTCAGGCTTACTACAAACTGTTGTCAGACAATGTTGCGATAGTCTCTGTCATGTGGGCCAATAATGAGAGCGGTACACTCTTCCCTGTCGAAGAGATGGCCGAGTTGGCGCGCCAGGCTGGCGTGCTGTTTCATACAGATGCGGTTCAGGCGGTAGGCAAGTTACCGATTAACCTGAAAGAGACCTGTATCGATATGCTCTCTCTTTCGGGACACAAATTACACGCTCCAAAAGGGATCGGCGTACTCTATCTGCGCAGAGGTGTGCGCTTCCGTCCACTCCTGAGGGGTGGGCACCAGGAGAGAGGGCGTCGGGCGGGTACTGAAAATGCCGCATCGATCGTTGCGCTTGGCAAGGCCTGTGAAATGGCAATGCAAGCGATGGAATACGAAAAGTCCTCAGTTAAGGCGATGCGCGATCACTTGGAGCAGGGCATCCTTGAAAAAGTAAGCCACTGCTTCGTAACTGGAGATCCGAATAATCGGCTTCCGAATACCTGTAATATCGCTTTTGAGTATATCGAAGGCGAAGCGATACTCCTATTGTTGAACAAGATGGGAATCGCAGCCTCCAGTGGCTCTGCCTGTACATCAGGTTCCCTCGAACCGTCACATGTGATGCGCGCCATGGATATTCCGTTTACTGCTGCACACGGCTCAGTCAGGTTATCCCTGTCACGTTACAACACCATGGACGAAATAGAACGGGTCATTGAAGCGGTGCCACCAATTGTGGCTCAACTACGCCAGCTCTCGCCCTACTGGAGTGGCGATGGACCTGTGGATGAGCCAGAAAAGGCATTCGCACCCAGTTATGCATAGTTTATTCAGCATTGGCTGATTCCTCTCTGTTCTTCACCGCAGCTTGCTGCGGTTTTTTTTGCGTATCTGCAGCGCTTACTCTCTCATCTATTGAGTGAGGATCTGGAGACGCTAACCTTGGAGAAAAGTGCCTGATCGTGGAGTGTGACTCTTTCAGCCATGCTGTTGTACGACTTGAAAGCAGGTAACTCAAACAACAGCGGTAAAAATGGTGTTGCCGCAGATTCGTCATGGATCTATCTGGCTCAGGGGTCAATCGATGACAATAGCACCAACGGCGGTATTGTCACCTTTCCTACAATTCGTAGTAACCAAACACTCCGTCGCCTGTCGCAAGTTCTTTATCTTATTGAAAAATAAGATATAAATATCATGGCACAGTGATTGCAAACTCCTTATTAACAAGGAGACCGTTATGCAATCCAAGCCATCCAAAGTCACGATCAACGATACCACCCTCAGAGACGGTGAACAGTCTGCCGGGGTCTCATTTACCCTACAGGAAAAACTTGCCATCAGCCGCTCGCTGGACGAGTTGGGTGTCGCTGAGCTTGAAGTCGGCATTCCGGCAATGGGGGCTGAAGAGCGTGAAGCGATTCAGGCCATTGCCACGAATGTAACTCAGGCCAGACTGATGGTCTGGTGTCGTATGCACAGTCAGGATATCAACCACTGTCGTGGCTTAGGTGTTCAGATGGTGGATCTCTCGATGCCGGTCTCCGATCAACAGATCAGTAACAAGCTCGGTCGTACCAGGGAGTGGGTACTTGAACAGATCGGGCCTTGTGTCAAGGAAGCCTTGGATCTAGGTCTTGAAGTCTGCGTTGGTGGAGAAGACGCCTCACGAGCGGATCCGGAATTTCTCTGGCAGGTAGTCGAACAGGCAGAACTAGCCGGTGCAAGACGGTTTCGCTTTGCTGATACCGTAGGGATCATGGAACCTTTTCAGGTCTACGATGCCATCCGCGATCTTCGTGCCGTTTCCGATATTGAGATCGAGATGCATGCTCATGATGATCTGGGTCTCGCCACCGCAAACACCCTCGCCGCCATTCGTGGTGGTGCGACACATGTCAATACAACTGTGCATGGTCTGGGAGAACGGGCAGGCAATGCGCCACTTGAAGAGGTGGTAATGGGATTGCGTCGCTTTCACGATCAAGGGCATGAGATTGACATGACCCGATACTCTTCCTTATCAGAATTGGTTGAGTACGCCTCCGGTAGAAAGGTTGGATGGCAGAAAAGCCTGGTAGGCGCCGGTGTATTTACACACGAAGCCGGCATCCATGTGGATGGTCTGATGAAGGATAGACGCAATTATCAGGGTGTCGATCCGGCGGAATTGGGACGCGACCATGAATTTGTCTTGGGCAAGCACTCCGGTAGTCATGCGGTCATACAAGCTTATGCCGACATGGGAATGGCCCTCAATCGGGCGCAGGCAGAATCACTCCTGATGCGGGTGAGACTCCACGCGGTACAAAACAAACAACCGCCAGGACCAAGAGATCTTCGCCGTTTCTATCTGGAGATCAATAAGGAATCACAGAAGTGGACCCGTCAATGATGAACTGTGAAGCGATTGCTGAAGTTGAATCACCCTCCAGTCCAGGTTCAGTCTGGCAAATGGTGGGGGAGGATATCCGATGTGTATTCGATCGTGACCCTGCTGCACGTACCCGTATTGAGATCATCACGACCTATCCAGGGGTACATGCCATCATGCTCTACCGTATGGCGAATCGCCTATGGAGGAGGGGCTGGCGCTATCTTCCCAGACTTATCTCATACATCGGCCGGATCTGGACCAGCATCGATATCCATCCCGGGGCAACCATCGGCCGCCGTTTTTTCATCGATCATGGCACCGGGGTGGTGATCGGAGAGACGGCTGTCGTGGGGGACGATGTAACGCTCTACCATGGTGTTACTCTCGGTGGTGTCTCTTGGAACAAAGGCAAGCGCCATCCGACACTTGGAGATCGGGTGGTGGTTGGTGCCGGTGCAAAAATTCTCGGTCCTATCGAGGTTGGAGAAGAGGTCAGGGTCGGAGCCAATTCTGTCGTGGTATCGGCTGTGCCGGCTAACAAAACCGTTGTGGGCATACCTGCCAAAGTTGTACAAACCCAGCGTGTTAGCAGTGAGCACGGTTTTGACTTGAACCACCATCTGATTCCGGATCCCGTTGCCGAAGCGATCAACTGTCTGCTGGAACGGATTCGTATCCTGGAAGGGGAAGTTGGGGTGTACGGTTGTCTACCCGGTGGTGAAAAACCTGAGGATGAGTGCCGCCAATGTGATGCCATGTTGGTTTGTGAACCCGTTAACCCAGAGACAGTAGTCACGGAGTCAGTGAAATGACAGTAGATCTTCTCGATTTTGATAGCGAGGACCTCTATTTCGACGAAGCTTTAAATTCAGAGGCCAAACAGTGTCTGGATAGTGCGGCTGAAAATTATGGAGATGAGAGAGCGGAAAAGGAATTGCTCAGGGCCTACTTCCTGGAACCGGAACATCCCATGATCCTGGTGGCGCTCTACCGTTATTTCTACTATCAGCATCGCTTGACAGAGGCACTGATCGTCGCTGAGCGGGTACTGGTGGTGATCGGCAAGAGGCTTGAATTTCCCACCGACTGGCGGGATCTGAGCGAAGGGCGTTTGGGCAGTGGTGTGATGATTTCGATGACACTGATCCGTTTCTATATGCTGGCACTGAAAGGATCCGGGTTTCTTGAATTGCGACTGGGTAACTATGAATCCGCACTGGAACGCCTTGAAAAAGTAGCAGAACTTGATTCCAAGGATCGTCTTGGTGCTCAGGCTCTGCTTGAAGTTGTCCGTAACGCGCTGAACTGTCAAACCGACAGTGTATCGGCATAACATAAGATACAGGAGCTGAATGATGAGTGAGAGTGAATTCGAGCTGGATATGGATGAACTCAGCAGCGCTGAGGACTTCCTGGAATATTTTGAAATCGAGTATGACCCTTCAGTGGTGCATGTCAATCGTTTGCATATTCTGCAGCGTTTTCATGACTACCTGGATGACATTCCTTCGATGCCTGAAAGTGATGATGAAAAGTATCAACTCTATGCGGGAATGTTGAGCAGTGCATACAGTGATTTTGTTGAATCTGATGCATTGACCGAGAAGGTCTTTAAAGTTTTCCGTATGCATGAGCCGGTAACAGTCAGTGTGCCACTCATGGATCTTAGTCAGCAGGTGGATAGTTTTGCGCCCAAAGTATGAATATGGTGAAGCAGTTCGCGTGATTCGCAACCTGCGTAATGATGGCACCTATCCCGGTGAGGTTACCGGTCGACTGTTAATCCGTCGGGGCAGTGTCGGTTACGTAAGGGATGTGGGCACCTTTCTGCAGGATCAATTGATCTACACAGTTGACTTTATCGACCAGAACAGGCGGGTAGGCTGTCGTGAACAGGAGTTGCAACTTGAGAGTGACCCCTGGATACCAACCCGTTTTGAATTCAGAGACAAGATCACACCAAAGATCCCGCTGGTACTGAAAGGCGATGTGATTGCCAATCCAGGGGATGAAGGTGAGATCGAAAAGACCTTGAGAGATAATCCTGGCGGTCCCGCATATCATGCCCGTTTTAACGGTAGGACCCTGCTGGTACCTGAAAGTGCATTGGATTTTCTGAATCCCGGACTTGAGGAGGGAGCATGAATTTGGCTGAAAAAAAACCAGAGGTTTCACCGGTATTCAGCTATCACATGTTGCGTAATGCACTGAGTAAGTACCAGAAGAACCTGACTCAACTCAACCCGGTTGAGAACGAAGCTGTCTACAAGATCGCGGAAAAAAGTTTCGATCTTGAATCGCTGGTGATCGCCAGTAAAGAAGCTGAAACGGTGATTGTCTCCGAGCAGCAGTTGGACAGTGCGATTCAGGAAGTGGCTGAACGTTATCAGAGTAATGAGGAGTTCACCAGCGACCTGCAGGACAATGGATTGGATGTGGATGGCCTGCGCAGTGCACTCTATCGTGAACTGCTGTTTGATGGAGTGATGCAGAAAGTAGCCTCTCGTGGTGCAGATATCAATGATCTCGATATCCAGTTGTTTTACGAAATGCATCATGATCGTTTTCAGACACCTGAAACACGCATAGCCCGTCACATTCTGATTACGATTAACCCGGATTTTCCTGAGAATACCCGATCTGCGGCCTATAGCCGAATGGAGAACGTAATTGAAAAACTCGCCGGTCGAGTGAATCGATTTGAACAGTTTGCCAAACGCTATTCTGAGTGCCCCACTGCCATGGAGGGGGGCAAGCTGGGCGAGATATCGAGGGGACAACTCTATGAAGCTCTGGATGCAGAGCTGTTTAATATGCAGTTGGATGAAATCAGTCCGATCGTGGAGTCGGATATGGGGCTGCACATCCTCTATTGCGAGAAGATCAAACCGGCCAAACGTGTCCCTTTATCAAAAGCAGCGCCAAGGATCCGCGAAATCCTTACCGAACGCCAGCGACGTAATTGTCAGAAGTCCTGGCTCAACAGTCTGCAAGCCAAACTTCCTGCCTAGCCAGGTAACGTGAGTAGAAATGACTGATAATCACAAACACTGCTCTTTCTGCGGTGAACAGCAGACACCGGATATCCCACTGATTGCCGGTATAGAGGGACATATCTGCGAGGAGTGCGTACGCCTTGCCGCTCAGGTTGTTGCCAGCTGGGGTAGACGTCGCTCCACCACTAAACCGTTTGAAAATATGCTTAAGCCGACCCAGCTGAAAGAGCAGTTGGATCGCTATGTGGTTGATCAGGGTCTGGCAAAAGAGACCCTGGCAGTGGCAGTCTACAATCACTATAAACGCCTCAGTATGGAGCAAAACAGCACTCAGATGCCAACCAGCAACGACCAGGATGTGGAGATCGAGAAATCGAATATCCTGTTGCTCGGCCCCTCTGGTACCGGTAAGACGCTGCTGGCAAGTACACTGGCGCGTATCGTCGGAGTACCGTTTGTGATTGCCGATGCGACAACCCTGACCCAGGCTGGTTATGTGGGCGAAGATGTGGAAAGCATCATAGTGCGCCTGCTTGACAGTGCGGATGGCAATCGGGAACTGGCCGAATGGGGCATTATCTATATCGATGAAATCGATAAGTTGGCCCGATCCGGGGAAACATCCCATGGAACCCGGGATGTCTCGGGCGAGGGAGTGCAGCAGGCCCTCTTGAAACTGGTGGAAGGTACCCGGGTGAAACTCAATCAGAAGGGTCGTAAAGAGTCGGGTGAAGAGCTTTTCATCGACACACGCAACATTCTGTTCATTGCAGGCGGGGCTTTTGCCGGGCTGGAGCGATTACTTGAGAAACGCATGAATACCGGTAAGGGGGGAATCGGATTCCATGTCGATCTATCGGACACCAGTAAGGCCTACGATCAACTGAGACTCTTCGAAGAGGTACAACCTGAGGATTTACGCCATTTTGGCCTGATTCCGGAGTTCATTGGCCGTTTTCCGGTAATTACAGCTTTGCATGACCTGGATGAACAGGCTTTGGTGAAAATCCTCACTCAACCCCGAAATGCTCTGCAGCGACAGTATCAGAGGCTGTTTGAGTTCGAGGGGGTAAAACTGGAGTTTACTGACGAGGCACTGACCGCCATTGCCCGTCAGGCTCTCGATCGTGGCACTGGCGCCAGAGGATTGCGTGGCGTGATGGAAGGGCTGCTGCGAAAAGTGATGTATGAAATGCCATCCATTGATGGGGCCAAAGCCTGTCTGATCGATGAAAAACATGTAACCCAGGAGATTGCTGTAACAATCTCATGTGATGAAGAAGCAACACAACGTCAAACCGGATAAAGAACAGAGCTATTTTTGAATCCTAATGGTTGGTTTGTGAGTATAGACCTTGTACGCTTTGTGCTGGGGCTGTCTATACTGTCGCAGATTAACAGTGGCTGTATCCAAAATGCGGTCATCGGAATAATTAGGGTAATCAGATGCGAATACAAACCGGTTTTCCCGCTCTTCTAGCGCTACTGCCTGCTGTCGTCTTCGCAGAACAGACCATTACAGTCGATATATTGCCGGTTGAGGATTGGACCGAAGTCAGTTTCAAGGGCAATACAGGCTATCAGGTCATTGATGAGACGGGCGAACCAACCAGTCTGAAGGCGATCAGTCAGAGCAGCGCCTCGGCATTGGCCAAACGGATCAAAGTCGATCTGAATAAAACCCCATACCTGAACTGGCGCTGGAAAATCGATCGTGTATTGGATAAGCCGGATGAGCGATCCAAATCAGGAGATGACTATCCGGCACGTATCTATGTGGTCAAAGAGGGTGGCTGGGCCCCTTGGCGGACACGTTCGATGAACTATGTCTGGTCAAGCAGTCAGCCTGTGAGCAGTGTTTGGGCCAGCGCTTATACCGGTCAATCCATGATGGTAGCGGTTAAATCCGGTGATCAGCAGGCAGGTCAATGGCAAACGGAAAAACGAAATGTCAGTGAGGATTTCAAGAATTATTTCGGCGAAGAGATAGAGACCATTGATGTGGTTGCAATCATGACCGATACGGACAATACCGAATCTATGGCAACGGCCTGGTACGCTGATATCTTCTTTTCAGCTGAATAGAACAGTCACGCTAGGGCCGATTGAGTTTATGTTGGCAGGTCCTATTAGCCTGAATATGAGTTAAAACGATTATTTCATTTTCTATCAGTCGCTCTGAAAATCTCTGTTTGTGGATGAAACGCATACCAGGCAAACCAGAATGCGGTAGTGCTTGGCAGTAGATCACCGGACAGGTCATAGGCATTGGCCGTCTGGTTTTGCATATCATACTTAACTGTCAACTGTTGGCCAGCCAGACTCTCTTCGATCGATCCATCTGTTTTAGACAACTCAACGAAAGGGTAGGCCTTGTAAGCACCATTAACTTCCAAGCCGAGTACCCGTTCCTTCGGATGGTATCCCTTGGCACGAAACTCTACCGGAAAGTAGAGATCCCGGCTTTTGTCGTAGCCCCGATAGGGTGAACGCTTGTAGTCTCTTGAAAAGCCTGTCTCATCAGATAGTACCAATGTATCTGGATATCGATCAGACCAGTCAGCCCAATTGGTGTGTTGTAAGGGAACATGGCGTAAACGATCCCCCTGATACTTTCCGCTGATACTCTGCTTCATGATTTGTGACCACAAAGACTCACTGGCACGGTCATACAGCAGTACATCGCTGTTGTAGAGCAGGCCGGAAACACCAAACTTAAGGGGTTCACCTCTGACTGTTGCTTCGAATGCCATACCCGTACCACAGAGCGGACAGAAAGTGATGACGATCGGTTCCTGCCTGAAGCGGTCATTGACAATTTCATGCCAGTTTAGAATATTGATTGGATAGGCCTTTACGACACCATTCCTCACCACCCCCAGTATTCGGTCCTGTGGTTTTAAAAAGTCTGCCTGTTTGGCAGGCACGAACTGGGGTTCATCAATTGACGGAATTCCATCGCGGGGTGGTCCGCCAGGTAGAATTTCAGAAACCTCGATCGTTGCATCTGTAACATCAAAGCCATTCTTATAGATTGAACCTGCGCTGCTCTGAACAGAAGTGAACAGCAAACAGAAACCAATCCACACAATCCGAAAATTCACTGTAGTACCTCACGCTTTCTTTTGTATTAATGACAATTCGACTACGCAGGCAGGCTTATCAGTATTAACCCCGCACTTTAATAATTGTACGCGGTGGGACTAAGGTTGGATTCAATCTGCAAAGCCAGGAGGATTGGGGGAGTATAAAACTGATCGCTTTAAAGAATAGTCGATGAGTGGTCTGGACTCAGATAAAGCCCTGACTTGCGCTGCAGCCGTCTCAAGCGATGAGTCCGTGCCTGGCAATCTGGAAGCTGCCGGCAATAGTAACGCGCCGCGTCCAGATCCTTGCTCACGTGTTCGTGGTATTTTGCCAGTTTTTCAAGCGCTTCCGGGCAGCGTTTTAGAGCAAGTTGTTGCCACAGCCGGGTGGCACCCTGCCAGTCTCCCGATTTCTGCAAGAGGTGAGCCAGATACCCTTTGCTCTTTTCATCGGCCTGATCGATTCGACTCCTCAGCAGATCGTAAGCCTGCTCTCTATCGAATTCCCCAATCCAACGAGCCAGACTGTAGAGATCCAGATCAGAGTGATCCGGGTTTCGGGTTATCCTCGCAAGTTCCGTATGAGCCACGAGCAATGAAATAATATCGCTTTGATTGTGCTCGACGACCTTAAGCAGTTTTTGCTCAGCGCCACGCTGCAGGTAGTCAAACCAGGCGGCAGGTGCTTCTGAACCGGGTAGGTCGTCAACCCGGTAATATCCGAGTAGGCGTTGCTCCAGAGTCGTGAGACGACAATTCGGCCAATGGTGACGAAACAGACGCCGGGTGGCATGCAGCAGATCGAGATGGGGCAGGTGATCAAAATTTTGCTTACGGGCGTTGATGCGAAATCGGCTGACCAACAGGGGCAGGTCGTAGCTTTTGCCGTTGTAACTGACCAGACGTTCTGCTGCCTCAAGCCCCGAGGCAGTTTGTTCGAGCATTTGAGCTTCAGCCGAGAAACGGGTGATCAACAATTGACGCAGGCAGATTGCTGATCGCTCCAGCCAGGCATAGCCAATCAGGAATGCCAGGGTCCCGCTTCCCCCCGAAAGCCCGGTGGTTTCAGTATCCAGATAGACGTTCTTCAGCTTCAGACAATCATCGCCGGGCAGTTGCGGAGCATATTGCAATTCACTTAATGGCATGGCGCCATGTGTTGAGTTCAGTGGAATCTGCTTTTCGATCTGGATCACACCCTCATCGATCAGTTTGCCTCGAAGCCGTTCGGCCAGCCTGCTGTCTGAGTGACGCCTGTGATTGTTATCCCTGTTCGGTTGGCCGACACGATGCGGGATCTTCAAGCCATTCGGTTGACAAGAGAGGGCAGGGGAGTTTTGTCGACCACCTGCCTGGTTCTGAAGCTGACTGAGCCTGGTTTTAAGGTTCATCGTTCGAGAGCAGGGACAGGACGGTCAAGGCAGAGTGTTTGGCTGAATTCCCACCCTGTTCGTCGCCAGACAGTATCGGGCCGATACATCCAGGACAACCACAGGCACAGTCACAAGACTCAACCAGACTTCGTGCATCAGCAACGATCCTGGAGCGAAGTTCGAAAAGGGGATTTGTTATGCCGATTCCACCTGGATAGTTGTCGTAGAGAAACAGTGTTGGGGTGAATTGATCCAGACTGTCTGGATCGATATTTTGCCCGCTGCGGTCACTCAGCGTGCCGCGGCCACTGTTCTCCAGGCTCGCATACCAGCGGTCCTGACCATCTCCAATGGCCCGACCGATGTCACGTGATTCTGAGAGCATGCGCATGGTTGCGATAACGTGCATGGCGTAACCGGCACCGAGAAATCCGTCCAGTGACGCTTGCCTTGAGGCAAAAGCTTGATCCAGTGCAATCGGGTTGATCTGCCACCAGACCGCAGTGGTGTGCATCTCCTGATCAGGCAGATCGATTTTGCCATATCCTACGTTTTCATGGGTGTAGTAGCGGATCTTCTTGTAACCGGCAACCCGGGTAACCAGGTGAACTTCCCCTTGGGATACCTGATAGCGGAAACGCTCTTGTGACTCGAAGTTTTGCAGAATCTTAAGTCGGGTATAGTCAATGGCATCGGTGTAGTAGTCGGCCTTTGTCTGGGTTACAAAAGCCTTTCGTCCCTCCCAATCGAGTCTTTCAACCTGATAGGGCATCGACTGAATCATATAGATGGCACCCTCATAAATTGTCATCGGGGCAGAACTGTAATCGACTTCAGCAATGATTCGCTTATCTCCATCTGTGGTATCGATGACCACGAAGTTACCCTCTGCAACAGAACGAAGGCTGACACTGTTGGCCGGGTAGCTGTCCGCCATCCAATGCCACTGCTTAGCCTCCCGGTGTAAAATGCCATGTTCTTCCAAATAGCTCAGCATCTCGGACAAATCCTGTTTGCCGAAAGAGTCACCCTCTTTGAACGGCAGCTCAAAGGCCGCACATCGGATGTGATCCAAAAGAATCAGTAATTGATCCGGATCGATTCGAGCCTGTTCCGGTGCGGCTCCCAGGAAAAACTCCGGATTGCGAATGATGTATTGATCCAGTGGCAGGCTGCTGGCGACAAGGACTCCGATTGCTGAACGCTGACGTCGACCCGCACGTCCCAATCTCTGCCAGGTTGCGGCGACGGTGCCCGGATATCCGTTGAGAATTGCGAGATCCAGTGAACCAATATCCACCCCCAGCTCAAGCGCAGAGGTCGAAACCACGCAATCGATCTCTCCTTGACGCAGTCGCTTCTCCAGCGAACGGCGCTCGGTGGGTAAATAGCCTCCCCGATAGGCTGCAATCCGTGATGGATAGCGGGGATCGTGGTCGAAATTGTCTTTCAGATATTTGGTCAGGACCTCGACCATCAGTCGGGACTGGGCAAACACGATACTCTGTAGACCATGTTTTACGGCACTCTTGGCAATCCGTGTACTCTGGGAGCGGGCTGATGCCCGTATACCCAGATCATGGTTCACAACCGGAGGATTCCATAACAGCAGATGCCTGGCTCCTTGTGGCGCACCGCTTTCGGTAATCGCCGATACGTCGGCATGGATCAACTCCCTGGCCAATTCGGCGGGATTGGCGATGGTGGCTGAACAGAGAATAAACTGCGGTTCGGATCCATAGAATTTACAGACTCTCTGCAAACGCCGGATTACATTCGCCACATGGGATCCGAAGACACCCCGATAGGTGTGCATCTCGTCGATCACCACATAGCGAAGATTCTCAAAAAACTGGGCCCACTTAGTGTGGTGAGGCAGAATGCCCTGATGCAGCATATCCGGATTTGAGACCACGATATCCCCTCTGGTCCGGACAGCTTTTCGTGCATCACCAGGGGTATCACCATCAAAGGTGAAAGCCCGTATACCAAGCGATTCCGAGCGATTGATCTCATTGATTTCAGCGACCTGATCCTGAGCCAGTGCCTTCGTGGGAAACAGATAGAGGGATTTGGCTCGATCTTGCAGTGCAGCCTGCAAAACCGGCAGGTTGTAACAGAGCGTCTTTCCGGAAGCCGTTGGCGTGACAACCACGGTATGTTGCAACGACTGAATCGCGCTCCAGGCAGCAGCCTGATGAGAGTAGAGCTGTTTAATTCCTCTGCTGATCAAGGCACGGGTCAAGCGAGGGTCAAGATCATCAGGAAATGGAGCAAATTTGCCTCTGCGGGCCGGAATGGTCAGCTCACCGGTAATTCGCTCCCCATTGCGCTGTCGCAGTTG
The DNA here is from genome assembly GCA_003676145.1 of gamma proteobacterium symbiont of Stewartia floridana. GTDB lineage: Bacteria > Pseudomonadota > Gammaproteobacteria > Chromatiales > Chromatiaceae > Thiodiazotropha > Thiodiazotropha taylori. The sequence continues at coordinate 108,758 of NAUB01000026.1, read as the reverse complement.
ATCAGCAAATTGATCGGGAGAATGGCCAAGCGGGATGCCGGTATCTGAGTGAATCGATTCTGCAGGTCTGCTCATCAGTCTGTTCTCTATCCGTTCTCTAGTCTAGAATAGAGAACAACAGGAGAACAAACAAGCCCTATGATGCGATTAACCAGAAGACAGCAAGAGATCTACGATATTCTGCGCAGTGATGCGGATATGATGCAGCGACCACCAACCTACGATGAACTCTGTCAACGGCTGGGGTTGAGTTCGCGGGGATCCCTGCACAAACATATCCAGGCCCTGGTAATGGCGGGCCTGGTCGAACCCATGGCCGGAAAACAGCGTGGCATTCGACTGGTATCAGCAGCACAGCAAGAGCAGGGGATACCTATGTTGGGACGGATCGCTGCCGGACGTCCCATCGAGGCCGTTGAGCAAACTGAAAAGATCTCAGTGCCAGACTCTATGGCGGCCAGTAAACCCCGCTATGCGCTCCAGGTATCGGGTGATTCGATGATCGATGAGGGAATCTTCGATGGAGATTATGTCGTCATTGAACAGTCTGCAGCAGCAGATAACGGAGACATCGTGGTTGCGTTGATTGATCAGCAGGAGACAACCTTGAAACGCCTTGAACAACAACCAGGTAAAACTATTCTTCACCCAGCCAATGCAAGCATGAGTCCGATGATCTACAAGCCTGATCAAATCCAGATCCAGGGAATCTTAAGAGGATTAATTAGATATTACTAATATCATATTGATATTAAAGAATTATTTAGATTAATGGTTTGAGTGAGAGGAGCCGATGGCTCCTCCCTGGCTTGAGTTATCTGGGAGAGATCAGGTTCAGCGGAAACCCTCCACCGCCCAACAGATTTCCACCACCGCCCCCCAGCAGGCAGGAAAGGTGTGACAGAGGATTGAACAGATCGAAGCCACCACGGATCTTGTCATTTCCAGGGCCACCAGAGATATCGTCGCAACCTCTTCCTCCGTTGATGTAGTCATCTCCGCAACCACCACGGATGGTATCGTTGCCACGACCACCTCGGATGACGTCATTGCCATGACCACCCCAGATCCTGTCGTCGCCGCGACCGCCGCGAATATTGTCATTGCCACAACCGCCGGAGATCATGTCATCGCCACGACCACCATGGATACGATCGTTACCGGAGCCACCCCAGATGGAGTCATCTCCGCGACCACCGCGAATACAATCATCTCCGCTACCGCCAATCAGTCGATCGTTGCCACTGCCGCCGCTGATACGGTCGTTGCCGGCACCACCCCAGATGGAGTCGTTTCCACTACCACCACGGATGCAGTCATCACCGCTACCACCCACCAGGATGTCATTGCCACTGCCGCCACTGATACGGTCATTGCCGCCACCACCCCAGATGGAGTCATTACCACTCCCTCCACGAATGCAATCGTCGCCGGCACCACCAATGATCGTGTCATCGCCGCTGCCGCCGCTTATGCGATCATTACCATTACCACCGATCAGTGTGTCGTTACCCGATCCACCGCGTAACGTATCGTTGCCATTACCACCATTCAGGGTAATATTGTTTTTAGGACCGCAGAGCTGTTGGCCGCTCATGGTGATGTTGTCATTACCATTGCCACCACGGATTTCGAGATTTTGTGCCTCTTGTGCACTGAAACTGTAGTTTTTGCCATTAACACATACATCAACCGATCCATCGAAGTTGGTATGAACGTTAATGTTGTCATCACCATTCCCTGCATCAAGAACTGTTTTTCCACAGCCCCTGGTTACCGATGTGTCATCCATTGGATTTGGACATCCACACTGGTTTGTTGCATTTACTCCTGTCATATCACTTACTCCATGTAATAATAATCTTGAGATTGGGTGATTCTTAAGGAAAGTTAGAATTACCCACTGCTTATTCAACATGAGAGGAGTCTTGACGACCAGTTATGAATTACCCTAGCTAGGGTTAATATGTATTTACAACTTTATAGCGATAATCATACAGTTGCAGGCAGGCCATCGGTTTAAAAAGTCCTGTTTTCCCTACAGAAAACGCAATTAGATCTCTTACCCTTCAGGAACATCCTGGTTGCCAGAAGCGAGCGGCTCGACGATGGGCAGTTTATCCAGCAAAGACATACCACCCGTTGTAATTCCCACCAGGTATTCATGCTGCCGATAAGTGACGACCACAACCCGTTCACGGGATCCAACCGGCAGGTTTAACAATAGATTTATGCGATCTGCACCACCTTGTTTTGTATGAAGTCCTTTTAGAGCTTTAAGAAAAAGCCAGGCAAGGGCGATCACCAATATCAGCGCCATCAGAGTATACAGGAGTTCTTGCGCGTAATTTTCCATCGTTTAACTGACCACCTCTTCGGGATAGTGGGTTAAATCCTCCCCCGGTGCTGTGATCTGTTTTGATCTCTTATCACCATCTTCCAGGTCATTATCGATCTTTTTTTTCACCTGGGTTGCCCATAAGATCACTTCGGCCATAACATCGAACAACTCACTTGGAATGACATCGCCTTCCTTGGTATCGGCATAGAGAGTTCGAGCAAGATCAACATTACGTAGAATTGGAACATGGGCATCCCGTGCTGATTCACGCATTGCCCTGGCTACAAGATCCTCCCCCTTGGCAGAGACGGTCGGAACAGGTGTTTTTTCCCGATCATAGTCCAGTGCAACCGCAAGGTGAGTGGGATTTACCACAATCACGTTCGCGGATCCGGCTGCTTCTGCCGCACTCTGCTGTGACCACTCCTGGTGTGCTTGTCGCCTCTGTTGCTTGATCATCGGGTCACCTTCGTTTTCCTTATGTTCCTGCTTGATATCGCGCATGCTCATACGGAGTTTTTTTATGTAGGAAAATCGTTGGTAACCCGCATCCAGTATTGCAATGAACAGAAATATACCGATTGACCAGATCAACAGACTTAGCAGCATACCCCAGAAAGTGGTGCCAATAAGCTCTGTCATGGTTTGTGGCAATATGACCAGGTCAGGTATCCAGGTTTTGAGGATTAACCAGCCAATGATAAATAAAAGAGCAGTTTTGGCAATGGATTTGATGACCTCAACCAGGTTATCCATGCTGAACATCCTTTTGACACCCGATGCTGGATTAAGGTGCTCCATCTTGGGTTTGACCTTCTCGAGGGTCATTACCGGGCCCGCCTGTAAGAACTCAACGAGTGTTCCAAGAATAGCTGCCGGAATGATCAACAGTGCTGTAATCTCAACGAGTGTTTCGTATGACTCTCTGCCAATAGCAGACAGTAAATGGTTAAAGTCCACATTCCTTCCGGCCTCACTCAATGTAATACTGAGAAGTGCTGAAAAACGATCGATAATATAGTAGAGGGATACGCCCAGTAAGACGATCCAAAGGATCATGACACCGGTACTCGAGACATCCTTGCTTTTTGCTACATCACCTTTCTTTCTGGCATCTTTCAGTTTTTTGGGTGTGGGCTTTTCTGTCTTGTCACCACTATCATTTTTATCAGCCATCAATGCGTCCGTTGCATAGTGTGTTTGTTGGATTGAAGCATACCCTGTTAAGAGAAATTTGTGAATGATGACTCAAAGGCGTGGTATTGGACTGGTTAACTGAAAGGATCTAAACAACGTTATGTTACATACTGATATATCATGAACAATGTATAGAAAATGACCGTGTTGAAATATTGAAGTGTAATATTACATTATTCATTAATGACTCAGTTGTAGACATTGCTTGCATACTCTCATGTATGTTTGGTTAATGAACTCACTCCAGTTAAAGAGTAGTAAACTTGTGCTTAATTATTTTTGATAGAAAGTGATTGCAATCGCGTATGAATTTGGTAATCATAGCCGTCGCATCAGGCTAGTGGTTAGCGCTTGATTCGTTGTGGGAAACGAGGTTGATAGTCAATGTATATTCGCCAAGGATTGGCCATACTGTGTGACACGATTCTCACTATAAAAAAAACAGGTACGATATCTGTCACGTTGTAGTAATGTTTACTACTTAAGATCCCCAGATCTGAATTATTGACACTGGTGGATAGGGTGAAAAGGAACAAAGGAATGACGATGAGACATGAAGTCTTAAAGCTTTTTGCCAAAATATCAGTGATATTTACAATTCATCTCGCGTACGGCTCACCATATCAATTTAACTATGACATCGTAGGCAACAACGGTAGATTATTTCCACTCCCTGCCGGTTATCTAAGACCCAAACTGTTGGAATCCTCTCCAATCGAGTCGCAGTTACTCGATTTGTATGCAGACCATGATCTGACGAACTCCTCTGATCTGAATCATATCGATAGAGACCGAGGTTATGCCAACCTGCAAGACCTGGTTGGCTATGAAGACAAATTTCGGTACCGAATAGATAAGGCAGTACCAAATCATCAGTTTGTGGAAGATATATTCATTGTATCGAAAGAATACAATATCGATCCTTTACTGCTACACGCAATTGCCGAAATCGAGTCAGCGTTCAATGCTGATGCGGTATCTAAGGCCGGTGCAAAAGGATTGATGCAGGTAATGCCGGATACTGCACGTCGTTTTGGTATGAGGAACCCCCACGAAGAACTGTTTAATCCAATAAGCAATCTTAGAATAAGTTCCAATTACATAAGATCACTCCATAGCTTATTCGGTAACAATATACCATTGATACTTGCCGCCTATAATGCAGGTGAAAATGCCGTCATTAAATATGGTTACAGAATCCCGCCATACAAAGAGACAGAAAACTACGTTAAAAAGGTTATGGAAAGATATCTTCAGTTAAAAGACAAATCATATCGCTTGTAGATTTTAGATAGCGAATTTAAAGGAACATTGTCAAAGAGTAGTTTATTTAGAATCTAGGACAATAAGCTAGAGGAATTGTGAGCGTAGTAAAGTGAGTATCCAAGCTTTCTTACATACCGAGAAAAATAGTGATCATGGTATTCTGTCGAATGTCAGTGATCTCTTTTTGGCGGTAGGAATCGTCGCAATTATCGCCTTGATGGTATTGCCGTTGCCTCTGCTGGTTCTGGATGCATTGGTCGCGCTTAATATAGTGATTGGTCTGATCTTGGTGTTAATGGGTGTCTACATCACCTCGCCACTCCAATTTTCCGTATTTCCTTCAGTTTTGTTAATCAGTACTTTATATAGACTCGCATTATCCGTCGCAACAACCCGCATGATACTTTTACATGGAGATGCGGGACACATTATTGACACGTTTGGAAATATGGTTGCTGGCGGAAATATTGTAGTAGGTCTTGTCGTATTTCTAATCATTACATTGGTACAGTTCATTGTAATAGCCAAAGGGGCAGAGAGAGTAGCTGAAGTTGCTGCCAGGTTTACCCTTGATGCCATGCCAGGTAAACAGTTATCGATAGATTCCGATCTCAGGTCTGGACTGATTGACAAGGATGAAGCCAAGCGTAAAAGGCGAGAGATTGAGTTGGAGAGCAAGCTACATGGCAGCATGGATGGTGCCATGAAATTTGTAAAAGGCGATGCGATTGCTGGAATAGTGATCATTATAATAAATTTAATAGGTGGACTGGCTATCGGGGTGCTGCAACTCGATATGGATATGGGTGCCGCAATGGCAAAGTACTCCATATTGACGGTTGGTGACGGGATGGTTGCGCAAATTCCAGCACTGCTTGGCGCTATGTCTGCCGGATTGATCGTAACACGTGCAACTGATGAAAAATCTGATCGCCATCTGGGTGATTCCATTCAAAAACAGTTAACAGCAATTCCTCGTGTAACCCTGGTAGCTGGCGGATTGTGTCTGTTGCTTGCACTGGTGCCTGGATTTCCCAGTGGTATCTTTGTTGGAATAGGTGTTCTGTTGCTGCTCTCTGGCGCTCTACTGGTACCATTTTGGAAGTCGAAAATAGAAAAAGTAACTAAACCTACATTCGAGGTTATTTTAAGCTCTAAGGAGTCCACGAATAAGTTAGAGAAAGTTGTTAATCCTATTAGTGAAGTTAAACCAGCCGTCCCTTTACTTTTACAGTTACCTGTTGAGTTATCTGATACGGAAAAGTCGAAAAATTTGATGGCTGAAATTGAGAAAAAAATTAATGAGTATCAGGTTGATATAGGCATACTGTTGCCAAAAATCAACCTCCATTGGTATGGAGACAAAAAAACAGGATGGCAGCTACTTGCATATGAGGTACCAATAATCAGCGAAAGCCTTGATGGTCAAGAGTCACTTCTTGAAATGCCATATAAGATTCGGGAAGCACTAAGGAGAAATATTACGCTTTTTCTCGGGTTACAGGAAACCAGTACAATGTTAACCCAGTTGACCTCCGAGATACCGGATATTATCAAGGAAGTTCTACGAATTGTTCCTATGCAATCACTATCGACAATTCTCAGAAATCTTATTGAGGAAGAGATTCCAATTCGGAATTTGCGGGGAATATTGGAAGCGTTGATCGAGACTGGACAACATGAAAAGGATATCAACAATCTGACTGAGTACTCCAGAATTGCACTACGTAGACAAATAACTCATCGGTATGCTCCAGGAGGAGTACTACAGGCGGTAATTTTGAGTCCAGAACTGGAAGAGAAACTATTACAGTCGGTTCGAGTTACATCGGGTGTTGTTCAAATGTCATTGCAGCCACAGGAAGCAGAGAAAATAATTGCTAACATACTTGCCTCCTTACATAAGCATAATCCTACTGCGGTCGTGACTTCGGTACAGATAAGACGTCATATAAGAAAAATGATTGAAAATGAGGCATTTGATATTCCGGTTTTATCGCACAATGAACTATTGCCTACAATCAACATTGATATTCTTGAGAGTGTGAATGTGCCTGACTTACTGCTGGAAGCAGTTTAAATATTAGTAATAATGGAAGTGTTTACGTGAAATTATTCAATAGAAATTGGAAATCATACATAGCAATTATCTGTTTGATAATCCTATATGGAAATAGTCAGGCTGCTGAAACACCCAACTTAGGTCAGAACATTACAATAATAGCGAGAGAACAACCTATAGATTCCTTTCTAAAGGAACTCTTTGGCCAACTCTCGATACCTGTCGTTATCGATGAGTCAGTCAAAGGGACTGTAAATGGTAGTTTTGAAAATATTACTGCCCATGAAATATTCAGTGACATATCGAAATCATTTGGTTTAATTAAATATTATGATGGGGCAATACTCTATATTTATACCTCTAACAATATAATCAGAAGAATCATTCCGGCTTCAAGCTCAATATCCAAACGGATCGTACGTGCTGCGAAAGATCTGAATTTAACCGATAGAAGAAATAGTATCAGAAAGGCTGTTGAAGGTGGTCTCGTAGTCACTGGAACGAAACGCTTTATTGAACAAGTCGATGAGTTGGTGTTTGCTGCAGAAAATGGCCTTAAGAATTATGAGGCACCTGTAGGCTTTAAGGTATTCTATCTTAAATATGCCTGGGCACAGGATGTGAGCATGACATTTGCAGGCAAACAGGTAGTAATTCCAGGTGTTGCAACGATTCTTCGCCAACTGATACAGGAGTCCCCGCATTTTATATATTCCGCGCTGTCGCAAGATAATCTGGTAAGACCAACTACTCCTGGCTTAAAAGGTCAAGGTTTGAATAGTATTGGTAATACAGACCGGGTTGGCTTACCAGACCGGGCTGATATAGTTCAGACAAACTCTCATAGTGATCAATATTTACATCATGTAGCGTCCAATTCTCAAATTATAGAACAATCATCTAAGGTTCGGATTCAGGCAGATCCACGGCTTAATGCGATCATTATAAGAGACTCTCCTGACAGAATGTCGCGATACAAGAGCCTTATTGATTCCCTTGATGTCGAGCCGCAAATGCTTGAAATAGAAGCAACAATTATCGATATCAATACAGGAAAGTTGAAGGAGCTCGGTATTAACTGGCGTTGGCAAAACAATGATGATGAGGTTCTATTTGGCAGTGGCGAAGAAAACTCCGATCGACAGTTGAGTACCAGAGGAACGATAACTCCTTTTGGAAGAGGTGGATTTATATCATTTGTCTTGGGTGATAACGCTAAATTTATCGGTCGAATCAATGCGTTGGAGTCAAAAGGTGCGGCGCATATTGTTTCAAGACCTCACGTTATAACCTTATCTAATGTTGAGGCAATTTTTGATACCAGTTCAACCTTTTACGTAAGAGTCGCAGGAAGAGAAGAGGTTGATCTCTATAATGTATCGGTAGGAACTTCACTAAGAGTAACCCCTCATGTATTCAAAGATAACGGTGAAGCAAAAATTAAATTATTGGTAACCATAGAAGATGGTCAACAAACTGAGCAGGAAGTTGATGATATACCCGTGGTCAGTCGCTCAGCAATCAACACCCAAGCACTAATCAACGCTGGCGAGAGTGTCTTAATCGGCGGACTTGTTCGTGAAGTCAAGAAAGATACAGAGGATAAAATTCCCTTACTTGGTGATATCCCAATCATGGGTAATCTGTTCAAAACGACAAACAAACAGACTACGCGAGTGGAAAGACTTTTCTTGATATCACCAAAACTAGCCGTACAGAAACTACAGACCAACGAAAAGTTATCCAGATTAATCAATGAAGACTTTAATACCGAAGAAAGGACACAGCCTCAAAATAAAAGTAATACTAGTTCCCCGGAAAGTTCACAAGTTAAAGAATCATGGCAAATGATTCTGGATATATAAATCAATTATTTGTAACAAGAAAAGTAGCTAGAGAGAATGCAATCGACTACACCAATCGAGATGTTTGTGCTTTCGGGTGAACAAGCCGGTGCAAGAAGAATACTTGATAATAATACAACGTTTACAATATCTGGTCAGATGGATACCGATGTTGTTTTCAGGGATCCAACAATTAACCAAGAGAAACTTAACTTAATTACTAAAGATAACAATGTTTTTATTCAAGTATTGGCTGGAGACATACAAATACAGGGTAGCGTTCTAAAAAGCGGCGATATTCTGAAAGTGCCGGAATATACAAAGATCAAGATTGGCTCTACAATCTTTTCTTACGGCAAAAAAATTGATGCATCATGGCGCGATATCTTAAATAGCGTAGCCTCATTGGAGTTGGCTTCACAATCAAGAAATAGTTTACTGAGCACGATCAAAACCAATCGTTATTACCTTTTTCTATCCATTTTATTAATTGTTACCTTAGTTTCAGTAACATATATAACTTATACACAGTTGAATAAAGTAGAAGTTGCAGAAACAAGTGATTTTAACATCTTAACTAAATTGTTAACCACTCACGGGTTTTCTTCACTGTCTGTCAATCAATCAGAAGCAGGCCAGTTATCTATTAGCGGTTTCTTGATGACAAATCGAGAAAAATCTGAAGTTGAAATGATTGTAGACCAAGAGGACATTCCGGTACTTTTTGATTTGTCTATCGGTGATAACTTGGCAGCTGAAGTTAGAGAACTTTATCGTGTGAATGGAGTAGAAGCTGAAGTCAGGGTGTTAAACTACGGGAAAGTTATCGTTACAACTAAGAATAGTGATATTAAAAAATTAGAACGACTTAAAGCCATTGCTATCAATGAAATACCAAGTTTGCAGGAGCTGGATAGTGAGTCTCTGACCGCTGACAACAAATCAAAAATATTAGGTAGTGAAACAAGTTTTAACAAGAATGATAAAAGAATCGTGATGGTTGTAAATGGTTCACCTCCTTACATCATGACCCATGATAAATCAAAATACTATATTGGTGCTTTACTTCCATCGGGTCATAAAATCGTATCCATATATGATAGTAGGGTAGTTCTAGAAAAGGATGGTAAGAAAACCTCACTACAGTTTTAAAATCCAAAATTTGAGTAAATCTGCTTATTTGATCAGTTAAAAGGAGTATAACATGACGATAAATAACAACTTGTATTCAGCTATGGCATCTACACCTAATAGCGATTCTTCTGATGGGAGTTGGTTTGAAGCGATGGCAGAGGCCTGGGGTGAGGCATTAGATCGACAAGCCTCGCGAATCGAGACAATGTCTACTGAAATTGGCGATCAAGGTAATGAAACACCCTCTGCAATAACTCAATTAACCGCAGAATCCCTAAAAATGACATTTTTATCAAATAGCTCACACACTGCATTAAGCAGCTTAGGAAGCTCGTTGGAGACAATGGCAAGAAAACAGTAAATAGAGGTGTACCATGGATACTAGTGTTATATCTGCTATTGAAGCAATTAATGCAGCAACCATAAACAGAGAGAGTAATCATCTTGAGATCGGTTACGGTGCGTCCTTAACTGATATTTCCAATTTTGAAAATAGTTTAAATAACGTACATAAAAACTCGATTGATACGACTCGCAATGAAGGGCCATCAGATACTGAAAAAGCCATATCTAAACCGTTGGACTACATCAATAAGGAAGCTGAAAAAATAGTAAATTACGCAAAGTCCGCTGTAGAGAGCGGGAATGAACTGACGCCAAGTGAGATAGTGATGCTGACTGCAAGAAGTCACGAATTTATGTTTCATTGCCAATTGACTTCCAATATTGCCAATAGGACATCTGATGGATTGCAACAACTTTTCAGGCAACAAAGCTAAAAATGACAAGATTACTCCTATTCGCTATCACTTTCCTGCTATTATCAGGGTGTAATGACGAGTCTCTCTATTCAGGTCTCGATGAGGTAGAGGCGAATGAGATTATTGCACTACTCTCAAATGCAGGGATTATTTCTTACAAGACACAGAATAGCGATGAAAAATACACAGTTGCTACTAATAGAAATAATTTTGCCGACGCAATAGATCTTTTAAAAACAAATGGGTACCCAAAAAATCGTTTTGAAAGTTTGGGCGACGTTTTTAAGAAAGAGGGATTTGTGTCTTCGCCTTTAGAAGAGCGAGCAAGGTTGAACTATGCGCAATCCCAGGAACTATCCAGAACAATAGAGAGCATAGACGGTGTAATTCTCGCTAGAGTCCATCTTGCAATCCCAAAAGATAATAAGCTGGAATCAGAGGTTAAACCGTCGTCCGCCTCTGTATTCATAAAACATAGGCGTGGTATAGATCTAAGTGACAGAGAGTCTCAAATCAAGGCTTTGCTTGTAAACAGTATCTCTGGTCTACCCTATGAGAATGTTACAGTAGCTATGTTCACGTCTAATCCGATTCCAATCAATCGAAAAAGGAATGAGACTGAAGGGAGTAATTTGACTATAGTTTCAGGTGTCAAGAAGGATTATCTGATTCTAGGTATGACTATTCTTATATTATTCTTGAGCACAATCACAGTGTTCTTGATATTCAGGAATAGAAAACAGAACAACCAGCTTCAAATATCAAATGGTAATACCTGAGTCTCAATTCAATGTCAAATATTGAAACTATACGATATTACAGAAATACGATATACAGTATTGCAGACTTTATGGTAACAAATGAGCATGCTGTAAGCGAATTCGGCAAGTCACTAAAATGGTCAGATCTAGAAGACATCCCTACTTGGTTGCTTTGGGATGATAAAGAGATTGAGCAACTTGTGATGACGGCTGGAACTATATTTCTTTTACCATCCATTCGAATCTGGATAGATGGTAAGAAAATACAAGAAGTAAGAGAGTTAATCGGTATAGAACTGTTTGAGCTCATACTTAAGACAACAAAAATAGATAACAAGATGATCAAACTACTGAATATTGACAATATCAAAGATAATTTATTAGCAGCAGGCTCCGCAGTCATTATATCGAGCAGTAGTATGAGAGTTCGACCTTGGATCAGTAATAGTATACCTAAACCAAAGGGAAAATTGGGCGCAGAGTTAGCTTCTGAAATTATCAAACATACTCTATTTGTGGTAAATCAAAATCGTTACGCGACTTAACTTTGAGATTATGAGTTTTCTTATCATCCTTAAGAATGAATATTTTACATGCTGTAGTGACAATTTGGTTCTATCAGCTAATGATGTAGTTAAACTTTCAAGTAGTGAAAATGTTCTGGAGTATATCAGGTCATTGAAGACATCTGAGGAATCCAAGCTTAAAAAATCAATACAAGAAGGTTATGAAGCCGGATATAAAGAAGGACTAACAAAGTCTGAAGAAGATCTTAATCTAAAATTTGAATCATTTCTTACTGAGTTGATTAATAATATAAGTATTAATCGAATCGAAACAGACCAGGAAATCATAGATCTGGCATGTGAAGTCATTAACAAAATTGCGTCAAATATAAAACCAAATGAAATGCTTCAATGTATGGCAGTTTCAGCAATAAATAAGCTTCAATACAAAAGAGAACTACAGATTAATGTAAATCCACAGTATGTTGAAGAGCTTCAAAAAACGATTCGTTCACTGAATAAAGATGGAACTGAAGAACATTTTGCAATTGATGTCAGACCAGATAAGACATTAGGTCAACTTGATATCATCATAAAATCACAGTCAGGAGAAACAATAGCCAGTTTTTCTGATCAACTGAATTTGATCAAAGATAATATGCTTGATGAATTGTCTAACCATACTACCAATTCTACACATACATAAAAGTTCACATGATAAAGAATCAAGTAAATGCCCGGCGCCTTACGAACGTACTTGATGATATTGATTCTTTGTACAGAAAAGGTCGTGTCGTTGAGGCTTATGGAACCTCTATTAAGGTCTCAGGTATTAATGCAAGAATAGGACAACAGTGTGTCATAACAGACAAAAGTAATTCTCACGAAATCTATGCGGATGTTGTCGGGATATCGGGAGAGAATGCCATTTTGCTTCCACTAGGTAGTATTCACGGAATTGCTCAAAATTCTGAAGTTAAAGTTATCAACGAAAAATCAACTATTAAGTATTCACCAAAGCTGGTTGGTAGAATACTGGATGGTATGGGAAGACCATTGGATAACAAAGAACTTCCTCCCGAATCGAGAGATATACCAATATATTGTGATGCCCCTTCACCCCTTACAAGAAAACCTATCAACGAGCCTATTACAACTGGCGTAAGGTCCATTGACTCCACATTGACCCTCGGTATTGGTCAACGTACAGGAATATTTGCTCCTGCAGGAGGAGGGAAGTCCACGCTTCTGTCGATGATTGCAAGATACTCAGAAACAGACGTGATTGTTATTGCATTAATTGGTGAGAGAGGGAGAGAAGTTAGAGAATTTCTGGAACATACCTTATCTGAAGAGGGGTTGTCACGATCAGTACTCGTTATATCCACATCAGATCGCCCTGCTATGGAAAGATTGCGAGCCGCCTATACTGCAACAGCAATTGCTGAGGGTTTTAGATCAGAAGGAAAACAGGTGCTCCTCCTGATGGATTCTGTCACGAGATTTGCCAGAGCGCTTAGAGAAATTGGCTTGTCAGTGGGTGAACCACCCGTAAGAAGAGGTTTCCCATCATCAGTATTTGCTGAATTACCTAAGCTATTTGAAAGATCTGGTAATGATGACAAAGGAACTATGACAGCTTTTTATACAGTTTTAGTTGAAGATGAAGAGACGAATGATCCTATAGCAGAAGAAGTAAGATCGCTTTTAGATGCTCACATCGTTCTAACCAGAAAGCTAGCACAGGAGAATCACTATCCAGCGATTGATATTCTGAACAGCACGAGTAGATTGATTAATCACATAACAGATAATGACCACAGAGCTGCTATATCAAAACTAAGAACTCTCTTATCAAAGTATGATGAGATTGAATTTTTAGTACAGGTAGGAGAATACGAAGAAGGTAGCGATCATGCTGCAGATGAAGCCATAGCAAAGATAAAGAGTATAAAAAACTTTCTAAAGCAAGAGATAAACGATTATTACCCAATGAATGACGTGATAGAGAGTCTCAGTAAAATCGTAAATAACTGAATTTAATTATGAAAAAATCACAAGCAAACAAGCTAATTAAGTTGAATATAATTCGAATTAGAAGGCAAGAGAAGAAGCTAACACAAGCAAAAATGACCTATGTAGAATCATGTAAAAAAGTTGATAGTAGAAATATTCAAATTAATCAAATTAATTCCGAAAATAAAGAGTTACTAGACTACTTATCATTACAGACCACATCAAAGTCACCGATAAAAAGAGAGTATGTAAAGATTAGAAAGTTTTGGTTGAATTATGACTTGGAAATGCACGAATACTATTTAGCACAAGAAATTGATGAAAAAAACATAAATCATTCGGAATACCAAACTGAAAAAAAACAGTGGTATAAACAGAAATTGAAAAATGAACAACTCTCCTTGATACGAACAAAATTACTTTCGAAAGATAATTCATACAATGAAAATAGAGAAGATGAGCTTTGTCAAGAAAACATGATTAAATAGTTAAAAGATTATGAATAATATAACACCTTATCCACAAAATAAACATTCTCATCTAAGTAGTAGGAAAGCTGATAAAGCTGAAGATAGTAGTTATTTTAGTCAGAAAATAGAGATGTTGGAAAAATCATTATCGGATAATGAGAACTCTTGTGAAGATCATAATGTTGCATTTCTACCTGATACAACAAATCTTAATTTCATCGAAGAACTCTGTACAAAGGAGAAAGATGACTTGAGTTCTTGTGTGACATCAATAGATGGATATATAAACAACACTGATCTTCCTGTTAAAAACTCAGGTCAGTATATAGATTGCAATAATGTTTCTGTAAGTTCTATTGATGAATTATCTTTAATATTCGAGAGCCATCTATTAAATGGTAAACATAGTGATCCATTACCATCAACATGGTCGATCAGTTATCTTGATAATAGTGGTGTTACTATAGACTTCGTTATATCAAAGATTAATGCAAAACTGTTTTCTGTAGCGTGTGCCATCTCAATTGACAATATTGCTAGCTATTTACAAGAATTAAATCAAAGACTCACCAAAAAGGGATGGGTAATTCAACCTGATGATAAAACTAATAATTATGTTGTGCACAAAATAGTCAATAAGAAATAGAATAATTCCATGTCGATCGATCTAAAAATACCGAGCTTAGTTAATTGCGTACACAAATTGAATTCCAGTAGTCAGCATAATACTGAGTTTGCTAACCTAGGTAGTGTAAAAAATCAAATAAGGTTCAATGCAATTAAACCGCTAGATAATAATATTGTATCAAGTCAGTATCAGTCAAAGAACAACAGTTATAGTCATAAGATATCAAATTGTGTTGCTAATTTAAATTTAACAAAAATGCAAATTGATAAAATGCGCCTGGAAGCTACCCTTGGAATCTCAAAGAATAAGCAGATTGTAAGTGCATATAATAATCGTAACCAAGACAATAATGGTGACCCAGATCATCAGCAATCCGATAGCAGTGAGTACGTAGAACCGTCTCTAAGTAAGATTGATGTTTATCATATTAATTTGATGAAACAACTTTATTTCAACATTGACAGGCAAGAATCTAACTACAGTGACTACGTCATAATCATTATATATGATCAAATACAGAATACTGATTTAATCAATAAGCAACTTGTCACCGCGATACCTGTTGTGAAGGGCATTCCGGAAAGATCTATTACAGAGATAACTACAATCTCCA
Organism: gamma proteobacterium symbiont of Stewartia floridana; assembly: GCA_003676145.1. Classification (GTDB taxonomy): domain Bacteria; phylum Pseudomonadota; class Gammaproteobacteria; order Chromatiales; family Chromatiaceae; genus Thiodiazotropha; species Thiodiazotropha taylori. The sequence goes on along the minus strand of NAUB01000026.1, from coordinate 93,159 downwards.
GAACGGGTGAACTTTGCAAACATAGTAAAATCATCTGTCTTCATAAGGGGAAAATTACCTATACCAATGATTGGATAACTATTGAGAATGTAGAAAGAGTCAATTTGGATAATACACTTTTCAAGTTTAGCGTTAATTATAAAGACACCACCTTAAAAGGAATCGCAATTAACAAAGCTAACGATTTATTAGATGACAAGCTCGACCTGTCTAAGTGTACTCTATATATTTCTGATTTTTCTAAAGTGTGGACGTGATTATGTATGATAAGCAAGGGATATGCGATTCAAATTATGATTTACTTGAAGTATTAGATTTTCTAGATCCTCTAATGGTAATTGATAGAAAAGAAAGACGGGTAGGGTGGGTATCAAAAAAATTTTCTTCAATTCTGAATGGAATCACCGTGGGTGACGATCTTAATGCTGTATGCCGTACATTATCCGTCAATTCTTTAAGTACCCTTGAATTTAATCCCAGTATCTTCGATACAGATTCGCATAATTACCACTTATTTAAAATCAATAGTGGTGAGTATGAAGCTGAAGTACATAATGTAAACAATGCAATTAGTGTGATACGGCTTAGAGGCTGTCAAGTGAGGATGTTGGCCAATTCTAGGCACTTGGAGGATAGAGAAAAACTACTGTTTACTTCAAGAAGTATTACTGTTAGCGAAATGGCTTCAACACTTGCTCACGAATTGAACCAACCAATTGGCGCGCTCAGTAATTTAATCTTTGGGATAAAATCAAGATTGGAAAATGGTTCATATAGTAAAGAAGTTGCAACTGCGCTGGATAAATCAGTCGAGCAGATAAAGTATACTTCGGACATTATTACTAGAATTCGTGATTTTACTCATTCAAGGCAACCCACTTTTATACCTGTCAAAGTAAGCTCTTTAGTCAACAAATGTATTTCTCTAATGGATTGGGAAGTAAAGAATATAAATATTGAATTCGGCTACTATGAGGAAACAGAGAATATCTCTATCCTTGGTGATGAAGTGATGTTACAACAGGTAATAGTTAATTTAATAAGAAATGGGATCGATGCGGGTAGTGAGAAAATCAACACCAAAACAAATATCAGCATAAAGTCCTTATTAAAAGATAACTACATTGAAATACTAATTAAAGATAATGGAAAGGGTATGACTGAACAAGATCTGGATAACATATTCATTCCATTTGCCTCAAATAAATCATCAGGTATGGGAATAGGACTAAATATCTGCAGGTCATTTATAGAATTACACAAGGGTAAATTATGGTTATCTCGGAATAGTGATGAAGGGTGCACATCACATATCAGGTTACCACTTATGGTATAGGGATATAACATGCAAAATTCACTGATCTATATTATAGATGACAACAAAGAATTTCGAGAATCTATCAGATGGGTGCTTGAAGGCGAGGGACATAGTGTTATTTCAATCGATGACCCGATTAAGGGCTTTTCACAACTGCAAAATAATTTACAAGAATCAAACTGTTGTTGTTTATTAGATATACGAATGCCTGATATGAACGGGCTCGAATTCCATGAAAAGCTACTGAAAAATGGTGTCAATATACCTATCATATACATGACGGGCCATGGAGATATTCCGTTAGCTGTTGAAGCAATGTCAAAAGGCGCTATCACTTTTCTCGAAAAACCTATTGATTATAAGTTGTTAAATACCGCAATCACTGGTGCGTTTTCAGAATTCAACAACAGTAAGCAGTGCAATAAGAGTGCAGATATAGACGTCGAGTATAAACATCGCCTGAATTTACTGACTTCCAGAGAAAGTCAGATATTAACTGAGATAGTGTCAGGCAAGATGAACAAAGTAATAGCCTTGGATCTTGGTATTAGTGTCAAAACCGTAGAACTACACAGATCCAGGGTGATGAATAAAATGCAAGCAAAAACCGCTGCTGATCTCGTAAAAATGGTTATTAGGGAAAGTGTTAATTAGCAGATCAGCTGTAATGGATACAATGAATGGCATGAGTATAGTGGATAACTATCTTGGGACAGAGTTAACTACAGAAGATACTCTATCTCAGGATAAGAACAATAAAATGGTATACTGGTATAGGGCTCATACAGATTATGGTATGGTCAATATAGGTTTGCTAAGGGAAAAAACAGATAAATCAGCAAGACTAAACTATAAAGATACAGTATTGGAGAGAATAATCACTCTATCAAGAGAAGAGGCTAATATAAGACAAATTGAGGACTGGCTCGAAGAGGGTCTCGATTTAAGACCTGTTAACAAACTAGAAGGGTCACTCTATACCTTAAGTATTTCAAAAAATAATAAGAATGCGAACAGCGTTAAAAATACTATTATCATTAAGATTGATAGAGATTTGCTATTTAAACTCCCTCTGCCAAACTGGCATGCAGAGCAAAATCTCTATATCGATTCGAGTAGGATTCCTGCAAAATTAATATTATCAAATTATACCATAGATAAGCAGTATGCTGATTCCATCAAGAAGGAAAATGTTCTACTGATACCAAACTCTTTTTCAGAAGACTGGATAGGCCAGGTATCAGCTTTTGAACTGAAAGATAATAATATAACGTTGAAAATAGACGGCAACCTACAGTCAATCGTTATTGATAATACAAAGAATGATTCCATAACAAGCAACGTCTCAAAAACTCAGAATTACAATGGTTCTCTGCAAATCAGAGTCGATTGTGAGATAGAAATACCTTTTCATTTACTACTTGGATGGGAAGATACAAGTCACTATATTTTAGAGAAGAGTCTTAATAACTATTCGATAATTATTAGTAATAACAATACAACTATCGCTAAAGGAAGATTAATCCCAATATCCAATGGATATGGCGTTTATATAGACGATACAGAATAGAGTTACATGGATTTAACACAATTTTCTCCCTCTTCTGCACTGATTACAGTAGTAATTATTGCATTAGCACCCTTTGTAGCAGTAATGATTACTTCTTTTACGAAGATCGTTGTTGTTTTGAGCCTATTACGTAATGCGCTGGGACTTCAGCAGGTACCACCCAATCTGATCATCAATGGTTTGGCACTGGTGTTGTCAATTTATGTGATGTATCCGGTGAGTGCGCAAATCTATAAGGACATCTCTCAAGTTGATCATCCTCTTAAGGACACTGCAACCATACTTGAGATTGTTAATAATTCAAAAGAACCCATGAGGCAGTTTTTGGCAAAACATGCTGATCTTGAGGAGCGTCAGTTTTTTCTGACTTCCATCAAGAGAATGGTGTCTAATTCAGAGGCAGACGAAGAAGATGTTCGTGTTGACGACTTTATCGTTTTAATACCTGCTTTTACAATCAGTGAACTTACTGCTGCATTCCAGATCGGTTTCTTAATATTTTTACCGTTTATTGTCATTGACCTTGTAATAGCAAATGTACTGATGGCTATGGGCATGATGATGTTATCTCCAACGGTAATCTCGTTGCCTTTCAAGCTGCTCCTGTTTGTGCTCGTTGATGGCTGGGCAAAGTTAGCACACGGTTTAGTATTATCCTATTTGTAGTAACGTGTACGATCAGGAAATCATAAAAATTACACAACAGGCCTTATGGTTTGTTATCGTTCTTGCTGGCCCCCCTGTCATTGTTGCCGCATTGGTAGGGATATTTATAGCGTTTATCCAGGCAGCGACACAATTACAGGAACAGACATTTCAATATGCAGCTAAATTTTTTGCTATTATACTTACGATATTTGTGACAGCTTCTTTAGCTGGAAGCACATTGTTTCATTTTACCGATCGTATATTTTCAGAATTCGCTATCTTGGTTCAGTAGTATTTATCCATGGATGGTTTTGACCTACTGCAATATCTATCTGAAAATGCCTTAACCATAAGTTTGGCATCAACAAGGATAGCGATCATATTTATAATACTGCCGCTTTTTACATCAGAACTTGTACCTGCATTGGTCAGAAACGCGATATTTTTATCCATGGCTATCATGGTAGTAGTCATACAGCCTTCACTCGAACTCGCAGAACTTCATACTACAGCCTGGCTTAATCTCTTCATTAAAGAAGCCGTTGTAGGTCTTACGATTGGAGTATTATTTGGTGTCTATTTATGGGCATTTGAGACTGCCGGACAGATTATTGATAACCAAATCGGTACATCCATAGCTCAAGTCCAGGATCCCCTGACGGGTAGTCAAACAACTTTGATTGGCTCTTTTCTCGCCCGTCTTGCCAACTACATTTTTGTAACAGCTGGGGGTTTATTGTTACTTAATGGTGTTTTGTTTGAGAGTTATCTGATATGGCCCATAGAAAGTGGTCTACCGGATTTAAAAACAGCAGGCGTTTCTGTGCTTGGGTCAGAATTCTATTATTACTTTAAACTGACCCTGTTAATCGCATCACCAATGCTTGTAGTGATTCTAATGATCGATAGCATTATGGGGCTTGTTAATCGCTATGCTCAACAGTTTAATGTCTTCTTTCTCTCTATGTCCCTCAAGATGTTAGCCGCAATTGTGGTTCTTTTCATAACAATTACCTCACTGATACAACTGCTTATAACCGAGTTGCATAAACACGCAGATGAGGCGCCATCGATACTTCAACAACTCTATGGGGGCTAGTCGTGTTACTGTCTACCTGGGAACACTATTCAGTGATCACAACCTAGCTTATCGGTTCAAGGTCGTATTGTAGAGTGACAGGAGATTATCCATTCGTCTTAAACTGTCGCCATGAAGCGTATCCAAAAAGCTGGATAAAACCTCTTCTGTCGACTTGTCCGAAGCCCAGTTTTCAATGAATTTACCGATCGCATAACGGGACTTTCTCGATAGAGATCCGTCAAGAGGGTCTTCGATATCTGCAGAAAGTTTGCTGCAGTAGAGTTTCTTGGCTTTAGGGTTTGAAGAGATCAGTTCCAATAAATCGGAAGCGGCATGATGAAAACTATGAATTGGCAAGGGACTCCTGCCAGATGGTTGAGCATACCAGGTGAACACATACTCTAGTGGCCCTAAACTCCTGGTCTGCCCGAATAAGTGGTTACCACGTGAATTTTCGGCTCCCCAGGCACTCATTCTTCCTGAGGGTAGACGTCCGGTAAGTAACGTCTGCACAAGGGTTTCTGTAATCAGTTGTTTGGCTTCCTTGTCACCATTTCTACCGACAATACATAGTATTTTCAAGAAGGCGGGGTAGAGCTCATCTCCAAGGCTATCACAGACTTTCTCCATCAACGATATACGTTGGTTCAAGTCTTCCAGCGTTTTACAACCGCTTACCAATTGTTGAGCGGCACCGCTCCAATCAGGCCTGTCACTGACACGAAACTGAGACATCGGGCTCTGGGATTGACTAAAGAATGACTAAAGTGAACTGCCACTGAGACAAGACAGGATGCTCTGGCTCATTTGATCGATAGAGGTACCCGCATCAAAACAGTTCGATGCGGTAATTGATCGCGAGGAATCAACTGAACTATCGGTAAACCAATCGCTACAGTTTTGAGAGGATGATCCACTGATGCTCTCGCTGCTGCTTAGTTGAGCTGCGGATGCACTGCTTATATGACTGATCTGGCTGATGGTGGACATCGATTTCTCTCCCTGTATCTCTGTGCTAATACTAATCTCACCAGGAAATATCTCAAATAGGTGATAACCCCTAGGCTCTGAATGGCACCAATTATAGAATAACTTTAGAAAACCATTATAACTATCTGTTTAATAAGTTAATCATTAATATTTTACCAGGATAATTAGGCTGATCGTTGTATAATTACTTCTTTTATTCTGCCCTCACACTAGGTGAAATTTCTACGTCGATGCATTCGTATCCAAGCAGGCGCTGAAATTTAATAACTCAATGAACTCGTATATCAATTTCAATATTGAAATCCATACGCAATTCAACAATGCTCATGACATATTCATTGATTTAAGATTTATGCAGTAGATCCCCAATTTTCTGTCAAACCGCTTGAATCATACAATCTGAGAATCCTATGCAAAATTGTTGTTCATCCACTCAATGTACAGACGGCAGCGCAGCGGTTAGTCCGGAATTTCGTAAGGCATTATGGATAGCGCTTATTGTTAACCTGATCATGTTCAATATTGAGATTGTTGGAGGCCTCTATGCAAGTTCAGTGTCACTTCTGGCGGATGCCGTGGATTTTGCAGGGGATGCTGCAAATTATGCGCTCTCGTTGAGTGTGCTCTCATTAGGACTGCTTTGGCGTGCAAGAGCAGCCTTGATCAAGGGTATGACAATGGGTGCTTACGGATTACTCGTTGTTGGCAAGACGGCGTGGGCCAGTCTTTATGGGTCAGCACCCGAAGCTTATACCATGGGACTGATAGGCCTGGTCGCACTTGTTGCCAATCTGAGTGTCGCAATCATGCTTTATAGATTTCGTGACGGTGACGCAAACATGCGTTCAGTCTGGCTCTGCAGTCGGAATGATTCGATCGTGAATTTGATGATCATACTTGCGGCGCTCGGTGTATTGGGGACAGAAACCCGCTGGCCTGATCTAATTGTAGCGGCTGTGGTCTCCGGGCTCGCAATCAGTTCAGCTATTTCCATTGTCGTTCAAGCTCGAGATGAAATCGCAACGGCAGAAAAAACAGCCATGTCGCTACCCGTGACAGTTAAGATTGATGAGAGTAAGTGATTAAGGAGCATTCCCGGAATCAGCGCTGTTTCCACAAATGCTCCTGTAAACCATAACAGGCACTCTTGGCGTGGTGGGCTGCACACTCAGACATTGAGTGGTTTTTGTTCACAAAAGTGGTATGAGAGTAAACCAGGGTTTCAAAAAAAACATCAAAAGCCCATTCAACTGCCAGTTTTTAAATACCCATCCTCTTCCGGCAGTGCTGCAGGTTTTCGGTCATCCAGGTCCAGAGTCTCCAAAGTATAGCGTCTTACCGCATGTACCAAATCGAGATCATCGTCCAATGAGTGGCCATAGGAAGGGATCAGCTCTTCAAGACGCTGTCTTGCTTCACCTTGTACCAAATCCGGCAGACAGTCCTCGATGACATCCATCATGGCTGAGACACTCACAGAGGCACCAGGGGAAGCGCCCAGCAAGGCGGCCAGAGAGCGGTCGGCTGTCTTGATCACCTCGGTTCCGAACTGCAACTTGCCACGACCTTTCTTATCCAGTTTGATGATCTGAACCCGCTGTCCCGCTGGACGAAGATGCCACTCTCCCGCTTTTACCGAAGGCATGAAGGTGCGTAGTTGTTCGAGACGCTGGTCGCCAGAACTGATGGCTTCTTTGATCAGATAGCGGGTTAACGCCCAATGTTCTTTGGCGACTTCCATCATCGGCTTCAGATTGTGAGAGCGTATCGAATTGATCAAATCAAAAAGACTGCTGCTTTTCAGAAAGCGTGTGGTGAAGCCGGCAAAGGGTCCAAACAGCAGGGCAGGGCGACCATCGATCACCCGGGTATCGAGATGGGGTACCGACATTGGCGGAGCGCCGACGGGTGGTAAGCCGTAAACCTTGGCGTTGTGGGTCGCCGCCGCTTTGATGTTTTCACTGGCAAGCCAGATCCCAGAGACCGGGAAACCGCCATAACCTCGAACCTCATCCACACCTGACTTTTGCATCAGAGAGAGGGCGCAACCACCGGCACCGACAAATACGAAACGCGCCTCGATGGTACGTTTTCCTGCAAGTGCGTGCTTGGTTGTCACATGCCAGCGATCTCCCACCTTCTTCAATCCCAAGACCTCGGTTGAAAGCCAATAGTCGACGGACTCCTCATGGGAAAGATGCTCACCCATCGAGCGGGTCAATTCGCCGAAATTGATGTCGGTTCCGTGTGCCACCCGAGTGGCTGCCATGGGCTGCCCCATATCACGCTCAGCCATCATCAGAGGTAACCACTCCATCAGAGTGGTCGGATCATCCGCGTATTCCATCTCCTCGAACAGAGGATGGGTGACCAGTGCTTGCTGGCGTTGCTTGAGGTAGTTGACGCTCTCTTTTCCCTCCACCCAGCTCATATGGGGGACCGGATTGATAAAGGCCGATGGTTTTGACAGAGCACCCTTGCGAACCAATCCGCTCCAAAACTGCAGGGACTCCTCGAAGCGGGCGTTTATCCCCAGCGCTCTTTCAATGGCGATCTCACCATTGCTTTGCTGAGGGGTGTAGTTGAGTTCGCAGTAGCCCGCGTGTCCGGTGCCTGCGTTGTTCCAGGCATGCGTGCTCTCGGTGGCTAATGTTGCCGCTTGCTCGACCACCGTGATATGACGGGAGGAGTCGAGCTGCGTCACCAGCATGGCCAGTGTTTTGCTCATGATGCCACCACCAATCAAAAGCACATCGGTCTTATGCATCGTCATACGGCTGCCTCCGGTTTCATCAAACACTAAAATGGGTAGGGTACAGATGCTGCGGCGCAATATAGAGGATATCTGTCGACATTTCACGTTAAATTTAACGATATTTAGTGTTGATATATGCAATACAAGGGTAAATTGTCGACATTTAACGTTAAAATCAACGATAGAGGCTAATTTTGCAGCGATCTTTACCCCGCCTACCTGATGGTTATTAACTGCTTGTTTGCATTACGAATTTAATGAGTGAAGAGCTTTTTAGGGTATCGGTGATGTTGCAGTGCAATCTGGCATTCACCCATAAGTTATTGTTTAAGCTATTGATAAATAATCATTTATATAAAACAAAGATCATGCGGACAGGTTTGAGAGGTCATTTATGCGATTTAAAGTAGTTCAATGCATTTTGATAAGCCACTTTTTTGGCAACTTCCTCAGGCAGCAGCTGTAACCAGTTGCGATGAAAATCGAGGAAACGTGTAAGATGCTGCCAACCTGTATCAGGTTCGTCCCAGGGATTGAGTTGTTCAACTGGCCAGACCGGGTCTGAGCCGATCATGAACCGGTCTGAGTGTGTGATGACCAGATCACGCCACTCCTTTTTCAACCGTCCCGAATCATCCGCAATACGCATACCCACATGTCGCCATGGATCACGAGCTGATAGCTCCACACTCAGGTTGTCACATTGGTCTAATGCTCTCGCCACCTCAGCGGGCTTAACGACAGAACCCGCATGTGCCCATAAAAAACGGGTTTCAGGATGTGCATTGCAGAAACCAATCAGATAATTGGCCCTGGAAAACTCGGTGTGGACCAGCACTGGCACATCAAACTCTGCGGCAAGTTGAAACAGAGCAGCGATATTCGGATGTTTCCAATCCGATATGAAGCCACCGATCATATGCAGCTCACCAATACCCCGGTAGCGTCCCGTTGCCAGTGCCTGCCGGACACGCCCGACCATAGACTTATCCCGATACCAGTTCGACCAGTCGATCCGGCCCTGATAAACCCCATAAATGGGTATCACCAGGTCAGGTGCCAACTGATGCAGCTCCAGTGCCAGTTCCGGTGGAGTGCCGGTAACCACCGCCAAGGCGACCTGGTTATCACGCAGGATTTTTATCGCCTGCTCAGGTTCAGTGACCTCTTTTTGATTCCACTTCCAGTGCAGATGGGTATCGGCCAGTTTTGTTACTCCGTCATCACTGACAGCCGGTTGTGAAAAGAGGGCAAAGAGTGAGAGTAGGGTGGCTATGATTGTGGTTTCGATGGATCTGACCATAGTATTTCGACCAAATTTAGGAAATGCGGATAGGCCTAGCCACGCTCAAAACAGCTTCACGAATTCTAATGCACCCAGCCCTATGTGATATGAGTAAATGGCCCCAAATGAAGTGTAGAACACACAATGGTCATTCCACCTGGAGTCCGCACCTCTATCCCGGCATTGGCCGGGATGGATTTTGTTGATCTGTCGGTTGGACCACTGATGATACACGCAAATTTCCAAGCTCAATACTCTTAATCAAGCAAGGTTCCACCAGCGAATGTGCCGGGCCTGGTGAGTCGATCGATCTCTTCAATGACATCCGGAGTCAGATCCACAGATGCCGCCAACAGGTTTTCATCGATGCGTGAAGTTCTGCGTGTTCCAGGAATAGGGAAAATATCATCGCCCTGAGCCAGAAGCCACGCCAAGGAAACCTGTGCAGTAGTGAGATTGAGTCTGGCCGCGATCTGGTTGATCTCTTCAACCCGTGCCTTGTTCGAGTCAAAATTCTCACCTCTCATCTCTGGATTGGTGTTACGAAAGTCACTGCTATCGAGTTTCTGCAGATTTCCAGTCAGGAAACCGCTGCCCAGCGGTGACCAGCCAACCAGAACAATCCCCAGGTCACGAAGGGTTGGCAAGAGTTCCGATTCCGCCTCCCGGCGCCACAGGGAGTATTCATACTGAACCGCATTGATCGGGTGAATAGCTGAAGCCTTTCGGATTTGATCGGCGGTGACATTGCTCAGTCCCAGGTAGCGCACCTTGCCTTGTTTCACGGCATCCGCCATGGCCCCAACACTCTCCTCAATCGGTACGCTGGGGTCGGGATAGTGCATATACCAAAGGTCTATCGCATCCACACCCAAACGCTGCAGGGAGTCATCCAGGGCTTTTTGCGCATACTCCGGTGATGCATTGATGTTCAGCGAAAAGCCCCAGCCCGTTTTGATCTCCCGACTTGGTTGTTCAGGATCAAACACGATGCCGAATTTCGTAGCGATGAAAGGATCATCCTTGCGTGCCTGAACCACTTCTCCGATGAGCCGTTCATTGTGCCCATCACCATAGGCATCCGCTGTGTCGATCATGATGCCTTGATCCATGGCATGATGCAGTGTGCTCAGCGCACTTGAATGCTTCGCTTCGCCATAGAACCCTTCCAGAACCATGGCCCCGTAACCGAGCCGTGGCAGCAGAGGCCCGTTGTTCCCAAGTGCAGATTTAATCATCCCTCAATCTCCGGTTGCGTGGTTTAACTCAAAGCCTATGCGCTTAGAGTGGTTCCGTGTAGACTACATACTGGAAACCCAGTGATTCCATAAAGGAAACAATATGGATCTCATCCAACGCCTTGTTCTATTTGCCGATATTGTGGAGAAGGGGAGTATCGCGGCATCGGCACGCTCCATGGGAATGACAAGATCGGCAATCAGTAAGCAACTGGCCAAACTGGAGCAGGAGACAGCCGTACGCCTGTTAAACCGGAATACCAGGAGCATGTCACTCACCGGTCCAGGGCGGATGTTGTATGAGCAAGCCCAACGGATTCGGGAAAACCAAAAAGAGACTGAGGCGCTGATCGCTGAACTCAGCCAACAAGTCAGTGGTGAGCTGCGAATTACCGCATCGATGCATTTCGGGCGATATCTGTTGCCCAGTGCGATCCGTGGTTTCACGGAGCGGTTCCCCCTGGTCACACCAAACCTGCAACTGAGTGACCAGGCCAGCGACATCATTTCGGAAAACATCGATCTGGCGATACGTATCGGCAACTTACGGGACTCCAGACTGGTAGGCCGGAAGCTCTGCGGCAATCCAGTGGTGATGGTTGCTTCACCGGCGTTCTTATCACGCCATGGAAACCCGAGCACCATACGGGAGTTGGAGCATACACCCTGTGTCATCTATGAAAGTGATGAGACCACAGTTGATAACTGGGTATACGTTGAGCATGGTCGTGAACAAATCGTCAAGGTTCAGTCGTCATTCAAGACCAACGACGCTCAACTGCTACTGGATGCATGCGTCGCAGGATATGGTGTGGCACTCCTGCCCACATACACAGTGTTGGATGAGATAAAAAACAACAAGCTCCGGATTGTTCTTCCGGATATCCAGTTGAAAGATTATCAATCGATCTATCTCATCTACGCGACAAGAAAGCACCAACCGCCGGCACTGAGCGAATTTCTGGCATATATCCAGTTGTGGATTCAACAACGTCCAATACCACTTAAAGAGGATCTATTGTCTGATTCCTAACAGGCTGAATTACTCGTCCAGATGTCCCGGTGCATCTTCCAGGACTTGCCATCATGCTTCCAGATCATGATGCCCTTACCATGATCCACCACAGCCTCATCGGCATCGAGCATGGTGTAACGGCTGACCTCAGTGGCTGAGTCGCCATGCTGCTCCAGTTCCATAAGATCGATCCTGATGTGCCTTATCCCCATGTCGACGGCCTCCTGCCAGTAGGCCTCGATCGCCTGGCGCCCCTTGACCAAGTCACTACCCACAGGCATCAGCATCGCATTATCGGAATAGAATCGGGCCACTTCGGACATCTCGCCATCGCTGAACAGGCGTTGGAAGTTGTGCATAATCGTATCGAACTCCTGATGCAGATCTGTGAGTTGAGTGTTCATGTTGCGCTCCTGAATAAGGATGATCCAAACTGACTAATGGGTTAGGTGTTAACCAGTATGGTTGGACCTGAGTGGATATTGAATGCTCAAACATCCATGATTATTGATTATTCATCCAGAAGTTTGAGCAGCGGCTGATAAGGGAAGAAACGTACGTCTGGAGACAAAACGCATTTCTGTAGAACAAGCCTGATGGGGTCACATACTCTGAAAGAGTGACGATTGTAAAGTCATGAAAGAATATTAAAAATACTTAACAGAATTTTGAAGCTTTTACACAATCTGATTCAGCAAGAATAGGTGTACGATTTTCAAGTTTTATTGTTCTGCATGACCTATTTTTTACTCTGAAATAAACAATTTACATCCTAAGTTCATCTATAATACTAGCAATGAGATCCAACCTGGACTTTCTAAGCTGGCCTACTTATGAGTAGTATTGATGATCACTATCATTTGGTTCTGTATATCGACACTGCCAAGCCGAGATCATTCGATATCAGCCATAGACTTCGTCAACTCTGTAAGCGGCATCTTTCCAAATCCTTTACACTTGAGGTGATAGATCTCCGGAAAGAACCGGCACTCCTAGAGCAGCGTCGTATCATTGCTGTTCCTACTCTGGATGTCACTACGCCACAGTCGCAGAAGCATCGATTTGTTGGTGACCTAACCGCTTCGAAATCGTTCATAGTTGCCACCGGCATGTTTCTGAATGCGGAAAACATGCAGCAAAATGCGACTAAAATGAAGCAGAATATCATTAATTATAAAAGTAAATTCAAATAGATAAAAACACAACCTTACAATTGAGGGGAAGTGATGGACAAACTCAAAATCACATCCGGCCTGAAGGGCCTTGACACCATTTTGCATGGAGGCTATCCGGTCGCCAGTCCAACCTTGATCAAGGGTGGGCCCGGTACTGGAAAAACCGTATACAGTCTTAATTTTGTCAACGCCCAGCTGCAGCAGGAGCGCTCATCCGTGATCGCGACCTGCGATGAGTCACCTGAACGGCTGGTGAGATACATGGATGAGTTTGGCATGGAGGGCAGCAAGCGTCTTGCCTCAGGACAATTGGTGATTCTTGATTTCAGGCCGAACCTGGATGAAACGGTGGTGGGTGAGTATGACCTTTCTCCCATTCTGTTGCGCATCAGTCACGCCATTGAGAGCAGCGATTCCAAGGTATTGGTAATCGACTCATTGCAAAACCTGCTTTTGGGTCTAGGCATAACCGAGCCGAGAAAGGAAATTCTGGAGCTGTTCGATTGGATAAGAGAGAAGGGTATTGCCACCCTCGTGACCATGTCTGCATCGCAGACAAGTTTGCAGCAGAGCCTGCTTGAAGAGTATGCCGTGGATTGCGTCATACATCTGGAGCAGGTGCTCACCAACCAACTGATGACGCGCTATTTACGGGTTGTGAAACTGCGTGGCTCTGCTCACGGCTCCAACAGTTACCCCTTCAGTCTGACCCAAAACGGGGTGTCTCTGTTGCCAATAACAGCAACCCGTCTTGAAAGTGGAGAGCGCGTTGTCAGAACGAGTACCGGCATACCTCGGATAGACAGTATGCTGGGAGGCGAGGGCTATTACACAGGCTCCAGTCTGATGATCAGCGGACGTTCCGGCAGCGGCAAGACGATACTGGCCAGTACCCTGATGAATCAAGTACTGCAACAGGGGCAGAAGGCCGTTCTGGTCTCATTTGAGGAGTCGGAGAGTGATCTAAGGCGCAACCTGAAGTCTGTGGGCCTCGATCTGGCGGGATTCAGCAGTAACGGACAGTTGGTGATCCATTCTGGTCGTGCCATCGAGATGGGACTTGAGGATCATCTGATCAACACGATTGATCTCGTTGAGCAAGAGTCACCGGCGTTGTTAGTGCTCGATCCGGTTTCGGCACTGATCGACATGGGATCATCACAAATGGTCAAGATGTTGATGATCCGATTTATCTCCTACATAAAAGCACTGGGTACAACCCTGGTTCTGACCGAGCTTCTACCCGACTCATCCGACGACTACAGCGAATTGGCCATCTCCAGCCTGGTGGACACCTGGTTCAGGTTACGCCAGGTAGAGAGTAACGGTGAGCTCAACCGCCTTATCAATGTGGTGAAATCCCGTGGTTCGAAAACCTCAAATCAGGTCAAAGAGTTCACAATAGGAGATCAAGGCATTGCCCTGGAAGACCCCTATATCGGCGAGGGAGAACTGGTCGTCGGTAGCGCCAAAATCTCGCGAATCAAACAGGACCAGGAAAATGCAGAGCGTAAACGTTACGAACTCGAACAGATTGAGCAGGCCTTATCGACCCTACAGGCCGCCTACGAGTCGAGACAACGGGTTTTGGGAGCTGAATTCGAGAATGAGAAGCGGGATTTGATGCGTAAGATCGATGAGCTGAAACGACAGGCCGCTCAGGTGGTGGAAAAACGGGATGTCATGCAGGATCTGAGGTACTGAGGAGGTTAATACGTGTCTAAATACACACTACGTTTGTATATAATAGGTGATACCCCCGTGACACGACGCGCTGTCGACAACCTGAAGGCTCTATGCAAAGAGCCGGAAGTTGCAGCCGCCTACAATTTCGAAGTCATCAACCTGATTGAGAATCCCACACTGGCAGAGGAGGAGCGCATCCTCGCTACACCGGTGCTGATCAAGAAGCTACCGGAACCCATGCGCAGAATCATTGGTGATCTATCAGACCGGGAGCGCATCCTGGTAGGACTGGACCTTTATGAACGTGGAGAAGAAGGTTAGACAGTACGAATCGGACTGGCAACGACTGGTCGCAGCACTGTCCTATGGTGTTTTTGTTCTTGACGGTGAGGGCGTCATCATTTTTGCCAATGACGCAGCAGCGGATCTGTTCGGACGTTCTATTACTGAGCTGATCGGGACACCATTCTCTTTCCCCATCGTATCCGGCACACCTAGCGAGATCAGTGTCATTCAACCCAATAACATCATCGTAAAGGCAGAGATGTCGGTCGCGCTTGGAGCGTGGGAAGGGGAGGATGCCTGGCTGGTTTCCATGCACAACATCACCGAGCGTAAACTGGCAGAAGAGAAACTCAAGCAGGCAGCCAGTGTTTTCGAATATGCGCAAGAGGGAATCGTGATAACCGATCCAGACGCTATCGTTCTGGAAGTCAATGATACTTTCTGTCGTATAACAGGTTTCCCACGGCACGAAATACTCGGGAAGAATCCACGGATTCTTGCCTCTGGCCGACATGGCAAGGACTTTTATAGGGAGATGTGGCGATCACTCCTGGAGGAGAAATGCTGGCGTGGTGAAATCTGGAACCGGCGTAAAGATGGCATGATTTATCCGGAGAATATGACCATCTCAGCCGTTTGCAACGATGACGGTTCTACCTCCCACTATATTGGCCTGTTTTCCGACATCAGCGAACAAAAAGCGCACCAGGATGAGCTTGAGTACATTGCTCATCACGATCCTTTAACGGACCTGCCAAACCGAACACTCTCGGTAGACCGCCTGCAAATGGCTATAGCCCAGTCATCGCGCCACCGTCGCCAACTCGCAGTCGCTTACATCGACCTCGACGGATTCAAGGATATCAACGACAGATATGGTCACGCCGCAGGAGATTATCTTCTGACCGTGGTCGCCAAACGTATGCGGGATACACTGCGTTCAGGTGACTCCATCGGTCGTATCGGTGGCGATGAATTCGTGGCCGTATTGATTGATCTATGTGAGGCAACGGATTGTGTGCCTCTACTCGATCGCCTGCTTGATTGTGCCTCTCGCCCGGTTCCATTGGACGATCATATGCTGAAAGTCTCGGCCAGTATTGGCGTTACCACCTATCCACAAAAAGCGGAAGTGGACGCGGACCAGTTATTACGGCAGGCCGACCGGGCAATGTACCAGGCCAAACTGATCGGAAAGAACCGTTTCCAATTTTTTGACGAACAGCAGGATCGTGGGATCCGTGAACATCACGAAATCATCGAGGCATTGCGCCGCGCTCTGATCCAAAATGAGTTCCAGTTATATTATCAACCAAAGGTCAATATGCGAACCGGTGAGGTTGTTGGGGTCGAGGCCCTGATCCGTCGACATCATCCAACACAAGGTCTGGAGTTCCCATCGCAATTCCTGCCCATTATCGAGACCCATCCACTCTCTATCGACCTCGGGGAGTGGGTGGTGGAATCCGCTCTGACCCAAATAGAGTCTTGGCAGTCCAATGGACTCAATATGGCTGTTAGCATCAACATCGGAGCTCTACACCTGCAGCAGAGCGACTTTATCCAGCGTATTCAGGAGTTATTGGCCAGCCATCCCGCCGTCCGGCCCCAATCACTGGAAGTGGAAATCCTGGAATCAAGTGCGCTGGAAGACGTCTCACACGTCTCAAATGTAATCACTGCATGTGATGAATTTGGAATCCGATTTGCTTTGGATGACTTTGGTACCGGCTTTTCGTCACTTAGCTACGTCAAACGATTACCGGTCGATCTTCTCAAAGTCGACCGGAGCTTCCTGCGCGATGTATTCGATAATCCTGAGGACCTGGTTATTCTCGGAGCTGTTCACGATCTTGCAAGGGCGCTGGATCGTGAAGTCATTGCTGAAGGTGTCGAGACGGTTGAAAGAGGCGTGCTGCTACTGCAACTTGGCTATGAACTGGCCCAGGGATATGCCATTGCACACCCCATGCCAGCGGAAAAACTGCCCGACTGGGTCGCTGCCTGGCAACCCGATCCATCCTGGTGTCGTCAGCAGCGCATTGATCGAGAGGATGTACCCACATTAATAGCAGCGGTTGAGCATCGTGCCTGGGTAAAGGAAATAGAGCGGCATATCCAGAATGGAGAGGATTCAGTGCCGCAACTGGATGAAACCGCCTGCCGCTTCGGCAGGTGGTTAAAGAGTACCGGTGAGGACCGGTATGCATCCAATTCGTCATTTGAAGAGATCAAACAGCTTCACCATGAAATTCACGTAATCGCAAACCACGTGGTCAACCTTCATTTAAATGATGAGACGATCATGGTGGAAAACCAGATCGAAAAACTCCACGAAACGAGTGCCAGACTATTTTCCATGGTCAGCTCGCTGGTGCAAGGCGTTGATTGATTCTCTTAAACTGCTCAGGAAGAGGGTGCTTTATGTACACCCAATCAGTTAATAATCTACAGAGAACAATTTAGCAGTTGTCCTGTAAGTAAATCTGAATGTTGTTATCTGGTTCTGGATACAATTCGTCGCAATCAACTTGAATAGTTTCACGTCCATCCTGGACGTCCAAGTAAGAATGTAAATGGAGCGGCGCCTAACTCATTGAATTATTTAAGATGCACTCCAAGTATCTTTGTAAAAATTTGCACAACACGCACAGTTTAACTGTGCGCCCTTTGTTCTCCAGTTATTTTTGTCAATAATATGACCAGAAAACAATTGAAGGAAAGAGAACGATCGAGTTCATTTGAGAACAGACGATTTTAATCCGGCACGAGCCTCGTGCATCCCATAGACCAGCATACCTTCAGGAATCCTGGGGCACTACCGACTTCCCCGGTAAAGGAAAACAGCAATTAGACCGAGTACGATCTCAAGCACCGCATATACGATGAGTAGCCAGTGGGGCATGCCGTCAAACACGAAACTCAGTATCCGCCCGGCCGCCAGACCAAGCATGAACACCGCACAAGCCACGAGAGCTGGACCCTGCATGGAAGTCCTGAATGCGCCCCACAACCACAGCACAACCATGCCAAGGTAGAGCCCCATCACCGCACGCATAATATGGGTGAGATTAGTGGTGTCGACAGTGATGCCAAAGGCGAGATCGAGGCAGACCGACGGTTTGGCGCCATAGCCCAACGCGATCGCACCAGACCAAGGGCACAGATGTCAGACTGGTGTCGGATACTCATAAACAGTAGGAGGGCTATGCTGCATGGCTTCCTGCTACAGTGATGATCTGGTTACAAGAATCACATAAACACATGGAGAATAGGGCAGAATTTAGATCTTTATTTACGAAGATACTTGTTCGTCTAAGCAAGAATGTAAACTACGTAAAACCTATCTTATTACAAGAAACACCTTACAAATCCCTATATACTAGAGGCCTCTGTTATCGTAGTATCTCAGCGTTTCTACCTACGAATCACCAAATATTAGGAATATCATCAATGCCCGAATTGACCCCGACTCAAAATATGGCAATATTTTGCGATTTCGAAAATGTTGCATTGGGTGTTCGTGATGCTAATTATGCAGCCTTTAATATTCAGAAGGTGCTGGAGCGTCTGCTGCTCAAGGGTAATATCGTGGTGAAGAAGGCCTACTGTAATTGGGATCGGTATAAAGAGTTCAAGGCCACCATGCATGAAGCAGCATTCGAATTGATAGAGATTCCCCATGTGCGTCAATCAGGCAAAAACTCGGCAGATATCCGCATGGTTGTTGATGCCCTGGATCTTTGTTACACCAAGCTTCATCTGGATACTTTCGTCATTATCAGCGGAGATTCTGACTTCTCTCCACTCGTCAGCAAACTGCGTGAGAACAATAAGCTCGTCATTGGTGTCGGCGTTAAGAACTCCACATCAGACCTCCTAACCGCCAATTGTGATGAGTTCATCTTCTATGATGACCTGGTGAGAGAAAGTAATAAGCCCACCCAAAAAAGACGTAAAAGCCCGGGCAAAAAGGTCGCCAAAAAGAAGGCCCCAAAGAAACCACAAAGTGAAGACGAGAAGAGAAAACAGGAGGCGTTGGATCTTGTCGCAGCCACGGTAGAGGACCTGATACAGGAGCGGGGCGTTACGGAAAAAATATGGGGCTCTATGGTCAAGCAGACCCTGAAACGTCGTAAACCGGGGTTCAGTGAGCGCTATCACGGATTCAGAACTTTCAACATGCTACTTGAAGAGGCACAGGAACGAAACTTACTGATCCTGGAAGCGGATGAGAAGTCGGGTGGCTACATGATCAAGAGCGTCACCTGATCAATACATTGAGCAATCAGAATAATTACAAACCACAGTAGCTGACAATCTACTGATACCAAACAATGATCTTTCATCTCTGAAAATTGGCTGGGCATAACTTGGTCAGATGAAGAGAGCACCATTACCTTAAAAGCCAATCTCGAAAGCATAGTTTTCTCCATTAGCCACAGCCCCGCAGAGGGAGAGACACAGGTCTACACCTATCCTAAACCCTGATGTACGGAGTGCCTGATATGAGGTTGAATGGCTGACTATGCTGGATAACCAAGAAATAAAAACAAGTCAAGTTAGATAGGGATCAGATTCTTTTGGTATGCCGTAGTATTGTTTTACACCAACGCGCTTCCCTTTGAGGTACGCACCGTTTAATTTCCGAATGATCCTCAACGCTGCGTCATCAGGGATAACATTAATCAAACCATGACGTTGAATCACACCCACATTACTGGTGATAGATATAATTTTGCAGCTGACAATTCTTGGTTGTGAAGAGAAAGGGAGGCGAATCCACTTTTCGAGAACTCTGTTGGCAAAATCCCTCATATCCTTTCGTGTTGTCTTGTCATTGATCCTTGGTATAAGTAATTTCATCTGCTTATGTTCTGGGAAAAGCTATATTTCATTTTATAGATAACCACCGCACTGTATAGAATCTGTTATTGCTGATATTAGATCGAATCAGGGCAGCACACATTTATCCTGTTTCACTTGGTAAGGACGATTACATACCCAATTCGTGCCGGTATAATCAAGATGAGCTTCAGCAGGCATTTCTACAGCAAAACACAGATCTCTCTTCTCTATGTATCCTCGATCGCACTTCCAACCAGGCCCATACAAAGAGTCTGTCAAGTATCCGTTGGCTGGCACTTTGATCGCCACACATTCCTTACCGACCGCTCTATACCCACGTTCGCACTGCCAACTAGGTCCATACGAAGAGTCTGTCAAGTATCCGTTGGCTGGCACTTTGATTGCTGCACATTCCTTACCGACCGCTCTATACCCACGTTCGCACTTCCAACTAGGCCCATACGAAGAGTCTGACAAGTATCCGTTGGCTGGCACTTTGATCGCTACACATTCCTTACCGACCGCTCTATACCCACGTTCGCACTTCCAACTGGGTCCGCTTGAGGAGTCAGTCAAATATCCGTGCTGGGGTACATTGATCGCAACACAGGATTTATCTAGTTCTCGATATCCCCATTTACATTCCCATCCCTGTCCGTAGGACTTGTGTGTCAGGTATGCGTTAGCGGGTGTCTTGATGGCAATACAGCGCTTATTCACTTCTCGATAGCCTTGATCACATTTCCATCCATTGCCATATTTTAATGCACTTGCATTTGCCGGTAACTCGAGAGAACTTTCCAAGGCAAGTGCTCGGTAGGGAACCAATGCCACCAACAAGATGACTATCAGATAATGAATTCCAATGGAATTTGGGCATCTATTAATATTCATGAGCCATTCTCAGTTCAGTCAGTGTGTATTGATGCCAAATCCCATTGATATGGAATCAATAAAAGCCGGGATTAGAAGTGATTACCAACGACTGGTGGAGAGGGATCTCAGGAAGGAGGTCGCGGTCGGGGTAAGGTTATCTAACTTAATGATGAGTATATATGAAAACAAAGTAAAGATCTGTTTCTATTTAGTGATAAAGGTCCATCTGGAAACTATGGTTTGTATTCGGCAAAGATTTCTAAAATGCTTATATATCGTTTGATCGAGCGAGTAGGGGAGGGCCCGCTTCATTAACTCAGTTAATTTGCTTGATAGCCACAATGAGAGGATAGTGGAGCGTATACCATTGTCTGTAACCACTCTGACTATTTCTCATCATACTGATTTCTCACAGACTCTGATCGATCAACCAATGTGTCGCGATGGCCTGCTTTTAGTCAGAATAGTACGTCACGCTGCTTGCTGAGTTAAACTCAGGAGAACACAGTGAATCAATTCACAAAAGATACTCAAAACACCGAAACATCCCATCGTGAAACTGCGATACGTTTCGTAGAGCTGGCCGACCAGAGCTGGGACCGGAATAAATCTGTTGACTTGGCGCAAAATGAAGGAATTCAACTAACCGACGAACACTGGGCTGTGATCGTATATCTACGCAGATACTATCTTAACCATGGCAGTCCAATAAAATCCCTAACTTTGGAAAATGCCCTCAATGAGAAATTCTCCGCTCTTGGCGGCAGCGAATATCTGCACCGGCTTTTCCCAGGTGGTCCAATTTCACAGGGCAACCGTATTGCAAACCTGGTTAAAAAGTAGACACTGCCAAGATTACATCTGAATAATAGAGAAGTTAACCGGCATAACTTCAACTATACTGAGATATAGTCCTATCCCTGTAATTGCAAAGGATCTTGCCCTAGCGCAGCATAAGGAAACAGTAATGTATCGTCTGATGAAGTCAGAAAAGTTGATCCTAAACCACATACTTTCCGGATCCTTACCTTTATATCGCCAAATCCAAATCAAACAGTTCCCTCAATTCAGTAAAGCAGTGGATGCTTGCAAAAATGCTAATAGGAGCGGCGTATCCCGTTTCTACATTCTCAATGATTCAGGCAAGGAGCTATACGGGGATTCGTGGATAGACTGACCTGGTTGTGAAAATACTGAGCGGGCGTTCAGACTCAAATAGCATAACTGCTTATCACCACTCACAAACAAAAACAGCACCACATACAAATCTTCTAAGAGCAGGAAATTGATTGCAGCAAGCGTCAAAGGTCGCTTACCTTGAAACGTGGTTAACCGTCTCGGTACAGAGAGAGCTGGACCACATTAAGTACAATGAGGTGTATCCATGAGCAAGAATCGTCTAAGCAATAAAGAGGCGAAAAAGAAACCAAGCATGACGCTGCGTGAGAAGCGGGCTGCGAAAAAGACAAAAAAAGAGACCAAATCACTCTTTGATGATATACGCGCACGTTGACTCTTATTAATCTATCAAACTATAGTCACAGAGACTTCGAATTACACCAGTGAAAAGGGTTTGATATGCAATTCAGCAACTACCGCCGAACAATCAGCTCAGGAGACTCCGGGATTTCCTTTCCTCAGCTTGAGTCTTGGAATAGTGTGACAAAAGTAGCCACCGTTGCCGCGCAATATAACAAACAGCGTGTGCTTTGCCGAATCTCGCAGAAGACCTTACAAAACACGTTTGGCGCTTTAGAAGATGACCCAATGAAATCTGTGGCAAAGCACCGACTTTCTATACAACAAGCAGCCAAATCGCTCATAGAAAGCGAGATCTATGAAGAGGATGGTTCTGTTCTTATTCTTGAATGTCATCTTGTGTAGGAAAAGTATCTTCAATCTCGTGAGTTGCCCCAGATTGAAAATAACTCATTTCCATTCACAATCTGTGAATACCACTACTTGAGTATCAAGTTAATCCCAGCAACCTCTGATCTATTCATCATTCTGGAGAATAGCTTGTGCCGGAGACTTCAGCTCAGGCAGCATGCAACTGCCTGCCATTGGAAAGCGGGATGTATCGATCACGCGAATCATGACAGTCCTATTCCTCGGGATGAACACCATCTCCATTACGACAATGGAGAGACGGAAGCGGTAGTGGATCTACAGTCGGGTACCCACAGGTTACAACTACTACTAGGAGACGAAGATCATAGACCGAAAGATCCGGTGCTGATGTCTGAGAAGATTAGTGTGAGGGTGAAAGAGTAGTGCGCTGGTTACAACTTTATTTACGAAAATACTTGGATGTCCACAAATAGGGATAAGGAATCATAGGGAGATATATCTAATTTAACATAATATACATTATGAACATATTAGAAATAAGCTCATATAGATAGAAAATTGTTAATGTTGATTCTGTATATTCTTCTTATCTTTATGTTTTATATCTTATTATAGTGATCTCTCAATCACTTATCGTAAGTTGTGATTTACAACAATAATCATGGCGCTCTACATCAAATCTACCATTATCCCCTGGCACGAACTCTCTACATTTCACGTAGGAGCACGACTTCAGGACTCTAACCACCTGTATGGATGGCAAAACTGGTTTTGGTGTTGATCTGTTATTCCACTCAATGATTGATCCGCAGTTACCTGGTGAAAAGCATTGTGATCCGCTTCTGGAATCACTTTTCAGAATCAGCCTCAGGTTGTATGAAACTCCAACCGGTCTTTACTAGTACCCGTATAAACCATCCATGCCTTAATGGAATTATTTTGTGATCAGTTCAAACATGGGTAAAATAGCGCCCTTTCCAAATCCCACTTTTACGGATATGTGATCCAGTATGACTACCTTACTTGTAGAACAGCACGATGAGCTTGTTGTCGAAATGGCCAACTTCTATCTTGAAAACATGGAGAATGAGTTAGGCAAGAAATATGTCGATAACAGCCATGAGGTCAATGCCAGTCTCACTGATTCTCAATATAGCGAATTAAAGAGTAAATATGACATAGACGACTTCGAATTTGCTGACCTCTATAATGAGTTCCAGAAGATGAAGCCGACCAAGCACCTGAAATCCACTCTGGATGCGTTTGCTGCTTCTGGTGGAAACGTGGACATCGAGCCTGTTTTCGATGAAAAAGAACAAAAACTGAATGTCTCCATCAGTTTCTCGATCAAGGACAAAACCTATGAATCACTCGAAGGTCTGAGTGCACTGGAAGAGATCATATTGAAGATGAACGCCATGATTCAGATCGATAATGTTCTTTCAGGCACTGATCCTGATGTAGAACCGTCATTCTAGATTTTATCCGAAATAGCCCTTTTTTATCCCGTGCTACGTAAAATCCACCTCACTTACCTTTGTTAAGTCGAGTGGATTTCACGTAGACACGCCCTTCCATCACATTTAGTGCCAGTTACCGTCACGGTATTTGGTTTTAACCTTATCCAAGGGAAAAGAAGTTACCTTCCGGGAAGTATCGCAAACCACCTTCTGGTGAACCTCCACTGAAAGCACTGGCGAAGAACTCGTGGACTTTCTCATTCTTCTCAGCCGGCTTGGTAAATGGCGCGTGTGAGAATCTGACCCAGGATGCATCGGTAAAATTGATGTAATGGGCATCACGACTCGATAGATTGCGTACATAGTGACCGAGCCGGGCCAACTGTTCCGAACCTGCCTTTGCTCGTGAGGCACGCAAGGCGTAGTCGTTCTCATTTATGGTGACGTAGAGACGGTTACGAAAACGGATCTGATCAACCCACTGATCATGTTCAAGGTTATTCGCATCCGCTTGGCAGAGAATGACATTATCAAATAGCAAGTGATTGCCTTCATTGCTTGTACTTTTAATCACCTGTTTGAGTAGATAGTTACCCATACTGTGAAACATGGCATTGACAGTGAAAGGACACTCTTTTTCCAACAGACGAACGTAGAGATCCTCACATTGTGCGGCATTCTCCGGGTGCTTGTTCTTAGCCATCTCGTAGAGTTCCAGCCTTCTCGCTTCTGTGAGCAGCTTGAAATAGCGAAAACTGATCGCCAGGACGCGATCCAGAGCACCGGCGGATGCACGAGCATCCCGCTTGTCTGATTTATAGTTCAAGACGCCGGAAACACCACCACCATCTGCCGGCCAGGAGAATGTGAAAACTTCCACCCCGTAGTGCTTTTCCAGATAGCTGGCTGTCTCTATTACATCCTGCAGGTCATTATTGAAGCCATGGATGAAGAAAAGGATATGACGACGATTCTTACGCGCTCTTCGGGTAAGCTCACAGGCAACTCTTAGGCTGACGTAGTGTGGTTCACTGGTATCGACAGTTAAACGGAACTCTTTCTTTAACTTTTCAACTTCTGTTTTCTTAAGTTGGTCATCCAGATAGTTAACAGACCAGCCCGTTCCTCTCTTTTTGACTTCAGCCAAACGCAGCTCATTGGGTCCTTTGGCGTTAGGCCTTTTACCAAACTGATCGAGGCCGTTTGCATTCTGAATCACTTCTCGATTGGTCACCACATACATCCTGATATCCTCTTCAAATGCGTTGTTATTTTATCCTTGTAGGTTGTGTAACCAGTATAGCTATTTCTATATCTGTCTATTGGTAATAAATCACTAACTTGACTGTTTGTGCTCTCTTATCCATTCCACTATTTAGAACTGACCTTAACTGAATAAGTTTTTTGTCGGGCATAACCACCCTGCCCTTTATATTTTTGGCAGCTCAAAATGTCTGTCATTGTTAGGTCACAATTTGTATTCCATACATAGTGAAGATTACTACTTAATTAGTAGCAATTCGATGAGATTGAGATAACCCGAGATCTGACTTTGTCCGCCGGTTTTGTTTCAATCTACAGGAATCGCCGACCAATACCCGAAAACAGGCTTCCAAATTCACTGGTGACTGTAAGACAATCTCTGAAAAGTGTGCTTGTCTCATTACTTTTTGATAATGTTATGTTATAACATTTTAAACCGTTTCATCTGGAGATCATATCGCCATGACCAAGACCAATCAGAGTCTCATCCTTCTTTCAATCCCACTGTTGGCCGCTTCCAACCAGCTCCAGGCGGATTCAGACCACGAACAGCATGACGCCCATGTCCATGGCGAGGCACAGATGTTGATTGCGTTGGACGGTACCAGCCTTGAACTCGAGTTTAAGTCTCCTGCGATGAATATTGTCGGTTTTGAGCATCAGCCGAAATCCGAGAAACAGGTCAATGCAGTAAAAGCCGCGATGGAGACCCTGAAACAGCCCAAGCAGATATTCACCCTCTCTTCTGACGCTCAATGCAATCCTGTGTCAATCGAAGTGGAGTCTCCCCTGGCCAAGTATGACGGGGATGAGCACGACCACGACCATGATCATAAGCATGATGACGATCATAAGCACGATGACGATAATAAGCACGATGACGATAATAAGCACGATGACGATCATAAGCACGATGACGATCATAAGCACGATGACGATCATAAGCACGATGACGATCATAAGCACGATGACGATCACAAGCACGATGACGATCACAAGCATGACGACGATCACAAGCATGACGACGATCACAAGCACGAGGCAGAGAGCCATAGTGACTTCACCGCACACTACAGTTTTCGATGCGAGCAACCTTCAGAGCTGAAGAAGATTGAATTTGATCTCTTTAAACGTTTCCCTGGCACCGAACAGCTTGAGGTACAGAGTATTTCTAAAAAGGGTCAGCAGAAGATAGACTTAACAGCAGGGAACAACACCCTGGAACTCTGAGACCTTTAATGCCGCAAACCGCTGCCATACTGTTGAAAGATCTACGTTTTGGCTGGCGTAAAAACCTGCCTGAGGTATTGCACATAGCGGATCTTGAAGTGCCCCGGGGTGAACGAATCTTCATCGGAGGTGCCAGTGGTAGCGGCAAGAGCACCCTGCTGGCTCTGCTCGCCGGGGTCAATCTGCCGACCCAGGGTGAGGTGAGGGTTCTTGGCGAGGCAATCAACCGTCTCAGTGGTGCCAGGCGGGACCATTTCCGCTCCGATCACATCGGGTTTGTCTTCCAGCTGTTCAATCTTATCCCCTATCTTTCGGTGTTGGAGAATGTCACCCTGCCCTGCCGTTTCTCACATCTGCGCAGGCAAAAGGCCATCGAAGCGGGTGGCGATCTTCAGACAGAGGCGATGCGGCTGCTGACCCACCTGGATATGGCCCACGAGAGTCTCATCCATCGCCCGGTGACTGAACTCAGTGTTGGACAACAGCAACGGGTCGCCACGGCCCGGGCCTTGATCGGTGCCCCAGAGATCATCATTGCAGATGAGCCTACCTCCGCCCTCGACAGTGATATGCGACAGGCATTTCTAAGGTTGCTGTTCCAGGAGTGTGACGATACCGGATCGACGCTGCTGTTCGTCAGCCATGACCGTCAGCTCGCCTCCCTGTTCGAGCGCCATATCGCCCTGGATGAGATCAACCAGGCCGATCAGGAGGGGCAGTAATGGCGATCCTTTCACTTGCCTTGAAAAGCCTGTTCAACCGCCGTTACACGGCCGGGCTGATCCTGATCAGCATCGCCCTGAGTGTCTCACTGCTGCTGGCTGTCGAGCGGTTACGGGTGGAATCACGCAACAGTTTTGCACACACCATATCCGGCACGGATCTGGTGGTTGGCGCCCGCAGCGGTTCGATCAACCTGTTGCTCTACTCCATATTCCGCATCGGTGACGCCACCAACAACATCTCCTGGAAGAGCTATAAAAAGTTTGCCGAACACGATCTGGTGAAGTGGACGATCCCTATCTCTCTGGGGGATTCGCACAAAGGTTATCGTGTGATGGGTACCAATCAGGACTATTTCCGATACTACAAATATGGCAACAAAAACAGCCTGGCTTTCAATCAGGGCCAACCTTTCGAGCAGGTCTACCACGCCGTATTGGGACAGGAGGTGGCCCGTGAACTCGGTTACCAGGTCGGTGAGAAGATCATCATCGCCCATGGTGCGGGAAAGACCAGTTTCACAATGCATGATGACAAACCGTTCGAGGTGGTGGGCATACTCGAACCCACCGGCACACCTGTGGATCGTACCGTCCACGTTCCCCTGGAAGGCATCGAGGCGATCCATAAAGACTGGATTGGCGGTAGGCAGGTTGCCGGCTTGAAGATCAGTGCTGAGGAGGCACTGGAAAAGAACCTGACACCGAAGGCGATCACCGCCTTTCTGGTCGGACTGAAGAGCAAAATCGCCACCTTCCGGGTTCAACGGGAGATCAACGACTACCGTAAGGAACCTCTGCTGGCGATCCTCCCCGGGGTGGCGTTGCAGCAGCTCTGGGATATGATGGGAGTGGCTGAGAATGCGTTACTGGTCGTCACGGTCCTGGTGGTGTTTGTAGGCCTGATTGGGATGCTCACTGTGATGCTTGCCGGTCTCAATGAGCGACGCCGGGAGATGGCGATACTGCGCTCGGTGGGGGCCCGCCCGGCACATATCCTGCTGCTGGTCACCGGCGAGAGCCTGTTGCTCAGCCTGATTGGCATCGCGCTTGGCTTACTGCTGCTCTATTCCGGCCTGTTGCTCGGTCAGCCTGTCATCGAAAGTCGCTATGGCCTACACTTGCCAATCGGCATTCCCTCGATGCGGGAGTGGATTATCCTGGGCCTGGTTGGAACTTCCAGTTTGATTATTGGCCTAATACCCGGTTATCGTGCCTATCGCTACTCCCTCTCAGACGGTATGAGCATGCGTATCTGATGTGCTGTTAACCATCTGATCGCTGGGTTAAAAGAGACTTGAGGTCGACAGATGAAAAACTGGTTTGGCATACTGATTGGTACTGTATTTTTGCTCTCTCTGGGCCCCATACAGGCGGAAACAGCCCAGGAACTGGAGTGGGATGCGATGATCCCGGAGGACTACCGGCCAGACAAAATCATGAATCAGTTCGGGGATATCAGTGAGCTTGATGATAATGACCCCAGGGCACAGAAAATCATGGATGAACTCGAGGCGGCCTGGAAGGTGGCGCCCGTGGTCGAGAGTCTGGATGGTAAACGAGTCAAAATACCCGGCTTTGTGGTGCCTATTGAAGGCGATGGCAAGAAACTGAGCGAATTTCTCCTGGTACCCTACTACGGCGCCTGCATTCACGTACCGCCTCCGCCCGCCAACCAGACAGTCTATGTAAAAGTCCCGAAGAGAGATGCAAAGATCCGCCAGGCTTTCGATACTGTCTGGGTCACCGGGGTTCTCAGCGCCAAGTCCTTCGACAGTGACCTTGCCACCGCCGGATATCAACTGCAGGCAGAAGAGGTCGCGCCTTACGATGAGTAACCAGGCTCGTCTGCTTACAGGTATCAGCCTGTGCAGCGTGCTTTTCTGCAGTCCGCTTCAGGCCAAGGAGGTTACCTGCCACCTGCATACTCCTGCAGACTACAACAAGTTCAGCAAGCAACCCCTGGTGATCCCCGCGGTGGGTAACCCCTCGGAATGTGCGCAGCTCAATCTGCGAAGCTTCAGCAACAGAGGCCGATGCCATTGCCCTCAAAGCGGGATCAGTTTTCAGGAGAACAGCAGCCCGACTGATTTCTCTTCCTCAAGGAATCGACCTGAACTGCTGCCTTGATTGACTATATCGTTTTTTTACCTGATTACTGAGCTTGGGCGAAGAAGTCCCAGAGAATCTTTCGCTGAATCGGAACTTGCCAACACCAAAGCTGCTGGCTGAGTTGCGGTCACATGCCTGCTTCAACTCTCTCTTTGAGAGCCATATTCATCATCTGATATCCCTCGGTGATAACATCAGCCGGCAGGTCGACAAAAGTGATCGCAAAACCTGAAAAGTCTCATTGTGCATCAGTCTTGAGGTGTGGCCTGTAAAATTGTGAAAATCCTCGTTCTGCATAAACGAGAACCTACCTATCAGTGCCACGCTACACGGCATTCAGGCTTTATGCAGGTTCTGGTGGAGGCACCCGAATGATCAGTGGGTCAACTCTGGTGTTGCACACACTGGGGAGTCCAACATTGCCCTTCGGGCTACCGTGGGTTTCCGGCTTCCATGGTCAACCTCAGTGGCATGTAGCCTAAAAACCTATATCTCCATAACAGTCGAACATCACTTCTGCACATCAATTCAATATTTCAATAGATCAGAGAATAGCCGTGTATTAACATGCTGCTTGTAGAGTCTAATTATGTAGGTAAAGGTCAGAAGGCCACTTAAAAAAAGCCACTTCTGTTATCAGAGTAAATGTTTTGGGGCGTTCAATGAAAGTTGCCGTTATTTATAACCGTGAATCACAGAAAGTAATCAATCTTTTTGGTCAACCGAACCGAGAGAAATACGGCTTGGCAGCTATTCGCCGTATCACCACCTCGCTCAAAAAAGGCGGTCATCAAGTTAAGGCATTTGAGGGTGACAAGGACCTGATTGACAGTCTTGAGGAGTTCATGCCCCGCACCCTGGTTGGTGAGCGCCCCGGTATGGCCTTCAATTTGAGTTACGGCATTCAGGGCCAGGCGCGATACACCCATGTTCCCAGCATCCTGGAGATGGTGGGGGTACCCTATGTTGGTTCAGGCCCGCTTGCCCATTCTCTCGCCCTGGACAAGGTGGTGGCAAAGATGCTGTTTGTACAAAATGGCGTCCCCACCCCGGCCTTTACAGTACTCGATGCGCCGGGTTTTGAATTACCGGAGCTTAATTTTCCCCTCATCGTCAAACCGAAAAATGAGGCGGTTTCATTCGGCATCCGCATCGTCAAAAACGAGAAGGAGCTGCGGGAAGCCGCGGACATCATTTTCAAAGAATTCGAACAACCCGTGCTCACGGAGCAGTATATCGAGGGGCGAGAAATCAACGTCGGACTGCTTGGAAATGGTTCGACACTCGAGACTTTTCATCCCGCCGAACTGCTCTTTGGTGAAGGTGGACCGAATATCTATACCGAGGATGATAAACGACGCGTATCCGGCCGTGAAATCGGTGTCACCTGTCCCGCATCACTAGATAAAGAAATCACCGCTGAGGCCCAGGCAATTGCCCGCAAGGCCTTTACCGTTCTCGGCTGCTATGACTGCGCGCGTGTGGATATGCGCATGGATTCCGACGGCAAGCTTTATGTTCTAGAAGTCAATAGTCTACCCAGCCTGGGCGAACACGGCTCCTATGTGGCTGCGGCAGAGGCGATGGGACTCGATTTTTCCGCCCTGGTGAATCGATTGGTCGAGGTGGCATCTGCGCGCTACTTTGGTACCCCGAATCCTCCTGAGCTTGTCCGCACCCGCA
This sequence comes from gamma proteobacterium symbiont of Stewartia floridana, assembly GCA_003676145.1. Taxonomy (GTDB): domain Bacteria; phylum Pseudomonadota; class Gammaproteobacteria; order Chromatiales; family Chromatiaceae; genus Thiodiazotropha; species Thiodiazotropha taylori. Next base: position 62,068 of record NAUB01000026.1, on the reverse strand, counting down.
AGACAGAAAGCGAAAAGGTTTTTGCCTATTTGACTGAACGCCGCGATCAACTCGAGAAGCGCATCGAGCAATGGGTGAACATCTCCAGCCACAGTAACGATCCAGTAGGCATACGTCACGCAGCCGACGAGATATCCAAGGTCATGATTGAGGTGGGCCTGAATCTAGTAAGTCGTTACAGTGACCCCCCTCATGTATGGGCTTGGGAAAGTCCGAGGGGACTTAAAAACGGTACGCTACTGCTCAGTCACATAGATGTTCCCTTCAACTCCGCCATGGGCGGAGAACATTTCCACCTTGATCCAGAATGGCTCTATGGGGAAGGTATCGGCGCATCCCGGGGGGCACTGGTGCAACTTGAATATGCGCTCAGAGCCCTACATCGAGCCCGCAAGATCAAAGATATACCTTTCGGTGTTATGATTTACGCTGATGAGGGACGAGATTGCGAGGAGAGCGCCGAGTTTATCGAAAAAGCCGCCGGGGAGGCGAAAGCAGTGTTGGTGCTGCGACCTGCCAACACGAACAACAGTCTGGTTGTCGGTCGACGCGGTCAGCGTCGCTACCGGGCTGTATTCCGTGGCCAACCACGTAAATTAGGACAGGCAGCGAAGCATCCTGAAGTGATGTTGAGAGCCTTGAGCGCCCTGGAAGACATCGCCCAGCTGAATGATCGCAAAGCCAGACTTGCGGTATCCACTGTTAATATGCACACTCATGCCTATCCCCGTCTCCTGCCACATCGAGTTGATGCGACCCTACAGGCTTCCTTTCCCAACACCCGAGCGGCAGAGCAGTTGGAGGAACGAATTCGAAACATTCTCGCTGAACATCAAGCTGAGCTCGCACTGCTCTCTGATCGTCTGGCAATGCCGAGCCGACGAATCAACAATGACTTGCTTAAAAGTCTGCGGGAAACGGCCAAGCGGTGGGAAATCCCGCTGAATACGGAAACCAGCCTATGGCCCTCGGTGGCTGGATTGGTGCCACCAAAGGTCCCGGTCATCTGCGGCATGGGGCCTGAGGCCCGTGCGCTTTACACAGGACAGGAAGCGGTGTCTCGTATCAGCATCGTGCAGCGGACCCTTCTCCTGGCCGAGTACCTGTTGAACGGTGGAAAATGGTGAACGCAACCCGTAAGACGAGAAAACCTCTCGACATGGATCTGCTTGAACCCAGCGATCACCGAGTGGTGCAACCACAAAGGGTTGGCGTATCAGCCAAGGGAATGGTCTCCACCCAACACTATCTCGCCACCGAAGCCGGCGCAGAGATGCTTAACTCTGGAGGAAATGCGGTGGATGCCGCAGTGGCCGCCGCCTTTGCTCTCGGTGTGGTTGAACCCGCGGCGTCCGGCTTGGGCGGGCAGACCATGATGCTGATTCATCTTGCCGAAAGCGGTCGCAAATTCTGTCTCGATGGTGGTACCCGTGCGCCCCATCGGACACCTCCAGGTGAACTGGAAAGGGCTGAACAGCTCCGGGGCCACAAAGCTACCACCGTACCTTCCACCCCGGCGGTATTGGCCTGGGCCCTTCAGCATTACGGCACCAAATCACTAGAGGAAATCCTGCAACCGGCTATCCGATATGCCGAAGAGGGCTACCGCATTTCGCCTTTGCAGCACTACCTGACGAAACGGGAACTTGTTCATCTAAGGGCACATTCCGGTGCCCACCTATTCCTTAAGAATGGCAGAACCACTTATCCCATCGGCTCTGTCTTTCGACAACCGGCTTTGGCTGGAACGCTTCGGCGTCTGGCGGAGGTTGGGATAGAAGACTTCTATCAGGGAGAGATCGCACGCCAGATCCATGACGACATGGTCACCAACGATGGATTTGTCCGCGACGATGACCTGGCGCAGATCCCATGGCCGGTGGAAAGGCGGCCCTTGGCAACTCATTTCAGCAACCAGCGGGTTTTTACCTTCGGTCCGCCAGGGGCCGGACGCACCCTGATCGAGGCACTGAATCTGCTGGACCAGTTTCCACAATCCCAACGGGATCCAGAAACCCTTCAAGGAGCCCTGCTACTGGCTCATGTGATCCGCAAGGCCAACCTGGACCGGTCTGACAGGCCAGATGATCCTACACTCTTCGCCCAGGAGCTTGAGCTGGGCGAGGATATCACACACCTGGATTATGCCAAGCGGGTAGCAAAACGCATCCAGTCTAGAATCAAAACCCATGGTGACACCAGTCATATCTCGGTCATGGACGCACAGGGCAATGCAGTCGGTCTGACCCAATCCATTGAGCGAGTGTATGGTTCTTTTTCCGCCTCGCCCGAATTGGGTTTTCTCTATAACAACTACATGAGTGCATTCGAGTACCAGGACATCAGCCATCCCTACTACCTGCGCCCCAATGCTGTACCTTGGGCCTCAGTGGCTCCAAGCCTGGTATTCCGTGGAAACAAACCCTGGCTTACCATCGGTTCACCGGGCTCTGAACGGATCGTTTCCGCCATCCTTCAGGTGCTCCTGCGTCTAGAAAGAGGCGCATCCCCATTTGACGCAGTGGAGGCGCCGCGTATGCACTGCTCGATCGAGGGCAAGGTGTCATTGGAAGGAACCCGTATGCGTGACGACATCCCTAGCTTGTTACGCAGCAGAGGATTTGATATCAGTGTACGCGATCCCTACTCATTCTATCTCGGCTGTGTACAACTTGTACTGCATGAAGATGGCGAATTCATTGGTGTTGCCGATCCCCGCCGAGACGGCTCGGCCAAAGGACCATGAACCTACCAATCCTGATCTCCATACCCCATGCCGGGCTGCAGGTGCCGGAATTACTCCAATCAAATTGCCTGCTGTCCAGGGAACAGATCATCGAGGATGGAGATGAATTCGCGTTCGATATCTATACACCGTTAAAAGACAAAGTGGCCGCCTTCGTCACCACAGATATTGCCCGAGCGGTACTCGACATGAACCGGCAGGAAAACGATCTACGCAAAGATGGGGTAGTTAAAACCCATACCTGTTGGGATATACCCATCTGGCGGAGTCCCCTGGATGAAAAAATGCGCCTGCATCTGCTTGAGCGATATCACAGGCCTTATCACAGGCAGCTAACCGAACTCCCCAGAAGCTCCGACCTGATACTGGCCGTTGACTGTCATACCATGAGCGCTTATGGACCTCCTGTTGGCCCTGACCCAGGTGTGGAGCGACCTCAGGTGTGTCTGGGCAATGCAGGTGGCCAAACTTGTCCTGTTGAATGGATGGAGATACTGAAATCTTCTTTTCAGCTATACTTTTCAGGCGATGTAAGCATAAATCAACCCTTCTCCGGTGGCTATATTACACGCTATCATGGCGATGAGATGCCATGGGTGCAACTCGAACTTTCTCGGGGCGATTTCGCTCTGCCGACAGAAAAACACTCCATGGTTTACGCTGCATTGAAAGAAGCTATTAGCAAGATTTCAAATCGATAGGAATTAGGCACAAGTCTTTTTGAGTACAAGGTCTTCAAGACACACATAACTAACATGGGCAAAGATATAGAACTCATTGGCTGGCGTGAGTGGTTAAGCTTACCGGAACTTGGTATCAAGGCTATCAAAGCTAAGATTGATACGGGTGCACGTACATCTGCCCTTCACGCTTTCAGCGTCGAAAGCTATCAAGAAGACGGGATTCAGATGGTCCGGTTTGGGATGCATCCATTACAAAAGAACACCGATTTTGAGCAATGGTGTAGTGCTAAGGTTATTGATGAAAGAGAAGTTTGTGATTCTGGTGGTCACCGTGAAATCCGGTATGTGATTCGCACCCCTGTCAAGTTAGGTACCCACCAAATGGATATAGAGATCACTTTAACCAACAGGGATACCATGAAATTTCGCATGTTATTGGGGCGCACTGCAATCGCTGACGATTTCAGAGTGGACCCCGGTGCCTCGTATCTCTTGGGTAAACCTCGAAAAAGTGCTCGCCGAATATTGAGGCAATAAAAAATGAAAATCGCTATTCTTTCAAGAAATCCAAAACTCTATTCCACTCGCCGTCTTGTTGAGGCCGGTGAGCAACGTGGTCATGAAGTTAAAATTATAAATACGTTACGTTGCTATATGAACACAACGTCAGCCAAACCCGAGGTTCACTACAATGGTAACGCTCTAGAGGGTTATGATGCCGTCATACCACGAATCGGTGCTTCTGTTACATTTTATGGCACAGCAGTACTTCGTCAGTTTGAAATGATGGGTGTCTTTCCAGCCAATGAGTCAGTTGCGATTACTCGTGCGCGCGACAAATTACGTTCACTTCAATTGTTATCCCGTGATGGTGTAGGGATGCCAATAACAGGTTATGCCAACTCTCCCGATGATATTCAAGACTTGATCAAAATGGTGGGTGGTGCACCATTGGTGATCAAGCTGCTCGAAGGCACACAAGGTATCGGTGTCGTGCTTGCTGAAACCAAGAAAGCAGCTGAGAGTGTTATAGAGGCGTTCATGGGCCTGAAAGCTAATATTATGATTCAGGAATTCATCAAGGAAGCCGGAGGATCAGACATCAGGTGTTTCGTTATAGGCGGTAAGGTTGTCGCGGCAATGAAGCGACAGGCCCCTGAGGGTGAATTTCGTTCTAACCTACACCGAGGCGGCACGGCTGAAATTGTAAAACTTACACCAAAAGAGCGGGCTACTGCAGTAAAGGCTGCGAAGGTCATGGGGCTCAATGTCTCTGGTGTCGATATTCTTAGATCAGAGCGTGGACCACTGGTCATGGAGGTCAACTCTTCTCCAGGTTTGGAGGGAATTGAATCGGCCACGGGAAAAGATGTTGCCGGTCTGATAATTGAATTCCTTGAAAAGAATGCACGTCCTAACAGAACCAGGACTCGTGGTAAGGGGTAAGTATGGCACTGTTAACAATCGGTGGTGTCGATATACCCCTTGGTAGTCAAATAAATCTCGATCTACCCATTGCTCAGCTGCATACCCATACACAGGTGACAATGCCCATTCGAGTGTGGCGTGGAAAAAAGGATGGTCCAAGGCTCTTTGTTAGTGCTGCCATTCATGGAGATGAACTAAACGGTGTTGAGATCATTCGCCGGCTAATGAACCAAAAAGCACTATCTCGACTGCGTGGGACTTTAATAGCCATCCCGATTGTCAATATCTACGGGCTAATACAGCATTCACGATACCTGCCTGACAGGCGTGATCTCAATCGAAACTTTCCCGGGCATGAGCGTGGTTCCCTTGCAAGCCGGTTGGCAAATCTGTTTATGCAGGAGATTGTGTCAAATGCCACTCATGGAATCGATCTTCATACAGGCGCTTTGCATAGAAACAATCTGCCTCAAATCAGAGCGAATATGAAGGATGAATCAACCAGTCAATTGGCCCACGCTTTCGGAGTGCCTTTACTTATTGACTCTCAACTTCGTGATGGATCACTGCGGGAAGCGGCGGCAGAATTCGGTATACCCATGCTGCTATATGAAGCAGGCGAAGCATTGCGTTTTGATGAGGTTTCTATACGTGCTGGCGTGAAAGGCATAATCAATGTAATGCGTTCACTGGGCATGCTGCCTGCGATCAAACGAAAAGCAGTTAAGCCGTATGAGCCAATTGTGGTAAGTCATACTTCATGGGTTAGAGCACCAGAAAGTGGGATATTTCGTGTCCTGGTGCCTTTAGGTTCAAGGGTAAAACGAGATCAATTGCTTGGTGTCATATCATCACCATTTGGTGATGAAGAGTATGAAGTCAATGCATCTTTCAGTGGTATTGTTATTGGGCGCACGAGCCTTCCATTAATTAATGAGGGTGACGCATTGTTCCATGTAGCCCGCGTTCAGGGGATTCGAACAGCGGAAGAGAGTGTTGAAAGCTTCACTGAGGAGTTGGCGCCGGAAGGAACGGTATCTGAACCGTACAGTGATGCACCAATCATTTAGCCTATGTACGCCGGCCTCCTGCCTGATCGCATATATACCACTGTGACATAGTCTTGGATTGACCACCTACTATTAAATACTTTAAACACAAGCCTATTAGAAAACGCGGCCGTAGCCGCGTTATTCTATCTAGCGTTATTTTTTTAGAGATCGTTTACTCTTTCGGATCCCCTTCAGCAGACTCGCCACTCATTTCAGATTCACTTGTAATAAGGTCCTGCACACACTGGGAGATATATGTTTCCATCTCTTCCTGTGCTACGCCATCTTCTTTAGCATATTTATAACAAGTTGACTCAAAATCCGCCATTTTAGCTTCATCGATTTCAGCATGCACACTGATAGAGAAAAGAGCTGCCAATACAGCAGTAGAAAATCGGTTTTTCATGGGGTTTGTTACCTAAATATTGTGTTAAATTCTTTATAAAGACACTTGGGTTTTAAGCAAAGGAAGACAATCATTCAGTTTAAAATGTTGTGTCTCTGGGTATTGCGTCATCTATCTGAATCTTCCTGCCTTTTATCAGCATCTACCAAAGTATCAATACACTCTTGAATGAATTCTGGGCGTTCAGTGAGGGCAATCTTTTCAACCTCTGCACTGCGAGTACACCAACTACGATATTCTTCACCCGCATCATCCTTGTCAGCGATCAGAGGCATGCATATTAGTATCAAACAGGATGTTAAAAGAAGTTTATACATATCTTAATCTCATCGTGGTGCAGTCCAATCTGATGTTGGCTGCAAGGGTAGATCTTGTACATCGAACACAGCTCGTAAGTAAAATGAAAGTTGCTGATCGTAACGATTAAACTCCTGATTAGACAAACTGTTATTCTCATCTCAGACTCATAGTCAAATAGGAGCCGGTTTATCACATCATGTCTTCAGAAGAGATAGCCTTACAGGCTGAACATACATTAGACAAATATGGGCATTTAGCGCTTGCACTTGCTGACAAGGGCTGGTCTGTTACTGAGGATTTTCTCCCGGCTACGCTAATCAAACAACTTGCTGATGAAGCAAGAGAGGCATACGGTTCTAATCAATTTCACCGGGCCGGAGTGGGCAGAGGAAAAAGTTTCAGTGTTAAGCGTGGAATACGTTCTGACCTGATAAAATGGTTGAATCCGGCGCAATGCACAACTGCCCAGCTGCAGTACCTGGATGCTCTGGAAGGATTGCGTCAGATAATCAACCGGACCTTGTATCTTGGCCTTTTTGAGTTTGAAGCCCATCTGGCTATATACCCACCCGGTACCTACTATCGCGAACACCTGGATCAGATCAAGAATGATGGACGGCGGTTGGTAACCTGCGTCCTCTACCTTAACACCAGTTGGAGCAGCTCTGATGGTGGTCAACTAAGACTGTTCACTAATCCTTCAGATAAACAGCAATATGAGGAGATAATGCCGATCGGTGGGCGTATGGTGTGTTTTCTTAGCAGCCGAATGCTCCACGCTGTCATGCCGGCACACGATGAACGTCTGAGCATAACGGGTTGGTTCAAAAGTTACACACCGATAAGCTGATCAGCGAGATAGAGCTTGTTGCAAGATTCAGGGTAAAGTCAAGAATTAGCGTATCAATGTGTGAAATCCGATGCCAGTTGCTTTAAAACATCCAATGCGTTTTGCATATAATCCTTTTGCTCATCACCAGGACGGTAGACCGCAAAAGCTGTACGTTCGATGACTGGAGCCTTTTCAACCAGAAACAGCCTTTCACGCTCAAGTTCCTCCTGCACCATCTGGTGTGCTAGGTAAGCAGAACCACCTGCATCAAGCATCAGGTAGAGAGCCAAAGTGCCAGAAGCCAGTCTTGCAGCCGGTGGTGGTATATCGGGGAAGTGCTCAGTGTGTTGCAGGGCAAAGACATTGCCCCAGTCCACCATGTAGTAATCCTGCTCCACGGCTTGCTCAACAGTGCATCCCCTGCGGGACGAGATCAGAACCAGTGAGATATCCGCCACTTGTCGTATAGCCAGATCAGAGATTTGTGGAGGATCGAACAGTATTGCCAGGTCGAGTAGGCCGTTTACCAAGCGATTGATGAGTATATCCGAGGGTTGCAACTCTATCTGCAACACCAAACTCGGCGAGTTCTTGCGCAGTATAGCAGCCCAGTTGCGCAGTAGGGTGGTCCATAGGTCAAATGGGCTGCCTACGGCAATGGAGTCTCCCCCCTGCTCATGCAGGGCAACTGCGTTGCGAGCCCGTTCCCAGCCTGTCACGATTGTCTCGGCATGCCGGATCAGACGCATACCGGCGGGAGTCAGTTGAATGTCATTTCGTCGTCGGATAAATAGCTCCACGCCCAAACTGGATTCCAGCAGCTTGATTCGGGCGCTTACCGCTGATTGGGTGATGAACAAAGTATCAGCAGCCTTACCGAAATGACGTTTCCGGGAAACCTCTAAAAAAGTTTTAAGAAGAGTAATGTCCACTAAGTTAAGTTGCCTGCAAGACGGTCAAATTTGAGTCTTGCTTGTCGAATGTCTTGAACCGCAAGCCTTTTAGTCATGCTTTTGCACAATGCTGTATTTATAAATGGAATTTTAATACAAAAAATGGCTAAGTAATTGTAGGACTGCCAAGTTCGTATTGCATAGAAAGAATCGAGTGCTTTGCCAGTACCTATGGGTTCTATTTAAAGTATATCCTCCAGATCTGGCTCATCTAACATTTCTCGAAGTTGTTTGAGTTCGAAAAGGCGCTCAATTCTGCGTCTAAAATCCAATATTACGAGATCGGTCGCTTCCTCGGTAGTTTCTCCGCCAGGTTCAATTTCATCATCACTTTCGAAAATGTCTTCTTCAATTTCGATATTCATCATTATTACCGTGGCGGACTCTAACTGTTTCTAGAAAAGAAAAAACTTGTATAAACGAAAGTCAATCGAATTTAAAACAAAATAGTTTTATTGTTACGACAACTGATATGAATCGTAATGCAGGTAAACTCCGATAAAAAGTACTCAAAAGACTCGCATGTTCAGTGATGACGAAATAACAGTGATAATGCACATATATTGCTGATAAACAACAAGTTACCGTGGGTTTGTGCGACTTATTCTTCTTTTACATGAACCACACAATAGAGCAATACGTCAGACTAGGCTCATAAATGACAGAAATTACAAACACTAAACATAGTCGTGAAATTCACGATAGGGTCATCGCAAATCTGGACGCCAGACAAACAGATAATTTCCTTGAATCCCTAGCATCTGAAAGTCTTAGTGCGCAATGGAAAACAATACCTGTCGAACCATTTTTGCTACCGGGGTGCTGTGGGAATCGGCTTAACACTGGCAAAGTAGTTTTTAAGGAATCAATGCCAAGTTGTTATTTGTGGTCACTGTAAAAATAAACTGGATTCAGCAAAATAGAAGCTTCGATTTGAACAGTCCGGTATCATTTCTCAGGTGTCGATGTCCGGAATCAGTTAATTTCAGCGTCTGTTGGATCTGACGGATCTCTACTTGTCTGACCGGAAGATCGCCAAGGAACTCAATACAAATCGTACCGTGCAAATTCTGATCACACATCGTCTCTCTCCCCTGCTTTACGCAAACAGAAATCCTGCAGTGATATTCATGGGTTCAGCGCTGGGATTTGTAGCTAAACACAATGTACCCGTCTAATCCGTATCGAAGACTGGCATTCACAGTTTCGTACAATCGTTAAGAGCCCAATATCGCTATCTGGGTATTGAAGTGCATTAGATAATCCCTGAGATTGTAGAGACACCGATGACCCAGCACAGAGTCAATGAAACGAATATGGATGCAGACCGGTTTGCAAATCTGGTCATCAAACAATTCGTTCAGAACAAGCACGAAATCCACATTGGTAAAACTAAATTCTTGAATATACTTATTCGAATAGTGCCAAGCATGGCAGTGAATCTGATCAATCAACAGTATCCGCAATAGATGATACAACCATAACAATAATTTTTGCATATATTTTAAGTGGTTGCAGTAGGTATATAATAAACCACATGAAACTCAACACCCACGACTACAACGAGACTTCATTGTTGGTTAAGTTTCTGAAACACTCCGGAGTTATGAAGAAAAAATGATAACCTGGCAAAGAGTTCTTGAATTCGCCAATCAGGGCAACCCGGCAGCAGACCGCAAGGTTGTCAAAAGCGACGCAGAATGGCGGGAATTGCTCTCGCCTGAGACCTTTCATGTTACCCGTCAGAAAGGAACGGAGAGACCCTTCAGTTCAGAGATGTGCGGCCTGTTTGAACCCGGTCGTTACGCCTGCGCCTGTTGTGGCACTCTGTTGTTTGATGCACAACAGAAATTCGATTCCGGTACAGGCTGGCCCTCTTTCACACAACCGGCAGAGACTAATGCCATTGCCTATCATGCGGATAACTCCCACGGCATGCAGCGGGTCGAGACACTCTGCAATACCTGTGACGCGCATTTGGGCCATGTGTTTCCCGATGGGCCTCCACCAACCGGATTACGCTACTGCATCAACGCCTTGTCTTTGAAAAAAATTCAGGAGTGAGACTACCGGTAATCGCCATCCAATGCGCCCATTCACAGCTGAAACAGGGGCAATCTGAATGGATTGGCGTAAATAAGTTTTATGACGCCCGGCGAACTCTAGCCAGCAGGAATTCGGCCTGATCGGCCAGAATGTTCTTTCCGCGTAACATGAGATGTTCTGCATAGCAGGGAGCGTAGGGTATTGCCAGCAGTTCAACCCCCCACTCGCCCGGTGTTCTGGCCCCTTTCAGGTGATTACAGCGATAGCAGCAGCTGACCACATTGGACCAGACATCGGTGCCACCCCGGCTTTTCGGTATCACATGATCTCTTGTCAGTTCACTGTTCGGAAACTGTTTTCCACAGTAGAGGCAGAGATGACCATCCCGGGCAAACAGCGCCCGATTGGTCAAAGGCGGTTGGTAGGATTCCGACCAGAGATGGGGCTGTACCTTCGAACGGGTAAGCAGAATGGACGAGACCTCGATGCAGGATTGCAGACCGGTCAATGCGTTGATGCCACCTCGAACGACCCGGGTTTGCTGGCCCAAAGGAGCCAATACCCGATCGGTTGCAATCAGGTGTATTGCCTTTTCCTGGTTAAGCCAGCGACTTGGATTGCCGGCTTGGTCCAGCGCCAGAATGGGCATGACGGTCTGCATTGTGAGGGCCCCTCCATTCAGTTGCACGAATAATTTATCACAACATTCCAGAGAGTTAGTACTCAAATGGTGAGCCGGGTTCGATTTACCATTAAAAACCGCCAAAAATGGGGAATATTTCAAGAATCTCACCCACGTCTCTACGGTTTTTACGCTACTAATTGCTGTTGATCTCCTCAGTTAGACACTCAACTGGCGCATAATTGACAACTTGTCATGTTTTTTTCGTTTTTAATGCAGTTTTATTGCAGGATCGATACTTCGACGAAGCATTCTGGCCAGTGTGGTTAAACCGGTTCTCCACCAACCGAACAGGGTCAACTGATGCATTTTGTACAAAGACAGATAGACCCACCTGGCGATCCAGCCACTGACCCGTACACTACCGGTAATGGCACCCATCAGACTGCCGACGGTGCTGTATCGACCCAGTGTTACCAGTGAGCCGTAGTCACGGTAGATGTAGTGCTTGTCAAAGCTCTGGCCCTTTATCCTCTTCACCAGCGCTTTAGCAACAAATGAGGCCTGCTGATGAGCTGCCTGAGCCCTGGGTGGAACCAGATCACCCTGTTCATTCATCACGCAGGCAGCGCAATCTCCGATCGCATAGATTCGCTCATCATCCTCCAGGGTCAGGTCAGCGTGAACCTTAAGTTGATTGATACGGTTTACGCTGAGATCGAGCTGAGCAAGAAAATCCGGGCCTTTGATACCGGCAGCCCATACCTTGATCGCGGCGGGTATCACCAAACCGGATTCGGTGTGAACCGCATCCGCGGTGACTTTGGTGACCATTTGCGAGACATGCACCTGAATACCCAGACTCTCCAGCTCTTTCTGTACCTGACTTGAGAGCTTCTCCGGTAACGCTGGCAGTATTCTTGGCCCGGCATCCAGGATATGCAGATGGATATGGCGATCCGGCTCAATGGTCTCGAATCCGTATTGGGCGATCTGCCGGGTTACCTGGTGGAGTTGAGCGGCCAGTTCAACACCGGTGGCTCCGGCGCCCACAATGGCCACATCCAACTGGCCATCCTTCAACGCTTCTTTTTGGGTATTGGCTTTGATCAGTGCTTCCAGTAACTGCTGCTGAAAATTGCTTGCCTGGGATTTTGTATCAAGCATCAAGCAGTGCTCCTGAACACCGGGAATGCCAAAATCGTTACTCACACTACCGATCGCGAAAACCAGGTAGTCATAGGAGAAAGTACGGCGGGGAATCAGCTCTTCACCCTTCTCATTGTGCAGCGGCGCCAGAATAATCTCACGTTTCACCCGATCCAGATCCTGCATCACACCAAGCCGGAATCGATAGTGATTCCAGCGGGCATGTGACAGATAACCAAGTGCATGTTGCGCTGGATCAAAGGTACCGGCAGCCACTTGATGGAGTAACGGCTTCCATACGTGAGTACGGGTCGCATCGATCAGAGTTACCTGCGCCTTGTCATGCTTGCCTAAACGTCTGCCAAGATGAGTTGCGAGTTCGAGACCGGCAGCGCCGCCGCCAACAACAACGATTTTCGGTGATTCCGACATCAGTGGCTCCAGATATTAATTTGAGCGTGTGGAGATTGAGTTTTTGTCAGGAAACAGAACGGCTCCGGACACACCTCAATGCAGAGTGGTATTCAGCGAGGAAACTGGCAGCACAAGACTGATTGCTGACTACCACGCGCTTAGGATAGTGTCCCAATTTCATTAAGTCCAGCAATAACTTAACTGTCACTTTACGTGACGCAAAAGGGGGGTACATGTATCAAATCTGACGCTGTTAGTGCTCCATTTCAAAGCAAATAGTTGTTGCACATACGGGTCAGTTGAGGCGCTTCGATTAAGTTGAGTCAAAGGTCGAGTAAGATATGGCATTACCTTCCGTGCCGTAGATAAAGAGACGGTTTCTGCCAGCCTCTTTCGCTGCGTAGAGTGCTTTGTCCGCCAGACCGAGCAAGCTGTTCAAATCTTTTCCAGCGTGATCCTCAACGGCGACGAGACCGATACTTACCGTCACCTCTACACCACCCGGTTTGAGTGCCTCAACTGCTTTGCGCATCGCTTCACAACGATCAGGCATCGAATCCCCATGGGCCAGGACGACAAATTCCTCCCCGCCAAAGCGTACTGGCAGACCATCCTGAAACAGTTGATTCAACAATCTTCCCATCGCGATCAGAACCTGATCGCCAACCAGATGACCTTGCGTATCGTTGATCCTCTTGAAATGATCAAGATCTATGATGATCACCCATCCGTCGTTTTGCTGGTTGAGGAATGTTTCCCCCGATTCGACCAGATAGAGTCGGTTATGGGTCTGAGTCAGCGCATCTGTATTGGCCATTTGTTCCAGATTTGCCGCTTGTCGACGCAAGGTGTCATACTGGAATTTCACCAGTAACAGGGCGCGTACCCGGGCCATCACCACCTCTTCCACCAGGGGTTTGTTGACAAAGTCGTTGGCGCCCGCATGGAACACCGCAACCTGGGTTTTGCTATCCTCGTTACCGGTGGTCACCAGCACCGGCAGTTCCTGTTGTGAGTAGTGTTGCCGGACACGGATTGAGTAGAGTAGATCCCCACCGGTCATTTGACCCTGTAGGTGAAAATCTGTAATCACAAGATCAAAACTCTTTTCATCGGTCTGACGGGATTTTTCCAGTAGGGTCAACGCCTGTTCCACTGAGCTGGCATGAACCACTTCCATACCATGCTGTTCAAGCATTTGTCGCGTCGAGGCGATGGCTGTTTTACTGTCTTCCAGATAGAGTATCCGACCATAGAGCTCCGCATTGCGTGCCAGAAGCGATTTTATAAATTGACCAAATGCCATAAAACCGCGGGCTTTATCAAAATAGTCGGTAACACCGGCATTGTAGCCTTCATGCAGCAGACGCTGATCTGCATCCGAGGAAACCACGATCACAGGGGTATAACGATAACGCTTACTGCTGCGAATTTTCCGGCATAGATCGAGGCCGTCCATATCAGGTAGCAGCAAAGCTGTCGTAATCAGTGAAAAGCGCTCTTCTGCGATGCGGGCCAGAGCCTCGTTTGCCGTAGCGCAACTTGCTATATGGATTTCAGGCATAGCGACCTGAAGGCGCCGAATGAGCACCTCCCGCGAAGCGGTGGAACCATCAACCAGCATGATTCTATTGATCATTCTACTCTACACAGTCCTTTAGTTTTAAATGGCGATGTTCGTTTGGGATCCCTTATGTTCTATTGTATATGATCTCAGGGCACAGTATGAAACCAGTCAGGTTTAAAATTGACAAACGGATGATCAGAAACAGTGAAAGATCGGTCTTGTATTTAACAAGCTTTTGATTAATAGAGACTTAGGCCACGAATTCTTGAAAACTCCGGCACAGTCTGATGTGGTTTGAAGGGAGATAAAAGAGGCAAAAAAAGAGGGCCGGGATTAGATTTAGGTGTTGCCTGAAACCGGTCTTACAATCCGATCGACCCAATCCAATCTACCGTCCCTTAACGAGGATACTGATTTGCACCAGGCCTGATCCAGAGAGGCAGATCAGACCTGGGTTACACGATCTTTAGACCACCTATTTAATTCAATTCACTCCTGTCTCTATCTATTGTTGGCTATCAGTTGACTATGCGGCAGCATCACAAAGCTGTGATTGAGATTCCCTCACAGGAACTCATATCGAATGCCGGCCCAGATTGCCCTGGGAGATCCCGGAGAGAGAAAACGGCTCTCTTCATAGTCATCACCAAGCACTTCATCCGCTTCACCATAGAGGCCGAAGGTTTCGTACTCTTCATCAAACAGGTTATCCACTTTGGCAAACAGCTTGAATCGGTCAGTTGCCCGATATTCACCACGCAGATGCACCAGGGTATAACCATCGATCTCATCATCCTGATTGGCTTCGTCACCGCGTAGCACGACGCTGGAGCTGTAGTGCAGATCCAAGCCAATTGCCAGCTTATTGGTAAAGCGATAGGTGACACCGGCTTTCAAGAGGTTTTCAGGCAGCCCCGGAATTCTGTCGCCAGAACTCACGTTGATCTCTCCATCAACCGCAAATGGATTGTTCGGACTGGCCACGGTCAGATCATCTTCAAAAGTGGCCTTCAAGTGGGTATAGCTGAGAAACCAATCGAGTCGGTCGTCGAGAGCATTTCCGCTGAAACTCATCTCAATGCCCTGCCTGCGGGTATCGCCCACATTGTCGAAATAACCCTCATTGGTCAGTGCACCGGCACTGATGAAAATAATGTCATCTTCATTGATGGTATGGAAAAGTCCCAAATGCCAGTCGAAGCCGGGTTGCGAGCCACGGATGCCGGCTTCCCAACTCTTGGCAACAACTTGCTCCAATGGAGGATCTGAGAGAAAGGCGTTTGGCAAGCGACAGGGGTCATCGGGATCGGCACAGGTCAGTTCCATAGCGGTGGGGGCGCGATTCGATTCACTGTAACCGGTATAGACATTGATCTGCTCGTTCACATCATAGGCCACGCCGGCTGCCGGATTGAAACGGGTAAAACTGTGATCACCATTCAAGGCTGTACCCAGTTGATCGCGTAACTCAATCTCAGTCTTATTCCAACGACCGGACAGGGTCAGGGCGAGCTGCTGAGTCACCGACCAGGTGTCTGTGAGATAGAAAGAGAGGTTCTTGGTCTCGGTTTCAACTTCGGTAAAGCTCTCTTCGACCATAATACCGCTACCGATTGCCCGTCGGGTCTCATCCAATGCACCCAGTTCAGTACTCGATGAAAAATCGACTTCACTGCGATCGGTGGCAAAACCAACGATCAACTGATTGTCTCTACCGGCCAGTGGCTGAAGAAACGCGGTTTGCAGGCTAAGACCCAGAGTATCCTGATCACTCTTTGAACGATTGATCGTACCGCCTTCTACATCATCATCTTCTACAACCGGGTTGCCATTCTGATCGGTTACGACCTCTTCCTCTTCATCATCCTCCTCACAGATAAAACCTTCGTTCTCTTCGTCTTCACACTCTTCGAAGTCGGAGTCGTCACCATTCAGGGTTTTCACTTCGCTGTTGCGATAAAAGAGTGTGCCCTCAAGAACAATATCGTCGCTAAAATAGTGTTCTCCCCCAAAACGAACCAGCTGCGCCTCCTGCTCGGTCTGATCGGGTCGGGTAAATATCGCCTCCCGATCCTCTTCCAGCAGCTCTTCCGGGAGCGCACCATTTCCGATCAAATCGCTGTCACTGACACTCAGACTCACATCCAGTGAGCTGAAATCCCCTTTCCAGGCCAGATTACCAAACAACTGTTTAGATTCTGAAGGTGAATAGTCGCGCCAGCCATCCTCTTCGAAATAGTTACCGGTGATGAAGTAGGCCAGATCATCCGCGCTGCCGCCGATACTGGCTTGGGCTGTCACTCGTTCGAATGAGCCTGCGGATATTTCAATCTCACCACCAGGATGAGTAAAGCCGTTTTTGGTTTGAACCGAGAGTGCACCGCCCAGTGTGTTGAGACCAAACAGAGGATTGGAGCCAGACATGAGATTGATGCCGGCAATTGCCGATTCCGGAATCACTGACCAGTTGACCGTATCACCAAAAGGTTCATTGATTCTGACGCCATCCATGTAGACTGACATTCCCTGGGGCAAACCAATCAGAGGCGAGGCGACAAAGCCACGATAGAGGACATCCGGTTGAAGAGGATTGTTTTGCGCTTCATTGAGAAAGACACTGCCAAAACGTTGATTGAGAAACTCGGACAGGTCAAGACTCTGTTGGTTGTCCAAATCCTCATCAGTCGCCACTTCGGTATGCATGGGTAGACGAGTTCTTTCGATACTCACGCCATGCAGCGGTGTGGTACTGATAACCTCTATGGGTGCCAATGTCTCAGCTGCAGAGCTTAAGCCGATCCCTGGAGGAATCAGGGCAATGCCAAGCAGGATTCGGTTGGATTTAAGTCGGCCGGGAAAAATGTCTGGCATAGTCGCTTTCCGTTATTTCTCAGAGAAATCATTTGTTTTTCTGTTACATAACTGAATTTATAACGGCACTTACATCCATTTTGAAGGGGAACTTTTACTTGCCAATCCGGGAAATTTTCCCGTATCAAAATAGAACAATTTTGCACAGTGTCACCTGTGACAATTGAACAAAAATAGGGTGTTTGGAGATGACTATTCGCTGATCGGATCGATCACGCCGTGTCTGATCGCCAGATGGACCAGTTCAGTGGTGCTTTTCACATTGAGTTTGGATTTGATCTGGGTGGTGTAGTTTGCCACCGTCTTATAGCTCAATGATAACTCACTGGCGGTTTCAGCCGGGGTCATACCATGAGCAAGCAGGTTAAAGATCTGGAATTCCCGGGTTGTCAGGCAGGCAAATATCTCCCGGCCGCCGGCTGCCTTGTGCAGAGCCAGATTCTGTGCGAGTTCGTGATCGATATAGGCCTGACCGGAAGCGATGGTGCGAATTGCATCCACCATGATTTCCGCTGCGCTGTTCTTGGTGATATAGCCTCGGGCGCCGGCCGAGAGGGCCTTTTCAACGAAGGCCGTATCATCGTGCATACTGAACACCAGAATAGATGCCTGGTGATCCCGAGCGATAATCCGGCGGATTGCCTCCAATCCCCCGATACCGGGCAGGGAGAGATCCATCACCACCAGGTCGGGCTGAAGCTCCGCATAGCGCTGGCACGCCTCTTCACCCCGTTCCGCCTCCGCGATGACTTCAATATCGGGCGTTCCATCAAGCAGTGTCCGGTAACCAGCCCGTACCACCGCGTGATCATCAACCAGCAGTACCTGAATATTACTCATTAGAGATCAGCCAGCATCATCTTGGGAAGGAATCGTAATATCAATTGTTACACCCTGTGGTTGATTACTGACAAGGGATATTTTCCCATTCAATGCCTCGACCCTCTCCCGCATACCCAGCAGCCCCATGCCTTTATGGGATCTGTTTTGATCGAATCCTTTGCCGTTATCCCTGATATTGACCTCTATCATACCATTTGATTCACGCTTGATGGTTATCTCCACCTTCTCTGCAGAAGCGTGTTTGGATACGTTGGTCAATGCCTCCTGAACGATACGATAGAGGGTCATGGCAGTATCATCATCCACGCTGCCGAAATTACCGCTGATCATCAGGCCGCAAAAACTCTCTTCCTGATGGTCATTCCAGCCATCCACCAGTCGCTCGATCGCAGTCTCGACACCCAGCTCCTCCAGGGCGACCGGGCGCAGACGATTCATCATGTCCCGCACCACGCTGTACATGGTATTGCAGACACCGATGATCGCATTGGTGCCATCCTGCATATTATCCGGATGCTGCCGGAGGTTGACTGCCATCGCCTTGATCGCACTGATCGACTGTCCCAGCTCGTCATGCAGCTCTCTTGAGAGATGACGACGTTCCGACTCCTGGACAGAGATCAGACGCCGGTTGAGTTGCCGATTCTCCTGCTGTTGGGCCTCCAGAACCTGAGCCATATGGTTGAACTGCTGTGATAAACGATTGAGCTCAGGAAGATTGAAATGGGGAAGACGCGCGGCGTAGTCACCGGATTGAATCACCCCTAATCCCTTGCTGATCTTGTTTACAGGCCGTAAGGCGCGGCGAATGGTAAAGGCCATCAGGAACAGACAGATCACCGTAAAGGTGATGATCAAGGTAAAGACCGATTTTGCTTCCTGCCAGACCTCTTTGATCTCATCGATCGGATCAGCCAGTATCACAATCTCACTGCTGCCGAACAGCGGGCTGGCGATGCGTTTACGATATTCCGCCGGCGCCGGTTTGACCAGTTCATAGAACCACTGGGGAACCACTTTGGAAGTTGCGGTTTCCTGTTCGCTGATTGGATAGATAATCCGGCCATCCCCACGAATCACAGCAATCTGCAGATGGCGGGTATCATCCAGGCTCTGCAGATGGGTGATGAGAATCTGCTGTGCCTCCACCTGGTCTTCAGTATGGCCACTGATCAGAGCTGCTGTCAGTAACTGCATGGTGATCCGGGCGCTCGACTCGACTTCGTAGTTGATATTTTCCCTGGCAGCACCCAAAGCCAGATAGGCACCACTGATCAACATCGTGGTGACAATTGCAAGTACCAGGATCAGTAAACGACCGGTCAGTGTCATCTGGGTTTATTCCTATACTCGACAACAGGGCGCATTGGATTGGTGTTAACAGGCCCTAGACCACTTCGGGAAAAAATCCCATGGCGACATTGTGCATACTGGATTAGTTTTTGCTTATCTTTACTCTGATCAATACTCATGAAAGTGCGTTTTGAGATGTTCTGTCCGGTTAATGCAATCTGAACAAACTATAGACTGCTAATGTAGATCGCCCCGAAACATCAATGTGCTTTACTCATCTTTACGCATCAACAGAGTCGCTGATCAATGCATTTTTATCGAAGCCGTATTCTGATCCGGAGTGAATCATGTTACCGCTAAGCCGTCAAACCCTCTCCTTCGTTGTTGCAAGTGCCATAGCATCACTCAGCACCTATTCAGTGGCTGAGGAGGCAGCACAGACAACAACCCTCGATGATATCTCTGTGACGGCAACCCGAGTGGAGAAACCTCTCGAGACAGTGCCTGCTGCTGTGGGTATTGTGCAACAACAGACCATTCAGTTTGCAGAACCGCAGTTGGGCCTGGATGAGTCGTTGACCCAGATTCCCGGAATCTTCATGCAGAATCGTTACAACTTTGCTCAAGACCTTCGGGTTTCAATCCGTGGTTTCGGTGCCCGTTCCGCATTCGGCATTCGGGGCATTAAGGTAATCGTTGACGGTATCCCTGAAACGCTACCGGACGGACAGGCCAATGTTGACAGTATCGATATCGGTTCGATCGGCAACATGCAGGTTATCCGAGGACCTGTCTCAGCACTCTATGGCAATGCATCCGGAGGGGCCATTTTGATTGAGTCGGAACAACCCCCGGAAACTCCCTTTATCTCCGTTCGTCCAACCTTTGGTGCTGACGGTTTTCAAAAACACCAGATTAAATTGGGCGGCCAGAGTGATTCTTTTGACTATCTGGTCAACCTGTCCGACATGAGTTATGACGGCTATCGGGATCAAAGTACGACAGAGCAGAGTGCGTTGAACAGCAAGTTCGGTTTTGATCTGGATGGAGGCGGTCGCTTCAATACAGTAATCAACTATACAGATTCTCCACAAGCGGATGACCCGGGTGGTTTAACTGAACAGCTGGTCGAGGATGATCCAACCGCAGCCTGGACAAGGAACAAATCCCTCGACTCAGGAGAGGAACTGGAACAGACAAGGGTGGGGTTCGTCTTCGAAAATCCACTCGGTGAGCAAGGGGAACTCAGAGTACGCAACTACTATGTCTGGCGTGACCTCGCCAATCGCCTGCCGATCGGAGCGACAGGCCACGGTATCGTACTGGATCGGTTTGCCTATGGTGGTGGTGTCCAGTACACCCATAAGGCGCCGATTAACAATCATGGTAATCGATTCACCATCGGTATCGATCTGGACAGACAGGAAGACGACAGAAAACGCTACCTGCTTGCCGGTGAGAATCTAGGTACCAAGATCCAGGATCAGGATGAGCAGGTCGACAATATCGGACTCTATCTGCAAAACGAATACAGTATCAATGAGGCCTTGGAACTGACGCTTGGTGGCCGTTATGACCGTCTCGATTTCGAAGTGGAGGATGATTTCCTCAGTAATGGCGATGATTCCGGTGACCGCAGCTTCAGCAAGTTCAGCCCAACGCTGGGATTTCGTTATACCCCTAGACAGGACGTCAACCTATACGCCAACCTATCCCGATCATTTGAGTCTCCCACGGCAGTGGAGTTACGGGATCCTGATGGCGCCGGTTTCAATCAAGAATTGGAACCGCAGATTGCCACTGGCTATGAAATCGGGGTTAAAGGGGCATTGGATAACAGGATCAGATATGATCTGGCACTCTTCACCATGGATGTCACAGACGAACTGGTTCCGTTCGAGATCGATGATATCACCTACTATGAAAATGCCGGTGAATCCCGTCGCAATGGGCTTGAGGCGCAAGTTGTCTTTGAGTTGTTCGACTATCTGATCACCACCCTCGCCTACACCTATTCAGATTTTGAATTTGATAAATTCATCGATGACAACGGCAATGATTTCAGTGGCAATGTGATACCCGGCGTGCCGGAAAATCTGTTCAGTGCTGATTTCTCCTATACCCACCCGAATGGAATTTACAGCCAATTGACTGCCCTCTATGTGGATGAGATCTATGCCAACAATGCCAACACGGTCACCAACGATGCCTATGCCCTGGCAGACCTGAGAATCGGTTACACCCGCTTTTTCGGCCCTTGGGAACTCTCCCCATTCATCGGTGTGAATAACCTGTTTGATAAACAATACAATGGCAATGTGCGCATCAATGCTTTCGGTGGTCGATACTTCGAACCGGCGCCTGACAGGAATATCTATGCGGGATTGACGCTTCGTTATGACTTCGGTGGTTAGGAACTGTCGAGCGAAACACTAAATGCAAATGAGCTGTCCAGTATCTGGGGCTATTCACTCATGATTCTGCATAAATCCCGAATCAAATACTGAGCGGCTCGAAGCCAGGTTTAGTCGTGATCGCACCTGAAAACATAGGTTTTACTGAACTGTGTGCTCAGCTGGTCTAACCGGGTCTGCAAATGAGGCGCTACCAGGTACAATAATCAGGGATCAGTGGTTGGCGAAAAGAGTCAGCCAGTTTTTCAGATGGTCCGCGTCGAATTGACTAACCACATTCGGAATTCATTTGATCCATGCGCTGTAGCAGATCAAGCAGAGCGGATGCTTTATGGTAGGTCTCCCGATACTCTGCTTCGGCATCCGAGTCAGCGACGATCCCGCCGCCCGCCCCGAGTCTGGTGATACCCTGGGCATGCACCATGGTCCTGATGGCAATATTAGTATCCATATCCCCATCAAAGCTGACATAGCCGATAGAGCCGCAGTAGATACCCCGCCTGTGAGGTTCGAGCTCTTCGATAATCTCCATGGCACGTAATTTTGGTGCCCCGGTGATCGAGCCACCGGGAAAACAGGCTCGTAGCAAGGTGAGTGCATTTTCACCGCTCGCCAACTCACCACACACCTTACTCACTAGATGGTGTACCCGTGCGAAGCTCTCCAGTTTGAACAACTCCGGTACGCTCACACTGCCGGTGGCGCAGACCTTGCCCAGGTCGTTGCGCAACAGATCGACGATCATCAGATTCTCAGCCTGATCCTTGCTGCTGTTTTTCAACCTCTCAGCCAGTTTCTTGTCCTCAATGGGATCCTCTCCCCTTGGTGCTGTTCCCTTGATCGGTCTGCTCTCGACCAAGCCACTGCGAAGTTCCAGAAATCGCTCTGGAGATGAACTCATTATCTGGCAATCCGGGGTATTCAAATAGGCCGCAAAGGGGGCGGCGTTGAGCTGCCTTAGGCCTTTGTATGCCTGCCAAGCGTCTCCCTCGGCGGCAACTGAAAAGCGTTGGGCGAAGTTTACCTGATAGCAGTCACCATCCAGAATGTATCTCTTGATTCTGGCCAGAGACGTCAGGTATTCATCCCGGCTCATATTCGAGCAAACCTCGCCCAGTACCCGGTATGGAGTATGAACGGCCGGTTTTGAGCCACGCTCTCCGACACTCAGCAGCAAGCGACGGAACCTCTCCAGTCTGGTGGGATTCTGTCCAACCAGCCAGCTGCACTGCTGCTGGTGATCCACAACCAGTGACCAGTCATAGATACCAACCGCCATTTCCGGAAGCTTTTCAATATCTTCAGCCAATGACGGCACTCTTTCCAGACGACGCCCCAGATCGTAGCCAAAGTAGCCAATCGCACCACCGCAAAAAGGCAGGCCCTCCACACTCTGCTGGATTGGCCCCAGTGATTCGCTCAGTAGCTGAAAGGGATCCTCGGTCGAGAGGCGCATCGAATCTCCGCTCGTCACAATCCGAGTCTGTTCACCACGTGTGATCAATACAGTCTGTGGGTCCGCCGAGAGAATGTCGTAACGCCCCTGGTCGGTGTAAGGATGACAGCTATCAAGGAAAGCCGCCCAGGGCAGATGAGCGATTGCGTCGAACAACTCCGCGCTATCTTGCCGATAGGGAAAGGCGATAACCTCGATGCTCATTTCGATCCTTCCAGAACAAGGCTCGCTAATGCTAAGGCTGAGGCACTCTCAGCCACTTTGAAAGCGATACTCTCATCAGAGAGTGAAAGGGACTCGATTTCCACGTAGGGGCACTTCAATCGAAGACAGATCCACTGGATCAGAAATCGCCCGGAACCTGCCCCAATCAAGGGTGCGTTGCTGGCTTTCGCATCCAGTCGGAGCAGACTTGCCAGACGTCTTTCGCTGCCATCCATGCTCTTCTTACCATTGCCGGTACTCGGCAACAGTTCGGCACCCACCGGCTGTTCTCCGGTGATGCAGTAGAACTCTTCAGTTGTTGCGAAATCCTCGGCCATTAAATCTACCCACTCCCCTGCAAATGGGACTTTTTTGCAATTGCCGTCTGTGGCGTATGTACGATGCCGGTATTGACCAATGTCTGTTCAACCAGCCGATGATGATCGCTTACTTCCTCAAGCAATACCTGTTTGTCCACAGATGGTATCAGGTCGGTTGCGGCGCTGCCCAAGTCGATCAACAACCCTTCAGGCAGCTGATTGTCAGCTCAGGAACTGGTTGCATGCCTGTTTGCCGAAGAGACCTGCTAGGCCCTCTGTTTGGCATGTTGGCTGTCGAGAAACTCCAATCTACCGCAATATATTGCCAAATCCATCCGCGGAAAGCGCTGATTCATGGTATTGATCGAAGCACTGACGGCCGTCGCACGGCCAGGAAACAGATCCACCAGTTCTCCGGTCATGCTAACCGCCTGCCTCTAACCACCAACCTTTCTCAACTTGCCAGTTATTTTTGGCAATTCTTGCCTTGAGATGTTCCTGGCCCTACCAAACGGAACAGGCGACCTGCATCAAACCATCCACCCAGCACTGATCCTGATCAGTGCCGCTTTGAGTTCGAGCCCTATGATACCTCACAAAGCGGGTATTGCGGTGGCCACCTTGTCGAGAGTCCTGAAACGAGCTTAATCCCCGAGTTGACCAGTCCCCGCGTCGCACAACTGCATAAACCTTACATCAATCATGGCTATACACTGATAATTGGTGCGCATCACCAGCGTTTCAGGATGGATGACCTGCTTTTTGATACCGGATGGCGCGAGTTCGCCAACTCTGAAACTGCGGCTCCCCCAACCACCGATCCACCGGTTAGCTGATTCACAACATGGCTGGTTGCGAGATCCGGATTTTTCTGGTAACACCGGTATGGCCGCCAAGTGTGCCATGAGAGCTGATAACACGGTTATTTAATGGATATTTGGGGGACACCGTATGCCGAGAGCATCACGATTGGAAAGATGCATTATCTCGGTTCCAGGCAAATGCGAAGAAGATTCTGCGCAGCCCCCGCTGTATCGTCAACTGTACCTTATGTGGCACACAGTCTGTGCCAGTTACCCATGGTTTACCCTCGTACTCGGGAAAAAATCCCAATGGATTTGATCCATAGTTGTTGTCAGAGCTGTATAACGGCGGAAATGTGTCCATCTGAGCTTAATTTTCACTTAAAGGCACGTTTGTTGCTAACTAGTTATGCATACTGTCCGATTGAAGCAGGAGACAGTGGCATTCTTAAGGCGCATCAAGCGCAAATGAAACAACAACCGAGGAGTGATGTTTATGAAATGGTCTACCCCTTCTTACGAAGATCTGCGTTTTGGTTTTGAGATCAATCTCTATATCAATAATCGCTAGCAGGTAATTGAAGTTACCACCTGCTCAGCAGGTGGTAACCCATATAACAATAAAATTATATGCTGATACATATCCTTGGTTCCGGTGCTGGTGGTGGCTTTCCCCAATGGAACTGCAACTGTTCAAACTGCCAAGGAGTCAGGTCAGGCAGCATCAATGCAACTTCCAGGACACAATCTTCCATAGCGATCAGCGCCAATGGTGAGGATTGGGTGCTCTTCAATGCCTCCCCGGACATCAGGGCTCAGCTGGAATCCTTTCCCACTCTGCAACCCGGCCGCTCGATCCGGGATACGGCTATCCGCGCCATCCTCCTGGTTGATGCACAAATCGATCACACAACCGGATTGCTACTGCTCAGAGAGCATACTGAACCCTGGGACGTCTACTGCACTCAGGCAGTTCACGAGGATCTAACCACAGGTTTTCCGATTTTTAATATCCTGGGACATTTCAGGGGCGTCAACTGGCATGAAGTTGAAACCGATCAGTCGAGTTTCACCATTCCGGGGATCGAAGGCCTGATCTTCACCGCTGTGCCACTGAAGAGTGAAGCCCCACCCTACTCGCCTCATCGCCATAATACTGTCCCGGGCGACAACATCGGGGTCCGGGTAGAGAACACCGAAAGCGGACAAAATCTCTTCTACGCGCCGGGGCTAGGGTCGATGGAACCCCACATACTGCCCTATATGCAGCAAGCCGATGTGGTGTTGGTTGACGGCACACTCTGGACTGACACTGAAATGGTGGAGGCCGGCATCAGCAAAAAGCTCGGCAGTGAAATGGGTCACCTGGATCAGTCCGGTAAAGGCGGCATTATCGAAATTCTCAGTAGCTTGAAAAAACCGCGAAAGATACTCATCCATATCAACAACACCAATCCGATCCTGGTGGATGACTCAGCAGAGCGCCTCGCATTGACAGAAGCGGGTATCGAGGTATCAGCGGACGGCATGCAACTTGAACTTTAATTTAGAGAACTATCATGAGTCCGAATAAAAATGCCCCCTGGTCAAAACAGGAGTTTGAAAAAAAACTCAGAGAAAAAGAGAAGTACTACCACATCAATCATGAATTTCATCTGCTGATGAACAGCGGCAAACTCGATAAACCGGCCATCCAGGGATGGGTTGCCAACCGCTTCTACTACCAGGTAATCATTCCGGTAAAGGATGCAGCGATCATGGCCAATTGTCCGGATCGAGATGTCCGTCGACATTGGATTCAACGCATAATCGATCATGACGGAACCCAGGGGGACGAGGGGGGAATTGAAGCCTGGTTACTGCTAGGTGAAGCCGTGGGCCTTCCCAGAGAGGATCTATTGAGCCACAAACATCTGTTACCCGGCGTCAAATTCGCCATAGATGCGTATGTCAATTTTGCCCGTCAGCAACCCTGGGAAATTGCCGCCAGCTCCTCGTTGACGGAGTTGTTTGCACCAACCATACATCAGAAGCGTCTCGATAATTGGCCGGAATACTATCCCTGGATCGATGAACGGGGATACCACTATTTTCGCAAACGATTGACCGAAGCAAGGCGAGACGTGAAGTATGGGCTGGATATCACTCTGAATTACTACAAGACCCGTGAACAACAGGAGAGAATGTTGGAAGTATTGCAGTTCAAGCTCGATATACTCTGGACCATGCTCGATTGCATGTGGATGGCCTATGTCGAGAACAAACCGCCTTATCACAACATTGCAAGCTGATCGATGAGCAACCATTTCAAAGCAGCTGATATACCGCAGATCTCAGCCACCTTTCGTTTTCAGTGGGAAGAGGCACAGGGTTGCCATGTGCTTCTTTATCCTGAAGGCATGGTTAAATTGAACCCCGCCGCCAGCGAAATATTGAAACGCTGTGACGGCATTAACAGTGTCGACCTGATAATAAAGGATTTGAAATCAGCCTATCCTGATGCCGACCTGGATAGCGACGTTTATCATTTTCTGGATACCGCTTATGACAACCAATGGATCCGACACAAGTCCGCCTAAACCCCTCTGGCTGCTGGCGGAACTGACCTACAAATGTCCGTTGCAATGTCCCTACTGCTCCAACCCGATGGACATTGCACGCTACACCGATGAGCTGTCCACAGAAGAGTGGATCCGGGTGTTCAAGGAGGCCCGTGCATTAGGTGCAGTTCAGCTCGGGTTTTCAGGCGGTGAAGCATTGGTACGCAAGGACCTGGAGATCCTGATCGCCGAAGCCCATAAGCTTGGCTACTATACCAATCTGCTGACTTCCGGCGTAGGTATGGATGAAGCTCGTATCAGAGCATTCAAACAAGCCGGCCTCGATCATATTCAGGTCAGTTTCCAGGCCAGCAGTGAAGAGCTGAACAACTATATTGCCGGCAACAACTCATTTGAGCACAAGCTTGAAATGGCCCGATTGGTGAAAAAATACGACTATCCGATGGTCCTCTGTTTCGTACTGCATCGGCACAATGAAGATCAGGTAGAGCAGATCCTCGAGATGTCCCATGCGCTTGAAGCCGACTATGTTGAATTGGCAACCACCCAATACTACGGCTGGGCTCTGCATAATCGTGAACAACTGATTCCAAGCCAGGCTCAAGTGGAAGCGGCCGAAGCTGTGGCACATCGATATCAGGAGAAATACAAAGGTAAGATGCGGATTTTCTATGTTGTACCGGACTATCACGAGGCACGCCCGAAGGCCTGTATGAATGGCTGGGGGGCTGTGTTTCTTACGATTGCACCAGACGGTACTGCACTCCCCTGCCATGCCGCCAGTGAGCTTCCCGGTCTGACGTTTCCAAATGTGCGGGATCACAGTATTGAATGGATTTGGAATGATTCAAATGATTTCAATAAATTCAGAGGATTTGGCTGGATGAAGGAACCCTGCCGGGATTGCTCGGAGAAGGAGAAGGATTTTGGTGGTTGTCGTTGTCAGGCCTATCTGTTGACAGGGGACGCTACCAATGCTGATCCGGTATGCAGCAAATCCCCTCATCATGAGCAGATGGTTAAGCTGGTCAACCAGGCCAACATGGAACCCAAGCGTGATACAGCACCACTGGTATTTCGCAATATGCGCAACTCAAAAAAGCTCACGGCACACAAGTGGCCGACAACCAGTAAAGCCTAACACCAGAAATCACGATTTATTAAGAGTTTTCGGCTGTTGTATCTGACACAATGGAAGACCACTTAGGGCCTTCTGGTTGAAGAGCGTCATAGTAATCTTGACAACGTCTCACGCATCCCATTCGACTCATGAACCAGTGCAGTCGCCATCTCAGGATCATCAATCAAATGTCCAGTCTGCGGCAGAGTGATCAGTTTCGAACCAGGAATCGCCTGATGAAGTTGCCAGGCTGCATTGAGTCTACAAGTGATATCCAATACTCCGTGTACGATTGACACCGGCATTGGCGGCAACTCCGAGACACGCTGTAGAAGCTCGTCATCTGTCAGAAAGTAATGATGTTTTGCGTAGTGGGTCTCTATTTTGACTTTTGCCAGCAGGCGCTGACTCTGTTGGCTGTTTAGCTTGGCCGCTTCGCTTGATTGGTGGCTTTTCTCCGCAAGGTGCCAATACGCCACTTTAGCCCCCCACTCGGCCCATTTGTTTGCCGCCGACAATGCGATTTCCTTGTTGCCCTCATGAACTGCCGTATGAAACCAGTTGATCAGGTCGGATGCGGATCGGCAGGGATAGACATCATTGCTAAACTCTTTCCAAGCCTGCGGCAGAAGCTGTTGGAGTTCGAAAAAAAACCACTCCAGGTCACTCCTTCTGGCGAGAAAAACACCACGGAGTATCATACCCAAGATACGATTATGGTGTTTCTGGGCATACGCCAGGCTCAAGGTAGCACCCCAGGACCCGGCAAACAGCAACCATCGATTGATGCCAAGGTGCTCTCGAATGGTTTCAAGATCGGCAACAAGATCCTGCGTGGTATTGTTAGCTGTCTCACCAAGTGGCTCTGACTTTCCAGCCCCGCGTTGATCGAAGAGAATCACCCGATAGGCATCAGGATCAAAAAACCTTCTGTGTGCAGAATTACAACCTGAGCCAGGTCCGCCGTGCAGAAACACAACGGGTATACCCTGCTTTGTGCCTGATTCCTCAATATACAGTTTGTGATACGGACCTACTAATAACGTGTGAACTGCGTAGGCTTCCGAAGAGCTGTAGAGTGATTCCATACAGTTGTCGCCTGGCACTAGATATCCAGAAGTGACGCAAACTGACCAGAAAGCGAATTCAATGAAGCTGTAACAATAACCATCGTAGGTAGCTGTCTGATGCCTATAAGAATCCGCATTTAACCTCCTCCCTGTTTTCTACTCATCAAACCTCTTGCTGGATCATAACCGTAGAGCGCTCCTGCAAGAAAAAGTAACAGGGAACCGACAACAGCAATAAATGAAAGCCAACCTATCTGACCATAGAGTGAGAATCTGATCAGTTCGACAGCATGGGTAAAGGGATTGAAACGACAGATCTCATAGAGAACCAGACTGGAGTCTTTGATTCTCCAGAGTGGATAGAGGGCTGAGGAGGCGAAAAACATTGGGAAAATCACAAAATTCATAACCCCGGCAAAGTTTTCCAGCTGTTTTATGGCAGATGAGAGTAACAAACCCAAGGCTCCCAACATCAGCCCGGATAAGAGAAGAGCAGGAAATACCAGCAGATAGCCCATCAATGGCGGTTGAACATCCCAAAACCAGGCGATGGCGAGGAATACATAGACTTGAGCGATTGCAACCAGTGTTCCGGCAATCAACTTGCAGAATAGAAGATACCAGCGGGGAAAGGGACTGACCATCAACATCCGCATACTGCCCATTTCCCTGTCATAAACCATGGAGAGTGAACTCTGCATGCCGCTGAACAACAGGATCATCGCGGCCAAGCCCGGAACAATATACTCTTCATAAAGAATGTAGGTCTCATAGGGGGGAATGATCGAGACACCCAAAATTGAGCGAAATCCTGCTGCAAAGATAAACAACCAGACCAGAGGTCGAACCAAAGCCCCGAAAAACCGTTCTCTTTGATGTAGAAAACGCAACGCTTCCCGAAGAAAAATACCCCACATGCAACGGAAATAGTGGCCCACTTTCATACTGAGTTACTTCCTGTAAGGTGGTTGAATGCCTGTTTTACACTATCCGTTTCTGTTTGCTGCATAATCTGCTGTGCCTTGCCACTGGCAAGGACTTTACCATCGTGAAGTATAACCACCTGATCCTGCGGCTCTACTTCGTCTACCAGATGGGTCGCCCATAAAACGCCAATACCATCCTGCTGACAGCGCTCTCTAACCTGCTGAAGTATCGCCTGACGACTGTGTATATCCAGTCCGACAGTCGGCTCATCAGCCAACAACAAACGTGGGTGATGCAGTAGCGCCCTTACCAGTTCAACCCGTCGTCGTTGCCCGCCACTTAAGGCTCGCACGCGATCTGCCATACGATCTGCCAGGCCGACTTCCTCCATTGCCATCTCTATTCGAGATGTGATCTTGTTGGGATTGATGCCCTGAAGCGCGCAGTGGTAGTGAAGGTTTTGTATCAGCGACAGGTCCAGGTCCAGGGTTGGCTGTTGAAAAACCACCCCAAGCTGGGCGAGTGCTTTGCGACTCTGGCGCTTCAAGTCATAGCCATAAATATCGATGGAGCCACCACGACTGATGAACAGTCGTGTGATCAAGGAGAAGAGCGTTGTTTTGCCCGCTCCATTGACTCCTAGAAGGACACAGAACTCGCCTGGATTAAGTGTAAAGCTGACTTCATCCAACACCTGACGCTTGGTGTAGGAAAAACTGACGTCTGACAATCGGAGTGCAGCTTCGCTCATTCGCCTACCGTGATCCCCCAGGGCAGCCGCCCCACCGTGATCGACTTCTTTACCTTCAGTCGTTCAACATCGATGACCGAAACATCGTTACTTGCACCATTGGTGGTAAAGACAAATTTCTCATCCGGAGAAAACGCCAGATTCCATACTCTTTGACCAACAAGTAAATACTTTTCAACCTCATAATTAGCCGTATCAATTACCGCGACCCTGGCGGCAGGTCCCAAGGCAACAAACGCCTGCTTACCATCTGCGGCAATTTTGATCCCAACCGGTTGGATCAGATCTTTATGAATTCCAGGAATCTCAAATGCGATTTTATTCAGAATCTTCCTGCTCTCTGTATCGATCACACTAACCGTACCGCCAATCTCTGATGATACCCAAACCTGTTTGCCATCACTTGAAAACTCTGCCACCCTGGGTCGCTGATCCACGAGTACATTATCTTCCACTTTCATGTTCTCCAGGTTGATAAAGTGAGCCATGTTGGTGGTCTCAGAGGTGTTGACCAGCCATTTGCCATCGGGGCTTATTCCCATTCCTTCAGGCTCAACTCCAACCTGTATCTCAGTGACCTTAGCCCGCTTTTCGATATCCACCATGGTTACCATATTATCGTCTTCGTTGGCCGCATAGAGATACTTGCCCTGCGGCCCGATCACCAGGAGTTCCGGATCTGGCCCGGATGGAAGCGTGTGAGTGATCTTCATCGTTTTCAGATCGAGCACTTCAATACGATCGGCATCACTGGTACAGACATAGAGAGTTTTGCCATCTTTGCTCAAGGCGATGCCACGTGGGCGTTCACCAACAGAAACCTCGTTGACAACTTTTAAAGATTTGCCATCGATGACCGTTATTTGGTTGTCTTTTTCGCTGCTGACATAGATTGTGTAAGCGAACACCGGGGTGCTCAGCAGCATGAACAGAACCGATATAAATAGTCGTTGTAGAAGTAGAAAATTTGAAAGTCCGTTTTTAGAATACTTGGGTAGCATAGAATGACTCCCGGTTTATCGTTTTTAAATTCAGACCCGACAGACAAGGGCTATTTCGCGCAGTTACTCTCAGGACGGTCGTAGCCCAAAGTATCAAGAGTTGTAAATTGATGAAGAAATCCTTGTTGAGGAGAGACTGAAATCATTAATCTGGCTGAGGTAATCAGCAGGGGTTGCCTGAGCTGGTTGCTCCAGTCACGAAAGCTGACCGGTCTACCTTTGAAAGCGGCAAGATTGAACTCGGGACCGGTAATGTACGATCGCAGTCGATCCACCTCGCTACTGGCTGTACGTGTGGCGGCTTCACCGATGCTACGTACCGCCATCCATGCAGAGAAATCGCGATCGGTCATCCAGCGAGCATGCTGTTCATTGAAGCGTCGCTGAAATTGTGTTGCTCCCCACTGTTCGTGAACCCCGCTCCAGGCAGCTGGCGAAAGGCCATGTGTACCACCAACAGGTCGGGGCCGGTAGGTACGGTAGATCAGAAATTCGCCAAATTCGTCTGACTCATCGGCTACTATCAAAATATCGTAGTCACCAACCTGGCTAAACTCATTGACCATTTGCTGCTCCCTGTTATGGCCCGAGTCTGTGCGTCTTGCACCTGGTTCGAATTCCCACTGTTTCTGCTCGACGATTTTGTGGCCGAATCGTTTGGCAGCACGTTTCAATGCTTCAGCATAGGCTTTGTCCTGAGGATGGCGACCTACTACTAAAAACCATTTTGTCCAGCGTTTCCAAGCTAAGTATTGGGCGAGAGCATCTGTCAGCATTGCCCGGCTTGGCATGGTATGTAAAAGATTTGCTCGGCACTCTTTCAACCTGAGGTAGTCATCCATAGCACCGATGTTGAATAGCAAGCTGTTTTTTGCCTCTGGCAGGTCGGCTACTTTGAGTAGCGTGTTAGCCGGTAAATTGAGTAAAAAAAGCCGGATACCCTGCCCATGCAATTTTCTGAATAGCTGGGTGACCGGCACTTCCGGAGTGACTTTTTCCACTTTGAGCGTGAACGACTGTCCGGTGAAGCGCCCGGTTGTGTTGTTGTCATCAATACCCTGCAATGCACCAGCTTCACCGATATCCTCGATTACCGGTTGCAAGAGGGACAAAGGGATATGATGAGCCTCTTCTTGCATGATCAAACCAATGGGTATGTCAAGCGTTTCGGCATGAAGAGTCCCCGTGGAGTTAATCCCCAGAAATAAAACAGCCAAAATAATGCTCAATAAGCTGCTTTCGATATTTATCTTATTATTAAAAGGGTTTCTCAAAACATCTCCATACTTTCCTAAAGCGCTGCCAGTGCATTTTGCAAGTTTTATACCATGGTTAGTTTAAAGATCAGCAGTGCTCACAGATCGATTAACTATTACCGTTTGTCTCATCTTAGTCTAATGGTTAGAGAGATACGAAGGGATATTATCCCGAGAACTGAGGCTTGTTTGTCTATAACCTATTGGTCAAAACATCAAGCTGGATTGAATTGGCATATTATTTGCGATGTCTTAAAACTATATAAGGTAAAGAAACGTGCTATTAACAAATCATTACAACTTGATTCATTTCCAGCAACGATAGCAAAAAAATAACAATTCAACCTGTTGGAGGAAAAAATGCATCCTGATAAGAGATTAATGGGCGGTAAACGCGCCCGGATCACTATGATGAAGAAATCACTTATTCTCGCCTTACTCCTCCTGCTGCATACCTCTTGCTTATATTCTGCCGACAACCTAAAGATGGCAGTGTTAAAGTTTGGAACAGTAAACTGGGAACTTGATGTTATAAAACGGCACGGTCTGGATCGTCAGCAGGGTTTCAACCTTGAAGTATTGGAAATGGCGGGCAAACAGGCGACCATGGTGGCACTTCAAGCAGGATCGGTCGATATCGCAGTCAGCGACTGGATCTGGGTATCAAGGCAGCGTAATGAGGGTAAACCATTCACCTTCGTCCCCTACTCCACCGCACTCGGTGCGCTTGTGGTCCCCCAGGACTCGACAATCACACAGATCAAGGACCTACAAGGGTTACGACTGGGTATTGCCGGAGGGCCTCTGGACAAGAGCTGGCTACTGTTACAGGCGCTGGCTTTTCAGCAATCCGGGTTAGAACTGAACAAAGAAATAACACCTGTGTTTGCCGCCCCACCACTACTTAATCAGCAATTGAAACAGAAGCGCATCGAAGCGGTTCTTAATTTCTGGCCCTATGTCGCCAGGCTTGAAGCGATCGGTATGCGGCAGCTGATCAGTGTACAGGATATATCCCGCGGGTTGGGTATCCGGAATCAGGTACCCTTTGTCGGATACGTTTTTGATGAGCAATGGGCAAAGAAAAACAAACCGCTCATCCAGGGGTTTGTTCGTGCAACCAGCAAAGCAAAACAGATCATGCTCAATTCCGATCAGGAGTGGGAGCAGCTGAGACCCTTGATGAAAGCATCGGATGAAGCCACATTTCTTGCATTACGCGAGGGTTTCAGAGCGGGCATTCCCAGTCAATGGGGGGCAGCTGAACAGAATGATGCGAAACAGCTGTTTGATATACTTTTCAAATTGGGTGGTAAAAAGCTCGTTGGCAATACCACGCAACTTGCTGAGGGCACCTTCTGGCCAAACAGTGTAGAGTAGGATCTTGAATTTTACCGGTTACATACGACAGTTCTCTTCCATAATACTGTTGCTGTTGGTCTGGCATATCGCCGCCATACTCTGGCAAAACAGTATGCTGCCGTCCCCAAGCTCGGTTGTTCATCTGATCTGGCAGGAGATGCTCAGTGGTCAGCTCTGGTTTCACCTCAGTGCAACCCTATTGAGGGTACTGATCTCATTTATTATTGCCATGCTGATCGGTAGCATAATTGGCATCCTGATGGGCCGTTCAAAAATTACCGATCAGTTTCTTGACCCTTGGCTGATCGTGTTTCTCAATATACCTGCTCTGGTAATCATCATCCTCGCCTATGTTTGGTTCGGCCTGGCGGAACTAACTGCAATATTTGCAATTGCAATCAATAAGATACCCAATGTTGTTGTTACCATGCGCGAAGGTTCACGCACCTTGAATGAAGACTACAATCAGATGGCCCGCAGCTTCAATCTCAGCAAGCGCAAGATACTCCTTTACATCACACTTCCCCAGTTACTGCCATTTTTCGCTGTTGCGGCCCGTTCTGGAATTGCATTGATATGGAAAATTGTACTGGTTGTGGAGCTGTTGGGCCGCAGTAACGGCGTAGGTTTTCAGCTGCATCTCTACTTCCAGCTGTTTGATGTTACTGGAATCATGGCCTACAGCTTCTCTTTTATCCTCATCATGTTAACCATTGAATATGCGCTACTACAACCCTTAGAGCGCAAGATCAATCGTTGGCGCGGATAGTCCTATGTTAGATATCCAAGTCAGAAACAAGAGTTTCACTCAAAAAGATTCAGCGACCACACTTTCAGTCCTGACTGATATACGAATCCAGCTCAACGAAGGAGAATTTGTTGCAGTGGTAGGTCCATCCGGTTGTGGTAAAAGCACACTCCTACAGATCATCTCAGGACTTGATAGAGATTTCGACGGGAAGATTAGCTGGATGAACGGTGCCAGTCATCATTCGACCAAGCTAGGATATGTTTTTCAGAATCCCAGATTACTTCCCTGGCTCAATCTCTATGACAACATCGCCCTGGTGCTGGATAACCCGGTTGCCAAACAGGCAGAGATTGACTCGCTGCTTGAAGCAACTGGCCTCAGTGCATTTACAACTTATCACCCGGCACAACTTTCCATCGGTATGCAGAGGCGAGCAGCTCTGGCACGCGCCTTTGTCATCGAGCCTTCTCTATTGATTATGGATGAACCGTTTGTCTCGCTCGATCGACCTACTGCGGTCCAGCTCAGAGAATTGCTGTTGGAAATCCTGACCGTCAGACGTACAACAGTTATCTTTGTCACCCATGATCTCCATGAAGCCACCCAGCTTGCCGACCGTATCCTTTTTCTTTCAACTTCTCCTGCCAAAGTAATCGGTGAGACGCCGGTAGTGTTGCCCCGGGATCAACGTCGGGAAGAGAGTGAGGTCAGTCGGAAATATGTCGAAATAAAAGCACTATTTAAGGACTTATATCGGTAGTTTCATAGAAATTCCAGTTCACGTATTTACCTAATGGAGAATCAGCTACCTTGGAGTGAATAGAGGTTAAAGCTTCAGCCAGAGTGATCTGATTGGTTAGTACAAATATCATTCAAATGACAAAAGTATTGCTTATACTGATTGATAACATCAGTGATTACCTCATGAGTAAACGCCTTTGAGACCTTCAGTTAAAACTCGAGAGCGGCACTTTGCTCAAAACAAGGGCCGCCAAATCGATCCAGCTGCCTCACAAACTGTGTGCCGACTGTTGCAGGACACACCACGCCGTCCAGATCTGCTCATCGAAGCACTTCACAAGTTACAGGATCATCTGGGGTATATCTCAAAGGATTTGCTTTGTGCACTCGCAGATGAGATGAATCTCTCAAATGCTGAAGTCTATGAAGTAGCCAGCTTCTACCACCATTTTGATCTGATCAATGATGGCCAATCCCCCCCTCCTGCACTGACCATCCGTGTTTGTGAATCCATTTCATGCCACCTTGCAGGTGCGGAAAAACTGATTCATGAGCTGACTCAGGTACTGGGTGACAAACTGAGAATCCAGCGGGTTCCCTGTGTTGGAAGATGTCAAAACGCACCGGTTGCAGTCGTCGGCAAGCGACCCGTTTCCCAGGCTGATATCCATAAAGTCACACAATTGGTTGAAACGGGCCTGACTGAACCCGATCTGCTTGAAGGGTACCTGGACTACAAGACCTACTGCGCTCAAGGTGGTTACCAACTTCTGCAACAGATTCAGAGCAGCGCTATCAGCGGTGCTGAAACCGATCCGTTATCCATAGAGCAGGTCCTCACAACACTGGAGGGTGCCAACCTGAGAGGCCTGGGTGGCGCCGGTTTTCCTGCCGGGCGGAAATGGCGAATTCTCAGAGATCAGCCAGCCCCCCGGTTATTGGCAGTGAATATCGATGAGGGAGAGCCCGGTACATTTAAAGACCGTTTCTACCTGGAGAAGGATCCCCATAGATTCCTGGAGGGCGCTCTGATTGCGGCGAAGGTCGTCGGCATCCGTGAGATCTACATCTATCTCAGGGATGAATATGCCGCCATCCGTACCATGTTGGAACGGGAGTTATCCGCACTGCAGTCAAAACCACCCTGTGCCTTACCAGCGATTCATCTGCGCCGGGGTGCAGGTGCCTACATCTGCGGGGAGGAGTCGGCCATGATCGAGTCGATCGAAGGTAAGCGTGGCATGCCCCGCCAGCGCCCTCCCTATGTTGCACAGGTCGGGCTGTTTGGTCGACCGACACTGGAACACAATATGGAAACCCTCTACTGGGTGCGTGAACTGTTGGAGAAAGGTGCCGACTGGTTTACCCGACAGGGGCGAAATGGCCGACATGGTCTGCGTAGTTTTTCAGTCAGTGGTCGTGTCAAAAATCCCGGTGTCTATCTGGCTCCCGCCGGCATCACCCTGCAGCAGCTGATTGATGAGTACGGTGGCGGTATGCTGGAGGGTCATCAACTCTACGCCTATTTTCCGGGCGGTGCATCGGGGGGTATTCTGCCCGCTTCGCTGGCTGACATTCCGCTCGATTTCGATACCCTGCAACCCCATGGCTGCTTTATCGGATCCGCCGCTATCATCGTGTTGTCGCAACAGGACAGTGTACGAGATGCGGCATTGAATGCGATGCGTTTTTTCGCCCACGAATCCTGTGGCCAGTGCACACCATGCCGGGTTGGCACAGAGAAAGCGGTTCACTTGATGGAACAGAAAACATGGGATCGCGACCTGCTGGAAGAGCTCTCATCAGTTATGATCGACGCTTCGATTTGTGGCCTTGGTCAGGCCGCACCCAACCCGCTGTTGAGTGTCTTGAAATATTTTCCCCAGGAGTTGCAACATGGCGCGTGAGCCAAGTACAGCGCCAGCCACTGTAACCTTCACGCTCGACGGCAATACCATCGACGCCATGCCCGGCGAAACGGTTCTGAATGCGGCCCGGC
The DNA here is from genome assembly GCA_003676145.1 of gamma proteobacterium symbiont of Stewartia floridana. Classification (GTDB taxonomy): domain Bacteria; phylum Pseudomonadota; class Gammaproteobacteria; order Chromatiales; family Chromatiaceae; genus Thiodiazotropha; species Thiodiazotropha taylori. The sequence goes on along the minus strand of NAUB01000026.1, from coordinate 24,127 downwards.
GGGTAGGTATCGAGATACCGCACCTCTGTTACAAGGATGGCTTGAGAGCCGACGGAAATTGTCGTGTCTGTATGGTTGAGATTGAAGGCGAACGCAGCCTGGCTGCTTCATGCTGCAGAACACCCACGGAGGGCATGGTGATCAACTCTCGAACTGAGCGACCTCGCAATGCCCAAAAACTGGTATTGGAACTGTTGAAATCAGATGTTGGAGAGAGCGACTACACACCCAACAATGAGCTCGACCACTGGTTGTATGCACTGCAGGTTGGGAATCCCCGGTTTCCTGCTCGACAACAACCAGCCAGTGATCACACCCATCCAGCCATTGCAGTAAATCTTGATGCCTGTATACAGTGCACCCGATGCTTGCGTGCCTGTCGTGAGATCCAGGTTAATAACGTCATCGGTTACGCCTGGCGCGGTTCTGTTTCAAGCATTGTCTTCGATTGTGAAGAAGCATTGTCCAACAGTAGCTGCGTTGCCTGTGGCGAATGTGTTCAGGCCTGCCCCACGGGCGCCTTGATGCCCGCTAAGGATGCGGGCAAGGTGGAGACGGAAAAACAGGTTGATTCCATCTGCCCCTATTGTGGTGTTGGCTGCCAACTTACCTACCATATAGACAATAATCACATACGCTTTATTAGTGGGCGCGATGGTCCTGCAAATAAAAACCGACTCTGTGTCAAAGGACGTTATGGATTTGATTATATCCACCACCAACATCGCCTGACCGTTCCGTTAATCCGACGCGATGATGCGCCAAAACAAGCCACACTGGCACTCGATCATGAGAATCCTTTCGCAGGTTTTCGCGAGGCCAGCTGGGAGGAGGCCCTCACCTATGCTGCACAGGGTCTACGTAAACTCCGTGATACCCAAGGTCCTTCTGCTCTAGCGGGGTTTGGTTCGGCAAAAGGCTCAAATGAAGAGGCTTATCTGTTCCAGAAACTGGTTCGTACAGGCTTCGGTAGCAATAATGTCGACCACTGTACCCGCCTCTGTCACGCCTCATCGGTTGTGGCGCTGTTGGAGATGATTGGTTCCGGTGCTGTATCAAATCCCGTTGCGGATGTGGAGGATGCGGAAGTGATCCTGATCATCGGTTCCAATACCACGGAAAACCATCCGGTTGCCGCCACGTTTATCAAGAACCAGGTAAAGGCGGGTAAGACACTGATCGTGATGGACCCCCGGCGTACCACCATTGCCCGCCATGCCAGTCACTATCTGCAATTCAAGCCCGATACCGATGTTGCAATATTGAATGCCATCATGCACGCAATTATTGATGAGGACCTGGTGGATCATGCCTTTATCGAGCAGCGTACATCAGGCTACCCGGAGTTGGCGGATCACCTGCGTGACTTTTCCCCGGAAGCGATGGCGCCTATTTGCGGAATCGACGCCGAGACGATTCGTCAGGTCGCGAAACTCTATGCCGCATCCAACTCCTCGATCATCTTGTGGGGTATGGGTGTTTCACAGCATGTGCATGGAACGGATAATGCGCGTGCTCTGATCTCTTTGGCACTGATGACCGGCCAAATCGGCAGACCGGGTACCGGTCTCCATCCACTGCGTGGTCAGAACAATGTACAGGGCGCCTCTGATGTTGGACTGATCCCGATGGTTTTTCCTGACTACCAGCGGGTCGATAATCCTGAGGTTCGACAAAAATTCGAAAAACTTTGGCAGTCACCCCTGAATCCAAAACCCGGTTTGACGGTGGTTGAGATAATGCATGCGATCACCGATCAATCCATCAGGGGGATGTACATAATGGGTGAAAATCCTGCCATGTCGGATCCCAACCTGAATCATGCGAGGAAAGCACTGGCAACGCTGCAGCATCTGGTTGTACAGGATATCTTTATGACCGAAACGGCCTGGTATGCCGATGTGATTCTTCCTGCCTCCGCCTTCGCAGAGAAGACCGGCAGCTTTACCAATACGGACCGGCGGGTTCAGCTCGGCCAACAGGCCATCGAGCCGCCGGGGAAAGCTCGGCAGGATTTGCAGATCATTCAAGAGATAGCAAACAGAATGGGGCTAGATTGGCACTATGATCATCCAAAACAGGTGTTCGATGAGATGCGTAATGCGATGCCAAGTATCGCCGGTATCAGTTGGCAACGCTTGCAACAGAATGGCTCGGTCACTTATCCCTGTAACGATGAGGACGATCCTGGTCAGGCGGTGATTTTTACAGACACATTCCCCACACCATCCGGCAAGGCGAGCTTTAGCCCCGCGCCATTTAGCAATGCCGATGAACTACCGGACCAGGAATACCCCTGGGTGCTGATCACAGGCCGGCAGTTGGAGCATTGGCATACCGGGGCAATGACCCGTCGAGCTGAGATGCTGGATAAGATCGAGCCGGTTCCTGTCGCCAGCCTGCACCCCGAGGAGCTCTCCCGACTGGCTATCGCTCCTGGCAGCCCAATTGAGCTTCGGTCGAGACGCGGCGTAGTGACAGTATACGCCCGCGCAGATCAGGGCATGTCGAAAGGACAGGTATTTCTACCCTTCTGTTACCACGAGGCAGCAGCCAATCTGTTGACCAATGAGGCTCTCGATCCATCTGCCAAAATTCCTGAGTTCAAATTCTGCGCAATTCAGGTTTCTGCGGGATAAACAGGCGGTGGAAACTTGCAAAGATTGAGACAAAAAAAAACAGTTGTGGCATTTCTGTTACAGTTTTTCAGCATAGTTACAACAGATCTTGGAACAGCTGAGTTTTCACAATTCGAAGAAAAGCTTTAATACTTTATATTCAATAGCTTAGAAGTTTTTATCCCATGTTGGCCCATAATCTGCCTTCGGAATGTAATACGCCAAAAAATGTAGCTGAATATGGCGTTGTAAATCACCAACATTTCCGGAGAAGAGAACGTGACCAGCAAGAAAATTTCACTCATATTGAGCAGTACAGCGCTAACAGCCTTTTCACTCACAGCCCAGGCAGTTTCATGGGATTCTGGAGATTGGAAACTTGGTCTCGCAGGCAATGTAAATGCGCATTATGTCTATACCACGTGTGATGCCGGCGATCTTCAGAGTGGTGGCACTACATTAACGAGTCTTCAATGCGCCGGTGCGGCAGATGAAAACGGTAATCCCGATGATGTATCTTCTGTACAGAATGGTTTGCTGCCCGCCGCACTGGTATTCAGCGCAGGTACCAATCAGGAAGGTTATGATCTGAATGCAACCGTCGGTGTCTATTATGGCACCAACAGCAATGAAGCCTTGGGATTCTCAACGGTTGATGCTCGTCAAGTCTTTCTCACCTTCGGTAATGAGGGTATGGGGAGCTTTAAGTTCGGTCGTGATTTCGGACTGTTTGGCATTGATGCCATTCTCGCCGACATGTCTTTGATCGGTATCGGTGCCGGGTTCACACCTGCTGAGCCAGGACATACCACCCTCGGCGGTTTAGGCTTCGGATATGTCTATGCCGACCGTCTGACACAGATCAACTATACAACCCCATCGATTAATGGCGTGACCGGTACCATTGGTATCTTTCAACCAATGAACGCCAATGGTGGCAATAGCGGTAGCAACCCAGGCATCCATGGCAAGGTCTCTTATGGCTGGCAAGGATCCGTACCTGGAAGCGTCTCTGCAACCTTTCTTACTCAGGATATCGTAACCGATGCAGGCACATCGGAATCAATTACCGGTTTCGATCTGTTCGGTAAAATCTCCGTCGGTGACATCGGTGTGGCTGGTTCCTTTTTCAGCGGTGAAGGCATGAGTACGCTTGCGCTTGGTGGATTGGTTCTACCAGGTTTCGATGCAACAGACGGCACCCCGGAAGAGTCACAGGGCTATATGCTGCAAGGCACCTATACATTGAATAAAACCAAACTGGGCCTTAACTACTCATTCAGTGAGAGTGATGAACTGGTTGAAGTTGAAAATACCCGCTTCACTGTCGGAGCGTACCATAGCTTGACTGCCAATCTGACTCTGCTTGCTGAGTTCTCGTCACTGGAAAGTGAACTATCCGCCGGCTCAGATGAATCCAACATGTTCAATGTCGGCGCTTTCATGTCCTTCTAAGCAATCGAACAGATAGCGTCTATTGAAAAGATCGTAAACATTCAGTTCCTCCACCCTTAATGCCCGCCTCATGACTTTCCCCAAGTCATGAAGGGCATTTTTTTTATCTGTTAAAAAGTTTTCCAACAATTATAAGCTTACTTACCGGGTGGCCTACGAGTGATATCAGCTTGTCCGATCCCTTTTCTAGTCTTCAGTTTTTGTGGCCCCGTTATCTAAAACCATCTGCTCCAATAGATCGATGAATTTTCTCTGGTAGCGGCGTAGGTATTTGTCTTTGTGGTAGGCCACCCAGGTGGTCTCCCAGGGCAGCATGTGGCTCAAGTCCCTTGTCTCCAGGTCAGGATCGAGCTCAGCAGAGTAGGCCATACTGGCGATCAACCCAACTCCCATTCCTTCTCGTACATAGGTCTTGATCACATCGGTATCCGCCGCAGTCAGTACCACATTGGGTTGCAGTCCTGCCCGTGCGAAAGTTGTCTGCATATGATTGGCACCGGTAAAGCCAAACGTGTAGGTAATCAAAGGATAGTTACAGATACGTTCCAGAGAGAGTGGTTTTTCTGACAACACAGGGTGCCCCTTCAAGGCGATCAGACTCCGATTCCAGCGATAGCAAGGAATTGAGGTAAGTGTCGAGTGTTCCCCCAACTCTTCGGTGCAGATTGAGAAATCGACCCGATCAGTGATCACCAGATCAACCAGTTGTTGAGGTGTACCTTGGTTTATCTGTAGATTGACTCGGGGGAACAGTTTGCGAAATGCCCGGATGACACCCGGCAGAACATAACAGGCCTGAGTATGGGTGGTACCGATGCGTAATAGGCCACTGCCCTCTTCCACATGTTCCCGTCCGACATCCAGTATGTTTTCACGAATGGCCAGCGCCTGACGGGCATAGTTGAGAACCTGCTCCCCTGCTGCAGTAAGCCCGATCAAGCGTTTGCCTTTGCGCATAAACAGCTGGGTACCCAACTCCTGCTCCAGCTGAGCGAGATGTTGAGAGACCGCCGACTGCACCAGGAACAGCTGCTTGGCAGCCAGCGTGACGTTGAACCCCGACTCTTCCAGGGCAACCAGAGAGGTTAGTTGTCTCAATTCCATATCTGTATTAGTGATTAAATATCAGTATTTATTTGTATATATGATAATACTGGAAACTCAATATTGCCATTCCACATCCCCATCTATCCACTGTGAGGAACCCCAGAGACAAGCAAATTGCCCAGTGTGGGCATTCATCGCTAAATCACTGGAGCAAAAAGGAATCCAATCATATATCTGATATTTTAATTATTAATCAAAATTTATTACTTCCAAAGATAATATATCTCTTCCAATATTTCTTTCCAATAGACCCGAAATTCAGATATTGGAGAGATCCCGATGGAAGTCGCATTTCAGAACAGAGAACGTGTTCCGCAACATCCTCTGGATGATTTGCAGCTCACCCGCCTGCAACAGGCGATTGATGGCCTCAACAGCGATCAACTGGTTTGGGCCAGCGGTTACCTGGCCGCTTTGGCTGCCTATCAACCCAAACTCAAACAGGCTGCCAATGAGTCACCTGCCCTGACATTGTTGTATGCCACACAGAGTGGTAATGCACGAAGTGTGGCGGAACAGCTTGCGGACCGGTTGCAGGCATCCGGCTATGCACCAAGATTGGTCTCAGCTGAAAACTATCGTCCGCGTGATCTGAGCAAAGAGAAGTTACTCATCGTCGTGATCAGTACCCAGGGTGAAGGTGAACCGCCCGAGAGTGCGTATGGACTGTTCAGCTATCTGCAGGGTAAAAAGACTTCCTCACTGTCAGATCTGCGCTACGCCATATTTGCTCTGGGTGACTCCAGTTACGATCAATACTGCCAGGCCGGTAAAACCCTCGAACAGCTGCTCGATGCACAAGGAGCCAAGCGTCTGCTCGACAGAGTTGACGCAGATGTGGACTATCAGCCTGAAGCCGAAAATTGGCAGCAACAGATCCATAGTGCGGTGAAACAACATCAGCCGGAAGAGCAGGCACGGGTCATTCCACTGCAACGCTCTGCCCCGGTCCGACATGACCGCAACAATCCTTACCAGGCCGAGTTGCTTGAGCGCCGCCGCATCACCACTGACGATGCACTGTCTGAGGTCCATCATCTGAGTCTTGAGATCGACCCGCAATTGATTCAGTTTCAACCGGGTGACGCCTTGGGTCTCTACTTTCGGAATGACCCGGCAATGATCGACGAACTGCTCTCAATCACCGGCCTGTCCTGCGAAGCTAAGGTCACCCTGGGCGATGATGAGATGAGCTTGAGTCGGGCACTCTGTGAACGACTTGAGTTGACCCAGCTCCACCCCAGTGTGGTAAGAGCCTGGTCATCTCTGACTGATGACCATCGTCTGCATGCCCTGAGTGAAAATATTGAACAGCTGCGAAAGTTTGTCAGCGACCGACAGTTGATCGATCTGGTATCCACCTTTCCTGCAGATGTGGATGCACAAGGTCTGGTAAAACTGCTGCACCATCAGCAGTCCAGACTCTACTCGATTGCCTCCAGTCAGCACGCCATTGAAGATGAGATACATCTGACTGTTGCCACGCTGCAGTATCAGAGTCATGACCGTAACCACCTGGGTGGTGCATCAGGGGATCTGACTCGTCGCATCGAGGAGACAGACCGAGTCGGTGTCTATGTTGTTGAGAATCCGAGTTTCAGACTGCCCACATCACCCGACACACCGATGATCATGGTCGGCGCTGGTACCGGCATCGCCCCCTATCGGGCATTTCTGCAGCAGCAGGAGAGCCTGGGTGTGCATGGACGCAACTGGCTGGTTTTCGGTAACCGCCACTTCCACCGGGATTTTCTCTACCAGACCGACTGGCTCAACTACCGCAAATCGGGGCTGTTGGAACGTATCAGTCTGGCCTTCTCCCGGGACAACCAGGAACGCACCTATGTCCAGGCACGACTCTATGAAGAGGGGGCCGAACTCTACCACTGGCTTCAGGAGGGGGCCCATCTCTATGTCTGCGGTGGCGTTGAGATGGAACGTGGGGTCTACCAATCCCTGCTGGCGATTGCCCAAACCCATGGCGGACATGATGACGCGTCGGCCGCTGAATACATCGAATCCCTGCGCATCCAGGGACGCTACCAGAGAGACGTCTACTGATGGATATCAAGCTCAATCCCAATGAACTGATCAAGGCGAACAGCCGTTACTTGCGCGGCACTTTGAAGCAGAGCATGGCGGACCAGGCAAGCGGTGCCCTGTCTGCGGATGATGCCCAAATCAGTAAATTTCACGGCTTCTATGAACAGGATGACCGGGACCTGCGCTTGACCAGACAGCAACAGTTCCTCGAGCCCTATTACAGCTTCATGCTAAGGGCACGCCTTCCCGGTGGCGTCTGCACACCCCAACAGTGGCTGACCATCGACACGGTTGGACGGGACCTGGGTAACGGCACCATCCGCCTCACCACCCGCCAGACATTTCAGTACCACGGCATTCTGAAAGCCAATCTGAAACCACTGATCAAACGGATCAATCAGGTAATGATCGACTCCATCGGTGGATGCGGCGATGTGAATCGTAACGTGCTCTGCAACCCCAACCCCGAAGACTCCTCTTTGCATCAGGAAGTCCACCTGTGGGCAAAACGAATCAGTGAACATCTGCTGCCGAAAACCCGCGCCTATCATGAAATCTGGCTTGATGGTGAAGCTGTGGCTGGCGGTGAAACCGAGCCGCTCTATGGTGAAACCTACCTGCCCCGCAAATTCAAAACCGCGATTGCAATACCGCCGCATAACGATGTGGATGTCTATACCAATGATCTTGGTTTTGTCGCCATTACCGAAGCGGATCAGTTGCTCGGATTCAATGTCCTGGCTGGGGGTGGTATGGGTACAACCCATGAGGACAACACCACCTTTCCCCGTCTCGCCGATGAACTGGGATTTATTCCACCAGAGCACACCCTGGCGGTAGCGGAAGCCGTAGTGGCCGTGCAGCGTGATTTCGGTGATCGCATCAGCCGTCGTCATGCACGACTCAAATACACCATTGAGCGTATGGGAGTGACTGCCTTCAAAGCGGAAGTGGAGAAGCGCGCTGGCATCCTTTTCGAAACGGCGAAACCGGTGAGTTTTACCAGTCAGGGAGATCGCTACGGTTGGGTGGAAGACAATCGCGGCCAATGGCACTTGACCCTCTACATCGAGAATGGGCGCATTGCCGATACCCCGGAGGCAACCCTGATGAGCGGCTTAAGGGAGATTGCCGGCATCCATCAGGGAGACTTCCGCATCACCCCGAACCAGAACCTGATCGTTGCCAGAGTACCAAAAGCGCAAAAAGATCGTATTGAGCAACTGGCCCGCCAGCACGGACTGCTGAGTGACCATCGAAGTCCAACCAGACTTGCCAGCATCGCCTGTGTTGCACTGCCAACCTGCCCCCAGGGCAATGGCTGAGGGAGAGCGCTATTTTCCAGAACTGATGAACCGAATTGAGCAGATCACCGATACCTATGGCATCGACAAAAGCGCGATTGTGATGCGTGTGACTGGCTGCCCCAATGGTTGCGCTCGCCCCTATGTGGCTGAGATAGGTCTGATCGGCAAAGGTCCTGGCCGTTACAACCTGCAGTTGGGTGGGGACGGTACTGGATTGAGGCTGAATCGACTCTATCGTAAAAATCTCAATGAGCATGAACTGCTGAAAACCCTGGATAACCTGTTCAAGCTCTATTCTGAAAAGCGTTTGACCAACGAAGGGTTCGGTGACTTCACGATCCGTTACGGCCTGGTCAAACCGGTGATCAATCCTGCCGAGGACTACCATGACACACCTTGACTCGATTACCGCCCCGGAAATGGTTGATGAGAAATATCTGCAACACCTCAACCGTCAACTCGAAAAGCGAACCGCTGAGAGCCGCCTGGAATGGGCCTTGAATTACCTGCCGGGCAATCATGTGCTGACCTCAAGTTTCGGCATACAGTCGGCGCTGATGCTGCATATGGTCACAGAGATTCAAGCGGATATTCCAGTGGTTCTGGTGGATACCGGTTATCTCTTTGCGGAGACCTACGGCTTCATCGATCAACTGACAGAACGGCTCAAGTTAAACCTGCAAATCTACCGCCCGATTCATTCACCGGCCTGGCAGGAGCATCGTTATGGTCGTCTTTGGGAACAGGGTCTTTCAGGCATCGAACACTACAACCGGATCAATAAAGTGGAACCTTTGCAACGCGCATTGAAAAATCTGGATGTTGGGAGTTGGTTTGCCGGATTACGCCGCCAACAATCGAGCAGCAGATCCTCCCTACCGGTGGTACGGATTCAGGATGGTCGCTTCAAAGTCCATCCGGTCATCGATTGGCATAACCGCGACGTCCATCGCTATTTGCGGAAATATGATCTGCCATACCACCCCCTGTGGGAACAGGGATACGCCTCCGTCGGCGATACCCACACCAGCCAGCCAATGAAGCTTGGTATGCAGGAGGAAGAGAGCCGGTTTTTCGGCTTGAAACGGGAGTGTGGTATTCACGAGTAATTCGTTAACGCCATCAAACCACCAGCGCAATCGGACAACTTAACAAACAAGGACTCTCTGAACCGTTCCGCATCAATTGGTGAATGCCGGGATCCTGTGAGATCAACTGTAAAACCCGGTATCGACTCTATTGAAGGATCGACCAGAGATTCCAAATCTATGAATAGAAACTAATGGAGAAGACCCAATGAGCAACAGTAACATCGTCTGGCACTCACACCCGGTGGACCAGCAAACCCGATCTGATCAGAAATCCCAGCGACCTCTGGTGATCTGGTTTACCGGTCTGAGTGCATCCGGCAAATCGACCATCGCCGGCGCCCTGGAGCAGATTCTGACCGGCCAGGGTTATCACACCTATCTGCTTGATGGTGACAATGTACGCCATGGCCTGTGCAATGATCTCGGTTTCAGTGACAACGACCGCCAGGAGAACATCCGCCGGGTAGGTGAAGTAGCCAAACTGATGGCGGATGCGGGGCTGATCACAATCGCAGCATTCATCTCACCCTTTAGGGATGATCGCCGGCTGGTCAGGGAAATTCTTCCGGAGGGACAGTTCATTGAAGTCTATGTGGATGCCAATCTTGAGGTTTGTCAGGCACGTGACCCCAAAGGGCTATACGCCAAAGCCAAACGGGGTGAAATAAAGCAGTTTACCGGTATCGACAGTCCTTACGAAGTCCCTGAAAAACCTGAGGTTCATCTTCAAGCCGATCAGATCAGTGTCGCTGAGGCGGTTAACCAGCTTCTATCCTATTTACATGAGATCGGCGCGCTACATGCCGGTTACGAACCAGTCGCAATCGGAGCATAAATTTTAGGAGTGAATTGGAGCAAGGACGCTCCAAGGAACTTGGCTTTTTAGAAAGCACCTTGTTTCATGATGTTTCTGATTCTGGCTTTAACCGATGGAGCCTCATCCCTCATGGCCATTTCAAAAAAGGTTTTCGTCTCTTGCATGTATTGTGGGTGCTGAATCGCCAATTCATAAAATCCGTTATAGGCCCAGGCTCTGACAAATTTGTTATCGCTGGTTAAACACTCTCTTAAAAACGACTCCAGGTTTTTCTTATTAGTTTTCGATATTTTGAAATAACTTAAGCATTGAAGCAGGTGTAACTTCGATTGCCATTGATTCAAACTGGCAAGACTTTCAAAAACCTCATCCATAAACGAATCATCGATACACTTATGATCTTCCAGGTATCGTTTCAGCAACCAGGTCGCCCCGGCTTCACAGTCCGGTTGTTTGAACAATGGGAGAATGAGACTGATAAAAGCGTCATCAGTTCGATAGAGGCCATATAGTCTGTCGATTTCATCAACTGATTTACCATTCCATTCTTGCAACGCTTTTCTGATACTCATAATGTCCTATCAAACTCAGTGTGGGACTCAGTTTTTCAGTTTGAGTTGCCATCGATCTCCACCTGCCGGCCAAGCTGAAGCCGGTCTTGTTTCCAACTTCATAATAGCAGCTCAAACTATCAATTATTTAGTTATCAAACCTTCAGTTTCAAGCAACGGGAGAATAGAATAATAGCGTAGAACCATTGCCATTCAAATCAACAATTGAAGGTATTTTTCTTATTAATAACAATGTTATATAACTATTATTTCATAATTTACTTTACTTTTGTCCCGTTAGCTTTTACAACAAAGCCAGCTGATTGCCTTCGATGATCGCAACACACGCCGGCAGATGTCCGCCATGGTTTAAACCGACATGCAGTTTTACGACTGCCTTGGTCGTGCAAACTTCCGCCCATGAAAATACCGACAGGCGCAAATCAATCGTGCCGGCATCGAGTGAATAAAGTGGATTACTGAAACGAAAGCCATGACTTGCGCGTTGTACTGACAACGGAAAATTAACTCTCCCAACAAGGCCTCGTAAAGTGTATAGGGCTTGTCTATATTGATTCTGCACAAACTTGAGTGTGACAGGTTGCTGCTACCAGGCTAATAAAAACGATGCGCCTGCGCCCCCAGATTATCAATCATATCCCGAAGGCTGTTTCTGCCAGAAATTTGTCCCTTCATCATTGCCACAAACTGAGACCACCGTGAGCTTTTACGCAGGGCTCTGACAAAATGATGCTGTTTTGCCAATGATTTGTTTGCGCGTTCATTGTATCAAAATGCGAAAAACCCAAGCCTCCTAATTCTTATGTTAATGGGACAGCAGTGATTCAACATGGAAAAATCCTATTAACCAACCGAATTCCGCTCAATTATATATTCGATTTAATGATGTGACGTAATCTGATCACACTGACGTGCGATCTGAACTATCATTCAAAGGATTGATCTGAACTTTACGATCGTTCGCGACCATGGATGTGTTGTCAGAAACAACCCTGTTGAGGGCAGGCTTTACATGAGAATGACGGTTTGTCTATAACACCAATATAAACACTTAAATTAAAAAATGGTAAGTATGCAGATCCCAAACACTAAAAAAATCATTTGTATTACCGGTAGTGTATGGACCGGTAGTCGCAGCGCACCACGTCGTTTATTGGTGAAAGAGGGATTTGTTCGGCCGACCTGGTTCACCACGAGCCGACCCATTACGGACGCCAACTATCGTCGCACATCACTTTCAAGTTTTCATCTGGCTAATGCCAGTAATAAGGTACTCTCTCATACAAAATTCGGCGGCAGCATCGTTGGCATCATGCAAGAGGACTTCAACGCAGCCCTGGAAGCCTCCAAACAGGGTGTACTTATCGTTGGTCCTCCGGAAATCGCAGCCCAGATTGCGGAAAAGATCAGGGAAACCGTGGTTTTTACTCTTAAAGAGAAACAAATGGACGTATCTACATACCTCGATCAGGCTATTCAGTCGGGTCAATTACACCGAATCGATGTCAACGCACTGGAGCCAGGGGCCTGGACTAATGTCTATCGTTCGATACTGGAGACCATGGGGCTTGAACTTCCACAATGGATGGATTAAAGGATAGATTGAATGAAGTGACCGTGTGTAGGGTGGGACCATGCCCCACCGAATCAGGTTTGAGTAAGCACCATTCAAGTCTGTTTAGCACAGAAAATGGCCTAAGAAACGAGATTATCCCTTAGTATTTAAATGATCAAATCATATCAAACGACAGTTTATTGAAGCCTAAAAGCCCCGCTTCATGATGTTTCTGATTCTAGCTTTGACTGATGGAGCTTCATCCAGCATGGTCATTTCAAAAAACTTTGGTCTCTTGCTGATATTGAGGATGCTGAAGTGCCAGTTCGTAAAATCCGTTATAGGACCAGGCCCCGACAAATTTATTACTGCTCGTTAAGCACGCTCTCAAAAAAAGCTCTAACTTCTTCTTGTTCGACTTGGCTATTGTAGAGTGACTTAAACATTGAAGCAGGTGCAGCTTCGCCTGCCAATGCTGTAACCGACCATGACTTCCAAATATTTCATCATGCAGCGTATCATCGATGCCTTCATGATCTTGTAGATATCGTTTCAGTAACCAGGTCGCTCCAGATTCGCTCTCTGGCAACCTGTGCGAGCCTCGATGGAACAAGCTCTACTGACATAGTCGCTCCGAATGTAAATACAGAGTAAATTACTAGATAATACAAGAATAGAAAACTTATATATTACCAATATATATCATATATTTATATTAATTATCCATAATTCACTTGATATTGTTATCATTATCTTTTTCTCTCAATTTATTTCACTACTGTCATACAGCTGTAATATTTCTAGCATATGATTGTAATCTATCTGTAATATCAGTTATCACAGTCGCACCCTCTCCTATAGGGAATTCAAAGAGGGTCCTGTCCTGACAGACAACCGTTACAGTGAAAGACAAAGAGGCTTTCTTAAAAAGCTCGTATTTGAATAAACAAACCAACCGTCTGAGGGGAAACATGAAGATTCTAAGATCCACTGCCCTACCTATGGCAGCCGCTCTCTTATTGACCTCTGCTCAAGCCGTCAATGCCGCTGATCGCACTGTTGTTCAGAACAAAGGTTCAGATACGCTCGTGAATGTCGCCCAGGCGTGGGCTGAAGAGTATGGAAAAGTCGATGCCAATGTGGCGATTGCCGTATCCGGTGGAGGATCGGGCACCGGTATTGCCGCGATGATCAACGGCACTGTCGATATTGCCAACGCCAGCCGAAAGATGAAATCGAAAGAGATCAAAATGGCTGAGAAGAAAGGACAGAAGCCGGTAGAGCATGTGGTCGGCTACGATGCCCTGGCTGTCTTCATACACAGCAACAATCCGGCTACCGAGCTCAGTTACGACCAATTGAAAGCGGTATTTGCCCGTGGCGGTAAGGCCACCAAGTGGTCCGATCTCGGGCTGAGTGTACCGGGCTGTAAGAGTGATGAAATTGTGGTTGTCAGTCGCCAGAACAACTCCGGTACCTACGCCTATTTCAAGAAGGCTGTACTCGGTAAAAAAGGCAAGTTCCGCCAGGGCACCCTCGACATGCACGGCTCTAAAGATGTGGTCGACCTGGTAGAGAAGACCCCATGCGCCATCGGCTACAGCGGTCTGGCCTATGCAACGGATCATATCAAGATGGCCTGTATCTCCAAGCAGGCGGGTGAAGCCTGTGTCAATCCCAGCGTTTCAACCGCTAGCGATCGCAGCTACCCGATTGCCCGTCCCCTGCTGATGTACACCAATGGTGAACCAGCAGGAGAAATCAAAAAGTACATGGACTGGGTAAAGAGTGATGTGGGCCAGTGTATCCTGAAGAATAAAGGCTACGCCCCGACCAGAGATGTGAGTTGTAACTGATTCTCAGATCCGACTCAGCAAAATCCGGATTGGTTGGTGGCCTGATTGCCTAGCGATCAGACCAACCAATCCGGCATGTACGGCATAAACAAGATAATAAACGGTCTACCACGGAGCATTCATCAATGTCCCATCTTGAAGAACGATTAGAACGAGACCTCAATGATCTACACGAACGAGTCGCCAAAATGGGGGCCCAGGTTCAGGAGGCTGTTAAGAACTCGGTTTACGCCTTACAGACCGGCAATCGAAAACTTGCCTTTACCACGGTATTGAATGACAACCCGATCAATCGATGTATGCGGGAGATCGATCGGATCTGTCACCGATTTTTTGCGATTCATATCCCCAGCGGCGGCCATCTGCGTCTGCTCTCATCGGTGATCCGCGCCAACATTGAATTGGAGCGTATTGGTGACTATGCAGTCACCATCGCGCGCGAGTCCGCGCAGCTCTCCGAACCACCCAGTGGCAATCTCGGCAGAGAACTGGACCGGGTTGCGGGTGAAACCATGCTGATGCTGAAACAGTCGGTCAAGGCATTCACCGAGTTGAATGCGGAACTGGCAAAAAGCACCATGCTCATGGGGGATGAACTGGAACACAATCTGGACGTCGTATATACCGAGATGATGGCCAATGACGATCGACAGCGGGTTGCTGAAGTGCTGGCGATCTTCGTCGTCTTTACCCAACTCAAACGTATCGCTGACCAGTCAAAGAACCTCTGTGAGGATACGATATTTGCCGTCACCGGTGAGCAGAAGAAACCGAAAGTATTCAACATCCTGTTTGTCGATGAGGACAACAGCTGCCACTCCCAACTGGCCGAAGCAATTGCCCGTCGCAACCACCCGGATGTGGGCAGATATCGTAGCGCAGGCAGTGTTGCAGCTGCCGAGATCAACAGCAATCTTGCCACCTTTCTGCAGAGCAAAGGCATTGACTACAGCCAGGCCAACATAAACAGCCTCGACCAGTTGACTGAAAAAGAGATCTCAGAGCAGCATGTAGTCGTCTGTCTGCAAGGCAATATTGAAACCTATCTACCGAAACTTCCATTCCACACCTCTGCACTGGAGTGGGAGCTTGGTGAAATTCCCCATGATGAGGATAGTCATGATTTTGATCATCTCTACCACCAGCTTGCCGTATTAATTAAGGATTTGATGGAGCTGCTTCGTGGGGAGGGTGCCTGAGATGCCCGAAGCCAGCTCAACGAAGTTAGCCAGCACCGCGGACTTCGACCGTCGGGACCTGGATTGGTACATCGATAAGGTTGTTCAACTTATCGTCTTTTTTGCCGGCATCTCCGCCATCATCTTTATTATCGGTATCTTCGTCTTCATTACCATGGAGGGACTTGGATTTCTGTTTGAGGATTTCACCTTCAAGGAGTTTTTCCTCTCACCTTTCTGGGAGCCCTCTGACGAAGATGCACCGGAGTACGGTATCCTGGCACTGATTGCCGGTACCGCCAGTGTCACCGGTCTGGCAATGATCGTCGCCATCCCCTTCTCTCTTGGTGCAGCGATCTATATCGGTGAGTTCGCCACCGGTAAAGTCCGCGAGACACTCAAGGTACTGGTTGAGCTGTTGGCCGCCATCCCATCTGTCGTCTGGGGATTCATCGGCCTGTCGATCATGAACCCGCTGATCATCGATCTGTTCGATGTACCGGTCGGCCTGAATGTATTGAATGCCGGCGTCATCCTCGGACTGATGGCGGCACCGATCATGACATCGATCGCGGAGGATGCACTGAAAGCAGTTCCTGACCGTTACCGGGAAGCCGCCGAAGCCCTCGGCGCAACCCGCTGGCAGGTGATCTTCAAAACTGTGCTGCCAGCTGCGAAAAACGGCTTGCTGGGTGCGGTACTGCTTGGTGTCGGCCGTGGTTTCGGTGAGACGATGGCAGTCCTGATGGCCACAGGTCATGCAGTAAACATTCCGGGCAGTCTGTTCGACCCGGTAAGGGCATTGACCGCCACCATCGCCGCAGAACTGGGTGAAACCGCTGTGGGCTCGCCTCACTATCAGGCGCTGTTCACCATCGGCATCTTCCTCTTCATCATTACTTTTCTGATCAACCTGACTGCGGACCTGATTGTCCGTGGCATCCGTAAGGGGTAAGGCAGATGTTTGCAGAATCCGATCTGAATGCCAGAAACAAACGGGTACAAGGCCTGTTTCGCATGCTTTTTCTTATGATGACCGTACTGCTGATCGTGCCGGTGGCGATTATTCTGTTCACCCTGGTTTCCAAAGGCGGCGGTGTCATCTCAATCGACTTCCTGTTTACCAATCCCACCGATGGGATGACCGCCGGCGGTATCTTTCCCGCCCTGCTGGGTACCGTATGGATCGTGGCAGTTGCCCTGCTCGCCTCCGTGCCCTTGGGTGTAGCCGCAGCCATCTATCTGAATGAGTATGCCGGCGACAACTGGTTTACCCGCCTCATCCAGTTGGCGATCATCAATCTGGCCGGTGTTCCGTCCATTGTTCACGCACTCTTCGGGGTCGGCGCCTTTGTCATCTTCTTCGGCTTTGGCACCAGCATACTGGCGGCCAGTCTGACTCTGGCCATCATGACCCTGCCGATCGTCATCGTATCAACCCGTGAGTCACTGAGAGCGGTGCCACAGGCGTTTCGTGAAGCCTGTTGGAATATGGGTGCGACCCGATGGCAGACCATTCGACGGATTGTGCTGCCGAATGCGATCAGCGGCATATTGACCGGTGTGATTCTCGAAGTCTCCCGCACCGCCGGCGAGACCGCACCGATCATGTTTACCGGTGCGGCATTCTTCCTGCCATTCCTGCCTCAGGGCGTATTCGATCAGACCATGGCGATGTCGCTGCATCTGTTCGTAGTGGCAACCCAGGTGCCTGGCGTACCGGAAGAGCTGCCCTTTGGTGTGGCGCTGGTACTGATTGCCATGGTGCTGATCATGAACAGCATCTCGATCGCCTTCCGCATGTATCTGCGAGGTAAAAAGAAATGGTAAATCCCAATACCAATCTCAAAGTCGAGGCAGAAGAGGTTCCTGTCGCGGAAGAGGCCCCGGTCAAACTGGAAATCAATGACCTGACCATTAAATATGGCCAACACACCGCACTCAAAGGGGTAAACCTGGAAATACGTGAGCATGAGGTGTTCGGCATCATCGGCCCGGCCAATGCGGGGAAGACTTCGTTCCTGAAATCGATCAACCGTATGGACACCTTTGACACAAACATGTCGGTTGAGGGACAGATCAAATTCAATGGACTGGATATTCAGGATCTGAAGAATATCTATGCCCTGCGCAGCCGCATCGGTGTGGTGTTTCCCCTGCCAGTGGGTCTGCCTCTGACAATCTATGAAAACGTTGCCCTGTCACCCAGGCTACGAGGTATAAACAGTAAGAGCGAACTGGATGTCATCGTTGAACGCTGCCTGACCCGTGCCGCCCTTTGGGACGAGGTGAAAGATCGCCTCAACTCACTCGGCAGCTTGCTCTCCGGTGGACAGCAACAGCGCCTGACCATCGCCAGAGCGCTCTCACAGGATCCGGACCTGCTGATGCTGGACGAATTCTCGATTGCCGTCGATCCGGTCACCACCATGCGCATCGAGGATGTGCTCAAAGAGCTGAAAAAGGACATGACCATCATCCTGGTCACCAATCTGGTTCAACAGGCGAGACGTCTGGCTGACCGAACCGCCTTTTTCCTCGAAAACGAATGTGTCGAGGTAGGCAATACGGAGGATCTCTTCACCGGCGAGGTGAAGGACCAGAGAACCCGTGATTACGTCGAGGGTAAGTTCGGCTGATGCCGATGCTTAGAGCCTGTTAACACGAATACGAAAACCAACATGAATGCCATAATAGATCAAGACGACAACCAATCCCCAGAGTATGCCATTCATACCCGGAAGCTGAATCTGTGGTACGGCACCTTTCAAGCCCTTTTCGATGTGGACCTGAGTATTCGAAATGGCATGATCACTTCGCTGATCGGCCCATCCGGCTGTGGTAAATCGACCTTTCTGCGCAGTGTCAACCGCATCAACGAGCGTCTTGGCTATGTGCGTATCGAAGGCGATATCAATGTCCTGGACAACAACATCTACGATCCGGCTGTCGAACTGGTACAGGTCAGAAAGCAGATCGGCATGGTATTCCAGCGCCCCAACCCACTGCCGATCTCAATCCGCGACAACATTCTGTTCGGCCATCGCCTGCACAACAAAGGCTCCAAGGCGGATCAGGATGAGATCATCGAGTCAGCACTCAAGCAGGTGCTGCTGTGGGACAAGGTCAAGGATCGTTTGAACGACAAGGGCACCGAACTCTCCCTGGAGGAGCAGCAGAAGCTCTGCATTGCCCGGCTGCTGCCGGTGAAACCCAGCGTACTGCTGATGGATGAGCCCTGCTCTGCTTTGGACCCGAAGGGAACCGCTGCGGTTGAGGAGTTGATCTGGGAGCTGCGTGGAGAATACACCATCCTGATTGTGACACACAACATGGCCCAGGCCAGACGGGCCAGTGAAGAGTGTATCTTCATGCTGATGGGTAAAGTGATCGAGCATCAAGCGACGGAAGATCTGTTTGTTACTCCTGAGCAGAAAGAGACGGCCGATTATATTGAAGGTCGGTATGGTTAGTGGGCTGGCTTTAATTTACTGCTGTTAATGAAAAGTCCGCAAATGAACGCTAATTAACGCAAATAGGTTATTTGGAAGTAATCATTTAAAGCTAGTTTAGTAAGACAAATCGTCGCAGGATGTGACTTATTCCTGTCACTGTATGCGGAAAGCTATTATCTGCGTTTGGTAAACTGAAACGTCCGCTGAGCGACCGAAGCAGACATTGGATATAATTTCAGTACTTCCGGGAAGCAGGCATTAACAGTTACGTTAACGAGACCCCCTGTCTCGTTATTATTTTTTAGTGTTTAAATATTTCCTGACGAAATCTTTATGGGTGATCTCACCGTATTGTTTGCCAAATGCCAAGGTTTCACTGATAGAAGCATTAATATCTGGGTTTTCTCCTTTTACCTTTGAGCGCTGGTCTCTGTACTTATCTCTATAAATAGACGCTAGCTTTAAAGAGGATAATATGATTGGATTTTTTTCCTTTAAGGCGATTTCTTTGTACGGGCCTAATACTATCAAATTCCCATCTACATAATGTTCTAGCCATTTAGCAGCTTCTTTGCTATCACCGTAATGTATAGCCGATAGGATCTGTACTCTAGTAGTGAGTTGGTTTGCCTCACCCAAATAGAATAGCTTTTCGAATTTTTCCTCAGTTTTACGTTCACCAAGAAAATACCCACTAATAGCACCAGCTATAAATACAAATACGATTAAACCTAGACGCTTGCTTTTCATTTATCTAACCCCAACGACCTAGCTCAGCCGACCACCGTAGCTGCGCTTGTTTTGTGCGAACTTGCACAAAACGAGTGCCGCGTAGATGGGTCGGTTGAAGCGTATTGTTAGGTGCTTCTTTATTTATTTGGTGGCTTTCCATTTATTCCAAATACCCACTCAATTAGCGCCGATAACCCAAGAAAAATAGCAATACCTGGCAATACGTATAGAGTTACAAAAATATACCCACCATCTGGGAGTGGTGCGCTAGTAATAATATAAAACCAGATTGGTGCCATTAGTGCTGCCAATAACACGTGATGTGGCCTTGCCTTTCTACTGTGAACAATATCTGATTGTGATTCAGGTTTCGCAATTTCTCTATTAGATGTATCTGGTTTGTTCATTTTTATGACACCTAACAGTTACGTTAACGAGACCCCCTGTCTCAATGGTATGGACTCCTCCCCTTTAAACCGGAAGCTCGGTAAAGTGGAAGGTCACCACAACCCAAGGAGCCCACACCATGAATAATACTACCACCATTACGATTGATTTGGCCAAAGACATCTTTCAGGTGGCTGTCTTTAGTAAACACGGTAAATCATTGATTAACAAGCCTATATATCCAAAGAAGGTGAGGCAATTCGTCACCAACCACCCCGAGGCAGTCATTTATATGGAAGCCTGTGCCTCGGCGCACTACTGAGGACGACAATTCAGGCAATTGGGACACAAGGTAAAGTTAATCCCACCACACATTGTTGCGCGGTACCGACATGGAAATAAAAACGACAAGAATGATGCCTTTGCAATCTATGAAGCTGCGAAAAATCCCAACATCTATTTCGTCACCATCAGAACACTTGAGCAGCAAGACCTGGCCACACAGCATAAATTGCGCGCTGGCTATATCAAACAGCGTACGCAGCTGGGTAACCGTATCCGGGGATTTGCTCTGGAGTACGGCGTCAAGTTCCCCAAAGGGATTCAGCACCTACGTAAACAGGTCCCCGCTGCTCTGGAGGATGCAGAGAACGAACTAACCGTAGTCGCAAGAGCTTGTTTGAGACAGTTGCTTGATCAACTCATTTTGCTTGATGAGATTATCAAAGAGGCAACTGCGGCCTTGGTTAACCAGGCCAAACGGATTGATGCCTGTGTCCGTCTGGAAAAAGTACCCGGTGTCGGATGGCTTGTGGCGAGTATGTTATATGCGCGTCTGGGGGATGGCAGTGCATTCAGACGCGGACGTGATGCCAGTGCCAGCCTTGGATTGGTACCGGCACACTCGGGCAGCGGAGGAGTAAACAGGTTAGGTAAGATTACAAAACGCGGCGATCGCTATCTTCGCTGCCTGGTGGTGCATGGTGCACGCTCCACGCTTCATCGTTTAGGCGATAAGACCGATGGTTTAAGTGCCTGGATCCGTCATCAGCAACTCACCAAACATACCAACAATACGGCAGTCGCATTGGCTAACAAGATCGTCAGAATGGCATGGTCGATCTTAAGAACAGGTGAAGCATATCGGGCGCCTGTCGCCCAGTAACCCGGCATTCACTCTTAGCCGACTGTTGTAAGCCAGGTAAGAGTAACTGTGTGAATGGAGAATGACAAAATAGTCAGACCAGATAAAACCTGGTAGTAACGATGGCGCATGACGCCACTGTCTCGATAAGGAATCTGGTTTACGGTGGATTAAACCGTTCAGGTCAGGGGTCGCTCCCCACAATAAAGACCGGATATACGTTAACTAAACTATTTGTTTTTCTGCGTCACTGCAGTTGCTCAACTGGAGGAGTCCATATACGTTACTATTTTTTAGGCAATTTAATTCATTCTCTAACATATGCTGACGCATATTTTTTCTCTAGCTCTTTTGCTTTGTCCTGTTGATCTGATGTTAATCTTAACCATAATTTATTAGCTGAGTTTTTATTATTTGATACAGCCCACCATGCATAGGCATTTGGCAAGTCGAGTGAAACACCAAAACGTGAATCACTTAACATCCTTCCGAATATCGTTTGAGCTAAATGGTTTCCTTGTTTAGCACTTTTAGTAAACCATTCGAAAGCTTCATTTGGTTTTGAAATTCGATCATGGCCTCCAAGCTGTATAAGACCATAACCAAATTGCGCTTCATCGTTACCTAACTCTGCATTGTTAAGACATTTTTCTTCTTCTTTAACTAATGCGATATCCCAGTATGCCTTATCACAGAAATCCTCTGCGACTAACGGCGAGAAAAAAATAAGTAAAATTAGAAAGTATACAAGTCTACTCACTTCATTTGCCTAACAGTTACGTTTACGAGACCCCCTGTCTCGGTAATATTTTTTAGGCAATGCTCCAGGCTTCTCTCTAATCAGCATACGCTCCAGAATGGAATCACACTTAGCAATCGTTTCCGGTGCGACTTCTGTATGGCGGATAAATGTTTCTGCTGTGCAAACAGGATCAGCATACTCCATTCCCTTGTAACTTTTCTTTGGGCAGTCGTTATAAGCGTTTTTATAGTGGCTGATGCAAGCTTCTCTGCTCAAGCCCATACAAGAAAGGTACTTATCGATTCCACAAATACTAGTGGATAGCTCGTTGGCCGTATCGAAACTCTCGCTATTCACGAAGCTTGGTGATAGAGCCGATCCGGCCAGAAACACATAGAGTGGCAATTTCATGTTAAGCCTAACGACCTAGCCGAGCGGCGGCGAAGCCGATTTTGGCACCTTGTTATGCGGTACTTTCACTATTGCATTTCCATGATTAATTTAACTACCTCTGTCCGTCCTACAAATTTTGCTGCGTTCAATGAATTTGGTGTCGGCTTGGCACCGTTAGTTATGAGCAGTTCTATAATATTGATTGAACTTCCAATTATTGCCGCATCCAGTGGACTGCCTTTCCCTACTTCGTAATAACTCGCATTAGCACCTTCTTTTAGCGCCAACTTAACCGTCTCAAAATCATTATATCTACTGGCGGTAATTAGCTTTTCTGTAGCTGTCATTCCTAAATACCACCGTTTCTTATGCACTTCGATTTCTGGTATTTTGCTTTCCTCGGTCACGCCCACTAACAGAGTTGTGTCATTCTTTAACTTATATGGCGGGATATATAGATTGTATTTTCCAAGATCACCCGCCCGACTTCCACTCAATTTACCCTTAATAATCCTACCAGCCACATCGAAACAAGCACCTGTACATGGATCGTAGAAAGCAGCGTTGGGTTTATTGCGATTTTCTTTCGGTTGATAGGTCAAAACACAACCAGAGTGTGGACTCCAGCCACCGGCAACAAATATTTCTTCTTTTATCGATCGAAATGGTTTTTTGTCAATTTCGGGTTGATCAATAAGTAGCAACCTCCCCCAGACATATGAGGCTGATGACCCGTATGCCACCTCAATAGACGATTTCTGATTCTCATTCATTGGATCAGCCAAAACTGAAGTATTGTTTTTTGATAAATACTCAATATCCTCTGTAGTGCGTCTATAAATCCATACCGGCATATCTACATATTCAATAGCCATAAGTTGGCCGGGCTTCAGGTTTGTAATATTAACTTCGATTGGTGTTTTAGCAGAAACAAGCTGACGAGCAATATAACCATCTGGATAGTCATCAGCAGTCAATACTGGCGACCAAACAGCAATAAAGAAGAGAAGAATTGGTAGGCTATGTATGTTCATCGCTTGATACATTTTTGCGCTTAACAGTTACGTTAACGAGACCCCTATCTTGTTCTATTTTCTTGAGTTTTCTTAATAACTATTTGGTATACGTACAAGTTTAAATACTGCTGAACCACGAAAGATAAGATAGAAAGCCCCAAACCCATATAGCAATAGGTGCATTATTCCTTTTGTTGCTTCCTTTAGTGTCACCTTCAGGGAGAATTGAACGCCTGGTAATTCATTTTCAATATCTGGGCCTACGGTGTAGAGAAACCAAAAGCTACTAATTACTTCTGGTAGAGTAACCAATGCCTTTATAGCAAGAAAAAGACCCGTGAACCTTATGATTATCCAAGTTAAATCAGATTTACTCATTTACAACTCTAACGCCCGACATATTGGGCGGCTGGTGAAGTCAGTCGTCCCAGCCCGAAGGGCGACATGATGTACTTATTAGGCATTTACACGTACTCCCTGATTTCTGGGTCGGCTCCGTGTTGCAGTAATAGCCGTGCTACTGACTCCACTTTTTGTGATGCTGCGTAATCGTAGGCCCGCTGTAGTGGCATAGTTAATTTGGCCACCTGATTATAGGTGATATTATCACCCTAGATGATTAACAGGTGACAAAATGGGAAAAACACGCAGGACATTCA
>NAUB01000025.1 GCA_003676145.1 gamma proteobacterium symbiont of Stewartia floridana | reverse complement strand
CGTGTCATCTCTTGCCGGAGAAAAAGCGGTTAGCCTACGGACAACTGACCGCTTCTTCTAGCCTGTACAAGTTATGCACTTATGAATTGAATCCGGGATAACTAAAGCAAATTTAAGGCATGGAAAAACCTCCCACTACTTACCACAATGCTACCAATCCGGGCATTCAGTATGAGGCAGCATCGCTTCGCTTAAGATTTCTAACCCCTCTTGTCGCAGTAATCGTCTTACTGGTCATGGTATTGGCTGTAAGTTTGTTCTATTTTGAGTCGGAGAGTCGAAGTCACGGCTTAATCCATGAACGGCTGACACGAACACAAACTGTAGCAAAGGACTATTACGAGAAAAGTGTTTTAAATGATGCGAATGCACTTCGCTCTATTATGAATGCCTTGCTTCGAGACAAAGCATTAAGCGAAGTCTTCGCGAGTTATGACAGGGAAGTATTGTTGGCAGATACAGAAGCCTTGTTCAAGGAACTAAAACGTGATTACAACGTCACCCATTTCTATTTCACAAAGCCAGATAGAGTCAATTTACTACGCGTCCATGCACCTGGGCGCCATGGCGACACAATTGACCGCGTAACAACATTGCGAGCGGAGCAAAATAGCACCCTGTCGTACGGTGTGGAACTCGGCCCTCTTGGAACATTCACTTTGCGGGTGGTTTCCCCTTGGCATGATAGTGGAACAGGGAGCTTGATAGGCTACCTTGAGCTAGGTATGGAGATTGATCATGTTATTGATCGTCTCAGGGATATATTCGGTTTCGATGTGGCGGTGGCAATTCAAAAGAACTACTTGAATCGTGAAAAATGGGAAGACGGGATGCGCGTTCTGGGACGTACCGTGGACTGGGATCGTTTTCCTAACGTGGTGATGAGTTCAGAGATTTACGGAGAACTCTCTCCGGTACTGAGCGACCACTTCAAAAAGGCTAAGCACATACCAGGCAACGATGTAATCCAAGTTGAACAAGGTGATCACTCCTATTGGATGCTCTCTATGCCTCTTGTGGATGCCAGGGGCCGCAGCATAGCGGAGATGACGCTGCTGGCTGATGTTTCATACGAGATGAATGTCGTAGAACGTACTGCAATCGCGGTGGGTATCTCAGTATTTATACTCGGTGGGTTATTGATCGCCTTCTTTTCTGTACAGGCCACACGGGTCAGTCAGCGAATTGAACAGGAACAAAATCTACTTGAACAGCTAGCCACTCATGACAGTCTGACAAATCTCTATACACGTCGCATGTTTCATGAACATCTCGAGAATGAGCTTGTTCGCTCGACACGCTTCAATCATCCACTGTCTCTACTCCTCATTGATATCGATAAGTTCAAACTAATCAATGACACCTATGGCCACCCTGCCGGGGACAAGGTATTGCAGAAGTTGAGTGAACGACTCCTCAAAGATTCAAGAGGAACTGATTTTTTATGCAGGTACGGGGGTGAGGAGATCGCAATAATTCTGCCGGAAACCGATACGGACGATGCCCAAGAAATTGCTGAACGAATCAAACTGACCGTGTCGGCACTGCCGATTCAATTCGATGACATGCAGTCATTGTCGGTCACCGTGAGCATAGGGGTAGCCACCTACCCCCAGCATGGCGATACAGATACCTTTCTTATCTCTGCTGCAGACAGTGCTTTGTATGATGCAAAACAACAGGGACGAAATCGAGTTTGTACTTACAGATCCAAGGAAAAAAATCAGCCACTCTCTCGTTCCTAGTCCAAGAGGATCATTTGCATCGGTTCCCGTCTCCCAGATTACTCTTGGTAACCTCTGCTTCCTGCTGGCTCTGGATGTCAGCGAAAACCAGCAACCCTAAGCTCTTCATTATGTGCTCGCATTCAATTTGCGAGACATTAATTCTGCTTTTGTCAAAACAGGTTAAATGTTGTCAGGAGATTTTCAGATGAAATCCTGACTGAACCATTCAAGGTTATGGATTCAGCTCTTACTGCTCTTTTTCTCTTTCTTCTTCTTTTTCTCTTTCTTGCTGTCTTTTTTGTCTTTCTTGCTATCTTTTTTCTTTTTGTCCGTCACTTTTGCCTTGCTTTTGGACTGTTTGCTCTTATCGCTGCTGCTCTTCTTGGTTTTCTCCTTCTTGGCACTCTTCGCTGAGTCTTTGCTTGATTTCTGTTTGCTGGTTGTGCTCGTGCTGCTGCTCTTCTTACCGGATTTGGTTCGACAGTAGGCATTGACCTTGGCACCTGTCTTGGTGGTGTAACTCTTCACCCAACTGCAGTTATCATTGCCAGAGCAGGCTGACTTGCTCATCCCTTTACAGGCTTTGGCGGCCGATGCTGTTGGATGAAAAAGTACCAGGCAGGCAACCACTGCAGATAGAAACACACCTCTGAACGAAATCGACATAAAGCTCCCCTATTCCTCTTTATTGAAAAACCGATTATAGATCAAAGCCTGCCGTGCCATTACCCTGTCGAATGTGAATTTTTTAGACAACCAGATTTGACTGTTGAATGACAGAACTCAGCATCGGCTTTCAACGCATAGGATAACCTACCGACCTGAAGTCAGTATCATCTGCAGGAAGTGGATTTTGCAGGGAGGGAAATGGGGGGCAAAGGATTCCCTGTCAGCCATAGTAACAGTTGGCTTCCCTTCCAAACCCAAAAGAGTCTTTTAAGAGTTGTTCTCTTTCAGGTTCTCTCTAGTGAATGCAGTCGTTCAATCTGACGCCAGGAATCAGTGCAACCACAACGGCCATCAGCATGATCACAGGACTGATCAGTACCATACCCAGCGCGATCGGCTGGATGAGCAACAGATTGACGTCACTCATCAAAAGATGAGCCATCACTTCGAGTAACATACCACCGATCAGGAGAACGCCAGCTAAAGAGACAAAGCGGCGCAACAGTTTGCAATTAAGAAATGACATAGTACACCTCACTACTCGCGTATTAGTCACAAATACATAATGTCGTTTAAAAAAGGTTTTGGCACTGACAATCCTCAATCCATGCCAAATCCTGAAAACCCAATAAAGTCCCTTTCTACTCTTAGATATCGGCAATATTAATAAGTTCTAAAGTATTAAACTAGTAAATTTTGCACAAATTCATACTTTTTTTGCTTTATATTCACAATGAAATCTCGCCAGACCCTATTATTTCATTGTTTTTATTGAATTTTCTCTCTATCGCTCATGCCGAATCGGCACCCTGTTCTCTAACCTCAGCCAGGCTAATTTTCCGGGATTTCAGGTTTTTAACTCCTATCCAATGACATTTCAGGTCATAATCGGCTGATTTCATCGGCCTGGCATAGGCATTCGATGACCAGCGACGAGACAGCACTGCAATTGAATCAGGGGTGAACATGGCAGAATTTGCACTGGATCCGGCGATTATCTATCTGAACCATGCGGCGGTAGCTCCCTGGCCCCAAACCACGGTTGCCGCAGTGGAGGCGTTCGCCCGGGAAAACGGCACCCAGGGCTCACAAAACTATCCCCACTGGCTGGCCAAAGAGAGCGCCCTGCGCGAACGGATGGCAGAGCTGATCAACGCGCCGGCTGCAGACGACATTGCGCTGCTGAAGAGCACTTCCGAGGGGCTCTCTTTTATCGCCTATGGTCTGCCCTGGCAGGCGGGTGACAATATCGTCTCCATTGCCCAGGAGTTTCCTTCCAACCGGATTGTCTGGCAATCCCTGCAGAGCCAGGGTGTGGAAGTCCGCTTACTCGATCTGGCCGGCAGTCAGCAGCCGGAAGCGGATCTGCTGGCCCTGTGTGACAGTCGCACCCGACTACTCTCGGTCAGCTCCATCCAATATGCGAGCGGCAGGCGGTTGCAGTTGGAACCCTTGGGCGATTACTGTCAGGCCAAGGGGATTGTTTTTGTTGTCGATGCGATTCAGAGCCTCGGGGCCGTTCCATTCGATGCACAAAGCTGTCAGGCCGATGTGGTGGTCGCCGATGGGCACAAGTGGATGCTCGGCCCGGAGGGGCTGGCACTCTTCTACTGTCGGCCCTCGCTCAGAGAAGCGTTGAAACTGAACGAGTTCGGCTGGCATATGGTCGAGGCCGTGGGGGATTTTGATCAGACCGATTGGCAGCCGGCCGAATCGGCCCGCCGGTTTGAGTGTGGCAGCCCGAATATGCTGGGTGTCCATGCCCTGCACAGCAGTCTCTCCCTGTTACTGAATCTGGGGATGGATGAGGTTGCTGCTGCCATTCAGCGTTTGACCGATTTCACCATCGAACAGGTGGATGCCTGCGGCTATCAGCTGATCACTCCCAGAGAGAGGAAGATGCGCGGTGGGATTGTCACGTTTATCGTACCTGATCGAGATAATCAATTGCTTTATCAGGCACTTATGGATCAGGGAGTGATGTGTGCCTACCGTGGTGGCGGGATCCGTTTTTCACCCCACTTTTATAATACCGAAGAGCAGATCGGGGCAGCTTTTGATCAGCTGAAGGCGTTACTCTAAAAGCGTTATATTAATAGTCGGTAATTTTATGATTTAGATCAACCATTTTTTCTCACTCTGGCATATAGTAGTAATCAGGTTCAAGGATGTACCGTGAAGGTAGTGAACCATTCAACCAACGAAAAAGATATGTTGGGAATCGACGGCCCGTTCTTCCCAAACATAGTAGATGAGAAACGAAGGAGAGAATCGCCATGAAAAAAACCTTTAAAACCGCTTTGATTGCAGCTGCTGCCGGTTCTGCACTGCTTGCCACTCTGCCTGCCCAGGCTTTCTGGGGACCTTTTGATTGGTTTGATGATGATGATTGGTATGGCCCAGGTCCTTGGGGATATCCTGGCTATTATGGTTATCCCGGCTACGGCTATGGCTATCCCGGCTATGGTTATGGCTATCCCGGTTATGGTTATGGCTATCCCGGTTATGGTTATGGCTATCCTGGCTACGGCTATGGCTATCCCGGCTATGGTTATGGCTATCCTTACGCTGCACCGGCTGCACCGGCGGCTCCCGCAGCACCAGCCGAATAACAAGATCGAAAACTCTTACCTACCCCGCCATTATGGCGGGGTTTTTTCACCGCACTTTGCTCAAATCGAAAAAACAATTTAAGGTTCTCCCCCTACCCCCTTCCCCGGACCGAGTTCCGACCATCTGCACTCTGGCTTGACCCTATGAACCTACCTGATAGACACATCTCTTTGGCCCACGGCAACGGCGGCCGGCTGATGCGTGAACTGATCGAAATGCTGTTTGCCAGACACCTGAAAAATCCCACCCTGGATGTTCAGGCGGATGCGGTCACCCTCCCCCTGGACCGACAAGGTGAATTGCTCTTCACAACCGACGGATTCACGGTACAACCGCTCGAATTTCCGGGCGGCAACATTGGTTCACTGGCGGTGCATGGCACGACCAACGATCTGGCAGTCTCCGGTGCGATACCCAAATATCTGAGCCTGAACGCCTTTATTGAGGAGGGCTTTGAGGTGGAAGCGCTGGAGCGAATCATCATCTCGATCGCGGAGGCGTCCAAAGCCATCGGTGTCGCCGTTGTGGCGGGAGATACCAAGGTTGTCCGACGGGGTGAAGGGGGTGGCGTCTACCTGGCAACCACCGGTATCGGCATCAAGGCAACCGATCTCACCCTGGGTATGTCGCAGATCCAACCGGGGGACCGACTGCTGGTCAGCGGACCGGTAGGCGATCATGGGATTGCTGTGATGCTGGCTCGCGAACAGTTTGGTCTGCGCGGTGACCTGATGTCGGATGCGGCCAGTGTCCTACCCTTTACCCAGGCGCTGTTGGATCTGCCGGGACTTCGCTTTATGCGCGATCCCACCCGTGGTGGGTTGGCAACCGTGGCCCATGAGCTCTGTCGTGGCACCGGGTTGCGTATCAACCTGGATCAATCGGCCATTCCGCTGCGGGACCCGGTCGTCTCAGTCTGCGACATGTTGGGTTACGACCCACTCTATCTGGCCTGCGAAGGCCGGGTCGTCGCCGTTATCGCAGCCGATCAGGCCGATCAGGCACTGCAGCGCTGGCAGGCACTGCCCGGCGGTGAAGAGGCCAGTATCATCGGCGAAACTGAAACTGACGACCCCTTTGTCGTACTGCATACCGAACTGGGTGGATCACGCATTCTTGATGAACTTGAGGATGACCCCCTGCCCAGGATCTGTTGACGAGTTGACGGATCGGCTTGGCTTGGCTTGGCTTGGCTTGGCGGAATAACGGCTGAAAACCCTCTGCGATAAACCTCTCTGCGTGTCCCAAACAGAGCGACACAGATGTCGGCTTTGTCGGCATAGCGACAAAGATTTCCAGACGCACTCACGTGGATTCAACGGTTTAGCGCTGGATTGATATTTGCATTCAAAGATTAGTGTTAACAGGCCCTCACCAGCCTTCTGCCTTGCTACGAACGACAGCAACGGCGGAGTATGTATTACAGGAGTCTCCATGAATGCTCATCACCCCTGGTCACTCTATGAGTGGCTTCTCGATCAGCTTACTGATGACGGCAAGGTCGAAGAGGTCCAGATCGGACTTACCTGGACACTGGCGCGAAGCCGCTCATCGACCGGTTTGGCGATGAGTCCCGGCAGCATGACCAGAGTCCTGCCCTGGTCCGGTACCCTGGTTGGCCGCAATCTGAAACAGCTGGCCGGTTGGGTGAAATCCTGGAATCCGCACGAAGCGGCAGTTGGCATGGCGGCGCTCAACGCCGGGATCAACAGCAACAATCCGTTGATGGAATCCGCCACTCCCCTGTTCCCGCAAGGCTCCGCCAATCTTGCGGTGTTTGAGCATTTCAAACCTCAGCTGAAGGGAAAAAAGGTGGTGGTCATCGGCCGTTATCCGGGTATCGAGCAACTGTTTGATGATGATTTCGAACTGACCATTCTGGAGCGCAATCCGAGCGCAGAGGATCTGCCGGACCCGGCGGCGGAATTTCTCCTCAGGGATGCGCAGTGGGTGTTTCTCAGTGCCACCACATTGATCAACAAGACCTTCCCCCGTCTGGCAGAATTGTCGAGAGCCGCGCAAGTGGTGCTGATGGGACCAACCACCCCCTGGTTGGAGGGATTCAAGGATTATGGCATCGACTATCTTGCCGGTGTGCAGATCCATACCAGCGAGCAACTCTGGCAGACAGTCCGTGAAGGTGGCGGAACCCGAATCTTCGAGACCGGTGTCCGCTACGCCATCAGCGACCTGCAGAACGATGAACTGACCCGCCTGAAAGGCGCCATCGGATCCATCTTCAATCAGCGGGAAGCATTGAAAAAAGAGATTGAGGATTGGTACCAGCAGCACAACCATCCCTATCCGGAGAAACAGAAACTGCTGCAACTGGATCAGCAGCTATCTCTGCTGGATAGCCGCTATAAACAGAAATGGGATCGATTGAACCGTTAGCCAGACCTGCCCTTACACCGGGCAGGTCAGCCATCAGCACTGATTTCAGCGGATCGTAAGGCCCTCTCCGAGCCCTGCCATGCTGGCGAAGACCGAAGCAGCACCGGCTCCCAGGTTGCGCGCCAGGCGATCCCAGACCTCCTCCTTCTTAGTGAAGTCCACAATCTCTTCAGCGCCGATTACCTCTCTGGCCACATAGCTGCTGCTGCCGAACTCATCGATCAGCCCGAGTTGGCGCGCCTCTTCCCCACTCCAGAAGAGACCACTGAAAATTTCCGGGTGCTGATCGACTTTGAGGCGATCGCCACGCCCCTCTTTGACCGTCTCGATAAACTGATTGTGCAGCTGATCTAGCATCTGCTGGACATGACGCTTGTCAGACTGGTCCAGGGGGGAGAATGGATCGAGCATCCCTTTGTTCTCGCCCGCCGTCAGCAGGCGTCTCTCAATGCCCAGCTGCTGCATGCCATCGACGAAACCGAAGCCGTTGATCAATACACCGATGGAGCCGACCAGACTCCCTTCGTCCGCGTAGATCTTATCCGCTGCCGCAGCGATGTAGTAGCCGCCAGAGGCACAGATGTCGGAGACAACGGCGTAGACAGGAATGTCGGGATGCTTCTCTTTCAGCCTGCCGATCTCCCGGTTGATGTAACGGGACTGCACCGGGCTGCCACCCGGTGTGTTCATGCGCAGAATAATCCCTTTGGTCTTCTCATCCTCGTAGGCGTCGCGCAGTGCAGTCACCACCTTATCGGCGCTGGCTTTGGTCTCTGAGGAGATCAACCCCTTCACATTGATCAATGCGGTGTGTTCAGTCGCTTTGGTCTGGTCCACCTCGAGTTTATCTGACCAGAGAAACATCGCCAGAATGATGAACAGATAGGCGAAGGTGAGAAGTTTAAAGAAAATGCCCCAACGACGGCTTTTGCGGTTTTCTGCCACGGTTGCCATCACCATCTGGTTGAGCAGATCTCTCTCCCAGTGACTGGGTTCAGATTGATGACGCTGTTCATCTTGCATTTTATCTGACATTAAATAAACCCTGCAAACGTTTGAAATTAATGAATTTTAATCAGTCTGATTGTTAACTCTTGGGATATCGATCGAGCCATTTCGGTATCTCGGCAATATCATCGATACAATCCAGTGGGTTGTGTTTTCGTAGACGATCCACTGCATGAACACCATAGGTAACCCCCAGACAGGACATGCCGGCATTTCGCGCCATCTCCATGTCGTACTCCGTATCACCGATCATCAGCGCCTGGTGTGAATCCATGCCACTCAATTCGAGAATCTGGTTGAGCATCTCCGGATGGGGTTTGGAAAATGTCTCATCTGCACAGCGGGTCAGGTGGAACAGATCACCCAGTCCGGTAGTCTCCAGTGCATAGTCGAGGCCCTGACGTCCTTTGCCGGTCGCTACAGCCAGCATATGACCTCGATCGGAGAGCTCCTGCAGGGTTTCCCGGGCCCCGTCGAACAGTTGGGACGGCGCCTCATCGTCACTGAAAAAGTGTACCCGATAACGGGCGGCGATCTGCAGATGGAGCTCATCATCCGCATCGGGAAAGAGTTGGTTAACCGCCTCCCTCAAACCCAGACCGATGATATTGCTGATCGATGCGGTATCCGGCACCGGCTTACCCAAGTCCCGCACAGCAGCCGCGACACAGGAGATGATTCGGGCTTCAGAGTCCATTACAGTCCCATCCCAATCAAATATTAACAACTCAAAATTCATGTTAATCCTTAAGTTTTGCCAAAACCTGGGAGAGCGCCTCAGGTAGTGGCGCCTCAATCACCATCGGCCGCTTCTCGCCCGGCCAGCGCAAACCAATTTTGTAGGCGTGCAGAAACAGCCGTTTCAGCCCTTTGTCTCTGAATGCCCGGTTGGCGGTGGCATCGCCATACTTCTGATCGCCCAGCACCGGTGATCCCAACCACTGACTGTGTACACGAATCTGATGGGTTCGGCCGGTAATCAGTTCCGCTTCGACCAGGGTTGCCTCGGCGAAACGCTCGACCCGTCTGAAGATGGTTTTGGAAGGTTTCCCCTCAGCATCCACCCGCACCACACGCTCGCCACCCTGCAGGGTGTTCTTTTTCAACGGCATATCGACTGTCTGTACCCCTTTGCGCCAGCTGCCCTGCAGCAGGGTGAGATATCTCTTATCGATCCGATTTTCACGAATCAGTTCATGCAGAGTCCGCAGGGCGCTACGCTTCTTGCTGATCAACAGGCAGCCTGAGGTATCCCGATCAAGCCGGTGGACCAGCTCCAGATGCTTCTCGTCGGGTCGCAGCTGGCGCAGTATCTCGATGACACCGAAATTGACACCACTGCCGCCGTGTACCGCCAGGCCCGAGGGTTTATTCACCACCAGGATCCGCTCATCTTCGTAGATGACCGCATTTCTCAGCAGATCGAGGAGATTGTCCGAAATCCTGCCACCTTGATCAGGTTTTGTGGAGAGCCTCATTGGCGGCAGGCGAATCGAATCGCCACTATTGAGCTTGTAGTGGGCCTTTACCCGGCCCTTGTTGACCCGCACCTCACCTTTTCGCAGGATTCTGTAGACATAGCTTTTCGGCACCCCTTTAAGCTGACGCATCAGGTAGTTGTCGATTCGCTGCCCGGCTTCTTCCTGAGTGATGTCAATGAATCTAACCGTTGAAGAATTCTTTGTTGATTCTGACATTTAGCGCCGATTTAATTGCATTGTAAGATTGATGTTCGGTGTGAAGATTGCTATATTCAATTCAGTTTTTCAGGCGCCGGCCAGTTAGTGAACTTCATTGCAGCCGACGCCCGCGCGGTCAGTAAGCGGTGTTGCAGCCCGATATCTCGTTTGTGCAACCCGGATTACCAGCTTAGCGCACAGGTGCCGTTGGGACCTGGCTCTGAATCTGAACCCTCACAGCCGCGCCAGAGTGAATATCGAGTGTCAATCCGACGAATTCGGATTTGGCCCTGGAAACTATTACCGGGCCAATAGAAAAATCCATGTCACACTCCCAGCTCTGAGCGCCTTGATCAGTTCGGTCATTAGCAGATCCCGAGCGGCGAACTTTAACAGTTTTTCAGCCGTCCGAGCTAGTTTTCTGGTTTGGAACACCCTCCCAGCCCCGGAGGTTGCTGAGTGATGCTCGAGAACCGAGCAGGTATACCTAATGCCTGCTCATCTTGGTGTGTTGCTTTGCTCAATGGGATGGGATGTCGGGCGGTTG
Source organism: gamma proteobacterium symbiont of Stewartia floridana (assembly GCA_003676145.1). Classification (GTDB taxonomy): domain Bacteria; phylum Pseudomonadota; class Gammaproteobacteria; order Chromatiales; family Chromatiaceae; genus Thiodiazotropha; species Thiodiazotropha taylori. The sequence goes on along the minus strand of NAUB01000025.1, from coordinate 133,438 downwards.
TACGGATAACACAATATGAAACGTATGTTGATCAACGCAACTCAACCTGAGGAGTTGCGTGTCGCCATTGTCGATGGCCAAAAACTCTTTAATCTCGATATCGAAATTCCCGGCCGGGAACAGAAAAAAGCCAACATCTACAAAGGGCGTATCACCCGTGTCGAACCCAGCCTGGAGGCTGCATTCGTCGACTACGGTGCAGAACGTCACGGCTTTTTACCCCTCAAAGAGATCTCCAGAAGCTACTTTACCAACAAAGCCAGGGAGTCTTCCGGAAGGGTCAATATCCAGGAGGCGTTGAAAGAGGGACAGGAGGTCATCGTTCAGGTCGAGAAGGAGGAGCGTGGCAATAAAGGTGCAGCGCTGACCACTTTCATTTCACTGGCCGGTCGCTATCTCGTCTTGATGCCGAACAACCCAAGGGCTGGCGGCGTCTCCCGCAGAATTGAAGGTCAGGACCGTACCGAGCTTCGGGAAGCGATGAGTGAACTGACGATCCCGGAAGATATGGGATTGATCGTTCGCACCGCCGGTGTCGGCAAGAACAGCGAAGAGTTACAGTGGGATCTGGACTACCTGATCCAGCTCTGGAACGCCATCGAGCACTCGGCTGAGAAAGCTGCCCCGTTTCTGATCTACCAGGAGAGCAATGTCATCATTCGCTCCATTCGGGACTACCTGCGGGCAGACATCGGCGAGATCGTTATCGATGATGGGGATGTTTACAGTCAGGCGGAGCGTTTCATCAACCAGGTGATGCCGCAATACAGCAAAAAGCTGCGCCACTACGATGATGAAGTACCCCTGTTCAGCCGCTACCAGATCGAAAGCCAGATCGAATCCGCCTTTCAACGGGAAGTCAGTCTGCCTTCCGGTGGCGCGATCGTGATCGATCATACCGAGGCCCTGACCTCAATCGATATCAACTCCGCCCGGGCAACCAAAGGCGCCGACATCGAAGAGACCGCACTGAATACAAACCTGGAAGCAGCCGATGAGATCGCCCGTCAGCTGAGACTACGGGATCTGGGTGGCCTGTTTGTTATCGATTTCATCGATATGACCCCTTCCCGCAATCAGCGCGAAGTGGAAAACCGTCTCAAAGATGCATTGAAACAGGACCGGGCAAGAGTCCAGATCGGCAGGATTTCCCGCTTTGGCCTGCTTGAGATGTCTCGACAGCGCCTGCGTCCCTCCCTTGGTGAAGCCAGTGAGCTGGTATGCCCCCGCTGTAAAGGACACGGCACGATACGCGGTGTTGAATCCCTCTCACTCTCGGTGCTGAGAATCATCGAAGAGGAGGCAATGAAGGAGAACACCGGTCGTATCATGGCTCAGCTGCCGGTGGATATGGCCACCTTCCTGCTGAATGAAAAGCGCCAGATGATTCATGACATCGAGAAGCGCCAGTCGATTGAGGTTGTTCTTATTCCCAATATCCATCTTGAGACACCCAACTATCAGATTGACCGGATTCGCGTCAGCGACCTGCCGGATGATGACGATGGCGTCTCCAGCTACAAGATGGTCTCAGATGAATCGGCTGAAACAGCGGAGTACGTCACCGCCAAGCAGGTCAAATCCGAGCAACCTGCGGTGAAATCGGTGGCACCTGCAAGCCCGGCGCCACAGAGAGCCGAAGCGCCTGCGCCGGCAGCAGCCGACAGCCAGACCGGTGAGACCGGTTTCCTGAAAAAGATTTTCAGTATCTTTACCTCCAAAGAGGCAGAACCTGCAGAGCCTGAAGTTGAAGAGAAAAAGGCCCCTGCCCGTCAACAGTCCGGCTCCAACGCGAATAACCGTAGGGGTCGACGTGCCTCTCAGCCTGGAGGACGGAGTGGAAAATCCACTGGCGGCGAGCGTCGTGGTGACAACCGAAACCAGGACAAGCAGTCCAACAGGCGGCGTGGCGGCAACAAGGCGGGAGGATCTGCCGACAAGCGCGCCACACAGGAGAAGAAGCCGCAGGAACAGGCCGCACCGGCGGCAGCCGCCGCTGCAGGAGAGAACACGGAAGCCGCAACGAGCAAGCCGAAGTCGAGACGGGGACGTCGTGGTGGCCGCAGAAGGCGCTCTGCTGCTGAACGCAACGGTGAACAGGCCGCGGTAAACAATGGTGCAACCGAAGCGACTTCGGAGGCACCGGCGCAGGAGAAGGCTCAAGAGAAGAGTCAGGAGAAACCGAAGCGACAGCCCAGGGCGCAGAAGAAATCGGCCGCACCCAGAGACACCAAAGGCGCAATACCAGCCGAGGCAAAGCAGCTGAGCGAGTCGCGGGATGACAACAGCCGGGTTGAGGCGAAACAGAAACCTCAACCGGTTGATCGGGTTGCTGAAACCGCCGAAGCGGCGCCGAAAGAGAAGCCAAAAGCCAAACCTCAACCTGAACAGCAAGCCAAACCTAAACCTGAGCAGCAAGCCAAACCTGCCCAGTCTGAGCCTGTAGCAGCCAAACCGGTAGAAACCCGGGCAAGTTCAGACAACAAGCCAACGGCTGAGCGCAAGCCGGCGAAAAAGCGTGAGACAACCAGCGCTGAATCGAAACCTGCTGAGCCAAAAACCAAGCCGGCCAAACCGGCTGGACAGGTTGAGACAACCAAGCCTAAAACCGAGGTTAGGGAGAAGCCTGTGGAAGCCAAGGCGACTCAGGCCCCTGCACCGAAAAAGCCGGTTGAGAACGCTGTGAAACCAAAGCCGAAACCCAAAGCGGTAAAGCTTCAACAGGTTGAGACCAAACCGGTGGCTCAAGAGAGCAAATCGGAAAGCCCCAAGGCTGAAAGCCCGAAAGCGAAAGCAACCACCGAATCACCAGTGGCGAAAGCGAAAGCAACTACAGAACCACAAATAGCGAAAACGGAAGCCAAGGCTCCGCCTAAGCCACAAGCGGCGAAGCCGGAAGCCAAAGCCACTATTGAAAAGGCGCAGGAGAGTCGAGCTCAGCCTGCGGCCAAATCTGTTCAGGTTGAGACCAAAAAGCCTGCCGCCAGTACGGACGCCAATGTGGTTGACGCGAGCAGGGATTGATTCTTAAGTTGTGACGTTCAGGAGGGGCTGAGCCCCTCCTGGCCGATTGGAGCCAGGCTCGATTAATGCAAACCCCACTCAGCGCCATTTCAGACCATGTCTGAAGAAGTTGGATCGGTGATCAATCCAATCTGAGATCCAGTCAGGCTTAGCCTATGAGACCCTGCTGGCGTATATGTTCAAGCAGTCCGCGGGAGGCCTCTTCGACCATATCAAAAACATTCTCAAAACCGGCGGCACCCCCATAGTAGGGATCAGGCACCTCCTGCTCTTCTCGACCGGGGGCAAAATCCATGAACAAGTGCAACCGATGCTCCTCCCCAGATGGACAGAGAGCCCTCAAGTCCTCATAGTTTGAGCGATCCATGGCCAACACATAGTCAAATTGATCGAAGTCGCTCACCCTCACCTGGCGGGCACGCAGATCGCTCAGGTCGATCCCCCGCTTGTTGGCGGTTTCCCGAGCCCGGCGATCCGGTTTGCCACCCGCATGGTAGTCGATGGTTCCAGCGGAATCGGTCAGGATTCGGTCACTCAGGCCCGCCTTTTCCACAATATGGCGAAACACACCCTGCGCGGTTGGAGAGCGGCATATGTTGCCCATGCAAACGAACAATACATTTATTTGTATATTACTATTCATTATTACTTCTATTTCAATGCCTTATGTATTTCTTTGTATGTCACGGTATCGTATTGTATACTCATGTTTGGCACACACGGTGGCACACATCATGGGTAAGCTATCCGAAACAACCATCAAATCGATGAAGTGGGAAGGTAAAGACAGAACCATTGGTGATGGTAACGGGCTCTACCTTCTGTTACGGCAATTCTCTAAGACCTGGATTATACGGAAACGCAGGAAGGGAAAGAACACAATCACCAAAGTTGGTAAATGGCCTACCACTTCTGTGCGCAAAGCCAGGGCAATCGCAGCTCAGAAAATTCTTGATGACGATCCTGCCAATGTCAAAGTCTCCACTCTGGTGGAGAAATACCTGACTGAAATAGTCGAGAAAGATCATAAGCGGCCTGAATTCACCATTGGCTACATGAATCGAGCGGTTCTTCCAGAACTGGAAAACAGGAAGGTACAGGACGTTTCTAGGGCTGAATTGGTCAATCTGGTACAGGACTACACCAAAAACGGTGCTAGAACTGCCGACCAATTGAGAAGCACCCTCAAAGCTCTGTTCGGATATGCTGTTGAGCTAGGTTATCGAGAAGATAACCCCATGTTAGGTGTTACCCGGCGCGTGTCTAACTATAAACCAGTACCAAGGGATAGAGTCTTATCTGATGACGAAATATGCCAGTTATGGAGCTGGGAGCATCAAAACGCCGCCCTACTCCGCTTCTTGCTTCTCACTGGCCTAAGGATCTCAGAAGCTCAATTAGGCCACCAGGACGGAGATTACTGGATAGTCCCTGAGAAATACTCCAAGAATGGGAAGAGCCATTGGGTATATCTAACGGATCTTGCAAAGGATCAACTCCCCTTCCCTAAACGCCGCGTAACAAATACGGCGGTTCAATCATGGCTCAGATATAACTTAGACAAGTTGGGTGTTAGCCCAAGATATACACCCCATGATCTAAGGCGTACAGCCGCCACAAGGATGGCTGATTCTGGAGTAGAACCATTTATCGTAGAGAGAGTTTTGAATCACACGCTCGAAGGAGTCATGGCTGTCTATAACAAGGCTGAATACAGACAAGAGCGGATTGGTGCTGCTATGACTCTTGAAAATCATTTAAGGAAACTACTGTCATGAGTAAGCACTTAGGAGAGTTTATTAACGAAGCACCTCAGAACAAAGAGTTTCTGGACAAGATTGTTGAGTACACTAAATCTAAAGAGTTCTTGGAGCTATATCTGAAACGCTTGGAGTTGCTATATTCTAAATACCCTAATCCCTTCTATGCTTGGGAAGCGTATAAAGTCAGTAGGAGCAATGGGTTTACAATTCCTGATTTTGTATTTAGCTACTTAGATTCTTCAGCAAACAATCTGTCATCGTTATCGAGTCTTGCTAAGCCTCATATAAAAGATGCTGACAAAGCATACCATAAAATACTTGTAGCATTGGGTATGAAATCAACTGGAGCTGGAACATTTCTTACCCGGTATCGAAAGACCATGAAGGATGGCGCTCTTGCTAGTTTAGTACACATGCACATCCAAATGGGTATGAACGAAACAGACTCTATTTATCTAGTTGCAGAAAAACAGAAACGTTCTGAGGCTACCGTGAGAAGGATCTGGAAAAAGTATGAGGACATGATAGCGTAACCGTCAGAAAGCATCCTGGCTTTTTGAAAGCGATGGTTGTTGGCATGCGCTAAATTGTATATATAATCCATAAGCGTCTAAGTTAATTCACTTGGATGCTTATAAACATAATATTGTAAGCATCCAGCTACTTGGGAGCTTACAATGAGCCATACAGACTACTTTCCCCGCCAACTTGCGTATTCAATCAATGAAATGATGAGCACGCTCGGGATCTCCAGAGGAACCCTCTACGATCTCATCAATGATGGATTGTTGCGTACCTACAAGATAGGTAAGCGCCGCTTCTGCACGCATGAAGCTCTTTTAGAGTGCCAGCACAAGCTGGAATCTGATAACGCTGCTTAAGGGGGGCTAATCATGTGTAAAAGAGATAGCGCCAAGGGAGCGGCAACTCCCAAAGGCGCGGATGCTAATGGGCTTAGCGATTCTAATAATAGCAAAATCCGTAAAGGTACAAAACTATTTTCTGTTATCTCTCACCTTGTAGACGGCAACACACTACATAGGTTTCAGGCAGAAATGATCTGTCATGACCATGTACTTCCTTCGACTATTGCTGGCTTCCAAAGGGGCTTTGGTATTCCAGTCAATAGGGAATATATCAATGTACCCGGTTACAACGGAAGCATGATCAGGGTAGCTAAATATTGGATGGATCAAGAGTCCAGAGATGAAGCAAAGAAACTTCTGGAGGTTGCCTAATGGAAAAGAGAGCCTCAAGAAGGGATGAACTGATCAATAAACAGGCCGGGAAGCCTGGTTTAAGGGGCAAAATCAACGCGAAATGCGTTGAATGTATATATGACCCTTACCAATCCGGAACATGGCGAAAACAGATTGAAAATTGTACCGCCCCAGCCTGTCCACTTTATGAGGTTAGGCCAACTAGTGAGGGTAGCTAATGCCCTCTCGCCAAAGGACTAAAGGCCGTAAAGAGAGCGGTTCGTTTGTAGCAATACCAAAGCAGGTTCTTGAGTCTTCAGCGTATGCTGCGCTCACCGCCCATGAAGTGAAGCTATTAATGGACCTTACTGTTCAATACAACGGCAGTAACAACGGCGATCTATGCGCTGCGTGGAGCATGATGGAGTCCAAGGGCTGGAAATCTAAGGGAACACTCTACAGAGCCATAAGCGGCCTTCTTGAGCGCGGGTTCATAGTACTTACAAGGCAAGGTGGGAAGCACAAGCCTTCTCTTTACGCGATCACCTTCAGGGCTATTGATGAATGTAAAGGCAAGTTGGATGTTCCACCAACTGTCACAGCGCTCAATAGCTGGAAGAAAAACAGATTCGCTGCCCCCAATGAGTACCAATGTGCCCCCAATGAGTACCAATTACCGGATATATCGACAGGCTGACCCAATGATTACCCCGTATGAGTACCAATCAGTACTGTTTTTCGTTGTTTTGAGGTCCGTATATGTACTGCTTTATATATTTACCACAGGTAGGAGCGTTTGAAGATGATTGATATTGATGAATACACCAAAGAAGACATGGCCAAGAGTTTTATTTGGACAACAGAGCCACTAGAGCAACACACAGTTGCGCTTGAGCGCGTCTATCGCGTGATGGAAGGCGCATTTAAAGCTGTAGGCGATGAGGGCTACCCTCAGGATCAGGTGGATGAGAACAAACGACTCCTCGCGTATTTCGCGGATGCAATTATAGGCATCCGCAATGTACGCAGCGCCATACTTATTGAGGGCCAACGGCTGATCGAGACTGAGTTCAAGGAGGATAAACATTGAGTCCTGAAGACTTACTGCTTCAGGCCCTGGAGGCGAATGTAAACGGCTATCCACTACCTGATGATGTGGAAGAAGCCGTTTCAGACGCCCTCAGGCTTCATTTGGAGTCTGGGATAAGTCTAGACAGGGCATTGGGCCTAACTGGCGGAAGAGGAAGAAACGCCAGGACTAAGGCCAAAATCAAGATACGCAATGACAACCTAAGGAAGGCGTTTGATTTGTTTTCGGATTACTGGAGTTTTTCAGAGGCCATCGACATTCTTATGGAAGAAGTCAATTTGTTTTTGGAGCAGAAGTATGCGCCTTATTTTGTGAATGGTATGGATGAAGATGCAGATTTACTTGATGTTTATATAGCGAAAGCTGTTTTTGTTGTAGGCGGGAGAATGCCGAGATCGAAGGAGCAATATATAAGAATCATCAACATGGGATAGTTGTCTTATGTCAGGCCGAAAAAAAAGAGTTGTTATACTCGGGGGGTAAAATTTAAGGAGGCCGACATGGGCGAAATGGCAGATATCATTCAAGACTCTATCGAAAATGCTGAGGCAAGTCAACCTGAACCCCAACGTGAACAGATTGATCTAGTAAGCAATAAGAAGATTCTTAGTAAAGATGAATTACATGAACGCATCAAAGAGAAAATCTCTTTGCCAGGTGAGGATCAGGTAAGTGATAGCGAAGATTTAATTGATGATGATCCTGATTGGGATCAGCCCTCTTCTAGTGTCCAGACCTATAGTAGCCCTCAGCGTGAACAATTAGAGACCATGATCGGTAACGCTTACAAAGAGCGTGCAATGGCAGAGGCTGAATATAACAGGATCAACTGGGGAGAGCTTCGAAGGGATGATCCTGCAGAATTCGCGGCACAGCAACAAGATTTTCAAATTCGCTTTAATACACTTGCCAAGCAAGAAGCCTATATCAGTCAGGAAGCCAACAAACTAAAAGACACTCATAGACAGAAGTCTGCTCAGCAGATGAATGAGTATATCCAGAATGAGCAGGCGAAGTTATTGAGTGTTATTCCTGCCTGGAAGGATGAAAAAGTAAGAGCAAGAGAAGCCCAGAAGATCAATTCCTACCTGAAAAAGAACGGTTTTACAGATACCGAGATCAATGGAATCGTTGACCACCGACAGATTAAGCTGATACGGAATGCGGTACTTGCAGAGCAGCGAGCTAAGAAGGCGAAGGTAAAGGCGCGGGTAAAGAGCCGTAAACGAAATACAACTAATTATACACCGGAAGAGTTACGGGTACTAAGAGAGCGTCCACATGGGATCGAGGCTACAACAATCAGAGTGCGTAAAATTCTCGATAAATCTGACATGTAGGGATTTGTGAGTTTCTAAGGTAGATAAAGTAGATGGCAAAGGGTAAGAAAACTGGCGGACGGCAGGCAGGAACTCCAAACAAGGATAAACAGCCCTTGTTGGATGCTTTGCGTGAAAGATTCCCTGATTACCATCCTGTGCTTGCAATGGCTGAAATTGCCAATGATGAAGAGGCACCAAGAGAATTGAGGTTCCAAGCGCATAAGGAAGTATCTCAGTACATAGAGCCTAAGCGGAAAGCACTAGAGGTATCACAAGGCAAAGGTGAACCATTCGTGTTCAATATGGTGTTTGATGGTTGATTACATAGCATCACCAACGCTGAAGGAGTTTCACAAGTCAGATGACTTTATGCGTGGTGTTATGGGGCCGATTGGTAGCGGCAAGAGTTCCGCTATGGTGAGTGAGCTTTTCAGAAGAGCGAACGAACAGGAACCAGGCAAGGATGGTGTACGAAGGACACGATGGGCAATCATTCGTAATGTCTACAGAGAACTTAATGATACCTCAGTTAGGACGTTTTTCGACTGGGTAAGTGACAGAATTGGCGATTGGAATGCTCAGAATATGTCATTCCATATCAAGACCAGCACCATAGATGCTGAGTTCCTGTTTAGGGCATTAGACCGCCCTGAAGACGTTAAAAAGTTATTATCACTAGAGCTGACTGGAGCATGGGTCAATGAAGCAAAGGAGATACCTAGAGCCGTCATAGACATGCTACAAGGGCGCGTAGGCAGATATCCGGCTAAACGCGACGGAGGACCAACCTGGTATGGCGTCATTCTGGATACGAACCCACCAGATGTTGATCACTGGTGGTATCAGTTGTTCGAGGAAGAGCGGCCTAATGAGTGGCGGATATTCAAGCAACCGTCAGGTTTGAGTGGTGAGGCAGAGAATATCGAGAACTTACCGTCCTCTTACTATGATCGGCTCATGCAAGGTAAGAACAAGCAATGGATAGATATTTACGTCCATGGGAATTATGGCTATGTATCAGATGGTAAGCCTGTATACCCAGAATTCAATGATCAAGTCCATGTAGCAAAAGAAGACCTGAAGCCGATTGATGAGGAACCTATATACATAGGGATTGATTTCGGCCTCACCCCGGCGGCGATGATTGCACAGCGTCTAGGTGATGGGCGGTGGATGTGGATCGAGGAAGTAGTGACAAAAGACATGGGCGCACTGCGGTTTTCAGAGGTGTTAGGGAAGATACTAAGGGAGAGATACCGAGATTTTGAGTTCCGAATCTATGGAGATCCTGCGGGAGACCAAAGGGCGCAAACAGATGAAACAACCCCTTTCGAGATACTACAGGCAAACGGGATACCGGCGGAACCTGCGCCAACCAACGACTTTATATTGAGGCGCGAGGCAGTGGCTAAGGCACTGAATACCATGGTGGATGGTAAACCAGGATTGTTGATCTCCCCTGGTTGCATCAACGCACGTAAAGGTATGTCGGGTGGGTATTGTTATAAGCGTGTACAGGTATCAGGGGATGAGCGTTACAGGGATATGCCAGATAAAGGACAGTTTTCGCACATATGTGAAGCGGGACAATACTTAATGATTGGTGCGGGTGAAGGAGCCGATCTAATCAGAAAGAAGCGGCAATTGAGCTGGAGTCAACCAATAGATTATCCATCATTGGGTATTGGACAATAAGAGAATTGAAATGACAGATAACATTAAATACCAAGGTTTACTGGGTAATCCGTTATTGATGGCGGGTATGGGATTACTGACCTCAGGGGGTACTGGTAGAGGCATGATGTCAGGTCTTAACATTGCTTCACAATACCAAAACAACGATCTAAACCGCAAACTGACTGAATTGAAGATGCGTGAGATCCAAAGCCGGATGAATCAACCGGACGCATCAGCACCCATAGTAAGAGAGTTTATAGAGGGTGATAAAAAGGTAGTTAAGCAATGGAACGCTCTTGAGGGAAAGTGGATCACCCTATCAGAAGGGCCTAGATGGAATCCGAATGCGGGTATGCAATTGAATGTTGATTCGGATGGTGGTGTACAGTTTGCGCAAGGAAGACCACTACCTTTAACTAATGCGAATAGAAACAAGGTCCAGGATAAACAGATCAATGCGATGGAACATTTAGCGAGACTTAAAACTATAGAGGAGTCTTTTAAGCCTACGTTTCAAAAATTTACTACTAGGGCTAATGCGGCCTGGACATCTGCTAAAGAGAAGGCGGGATTTAAGCCAACACCACAGGAACAACAGGAACTAGCAGATCTCTCTACATTTAAAGCTTATGCAATAAGCAATCTAAACACAGCAATTAAAGAGGCTTCAGGTGCAACCGTAACCGAACAGGAAGAAACCCGCTTAAATGCGGGTATGCCTAATCCTGGGTTAGGGATATTTGATGGAGACAGCCCCACAGAATTTCAGGCCAAGTTAGAAGCAACAATTAGTGAGCTTAAGAAAGCTGCGGCTCGCTCCCAATACGCTCAGACACATGGTCTGGAGTGGCAGAGTATTCCCTTAACTAATGTTGAAGGCCTGATGGATAAACGGGGCAATGAATTAGAGCAGCAGTATCGTAGACAAGGGATGAGCCAACAGGAAGCAGAATCCAGGGCTATGCAACAGGTTAGAGAGGAGTTTGGGCTGTAATGGGTAAGTATTCACAAAGCCTGCTAGGGGTTAAACCACAAAAACCACAAGTCCAGTCCGTTCCTGAAAAAGGGGCTGATTTCATGGATCTGGCTGAGGCCTATAGAGCTGATGATCCTAATACTAGGATGCGTATTCTTGCAGAAAACCGTTTTCCCTATTTGACAGAGGAAGAAAGACTCCAACGTTACAAGCAGACAGATGAAGGAATTGCCTACCTGGATGATGATGGGAAGTGGTATCTATCAGAGCCTAACGGGTTCTGGCAGGGAGCCAAGCAATTTGGCGCAAGTACCCTAGCGCACGGTGAAAGCCTCTTAGGCGGGGCTGGTGGTGCGTTTCTCGGCACTATGGCGGCAGGTCCTGTTGGTGGTTTGTTGGGTGCTGCTTTGGGTGGGGCATCTGGAGAAAGCTCAAGGAAGATTCACGCGAATTTAGCCTATAACGAGCCTCAGACACCATTAGGTAACGTAAAATCTATGGCGATTGAAGGGGGTTTAGCAGCAGCGGGTGAAGGTGCGGGTCAGTTAGTTGGCAAGGCACTCAGTAGACACGCTGTCAAAGATATTAAGCGTATTGATGATGCGGCCACTTCACAATTAGCCAGAAAGGCCAATGAGGCAGGTATAACCCTGACACCAGCGGAAATCACTAATTTAAGATCATTGATCAACCGTCAAGCGCTTTTAAGAGATATGCCCGACAGTGCCGATATTATCGAGGACTTCTTAAAGGTGAGGAATGATCAAGTACAGAGAGGTGTATACCGTTACTTGAACAAGCTATCTCATGAGCAAACCCCCCACTTTGCCTATAAGGAAGGCGTAAGGGCCGCAGTGGGTGCAAGAGAGGCCCTGGAACAGGCAAGAATGAAGGCTTCCAGCCCGTACTATCAAGATGCGGCAATGGATGAAGTGGATATATCGCATGTACTTGAGAACTTACAGGGGAGCATTAAAAAATTCTCAGGTACCAAGGTTGGCAAAACTCTGTCACAGGTAGAGAAGGCGCTTAAGGACGGTGACAGTCCGAAACGGTTGATAGGTCAGATTGATGCTGTAAAAGGTGATTTAGACGACCTGATAGCCAAAGCAAAACGGGACGGTAGGAAAACCCGGCTTAGGGAACTAACAGCATTCAAAAGTGAGTTAGTTTCAGCGATGGATCAAGCCTCTCCAAGTTATCGGACTGGTAGACAAATCTTTGAAGAGCGAAGTCTACCTATCAATCAACTGGATCGCTCCCTAGTCGGCGACATGATACGGGAAGGAAACCAGGCCGCACCCGATCTAGGGAAGATTCTTTTTGGTAGAAGATCTAGCCCTTCAGCCGTCAAACAGTCGAGACAAATCATAATAGCCCATGATCCAAAAGCATGGGATGCTGTAGTTAGAGGACATATACAGAATACCTTAGAGGAAATGGCCGATAGCTCTGTCGGTGAGGCCATAAATCTAGGTGGGGCCTTTAGAAAGCGGCTGATGGGTACGGCATCAAAACAAAGGATGCTCAAGAATGCTCTTTCTAAGAATCAGTATCAAGCATTGATGGATCTATCTGATGTTTTGGAGGCAACAGGCAGAGCGATGAAGGGGCAATCGATGACGGCACAGAGAACGGAAATGATTAAGGAGTTAAAACGTGAGGCAACTCCTGCGCTAAGTAACGCCATATCACCACACAGAATTCCCTCTAAGGTTACTGATTGGTATCAGGATGTGAAGCTAGGCAAGTATTCTGAAGATCTTGCCAGGATTATGACAGACCCACAGGGCATGGCGAAACTAAGGACTCAGGTAAAACTGTTGAAAGACATCAGCCCAAGAGAGAAACAGTTCTACAACGCGCTAGGTGCGGCTGTAGGTGTATTAATGGGTAATGTGGAGTGATTTATGTTGCTAGATCAGCTAATCAGAGATGAGTTGGAAGTAGAGCTAATTGACTATCGAGCAATGGAGGCTGACTCAAGGGAGATCATCAAGAGATATACGGAAGCAAGACAGTATTGGGTGGATAACAAAGTGAGGCTGGTTACATCACAAGCAAAGCAACTTAACAAGCAGCCTGTTTCAGAGATCTTCACCGATCCTAAAGAAAAACGGGAATTGGATGAACTAGAGGTTCAGTACAAAAATGCTTTGATAGCTCGGGATTACGCTAGCAAGAAATGTCATGAAATTATTGAATTTGGTACTAAAGAAGTTAGTAAGCTAGGTGAGTACGACCAAAACATTAAAGAGATGGAAGAGAATTCCAAGCTGAAGAGTGACTATATCGAGAGTATTAAAAACTGCTTGAGCTCAATTGATCATCTAGTAGCAAATTGTCCACGGTTTATTTCTGATATGTCTGATATAGAGAATCAGGCTGAACGCGAAAAGGCATTACTCGAAGTTCGGCAGGAACGAGCTGAGGCAAAGTGTTCGGCATTACGTTAAGTTGAAAGAGGAATATTAAATGGGCGGATCAACGGCGGCATTATCATCAGTGGTACAGGCGAACCAATACGGGGGATTCGGTCCTAGTCCTGCTCAATCAACGAGTGGAAGAGGTCAAGGCATCCACCATGCGACAGTTGGGCCTGGTTACGTTCCAGCCCCTAATAATGATTTCGGTAGGCCACTAGGGCCACTGACGTCACCGCAAGCCCCTCAACAGCCTAACAATTCGTTCAACAATATACTGTCGTCTATTGGCGGTATGTTTGGAGGTTATTCAGGTGGAGGCTATGGTAATGATGATGATGACCTGAGAACGCCACAGATGCCACCAGGTATAAATGCGACCACATCCCCTAACCAATACTCAATCATGGCTCCGGGAGCACAATATGGTGGTTTGAGTGGTAGTGGTTTTCCAGGTGGGCTAAACGGCCCTACACCTTTGCGGGATCAGTTGGTACAACCTACACCTCCGACTTCAAGCATGATACCTCCTCCTACTGAGACAGGCGGAGGCTTACCCGTAGATCCCTACCCTGGTACAGCCATGAATCCATGGGGAGCAGGTGGAATGCCTGATATATCTCAAATGTCTGTTGATGAATTCTTGCGTTCTATTGGTACAGATAGATATTTAAGGGGCATGTATTCATTATCTGATTGGCAAGAAGCAAGGCGCGGAGCAGGGTTTAATCCTGGTGCTGGCGTTGATGATTCATATTTTGGATACTAGGAGAAAGACATGGGCGGCGGAAGCACAAACACAATTCAATCAACAGAGCCTTATGATGCGCAGATGCCCTATATACAGGACATCTTTCAACAGGCACAGGCTTTAGGAAATCAGGACATCCCTTATTATCCAGGTCAGACCTATGCGGAGAGTAACGCGCTACATGACCAGGGGTTTGGCAATCGGCTGCAAGTGGCTGACCGATATGGCGGGATGACCGGGATTGCAGGACAGAATGTTTTTGATCTAGCGGGATTAGCAGGCCAGGTAGCCGCAAACAATCAGACACCGACTGTCGATCCATCTAATCGACTAAGGCAAAACCTTTCAGGACAGGTTGATTTAGATCCTTACAATCAGGCTGCAAACGCCATGATTAACCAAATGAATCGAGCGGTTGATTCACAGGTTGGCCAGAACGATCAGGTAGCGGCCTTGATGGGTCAAAGCGGCTCAAGTCGGCATGGTGTCGCTGAAGGTATTTTAAGGAGTAATGCCAATAGTCAATTACAAGACAACCTTTCCAGTATGTATCTTGGCGCTTATGAGGGGGCACAGAATCGCGCGGCACAAGGAATTGATCAAGCTACAGATCTTTACTCAAGGGGAGCGCTTGCAGATGCTTCTAGAATGAATACAGCCGCGCAATTATATGGACAGGTGCCGGGTTTTGGTCAATCCCAATTAGGATTTGCGGGTATTCCTTTGGAAGCGGCTGATTTCTATCGGGGTGAGCAACAAACCGCCATAGAGGATGCCGTAACCCGCTACAACTACGAAACCCAACAGGATTGGAACAATCTTGGACGATATGCCCAATTCATTTGGGGCGCACCAGGAGGCGCTAATACACAGTCAACGACTACAGGCGGCACAAACAGAGCGGCTACAATGGCTGGTGGTGCTATGGCTGGATCACAGATTGCGCCCATGCTCGGTATGTCAGGTGGCTGGGGGGCATTAGGTGGCGCAGTAATGTCGTTATTACTGAGTGAAATGGATTAAAAACAGCTTCAATTTTAGTAGCTTTGAGGTATAATTATAGGTACTACTAAACGATAAGCGGTTTCCGCACCCGTCAGACCTGCGGTTTTTTTGTGCCTGTTAACCAGGTGCTAATGATTTCCTATGACGGGATGATAGGACCGAATACAAGACCTTCGGGGAATAAGTCCAGCCGTCTTATCGCGGTAGTTGAGTCCCGTCACCCTCATCTTGTGACGACTACTAAACGATAGGAGGTCATCATGACCACAAACATCATTGCTTTTCAGCCAGAAAAGCGCGGCCAACAAGCCATAGAACTCTACGAGCTCTACCAACCAATCAGTAACGCTCAGTTTGAAGAGTTAACTAGCGAAGCTCATGACGCTGGTAGCTGGTTTGGATCAAACGGCCTCATGATTACAAAGCACATCAATAACCGGCTTAAGTATCACTTCAACGTGTCTCGAATCGAGGAGATACCTAGAGTTAGATTCGAGGAAGCCCTGTCTATCATCAATCAGGCAAAAGAGGAAGCCAGGGAGTTTTATTGGTTTCATAAAGACCTGTTGGGCATGTTTGCTGAAAAGGTCATAAGAGACGGGATTCCTTGGGTGCCGAGTTTACGAAAAAAGTGGTGCAAAAAGATGGGTAAAGACCTACCTGACCGGCCAAACTGGCAAGCTCTGGCTGAAGAAATTGCAGCGTATGAAGGGAGGAGGAAATCATGACCGCTCAACATCATAGTGAATATTCATGCCTTCCCCGTCCCGTTCGTAACCAGTCACAAACGCCTAAAATTGATACCTACCTTATTGGGCAAATTCTCAAAAATAAGAGAAAAGCTAAAGGGCTCACTCAGGAACAAGCATCTGACTTACTACATCTTTCTCTAAGAACAGTCCGTAATCATGAATACTACGGCATTAGAGATATTGTGGTTCTAGACAGGATATGTCGCTTCTATGGAATTGAGTTAGTCGACCTGATAAGGAACGCGCAATCATAAGCTGTATGGATGCTCAGGAACAGGCCGGGAAGGCCCTGGAAACTGGTGAATTAGGCGAGATCACTTGAAAGAGATACCACTGCCTTGTAAACAGAAATAGGCCCCATATAGGGCCTATTTTTCTATTCTGGATTATCTTCTCTTGCAGGTACATCTTTGCCTAGCAAATAACCGGCAATCGCACCAAACAATCCGATAATTGGAGTCAATTGGTCACTATCATAACCAATTATTAGTAGCAGAGCTGAAAACCCAATTATCGATATTATACCGTGTGTTTTTAGAACAAGTTCAGGTGTTATTCTAATCCGCCAAAGCAGAACTGTAGCCGTTATTAGTGCAATAACAGAAAATAGCAATACACCAGCAGACAAGTATAATACTAGTTCCTGAGACCATGGCTGTGTTGGCGATAAGCTTGCAGTCTTCTCAAAGGCAACCTGTGCCTCGTTCATATTTGCATGAATTGTATCGATTTCTAAAGCCATTATGGTAATTTACCCTCAATCTCATCAAGCCTCTTCTCAAGCCTTTTTACAACTTCGTATAGAGAATTAATTGCTTCCGTTTGAGTGCTTATCAGTTCAGATAGTATCTCTCTTTCTTGGGATACAATTTGGAAATCCCTAGCACTTGGTACATTTGCATAGTACATAGGGAGGCCACTGTATCCAGTGTATGGATTAAATGAGTACGGACTAGTAGGCCCGAAAGTTTGCGTTCTCGACGCATTTGGCACTTGACCAGATTTACTGACACCTACAGGCACTTTAAAAGGGTCTCTTGCCAGGGTGCTTGAGTGCCTTGGCCATACCATAGTGTCAATATTCTTAGGTAAGCCGTGCTCGAAGTCACTGAGAGAATGATCATCTTCTGCATAGGCACAGAAGCTTAGACTTAGAATAAAGAACTGAAATGCAAGCTGTTTTTTCATCTAGTGCCTCCCTGATATTTAGAACTTGCAAGTCAAATTCTACTATAGGAGTACTGTATCCACTACTCCTTTCAGTAATGAATCTATTGAAACTAACCTAAAATAGCTGCGCATGATCGGCATACATCTTGGCATACAACTTCCCATAACCCCATATATTATGGGCTATGACAAATGTTGCCCATGCAGACGAAAAGCACGTTTATCTCTTTTTTGTTGTACATTATAGCCATATAATCAATTAGTTACGTGTACCTTTGTATATCACCACACCTATTGCATCTTCCTATCAGGCACACAACATGGGCCAGTGACCCGAATCGACCACCAAATCGATCAAGTGGAAGGATAAAGTCAGAACCATTGATGATGGCAATGGACTCTACCAAATGCTGTGGTGATCCGTCATGAGATGGATTATACGGAAACATGGGAAGGGAAAGAACACTATCAATTTAGTCGGAAATTGACCTGCCACTTATGTTCGTTAAGCCAGGAAAACCGTTACTACAAAAGCCCTTCGTGACGCCCCTGCCAACATCTGAATTTCGATACTGATCGGTCATTCTCTGATGGTGGTAGTTGAGGAGAATTATCAACAGTCTGATTGCACCATTGGATATACGAATCTAGCAACGCAGCCTGAGTTCGCAGACAGCATAGTGCAGTACATTTCCAGATAAGACTTATTCGATCTCATACAGGACGACGCCCTATAATTTGGCTAGCACTGCTAAGCAATTGAGAAACAATCTCACTGCCTTGTTTAGCGGTGCGGTTGAAATAGCTCATAGGGAAGACCATCCCATGCAAAGGGTTAAATGCTAAAGATCAAACTTAGCGGCAGTGTCTATTCGTGCCTCACTACCAGTAGGTGGTTTCTACTTGCATTTATGCCAATAACCTAACTGAGTTGGGTCAATTAAATCGGGATTATTGCTATCTAATGAAGCCGATTTGTGTGAGCATAAGTTCTGAGAAAAAAAGAAGTTATAAAGTTCCTTCTCGTAAGCAGTGCTTCGGAAATTCCTAGAAGTTTCATGTTGTTCTGACTTCGTTTGTATTGTTGTATGTCTTTTCGAAGATCTAACGATTGGTGACGAATATTGAACGTGCATGGCGCATACATTGTGAAGTTCTGCATGTCTGGCTCTGCATTTTACTCATCAGGTCGTAAGTGAATAACAAGCATTAGTCGATTGGGCTATAAGAATTGGCTTGTCGCAACAATTATTAATTAAAGCGTACCCAATTGCTCTCATGTAATTTCGCCAGCGCGCTGATATTTTTCTGATCGATTCTTTATTGCGTTACCAATCTATTGTCTACGGTATCGATGGGTTCATCATCGACCGTACAGTTCTACCGAACATAGAATCAATGGAGCAATAAATGAAAAAAAGCAGTTTAAAAATAATGGCCGTACTGGGATGTAGTTTGTTCGCCGGACAAGCTGTTGCTGAATCTGAAGCACCTGCCGACAACAGCGGAAAACTGGATTTCAGTTTGAAAGCAATGCATATTCTGGGTGATGCTGGTAATGGGTATGACCCTTCGGAGGGCTCTTCCTATCTGATAAAACTCAAATACCTGACGCCAAGTTGGCACCAGGCAAAACTGGGCGTGGGTTTCTACAATGCGGGGGATCTATTCAACCTGACTGATTTCGATGCGGCTGCCGACAGTGATAAACGACTCGCTCGCGGTATGTTTGTAACAGACGATGGTCAGGAAAAGTCTCACATGGGAGAGTTTTATCTCAACTACACTCGTGACAATTTCACTGTCAATGGCGGGCGACAGCTGTATAAAACACCTTTAACAACTCTCGCGTACAGCACAATGCCCAACTTTCATACAGCTTTTGGAGTCAGCAGTGATGCACTACCCGGATTCAGCATAAGTCTGGATCAGGTTACGCAGATGTCTTTCGGTGCCCGTGCAGCAACCGATTACGGCTTGATTGGTGAGGCAACCCGGACCGCTGGCGCCTCCTTCAGTCCGGTAGCATTGGAACAAGCGGAGTTCCTCAGTGTCTCCAAGGCAGCGCTGGGTACTGATGAGGACACCAATGGTATCACTGTTTTAGGCGCTTCCTACAATGGTATCAAGGGTACCAAAATCTCAGTTTGGAATTACTATGCGGATGATATATCGAACACGCTTTATGTTGATGGCAATACAGGATTCAAGATTCAACAATTCAAGCTTGGACTGTCGGCGCAATTCCTCACACAAAGTGACACCGGTGACCTGATTGAAGAGAAGGGATTTCGCGGTTTCACTGATGGTATTGACTACAACCTGTTCGGTCTCAAAGCGGTTGTCAAGGGTAAAGGCTGGATGGCATTTGCAGCCTATAACAAATCGAGTGGTGACACCGGTATGTTCAACTCATGGGGAGGCGATCCTGCCTATACCAGCACAATATTTTCACGCAATGCGTATCGTGAAAATGTCAGTGCATACAAAATCGGCGTGAAATACAACTTCATGAAGAATCTGTTCGCAATGCTTGCCTATGCCAACTACGGTGAGTCCGATACGCTTGGCTATGGTGGCGCTGGAACTGCGGCACAAACAGATGCGGAGGAGATCGACCTGGTAATTGTTTACAAGCCTATCAAAGATCTCATGTTAAAGCTGTTCCATGCAGATCGTACCAGTGAATATGATGGAACAGTGGACAGAACACAATCTCATACCCGACTGATCGCATCATACAAATTCTAGTAATAACTCTGCTTGATCAACCTCCCGGAAACAACTCCGGGAGGTTTTTTTATGATTCTGCTTGGTACTGCAGTGATAATCATGCGTCTGTATGATCTGAGTATTGACCGTAAACTATCCGATTGCCGGCTGAGACACTCTTAATACTGCTTTCGACACCCTAATCGATCTCGCAGTCAGATCTGATTGAATGTGGTTGATAGAGGAACTGGAATTACTCGATTTCTCAATCCACTTTAGGCTGCTATTTATTGGAAGGCCTGAATGGCAGCCCCTTCTTAGGCGGCCTGATCTTCTGATCCTTCTCGACTTTCAATTCAAGATTATGTTTTTTACCCCGACGTACTACGGTCGCGGATGAATGGTCCACGGATTCCAGCTTCCAGTCATTCTGGCTCATACCCTGGGCAACCCGCAGTAACCGATTGTTATTGAGATCCCGGATCACAGCAACCCGATTCTTAGGGGTGATCACAACCCCTTCCAGTCTAAGCTTCAACGGTGTCTGTCGAACGACGGGTTTGCTGACCTCCTTCTCTGGCTCTGCGGGAGGTACCCGGCCCTCCCTGAACAGAGGCCGATCCGTGATCTCCTGATAGACCGTCATCGATGGAGGATTGAATCGGGTGAGTGAGGCCTTTTTTGCCGTCTGCTTCGAAGCGGGGTTAGCCTGATGATTCTCCAAGGCATCCACCTCCAGCGGATTTTGCCATTGATAGATAATCATCGCGGATGCCAGTCCGATGGCAACCAGCAGCAACAGGGTTAACAGGTTAAAAAAGGTTTTCCAGGGACTCATGAATCCTGCCCCTTCATATAACCCACCAGCTTAAAGTCGATATCCAACAGCTCGAGGGTTTGCTTGATCTTTTTGTTGGCCGGTAAGCGACGTCTGGCAATCGGACGACTTCGTATCACGATCTCATCGACAAACAGGAAGGGTTTTTCACTCTCCAGCTTGTGGAATATCGAGACACTGTTTTCCAGAGTGCTTTTCATGCGCACGCGTATCGCCACCCGACTGAAACCGTCCTCCTGATCGTTACTGATGATCTGGGTACTGAGAATTTCACCCTTGTTGGATGAGACAACGCCTTTAACCCGGCGCTGCAGTTCAGCCTTCGCCAGCGAATCGGTTTTGCTCTGCAGATAGCGGCGATCCGACTGACGCAGACGTTTCAGACGGGCCTCTTCAGACTGGTAGTGGTCCGCTTGCGAGTAGATCCGTTGATAGAGCTGAATCTGATGCTGATGATTGCTGATCGTCTCATCATAGTGACTGTTCAGAGTCCAGACCGGATAGATCACCGCAAACAGGCTCACACCAACCAGTAACAGCAGCAAGCCCAATGCCAGCAGACGACTCTGTGTGGGCGTCAGGGAATCAATCATTCACCCCTCCCCCAATCGCGGTTGCAGCTTGTGTTGATCATGTCTCGTCCCCCGCCCGGCTGGAGATCAACTCTGCTGAGATATGAAAGCGCTCTGTTTTGTTCTTTTTATTCTGTGTCACAGGGGAGCGGAAAGAGACATTTTGAAACAGTTTGGATGATTCGATCAGCGGTATCAGTACGGCGGATGCGACCGATTGCCCATGTATGTGTACCTTATCATCACGGATCTCGAAATGGTTCACCCAGGTATCATCCGGCAACAGCAGGGTCAGCTCATTGAGGACCTCGAGTATCTGCATCGAGGCTCTCTTCTTATCCTCGAGAAACCGGTTTTCCAGCTCCGCATTGGCAACCGAATCCCTCAGTTTGGAGACCTGATTGGCCTGTTGTTGACTCTGTTTGCGCTGATCCTCCAGCTGAGCCGCCAGTTTGGATTTCTGCCAGACCGGCAATACCAGATTGCCAATCAGCACAACCAGCAGTATGAAAAACAGCAACAGATTGATCAAGCGGTATCGCTTGCGGGGTTTTTCCCGTTTCTCCGGCGGCAGTAGATTGACTGCATTGAGTTTAGGATCGGTCTCTTCACAGGGTGAGATTGCATTGATCCGGACGTTGTTCTCATCCAACTGCTCCAGGGCATGAGAGATTTTGTCCACCGGAGCCAGTATCAGGGTGATATCAAGGGTTCGATTCTGTTTGTCACGCCCGTTGATCACATGGTCATAGTAGACCTGACTGGCATTGAAGGGGGTCTGGCGATCCATCTCAAATGCCAGCACCTCACGCAGATTCTCTTCTGCCTCGATCGGCAGCGTGACCTTTTTGAAGAGATATTTCTTTCTTTCCAGACAGAGGCGTATCTCACTCGCGGAGGCGAGCAAGCGTTTCTGATCGGGATCATCGAAATCGACGACCTTCAGATAGTTCTGCTCAACCTCTTCACCACTCAGTCCGTGGTTGACGAGCCGAAGCGCCTCATCTTCGTACAGTAACTGAGCTGGTCTGCCGCCGCTGAATAACGCGCGCAGGCCCTCCGGCATGAGCGAACTGATTTCGCCACTCCACCAACTCCAGAAACCCAGCCATTGATATTTTAATGTTTTTACGGCCATTTAGAGATTCTATCCGGTTTTTGCACTTATAACGACTCATACCAGGAATGAATCGAATAAGGTATTCTGCCCCGGTTTTTCAAACCAACATCTGCCACTATTCTGGCATGCCCTCCCTGTTTTGTCCTGGCATTGACTTCGATTCGAAACACCTTACTTTGTGAGGTTCCTCCGCCCTGGGATGGATCGAGGTCCGCCAATTCACTATCCAACTGATCCAGGGCTTCGGTCAGATCCGAGCTGGATTGACCGGTCGAGGTCAACAGGGCCGTCAGTTGGTCGGAGGCAAAGCGGAAATCCACTGTAGCGGTGTCGGAATTGAGCGTGACATAGGGGCGTAAACGATTCACCCGGGCGGCATCGAAACCCATCACATAGGCCAGCTCTTCAAGGCTGGTCAGATCTTTGCCAGCGGTGGTGTAATCATAACCTGCCGCACGGTAATCCTTGTCCTCCGCACCGTTCAGTCTTCTGAGATCATCCGCATCCCGCCAGTCATTGAGTCGGTCAACCAGGGCGTTCCGCTCTTCGGGATCATCTGAAATCAGTACAAACAATCTGTTCAACTGGTCACTGGACGCCTTGTTCAGATCCAACAGCCCGGAAGCATTCCGAATCGAGACCTCCAGCTCCCCCTGTGCCGTCTGCAGCGGATAGAGCTGACCATTGAAATTCCATCGTTGCTGAGGACTGATCACCATCAGCTCCATCACCGCGCGACTGAAGCCACTCTCGGCTAACAGTTTTGCCTGCAAGGCAGCCTTTGAGTTACCCGCCAGTCGGCTTTCGACTTTCGATTGGGTGGAAAAACTCGCCGCAATAATGGTCAACAAGGCAACCATCCAAAGCACCAGAATCAGCGCGACACCGCGATTGCGCCCGCAAGCGGCAAAATCTCCCCGGTATCTTCTGCTGTTCTGAGTGGTTTGCGGAGTCATCAGTCGTTGCGCCTAATTCTCACAATCTTTTCATGGGGAGTGGTCATGCCCATCTCGGTAAAGCTGATTTTTACCAGCTCGGGGTAGTTGTTGTTGAGTGGCTCCCAGCGGTCGCTCCATTCCGGTTCGGTACGATTGAGCAGCAGTCCGAAAAAACTGAATTCGACCTGCTCCAGACCGGACAGGAGTATGCGTTTGCGCCCCTCTTGAGGCAGTACGAATTGACTGTTCTTCGGATTGTGTGGGGTATAGTGGAGCAGCAGTATCCTGCCCTGTTCGAAATCATCCTGCAGAGAGAGGCGGTATTCAAATAACCCGCCTGGCTGATACTGTTGCGGTGCCGGCGCAATAAATTGAATCTGCTGGGCATCACCGGCGAAAGCCAACTCGCGGATACGGTTCTGTTTTTGCCAGGTCAGAGGAATGATATTGCGGATGATCTGCTCCACCCTGGCGGTGGTAAGCAGCTCCGCCAGTTGTTTGTCGCTGCTATCCGCCACCCGCTCCCATCCTTTGATATTCAGGAACAGCATGGAGACTGAGGTGGTGGTAATGACCGCCAACAGCAACAGCGCGATCATGATCTCCAGCAAGGTAAAACCACCACAGTGACGGCTTTGACCTGAGTTGATGCGAAAATCGGATCTGCCAACCTCAGGGTTTTTCACGAATCACCCCAATTCGGCTGAAGGTCAACTCCCGTGCCCCACCAGGGGCATCCCAACTGATCTTCAATGTCTCTTCGACCCCGACCAGAGGCAGTTCCACAAGTTTCGCATCGTTCCAGCTGTAGGGTTGACGCAGATAGGTCCAGGTATAGGTATCCAGCTCGACCCCCTGCTCACTGTAGCTATCCGTATCGATCTCTGCACTCATCTGTTCAAGCCGGGATTGGGCGATTGAGACCGCTTCAAAATAGTGTGAGGCGACCTGATGATTTCGAATAGCGCCGGAGTTGATGCGCAGAATGACGCTCATCGTCATGGCGAGAATGACGAAGGCCACCAGCACTTCGATCAGAGACATTCCCTCAGACTTTGAACGACGCATCTTCGTTAAATTCACTGCTGTCGAGTATCTCTACCCGGCTGGTCAACCAGTCCACCGTAATGACAAAACCGCGACTCTTGTTACCAAGTCGGATTAGACCACCACTGGAACTGCCGTCCGGATAGAAGTGCAAGACCAGAATCTGTTGCCGATTTGCACTCGTCTCTGCAATAAAACTGATGCCATCCGGCAGCTGCCTTACTTCACCCTGATTGACCAGATCGCTCTGATACTGATCGGTCTGCAACTGAAAACTGATTTTCGATTCGCTACCGGAAATGATTGCGGATTGTTGTACAAAGCGAATCTCCTGAACCAGATCCCTGGTGGCGGCTTTCAACTTCAGTGCCGGGAAAGCTTTGTGCATCAACGGTGGCGTCAGGGTGAACATCATGGCCATCAATACCAGCACCAGCATCAGCTCAATCAGTGTGAATCCCCGGCTTTGAAAGTTCAATCTGCTCATAGGGAAACCAGTGAGTTAACGCCCAGGATGGCCACCAGGATCGACATCACCACACCGGCAATGATCAAGCCGAGCACCAGAATCATTACCGGTTCAACCAGACTGAGCGCCCTTTTGATCAGGGTCTGGGTCTCCATATCGAGAATCTCTGCGGTCTGCATCAACATCGGCTCCAACTGGCCCGACTCCTCACCGACCCGGATCATCTGCAGGGCAAATTGAGGAAACTGGGCATATTCCGCCAGTGGATCGGCCAGTCTTTGACCGGAACGCAGATGCTTGATTACCTGATCCATGCCATCGGCGATGACAAAATTGCCAATGGTATCCTTAACGATCGCCACAGATTTCAACAACGGGACGCCATTCTCCAACAGAGTCCCCAGGGTTCTGCAGAAACGGGCCGCTTCCACCTGCTTGACGATCGGTCCGATCACTCCCAGTTTGAGCAAACGACCGTGCCAGCGTTTCGCCGACTGTTTGTGGCTCATCTGCCACTTGAAAAAGAGAATCACCAGGATCACCCCGAGCGCCAGTGCCCAGCCATAATCCTGCAGAAAGGTCGCCATACCCATGGTAATCTGGGTGGAGAGAGGCAGCGCCTCCCCCATGTCCATGAACAGTTCACTGAACTGGGGAATCACATAGGTCAGCAGAACCAGGATCGATGTGACCGCGACAAACAACAGGATCGCCGGATAGATCAGTGCAGAAATCAGTGAGCTTCTCACCTCCTGGGCCTGTTCCAGATGCACCGAGAGCCTTGAGAGCACGCTCTCCAGAGCACCACCCGCTTCACCGGCTCGCACCATCTGAATGTAAAAGTTGCTGAATACCCCCTCCTCCTTGGCCAGAGAGTCGGCGAACGAATGGCCGCTCTTCAGGCTGTCACGAATGCTCATCAGGTGCTGGCTGAACAGGGAGTCGTCTCCGGAGATCGAGACGAGGATGCCAAGTGCCGAGTCGAGGGGTTGACCGGAGTGCAGCAGGGTCGCCAGTTCACGGGTAAAAGCGACCACCTGCCCCTGGGGAATCTTTTTTCGTTTGAAAAGCTTGCGCGACGAGGTTTGACGACTCTTCTGCTGGCTCTCTTCGACGCGGATTGGCACCTGACCATTGAGGTGTATCTGGTTCACCGCATGTTCCCGGCTTACCGCTTCGAGCACCCCTTCGATGATCTCACCATCCGATGAAACTGCTTTATAGAGAAAAGAGGCCATCAACTCTCCTGGGTGACTCTGAGCACTTCTTCCAGTGTGGTAACACCTCGCGCCACTTTATGCAGCCCATCCTCATACATCGATTTTGCCCCTTCCCGTTTGGCGCAGGCGGCCAGCGCATGTTTGTCCTTGCCCTGCAGTATCAGAGACTGCATCGCTTCACTCAACTCGATCATCTCGATGATCGCACTGCGTCCACGGTAGCCACTGCCACCGCATTGATCACAACCGACCGCCTTGTATAAGGTGGGTGACTCCTGAATAGCGGAGAATCGGGCCAGAATCTCCGCCGGCGGCGTATACGACTGCTTGCAATGGGGACAAAGATTGCGCACCAGTCGTTGCGCGACAACCGCATTCACTGTCGAGGTAAGCAGAAACGCTTCGATCCCCATATCGAGAAACCGGGTGATACTGCCGGCGGCATCATTGGTGTGCAGGGATGAGAGCACCAGATGGCCGGTGAGGGCCGATTGGACGGCGATCTTGGCGGTCTCCTGATCACGAATCTCACCGATCATGATCACATCCGGATCCTGTCTTACGATGGAGCGTAAAGCCTCACTGAAGCCGAGTCCGATACTCGATTTCACCTGGATCTGATTGACCCCCTCGATGTTGTATTCAACCGGGTCCTCGACCGTTAGGATCTTTCTTTCGGGCCGGTTGAGATAGTTCAACGCGGCATACAATGAGGTGGTTTTACCGCTGCCGGTGGGGCCGGTTACGACGACGATGCCGTGGGGCCGATCGAGAATCTCCAGCAGGCGCTGTTCGGTGGCGCTCTCAAAGCCAAGACTGGCAAAATCCAGGTTCAGTTCATCCCGTTGCAACAGCCTCAGCACCATACTTTCGCCATGCAGTGTGGGTACGGTGGAGACACGCAGATCCAGGGTGGCGCCATGCACACGGATCTTGAATCGCCCATCCTGGGGCAACCGGCGCTCGGCGATATTCAGGTGAGCCATGATCTTGATACGGGAGATCAGGGCCGGTGCCATATTGATCGACGGGTGTTCTGTCTCACGCAACAGGCCATCGACCCGATAGCGGATCTTCAGCACCTGCTCGAAGGGTTCGATGTGGATATCGGAGGCTTTGCTGGAAACCGCTCTCTGGATGATCTGGTTGACCATCTTGATGACCGGCGCCTCGCTGGCCAGCTCTTTGAGCTGCTCCACATCATCCAGCAGCAGTTGGTGCTCCAGTCCATCCCCTTCCTCCGCAGAACTGCTCTTCTGCAGCTCATTGAAATGCTCCTGGATGGTCTCATCGATCTCACTGGCGACACCGGTCAGCAGTTTTACCGACTTACCACTGATCAGCTCCAGTGCTTCGACGACGAAGCGATCGCTGGGATCGACCATGATCGCCAGTATGTGATCCTCCTGATCGTCGAACACCACCAGTCGATGCTGTTTGAGGAAGTTGGCGGAGATATTCTCACTGAGGTGGGCCAGATCCGGGTAGTCTTTCCGTTCGACCAGCGGCACACCGCAGATCTCCACCAGAGCCTGGGCCAGATCGCGATCGGATATCAGCCCCAGTTGCAGCAGAATATTGCCGATCGACTCGTCGCTTTGCTGACTCTCCTTCAGCCGGACCGCCCGATCCGCATCGGCCATGCCCAAACGACCGGAAGCCACCAATGCCACGCAGATGGGGTGACTGGTGTAGACCGGTTCCAGTTGCTCAGGATCTTCTGCCGAAAGGGTTTCGTTATTGATGCTGCGACTCGTTGTATTCATCCCATGCCTGTTTTCGAACTGCCGAATAGTTCATGCTCATTGTATAGCTACACACTATTGTAGCGTACCAATGGGATAGATCCTTTAGCGCCATATTGCAAACGCCAGACAGTAGGGATAGGGCCGTGGTTATAGGCTGTACCTACACCGTCGCGACCGGTCGACTGGTAACTCCAAGGCCGAGCGCCCAGCTATGCAACGCTCACTGCACGGCGCGACGCCGGTAGAAGTCATCCTGAAACAGGGTGGCTTCTTTGATTTTGTCTCTCAGCTCCTGGGAGATATCAAAGGCTTCCTGCGGATTCCGTACCACTTTTGGCGTCAGGGTGATAATCAGCTCGGTACGACTGACATCCTTGGTTGTGCTGCTGAACAGACTGCCGAGCAGTGGGATATGCATCAAACCGGGGATACCGGCCTGGCCACTGCTGGTGTTCTCCCGGATCAAACCGCCCAGCACCACAGTCTGGCCGTCATGCACCACAACCGTACTCTCAATGGTACGTTGAGAGATTGCCACATTGCCGCCACCGCCGATCGCAGGCGCTGAGCCTGGAGTACTCACCTCCTGACTCACCTCAAGGGTTACCATGCCACCTTCGTTGATACGGGGTGTGATCTGTAACAGGGTACCGGTATCGCGGAACTGCACCTCTGAGACGATCGGTGCGTTAGGGTCGGTGGTGCTCTGTGAAGAGCGGGTAACGATCGGAATCTGATCACCGACCCGAAAACTGGCGGTCTGGTTGTCGATTACCATGATCTGCGGGGCAGAGAGAAACTTCACTGAAGACTCATTCTCGAGGATGTCGAAAAATACCTTCAGGTCATTCAGGCTGTTGAACAGACCCAGGGCAAAGCCATCACCACCAACGCTGTCGGGCAGTGGTGAGCCCAGACCACCCTGATAGGGACGCCCGCCACCAGTGGAACCATTGAAGAACCAACGCACACCGTAACTGAGGTTGTCAGACAGTTGCACTTCGGCGATGGTCGCCTCGATCATCACCTGTTTGGGCGCCACATCGAGCCGGGTGATGGTTGCTTTGATCTTCTGGTAATCCTTGGGGCTGGCCATAACCAGAATCGCATTGTTGTCAGGATCGGCGATGATGGTCGCAGTCGATGCGGCACCACCACCTGGTTTCGTGCCTTCGGATTGAGCCGCCGCTGGGTCATCAGCAGCCAGTGTCGGCTGATCCTTGGTCAAGGCAGCTTCCCGATCCGCATTGCTGTTTTTCAGATCGATACCGGTGGTTGTCGGCGAACGTACGTTGGAACGCAGCAACGGATCGCTGTTGCTGAGCGGACCGGCGGACTCTGTAGCCGCCACTTCATTGCCGAATATGCTCTGCAGAATCGAGGCGATATTTTCCGCTTTGCCGTTTTTCAGGTGGTGGACATAGAGCCTGCGGTCAGGCGACTTGTCACTGCCCTGATCGAATTGAGCGATCAGTCGGCGGGCTTCGTCGATATATTTGGGTTGCTGACTGATCACCATCACCGCACCCAGCCTTTCTACCGGGATCAACTTGATCATATTGCCCAAGGGTGAGGCATCACCATCCCCGAGAATATTTTTCAACTCATCGGTCAGAGTCTTTGCATCGGTGAATTTCAGGGGAATCAGGCCGAAGGACATCCCACTCAGCCAATCCACATCGAACATCTTGATGGTTTGCAGCAGATTGTTGATCTTCTGATAGGATCCACTGAGGATCATCAGATTTCTGCCTGGATCGATACGGATCTGTTCAGACTTGGTGGTGAAGGATTCGAGAATCTTTTTCATCTCAACGGCAGAGATGTATTTCAGCGGTACGATCTGTACCCCCTGGCCGGCGCGCATTTTTGCCTGCCCCTGACCTACCGAGGGTTTCAGCGCCATGCCTTGCAGGTCCGCCGCTGGAAGAATCTTGTAGAGTGCACCATTACGCACCATCACCGCACCATTCATCTGCAGGATGTTCTCGAGAATCGGTAATACGGACTCTGTACTGACCGGATAGGTAGTGTGGATGGTAACCTTTCCCTGAACCTTATCGTCGATCAGATAGTTTTCCCGCAGAATCTCCTCGAAGATCACCTTTACCACTTCCCGCAGATCAACCGCCTCGAAGTTCAGGGTGATGTCCCCTTTCGCCGGTTGACTGTGTGATCTTGCCTGAGCCTTACGGTTGATGAATTCACCGCTGCCCTCACGGACAAAAAACTCAGGTTCACGTTTCACCTCCTGTGAAAGCACCAGTTCATTCTGATCACCCGCAGTTGAGGTCGGCAGCTCGGGACGCTGCTGATTGAAGTAAGTCACCCCATCACCTTCGGCAGACTCATCCACCTTGGGCTGCTGGGCGCAGGAAGCCAGTAGCATTGTCATGAGTGCTGACAGCATAACTACCGAAAAACTGTTAAATCTTTTACCCATTGGCTTTCCTGTGATCTATTCCTATACAACTCGCAACTGTTCAGAAAATCAGAGTCCTGACGGCCATTCAAGCTAATGCACAGCAGCAGAACCCACTCAATCCATTGCCTCAGATCTGATCAGAAATCTCCTATCACTATCTCAGCAGATATCAGTGAATAGTATGATTGATGGGAGGGTGTATTTGCATATGGGGTAACTCCTTACCTTTGATGCATAATTACCCTACCATGGCAGCTACAGTCCAGTGTAATCACTGATATACTTAATTATCAATAATAACAAACAGTTATTAATTCACACTGATCACTTAGGAAGCCCGTTCACTGCACCCAAGGTAGTAATAGACCTCATCCACTGGTAGTAGTAGTCAGCATATCGCCCGATATGTACAGAGAATATAGTTAATTCACTGTCAGAGTGAACCTTATATAAAGGGTATCTGCGCATTCGAGGAATTAATCGTCTTTTGTGGCGAATCAGGCATGCTTAACCGATTTACAACCGCTGTTGTTCTGGCGGCCATCATCTTTTACCAACCGATGCTCTTTGCGGCGGCGGCACTGACTGCCAATGCGGAAAGAGTGGTTGCGGATGCCTCGGAGCATGATCGGGTAGCGGTGATCGTGCGGTTTGAAAAACAGCACAAGATCAGCGAGTTGAAGGAACAGCACCTGAAATCCGAGCAATACCGGAGCCGCAAGGAGAGCCGGACACTGAAACGCAAGCAGTTTCGCCAAAGTGTCTTCAGCGGACTCCAGCAGCAGACTCGTGATGCCTCAGCCAGGTTGGCGGAACTGCTGAGAAAGCATGGGGTGAAAAGCAAACTGAAGTCGCTCTGGACGATCAACGGCATCGCGCTTGATATCCCCCCTGAGATGATCGATGAGATCGCAGCACTCCCCGGAGTCGAGCGGGTCACTGCAGACATGCGTCTGACCATGAATACCCCGGAAGTGGAGGATTTCGACAGCGAACCCCAGTGGAATATCGAGAAGCTGAATGCCGCAAGGCTCTGGGAAAGGGAGATTCGGGGCGAAGGGGTTGTTGTCGGGATCATGGATTCCGGCGTCGATGTGAATCACCCGGACCTGGCCGACCGCTGGCGTGGCGGTGACAACAGCTGGTTCGATCCCTACGGCGATCAGGAGTTGCCCATCGACCTGGTCGGACATGGCACTCAGGCACTCGGTTTGATCCTCGCCGGTGATGAGAGCGGCTATCAGGTGGGTATGGCCCCTGAAGCCAAATGGATTGCGGCACGCATCTTCGATAACGCCAACCAGACCACGCTCAGCGCGATCCATCTGGCGTTTCAGTGGCTGCTCGATCCTGATGGGGATCCACTCACAGATGACGCCCCGCACCTGGTCAACAACTCCTGGGGATTCGCCAACACCATCAACCAGTGCTATCAGGAGTTTGATGAGGATATTCGCCTGTTACGGGAAGCGGGTATCGGTGTGGTTTTTTCAGCGGGTAACTACGGCCCGTTTGCAGAGACCAGTATCAGTCCGGCGAACAACGCAGGATCACTATCGGTTGGCGCAATCGATATACTGGATGAGATCGAGTTTCAAAGCAGTCGTGGTCCGAATGCCTGTGATGGCGGAATCTACCCGAAACTGGTAGCCCCGGGCTCACAGGTCTATACCACCGACAGACTTCCGGTTGCCTATAACGTGGTTTCCGGCACCTCTTTTGCCGCACCGCATATAACCGGCGCCCTGGCGCTGCTGAAGAGCGCCTTTCCCGATACGCCAATCTCACAGATCGAGACCGCCCTTTACGATAGTGCAGTCGACCTGGGTGAAGCCGGTGCCGATGATCAATACGGCTATGGCCTGGCCGATGTGGCTGCGGCCTATGATCTGCTGTTGGGCAATTCAGGCTCCGGTGATCAAAGTCTGCTGATCTTCAATGAAAGCCAATACTCGGTCGATGAAAACACCAACCGTCTGATCGTCACTGTCAGGCGGGTAGGCAGCAGTGACGGCGAAGTCTCCGTTGAATATACCACCAGTGATGACGATGCCGAGGCCGGTGCCGATTATGTCAGCCAGAGCGGCCGTTTGACCTTCGCGGATGGGGAGACTCTGCGCACTATTGAGATACCGATCATCAATGACCGTGATGACGAAGAGAATGAAGACTTTCAGATATTGCTGAGTGATGTCAGGGGCAATGCAGCCCTCGGGCAGCAGAGTGAAGTTGAGGTGGTCATCCTGGATGATGACGGTGCCGGTACAGTTGCATTCAGCGCCATCTCAGTGGCGGTCAACGAATCCCGTGGTGAGGCCCTTGTCAGTCTGGTTCGTACAGGTGGTACGGCAGGAACCATCGAAGTCGGCTACCGGACAGTGGCTGATACGGCTTTGGCAGAAGTTGATTTTGTCGAGACTGAATCAACAGTCCGGTTTCTACCGGGAGAGACCGAAAAGCAGATCTCGATTGAATTGATCGACGATGAGTTGTTCGAAGAGAGCGAACGATTCCAGCTCATGATCACAGAGTTGGATGGTGATGCGGAGATCGGATCGCCGGCTTCAACCACCATCTCTATTCTGAATGATGACCCAGACACCAATTTTGCGACCATCTCACTGGAGTCCGTCAGCTACGAAGTCAGAGAGAACGCCGGTCAACTCAGAGTGACAGTTTTTCGTGAGGGTAACCTTGATATCGCCGCCACCGTTGAATACAGCACGCTGGGCGGCTCAGCCACTGCGGATGAGGACTATCAATCGATCAGTGGGACATTGACCTTTGCGGAAGGATTCAGCCGTCGAACTCTGACCATCGATATCATCAATGATACGCTCTACGAACAAGAGAGCAGTTTTACTCTGATACTATCAAACGCAGGTGGCGGTGCGGTGATTTCCGATCCAAGCACAGCCTTGATCCGCATCATCGATGATGATGCCCTGCCCTTTGTTTCCATACAATCACCCACACCATCTTCAACCCTGGGCTCATCCAGCAGTTCCCTGTTTGATCAGCAGAAGAGCTCTGATCGCCAGTCCAACAGGAATTCACGGGACAAAGGTTCATCCGGCCTTCAGGTATTCGAAATCAAGCTGCGCAAGTCTGCGCGCTCGAAAGCCGAGGAGCTCGAGAAGATGGCCAATAGGGATGCCGAGTCCAAGCAAAAGCCTGGTGAAACACCTTCCTGCGGTTCTGCTGAGGAGCAAACCAACTGTGGCGCAGACAGCGAGACCGGTGAAAAACCGGTTGAGCTTGAAATCGACATGCCGGAGGAGACAGCTGGAGAAGAAGTCCAATCCGCTCCCAGCAGTGAGTCAGAAGCCGGTGCAGAAGCAGAGAGTTCTGTCAGCCCACCAACCGAAACTGAACCAGCCACTGCGGAAAGTGACCAGTCCTGAATTGTTTCCTGAATCCAAACCTCGGGAATAGTGCCCTTCTGATCTTTAACTGGCGTGGATAACAGCTCTGCTGGCTTTGTGATTGTGAATAGAGCCCTTTCTGCAACACCCCCCAGGCATGCAATAGATAAAGTGAGATCAGTAAAACAACCCATATCCCCTGACATTCAAATATTAAGACAACTCCGGGTTCATTCACCAATAACTCATGAAAAGTGCGATATTTGATCGCGCTTAGTTTCAATCACCTGCCGGTTACAGATTTTCAGATTTATTGAAACGTCCCATGCGAAGAAAATGGATGGTCTGGTCTGCAACTTGATTGTTGTAACGCATCATCGAGTGTCCGGATGGTACAACCATGAAATCCTGCATCTTATCCAGCTTGGTGGATTCCACAGAAACCAACCCATCATCGAGACCTGGAATCAGTTCATCGTTATCCGATGACCTTACCCCGGCAATAACACCCACCGGATAATCCGGTTCCGGCAGAGTGTTTGGAAAACTCTCTTCGGTGGTTCCCAATGATAGCGCTGCCGGGCCGGCAAGATGGCCCCACCATTTACCGTTTGCATAATCAGCAATCTCGGATCCCCGGTTGGGTGTGCCGATCAAGACCACTCGACCCAGGTTATCGGGTCTGCTGTCCACCAGATAGGCGCGTATCAGTAAGCCACCCAGAGAGTGACCGACAAAATGGACCCGGTTGCTGATCGAGCGGCAGCAGTCGTTTATCTGCTGACTGATCTCCTGGATTATCTGCTGAGATGTTCGATTGAGAGAGGCATAGCCAATGGTCTCCACGTGAAAGTCTGCCTCTTCAAGTCGCTGTTTCAAGCGCCACATCGCTGTATTGCTGCGGGCCAGACCATGCAATACGACAACGACTTCCTTTTTACCGGGTTCGCTGGACTCAGCCGGGGTTTGCCAGATCGGCACCAACAAAACGATCAGCAGCGAAGCCAATGTAAGAAGAAGCAGTTTCTGTTTCATTTTTCCCATCTGTACTTAATTCGTTTACTGATAACGCTCGAAACAGCCCCGGGCTGACACCCATCCAACGGCTATAGGTTCGAATCAAGGAGCTGTTCTCCTAAAATCCCAATATAAAAAAGAATTTGCCTAATGAGAGACGAATCAGATCTATCAAACTGACCCCAGGCACCCTCTTCAGACCCCAGTTCAACCTGTATTGTTTCAAGTTTGTTACGTGACCAGGCTACTGCTTTGTCAATGCCGCTGTATACCCCTGTAATCAACGCTGTGGTCGCTTGTTCCATCGCCTGTCTCCTCTATTGTTCACTTCAAGGTCAATAGTCTGGATATCCGCAAGACACACAGGCAGGTGATGACAGATATACTAAAAATACTCTCCTTATCAGATAGTTCCAGCCCGTATCAAAAGACCGGGATAAAACGATCTGTTCGAGCACTTACATAACGCCTCAGACTATCTATACTCATGGTGCGGATTAACCATCTGGAACAAGCCATGACCGATATCACCACCCTACTCGGCTCTGAGGCGGATCAGCTGTTGAGCCACCAATGCAAGACCATCGATCAATCCATGCTGCAGTTGCCGGGAGCGGACTATGTGGAGCGGGTTGTTGCCGATAAGGACCTCAAACCCGGGGTCTTGCGCAATCTTCAGGGCCTCTTCAATACGGGCCGTCTGGCGGGTAGCGGTTACCTCTCCATACTGCCGGTAGACCAGGGCATCGAGCACTCGGGTGGCGCATCCTTTGCACCGAATCCAATCTACTTCGATCCTGCAAAAATCGTCGAACTGGCGATTGAGGGGGGCTGCAACGCGGTCGCCTCAACTTTGGGCGTACTAAGTTCGGTATCACGCCGCTATGCCCACAAGATCCCCTTCCTGGTCAAGCTGAATCACAATGAGATGCTCACCTACCCGACCCTCTACGACCAGACCCTGTTCGCATCGGTGGAACAGGCTTTCGATATGGGTGCGGTGGCGGTTGGCGCCACCATCTACTACGGCTCCCCGGAGTCGCGTCGCCAGATCATGGAGATCTCGGAGGCATTTCAGCAGGCCCATGAACTGGGCATGGTGACCGTGCTCTGGGCCTATTTGAGAAACAGCGCCTTCAAGGTGGATGGAGTGGACTACCACGCTTCGGCAGACCTTACCGGTCAGGCCAACCATCTGGCAGCCACCATTGGCGCGGATATCGTCAAGCAGAAGCAGGCAGAGGGCAACAGGGGTTATCAGGCCGTCAAGTTCGGTAAGACCCACGACAAGGTCTATAGCGAGCTCACCTCGGAACACCCGATTGATCTGGTCCGTTATCAGGTTGCCAACTGCTACATGGGACGCGCCGGATTGATCAACTCCGGTGGTGCCTCATCGGGCCAGGGTGATCTGGCCCAGGCGGTACGAACCGCGGTGATCAACAAGCGGGCTGGGGGTATGGGCATGATCTCGGGACGCAAGGCCTTCCAACGCCCCATGCGTGAAGGTGTGGAGCTGCTTAACAGCATTCAGGACGTCTACCTGGACAACCAGGTTACCATCGCCTGACACTCACAATAAGCTGTTGTTAAGGATGTTCTGAAAACGCTGAATAAAGACCGGATTGGTTAAAATCGTTGCATGCCCGGCGTTAAAACCATACAGGCGTGTCGCTTCAGCCTGCAACGACAGGGGGATCTGACTCTCCAGATCAACTACCCCATCGTCACTGTCACCACCCTGGTAGGAGAACACAAGGTGATAGGGTATCTCCTCAGGCCAGGGCCAATCCCGGATGATGCGCAGGAACTCGCTGTTCTGTGCAATGTCCCTCCAGGAGGGAATCACGATCGGGGATGAGCGGGCGCCGAACTCGGCGCTGGCCATACCGTCCATGGGACTGTTGATGGTCATGGTCAGCCCGATCACAGGATGATGCTCACTTTCGGTATATTTCTTCACCGTTGAACGCATCACCAGCCCACCCATACTGTGGGCAATCAGATAGAAGTTGTCGAAGGGATACTGGGTCTCCAACTGATTGATGCTCTTCACCAGATAGTCACTGACAATATCCAGCCTCAGACCGCTTGGATAGTGCAGCACCCAGGGCTCAAAACGTTTACTGTCGAGGCTGTTCACCAATTCGACAAACTCCAGCGGTGTTCCACCTGCACCATGGATGAAGATCACCGGAATCCGCTTCGCCTCCGATGAACTGAGCATATAGAGCCCAATACCCACCTGATCGATGAACGAGATCGGTTTCCATAGTCCGAGTGATCCGATCTCACGGGAGAATCTAGGATCATCCAGAGAGGCAATCTCACCCGTATGGTCCTGCTCAATCTCAAAAGAGATATTGTCCCGGTTTGTTTGGTTGGCAATCGGCCCTTTGATTACCAGTCTATCCAGTTCAACATGTCCACTGGACTGCAGGACCACAGGGGCTGCGTTGAACAGATCAGTACCACCATGCAGGACTGCCGGTTCGGTTTGCTGATAGAGCGTGTCCCGATTGGTGTCCTGAAATGCGGCAACATAGTAGGTGCCTTCCTGTGCATAGAAACGAAACTCACCAGCCCCCTGTAAAACATATTTTCGCTCCAGCTGGGGTGCAAACTCCTGTTTGGTAAAAAGCAGTATCGTCACCGGTGCATCACTGCCACTCTCGATATCCACATGGCCGGAGATGGTTCCTGCCTGGTTCACACCCTCGCTCTGTTGCGAGATCTCCAACAGTGAACAGCCGCTGCTCAACAGGATGACAACCACTGTTGTCAAAAGTGTGCGCGTCAGGTTTTGCGGAAGGATCGTTTGATCCAATAAACCGAGGTTATTCAGGGTTTTTATGAGCTTCATTGTGCAGCCACCAGCTGTCTATTTTTGTTGATTGGCGCTAAAGTAAAGTTAAAGCTGAATTCATGGGTTCATCAAAAAGCACCATTTATGAATGACAGGATTCCCTAGGGCATCAAAATCACCCGCTACACCCATTACTAAAGCGGATACTTTAAAACGCCAGGGAAGCATTAACGTGCCTCTTCCACCCTCAGATTCAGGTTAAACCAAGAATACAAAAAGTCCAGCCTACTGGGCCTGTTCAGCTGGAGTACAAAGCAACAATGAATCAGTCAAATAGTGCCGTCATCGGCTTAGCTCTGGTCCTTTTCTCTCTCGCTGGGTGCAGTGAACCCCCGACCACCACACAGGCCGAGGTGATTCGCCCGGTAAAGAGTTTTTTGATTGAATCCACCGCCAGCGGCGCAATCCGCACCTTTCCTGCGCGCATCGATGCAGGTCGCAAAGCGGAGCTCGCTTTTCGTGTCTCAGGGGTACTCAAGGAGTTGAGCGTCAAAGAGGGGGATCAGGTCAAGGCGGGGCAACAGGTCGCCGCACTCGATCCAACCGACCTGCAGATCGTCTATAACG
This sequence comes from gamma proteobacterium symbiont of Stewartia floridana, assembly GCA_003676145.1. GTDB lineage: Bacteria > Pseudomonadota > Gammaproteobacteria > Chromatiales > Chromatiaceae > Thiodiazotropha > Thiodiazotropha taylori. The sequence goes on along the minus strand of NAUB01000025.1, from coordinate 95,382 downwards.
ACCGTGAAGCCAACTTTGACCAGGCCAAGCGTAACTTTACCCGAGCCAAGGAGTTGGTAAAAAAGGGAAACATCTCGAAGATGGATTTCGATAAACTTGAAGCGGAATTCAAGAGTTCCAGTGCCGCACTGAAAGCTGCCCAGCAGGACCTTAACTACACCAAGCTGACAGCCCCCTTCAGCGGTACCATTGCACGCCTCAATATCGATAACTTTGAAGAGGTGCAGGCGAAGCAGTCGATCCTGGTGCTGCAGGATATCTCGGAACTCGAAGTGAAGTTCGATGTACCGGAGAACCTTCTACGGGGATTGTCCGCCGAGGATCGGGAGAATGCGAAAGAGTATGTATCGGTGAGTGTCTCGTTTGCCGACATTCCCGGCAGCAACTACCCTCTCACCTTCCGGGAAATCACCACCCAGGCGGACGCCAAGACCCAGACCTTCCAAGTCACCTACACCATGCAAAGGCTGAAGAGTGCCAATATCCTGCCTGGCATGACCGCCAAGGTGACCGTCGATTTCAGTAAGTTTGACAGTGGCAGCGACGTCTTTACCGTACCCGCCAGCGCCATCGTCGGTGACTATAAACTCGATCCCCAGGCCTGGGTCATAGAGACCGAGAGCATGACGGTTCAGCCCCGTAGTGTGAAGGTCGGTCGCCTCTCCGGAGAGAACATCGAGGTTTTCGAAGGGTTGATGCCAGGCGACAGGGTCGTTACCGCAGGAGCCCCGTTTCTGGTGGATGGAATGAAGGTACGGCTGATGCCGGAGAAAGAACAGGCCATGCAGAGACCTGAAGATCTGAAGTACCAATAGCCGGCAACAGCAAGTATAGGGGCACACATGAATATCGGGGAATACTCTGTCCGCACACCGGTCATCTCCTGGTTGCTGGTGATCATTCTGGTCGGTGGCGGCCTGCTCAGTTTCGATAAGATGGGTAAGCTGGAGGATCCGGCGTTCACCATCAAAAACGCCAAGGTCATCACCCTCTATCCAGGCGCATCCGCCCAGGAGGTGCAGGATGAGGTGACCTATCACATCGAAGACGCCATCCAACGCCTGGAACAGGTCAAGCGGATCAATATGTCGATCTCTCGACCGGGTATGTCCGACATCTCCATCGAATTCAAGGACAAGTACCGGGCCGATGACTTTCCCGACATCTTCGATGAGCTGCGACGCAAAATCGTCGACATGAAAAACAAGCTGCCTCCCGGTGCCCAGGATCCGATGGTGATCGATGATTTCGGCGATGTCTTCGGTGTCTACCTGGCGCTCACAGGCCCGGGATACAGCTGGCGCGATCTATGGGATTTCGCAGACTACCTCAAGCAGGAACTGGTGCTGGTGCCCGGGATTCGCAAAGTCTCGATCGGCGGTGAGCAAAAGGAAGTGGTCTATGTGGACATGTCACGGGAGCGACTCGGAGAGCTCGGCATCTCTCCGTCCAGCATCGCTCAACTGCTTCAATCGCAGAATGCAGTGGTTACCGCAGGACATGGCAATGTACAAAAACAGCGCCTGCGAATTGTCCCCAGCGGGGAGCTTGAATCGGTCACGTCGATCGGCGATATCCTGGTCGCCTCCGATGATAAACGGCTGATCTACTTGAAAGACATCGCAACCATTACCCGTGCTTACGATGAAGTACCCAGTCAACACTACTATCTGAACGGCAAACCGGCACTGACTATCGGTATCTCCATGCTGACCGGTGAAAACGTGGTCGCGGTTGGAGAGCGTCTACGCAGTCGGGTTGAACAGCTGATCCCCAATATACCGATCGGCATGGAAATCAAAGAGATCTACAATCAGCCGGCGGAAGTCGACAAATCGGTGAGTGGCTTCATCGTCAGCGTAGGACAGGCGGTCGCCATTGTTATTGTCGTGCTGCTGGCCTTCATGGGTCTGCGGGTCGGTCTGATCATCGGTGCGGTACTGCTGATTACCGTATCCGGAACCCTGTTATTGATGCACCTCGATGGAATCGAGCTGCAACGTATCTCCCTCGGTGCCCTGGTCATCGCCCTGGGCATGCTGGTGGATAATGCCATCGTGGTGGCCGAGGGGATGCTGGTACGCATGCAGAGCGGCATGCAGGCAGCCCAGGCCGCCCGGGAGACCGTGGGAAAGACCATCTGGGCACTGTTGGGCGGTACCATCATCGGTATTCTCGCCTTCTCAGCCATTGGCCTATCCCAGGACAGTACCGGTGAATTCGCCAACTCCCTGTTCTGGGTAATTCTCTACTCTCTGCTGCTCTCCTGGATCACGGCCATCAGTACAACCCCCCTGCTCTGCGCACTGCTACTGAAACCCGGCACAGGGACTACAGATCAGGGTGAGGACCCCTATGGCGGTGGTGTCTTCAAACTGTTTCGTACTCTCGTCGATCGAGCGATCCGTCTGCGTTGGATTACCGTGAGCTTTGTGATCGGTCTGTTCGTACTCGCAGTGATCGGCTTCGGCAGCGTCAAGCAGGCCTTCTTCCCGGAATCCAACACACCCATGTTCTTTGTCGATATCTGGCAGATCGAGGGAACGGATATACGGGCCACCCGTGAAGATACGCTGCAGATCAACCAGTTTCTGCTTGAGCAGGAAGGCGTGGAACAGACCAGTATCACCATTGGTGGTGGTCACCAGCGCTTCACACTAGTCTATAACCCCAAAGAGACTTCATCTGTCTACAGCCAGATCATCGTCAAGACCGATACCCGTGAGCGAATTGCCGAGGTCTGGGAGAAAGTCGACCGGCATATGAAGGAGCACTACCCCTGGACCGACCCGATCATCAAATCCCTGCGCATTGGCCCCGGTCGTGACAGTAAAATTGAAGCACGCTTTCAAGGGCCGGACCCGGTCGTATTGCGTAAGCTCTCCCTGCAGGCCCAGCAGATCATGCGGGCTGACCCTGAAGCGAAGGATATCCGCGATGACTGGCGTCAGCCGGTAAAAGTGATACGGCCGATTTTCAACGAACAGGTTGGCCGGCAACTGGGTATTACTCGGGAGAGTCTCGCCTATGCCCTGCAATATGCGATGGATGGCACCCCAGTGGGTCAGTTCCGGGACGGAATCCGGGTATTGCCGATCTATATGCGTGCCTCCGAAGATGAGCGCAGCGATGTGGGTAACCTGCGGGATATCGTGCTCTGGAGCCCGGTACTCAACCAATCCGTTCCGGCAGCCCAGGTGGTTAACGGTTTTGAGACGGTTTTCGAAAATCCGCTGATCCGCTCCCGGGACCGGATCCAAACCATCATCGCACAATGCAATCCAACCGGCGAACTCGCGACGCCACTATTCAGTCGACTGAAACCCCAGATCGAGGCGATTGAACTACCGCCTGGCTACAGTTTCAGTTGGGGGGGTGAGTATGAGGATTCACAGAATGCCCAGGCCGGCCTCGCCAGTTCACTGCCATTCGGCTTTCTGCTGATGATTCTGGTGAGTATTCTGCTTTTCGGCAAACTGCGCCAACCGCTGATCATCTGGCTTACCGTACCCTTGGCAATCGTCGGTATCACCGCGGGACTGCTCGGTTTCAACGGTGCCTTTGATTTCATGTCGCTGCTGGGCGCGCTCTCTCTGATCGGCCTGTTGATCAAGAACGCCATCGTTCTGATCGATGAAATCGATCAGCAGATCGCCAATGAGAAACCGGGCTATGAAGCGATTCTTGATTCAACCGTGAGTCGTCTGCGACCGGTGGTATTGGCCGCAGCGACCACGATCCTTGGGTTGATTCCATTGTTGCAGGATGTCTTCTTCGTCAACATGTCCCTGACCATCATGGCCGGACTGGGTTTCGCCACCCTGCTGACTCTGCTGTTCGTACCGACACTCTATGCCATCATGTTCAAGATCGAAGCACCAGCGAAGTGATCGCCGATGAGTCTATCAAACAGAAGATAACTTCTTTCAGATGGAGATTTCCGAAACAAGGATGCCTCAGGGATTCAATGAAGCCTGTTTGATGACTTCAGCTGGCAAGGTTTCAGGCGCCGGTGAAAACTGCATTCGTTTAATCGCACTCAACGGAATGATATTCAGATGGCCGTCTGCTTCAATTACCAATCGATCTGTCTTCATCGCATCATTCAATTTGCCCATCAGGTCGTAATGGTCTTTCGCCTGTTTTGGAAAAGTGAAAGTCTCGCTCGTACCATCCAGATAGTGAATGACTAGAAATCTACTGGCAGCCATCTTCACCCTCCAACTTGTGAGTGATTGATTAGTGTTAACAGGCCCTGGGCGTCGTTATTTACCGGTTAAGCTTAGTAGCATCCTGAAATCGATTCAACACCATTGCCAAGCCGATGGATATCTACCGGCAGATTGATATGTAATGATATCGATCCTTGACTGAATGCCACCTAAAGCTGACCCATAGCAGGGAGCCTTATATTTGATGCTATAGTGACTGAATCAAGAACTTTTCGGTAATTCACTTTTTGTCGCGCCTGCGAATACCGGAATGAGAGATCTATCCGAGATCGCAAAATCGCCAACCGTTCGAGGTTACCCTATTGAATCGTAAGATATCTCAGTTACTCTACTTTGCCCTGTTTTTGCCGGTTTTGTGCCATGCCACAGACTTCAGTCGACAGTTCGCCCAGGTCGATCCTTCAGTGGTTGTACTGCATACCTACTCCACCTCTCCAGTCACTGAAAAAGTGGAGCAAGGCCTGGGCAGTGGTGTGGTCATCAGCCAAGAGGGTGATATTCTGACAGCGGCACATGTGGTCCATACCAGCGATGCGGTTCATGTTGAGTTCAAAGACGGCCAACGGGTACTTGCCAAGGTCGTAGGCACAGAACCTGCTGCCGATCTTGCTCTACTCAAGTTACAAAAAATCCCGGACAACCTGGTCGCTGCCAAGCTGGGAGATTCCGATGAAGTCCAGATTGGCAATGAAGTGTTCGTGATCGGGTCGCCCTACGGTCTTCACCACACCCTCACCACAGGGCATATCAGTGCCAGACACTCAGGCCCGGAGCTGGGCAAGTTGTTTCTGCTCGGTGACTTTTTACAAACCGATGCGGCGATCAACAAAGGCAACTCCGGAGGACCGGTCTGTAATCTCGATGGTGAAGTGATCGGCATCGTCAGCTACATCGAGACCACATCCGGAGGGCACCAGGGTATAGGCTTTGCCGTGACGTCAAACACTGCCAGAGAGTTGATGCTGGAGAGAAACAACTATTGGAGTGGCTTGAATGGCTTGCCAATCACGGCGGATATAGCAAAGGCCATCAACTATCCCCTCGACTATGGCATATTGATCCAAAAGATCGCTGAAGGCTCTGCAACCGATCGACTTCAACTGCGCGAAGGCACCATTCCGGTTAAAATAAACAACCAGGAACTGTTACTGGGTGGCGATATCATCGTATCCGTTGCTGAAATACCCCTGGATGGTCAACTCAGTTTCCAGAAAATAAGAGAAAAAATAGATCGTATGGACGCGGGTGAGCCGATCAATTTTCAAATCTACCGGAACGGTATGCTAGCAGTTTTAAGTCTGGAAAAACCTTGATAGGTGACAATCAAGCGCTTGGCGGAATCGCTGATAATTCCCTGGTCAATAGGACCATACAGCTTTGACTTCCAGTAAACCTTCAGAAAGCTCTATGACAAAGAATTCACCACCTGAAAGTATGGTTTTCTCCTGCATGGCAACGAAGAAACCAGGCAGTTGTCCATTGTAGTTCAGGTTCTTCTGCTTATTGATGATCTTGGCTTGCAGTTGCAGCAGATCATCAACATTGTTCAAAGTAATGATCACTTCTCCATCGATCTTTTCATCGAAGCAGATTGCCTTGAGGGTATCCTTGAACATCCTATAGAGAATCGACTTTTGATCTTGAGATATCAACTCTTCATTGACCGATATATCGACCGTGATCTGCACTCCGGTGGTGATGGTATGACATTCGGAAACCAGTGAATTAAGTGCCGCCTTAAGGCCGAAATCATCCAGGCTCGGTGGACGCAAATCGAGTGCGACGGCGCGGATCTTGTGTGCAGCATTCTGCAAGGTGGGTATGATGACTGTAGTGAGCTGATCCGAATCAGACCCATCATCCTTCTTGTCAAACTGCAGGATATATTTCTCCAGCTGCATTTTGACTCCGGAAAGGGTCTGCACCACATCCTCATGCAACTCAAAGGCGATGCGTTTCTTCTCATCCTCCTGAGCATTGATCATTTTCGCCGTGAGAAATTCAAGCATTGCTTTTTTCTCCCGCGTAATGCGGTTTTGCGACTCAATAATCCGTTCGGAGCGTTTGATATGCATCAGTAGGAATGTATAGAGAAACAGCATCAGCAACATCGTCACAGACATCACAATGATGATTGCCCGCATGGCATGACTGACATAGTCACTGATGTCGTAATAGACCTCCATCACACCCATCACCGGGGTGTTTTCATTAGTGCGAATCGGCACATAGGTCTGTACCAGATTCACATCGTGATCATTGGTATCAAAGATACTGAAACTGTCCCGATAGTTTAAAACCGTTCGTGGAGTACCTGACAGCGCAGAGATAAAGCCGTCATTATTCTCATCATCGTCGTCATATGCATCGGCCCTGGAAGAGTAAGCCACTTTTCCCGAACGATCATAAAGCTTGACTCGGTCTACATTGGTATCCCTTATCATTCTCTGCAATGCACGTTCTAGCATCGGCTCCAGCGGCATCTCGCCAGGCTTTTTATCATTCAGCTTCATCAGATTCAGGTACATCACAAAATGGTCGTTGAGCGTGTACTCTGTGGCGATGGTCAGTGACTCATTGCTCTGCTTTGTGGAGTCCTGGATGATGCGGGCAGTTTCATATCGAAACAGAAAAAGGATAACGATGGCGATCAGGATAATGGCAATAAAACTGATTATGCCGAATCGTTTGGCAAGTTGATAACCTTCCCTGTATTGATTTGCGTTGTAGTTGATATTGTTATCCATCAAACAAATCTCATTAATTTACAAAGTTTCACAACGCGTGATTACATCAGGGAGCTATCCAACCAGTGAGATTAGTGATTCCTCCTTTGCCGTCAGTTTTAGCTACATAGAACCCCCGTGATGCAAACCTTTGATCCGGCGCCATGCTGAGGCGAGGGAAGATCGAGGTATAAGGTAAGTCATCAATCATGTGTTCAATCTTTTCAATCATATAGTCGCGATAGAAATAGCCACGAATGTGCTTAACCGCATCGCCCAGCACCTTCAGCGAAAAGTAGGCGTTGGCTTGAATCTCTTTTGTCTCTTTATTATAGATCCTTTTTGCCCTGAACCAACCGGTTGAGCGGATCAGCAGCCTGTTCAACTTATCTGGCATTTCAGCACTGTGAATGAAGAGAACAGAGTCCGTCAAGTCCTGCGGGATAAGCTTGGTGTCTGTTCCATAATACTGACTGGAGAGCATGATCAACTCGGCGCTGTTAAGCTGCCCACTGTTGAAGAGTTGCTCTGATTTACCTCTATCCAGCCACAAAACGACTGTATCGTCCTTGCTTATCCGAAAATCGCTCGCTGTTTTATCGCCAAGTTGCCCCAGAGCAACCGAGTCTACGCTGATTCCAGCCTTATTCAGCTCATCAATCAGTGCGTTGGATGAGATGGAACTCAGCATGTCAGATTCATCATGGATCTGCACGACACGTGCGGCAGGACGGTTCTTGCGGATATAGGAGGCAACCGCTTCAGACTCATGCGACGCCCCCTTGTTCAGATAGATGGTGTAGTAGTTCTCATCACTGATCACCGGCTGCTGTGTGGTAGGAAAAAGACAGGGAATGCCATGCCCTTCGCAGAACTCGCTGACCCGGCTCCAGCCTGTCGGAACCAGACCGTTGACCAGCGCGAATACCGGTTGCTTTGTATAGTATGTGCTCAGTTGTTCCGGCCAGCTCGCTTCATCACCGGTAAGTTCCCAAACATGGATCTGCCACTTACGATAGGGCTTGAACATCCACTCCTTGTGCCATGGCGCATTCTTGGCCCGTTTTGTCTCATATCTGGTTTCAATGTTCTTCTGCTCGACATAGGTCTCCATGACATCGATCAGCGCCTTGTTCTCCTCCGCCTTGTTGGAGGATAAGACAATGGTGGCGAAATGGATGGTCTCTTCATCTACACCAGGTGATGGGGTATTGGAGAGCGTACTGACATAGGCCATCAAACCATCGAGTGCCTGCTCATCGATCTGATACCTTGGCATGAAGGGATCCAGTGGATAACCATTGGCATCCACCCCATCCCTGATCGCCGCCATCAAGGTCTCACGGGTGTAGGCTTCACGATAGACCGGTGGCTCGGGTGGTTTACTGGTGGGCAGTTTCAGGGGTTTGAAGAGCACACTGCCGGCAACTGCCGGGACAACCTGCTGCCCCTCGGTTGAGCCCAAACCACTCTTGCGGTGGCATGTCTCACAGATCAATTGATCCCCTTGCACCGAGATATCGCCCTGGATGGTAGCCTTTACCAGTTTCCCGTTCGGCAGAATGCCCTGTTTGTAGAGGGCTTTGCCGGTTGCATAGGCTTTGGAGTCAACCTCCACTTCATTCTGTGAGGCGGTAGAGAATAGGATCAATCCGGCGAATAGAGTAAACGCCGCAATCATTTTGTTGAGTTTTTGCATCAATTTGCAGCCGATACGATCTTTTTGTACTCCTTGACAATATCTTCTGCACTGGCCAGACCATTGATGCGCGTCCAGTGCTGTCCACCTTGATTCCTGATCAGGGTAATCGGTTCATGGTTCATTTTTGAACCACGGAAGATATCAAAGGCCTTTTCGACGGTAACCACATCATTGTAGCTACCGGTATAAAAATTCCACTGCTCACCAGCTTTGAACCGTTTCGAGTATTTCATCAACTGTTCAGGCGTATCATAGTCCGGATCGATGGTGATTGATACCATGGAAACATCACCCACCTCATCACCCAGGATCTCCTGTACCTGATGAAAACTGGCCGACAGAACCGGACAGATGGTGGTACAGGTGGTGAAGATGAAGTTGAGCATCACCGGTTTGTCATTGTTGAGGATGTCCGCCAGCTTCTTCTGCTCGCCTTTGTGAGAGGTCAGATTCACATCCGGCAAATGATAGCTGGCATGATTTACCTTGTAGGACTTGTCCTCCATCATGGCCCGGTGATGGGCATGTTCATCGTGACCGGCATGCTGGGAATGGTCGTGCGTGTTCATGGCAACCTTGAACCGATCGGCATGGTTCTGAGGTTTACCTGGTCGGGTGACACAGTCGAGCTTGAACTGGGGCCCAAGGGTCTCATCACCTTCGGATTTCACAATGCTTGGCAGATCAGTGGCATTGACTCCGGAGGTTGCCAACAGGGCAACAGAAAGCACAGAAGCCTTTAGCAAGCCACTGAAACACTTTTCGATCGAATCGTTAATCCATGCGCTCTTATCCATCGTATACACCCTTATATGTTACTGCTCTTAAGCACGACGTTTTGCGTGGGCTCGTGCCTGACGGGCATTCTGCAGCTGCAGATATCCGAAGAAGATGATCATCAAGCCCAGCAGAAGCATCAGGTCGGCGGATCCGCCACCACCGCCGCCACCGCCGTTGTCATCTCCATCACTGCCACCATCCTGCTCATCATCGGAGATGGTCAGGGTGAAGCTGCCACTGTTGCTGTCGATGGTTGCGGTACCGGAGGCATTACCCAGCACAAAGGTGATTGTCCGGTCTCCATCAACAACCGTATTGTCAATGATCTCCACATTGATCGTCTTTTGTGTCTCGCCACTGGCAAACTGCAGGGTTCCTGTGGTGACATTGAAATCGGTGCCGGCAACAGCGGTCGATGTGCCAACGCTCAGATCGACACTGACCGTGCTAGTCAGAACAACACTGCGATCGATGGTGAAGCTCGCATTGACGGAAGATTCATTCACAGTAAGGCTGGTGATGGTGAAACCAATCACGGTGGATGCGTTGAGTACGTCATCATCGGTGATGGTAATCTGGCCACTGCTCTGATCACCCGCTACCGCCCCACCCTGAAAGTTACTCATCTGCAGTAGAATTGTCTCATCGGACTCCACCTCAGAATCGTTCAGCAGTGGAACGGTAAAGGTCTTATCCGCTGCATCCCCATCGGCAAAACTGATGCTGCCGGAGGTGTAGGTATAGTCCGAAGAGGCAATCGCAGTGCCATCCGCTGTGTTGTAATCGACCGATACGGCACCGGTTGAACCACCACTGCGGGAAACGGTAACGGTGACATCGCCGCCATCCTCAGCCGCCGTGATGGCTGAATTGGAGAAGATCAGAGAACCGGCAGCAGGCGGCTCGTCATCATCGGTCACGCTGATGGTTGCGGTAGCGGTATCACCCAGTGACGCGCCAACCGCATCGGACAGAATCAGATTAATGGTTTCGGTACCTTCAAAGAGTCCGTCGTCGACGATGGTGATTTCGAATGTCTTGGATATTTCGCCATCCGCAAACATCAGGGTACCACTGGCAACCTGATAGTCGATACCGGCAATTGCGGTGCCGTCTGCGGTTGCATAGTTGACCTGTGCAGCACCGCTACTGCCACCCTGACGTTCGACGGTTACCTCGATCAGTCCGTCAGTCTCGTCCGCACCAAGCGCGCTGGCACTGAAGACCAGCAAGCCGGTTGCCGGTGCCGCATCATCTTCAGTGATCACCAAATCGACCTGGGATGTCTGCCCCAGCACGGCGCCACCGGTTGGGTTGCTCAGAGTCAGCGTGACACGCTCATCCCCTTCGTATTCACTGTCGTCGAGCAGTGTTACCTGGAATGATCCACTGGTCCCACCATTGGCAAAGTTGACGCTGCCGGAAGCGGCTGTGTAATCCTCACCAGCGGTGGCTGTTGAATCACTGGTGGCATAGCTGACCCCAACGGCGCCACTGCTGCCGCCTGAGCGGGAGACAGAGATCGTGGCGGTGCCACCATCCTCATTCAGTTGATACTCAGAGAGACTGAACTGAATGCTACCCGCGGCAGGTATCGGATCATCACTGCTCAAAGTCACGACCGCAGAGGCCGGTGTGCCAAGTACAGCGCCACCTGTTGGCGTAGCCAGGGTGACCATCAGGGTCTCATCCGCTTCGTAACTGCTGTCATCCAGAATCGGAATCGTACAATTGCTGGTGAGTTCACCATCGGCAAAACTGACCGTGGCCTGGGTTGCTGTATAGTCAGCTCCGGCGGTGGCGGTAAGATCGCTGGTTGAACAGCTGATCGAGACAGCACCACTGCTGCCGTTGGTGCGGGTCACCGGCACCAGAATCGATGTATCGCCCTCTGAGGCGGTATAACTGGAACCACTGAACTGCAGGCTACCGGAACTCGAGACCGGCTCATTGTCGGTGATCGAGACTTCGGTAACATCCCGGGCTGCCAGTGCGACCGAGACAGGATTCGAGAGGGTGATCAAGAGCGACTCGGTACCTTCCGTAGTGGCATCGTCTGTGATGGCCAGGGTTATGCTGCTGCTGATCTGTCCGTCGACAAACGAAAGCGTTCCGGAGGCGGCGGTGTAGTCACTGCCTACGGTGGCCGTTGCGTCACTCATGGCATAATCCACCGAACCACTGCCGGAGCTGCCGCCGTCGCGCTGCACGGTGATGGTAACGCTGCCGTCACCTTCACTGAAGGTATAGGTACTGCTGCTGAACTGGACCTCGCCTACGGCCGGCGCATCGTTGTCGGTGATGGTCACCGTGGCACTGTTCTGCGCACCGATGTTGAGACCACTCAGATTGATCGTAAACGTCTCACTGTCCTCGAAGATGGTGTCGTCCAGAATATCGATGCTGATCTGCTGGCTACTCTCACCATCGGCGAAATTGAGGGTTCCGGAAACCGGTGTGTAGTCCAGATTGGCACTTGCCGTGTCGGTCTCACTGTCACTGTCAGTTGCATAGTCAACGGAGAGTGCACCACTGGTACCACCGGTACGTTCCACGGTGAGCTGAAGGGTCGCGGCATTCTCAGCCACGCTGTAGGTGGCGCTGCTGAACTGCAGTTTCTGGCCGGGGAATGCACCGGACTGGGCACCCAGCGTAAAATCATCTGAGAAGAAGATATTGACCTCATCTCCCCCCTCATCCACAGCCTCTACCAGTACGTTGGTGAAACCGGCATCATCGATGAAACCGAGAAAGGTCCAGCCTGTAACCGTGGCCTGTGAACCGGTGAAGTCGACCGGAGCCGAGCCGTTGGTGGTAAAACCGATCTTTGCGCCCGTACTACTGCGAAACCAGCCGCCTACGCCGTAGAGGGTCGTGCCGCTGGCGGTCAAGGTGTACTTATCCGGTACCAGGTGATCATTTCGGTTGTCCACTGGGAACATCAGATAGCTGCCCTCATGCACATCGCCACCACTGGTGGAGGTACGCACAAAGGAGGCTTCCGTGGAACTGCCCGCCCAGGTGATGCCTTGGGAGGTCACACTCTGAACACCGGTACTGCGGGTGCCGTCCCAGGCACTGCCTTCGAAGCTCTCTTTGGTGATGTCTGGCGAGATGGATGGGAGATTGGAAAGATCCTGGATGAATTGGGCCTCGGCTGTTGCATCGCAGCAATAGACGGTCACGACAGCGTGGGATTCGAAAGATGAGACCAGTCCGAGTAGTGTTAGAAAACCAAGCAGATGATTTCTATATTGCATATTTCCTTCTCGAGTCAACGGATCAGTTGACTGTTAAATTTTCAGCTTTGAAGTCGCCGATCACCATTGTTACTTTTTCTCCTGATTTCACATGGGCATCAGGATTGCCAAATACCATATAGTAGGTTTTATTGGACTTGATGTTCATACCCCGGTTGGTTGGTCTGAAGGCACCAACCTTGGCGGCCATGGGTATAGGTAGTTTAGCATTAGATTTCTCGACTTTGAGGTGCGGTTTGATGCGACTGTCGAAAAAAATCTTGGCTTTTTCGATATCCAGTACCTTAAATCTGAAATCGATCATGTAACCGGCTGCAGCCAGACGCAGACTGAGCAGTTCGATACCCCATTTTTCCGCAATCTTCTTGGCGGTCTCCTTATCCACAGGAGGTTTGGGAACTGCCAGCATGGCAACAGGCGGTTTCCAGGGCTTGGGTGCCGCCTGCTCTGCGGCCTGTGGAGCGGTTTTACTCTCCGCCTTGGCGACCGATGCGGTGAATGCAAGAAAGGCCGTGGTGCAGATCACCAGGACCAGTATTACAAGCAGAGGATTGCCTCCAGGATGTCTCTCCTTTTCATCCTCAGGCGTTTTGTCGGAAAAGTGCGAACTTTTCATGATACTACCCAGGAATTGTGTCGTTTGACGGTTGATCTTAACAAGAATCCGCCCCCTGACGTACAGGGGGCGGTGCCTTACGCCATGATACTACTTATGGCTGGATATCGATTGGGACGTTGTAGTAGACCGCGTTGGGGAAATTAGCATCAATCACCTCAACTTCCAGATAGTCATCAACACCGGGTGACTCAATTTCTGGTCGGGTATTGCCAACGTTGTTGACATTGAGACCCCAGACATGCTGTCCGCCACTCGCCCTAATACGTCCACTGTTGTTGTTGCCAGCACCTACGGTCACCACGATTGGTATACGTGGGGTAGGTGTTCCGTTGACAACACGTACCAGATAGACATTAACACCAGGGGTATTACCTGTCGTGGGTATGGCAGTATCGACCAAACCTCTGATGCGCCATCTGTCATTGCCGGTACCAGCTGTGCCGCGTTGCAGATAGGAGGCCCGGGTAACCGAGACCTGACGCACGATGTCTGCCGTAGCGGTGTTGCTCTGAGCAACCAGATCACTCGCTTCATACTCGATGCTGGTCAGAACACCGACTGCGACAGGATCGATCGCAAAGCTTGGTATGGAACCATCGATACCCAGTGCAGGATCCAGGTTGTCAGGATCATTCACTTCGGTCGCCAGCAGTCCGTCATTCTCGAGATCGGTATCGTTCGCGAGAACACCTGCGGGTGCAACACTGAAGGTCATGGATACTGGCTCACCCTGTCCATCCAATACAGCGGTAGAGGCATCCTGGACATAGAACGTATCGTTCACAGCCACTGGAGCATCGTTGACCGGATTGACAGTGATCTCAGCAGTTACCGTATTACTGCTTATGGTTACCAGATTGCCGCCATCGTCATAGGTCTCTTCCAGATGGTAGACGATGGTGTCGGCACCTCTGGCACCTGCGGTGTCATTCAGGGTACAGGCATCTGCGTCGTCCACTGGCGGATTGACACTATTCCAATCCAACAGAGGCTCATAGTGGAACTCACCCGTCGTACCATCGTAGGTGAAGCTGCCGGCTGTGGTGTTGGCACAGGTCGGTGCACTATCCACGACTACCGCCAGGGTACCGCCATTGATGGGTGATTCACCGATCAACAGACCGTTGGCTGCAAGTACATCAAGGATCGAATCCTCATCAGCGGTATAGGTCTTGCCACCGACAGCGATCAATCCGGATGCCGGAGCAGGATCGATGGTCACCGTTGCAGCTGGCGGATCGGTCAGACAGACGTCATCCAGAGGCGCTGCGGTCAGACAGTAGGTGAAGCTGTCACCGGTAAACGGTGCTGCGGTTGTGGTGTAGGTAATCGTACCGTCATCTTCCACAGTCGCAGTACCGGCCGACGGAGCGGTTGCCAGCGCCAGACCGTAAGTGGCCGGCAGGTTGACATCGTTCGCGGCAAGATCCAGCGCACCGACCTGATCCAGCGTGGTCGTATCATCAAACAACGTTGGTCCAGGGAAGGCCAGGGAGACTGTTGCAGACTGACCCTCAACCACATTCAGACCGTCGGTCATGGTGAAGTCCAGGCTCAACTGTTCTGGAGCCGGTGTACCCGCAAAGCTGATGCTGCAGGTACCTGCCACGTAGTCACAACCCAGCAAGGTTGCGGTGGTTGAAGGAACAGCCGCGATGGCAACCGGAGGTGTATCCGATACGGTTACCGTATCACCGGCCGTCGCATCGGTTGCATCCGCTACCAGATCCGCCAGATTGATGGTAGCCACATCGGCAACCAGCTGGTCTGTGGTCACCACGACTTGAGGAGCAGCCGCCAGTACAGGTGCAGCGTTAACCTCGACGGTCAGATCAATATTGCCAAGAACCGGCGTTGTATTGACCGCAGTGGTGATTTCATAGTTATACAGAGCGGTTTCACCCCCAACTACCGTGGGTGGCAGTTGCGAATCGACGGTCAGATCACAAGTTGTTCCGCCAGCCAGACAATCCAATGACATTGTCAGACCGGGAATCGAGAAGACATCACCGACGATCGAAGTTGCACCAAGGATCAGGGCATCATTATCCGGATCCAGGTCATTGGCCAGTACATTGATGGTCTCAGTGACCTGATAGGCTGTGTCAGCACTGACGATTTCCGGAATCTGGATGGTGATCGGATCCGCATTGGCAATCGGTGGTTGATTGTTACCGTTGGCATTGAATGCGAGAAAACGCAGCATGCCGCCGATATCGTCGCCCTGTGTGAACACTTCAGGATCACTCGGGTTGGTCATGTTGCCGTTGCCATCATAGACCGCATAGCGACCACCGAAAGTGGGATGAATGACCACATCTTTGGTCTTCAGGGGTGGTATACCAATGGAGTACTGAGTTTTTGGTGCGGTATGCACACCAGTAGCATCCTCATAAGTATAGGGGATGCCGTCCTCAGCATGGATTGTACCGTAGAGGCCCTGCAATACAGAGATATGCTTCTCACTCGCGGCACTGACATAACGCAGCAGGGTCGGACCAGCGGTTGTCAGTGGAGTGACACCATCTGAACCGTTGACGATATCCGCAAAACCGGCCTGGTAAGGTTCGCCATTGATCATATACCAAGTAGGATGACGATGAATGGCACTTTCCAGCGTACCGGCAACCACATCGGCGTTAAAATCCGTATCCACATCGTGGTAGAAGAGGATCAACTCGTTCGCATAGGTTACTTCATCACCACTGGCGGGAACCCCGTCATGATCATAGAGCACATTGCCAACATCAGCGTCTTTAGTGACTACACCGGCAAGCCCCATATAGAGCTGCTTCTGTGGCCAGGTACCCGTGTGATACATCAGTGTACCGCTATTGTCGATGGCATTGGCGCCCGCCCAGGAGTAGACCTGCGTGCCCCCATTGGCCGCTGCTTCAACACCATAAGAACGCACCTTCTGGGTCAGATTGGTACGAGCACCTGTTGTGCCGTCGTCCCAGGTTGGCCCCATCTGCGGTAGCTGCTGACCCGGAATCACGATCGAGGTCGGCTCATCCAGCAGATTGGTGAGATAGATGTTCAATACAGGATCGGCTGGATCGATGGTGATCCGCGGCCCTGGTGCACTCGCTACGGCACCAGTACAGGCAGCATCCGCCGGGTTGCCCGCATTGTAGCAGGCACCAGGAGAACCGATATCATCCAGAGCATAACCCCACATGGTGGTGGTTTGCGTCCCGCCACCCGAAAGTGGCAGATCCTTTATGAATGGTTTAGCAATGAGATAGACATCCAATGCATTCGCTTGTCCGGCACCTAAAGCCAAGGCACAGGCGACTACGATGGGTTTCAGTGTTTGCTTCATGGTAGTAGACCTTTTCATGATTGTGCCCTCCCGATTATTCGATTGGTGTACCAGGAGGCAGCACAACTACCGATCCCAGGCTTCCGCCAGGGAAGATGTCAAAGGTAGTCAGCTCTTTTTCAGCATGGGAGTGCCATACCAGGAAGTAGCCGCCAAAGGGATTCAGACCACCCTCGCCAGGAGGCAGGTCACCGGTGTCGCCCAGGAAGGGGCTGCCACTCCACCAGCCGCCCAGGGTCAGATCACCCACACCGGGCAGTGAGACAGGAATCGGCTTGCCGTGGTCGTTACACCACTCACCGGGATAGTCCGAGTTGGCATCCGCATATCCGTCACGTGGACTGACATCGATACAGTTGTGTCCGGCATCGTGACCATAGATGTCCCAGCCCAGGTCTTTACCGGTCCAGGTCCAGAGGGCATCAACCGTCTGTTTCGGTTGTGAATTGATGGTGTTATCTGAACGACCCAGGTCGGCCACAGCACCGTCAGAACTCAGCATCTTGCCGTCACGGCCTATAAAACGCAGGTTCTCACCATGGTAGTGCATCGGATGAGCATCCTGTCCTGCATTGACATTGCGTACCAGGACCACATCACCGGGACGCGACATGACCAGAGCCTCATAGGGCTGGTTTGGAAACAGGGTGTTGTAGTCACCCTGGAACAGATCCGGGAAAACCCGGCCGTTGATGAACCAGACCTTGGCATAGCGATCGGTGTTGGTGAAGTGGTTCTTGTGTCCCTTCTCCATTTGAATATGGATATCCGGATCCACCTCGGTCATCAGGTAGAGGTTCTCGTGATCGTAATCGGTTCCGGTACCGGCACCATAAGCGGTGCGGTTGTTGATCGGATCGTAATCAGCCGGTCTGACGACCATCACACCCACCAGTCCCATTTCGGTATGCAGTCCAGGATTCTGACCGGCCAGACTGTGATAGATATAGGTGCCGGGAGAACCCGCTGTGAAGGTGTAGCTAACGGCTTGGCCGACAGCAGCTTCGTTGGTAAACAGGCCTGCTGTACAGTTGGTCGCACCGGTTGTCGGAGTCGGGCCACCAGGTGCAGGAATATCGATACATTGAGAGTCGATCTCGTGACCGGTCATTTCAATGGAGATATTGTCCGGCACACCGTAGTTCACCAGATTGATGGTGACTGCCTCACCCTCGGTGACGATCAGTGTCGGCGCCGGGTACTGGGGCAACTGGTAGTTGGCGCCCGCTTGGTGAGAAGCACCTTCACCCAGGTCCAGATCACCGAAGCCCCACATGTAGAGACTGGTGCCCTCCGGCAGGTTCATGTTGAATGGATAGGCATAGAGGTTGAAGACACCGTTGGCACCCTGTGAGATGCCGCGGATATCGTGCTCCGCCTGTGCCTGCTGCACAGTCAGCGCACTGCTCATGCCCAAAAACAGGAGGCCCAAGAGCCGTCCAGGTTGTTTGAGTAGTTGTTTCATTAATCTCATCTCCTAGTTCGGCCAGGCTCAGTTGATGACAATCTCAGTGATCATGCCGCCATCCAACTGGGTTGCATTACTCATCTGGTGCACTTCAGTGGCGTGCAGGAAGTAGGTACCCGGGGCAACATCTGTGGTGTCGATAATGATGTCGAGGGTCTCACCACCACCGAAGTTGTGGGATGCAGCCTCTTTATAGATGTTCTTGCCATCTATACCGCGCATATGGCGGGCGCCGGTGCCTACCACTTTCATGGTCAGTCCCATGGCAGTAATCGTCCAGAAGCGATCCAGGCCCACGTTGGAGAGGCGCAGCAGCAGACGCTGTTCACCAGTGTTGCGATCAAGTTGAATACGGGAACCCAGTAACTGGGTGACTGCGCCATCAGTCAAAGGCTCACCGACAGTCCCGGTCACCTTGCCGCCATTCACGCCAGCAGGATCTGCGATTGGGTCCGTAGCATCAGCAGGAGCCGGCAGTGGATCAGGATTGATGGTGTCAGGATAACCCCGACCGTTGAACTGTGGATAGTTGCCTTCCAGCAAAGCGAATGGCAGAGGCTGTACGAACAGACTGGCGTCGTGGAATACCTGATCAAAGCTTGAAAGCTGGATCGCTGATTCCACGTCAAAGGCTGTGGTACCGTCACCGTCGTTGTAGACATAACCACCACTACCAACGGCTGCAGCACAATTACCATTCGGTATTCTTACAGGATCGTATTCCGTGGTACCTGGATTGTCTGCCCCGAAATCAAAGCAACCCAGTTCATCCTGAATTGGATGGACGTAGAGGTTGGCCAACATGCCCATCTCCATATGCTCGGTGGCCTCCACGTGACAATGGTAGAGATAGGTGCCAGGCTCAACGATGTTGTAGTAGTAGGTCAGGGTCGAACCCATGTTGATACTGATCGAAACCTCAGGTACACCGTCAAAGGCTGCGGATGCGTTCGGAAAGCCGTGAAAGTGGACGGTATGAGGATCGAACAGATCGGGACGAACCACGGTACCCACATTGGTCAGGTTGAGGTAGAAGTGATCCCCCTCATTCAGTTCGATGGTCGGTCCGGGCCACTCGGCACTGAGGATACCCTCGCCGATTACTTGGTCAGGTGCGGTACCGGTCTGATCACCGAAGCCGAAGGTGTAGAGCGGATTGCCGTCAGACATCATGGCGTAGCTGTCACCTGCGATCAGATGCATACATTTGGTATTCGCTGGTTGGGATTCGCCAGCATCATTCCAGTCTGCATCACCGTTGTTATCCCCAGGACACTGTACATTGACAATGGCACTGGCCTGGCCTGAGATGCCCAGCAGCGCCAGGGCAATCGCTCCGGCAAGGGCTTGCTTACTAAATAGTTTCATAGGGCGTTTACTCCTCATCATTTTGTAAGCGCCTGACTCACCTGATGTGTGATTGCGAAGTTTGTTCCACCCTGCCACCAGGGTACTGGTGACAGGTTGGCGCGTTTCAGTTGCGTGTGTATCGATCATCTTCATGATTACAACCTCTCATCGGCACCGGTGTCCGTTCTGGCACCTTGCGGTCTTGCATCACCATCGATATCGGTTGAGTAGATGCCAGTACCAGCCGAGGCGGCAGCCGCATCGATAGCCGGGCTTCCAGCCTCTAAGTGATAATCGATAAGGGCATCCGCTGTTGCAGTGTTACCGTCAATATCGAGCAGCGTGAGCGGACCGAAGTTGACCTGCAGGAAGTTGCCGCCTTCATCGAATGCACCGGCAGCCTGCAGCACTTTGAACTCTGGGAAGAGCAGTGCATTCCGGTCTTCATTGAAGCGACCGTTGATAAACACTGGACCAAGCGTGTTGTGCGGGTCGTTGTTTGCGGTTGAGTAGCCATCAATATAAGTGTTGTTGGCAACTGCCGATGCACCGGTCTGCAAGAGATTACGCAGTGGGCGCAGCGCCATCGCACCGTACTGTGGATGTACCGGGTTGATGGTGTGTCCACTCAACACCGCCAGATCCTGGGTGTAATCCTCCACGTTGACAACTGTGATATCGCAGTTGGTATTGGTGGTGTTATCACAGCTTGCCGGTACCAGACCGTTCTCCAGAACCACAGTGGCTGGATCGTCTGTATTCCGCCAGTAGAAGGAGCGGTTGTGGTAGACGATGTTATCCAGCAGCTGGATCGGATCAGAGAAGGTCCTGCGTTCATCACTACGATTACGTACATCAGTTTCATCGAACTGCGAACCGGGGAACTGTTCCGCGACGTCATCATCGATCAGAGACATCATGGTTGCACTGTGGTAGCGGGCAACGATACCAGCCGGCTTGGCGATAGACTGATTGGGATCAGTGATACCGAAAGCCTGTGAACCGGTTGCGGTTGAGTCGTTGTTCGCAATCGTGTTGTAACGGATGTAGGTCTTGACACTGTCTGACAGGGAGATCGCACCAGCAACACCTGAGACATTGTTGCTCAGCATGTTGTTGGCAACGATCACCCGATACCAGCGACCGAAGACATCAGGATCTTTTGTGATGTCCTCACCGTTGACATTCAGCAGCGCGATACCGCCACCATCACCGGCACCGGCCAGGTTGCCACGAATCTCGTTACCGAGAATGTTGACGCTACCGGAACCGGGAGACAGGGTCAGGCCAGTCTCTTCATCGACTCGCAGTCCGGCCAGACCGCCGACGAAGATGCCGGCACCGGCAGGCTTGGTGCCTGGAGTCTGACTGAAGCTCTCGTTGAAGATAATGGTGTTATCCAGGATCTGGCCACCGAGGGAGAGCCCCAAGTGGCCGATACCGGCACCATCGCCTTTGGAGAAGTTACCGCAGATCCAGTTGCTGCGAACCCGGTAGTTGTTGGCACCCGTATGGATAGAGATACCACCGCCGGCGCCATTCAATCCACCATTCTTGATGATCTCGTTATGATGGATATTCATGCTGTCGGCAAAGGCGTCATCATAGGCCATGAAACCGTCTTCAGCCTGATCTTCAAGCCAGCTGTTGTAGCCGCGTCTGAAGAACTCATCATCCTCACCATTAACTTCATGGGTCAGGGTGGAGTGGCCAATGCGGATACCGCCACCGTAGAAACCGGAGTTGGTGGTCAGACGGTTATTGGAAATGACCAGGAAGCGGGTGTAACCGTTGGCAACAATGCCACCACCGGTACTCGCGCCGATGATGCTCAGACCATCGATACGGGCATAGCGGTTACGGTTGTTACGATGGAATCGGTTAGGACCGGTCCACTTACCCGCAACCATGATGCCTGCGCCCTCTTCCGTTGGGAAGATCGGGGCGCCCAGTGCACCCTGAACCCCACCAAAGAAGGGTACGGGGACAAGCTGACCAGGCAGTTGATCAATGGTACCGGTACCAACCAGCTCAGCGGCCAGCTCACGCCAGGCGATGATCTTCTCTGTCGGAGTCTGACGAGCATTCAGGATGGTAGCCTCGGCACCAAAGCCCTGCAGCTTGACCGGCTTCCACATGATCAGCATCTCATTGTAGAGACCAGGTCTGACGATGATCAGGTCACCAGCGTTGACGCCACCAAGACCGTTATCCAGACTGCCGATCGCATCCTGGATCGTCGGATAAGCGGCACTTGGTACATTGACAACGTTATAAGTGGAGTTGTTGTGACCAAGACCCACACCTTCAGCGATACCGACGGTCAGTGTGATACCCGAGGGAGAGACACTACCGTTGCTGTGCTCTACCAGCAGTTGGTATTCACCGGCTGCCAGACCACCAGTAGAGGCGGTAATGGCATTGTCACCCCAGGATACGACACCCAGAGTAGCCACAGGATTACCGTTGCGATCCTGAACAAGAACCGAACCGGCAACGCTACCAAAACCGTAATCCCGATCGATGTTCTGTTCAGCTAAAGGATCACCGTTGGCCCATTCCGGGTTACGAACAGCGGTCAGACCTTTGGAGTTGATGACGATGTTCTCACCGGTACCGGCGACCACGAAAGGACCTTCGATGCCGCTGGCTGGAACCACCTCACGCAGTACGGTGGAGATCGCCGGGGTCTGTGTTGGCGCTTCACAATCCAGTGGGAACTGATCCGGACCGGCAAACGCGGCCACTGGTTCAACCGGGGTATCCAGATAGGTGATGGTACCCGGCATATATTGGAAGGTGTAACAGAACTGGCTGTACTGAGTATCGAAATGGGGATCGATAATGAACTCAGGATTACCACCGGCATCAACACCGTCACCGGCAGCACCAGTGAAATCCGGATTCGGAATCGGACCCGCATCATTCATACAGGAGACCAGCATGTTTGGTGACATACCGGAAGGCATCGGCAGATTTGCGGTAGTGGTCGAAGCAACCATCAGGTTGTAGCGACCATACTTGTCTGCATAGACACGATTGATCTCGTTACCGTTCCAGTCGTAGAACGCAACCGGTACATGAGGCGGTGCGAACTTCTCACCGAACTGGGGTGAGTTCGGGTTGAACTCGTTGGCCAGGTCGTTGAGGATCATGCCTGAGATGTTGCCTGCTTTAGGCACGTCGGTCATCAGGAAGAACTCGGCCGCTGCATTCTGACCGGCAGAGAGCGGTACATGCTTGAGATCACAAAGCGGTCTCATTTCACCGGCGAAAGGCGCTCCAATGGCTTCAACACCGGGGATCAGCTGGGCTGCATCACCACTGCCATCTTTGGTAGCCATCGCCAGATATTCAGGCACCATCACTTCCTCACCCACACAGGTGGCGGGGAAAGCCTGCAGTGATGGGATGTACTCATCACCGTAGTCCACATTCTTATGGTGCTCCCTGACCAGCTTGTAACCGGCAGGCGTTGCTGATTCAACCAGATAGTCACCTGGGATCAGCCAGGCTTCCGGAAGATTCAATTCGGGCCAACCGGTATTCAGATCAGCATAGAAAGCGGTGAGCTTGGCGGCCACGACAGCGGCGTTATAACCGGTAGAGGCAGGAATCGAGGCCAGATGGTCCAGATCGTAATCTTCGAAGGCATAACCACCGTCGAACAGTGCATCACGAACCTGGTTGAAGTTACGCAGGCCGTCGAAACAGCGCTGGTCATCCACCGCAGGATCAACCTCGGCGCCAGGAGGATTATTGGTTCCCTGACAACCTGTGGGCAGATTGTCATCCCAGCTGTCGGTGTGAGTGACCTGCAGGGCATCGCCCATGTCAAAAACACCGTTGCCGTTGTAATCCACATCTTCAGGTCCAGGGAAGACATCCAGCGGATGGTTGTTTACATCAGCACGCTGAATACCGGGAATACCATTGATATCCTCGATCACGCCATCGTCTGGATCTTGGCTGTTGTTGCCGTTCCAGTCGATATCGCAAGGATCACCAGGGAAGTTGTTGAGTGGAGGACAGTTGACGTCGCCATCCGCATAGAGGGCCAGTTGCACCCGAGGTACACCAGGCTCCCACTCCTCGGCCGCAGCGAACTGTGGCTCATCTTCCGCACGTGTGGTGGCGTAGTAGACGATACCGGAGATACCGCCGTTCTCACCAACATATTCGGAGATTCTTGGAGGGAATGCAGTGAAGTCGAATGGAGTATCGATCACGTAGTCGACTTTACCGAACTGCATCACACTGGTCTGACCCAGGAAGCCCTGGAAGCCCTGAGTGAGCACCAGACCGGTCTCAGTGCGTGACAGATTGTTACCGGTATTCGGATTGATCATCTGTCGGCCGTTTTCAACAACCCAGGTTACGCCACCGTCATCAGAACCGAGACAGTCGCCGATCGCACCGCGAGGGTCGGTAGCCGAGATAACGATATCGCTATGACCTACGCCACGAGCCTCACACTGTCCCTGAGGATTGAGTTCGCCAAAGGTAGGATCGGCCCAGCCGCCATCGGGACGAACTTCACCACCTGCGTCCACGACAAAGGTGGCACCTGTGGCTTTCTTGTTACCGAAGCTGACTTCAGCCACCAGCCAATGGAAAAATGGAAAGACTTCATCAAAAGGCGCGAAACCTTCACCATCAGTCGGGAAAGCCTGATAGATGGTACCGTCACGCCAGCGCAGTACGGTCTCCTGACTTTCAGGACCGATACCGATCTCACCTTCGTCCCAGAAACCGTCCTGATCATCATCTCTGAAGATGCCGGTGTTGAGACGAGTGAACCAGTTGAATACCGGCACATCACCGAAGTTACAGGAGAGCCCGCCGTTACAGGTACCACCGGTTGGATCCACGGTGAACAACAGGGAGGCAAAAACCACATCAAGGTTGGCATCCCAAATGGCCAGTTGATACTGGCCCGGAGGAACCAGATCCACTGAGAAGTCACTGTCCGCTCCGCAGGCACCCGCGTAGACGGCCTGACCAAGGGCACCATCCACACCAACCTGGTTAATGGCTGTCCAGCATTGCGGGAAAGGACGACCGGTGAAGAAAGTGGTCGCAGGGTTACGGGACATGTGCATGTCGGTAACGGTACCGCTGACCGTTGCAACCTGCTCACCCGGCTGGGCTGGGGGCAGATCGGCGAAAGGACGCACAAAACCCATGAAGACATGGGGGCCGGGAATACCGAATTCGACGAAAACCGCAGGTTCGTTGGCCTTGACCCAGGCATCGATAACCTTACTACCCTCAATGGTGCTGGTCTGCTGCCAACCGGCATTGGGTGGCGGAATGATAACCACACCATACTTGCCGGGTGCCAGGTTCTTAACATTCAGGTAGCCGTTCTCATCGGGCTGCATGGTGCCGTCACCCAGTACATCGATAACTGGGTTGCCGTCTGCATCGATACAGGTCGCATTGATCATACCGCCAGGAGTATCACCACCGGTGCCGACGGGGTTACTGGTGGCACAGGTCTGGTCATAGGTGGTACCGAGGTAGTTACCGAAGGCATCCTGGATGACCTGACCACCGGCTGCACCGTAACGACCACCTGGCTCTTCCAGGAACAGGCTGAACTGAGTCCAGTCAACCGTGCCGTCATTCTGCTCTTCCGGCAGATCCGGAACACCATTCACCGGATGCTTATCTTCAAACAGATAGATCGAGATCTGAGCAGTGGGGATCGGATGCTGCTGTACTGTGACAGTAACCTCACCGGCCGCTACCGTTCTCAGATCAACAGAATCGCCACTCAGGCTGTAACCACTGTAGGGGTGTACTGATACGTAGTAACGTCCAGCAGGGATTACATCACCGATCGTCGCTGTAGATGCATCTACATTGCCCGATAGTGAACCCGATCCGTCAGTAGCAACGCCGACTTCGTGATTACTGGCGTGAAAGCTCAACGACAGTAGTTCATCAGCGGTTGTTCCAGGATTCGCCGGATCGACCGGGAAGGTGTTATCCCTCTCCAGCAACCAGCGAAAACCGAAATTCGGATCAGTGATTGGGTTGCCTGACTGATCAACCACATTGATGGTCAATGAGGCTGCGTTCAGCGCAGTAACCAGAAATGAGAGACACAGAAATACAAATAACTGTAGCCCTCTGTTCATGTAACCCTGACTTTCATTTATCATGGATTTTTCTCCAGACCCCTATTGGTCATTCAACTTTCCCGGGGCTCTATCTGACTCAAGTCAAAAAAACTACCAGCCCCATTACCAGTACTTAGGCCAAAGTCTACATCCCTATATAAAAGGTGGCTTTGCGTGAAACTACGCTATTTCTCTGCTCCAGCCCCTACTGGAAAAGGAGATAACCCGGTATTTCAACGGCAGCAAAAACCCTACCCTGAAGGGTAGGGTTGACAAATAGGAGAAAGAGTCATCCTATGACTACTTAAAATCTTAAAATACATATAAAAACAGACAAAAAGTTGACTTTTACCTGACTCATCTGACGACTCGAAAAAAACCGCGCCTCTGTGTGATTTTGCACGCTGGCGGCGTATCCATTTTTATGGTTTATTCAATACACAATTTGTGTCATGGTGAATGGCACAAAATGTTACCGTCATGTCCAGGCAGACAGGCTTGGGATTTGCATCAACTGCAATCACACCTAAACTTGTCTGAGTAAACGCCGGATAACGATGCGCAAGGGACTCAAAACGAGAGAGATGAGATAGGTTCGGGTGACAATGAACAGCGACAAGAAAAAAATCATCATCGCCGAAGACCACAACATTCTGCGTGCAGGGCTGAAAGCACTGCTGACCTCCAATCCCCAGTTCGATGTAATCGGTGAAGCCGACAATGGCCGCGATGCAATACGCCGGGTGATCGATCTCAAACCGGACCTGGTGATCATGGATCTGAATATGCCCGGCATGAACGGCATGGATGCGATCCGTGAAATCAGGGAACGGGATGCGGAAATCAAAACCCTGGTGCTGACAGTACACAATGAGGAAGAGTACGTTCTGGCAAGTTTAAAAGCAGGCGCCAATGGATATGTTCTTAAGGATGCGACTCAGAATGAGTTGATGACTGCCGCTGAACGTGTATTGAGTGGCAAAACATACTTAAGCGCAGAGATCACGGAAAAAGTCGTCAACAGTTATCTGCAAACCAATAACGTTAATAACGAACCCCTCACCCGCTGGGATACAGTGACTCAACGGGAACGTCAGATATTGAAATTGATTGCCGAAGGTCACACCAACAAGAGCATGGCCGACTATCTCTGCATCAGCGTGAAAACGGTTGAAAAACATCGCGCCAATCTGATGAAAAAACTCGACCTGCACAATGTATCAGCGCTGACCACCTATGCGCTTGAGAAAGGTTTGATAAACCGCTAATCGGAAAAGCTCTGATCAATCCATTGATCTTTTGGATCTCATTCGGGAGAGATTGATTTCGGTTACGCTGATCGCGTAACCGTTGATATCGACTGATCTGTTCCGCAGGAACTCTCTACAGAGGAAAGGAAGCGCGGATCTGCACGCCTTGATCGATGCCGGTATCGATGCGGATTCTGCCATCTACCGATTCAGCCCGCTCACGCATACCGACCAATCCCATTCCCAGGTTGCCCTGAATTTCGGAAGGATCGAATCCGACACCGTTATCGATAACCAGCAGATGAATGGCATCGTGCGCCTGTAACAGGGAGACCGTGATGGTCTTTGCTTTTGCGTACTTGACCGCATTGTTCAGGGACTCCTGTACGATGCGATAGATGACACTCTTAAAATCCTCGGGTATCGACTCTTCATCCACGTCAAAATCGGTGACTACCTGAGTCTCGCTGCAGACTTTGGTAATCTGACGGCACTGCCAGGAGATGGCGGGGATGACACCCAAATCGTCCAGAATTGCGGGTCGGATCGCACTGCAGATCGATCTCACTTCGGACATCGCCTGCTTGACCATGGATGAGACAGCTTCCAGGGATTCACGCTGTTGACTCTGTGATGCCTTTTCCTGCCCATCGCAGCCGTCAAGACAACGCTGAACATGCAAGCTCATGCTGGTGAGCAGTTGCCCCAGACCATCATGAAGTTCGCGGGAGATACGTTTTCTCTCAAGCTCCTCAGAGCTGACATGCTGATGATGCGCACCTTGCTTTAACTGCTTGAGACAGGAGAGGCCGTCCTTAATATGCTGGTCGGTCAATCTGAGGTTATCGTTGATTGAGACACCGGTCTGAGTATCCTCTTCTACCGATGGAAATGGAGAGGAAGCGAGTTTTAAACCGGAAACCCTTATGAACGCGTCACTGCCCAGATGATCGTTTACCAATGCCATGTAGCAACCCTTTATTTTTGTGCCTTATCCAATAACACTTCTCGGCTCTATTAGAATAATGTTTAAATATTAGAGAATTTAAATACTTTAAAATATGACGAATCTGTCACAATTGCCATGCTTAGCCGTAATTGACATTTATCATTGCAGGGTTTATGCCATAATTATATAATTGTATGGATTACATGGTGTTACAGAACAATTCTAATAAATTACAGCGTAATATAAAAAAAATAGTGTAAAAAATTCCGACAAAAAGTCCTCTTATTCCTATACTGCAATAGGTTAAATAACCCATTTTCGGGGTAGTAGTCGAAAAATTTTACAATGTTTAACTTGTCACTGACTGAGCTGGGCCTCCACCAGCCGCAGATCATCCCGGGTATCGACACCATGTCCAGGATCAGTAATGGCATTACTGACATGGATCCGACCACCATGCCAAAGCACGCGTAACTGCTCGAGGGATTCAGCCCGCTCTATCGGTGCCCTCTCCCAGGCAACGAATCGGGCCAGATAACCGGCACGATAGGCATACAGACCGATATGCCGGGCAAAACCGGTATCAGCCGGGAGCGGGCTTTCCGCATCGATAAACTCATCACGATGCCAGGGTATCGGCGCCCGGCTGAAATAGAGCGCGTAGCCCTGGATGTCTGTCACCACCTTCACCACATGGGGATCAAACAGGGTCTTGCGCTCGGTAATTGGTGCCGAGAGCGTGGTAACCCCAGCTGCATCGTGCTGACTCATATCCTTGGCAACCTGTGACAGCAACTCGGCCGGCATACAGGGTTCGTCTCCCTGCAGATTGACGATAATCTCTTCATCCGCCCAGCCACGCTGGGTCACCACTTCAGCGATTCGATCGGAGCCGCTGCGATGTTCTGCAGAGGTCATGCAGACATCCGCCGAAAAGCTCCGACAGGCATCGGCAATTTGCTCGCTGTCGGTAGCGATCACCACCTGACTGGCACCGCTTTCAACGGCACGTTGGTGGACATGCTGGATCATCGGTTTGCCGGCAATCTCCAACAGCGGTTTTCCCGGCAAGCGCACCGAGGCGTAACGGGCCGGTATGACTACTTTGAAATTCATATCCATCAGCCTTCCGGAATCTCTTCGTCAGCGGGTATTTTCCGCGCCTCCTCTTCGAGCATCACCGGGATATCATCCCGTATTGGATAGGCCAGCCGATCGGCTCGACAGATCAGCTCCTGCTGTTTCTTCATATAGAGAAGCTTCCCCTTACACACTGGACAAACCAAAATATCAAGCAGTTTTCTATCCATCTAAGAGCCTTTTCACCTTCGTCTTGAGTTGATGTTCAAATACCGTGGCCACACTGGCAGTGGCGGGTACATACCAGTGATTGGATTGGGCGAACTGTTCGCACTTTACCGCATCTTTCTCGGTCATGAGAACTGTCTTTTGCTCAAATGGAGCCAGATCATCGGCCGTAAATCGATGATGATCGGCGAATGGGTGTCGATCCACAGTCAATCCTGCAGATTCAAGCATGCTGAAAAAGCGCTCAGGATGGCCGATACCCG
Organism: gamma proteobacterium symbiont of Stewartia floridana; assembly: GCA_003676145.1. Classification (GTDB taxonomy): domain Bacteria; phylum Pseudomonadota; class Gammaproteobacteria; order Chromatiales; family Chromatiaceae; genus Thiodiazotropha; species Thiodiazotropha taylori. The sequence goes on along the minus strand of NAUB01000025.1, from coordinate 66,022 downwards.
CAACCGCATCGACAGAGGTTGGGACAAAATCTGCCAGGGGTTTGCAGGCGCCCCCGGCAACCGGGCAAGCCATGTCGCCAACCACCGACATGCCATGCTCGCCTTCGCCCGGATTGCCATTGATGATCACCAGATCAACCTGTTGCAGGCGTTTACGAGTCTCCCGCAGTGGCCCGGCTGGCAGACAGTAACCGTTGCCAAAACGGCGCTCTCCATCCACCACCGCAATTTCAAGGTCCCGCTGCAGGGCATAGTGCTGCATCCCATCATCGGAGAGAATCACATCGCAGGGATAGTTTGAGAGTAGTTGCTGCGCAACGAGAGGACGCTGCGGACCGGCAAACACCGGACACTCCCCATGACGCTTCAACAGAATGGCTTCATCACCCACCTGTTGAGGTGTGGCGTCGGTTGTCACTTCACATGGCCAGACCTGCGACTTCCCGCCGTAACCACGGGTAATGATGCCTGGCTTGTAGCCCCACTCGGTGAGCTTCTGCGCCAACCAGATGATCAATGGTGTCTTGCCAGTTCCGCCTACCGTAATATTGCCGACGATGATCACCGGACAATCGATCCGCTGGCTTTTAAGCCAACCCCAGCGATAGAGGCGCCGTCTGAATGCGACAACTGCGCAAAACAGACCACTCAGGGGCAGAAGCAGATAGTTGAGTGGGTGACGTCGCTGCCAGGAAGCTTCAATCGGATTCAAAGCCAGGGCCACCTCATTCCAAGGCAGGTTTGTGGGCGGAAAAGGTCATCTTGGTCAGACCCAACTGGCTGGCCGCATCCATGGCGGTCATCACCGACTGATGAGGGGTTCGCGCATCCGCGTTGATGATCACTGGAATGTTGCCTCGATCGCCAATGGCTTTACTGATTGCCAGCTTCAGGGTCTCCATCTCGGTATTCACCACCTCTCGTTGATTGACAAAAAAGGTACCGGCTATGTTGATGGTGATATCGAGCTGCTGTTCTTCCCGTTGTATCTCCTCACCGGTCGCTTCAGGCAGTTCGATCAGAATCTGGCTCTCATGTTCGAAAGTGGTCGATACCATAAAGAAGATCAACAGCAGGAAGACCACATCGATGAGCGGTGTAATATCCACCTCAGGTGATTTTCGCGCTTTGGTTCTGAAATTCATTTCAGCGCTCTCTCTCCCCGTGGATCACCTCCACCATCTTCAATGCCTGCTCTTCCATGCCGATCACCAGCTGGTCGATCAGACCGGAGAAGTATCGATGGAACATCAGACTGGGTATGGCAACCGAGAGCCCGGCCGCGGTGGTGATCAAGGCTTCGGAGATGCCACCGGCCAGGACCCCGGGATCACCAACACCTGCGGTTACAATGACACTGAACACTTTGATCATGCCGATTACGGTTCCCAGCAGACCAAGCAGTGGCGAGATGGAGGCGATTGTGCCGAGCGTGTTGAGATAGCGCTCCAGTTCGTGAACCACCTGGCGACCGACTTCTTCAATCGCCTCTTTCATCACAACCTTACTGTGGTTGCGGTTGACCAGACCGGCTGCCAGTATCCGACCCAGGGGGGAGCTGGTCTTCAGTTTGTCCAGGTCGGCCAGATTCAGTTTCTCCTCCTGGTGGAGCTGCAGGATCTGTCGCATCAGATAATCCGGCATGACCCGTTTGCGCTGCAGGGACCAGAATCGCTCGATGACAATCCCCAACGCAGCAATGGAACAGGCAATAATGGGCAGCATCAACCATCCACCCGACTTTACAAGTTCAAACACTTATCCTTTTCCTTCTGTGAATTTCACGAATACTTTTCTCGATACGACCATGATACTCGACCAGGGTATCTTGTTGCAGCTCAGATTGCATGGCGATCTAGGCGAGTCAGATTCCCCACCTGCCTACCATTGCCCGGCAGCTCCGCGTTGATCTACTCAGGTCCCAGTTGATTTGCCGAGGCCCCATCATCCAGTTGCCAAAACCGTTGGTTCAGCTCACGATAGAGACGTGGTTGCGGCTTCACCTCACCTGACCTCAGACGGAATTCGATGGCGCCGCTCTGCGCGGTATTCAACAGCCTTGCGCCTTGTGCCTGCCAACGCTGAACCACCTCCGACTTAGGGAAACCATAGCTGTTTTTGTAACCAGTTGAAAATAGCACCCACTGTGGATCGACCGCGGTCACAAACTCAGCCGTGGAAGAGCTGTTCGAGCCATGGTGCGGAGCGACAACCAGATCCGATCGGAGTTGTCGGGGGTTGACACTCAGCAGGGCATCTTCCGCTGCCTGTTCAATATCCCCCGGCAGAAGAATCGTCCAATCGTCATTTTCGATCTTCAACACACAGGAGCGGTTGTTCGGTTCTTGAAACTCAACCCTGGCGGCCGGATGGAGAATCTGGAAATGCACCCCATCCCAGGACCATTCACTGCCTGCCAGGCAAGCTTGGGCAGCCCCGTCAATCATCTCCGGATCACCTGCCAGAAGCTGCCCGATGGGGATCGAACGAATCAGCGATTCAACGCCACCGGCGTGGTCACGGTCGCCATTGCTGACAATCAGCGTATCGATTCTTCGATGCCCTCTGGATCTGAGAAATGGCATGATCACGGAATCGGCTGCGGTCCGATCCCCCTTCCCTGGCCCCGTATCGAAGAGCAGCAGGTGATTGCTGGTCTCAACCACACAAGCCAGCCCCTGCCCCACATCCAGCAGGGTGAACCATATCTCCCCCTTGGCTGGACGTTGCGCCGATGCAAACAGAATCGGCACACAGAGCAGCAATCCCAAACCACGTCCCGGCATCCCGGCTGGCAACAGCAGTAACAGGCAACCTGCCAGAACAAACCACAACAGCAACGGATCCTGTTGCGCAAGATCCGTCATGGCAAAGGGTTGCACTGAACACCACTCCAGCAGCTGTAAGCTTGCATCGGCGAGTCTCTGCAGCAGTGTGAACCAGGCATCAGCAACGGTGGGAACCAGCAATAACGGCAGACCAATCAGGGTCATCGGCACAAGTACCAGACTGAACCAGGGCACCATAAGGAGATTGACCAACGGCGAGATCAGGGAGATCTGACTGAAAAAGAGAATCAACAGAGGTAACAGACCGAGACTGACTGAGAGTTGAACCTGTATGCCCTGACGCCAGCCTTGCCAGGCAGCAAGACGGCCGCCGATACTCCATAAAATAACAGCTACGGCAGTGAATGAGAGCCAGAAGCCCCGGCTCAGAATGGCCAGAGGATCCAGCAGAAGCACCAAAAAGAGCGCCAGCAACAGACTTCGGCCGAACTGAATACGATAACCCAGGATCAGAGCCCCAAGGGTAGCAACCAGCATGATCAGTGCCCGCTGGGTCGGCAGGGTAAAACCGGCCAATGCGGCATAAACCGCCGCACCCAGCAGGGCAAACAGGGCGCCGGCTTTGAGTGCAGGCATTCGCTGGCAGAGTCTGCTGCTGCGCCGCCACAGCCAGCTACCGGTGAACAGGCACCAACCGGCAACCAGGCCAATGTGCAGCCCGGATATGGCGATCAGGTGGTTGGTCCCGGTGCGGCTGAAAGTCTCCCAGGCTTGCCTGTCCATACCTCGCTTATCGCCCACTGCAAGCGCCTTCAGCAGGGCTGCCGCCTGAGGCCTGTCGCTCACCTCATCGATGGCTTTGGCGATCTTTTGTCGCAGCAAACCAAGCGGAGCGGGAAATTGTTCAGATTCAAGCTGACGATTTCCGGCCCAATCCCTGACATAGCCTTTGGCCTGGATCTGCTGCATGAAGAGCCATTTCTCATGATCGAAACCCGCCGGATTCTGGGCCCCTCTGGGACGGATCAATCTGACCTTTAAGCGCCAGGCATCACCGATACTCGGCGCTTTTTCCATACCGAACCAGCTGAGCTGAACCCGGGAGAGTTCAACAGAATCACCATTTTCGTCCTGCAACGAAGTGACCCGCATCTGGAAACGGGATAGCCGACCCTGTGTGACCGGCAGCGAATCCACCACACCTTCGAGAAGCAGGTCACTGCGCTCCAAATTCACAGGTAACTGCTGATGCAGAATCAGGCTGGCATTCAGCAGACTCCAACCGGCCCCTGCAGCCATTGCCACCAGAGGACGCAGTGGTTTGAAACGCCAGAGCAGCGGAAATGTCAAAAAACCGGACAACCATGCCAATCCCGGCAGGTGATCCAGCAGGTGAAAAAGTGCCACACCGATGATAAAACCGATCAGAAATCTGTTCACGACGACTCCCTGTCGAGACCAAAGTCCACTTTATCGGATATCAGCACGCTTGTGGACTATGCTTATTAACCCAGCACTTTGATTCAGTTAACAGGTTGACAATCCGCCTGAATCATAAAAAAACAATAGTCCTGACGACTACTATTGATTTACTATTGTCGAGAAGTTACAACTTGAGTGATTTTCAGGGAAGAAAATGCTTTTTAATCGGCTGCCACCGGGATTGCATGGGGTAGCATGCCGATGCGCAAGTTCCGACCGTACTTGCCGCTAACCAATTAGACCGTTTTTTAATTGCCTTTAACATGCCAAAACATCTGATCAAGCGTCTGTTGCCACACCGCGACCATGTGTGTAACCACAAGCACATGCAGGTGTTTGGCGATCTGCTGCACGATGCCAACCTCTGGCATCTCAACAGACACTCGGTCTCCGGTGCTTTTGCCGTCGGTCTGTTCATGGCATTCATACCCGTACCCTTTCAGATGGTGCTCGCCGCTGCAGCCGCGATTTTCTTCCGGGTCAACCTGCCGCTTTCGGTGGCCCTGGTATGGATCACCAATCCGATCACCATTCCACCGATGTTCTATTTTGCCTACCAGGTCGGCATCTTCATCACCGGGGAGACCGCCTCACTGGAACCCTTTCAGTTCACGCTTGAGTGGCTGCAGAGTGTCGGCTCTGAAATCCTCATTCCTCTGATCCTGGGCTCATTGGTCTGTGCCACCGTCTCTTCGATTCTGGGCTACAGTCTGATTCTGTGGGTCTGGCGCTGGCACGCTGTGGAAAAATGGAAGAGCCGTCGGCATAGCAAACACAGCAGCACCTCGGCCAAGCTATCCGAATAACCACCCTCTCCGGGTGGCCTGCGCGAGAAACCTCTTACCCCTCAGTCAACCTGCCATCGATCAAATGCAAGGTACGGTCCATGCGTTGGGCAAGATCCGCATCGTGGGTCACTACGATGAAGCTGATATTGAGTTCCTGATTGAGTTGCAGCATCAGTTCATAGACCTGATCGGCGGTTTTTCTGTCCAGATTGCCGGTTGGTTCATCCGCCAGTACACAAGCCGGATGGTGGACCATGGCACGCGCCAGGGCAGCCCGCTGTCTCTCTCCGCCTGACAGCTCATTGGGTTTGTGGTGCATCCTCTCCGCCAGTCCGACCTGCTGCAGCATCTCGCTTGCCCGCTCGCGGGCATGATTGACCCCATCTCCGCCGATCATCAGAGGCATCGCCACATTTTCCATGGCGGTGAATTCCGGCAACAGATGGTGAAATTGATAGACAAAGCCCATGTTACGGTTACGCAACACACCCTTCTCCCGCTCATTGAGACCGAGCAGATCCTGACCGCATAACCTGACACTGCCGGAATCCGCCTTGTCCAGTCCACCCAAACAGTGCAGCAGGGTGCTTTTTCCCGAACCGGATGAGCCGACGATGGCTACCCGTTCACCGGCGGAGAGTTTCAGATTGACGCCTTGCAACACCTCCACATGAAGCCCACCCTGGGAGAAGGTACGAACCAGATCATTCGCCTCAAGCACAAGCTCTTGACTACTCATATCGCAGCGCCTCGGCAGGCTGGGTGCGGGAGGCCTTCCAGGCAGGATAGAGGGTCGCCAGCAGGGTAATCAGAAAAGCCATACCCCCAATCAACAGTATGTCGCTGGTGTGGGGATCCGAGGGTAGCTTGGTGATGTAGTAGATGCTCGGGTCGAGAAAATCGACGCTTAACGCCTGTTCGATCCAGCTGACGATCGCCTCCACATTGTGCGCCAGCAACGTCCCTCCCAACATACCGAAAATGTTACCGACGATTCCAATCGTCGCGCCCTGAACCATGAAGATTCCCATGATCGAACCCGGTGATGCGCCCAGGGTGCGGAGAATTGCAATGTCCGACTGCTTGTCGGTGACCACCATCACCATGGTTGAAACGATATTGAAGGCTGCCACGGCGACAATCAGCGAAAGAATGATGGTCATCATGCGTTTTTCAGTACGCAGCGCCGAGAAGAAGTTGCGATGCTGCATGGTCCAGTCACTGATCCGGTAGTAACCCCCCATCTTCATGGCCAACTCACGGGAAACCTGTGGCGCCAGATAGAGATCATCCAGCTTCAAGCGAACGCCGGTCACCCCATCCTGCAGACGCATCAGTTTTGCGGCATCTTTGATATGCAGAATCGCCACACCCCGGTCATACTCCCCCATTCCAACCTGAAAGATCGCGCTGACGGTGAGGCGCTTCAGACGCGGCATGATACCGGCGGGCGTCACATTCACCTGAGGTGTGACCAGGGTCACCCGGTCGCCAACCCCAACACCCAGCACATTGGCAAGCTCTCTGCCGAGTACGATGCCATAGCTGCCGGGCTTCAGGGTCTCAATGCTGCCACGGGTGATGGAACTGATGACATCCGACACCTCACCCTCCTGCTCCGGCAGGATGCCTCGCAACAGGACCCCACTGACCTTCTGACCACTGATCAGCATGCCCTGCCCCTCCACGTAGGGGGCCTTGCCGACCACATGGGGAAACTGCGCGGCTTCCGATTCTACGCTGCGCCAATCGGCAAGTTCCCCATTCACCCCGGAGATGGTTGCATGGGAGGCCATACCGAGTATCCGTTCGCGGATCTCCTTATGGAATCCATTCATCACCGAGAGCACCACGATCAGGGCGACGACCCCAAGCATGATCCCAACCATCGAGATCACAGAGATGAAGGAGATAAAGTGATTTCGCCGCTTTGCGCGTGTGTAGCGCAGGCCGATATAGAATTCGATCGGTTTAAACATAGCTCGGCATTAAAACATAAAGTAGGAATAATCCGCATAGACTAGGCAAAAAAAATACCATTTGATCGAATTCAACCTGTGAACAGGCTGAATAGTGTTAGCTGGGTCAGAGTTTTATCCATTTCACGCTTTTATTTCAGCTTAATTACTCATGCTTTCCTATAGTTAGGCAAGAGTGCTATATTCCTTCATGAAGAGACAAATTCGGAGTTGCTCAGATGAGTTTTCGCATTACCGCCCTATCCATCACATTGTGTGCCTGCCTGTTCGCCAATTCAGCTGTGGCTGAAGTTCTGTTGATAGACTCTATCAATTCGGCCCCCATCAACAGTGAGGAAGGTATTCCACGCCCAACCCGCAGTATGACAATGGATCAGGTCAGTCAGCGTTTCGGACAACCCAGTACCACCCATTCAGCGGTTGGTGATCCACCGATTACCCGTTGGGACTATCCAAGCTATTCCGTCTTTTTTGAATATGACCATGTGTTGACTTCGGTGCTTCACCGCTGATATCGCCTGATCGCCAACGGGCGATTTCAACCACAACAACAGCGCTTTGCAGAGCCACCTCTGCAGAGCTTTGGCTTGGCCTGACTACTATCTGCCTCACGGGCGGTAGTGGCTGATCTGTAGCTACCTTTCGGCTGGATTACCTCAGCAACCTCGTCAATCCCCCCACAGTTGTCACGGAAGCAATTCTTGACAATTTTACTGAGTTTTTTATACTCCTCGCCAATTCAACTCATAATCGTCCAACTGCAGTTCTCCGGTCTGCCAGGTAGTACAGATGACAAACCAAACATCAGCGGCATTGATGCACTCCATTATCCAACGTATCGCCACTGGCCCAGAATTGAGTAAAGACATCTCCCTGGATGAAGCCAGGGAAGGAATGTCGGCCATTCTGCGTGGTGAAATCGATGATGTGCAAACCGCCATCTTTCTGATTGCCCTGCGCATGAAACGGGAGACCGACGATGAGAACAAAGGCACACTCGAGGCTATTCTGAATATCTCCGGGAGCCGCACAGCCGATGTCGATGAGCTGATCTCCCTGGCCGATCCATACGACGGCATGAACCGGAACCTGCCGATTGCGCCGATGATTCCGGTGGTGCTTGCCGCCTGCGGACTCCCCTGTGTCAGCCATGGGCTGGATGCGGTTGGCCCAAAATTCGGCATCACCCATCGACACGTCCTGCAGGCCGCCGGTATCGATGTGGACATGGATCTCGACGAGGCAGTAAAGCGCATCGAAAATCCTGATCTGGGCTGGGCCTATGTGGATCAGCAGACCTTCTGTCCCGGCCTGCACGACCTCACCGGCCTGCGACAACGCATCATCAAACGCCAGGTCTTGACCACTGTTGAAGTGCTGGCGAAACCGATTACCGCAAAGCAAAAAACCCATCTCCTCACCGGCTATGTACACAAGCCCTACCCGGCGAAATACGCCTCGCTGGCACGTTTTGCCGGTTTCGAGGGCTGCCTGCTGGTAAGAGGTACCGAGGGGGGTGTGATCCCTTCACTAAGACAGCAGGGGATGATCTTTCGTTATGACAATATGAATCAGGAGAGCCCGGTCGAGCTATCACCCACAAGCCTGTCGATTCAACAGAGTGTTCGAGCGGTTCCGCTTCCGGATGATCCATCCATCAGGAGCAGTGACGATGAGGTCGCCCGGATCACCGATATCGGCAAAGCAGCGGAGTTTGCCGCTGAGACCGGACTGGATGCGCTGCGGGGAAAACCGGGGCCTGCCTATGACTCACTGCTCTACAGCTGCGCCATCACCCTGTGGCATAGCGGACGCCATGAAACACTGGAGCAGGCCGCAGTCCAGGTGCGTCAGGTTCTCGATTCCGGCCAGGCAGCGGCCCGTCTGGTCTAGCCGGAGATTGCAGATGACAGAGAGATGGATCAAGGTTGCTGAAATGGATGGACTGCCGCCTGGCAGCATGAAGCGTTTCGAATTTCAACAACATCAATACCTGATCGTGAATGTTGACGGCAAGATTTATGCAGTTGACGACCAATGCACCCATGAAGACGTATCCCTCTACCTCGGTTGCATCGATGATCACAACATAAAATGCTCACTTCACGGCAGCCGATTCTGCCTGAAAACCGGAAGACCTCTGGAAGAACCCGCAGACGAGCCAATTGGCACATATCCCGTCAAGATCGACGATAATCAAATCCTAATACAGCCAAAATTTTAATTAAACAGTCGATTTTGGTGATCCAGATCAAAAATCAATTGGTTCCTACACTAGCGGAATCAGGGTAATTACTATATATTTGCCCCCATAAAAATATCCGCCTTGTATTTAGGCTTTATAATTTCACCACCAAATAAGAGTTCCGGGGGTATATCCGGTGAAATACCTATTCATGTTGGCCATCGCATTCTGTATGACCCTGTTTTGGCAGACATCCAACATTGCTGACAGAACCCCCAACCTTCAGAGTTTCGAACAGGAACAGGTGATTATCAAAAAGCCTCAAGCCTCTTGAGTGCAATTCCGATATTTTAGAGAATCACGGTTTCCACTTCCCTTTCCGGTATCCTGAGATACTGAAATCGCCTAAAACCTCTCAATCAATAAGTCACTATGGCAAAGCCGTAGCGTGATCTGTTTCAGATTTCCGCCTTCATTGCAGATCGATATTGAACAAACCCTTGTCTCCACTGGTCACTATTTGGGAATATTAACCCATGCTCATCAACAAAACGGCAAACCAGGTGATTGATCGCTTTTTTTGTTGAGACTCCTGAGTGAATTCAGGTATGGTTGGTGGGCTGTAAGATTACGATAACGATAAAACGACTGAATCTGTGACAACCGCATCTTCAAGCCACTCTGTGGCGACCTTTGAAGCCAAATCTCTGGCCTGTATCCGGGATGACCGTATGCTGTTCGAAGGTCTCGATTTCACCATAAACCCTGGTCAGGCACTGGTCCTGGAGGGTAGAAACGGCAGTGGTAAAACCTCCCTGTTGAGAATTTTGTGTGGTATTCGCCTACCGGAAGCCGGCGATCTGCTCTGGGAAGGTGAAGATATTTTTCAGTTGGGCCCCGAATTTCACGAGCATATTGCCTATCTGGGCCATAAGGATGGCTCGAAGCTGGATCTGACACCTTTGGAGAATCTGCGCATCGCCAAAGGCCTGGGCAAGGCCCGGCAGGACATCGATCTGGAGGAGGCACTGGAACAGGTCGGCCTGTACGGTTTTGAAGATGTACCGACGCGAAATCTCTCTGCGGGTCAGCAGCGCCGACTGGCGATCGCCCGCCTGCTGGTCACCGATGCAAAACTGTGGATTCTCGATGAGCCTTTCACATCACTTGACCGCAAAGGTATAGAACATATGGAGCGACTCTTCGAGGGACACCTCAACAAGGGTGGCATGGCGGCTATGACGACCCACCACCGTATCGGTTTTAAGGATGAGATCGAGCTGGTACGCATCAACCTCTCTGACCGATGAGTACCCTCTCCCTGACAAGCGCCTTCAGCCTGCTCCTGAAAAGGGACCTGGTGCTCGCCTATCGCAGACGCTCTGAACTGATCAATCCGATGCTCTTCTTCGTCCTGGTGACGGCCATGTTCCCGCTGGGTATCGGCAACGACCCCAAACTGATCGAGGCGGTCGGACCTGGGGTGGTATGGGTCGCTGCCCTGCTCGCTTCGCTACTCTCACTGGACAGCATGTTCCGCTCCGATTTCGAAGATGGCTCGCTGGAACAGTTCATGCTCAGCGCCCATCCAGTCTCGATCCTGGTATTGGCAAAGATCCTGGCCCACTGGCTGGTAACCGGCCTGCCGCTGTTTATCGTGGCGCCACTGCTGGCAGTATTGTTGAACATCCCCGCCAGTGCCATTCCCACCTTGATGCTGACGCTGATCCTGGGCACACCGGTGCTCAGTCTTATCGGCTCGGTCGGGGTGGCGCTGACTGTCGGTTTAAGACGGGGTGGCGTCATTCTCTCGCTGCTGGTGCTACCCCTCTATGTCCCTGTGTTGATATTTGGTACAGATGCTGTCAAAACAGCCATAATCGGTATACCGACCACCGCACAGATCTCCATCCTGGGGGCAATGCTGGTCGGTTCCCTGGTGCTGGCGCCCATGGCCACTGCCGCCTCATTGAGAATCAGTCTGAGTTAATATGATCATACGTTTCTTTCATCAAATGGGTTCGCCACGCTATTTCTATAATGTAGCGGGCAAACTGGTGCCCTGGTTCATGGTCAGTTTTCTGATCACCCTGGTGTTCGGCCTCTACCACGGTCTGTTCGTTGCTCCACCCGACTATCAGCAGGGCGAGAGCTACCGCATCATGTACATCCACGTACCCTCTGCCTGGATGTCCATGTTCATCTATGTGGTAATGGCGGTATCCGGATTGATCAGCCTGGTCTGGCGCATAAAAATGACCGAAATCGTGGTCATCAGTAGCGCCACCGTGGGTGCATCGTTCACCTTTCTCGCCCTGGCCACCGGCTCGCTCTGGGGTAAGCCCATGTGGGGTACCTGGTGGGTCTGGGATGCGCGGCTGACCTCGGAACTGATCCTGCTGTTTCTCTATCTCGGCATCATCGCCCTGCACAGCGCCATCGAAGACAAGCGGGTCGCTGCCCGGGCGGTTTCCATCCTCGCCCTGGTCGGGGTGGTCAACATACCGATCATTCACTACTCCGTGGAGTGGTGGAACACCCTGCACCAGCCCGCATCGGTGACGAAATTCGATAAACCCTCCATGGACATGAGCATGTTGATCCCTCTGCTGACCATGGCAATCTCGTTTAAACTTTACTACGGCGCTGTGGTCTTAATGCGCGCGCGCGCAGAAATTGTGGAACGGGAAAGGAACAGTCGCTGGGTTCAGGAAATGGTTGAACAGGAGGCGAAATGAGCGAGTTTTTCGCAATGGGTGGCTACGCAGTCTATGTCTGGCCCTCTTTTATCCTGGCGTTCATCGTACTGGTTGCCAATGTTGTGGCACCACTACGTCAACGTAAGCGCGCCTTAACTGATATCGCCCGTAAAATACGTCGGGCCAGGAAAGTACAAAATGAATCCCATACGTAAGAAAAGACTCACCCTGATCGGCCTCATGGTAGCCGGTATCGGTGTCGCGACCTGGCTGGCACTGAACGCCTTCGATGAGAACCTGATGTTCTTCTTTTCACCCTCTGAAGTGGTTGAAGGCAAGGCGCCGGAGGCACATCCGTTCCGCATTGGCGGCCTGGTCCAGTCCGACAGTGTCAAGCGCAAGCCCGATGGCCTGACCACCGCATTCTCAGTGACCGATAATGCCGAGGCGGTGACCGTTGAATATACCGGCATTCTTCCCGACCTGTTTCGTGAAGGTCAAGGTATCGTCGCCATGGGTCAACTCAATCAGAACGGCATCTTCATCGCCAGCGAAGTACTGGCCAAACATGATGAGAACTATATGCCTCCGGAGGTTGCCGAGTCTCTGAAAACCGCCCATGACGAGGCCGTCGCCAATCCTCAGCCCCAGGCCAGCGTACAATGATCCCTGAACTCGGTCACTTCGCCCTGATTCTGGCACTCTGCCTGGCGGTCACCCAGGCTATCGTGCCTTTGGTCGGCTCCTATATCGGGAATAACGCCTGGATGGCGGCTTCCCGAAGTCTTGCCTGGGGCCAGTTCGTGTTTCTCACCATTTCACTGCTGATCCTGACCAACGCTTTCCTGAGCAACGACTTTTCCGTCGTCTATGTGGCTCAGCACGGTAACACCAAATTGCCGGACATCTACAAGATATCCGCCGTATGGGGTGCCCATGAGGGATCCCTGCTGCTGTGGGCGTTTCTGCTTGCCGCCTGGAGTGTGGCGATTGCCGCCTTCAGTCGCAATCTGCCACTGGAGATGGTCTCCCGGGTACTCGCGGTGATGGGTATGGTGAGTATCGGCTTCATGCTGTTCATGCTGCTGACCTCCAATCCTTTTGACAGAACCTTCCCCGTTCCCTTGGAGGGCGGTGAACTCAATCCCATGCTGCAGGATCCTGGGCTGGCGATCCACCCACCGATGCTCTACATGGGCTATGTGGGCTTTTCCGTCGCCTTCGCGTTTGCCATCGCTGCGCTGCTCGGCGGTCGACTGGACGCCTCCTGGGCCCGCTGGTCACGCCCCTGGACAACCATCGCCTGGGTGTTTCTGACCCTCGGCATCGTACTCGGCAGCTGGTGGGCCTACTATGAGCTGGGCTGGGGTGGCTGGTGGTTCTGGGATCCGGTGGAAAATGCCTCCTTCATGCCCTGGCTGGTTGGTACGGCATTGATCCACTCCCTGGCTGTGACAGAGAAACGCGGCGCCTTCAAAAGCTGGACGGTACTGCTGGCGATCTCCGCCTTCTCGCTGAGTCTGCTCGGCACCTTTCTGGTACGTTCCGGAGTGCTGACCTCTGTACACTCGTTTGCCTCCGATCCGGCCCGTGGTGTGTTTATCCTGATCTTCCTGTTGATTGTCATCGGTGGCTCTCTGCTGCTCTACACCTGGCGTGCCCCCTATATCTCAAGTGGTGGAAGATTTGATCTGATCTCCCGTGAGACCTTTCTGCTCGGTAACAATCTGTTACTCTCGGTGTTTGCCGCTCTGGTACTTCTCGGCACCCTGGCGCCACTGATTTACGACGCTTTGGAGTTGGGCAAGATCTCAGTGGGTTTCCCCTGGTTCAACAAGATGTTTCTGTTGACCACCCCCTTCCTGGCTCTGTTGATGGGTATCGGCTCCCTATCCCGTTGGAAACACGCCGAACCCTCACTGCTGATCAAGCAGCTGAAAGTAGCCTTTGTGATCAGCGTCGCTTTCGGTTTGGTGAGTCTGCTGCCGATGTTCTCCGGCGGTAACTGGCTGGTAGGTCTGGGTATGGGGCTGGCTCTGTGGGTCGCCACTTCGCACATCGTCAATCTCCGCGACCGCTTGAAGAACAAGAAGGGCTTCAATGGATTCTGGCAGGATTTCAAAACCGGTGGTCGGAGTTATTACGGTATGATTCTGGCACACATGGGTGTTGCCATGTTTATCGTCGGTGTCACCATGGTCTCCAATTTTGGTGAGGAGCATGATGTCCGTATGAGTCCCGGGGATGTGAGTGAAATTGCCGGTTACGAGTTCCGATTTGATGGTGTAAAGCGGGTTCCAGGCCCGAACTACAACGCCCATCGGGGAAGTTTCCAGGTTTCCCACAACGGTGAAGCTTTCATTACTCTGGAGCCGGAAAAACGGACCTATTTCGTACAGACACGTCCGATGACGGAAGCCTCCATCGATTGGGGCTTCACCCGGGACCTCTATGTCTCATTGGGAGAGCCTCTGGGTGGTGGCGACTGGAGTCTGCGTCTCTACTACAAGCCCTATGTACGCTGGATCTGGCTGGGTGGTGTATTGATGAGTCTGGGCGGCATCCTGGCTGTCACAGATCGACGCTATCGAACCGCCAAAGTACGTTCGCCAGAGATGGTCAACAGCGCTGCTGCAGCTGCGCCAGCATCAGGGAGTTAATTCTGTCATGAACCGCTATTTGCGTTATTCCGTGCCGTTGATCGTCTTCGGGATAATTGCCGCTTTCCTCTATAAAGGGCTGGGCATGAACCCCAGGGAGATCCCCTCGCCCCTGATCGGCAAATCGATACCGGAATTCTCTCTGCCCTCGGTGGAAAGCGCCCAGACCATGATCAATGATCAGAACCTCAAGGGTAAGATCTACCTGTTGAATGTCTGGGCAACCTGGTGCGTCTCCTGTCGCGCCGAGCACGACACCCTGGTACACCTTGCCCGTTCAGGAAAGGTGGAGATCGTAGGACTCAACTGGAAGGATGAGCGGGTCAAGGCACAGGCCTGGTTACAACAGCTGGGCGACCCCTATACGGTCAACATATTTGACCAGAAAGGGCGCACAGCCATCGACCTTGGAGTCTATGGCGCACCGGAAACCTTTCTGGTGGATGGTGATGGCATCATCCATTACAAACACGCAGGCCCCCTCACTCTGGGCGTGTTCAACGAAACCTTGCTTCCCATGATCAATGATTTGAAAGCCAAAGGATCATAACGTGCGCCTATTTCTGTTGAGTTTTATCTACCTTCTCGGTCTGACTGCCCTGCATGCCGCAACCCTCGCGGAATACACCTTCGAGGATCCGGCTCAGGATGAGGACTTTCGTGAAATCATTGAAGAGATGCGCTGCCTGGTCTGTCAGAACGAATCACTGGCAGGATCCAATGCGGAACTGGCGATCGACCTGAGAAACGAAATCTATGACATGATGAAGGGCGGTCAGAGTAAAGGGGAGATCATCGATTTCATGGTCGCCCGTTATGGTGACTTCGTCCTCTACAGTCCACCTGTCAAGCCAAGCACCTACCCTATCTGGTTTGGCCCGTTGATCGTTTTTCTGATCGGCGGCGTGGTTCTTTTTCGTATTATCAAACGCAAAAATCAGAGCCGCGAAACAGAACTGAGTGAGGCAGAACAAGAAAGACTCGAAAAGCTTCTGAATCAGTCGAACGAACAAAGAGACACGAATCAATGACCCTATTCTGGATGATTATTGCCGGACTGACTGTCCTGGCAATGGCTTTTGTCGGCCTGCCGTTATTAAGAAAAGAGGTAACCGATAAAATCACCTCTGACGAACTCAATCTGGCTGTCTTCAAACAGCAGCTTGAGGAGTTGGACAGCGATCTTGAAGCGGGCAACCTGGACCAGAACCGCTATGACGCGGCTCGCAAGGACCTGGAAAAATCCCTGTTGACCGATGTCTCCACTTCAACCACAGATAGCAGCACCCGGGAGAGCCACTCAGGACGCATCATGGCGGGAACCGCACTGTTGATTCCACTGGCCGCCTGGCTGATCTACGACTTTCTGGGATCCCCTGAGATCATCAACCATCTGGCTCAACAGCCGGCAGCTGGCACACCCCAGCAGACTGCTCACGCCCCCTCCGGCAGCATGGAAAATCTTCCGCCAATGGATGAGCTGGTCAGAAGGCTGGCGGAAAAAATGCAAGAGAACCCGGATAATCAGGACGGCTGGGTGATGCTTGGCCGCAGTTATATGGCCCTCAATGATCACTCTGCGGCAATCAACGCCTACCAGCGTGCAATGGAGATGAATGACCAGCGTGTGGATCTGCTGCTGGCCTATGCGGAAGCCATTGCCGCGACAACCGGTAACGATTTTACCGGACGTGCTGCACCAATGATCGAAAAAGCCTACCAACTGGAACCGGAAAATCCGAACGTACTCTGGTTGGCGGGTATCCTGGCTTATCAATCCACCGATTATCAATCGGCAATCCTGCGTTGGGATACACTGCGTACCAGCCTCACACCACAGAGTGCCGAACTTGAATCGGTGAACGGCGCAATCGACGATGCGCGCAAACAGCTGGGTATGGAGCCGGAAGAGGCAGAGCTGCCGAGTATCGTGAAGAAACAACAACCCAAAGTCCAACCCCAACCAGCTGCTGCAGCGGCCAACGAGGCCATAAAGGTCGCCGTATCCCTGTCGC
Organism: gamma proteobacterium symbiont of Stewartia floridana; assembly: GCA_003676145.1. Taxonomy (GTDB): domain Bacteria; phylum Pseudomonadota; class Gammaproteobacteria; order Chromatiales; family Chromatiaceae; genus Thiodiazotropha; species Thiodiazotropha taylori. Next base: position 49,425 of record NAUB01000025.1, on the reverse strand, counting down.
CCGAACTGCAGGCCAAGACCAAACCGAATGACCTGGTATTCATCTATGCCAAAGCGGTCAGCGGTCCCCCCATGCCACTCGCCGCCGTCAGAAAAAAGGTCAGTGACCTGCCGATTTCAATCAGCCTGGATGACAGCATGGCGATGATGCCACAGATGAAGCTCTCCGGTTTCAATGAAGTGGTGGTCGGCGCCAGGATCTCCATGTCTGGCAGCCCTACCGCTCAGGCTGGAGACCTTGAGGGCGAGATTCAACCAGTCGCCCCCGGATCTGCTGAGACCGTTCAGGTGGTGATCAATTCGGTGCACCCCTGATTCCCCAGTGGCAAAGGCTGCGGCAACTCGAGCCTTTGCCGAAACTGGGCCCAATCTGCCCTATCCCACACCCACCACAGAGCCTAAATGGCATGCCGGACAGCATCAAGCTGGCCATTGTCATGATTTTTTGAAAAATCAGGCTGTTTTATGCCAATCTACTGCCTGAGCTCAACAACTACATATCGTTGCTTGATATACTGGCAACAAACATAATCAATAACACTTAGCCGACGCCTCTGATGGCTATAAAACCCGGCATGTTCTGCTGATAGGAGTCACGATGGCCAATTACTCTACCCATGATATCCACAATATCGCTCTGGTCGGGCATGCCGGCTCAGGAAAAACGAGTTTGATCGAGAGCCTGCTGCACCGATCGGGCATGATCAAGACGAAAGGGACAATTGAACGGGGTGACACCGTCTGTGACAGCGACGACCTGGAAAAAGAGCTGCAACACTCCCTGGATATCGCCATCACCCACCTGAGCCATGAGAACAAACAGATCAATATCATCGACACCCCCGGATACGCGGATTTTCTCGGTCGCGGTATCAGTATCCTGCCAGCCGTGGAATCGGCGATGGTCGTAGTCAATGCGTCGACCGGTATCGAACCGGTTACCATCCGCATGATGGATGCAGCAAAGCGACGCAACCTGTGCCGCTTTATCATCATCAATAAGATCGACTCAGAGGAAGTCGACCATGAGGCTCTGCTGGAGAGCCTGAAGGAGACCTTCGGTAAAGAGTGTCTGCCGATCAATCTGCCTGCAGAGAATGGAAAAAAGGTCATCGACTGCTACTTCCAACCGGGTGGCGATGCCACTGACATCTCTTCGGTCAGTCAGGCCCATGACAATCTGGTCGATCAGGTAGTCGAAGTCGATGAGGAGCTGATGGAACTCTACCTGGAACAGGGACAGGCGATTGAGCCGGAACAGCTGCACGACCCATTTGAGAAGGCCTTGCGTGAAGGTCATCTGATCCCGGTCTGTTTCACTTCGGCAGAGAATGGTGCCGGAATCGATGAACTGCTGAATCTGTTCTCCAAACTGATGCCAGATCCAACAGAAGGCAACCCTCCCCCATTCATGAAAGGCGAAGGGGCTGACATGCAGCCTGTCGAAGTCACTCCGGATGAGAGCAAACATGTCATCGGCCATGTCTTCAAAGTCATCAACGATCCCTACCGTGGCAAACTGGGCATCTTTCGCATCCACCAGGGCAAGCTGGAAGTCAATTCCCAGCTCTATATCGGTGATGCCAGAAAACCATTCAAGGTCAATCACCTCTACCGTTTGCAGGGTAAAGAGCAGGAGGAGATGAAACAGGCTGTACCCGGTGACATCTGCGCCGTGGCCCGGATTGACGACATTCATTTCGATGCAGTGATACATGATTCCCACGATGAAGATCACCACCATCTGCGCTCGATCGAGTGCCCATTACCCCTGTTTGGCCTGGCGATCACCACCAGCAAACGGGGCGATGAGCAAAAATTGAGTGATGCGCTGCATAAACTGGAAGATGAAGACCCCTGTTTCCATGTTGAGCACAATGTCAGTCTCAATGAGACGGTGATGCGCGGCCTAGGCGAACTGCATCTCGATGTATTGCTACAGCAGATCAAGAATAAATACAGCGTGGAAGTGGAGACCCACCCACCCAGCATCGCCTATCGGGAGACCATAACCCGCAAAGCAGAGGGTCACTATCGGCACAAGAAACAGACCGGTGGTGCTGGACAGTTCGGTGAAGTATTTCTGCGCATCGAACCACTGGAGCGAGGGTCGGGCTTCGAGTATGTCAATGCGGTGGTTGGCGGAGCAATTCCAGGACAGTTCATTCCAGCGGTAGAGAAAGGTGTCCGAAGTGCCATGGAAGAGGGAGCGATCAGCGGCTTCACCATGCAGGACATCAGAGTCACGGTTTACGATGGCAAATTTCACTCCGTCGACTCCAAGGAGATCGCCTTTGTAACGGCGGGCAAAAAGGCCTTTCTGGAGGCCGTTGATAACGCCGGGCCGGTTATCCTCGAACCGATCGTCAACATCTCGATTACCACTTCTGACAGCTTCATGGGCGACCTGACAGGTGATCTGGCTGGACGCAGGGGCCAGATCAGCGGCACCGAGACCGGACGCAACAACACGCTGGTCATCAAGGGTCAGGCGCCACTGGCGGAACTTGAAGGCTACTCCACCCAGCTGAAAGCCATGACGGGTGGTGAAGGCAGCTACACCATAGAGTTCAGCCATTACGAGGCGGTTCCGCCGAACATTCAGAGACAGCTGAGTAGCGCAAAACAGGCCTGAGCCTCTTTAACAGCAAAACGAAAAACGGGAAGCCGATGAGATGTCCGTACCCGGACAATCATCGGCTTGCTCATTTCAGTCACCAGGTAAACTTGCCTGCGCTGTGATGAGCAAGATCGATCTAGCTTAACCACACTGCAAAATCATTCTTAGCTGTTGAAGCTAATCATCCTCACTTCTCCCCCTCAACAGCCTGTCAGTTTTCGTTGAAGTCAAATCAACACGCCATTGCAGATTCGAAATCAAGGAACCTTTTGGTCTTTGGCTTGCCTTACAATTGGCAATAAACAGGAGCCGATCGAGCAAAAAAGCGGCTCATCTTAAGCGGTAGAATCGATTCCACTAAAGAGGCACGTACACAGTAGCGAATATAATTAAATAAACAAAAATTACAGCTACCTATTTATAGGTATTGGGAGTATATCTTGATAGGTAATAACGGCTATTTCGTTCTAGGCAAAGCCACTTTGAACCTTAAAAAAAGATTAAAAAAATTATTCACTGCCCAGTTTAATTGAACAATATTTTTATCTGTAAGATCCGTAAAAATAGTTACCATTCGCCTATCTTTCACAACATTTAGACCAACTTTTAAAATTATAAAAAAACCTTGTCTGGTTCGGCCCGACGACTTTTGATTTAAATCAAGGCATCCCCCTATACGAACCGTTTTTATAGTCTACAGTAAGCAATAAAAGAAAAGGGTTTTACGGCCTCGATGTAGTGAAACCATGCAGTCCCCATACAATAAAAAATTTGGGGTTGGGAGGAAGCCACGTCCATCCTTGTCTTCATAAAGGCTTACCATTCTTTTTTTAAAAATGAGGGGTTCCATATTCGATAACCTGTCGTCTTTAATGCCATTGGATTATTGACGCGGCCGTCTATTGGAGCGCTTAAACTGTTCGTTCAACCCATCACAGGAGGGAGCTATGAAACGCTTCGGTAATGGTCGGTTCACCGCGATACTGGGGAGTGTTGCTGCGGGACTAGCTCTGATGCTGCAAGTCACCACAGCAGATGCCGCGAGACCGTCTGGTGAAATTGGTAAGGATTGGGGCAACCCAAAAGGACATGAGTGTGTGGAGTGTCACTGGCAGGAAGATCCAGGACTAACCATGGAGTGGAACAACAGTCAACACGGTCAAAGTGGTGTCAACTGCCTTGACTGTCATGCAGCCAAAGCTGACGATGTTGATGGCTTTGAACATGAAGGACAGCGAATTTCAATCATTGTAACCCCTAAAGACTGCTCGAAATGCCATTCGGTAGAGTTCGAAGAGATGGATGGTTCCCATCACTCCAAGGGCGGTCAAATCCTTGCATCCCTCGATAACCTCCTTGGTGAAGTAGTCGGCGGCCCTGCAGCAGTCAATGCAGGTTGCCGCCAGTGCCACGGCTCCAAGATCGAGATCGGTGAAGATGGCAGACCTCTGCCGACCACATGGCCCAACACCGGTATTGGCCGAATCAACCCTGATGGTTCCGCCGGTTCCTGTACTGCCTGCCATGGTCGTCACCGCTTCTCCAAAGCCCAGGCCCGTACTCCGGATACCTGCGGTAAATGTCACGTCGGTCCTGACCATCCTCAGATCGAGGTCTACAACGAGTCCAAGCACGGCATCATCTATCGCGCGAAAGTCGATGAGATGAACATGGAGTCGGATAAGTGGGTCGCCGGTGTCGACTATTCAGCCGCACCGACCTGTGCCACCTGTCATATGAGTGCCGGCGGTAAAGAGGGCAAGACTCATAACGTAGGTGATCGTATCTCCTGGACCCTGCGGCCACCAATCTCTCAGAAGATCAACCTGATTCGTCTGGAGAACGGCAATGAGTTCGACGTCAAAGAGGGTAAGAAAATCCCCAAAGTCGGTGACAAAGCCAAAGGTTCTACTGTAATCGAGGTCGTGACCTGGCAGGAACGTCGTAAGAAGATGCAGGAAGTCTGTAAAGCCTGCCACAGCGACAGTGTTATCAATGGTCACTACAACCAGTTCGATAACGTGGTTGAGCTCTATAATGAGAAATTCGCCAAGCCTATCGCTGCTGTCATGGGTGAGCTGAAGAAGAACGGCTATATCACCAAGGCCCCGTTTGACGACAAGATCGAATGGACCTGGTGGGAAATCTGGCATCATGAAGGCCGCCGCGCTCGTCACGGTGCGTCCATGAGTGGTCCTGACTACACCTGGTGGCACGGTATCTATGATGTAGCCAAGCACACCTACATGAAATGGATACCCGAGTTGAAAGAAGTGTCCATGAAGAAGGACGGCAACACCAAGTTTGCCGAAGCCATGCTCGACAAGTACTTCAAACCCATCGATGGTCATACCTGGTACTTTGAAGGTATGAGCAAGGAGTCCATCGACAAGGTACGTAAGGGTTTTGAAGAGCGCTACGGTAAAGGCGCACTGAAGTAACCCCCCTCACCCCCTTCAGGTGATCCTGAAGGGGGTTTTTCTTTTCTCACAATCTTCCGCTCCCGTATTTTCCCAATGAGGTATTCAATGCTGCGATACTCAAGATACCTGGTTGTTGCTTTACTCGGTTGCAGCCTCTCCTTCTCAATCACGGCCAACAGCCAACAACAGACCCTGATCGAACAAGCCTTCCAACAAACAGAAGCCGGTGACCTGGAAGCCGCTCAATCACTTCTGGAAGAGGCGATCAAGGAAGCACCCTCCTCCTCTCTGGCCTATACTCGACTTGGTGGAGTACAACTGTTGCAACAGTCCTACTCCTCAGGCATCGAGAACTTTCAACAGGCGATCATGCTGGATCAATCCAATACACAAGCCTTTATCGGCCTGGCTGTCGCCTATTTGCACCTTGGAAGATATCAGCTGGCAAGAGAGGCCTTGAAACAGGCACAACAGCTGGATCCATCCAAAAAACAAGAAATTGACAAAGTTGTTACGTGGCTGAATCAACGCTCATCCAACAACTCGAACTCGATGCACTGATTCAGATTTCACCAGAGGAGACTTTCATGAAAAACAGAAAAGCACGGCTACTCGCATTGACAGCCGCGGTGATTTTCTCAGGCAGCCTGGTTGCGGAAGGTGTCCGCACTCCAAGCATGCTTGCCAATACTTGCGCCGGTTGCCATGGCACCCTGGGTGCCAGTGCCGGTGACTTAATGCCGATTATCGGTGGTATGGAAAAGGAGTTCCTGCAAATGATCTTGCTGGAGTATAAAACCGGCGAACGGGACTCCACCATCATGGGCCGGATCGCCAAGGGCTATAGCGACGCAGAGTTGAAAGCGATTGCCGCCTTCATGGCTGACCAGGAGTGGGTCTCAAGCCCGGTAAAAACCGATTCCAAAATGGTGGCTATCGGTCAAAAGATACATGACAAGCAGTGTAAAACCTGCCATGAAGACAACGGCAGAGTGCAAGAGGACGAAGCCCCCCGACTGGCCGGACAGTGGCCGGAATATACCATGTACTACCTGGAATGGTGTCATAGCAAAGGGAAACGTTGTCAGCCCCGAAAAATGGGCAAACGCGTCATGAAACTCTCCAAAGAAGAGTTGAAAGCCATGGCGGAATTTTATGCCAGTGAAAAGTAATCTGGGGGAGAATAATTAATGGCTATGTTCACGCGACGTAAATTTGTTAAAGCAGCCGGCGCCTGTACCGCATTAGGCGCGTTGGCTTCAATCAATGCCTGTACTGCGAGTACACCCAAACAAGCATCCGGTGGCGGTAAAGGCCGGGTAATTGTCATCGGTGGCGGTTACGGCGGCGCCATCGCAGCTAAATATATCAAGCTGGCCGATGCGGATATCGATGTCACCTTGATCGAGAAAGATAAAAAGTATGTCTCCTGCCCACTGAGTAATGAAGTGCTGGGCGGTGACAGAAACATCGACAGTCTTACTTTCGGTTATGACACACTGAAGAATAAAAGAGGCATCAATGTCGTCCAGGATGAGGTCGTGGCGATCGATCCTGATAAACATACCGTCAAAGGTAAAAGCGGCAAACAGTATGCCTACGACAAACTGGTCGTCTCCCCAGGTGTCGATTTCCGCTACGATAAAATTGATGGCTACGATGCCCAGGCAGCGGAGAAGATTCCCCATGCCTGGAAAGCGGGGCCACAAACAGTAACCCTGAGAAAGCAGCTTGAAGCCATGAAGGATGGCGGTGTCTGCTATATCGCCGCACCACCCAATCCGTTTCGTTGTCCTCCCGGTCCCTATGAGCGTGCAGCGCAAATCGCACACTACTTCAAAATGCATAAGCCCAAGTCGAAGGTCATTATCCTTGATGCCAAGGATAAGTTCTCCAAACAGGGCCTCTTCATGCAGGGCTATAAGAAGTTCTACGGCGACATGGTGGAGTGGGTATCCGGCGCCGGTGGCGGTATCATCGAAGCGATCGATGCAAACAGCCGCACCCTGGTCGGTGAAGTGGAAGAATACAAAGGGGATGTTGTGAATCTCATACCGCCTCAAAAAGCGGGTAAGATTGCGCAGATCGCCGGATTGGCGGATGACTCGGGCTGGTGCCCGGTGAATCAGAAGACATTCGAGTCCAAGCTGCATAAGGACGTCTATGTTATCGGTGACGCCTGTATTGCCGGTAAAATGCCGAAATCTGGGTACGCTGCCAACTCACAAGGCAAGGTCTGTGCCGCTGCAATCGTTGCGACACTGAACGGCCAGGAGCCCGGTGAACCCTCCTACGTCAACACCTGTTACAGCATTATCTCACCAGAATGGGGTATCTCTGTGGCGGCAGTCTATCAACTTGTGGATGGTAAGATCGTTGGTGTGAAAGGTGCCGGTGGCCTTTCGCCGATGGATGCCACGGCTGCAACCCGGGCCATTGAGGCCAAATTTGCCCGCAGCTGGTTCAAGAACGTCGCTGCTGACATGTTCACCTGACCCTGACCACACACGGGGAACCTCCGATTGTGAAGAGGTTCCCCGTGCATCTGGCGAACCGAACCGGATCGCCTATATCTCACCTTTTAAGTAATTCTGTCGAAGCGGTTCTGGAAACTTCTCAATCGCAACTCTCAACATTGTCCTGGGCATTGCCTGATAGCGGGGATCGAGAAACTGTTGTGCCCGGCTTCGATCACGATTGCCCACTTCCCTGACCATCCAACCGACAGCTTTGTGAATTAAATCCTGCTGGTCCATCAGTAACCGTTCTGCAATCGCCAGCGCATCGTCATACTGCTGCTCTCTTATGAACCGGTAGGTTGCAATAATCGTGATTCTTCGTTGCCAGAGAGAATCGGAGCTTGCCAGCTGGTAGAGTATTTTCCTTTTCCTGGTCAGAAGATAGGCACCTACGATCTGATAGGCAGAACTGTCCACCAGATCCCAATTGTTGATGTATCGGATATGATCAAGATAGTGTCTGAATATGCGTTCGCGCAGCTTCTCATCACCAGATTCGAACTTTCTGACCAGAATCAACAAAGCACACAAACGCTCTTCATGATAGTCGGACTTGAGACAACGCAGGACCTGAGTCAAAGACATGTTCTGAAATTCCCTGGCTTGCTGCCGCAGTATCGGTACACGGATACCCAGGAACCGATCACCCTCCCCATACTCACCCATGCCGGTCTTGAAAAAACGCTGAGACTTGGCGGCGATCTCCGGGCTGGCCAGGCTTTGCAGTTTTTGTGTTAGCTGTTCAGCCTTCACTTGGCTTGCTTTGGATTCGACTCTACGCCTCGTGCTCCATCCATAATATTGCCGGTCAAATCCACACCTTCAAATTTTGCTTCACGTAGATTTGCCTTGCGAAAATTGCATCGGTGCAGCACGGCCTGACTGAAATCAGCACCGTATAGATTGGCTGAGCCAAAATCGGTAAATTCGAGCTTGGCCTGGTGAAACAGGGCGCCTTTCAAGTTTGCACCATTCATATTCCCCCTACTGATGATAGCCTCCGAAAAGTTACTCTCGATCAGGTTTCCACTAACCACGACTGCATCCAGTTGCGCACCCTGCAGTTTCGCTCCTTTAAGATTTACCCCATGCATTTGAGCGCGGATAAATTTAGCCTGAGTTAGATCGGAACCTGTCAAACGGGTCTTTTTCAGCTCAGTTTCGGAAAACAGGGATGACACAAGACGGCTGTTTGACAGATTTGCCTTAAGCAGTCGAGCCTTGGAAAAATCGGTATGGTTCAATTCTAGTCCTGATAGATTACTGTTACGCAAGTTGGTTCCACGAAAACTCACATTGCTAAGTGATCCTACCTGACTTAAATTGACACCCGCCAAGTCTGCACTGTCCAAATTGGCATTTGTTAGATTTGTATCTATGAGTTGGCTATTGGTGAAGAGTGCAGACTGTAGATTTGCCCCGCTAAGGTCAGCATTGGTTAGATCGGCACCATTGAAATTCGCCTGTTGTAGATTACTTTGACTCAGATTCGCCCCTCTGAGGTTAGCTCTACTGAAACGCCCTTGAAATACCTTGACCCCTTTTAGATTAGCACCTGAAAGATTGGCTCTGGAAAAGCTTGTGCCATTTAGACTGGCCCCTCCCAGATTCGCGTGACTTAGATCACTACCATATAAAATAGCACGGTCAAGAATTGCCCCTCTAAGGTCACTGCCGGTGAGGTTCATCATTCTTAAGTCCGTACCAGTTAAATCACAGTTTATGCAATTTCCCTCCTTAACTAAGCGCTCAACGCTCTGTTCTGATGCCTCCAAGCTAGTGGCTGATATGAGTGAAATAGTGATCGTCAGAAATATACTTAAAGACAATAGATTAACCCTTTGTTAAAAATATGCTCAGTGAACCATGGATTATTGTTATAACCTTTTTTTACATTTTTATAATCTGGGACGATGAAGAATAGGAGCATTTCAAATCACTCCATTCACTATGGATGAATGTAAAAAATTGTGAAATATACAACCCTAAATGTAAATTCTACACTTTCTCATACCAAGTCGCACAATTCCATGAAATATTTATGGGATAGTCTGCCTGTCTGCTGTTGATCTGATGTCAGGATACTTAGTCTTTAGTTTAAATCCCCAGATAAGATCATGATAAAGATCGATAACAGGCTTTACTGTGTCATGGAAAAGGACATAGACACAAACTCTTTTATGGTAAGAAAACAGGGAAATTCAAAAATGAGAATCAAAAGTAGTATACCCTCATCTTTAACGTTCTGTATTGCATCCATCGGCCTCTCAATCTCAAACACCTCTCTTGCTGGATGGATCGATAATATGCAAAACATCAACACAACCTTCTATTCTGCCCAACACGCAGAAACAGTTCCCACAGATCAGGTTATCGTTAAGTATAAAACAGGAGTCAACACAACCGCTTCCAACAACACAATGTCCGAACGAGCCAAACAGTTTTCAAATGACATTGGAGTCGTTTTTTCACATCTTAGAAATACCGCCCATGGCGGACAAATATTGAAACTGGATAGTGCAAAGACACCGGCAGAGATGCAGCCGATCATCGAGAAAATTGAGCAGAACGGTGATGTGGAGTATGCAGAACCGGACCTGATCATGTATCCCCTCTATACGCCTAACGATCCTCGTTATAATGAGCAATGGGGGTTCCATGATCAGACTGGAGGGATACGTGCACCTGCAGCTTGGGATACAACCCACGGAGAAGGTGTTGTGGTAGCGGTAGTCGATACAGGTTATCGCCCTCACCCTGATCTCCAAGAAAACCTCCTGCCCGGTTACGATATGGTGAGTAACAGCGCCAATGCAGGAGACGGTGATGGACGGGATTCCGATGCAACAGATATGGGAGATTATTCGCCCCAATGCAATATTCACCAAAGCACCTGGCATGGCACACATGTCGCTGGTACCGTTGCAGCCGTGACCAACAATAGTCTCGGTGTCAGCGGCACGGCATTCAAAGCGAAAGTCGTCCCGGTCAGAGTACTGGCCAAGTGTGGTGGTTACACCTCTGATATTGCTGATGGAATTACCTGGGCTGCAGGTGGGAACGTAAGCAACATTCCGGTCAATCAAAATCCTGCAAAAGTGATCAACCTCAGCCTCGGTGGTGAATCTGCAACCTGTCCGCAGACCTACCAACAAGCGATCAATACCGCCCGACAAATGGGCGCATCAATTGTTGTTGCAGCAGGTAATGATACTATGGATGCCTCTGGATTCACTCCGGTAAACTGTACAGGTGTTATCGCAGTAGCAAACTCAAACCGTCAGGGAGGACGTACGTCCACTTCCAACTATGGCAGTCTCATTGATCTTGCAGCCCCTGGAGACAGCATTCTTTCAACACACAATAACGGACAATCTTCACCAGGAGCCGACAGCTATGCCAGCATGACCGGCACCAGTATGTCTGCGCCCCATGTTGCTGGTGTGGCAGCTCTAATGTATGCGCTCAAACCAGACCTAACACCGGATCAAGTGGAACAGTACCTGAAAGAGAGTGCACGAGATTTTCCAGCCAGCTGTCAAGGCTGTGGTGAAGGTATTCTGGATGCAACGGCCGCTATTGACAAGGTTTCTGGTGGTACCACACCGGTGGATCCTCCAGTCACTCCACCGAGTGATAACGAATTGACAAACAATGTTGCCAAGACTGACCTATCAGGCCGCGCCGGTGAATCACTAAGTTATTTCATTGACGTTCCTGCAGGCGCTACTAATCTCTCATTTAAAATGAGCGGTGGTAATGGGGATGCTGATCTCTATGTAAAATTCAATGCAGATCCGACCGACAGCAGTTATGACTGCCGCCCTTTTCTCCAAGGTAACAATGAGACTTGTAATATCAGCAATATTCAAACAGGCCGCTATCACGTTTTAGTCAAGGGTTACAGCAGTTTTTCCGGTGTTTCGTTAGTAGCCAGTTATGACATGAGTGGCACAACTCCGACCGATCCACCCGTATCTCCTCCGGCTGATAACCTTTTATACAACAAGCAGGTCAAGACAAATCTGTCTGCCGGTAGCGGGGAAACTCTCAGCTTTCTCTTTGATGTTCCTTCGGGAGTCACAAATCTCTCTTTCAGAATGAGCGGGGGCACAGGTGATGCCGATCTTTATGTGAAATTCAATGCTGAACCGACAGAGACCAACTACGATTGTCGACCTTACCGTGAAGGCAACGATGAAACCTGTAACATCAACAATATCCAGGTTGGTCGGTACCATGTTCTGATCAAAGGATATAGCGCCTTCTCCGGGGTATCGCTTGTGGCAAGTTACGACCAAGCAGGCGGCTCGACAACGCCAGCTGATCCAGGAATACCTTGGTATCCTATCTACTGATATCTAAATCATATAAAACAATTGTTCACAATTCAGGGGCGGTAATACCGCCCTTTTTTTTAAGATAAAGAAGTATAAGAAGAGGTCAGGTTAGAGTACAACACGTATTGAAGTGATAATCATTCCATATACTTAGCGCCTCGACACACCAAAGAAATGACACACTGTTCCCATATCGTTCCAAGAAACTATGCGCTGAAGAGATAAAAAACAACTGCAATTGTGAGATAATCATTTGCTTTTATTTCATTCCTGCAGCAGATGACCAAGCAAGAAATCCAACATTCTCCACTTCTACCTGAGTTGCCTGAAATCCCCGGTGAACGCTATCAGTGGGGCGGCCTGCATGGATGCAGTGGTTCCCTGGCGATCGCCAATGCGGCGATGCACTATCAGGGGATCATTCTGGTTGTGACGCCGGACATGCAGTCGGCAAGCCGGCTCGAATCCGAATTACGCTTCTTTCTGGCGGATGGAGAACTGCCGGTCATCAATTTCCCTGACTGGGAGACCCTACCCTATGACCTCTTTTCCCCCCTGCCCGAGCTGATCTCGCAACGTTTGCTGACCCTGCAGCGTCTACCCTCGATGAAGCAGGGTTTATTGGTCACGCCGGTATCCACACTGATGCAGCGGCTGGCACCAAAACGTTTTCTGGATGCCCACTGCCTGGTGATAAAAACCGGTGAAACGTTAAATATCGAATCGACCCGACGCCGCTTGGAGAGCAGTGGTTATCAATGTGTCTCCCAGGTCTTTTCCCACGGGGAGTTTGCCGTAAGAGGGTCACTGCTCGACATCTACCCGATGGGTAGCCAGAGGCCCTACCGCATCGATCTGTTCGATGACGAGATCGACTCGATCCGCACCTTCGACCCGGAGAACCAGCGTTCGCTGGAAAAGATCGAGGCGATCGAGATGCTGCCGGCACGGGAGTTCCCGCTGGATGACGAGGGAATCCAGCAGTTCCGGCGAAACTACCGCATTCACCTGGAAGGGGATCTGCAACAGAGTCTGATCTATCAGGATGTCTCCGAGGGCAGGATTCCCAGTGGCCTGGAGTACTACCTGCCCCTGTTCTACGAGCAGACGGCCACCCTGTTCGACTATCTGCCTGAAAACCATCTGCTGGTGCAGTGGGAGGATATCAGGCAACAGGCGAGACTCTTTTTCGACGAGATCAGCAACCGATACGAGGAGCGGCGTCACGATATCAGCCGCCCTATCCTGCCCCCCCAACATCTCTATCTGCGGGATGATGAGTTGGCTGCAGCCCTGAAAAACGGGGAGTTGATCAGCCTCAGCCACCACGAACTGCCAAGTCGTTCAAAAGGCTATGCGAAGCTGATCAACTACGACACTCAGCTACCCCCGCCGGTAGCCTTTCAGGCGCGCAGCAAAACCCCGGCCACGGCACTCAAACAGTTTCTCAAGGATAAGGCAAAGCGTACCCTGTTCATTGCCGAGGGTGCGGGACGACGGGAAATGCTGCTTGCTACCCTGCGGGATCTTGGCATTCAGGCCAAACCGGTCGAGAGCTGGCACAGTTTCCTGCAGAGCGATCTTGAAATCGGTCTTTGTGTGGCGCCTCTGGAACAGGGCCTTTGGCTGGAAGCTGCTGGACTGACCATCATCACTGAAACCCAGCTGTATGGTGAACGGGTGCGCCAGGAGCGCAGGCGGCGTAAGGTCAGCCAGGATCCAGACCAGATCGTACGCAATCTGACCGAACTGCATGTGGGTGCCCCGGTTGTGCATGAAGATCACGGTGTGGGACGCTACCTGGGACTGCAAACCCTGGATGTGGCTGGCCAGACCACTGAGTTCCTGACACTGGAATACGCCCGGGGTGACAAACTCTATGTCCCCGTCGCCTCTCTGCACCTGATCAGCCGTTATGCCGGCGCTTCACCGGAGCATGCTCCGCTGCATCGACTTGGCGGTGATCAATGGGAGAAGACCAAACGCAAAGCCGCCAAGCAGATCCGCGATGTGGCGGCTGAGCTGTTGGAGATCTATGCCCGTCGCGCCGCAAGACAGGGGGTGGCGTTTCCCACGCCTGATGCGGAATACCAGGCATTTGCCGCCTCCTTCGAGTTCGAGGAGACACCCGATCAGCACCAGACCATCTCCGCAGTGATCGATGATATGACCTCACCTCAACCGATGGACCGGGTCGTCTGCGGGGATGTGGGCTTTGGCAAAACGGAAGTGGCGATGCGAGCCGCATTTACCGCCACCCAGGGCAATAAGCAGGTTGCGGTGCTGGTCCCCACCACCCTGCTGGCACAACAGCACTATCAGAATTTCGCCGATCGATTCGCAGACTGGCCGATCAAAGTGGAGAGTCTTTCAAGATTTCGCACCGGCAAACAGCAACAGGGGGTTCTGGACGGACTGAAAAACGGCCGTGTCGATATCGTTGTGGGCACCCATAAACTGCTTTCTGACGGCATCGTTTTCAAAAATCTGGGATTGGTGATTGTCGACGAAGAGCACCGCTTTGGTGTGCGCCATAAGGAGAAACTGAAAACGCTACGGAGTGAAGTGGACCTGCTGACGCTGACGGCAACACCCATTCCCCGCACCCTGAATATGGCCATGTCCGGTATGCGGGACCTGTCGATCATCGCAACCCCACCGGCCCTGAGACACCCGGTAAAGACCTTTGTCAGTCAGTGGAGTGACAGTCTGATCACCGAGGCCTGCCAGCGTGAGTTGAAACGTGGTGGACAGATCTATTTTCTGCACAATGAAGTCAGCACCATTGAAAACATGGCCGAACGGTTGGAGAGCCTGTTACCGGGTGTGCGGCTGCAGGTCGCTCATGGACAGATGCGTGAACGGCAGCTGGAAGGCATCATGCGGGACTTCTATCACCAGCGCTTCAATCTGCTGGTGTGTACCACCATCATTGAGAGCGGTATCGATGTACCAACCGCCAATACCATCATCATCAACCGGGCTGACAAGCTTGGTCTGGCTCAGCTCCACCAGATTCGCGGACGGGTCGGTCGCTCTCACCATCGCGCCTACGCCTATCTGATCACACCACCATCTGCAAGCTTAACGTCAGATGCTAAAAAACGCTTGGAAGCCATTGAATCACTTGAAGATCTTGGTGCAGGATTCACCCTGGCCACCCACGATCTGGAGATCCGGGGCGCTGGAGAACTGCTGGGTGATGAGCAGAGCGGACAGATTCAGGAGATCGGCTTTGCCCTGTATACAGAGTTGCTGGAACGGGCTGTCGAAGCCCTGAAATCGGGCCGTCAGCCAGAGCTGGACCGGCCTCTGGATCATGGTACCGAGATCGAACTCAACATCCCCGCTCTGCTGCCGGAAGATTACCTTCCGGATGTTCACAGCCGCCTGGTGCTCTACAAACGGATCGCCAGCGCCAAAGACAGTGCTGAGCTGCGAGAGTTGCAGGTCGAGATGATCGACCGATTCGGCCTGTTGCCCGATGCGGCAAAAAATCTGTTTTCCATCACAGAATTGAAACTGCGCGCCCATCCCCTCGGGATACGTAAGATCGAAGCGGGTCCAAAAGGGGCAAGACTGCTGTTCGATGAACAGCCGAAATTCGATCCTGGCACGCTGATCAGGCTGATCCAGCAAAAGCCGAATACCTATCGTCTCGAAGGCAACGATAAGCTAAGGTATAACGCTCAGCTGGACAATCCGCTCAACCGTGTCGAGAAGATCCATCAATTACTCGACAGACTGATAGACTAGGGACCAGAGCCTGTTAACAGGCTCGAATAAGCCCGAATCTCAAAAGGTATCAAATTCTATGCTGCGTAAGATGATCGTAAAACAGGATAAAGTGATCATTCTGATCCTCACTCTGCTGCTCATCGCCCCGATGAACCTGTATGCCGATTCCCATGAGGAACAGGAATCAGCCCCCTGGTATCAATTTGAGGTCCTGGTATTCCGTCGCATCGCCCCTAGTGCCGGATCGACGGAGGGCTGGGCACTTGATCCAGGCACCCCGAACCAGGAGCAGAGTGTACAACTCACCAGTGGTGCATTGACTGAGGATGGTAAACCGATCGCCTATCGGGCCTTGCCGGCGGAAGAGAAAAGTCTCACCGAAGCCTGGGGTGCAATGCGCAGATCCCGTGACTATCGCCCCCTCTACCATATCGCCTGGCGTCAACCGGTCGCTCACCCGGATCTGGCGATTCCAATCTCGATCAACCTGGCCTCAAAAAGGCAATCAGCCTTCGAGGAGCCTTTACCGGTTCTGGAAGGGAATTTAAAGTTCGGCATCAAGCGCTATCTTCATCTGGAGACGGATATTCTGTTGAGAGTGGATGAGGATCAGACACTCAATGAGACGGAGTATGACCCAGGTCCACAAATCTACCGCATGCAGGAGAAGCGACGCATGCGTAGCGGTAAGCTGCACTATCTGGATCACCCGGTACTTGGGGTGTTTGCCATTGCCAACCGATATGAGATGCCTGCCCCACCGGAAGAGCCAGAACCGGAAGCGGAAATGATCGAGACTGCACCAGCCACTTCCACAGAATCGCAACAGCCTGCAGCGACAGTGCCCAACACACAATAAGCTGGAAGCTGAGATCGACTCGACCCATTGGAGATCGGTAGCCGGAAACTATCGAATAAGCGCTTTAACCGCCATGGCTGAGTCAGCTTCGACTGGCTGATCGGCATTTGTTAACAGGCCCGAGTCAAATCATTCTGCTGTGCACACTAATAACCGCTGTCATTTTTACCACGAAGAACACGAAGTGCACGAAGGGACCAGACAGCTATTCGCCTTGGAAACGCCAACCTTCGTGCACTTCGTGTCCTTCGTGGTCATATAGAACAGCCTGAAAACAGCTCAGACCACTGCCACGGCAATACCTCTCCCCGGCATAGCCGGAGTTTTACCCATGGCAATTATCGATTAAGCGCTCAAACCCTCCCTAGCTGAGTCAGCTTCGACTGGCGATCGGTATCTAAGATCAACGCACTTTTTCAGACTCGATCTGCTGTAACAGCTGCTCAGCGATTTGTTTGGAGAGCCTGCTGGCAGCCGCACTGGCAGTAACCACACCAGCCTCGATCGTTGCCCCCTGGATCGGTTCCTGCAAGCGGCTCTGTTGCATCAACATAATTTGGCGACGATCAGTTTTGACCAGGGTCCATAACCCCTGCAACTCAATTCTGTCCTCAACCCTTTCAAAACGCTGGATGGCAAGTTTCAACTCATAATCCGGTTTCAAGCCCTGTGGCCAGGGATAGGCGATCACCTGCATGGCACTCAACTGCTGCTGCAGCCGCTCACTGATCAGGGCTAACAGGTTCTCCTGCAGTGAGCCCGCCCACTGGTCGAACTCATAGAGCTGAAGACGATGAGTTGAGGTGCGCTCGACGATTTGCGGACGATCCAGATATCCGGCCAGTTCCACCGCATCGATACCGATCACAACCCCGCCTGGCCTGGGTGTCAGATCGACCGCTCCAAGCTTGTCGATCGCGGCATCCAAACGGTAGAAGCGGGTTGGCTGGGAAGGAGAGGCACAACCGATACAGAGGGTGATCAAAAGAAAAACCACAAACCATGATGCGAGTGAATGCGTTTTCATCTGTCTATTGTTTCCCTCGTAACAAAGCTTCGGGATGTCGTTCGAGATACTCAGACATGATACGTATCGACCTCGCCGCACTACCGAGTTCACGCAGTGTGGTGGTCAGTTGACTGATCAATTCCGAATCCTCTCTGAGCAAGCGGTCGGCACTCTCCACCGTCTCTCCAACCTGACGAAAGGCCTGATCACCACTCGCCAGGGTCGTGTCCCAACGGGAGAATGCCGAGGTCAGGTTTTCATCCGTTGCCGAGATCAACGCCTGAGTCTGTTTTGCAGTACCGGCTACCTCGGCAATCATGGTCCTTGCCTCAATCAATGTCGCATTACTGTTGGTCAACAGTTCCGGCGCCTGTTCAGCAAGTAACCGGGTGATCTGATCGAGTCGGTTGGCAATCTGAAGCAGTGAAGTTGTCAGGCGCTTCAACTCACCATCCGCCATCATTTCATCGATGCTGTCGAGAATCTCCGAAAGCCGTTGGGTAATCCGCTCAACCGGTATCTGCTCTATCGCAGTGGCCAGTTTCTCCATACTCGATTGCACTGTCGGGATTTCCGGATAGCGCTTATCCCGAGCCACCAGCCGGATCGGCGTCTCCGGCATGAAATCGAGCTCAATCTCCAGTTTACCCGTCACCAGGCTTTGCAGATTGAGCCGGGCTCTGAGTCCCTGGGAAATCAAATCATCCAGATCCAGTTTGACGCCACTCTCCGTCACCACCCCATCCACATTCACATGACCATCCCGGATTCCGATCACCACCGGAATTCTGAACTCCTTCGACTCCCGCACATAGGTAATCGACATGGAATCTACCTGCCCCACCTTCACCCCGCGAAAATTGACCGGTGAACCCACCTGCAGGCCCTTCACATCCCCTTCAAAGTAGAGAATGAACTGGGTCGGCTTGTTGGCCAGGGAGCCGTTTGAGAAGAGCAACACCGAGACCAGCCCCAGGGCCAGGCTGGCCAGCACAAAGCTGCCGATAAGGGTTGGACTAATCCTTGATTGCATGACTCGGATCCACCTCTGAATCACCCCGGGTAAGAAACTCGCGTACCCTCGGGTCTTCGGTTGTCGCCAGTAGTTCGTTTGGGTTACCTCCGGCAATCATACGCTTGCACACCGGATCCAGAAATACCGAGTCGTCTCCGATGGCAAAGATGCTTGCCAGTTCGTGGGTCACCACCACGATCGTCGTATCCAGGCTATCACTCAACTCCAGGATCAGCTCATCCAGGCGCCGTGCACTGACCGGATCGAGACCGGCCGATGGCTCGTCAAAGAACAGCAGTTCAGGATCGAGTGACATGGCCCGCGCCAGGCCGGCCCGTTTCTGCATACCGCCGCTGATCTCCGATGGATAGTAGGCTTCGAAGCCTTTCAATCCCACCAAGGCGAGTTTGAAGGAGACCAGTTCACCGATCTCTCCCGCGGTAAGGGATGTATAGGTCTGCAGGGGCAGCGCCACATTCTCCGCCAGTGTCATATGGGTCCACAATGCGCCGGACTGGTAGAGCACCCCCATCCGTCGAAGGATCTGATGCCGCTTCTGGCTGTCCAAATCCCAGATCGACTCTCCCTGAAAACGGATCTGTCCCTGTGCCGGCTTCTGTAAACCTATCAAATGTCTCAACAGGGTACTTTTACCGCAACCACTGCCCCCCATGATGATGAAGACATCACCGGCATGAATGGTGAAATTGAGCTCCTGCTGGATGACAAAATCACCATAGGCCATGGTCAAGTCCGAGACCTGGATCAGCGGTTTCTTTAATGTTGAAAGATCTGTCTGCGTTGCCAGTCCCATTAGAAATCCAACAGATTGAAAAGGATGGTGGTAATCGCATCCCACACCACGATCAACAGGATGGCCGTTACCATGGCCGATGTGGTTGCCTTGCCCACGGCAGCGGAATCCCGACCACTCTGCAGCCCCCTCAGACAACCGGACATGGCAATCACTATGGCAAACAGAACACTCTTGATCAGACCGACCGTCAGATCTTCCCAGCCCACAGACTCTCTGCTCTGTACCACGTATTCCAGCAGTGAGAGGTCCAATACCAGTACACTCACCATCAGCCCACCGATGATACCGAGCAGATCCGCCCACAGGGTGAGTAATGGCAGCATGATCAGCAGCGCGAGCATACGAGGCAATACCAGAAAATCGATGATCGAAATACCAAAGGTCTTCAAGGCATCGATTTCATGATTCACTTGCATGCTCCCCAATTGGGCGGCGTAGGCAGATCCGGTGCGACCGGCCATGATGATCGCCGTCATCATCGCACCCATCTCCCGCAGTGAACCCAAAGTAACCAGGTTGGCCACATAGATCTCAGCGCCGAACATCTGCAACTGAACAGCACCCACAAAGGCCAGCACCGCCCCCACCAGAATGGCAATCAGGCTGACGATGGGCAGCGCTTCAGGGCCTGCCGCCTGTAGCAGGCTGAAAAAATCATCGCGGCGGAAGCTTGCTTTACCCCGAATCAGACGCCACAGGGAGAGCACCAGTTCGCCGGCAAATTCAGTGAAGCGCAGACACTCCTGCCAGACTGCAATGGCGGTTTCACCGGTACGATAGAGAAAAGAGAAACGTCGATCTGATCTGCGTGCCCCTTTTCGCTCGGCGACCGCCGACCCCAGATCGAGTAGCCGCCGGATTCCCGTCGGCAGATCATCCATATCGAGTCGATACTCACGATCGGCACAGTATTCACTTACTTTTTGCAGGACATTCAGCAATCGGCTGTCCCAGTAACCGAGATCGACCGTCACCAGACGAATCTCTTGCAGGCGCGGCTGCGCTTGCAATTGTTGCTGTAGATATTGCCAGGGACATACTTCGGACTGGAGCGTCCAATCCCCCACAAAGGCCAATTCGGCGGTAGCTGAATCTGGGTAGGTAATCTTCAGCGAATGATGGTGCACAGATCTATGTCCATTCACGACTGATGGCGTCACAAACTTATCAATACCATATCCTGGGATTGCTGGGTAGCCCGCTCGGTCCCCTATCAAGATATTTCACACTATGTCGCTCATTACTCTACACACTGATTAAACTAGCGAGATTCCAACACAGGAGCGCGTAGCATCAGTGCCACCAGACCCAGCTGTGATATAAAGTACAAATCCATGCTAAGAGAATCGGAAGAGCGCCATGCCCAAAGAGTTCAGCACCCATGAAAATCACGGCAAAGCCCTGATCGTCGAGGACGAAATAACCAACCGGCTGATCCTGAAAAAACTCCTGCAGAAGCATGGCTATGTGGTCATCGAAGCGGAAAATGGCCGCCAGGCTGTGAGCCTGTTTGAAGAGCAACAGCCGGACATCGTTTTCATGGATGTGATGATGCCGGAAATGGACGGTTATGAGGCCACTGTACAGATCAAACAACGCGCAGGGGATTCGTTTGTACCGATAATTTTTCTCACTGCCATGCAAGACGAAAAGGCACTGGCCCGCTGCGTCGAGGTCGGTGGTGATGATTTTCTCTCAAAGCCATACAGCTTTACCGTGCTTTCCGCAAAGATGAAAGCGATGGAGCGGATTCGCATCCTTCAACAGGATACCCGTATGCTCTATAGCCGCATGCAACGGGACCAGGAGATTGCCGAACAGGTCTTCAGCGGTGCGGTGGTCGCCGATAATGTTGCCCTGGAACATATCCACAGTCTGCTGCAACCCGCCAGCCTGTTCAGTGGCGATCTGATGCTGACCGCCTTCGCCCCGTCCCACGACCTCTATGTGCTGCTCGGGGATTTCACTGGTCATGGTCTGGCCTCTGCGCTGGGCGCCCTGCCCACATCTGAGGCCTTCCGCTCGATGACCGCCAAGGGATTTGGGCCACACCAGATACTGCAGGCCATCAACAGCAAATTACACAGCCTGCTGCCAACCGGTATGTTCATGGCTGTGCAGTTTGTCAAAATCGATCACGAACTCGACCATGTCAAACTGATCAATTGCGGTATGCCTGACTGTTACCTGATCGACAAGGATGGGCGAAAAATCAAACAGAAGATCAGCTCCCAGTCCCTGCCACTCGGTATCGCACCGGATATCGACATCAAGGATGAATTCCACTTTTTGAAAATCAGTGAAGGAGACCGGATCATACTGGCAACGGACGGTGTCACCGAAGCACGTAATCCGAACGGCGAATTGTTCGGCCAGACACGATATATCGATGCCATCAAGCAAAGTATCGATCATGACTACATTCTGGATAAACTGAGTGGTGATCTGCATGAATTCTGTAGCGATGCCCCGCAGGACGATGATATCAGCGTTGTGGAAATCCCTCTGATTCGACAAATGTTCCCGGCTATGGGTTCTTCAGAGGCAGCGCATAAAAAAGTCGAACACGAGTTGCCTGAAACCATTCTGAAAGAACACCCGGATTGTATTGAGTTCCAGTTCACACTCTATGGTGCCCAACTGCGTCAAGCCGACCCGATTCCGATCCTCATCAATTCAATCCAGGAGACCGCCGGGCTGCATGACCATCGACGTCCTCTCTTCACCATCCTGACGGAACTCTATGTCAACGCCCTCGATCATGGCATTCTCAATCTTGACTCCAGCCTGAAGCAGGGAGAGAACGGATTTACCGACTACTTCCAGCAGCGAGAACAGCGATTGAATGATCTCTCCCAAGGGTGTGTTCGTTTGAACCTCAGGATCTACAGTCAGGATGGCAGCGGTTATATCATTATCACCATTGAAGACAGCGGCAATGGCTTTGACTACAGCAGCCATAAGAAGGAAGCCAGTAACGATCAACTCTACAGTGGTCGTGGTTTGCTGTTGGTCGAGTCCCTTTGTAAACAACTGCACTTCTTTGAACCGGGCAACAAGGCAGAAGCCATCTACGCATGGGAACAGACAAATTAGCTTATCGCCTGTTACCTCAAATTCTCTACACCCTGACGCACCTGTAACGCATCAATCACGTCACGAGGAGAGAGGCTTGAGTGTTGCAACATTCTGACTTGCTGAACAAAAATCAGCCACGACAAGGGCTGTAGGACTCGTGTAAACAGGTCCGAGTACTAACAAGCTTGTGCAACCGCTATAATTGACACATTTAGAGGCTGACCATTCAGCCAGCTTTTTTTCATACCAAGGGGTTTGCAAATGACAGGTTCGTTTGTAAACGCCAAAAAGGATTTCCATAGATGGAATTGAATTATCCCATCAAACAACAACAAAAAGATCGAGTTAGCGTGAAAAGTGATCTATTCACTCCACGTATGGCGACTGATCTGATAGCCTGACGCCATGGCAAAAACTTTCATCATAGACAGCAACGATGAGACACGTGCTCCGTTTTTACGCGGCATCCTGACCCGTTCACTGACCGATGCCGGACTGGCATTTGAGACCGCCTACGAACTCTCATCCGAGATCCGTCAACAGATTGCCGGCAAGGATGAATTGTCGACCGATGATCTGCGTAAACTGGTGCTGAAACAACTCGAGCAACTCGAGCAGCACGAGGTTATAGAAAACTATGAGAGCCTGACTCCCAATACGCCTGAGATCATGGTCACCGACCGTAAGGGGGTCGCACGCCCCTTTTCTACCATTGAGCACCGGCAATCACTGGAATCTTCCGGTCTGGACAGCGATAAGGCTTCACTGATCAGCCAATCGATTTATCTGGATCTGCTTGAATCCTACCAGGAGGGTATCACCAGCGATCAACTTGGCCGTCTGACCCATGAAAAGCTCAAGCAACGCTACGGTAAGCGTGCTGCAAACAGCTACCTGGTGTGGGCCGACTACAAACACTCCAAACGGCCATTGATACTGCTGATCGGCGGCGCCACTGGATGCGGTAAGAGTACCGTTGCCACGGAAGTGGCGCATCGGCTGAATATCATCCGCACCCAGTCAACCGACATGTTGCGGGAAGTTATGCGCATGATGATTCCGCAACGACTGATGCCTGAACTGCACACCTCTTCATTCAATGCCTGGCAAAAAACCCTGGGCCAGCATGAGCATGAGGGAAGTAGCGAAGAGCTGATGATTCATGGCTATCTTCACCAGTGTGAACTGGTCTCCGTTCCCTGTGAAGCGGTCGTACAAAGGGCCCTGAAAGAGAGAGTCTCATTGATCCTTGAAGGGGTACATGTCACCCCTACCCTGTACAACCTGTTCAAGGATAACAGCGATGCGGTAATCGTGCCGATCGTGCTGGCGGTGTTGAAACAGAATCAACTGAAACACCGATTGAAAGATCGGGGAATCACCGCGCCCGAACGCAGCGAAGACAGCAACTATCTGTCAAATTTCGACTCAATCTGGATGCTGCAGAGCCACCTGTTATCCGAAGCGGATAATCACAGCGTCTCTATCATTGCCAACGACCACAAAGACCTGGCAACCGATCAGATCATGCGTCTGATAATTGAGGTGTTAGAGAAGAACTTTCATGCTACAGTTGAGGATGTATTTGGTACAGAATAACCAGATACTCCGGCACTGAAGTTTGAGCATGCGCCTATTGCCGTCACCGGTTCAACTCATCTGAGGTTAACTGAACTTGATAACGACCCACAAAGGTCTATTGATCATACTCGATGGTCTGGGTGACCGGGGTATACCCTCCTTTGGCGGCAAAACACCCTTGGAAGTCGCTGAGACACCGAATATGGACAGTCTCGCCACAGCCGGACAATGTGGTCTCGTCGATCCACTTTTCGCCGGCATGCCAGTCGGCACACATACCGGTTTCTGCCCTCTGTTCGGCTTGTCCCAACAACAGGCCATTGGGCTGGCCCGTGGCCCCGTTGAGGCATCCGGAGTTGGTTTGAGCAGCAGCGATCAGGCACTCTACTTCCGCTGTAACTTCGCCACGATCGAACGAAAGGGCAAGCGATTCAAAATTCTTGACCGGCGAGCAGGCCGAATCAATCAAGGGACTGAAGTCCTCGCCTCCGATATCGGTCAAGTCGATCTGGGCGAAGGCATCACGGGGAGCCTCCATCCTGCCACACAACATCGGGTAGTACTCCAGTTGGAAGGTCTCGGTCTGTCGAATGATATCGGCAATACCGACCCGGGTAATGATTACCGCAATAAAGGGCTGCTCTCTTGCCAGGCCAACAACCCGGGGGATGCCGCAGCTGAAAAAACTGCCCGCTGTATCAATCGTCTGATCGAGATTGTCTACGACAAGCTTGATCAACACCCGGTCAATCAGCGTCGCCGGGAACATGGTCTGGCACCGGCAAACGGTATTATCTGTCGCAGCCCCGGCAAACTACCGAAAATAAAATCCTTACTTCGTCATCTGAAAATCGATGCCGGAGTGATATCCGGAGAAAGGACAGTACTGGGTTTCGGCAAACTGCTTGGATACCAGTTGTATGAGAATCCACGTTTCACTGGCGCCAAGGATACTGACCTGCTGGCCAAAGTGGAGACTGCCCGTAGCGCTTTGAAAGAGAACGATCTGGTCTATCTCCACATCAAAGCGACTGATATTGCCTCTCACGATATGGACCCCATCGCTAAACGGGAGATACTGTCGAAAATCGACGATGCCATCGCACCCCTGATCAGTGATGAGTTGGTGATTGGAATCACCGCGGACCACAGCACAGACAGCAATACGGGACGCCACACCGGAGACCCGATTCCCAGTCTGATATATAACCCCTACGGTAGAGTCGACGGCTGTAAAAGCTTTTCGGAATCCGCCTGCGCCATCGGTGGCCTTGGACGGATCAACAGTTTGGGTTTCCTGATCACCTTCCTGGATCAGATGAATCGACTGGAAAATTTCAGACCGAAAGACAGCACTTACCTATTCTGAGCCCCGGATTACTACAGTTTCACCGAACTGTTCCACAATTTCGATTTCAAAGCATATACTTAATACCATCCTTCTATCTTGATGAACCCTCACCATGAACAATCCAGAACAGATCTCGGACCAGTACGGTACAACAGAGCACCAGGCAAGCAATGAACCGAGCGCGATCGATCTCGATGATGCCAGCCTCTACTTAAACAGGGAGCTCACCTGGCTAGCATTCAACCGCCGGGTACTGGCTGAGGCCACCAGGGAGAAAAACCCGCTGCTCGAAAGGGTCAAATTCCTGGCCATCGTCAGCAATAATCTGGACGAGTTTTTCATGAAACGCATCGGCGGCCTGAAGCAGCAGGTGGCAGCTGGTATCAGCGTACCGAGTGTCGACGGCAGAACCCCGATGCAGCAGCTTGAGGAGTGTCATAAAGTCACCCGGGAGATGCAACAGACTCAGGAGCAGATCTATAACCAACTGCTGCAGGAACTGTCCGAAGAAGAGATACGCATCACTGAATATCAGTCCCTTGATGAACATCAACAAGAGAAGTTACGGGACCATTTTCAGCAGAACATCTTTCCCATGCTGACTCCACTGGCCATGGACCCGAGCCATCCTTTTCCATTTATCTCCAATCTGACCCTCAATCTGCTGGTGACATTGCGATTTCCGGGTGGTCATGATCTGCATATGGCGAGGGTGAAAGTTCCGGTCAGTCAGGATGTTTCATCAAGGCTGATCAAGGTTGGCGAAGATTACACTTATGTCACTCTGGATGATCTGATTGCCAACAATCTGGATATGCTGTTTCCGGGTATGGCGATCGAATCCTGCGATCTGTTTCGGGTTACCCGTAATGCCAATGTGGAGCTGGACCAGGAAGCGGCGAGCGATCTGTTGGAAACCATCGAGTCCGAATTACGTGAACGGCACTTCGCTCCTATCGTTCGACTGGAGACTTCAA
Organism: gamma proteobacterium symbiont of Stewartia floridana; assembly: GCA_003676145.1. Taxonomy (GTDB): domain Bacteria; phylum Pseudomonadota; class Gammaproteobacteria; order Chromatiales; family Chromatiaceae; genus Thiodiazotropha; species Thiodiazotropha taylori. Next base: position 23,099 of record NAUB01000025.1, on the reverse strand, counting down.
ATGGCATGAATGCAGTTCACCGCGGTATGTTGGCGGCCGAACTGGGACTCAATGAAGAGCAGGATGTCTACACCATCGAAGGTATGATGGCACTCCGGGATCTGTTTGAGTTGACCAAACTCAACCTTCCGGAACTGCACGATACCCCGCACCACCCAGTCGATCACCCCCAACTGGCCCACGATCGGCGTAACATCTTTCACATCCTGCGTGACCATCAGGGCCTGTTACTGCAACACCCCTATGAATCGTTCAGCACCACCGTCGAGCGTTTCCTGCGCACGGCGGCTGAAGACCCGAAGGTGTTGGCAATCAAAATGACCCTCTATCGAACCTCCGCCGATGGCAATGTGCTCGACTCGCTGACCAAGGCAGCACGCAACGGCAAACAGGTTGCCGTACTGGTTGAGCTGAAGGCAAGATTTGATGAGGCCGCAAATATCCGTTGGGCAAGACGACTTGAACAGGCAGGCATTCATGTCACCTACGGCGTGCTCGGTCTGAAAACCCACAGTAAGCTGATCATGGTGATCCGCAAGGATTACTCTCAGTTACGCCGTTACTACCATATCGGCACCGGTAACTATCATGCCGGCACAGCACGTCTCTACACCGACCTGGGATTATTGGGTTGCGATGAAGAGATCGGCAAGGATCTCACGGAACAGTTCAACTACCTTACCGGATACTCACCGCCACCCAGTTACCGCAAGATTCTGGCTGCGCCCTATACCCTGAAGCAGTCTCTGTTGAACAAAATAGAGCGTGAGATCAAAATCCACCGCGAATCCTCCACAGGCCATATCCAGCTGAAGATGAATGCACTGGAAGATCAGGACATTGTCAAATCCCTCTATAAGGCCACTCAGGCCGGGGTGAAAGTGGAACTGATCGTTCGCGATACCTGTCGATTCCGACCGGGCATCAAAGGATTGAGCGAGAGCGGCAGTGTGGTCAGTATCGTTGGGCGTTTTCTGGAACACGCACGAATCAACTACTTCCACAACGGTGGCGATGAGGAGTACTTCATCGGCTCTGCCGACCTGATGCAACGCAACCTGATGCAACGGGTTGAAGTCCTGGTTCCGGTTGAAGCCCCGGCACTGCGTCAGGAGCTGCGCCTGATGCTGGATGTACAACTGGGAGACAAACACAACGCCTGGGACATGCAGTCAGACGGCACCTACATCCGTCGTACACCCTCTGAAGAGGATAAATCACTCAACTGTCAGGAGACACTGATCGGGGTTGCGGAAAGGCGCGTGGAAGCGTCCAAGAAACATCGTGAAAAGCGTATGCGGGAAAAACTGATGACCCATTTCAAACATCGCCTGAAGAATCACAACCAGAACGGTGGAAATGGATAGGGATAGCGCCTGCTAAAACCCCATGCAAGCGCTGTCTGACAGAAGTCAGTCAGCGCCGCTCAGTATACAGAGCTTAAGCGGAATCCCGGATCAGGACTCAGTCTGCAGGTCCGCGCTCTCATCTTCTTCGGTTTTGTCGCTTCGGCTGAGAATCACCTGGTGAATTCGGCGCGTGGAGGCATCTTCGACTCGCACCATCAGCCCATCAAGCTCAAATTTCTCATCCTTGGTCGGAATCCGCTCGGTATGCTCGAGCAGCCAGCGGTTGATTGTGTCGGTTGGCTTACCCGGAATATCGATGGAGAAAAACTCCTCAACGACTCGCAATTCAGCGGTCCCCTTCACCAGGATATTACTATCATCCAGCACCAACAGATCGTCGGGCTTTTCGTCACTTTCGTCATAGATCTCACCCACCAGCTCTTCAAGCATATCCTCAAGTGAGATGACGCCCACCATCGCACCATGCTCATCCACCACAACGGCCAGGTGTGTGCTTTTATTCTTCAGGATTCTAATCAACTCATCGATCGGCGTGATGGCTGAGGTGAACACCGGTTCCTGACCCAACTCATTGAGTTCCACATCCAACTCACCCTTGGCAATGATACCGATCAGGTCGCGCAGGATGATGACACTGACGATTTCATCCGGATCGTCAGTATAGATCGGAATTCGGGAATATCCTGTGGTCAACATATTCGGTAGCACATCCCTCAGGGTACGACGGCCATCGAGACGAAACACCTGACGCCTGGGGGTCATCACATCCTCAGCCTTGAGGTCATTGAAGTTGAAGATACGCTCGATCATCTCCCGCTCGTCGGTATCGATGACACCCTCTTCCTCACCATGCTCGATCAGGGTGATCACCTCTGATTCAGTGATCAGCGGATCATCCATCGCCTTGGTTGAGGATTGTACCCAGTTGGTGAACTGCAGAAACAGCCAGACCAGCGGGTAGATCAGGCGCATGAATCCATAGATCAGGGGGGCCATTGCGAGTGAGATGCGTTCAGAGAAACGGGTTGCCAGACTCTTCGGGGTAATCTCACCGAAAATCAGTATCACAATGGTCAGTACACCGACGGCGATGCCTGGGCCACTATCGCCGAAGTAGTCTGTTGCTATGACGGTGGCCATGGCGGAGGCAGCGATATTGACCACATTATTGCCGATCAGAATCGTGATCAGCATTCGGCTGGGGTCTTTTTTCAGGATGTAGAGCGCATGAGCGCCACTTCTACCCTCCTTGTACAAGGCCTCGGCACGAGCCATCGATAGGGATACCAGAGCTGTCTCTGAACCGGAGAAGACGCCCGACAGCACGAGCAGTATCACCAAAATTAGATAACTTTCCACGAAGTTGCTTTAAAATTTCGCCAGATTTGGCCCAGTTATGATTATCTCTATTGGGGACTTGAATCACAAGTAATCCCAACGCTTTATTTATAACCACTAGGATACAGTGGCTTGTTTCAAGATGATATCAAATATATTTATTCATTTTATATCAACAAGTTAGTTCTATTATATGAAAAATCGCAAAAGATGCTATGCATTTTAATCCTAGAATATAGATTAAGTTGATCCTTGATCCCCAGCCTAACCGGTTGAAGAACCTGATAAGGCTTCAGAGCAAGGAGACTGGAAAATCCCGTTATACCCAGCCTGGATCGATATCGCAGGCACCATTTAACCGGATCACTTTCACGATATGAAAACATCGTTAAGTTATTTAGCCACCATACGGTACAATTTGCCTGTTGGCTCTAGCAGAGCCTGTTAACACCAACGCCAAGCACCCCGATGCCTAAAATATTAATCGTAGAAGATGAACCGGAGATTCGTGAGATGATCCGCTTTGCCTTGGAACCGAAAGGTTTTGTGTTAAGCGAAGCCGACAATGCCCAGGATGCGCGAAAACTGTTAGCAGATCACAACTATGACCTGATTCTGATGGATTGGATGTTGCCTGGCCGATCAGGATTGGACCTTACCAAGGAGTTGAAGCAGGTATCGCCAGTCTCCACACCGATCATCCTGCTCACGGCAAAGGCGGATGAAGCCGACAAAGTGATAGGCTTGGACAGCGGCGCGGACGACTACATCACCAAACCCTTCTCCACCAGGGAGATGATTGCACGTATCAATGCGGTTTTAAGGCGCTCTGGTGGCTCGGCAGACCAACAGGCGCTTGCTTTTCACGGTTTGAGCCTCGACCCGGTAAAGCATCTTGTACTGACCGACGAGACGCCTCTGCATCTCTCACCTGCAGAGTATAATCTGCTGTTTTTTTTCATGAGCCATCCCGAGCGTGCATATAGCCGATCTCAGATTCTTGACCATGTCTGGGGCAATGATGTCTATGTGGATGAGAGAACGGTTGATGTACACATCCGCCGTCTGCGAAAATTACTCACACCATCCAACCACCATCGTTTCATACAGACCGTTCGTGGGGTTGGATATCGATTTACTCCACAAGCTGCCAGTGCTAACCCAGAAATACTGTGAGAAATTATCTCAATATTGAAATCAGTCAGCTGACGGGCGCACTGCTGGTTTTTTTACCATTTGGATATCTGACTGGCACACTGGCACTCGCAGCGGTGCTTGCTGTTTCCGCCTATCTGACCAAACATGGTTTCTATCTGATCAGACTTGCCCAATTGATCCATCACGATAAACCAATCACGCCACCCTATCCTGCCGATATCTGGGGCATGATCTACAAAGAGCTATCCAGACATCGTCTGCGAAGTCGCAAACGTAAACGCACTCTGAATCGGTTCTCTTCACGTTTCAGAAAAGTCACCAACTCGATACCGGATGGCCTGATCCTGCTGAACAAATCCGGGAATATCGAATGGGCCAATCCGGCAGCTGATAATCTGCTCCATATCAGTTGGCCGAGGGATGAAAATCTCTCACTGCTGGAACGGATCAAACATGATGATCTGGCAGACTATTTGAAAAATCCCGACTACTCCAAACCGCTGGAGTTTCCTTCCCCGGTCAACAAGGCAATCATTGTTTCTCTGCGAGTCACCCGCTTTGGCGGCAAAAAGGCCCAGCGCCTGGTGGTGATCAGGAACATTACCGACGTCTACACACTGAATCAGACACGCCGGGACTTTGTCTCAAATGTATCCCATGAGTTGAGAACGCCGCTCACGGTAATCACCGGTTTTCTGGAAAATCTGGGTGACAACGAGATGTTGCCGTTCCAGCAACGCCCGTTCACCTTGATGAGCCAGCAGGCTGAACGGATGAACAGTATCATCAATGATCTGCTCGCCCTGTCCCGACTGGAGATGGGGGAGGCACCATCATCCGACAAGCCAATCGCAGTACCGGAACTGCTGAGTAGAATTGTTGATCAAGCGCGTCTGCTGGCCGATCAAAAAGGTGGCTATACGATTAACCTCCAGGTGGATGATCAGTTATGCCTGCTGGGTGAAGAGAGTGAGCTGACCAGTGCTTTTTCAAACCTGATATTCAATGCCATTGTTCATACGCCACCCGGTACTGTGATCAATATCAGTTGGGAGAGTTTGGATAATCAGGCCTGCCTGACGGTTGCCGACAGTGGACCTGGAATCGAACAAAGACATATTCCCAGGTTGACCGAGAGATTCTATCGTGCGGATAAAGCCCGCTCCCGTCAGTCGGGCGGAACCGGCCTGGGCCTGGCGATTGTCAAACACATAATCGGGCGCCATGACGGTGAACTGCAGATCGCCAGTCAGCTGGGTTCAGGCAGCCAATTCAAATGCCTGTTTCCTGAAGATGTCATTTTGCACAAAAGCAATCTGAAAACGCTGGAGGGACAACGCAGCGACGACTTGGAATCAGCCCAAGACATGTGAAGTTGGCAGAGAAATCTGCCTAGAGATGTACATTTGACTGGCCCATAAAGGCGGCCCAGTCTGTCTCACATACCGATCAAAACAGGCAAAACCTTATGCCGTCTCTTCTTCCTTGTCTTCCAATGCGGTGGTGTAGTTGATATTAACCCGGTCCCGCAGCTCTTTACCCGGTTTGAAATGCGGCACGTATTTGCCTGAGAGTGCGACGGTTTTACCGGTCTTGGGATTACGTCCCATTCTCGGTGGTCTGTAGTGCAGTGAGAAACTGCCAAAACCGCGAATCTCGATCCGCTCTCCGGACGCAAGTGATTGACTCATATGTTCAATCATACATTTAACAGCCAGTTCAACATCCCTGTAGGCGAGATGACTTTGCTCCTTGGCAATAATTTCTATCAGTTCGGATTTTGTCATTCTTGTAAGTTCTCCAATTCGCCGTTTTGTAAGGGGTTGCACCTTGAGTGCAACCCCTTATTTGCGGTTTCGGAGTCTTTTTATTGCAGACTCCAGGATCTATCAGTCGCCCTGATTATCCATCTGCTCCTTCAGCAAGTCACCCAATGTCGGGGCACTGCTTGCAGCATCTCTGGCGTAACCTTTGATTGCTGCAGCCTCTTCATCAGCATCCTTAGCTTTGATCGAGAGCGAAATGGTACGGTTTTTACGATCTACTCCGATGAATTTAGCTTCAATCTCATCGCCTTCCTTCAGCATGGAACGGGCATCCTCAACCCGGTCACGAGAGAGTTCTGAAGCCCGAAGATAACCTTCAACACCATCGGCCAGTGCAATTACTGCACCCTTGGCATCAACCTCGGCGACGGTTCCCTTGACGAAACTGCCTTTTTCATTGGCAGCAACGAACAGTGAGAATGGGTCCTGTGCCAGCTGCTTGATACCCAGAGAGATACGCTCACGCTCAGGGTCGACAGAGAGTACAACGGTCTCCACTTCATCACCCTTCTTGAAGTTGCGAATGGCATCTTCACCTTCGTCATCCCAAGAGATGTCCGACAGATGAATCAAACCGTCGATACCGCCATCAAGTCCGATGAAGATACCGAAGTCAGTGATCGACTTGATGCTGCCACTGACATGGTCACCCTTCTTATGAATGGCGGCAAACTCATCCCATGGGTTGGGCTTGCACTGCTTGATACCGAGGGAGACACGACGGCGCTCTTCATCGATATCCAGAACCATCACCTCAACCTCATCTCCCAGGGAGACAATCTTTGAGGGGTGAACGTTTTTGTTGGTCCAATCCATCTCGGAGACATGCACCAGACCTTCAACGCCCTCTTCGATCTCAACAAAGCAGCCGTAATCGGCAATGTTGGTAACCTTACCGAACAGACGGGTGCTTTCAGGATAACGGCGTGCCAATGCAACCCAAGGATCGTCACCCATCTGCTTGAGACCCAGTGAAACACGATTACGTTCACGATCGAATTTCAAAATCTTGACGCGGATCTCATCGCCGATCTCAACAACCTCGGAAGGATGTTTGACCCGCTTCCAGGCCATGTCGGTGATGTGCAGCAGGCCGTCGATACCACCCAGGTCGACGAATGCACCGTAATCGGTGAGGTTCTTGACCACACCAGTGACTTCCTGGCCTTCCTGTAGATTCTCGAGCAGCTTCTCGCGCTCTTCACTGTACTCCTGCTCAACAACAGCACGGCGTGAAACCACCACATTGTTGCGACGGCGATCCAGCTTGATCACTTTGAATTCCAGATCCTTGCCTTCCAGGTAAGCGGTATCACGGACTGGACGTACATCCACCAGTGAGCCGGGCAGGAACGCACGGATATCGTTCAACTCAACGGTAAAGCCGCCTTTGACCTTACCATTGATGCGTCCAATGACGGTCTCTTCAGCTTCATGAGCTTTCTCAAGAACTTTCCAAGCCTGGTCGCGCTTGGCTTTTTCACGGGAGAGTCTGGTGGCGCCAAAGCCATCTTCAACAGCGTCCAGAGCCACTTCAACCTGATCACCAATTTCTACTTCGATCTCACCGGCATGGTTGAGAAATTGTGAACGGGGAATGACGCCTTCGGACTTCAGGCCGGCATTGACGATAACAGCTTCGGAGGTAATATCGAGAACGGTACCAATGATGATGGCGCCGCTGCGAAGCTGGGTACTGGAGAGACTCTCCTCAAATAATTCTGCAAAACTTTCGGTCATGGGATTGGGTTTCCTGCAACATGTCTGTTGCACAGGTGAAGCGTGATCAAGCTGATCAGTTCCACCAGGGTTAAAGTTAAAACAAAGCCGGGTATCACCCGGCCACCTGATTACTTACTGAATTTCCGAACCTAAATCGCCAATTCAGGCAGCGCATTATAGACGCGCTGCATGACCTGTTGATAGACCTCGTCGGCGGAGAATTGTGTCGAATCCAACTGCCAGGCATCCGACGCCGCCTTGAGCGGAGCTACCGCCCGCCCGCTATCACGCTCATCACGCTCTTTAATCTCATCAGTAAGATCGGCGAGATTAACACTCAAACCCTTTTCTTTCAACTGTTTATAACGTCTTAACGCGCGCTCTTCCACACTTGCGGTAAGAAATATTTTCACTTCCGCGGTGGGAAAAACCACCGTTCCCATATCCCGTCCGTCAGCCACCAATCCCGGTGCTTTTGCATAGCTCTGCTGCCAATCCAGCAAAGCCTGGCGCACCTGGGGGATTGCCGCCACTTTTGAGGCGGCATTGCCGGCGGTTTCCGTGCGGATCGCATCCGCCACATTGTCCTGACCCAGCAAAACCTTCCCCTGGGCAAAGGAAAGATCCAGGTTTCTTGCCAGTTCAGCAACTTTATCTACATTTTCGAAACTTATTCCAGCACGTTCAACAGCCAATCCCAGCACTCGATAGATTGCACCACTGTCCAGCAGGCGCCATCCAAGGCGCTCCGCGACCCGGCTCGCCAGGGTGCCCTTGCCGGACCCCGATGGCCCATCGATGGTGATTACTGGAACACCGCTCATTTCCCGGCCACCTCAGTTATGCTGAGACCACAACCACTGGCCAGTTCCACGAAACCGGGAAAAGAGGTGTTTACATTGGCCACATCGGCAATCTCGATGGCGCCACTGGCAACCAGCCCGGCCATCGCAAACGACATGGCAATCCGGTGATCACCGTGACTTTCCACCTGGCCACCACGGATCGGCCCACCCTTGATGAGGATACCGTCGTGGGTTGGATCCGCCTGAACCCCGAGTGAACTCAATCCATCCGCCATAACCTGAATCCGGTCACTCTCCTTGACCCTGAGCTCTTCCGCCCCCTGCAGTCGGGTCTCTCCCTCCGCACAGGCAGCAGCAACAAAGATTGCCGGGAATTCATCGATCGCCAGCGGCACCAGCGCTTCGGGAATATCGATTCCTTTCAGTGGACTGGATCGCACCACAATATCGGCGACCGGCTCACCACCAATTTCCCGCTGATTGAGCAGCTCGATATCGGCCCCCATCAAACGCAGAATCGAGATCACACCGTCCCGGGTAGGATTGATCCCCACATGCTGCAATCTGATCTCTGAACCCTCTGCAATCGCAGCTCCCACCATAAAGAAGGTTGCCGAAGAGATATCCGCCGGTACATCGATGTCACAGGCGGTCAGTTTACCGCCACCCTGAAGACAGGTTCTGGCGCCGTCACGCTGCAAGCTGTAGCCAAAGCCCTGCAACATGCGCTCGGTATGATCCCGGGTTGGCGCAGGTTCGGTCACGCAGGTCTCACCCTGCGCATAGAGTCCGGCTAACAGCACGGCGGATTTCACCTGCGCACTGGCCATCGGTAGCTGATAGTCGATGCCGTTGAGCTGTTGACCACCCGCCAGCACCAAGGGGGCGGTACCACCTGGCTGTGAATCGATTTCCGCGCCCATTTCACTCAATGGATCGATTACCCGCCCCATCGGTCTACCGGAGAGCGAACTGTCACCGGTCAGGGTCACGGCCAAACCACTACCGGCCAGCAACCCGCTGAGTAATCGCATTGAGGTTCCGGAATTACCGAGATCCAATGGCGCATCAGGTGTTGTCAGGCCATTCATCCCAACCCCTTTGATCTTTACCCTGCCCGCTTCAGGTCCTTCGATCTGAACACCCATGGCGCGAAATGCATTGAGTGTGGCGAGACTGTCTTCCCCTTCAAGAAATCCGTTGACCAGGGTCTCACCCTCAGCCAGTGAACCGAGCATGATCGAACGATGGGATATGGATTTGTCTCCAGGCACCCGAATCGTGCCGTTCAATGCGCCGCCGGGATTCACCTGATAGTGTCGTTTTGTTGTTTGCAACTCGGTTGTACTCATAATTGTTGGCTATAAACGGAAACAGAGGATGCTTTATCAATCCGGGAGTTTGACCCCATCCACGTAGCGATCCCGGGCCTGCTTGGCGGACTCGAAAAGATCCAGCAAGCCTTCCGCATCACCCTGCTCCAGTAATCCGGCCAGGTCGTGCAGTTCATCCGCAAAACGGGTCAACATACCGCCCAGCGCCTGTTGATTGGCAATACAGATATCCCGCCACATCACCGGATTACTCGAAGCAATCCGGGTAAAATCGCGGAATCCTCCGGCAGCAAAGCGGAAGATCTCGTCATTCTCTTTCATCCGGGAAAGACTATCCACCAGGGAGTAGGCCAGCATATGAGGCAGGTGACTGGTCGCCGCCAACACCTCATCATGGTGTTCCACGCTCATACTGGAAACCTCGGCGCCACAATCCCGCCACATCTGTTCAACCCGCTGAAGTGCATCGGGACGGGTCTCGGCAAGTGGGGTCAGAATCACCCGGCGGTTTCGATAGAGTTCTGCAAATGCCGCCTCGACACCACTGCGCTCTGTGCCCGCAATCGGATGCCCAGGCACCAAAAAGTCCGGCACACCCTGAAACACCGCTTCGGCATCCCGCACCACACTGCCTTTGACACTGCCAGCATCGGTAACCACCGCATGCTCTGCCAGTTGCCCTTTCATCTTTTCAAAAGTATCCCGGATGGCACCCAGAGGTACCGCAAGCAGTATCATGTCCGCACCCTGAACTGCCTGTGCCACATCATGGGTATAGTGATCGATTACTCCCAACTGCCGGGCTTTCTGCAGATTCGCCTCACCTCTGCCGCAGCCGACCACTTCCTTTACCTTACCCTCCTCCCTGAGAGCCATGGCCACCGAACCGCCAATCAGGCCCACTCCGATGATTGCCAGCTTTTCGATCATCTTTGAAGCACCTCTTTCAATGCTGTGAGGAGCCGTTGATTCTCCTCTTCCAGTCCAATGGAGATTCGCAGATGGTTGGGCATTGCATAACCGGCCAGCGGACGGGTAATGCAACCCAGCTTCAACAAGGCCTGATCGACCTCAGCCGCATCACTGCCAAAATCAAGGGTGATGAAGTTACCGACTGAAGGAATGTAGTCCAACGACAGCGCTTCAAAACCCTGACAAAGCTGTTTCATCCCAGCCTCATTCAATCTCACGCTCTGTTGAATGAAGTCATCATCCTCAAGTGCTGCCAGCGCAGCGAGCTGAGCCATACTGTTGACATTGAAAGGCTGGCGAACCCGATTCAGAAGATCTGCGATATCCGGATGTGACAGAGCATAGCCGATCCTCAGCGACGCCAGACCATAGGCCTTGGAAAAGGTCCGGGTCACGACCAGATTGGAAAACTCATCCAGCCACTGGGAAGCATCGGGATATTCAGTGGCCTGAACATATTCGAGATAGGCCTCATCGATGACAACAACGGTGCTATCGGGAACCTGCTGCAGAAAACCGTAGAGCGCACGCTCTGTCAGCCAGGTGCCGGTCGGGTTGTTGGGATTGGCAATCCAGACAACCGCCGTCTTGTCACTCAATCGTTGCAACATGGCATCCAGATCGTGGCCATAATCTTTGGCCGGCGCCGATACCAGGGTAGCTCCAGTGGCCTGGCTGCTGATTGGATAGACCGCAAAGGCATACTGGGAGAACAGCGACTCTTTACCGGGAGCCAGAAAAACCCTGGCCACCATATCCAGTACATCATTGGAACCGTTACCAAGGGTTATGTGTGAAGCATCACACTGATGTTTCTCGGCCAGCCGCTGATGCAACTCAAAACCACTACCGTCCGGATAACGGGAGATCTCCCCCATCGCATCCGTCAAAGCCTGAGTAACCCTGGGGCTGACACCAAGCGGGTTTTCATTGGACGCCAGTTTGATCGAATGGCTGATGCCGAGCTCACGCTCCAGTTCAGCGATCGGCTTGCCGGGTACGTAGGGCGTCAGCGCACGAACGCCATCGGCAGCATGTGATAGGAAAGGAAGGTTTGAACGCTTCATCGGCCGTTATTCAAATTTGTGCTATCGGCGGTGTTAAAGAACCGCTTTTGGATAGGAGCCCAACACTCTGAACTGTGTTGCAGACTGCTCTATTTTTTCCAGTGCCTTGGAGAGATTGTGATCATTTTTGTGGCCCTCCACATCGATGAAGAAGACATAATCCCAGCGCCCTCTTCTGGAGGGTCTCGATTCGATGCGGGTCATGCTGATGCCATGTTCCGCAAACGGACTTAACATCTCATGCAGACCACCCGCCTTATTGTGAGTAGAAAACAGGATGGTGGTCTTATCCCTGCCGCTGGCAGCCACATCCTGTTTGCCGATAACCAGGAACCTTGTGGTGTTACCCGGTTCATCCTCGATGTTGCTTGCCAACTGATTTAATTGATAGATCTCCCCAGCCGCATCTCCGGCAATCGCCGCGCTGCCGGGCTGTTGTGAGGCCAGACCGGTGGCTTCCGCATTACTGTTTACCGCAATACGCTCCGCGTTTGGCAGGTGACGGTCGAGCCAGCCACGACACTGGGCCAACGACTGGGCATGAGAGTAGACCTTGTCTACAGCACCAAGCGCCTCTTCTTTACTCAGCAGCTGATGGTTGATTCGCAGGGTCACCTCGCCGCAAATCAGCAGTGGTGAATTCAGAAAGCTGTCGAGGGTATGACTGATCACACCTTCCGTGGAGTTCTCCACCGGAACAACGCCGTATTGGCAGGCTCCTGCTTCCACATCACGAAAGATATCCCCGATCGAATTCAGCGAATGGGTTCTTACCGAATGACCGAACTGTTTCAAGGCTGCTGCCTGGGTAAAGGTTCCGTCAGGCCCAAGAAATGCCACATTCAGAGGCTTTTCCAGTGCCAGGCAGGCGGACATGATCTCCCGGAACAGACGCGCAACCTCTTCACTCTCCAAAGGACCCTGGTTTCGTTCCTTGACCTTGCGTAGTACCTCAGCCTCACGTTCAGGCCGATAAAACTCCGCCTCTGGATTGGCGCTCAACTTGATGCGTGCCACTTCCTGTGCCGCTTCAGCACGTTCGTTGATCAGTGCTTGCAGCTGTGAATCGATCTCATCGATTCGCTGGCGTATGCTTTTCAGCTTGGCATCATCGTTCATGCAAAAACCCTGAGGTCAGTTGGTGCTGCCGTTCAAGGAGCGGACGGACAGGACTCCTTCGATGGTAGAGAGGGTTTCGATCAGTTGCTCACTCGGTTTCTGATCCACATCCAGCAGGGTCACCGCCACATCGTCGCGGGACTTGTTCAGCATATCGAGAATATTCAGTCCCTCATTGGCAAGGTCGGTGGAGATCTGGCCTACCATGTTGGGAACATTATTATTCACGACCGCGATGCGATGACCACCGTTTCTTGGCAGATTGATGCTTGGAAAATTGACCGAGTTGGTGATATTGCCATTTTCAAGATAGTCCTTGACCTGGTCTGCCACCATAATCGCACAGTTGTCTTCCGCCTCCTTGGTCGACGCCCCCAAGTGGGGAAGCGTGATCACCCGGGGGTGCCCCTTGAGCAGGTTATTTGGGAAGTCACAGACATAGGCATAGAGATGACCGCTATCCAGAGCCTCAACCGCCGCCTGGTCATTGATGATGCCGTTGCGGGCGAAATTGAGCAGAACCGATCCCGGCTTCATCAGTTTAAGCCGATCCGCATTGATCATGTCGGCTGTGGCATCGGTGAGGGGCACATGAAAGGTTACAAAGTCAGATTTGGACAACAGATCATCGACACTGAGTGCCTGTTCCACCTCTGAGGCCAGCTTCCAGGCGCTTTGTACGGTGATGGTTGGGTCGTAGCCAATCACATTCATACCCAATGCACGGCAGGCATTGGCCACTTTGACACCGATCGCTCCCAAACCGATAACACCCATGGTACGGCCAGGCAGCTCAAAACCGACGAAATCCTTTTTACCCGACTCAACCTGTTTCGAAACCTCCGGGTCGCTGCCATCGAGGTCGGTGGCGAAGCGCCAGGCTTGTCCCAGATTCCTTGCCGCCAGCAGGGCACCGGCCAATACCAGCTCCTTTACCGCATTCGCATTGGCACCCGGCGCATTGAAGACAGGAATACCCTTGCTCGTCATGTCAGCCACAGGAATGTTGTTGACACCTGCACCTGCACGCCCAATAGCCTGCACTGTGGGTGGAACCTCCATGTCATGCATCTTGTAGGAGCGCAACAGTATTGCATCCGGATGACTGACTTCAGAGGCAACTTCATAACTGTCCCGTGGCAGACGATCCAAACCGGCCACGGATATATTATTCAGGGTCAAGATTTTATACATACTGTCTCTCTTGTTTCTGATTCGCTCAGCTCAATTGATCGCTGGGCTTTCGGGTTATGGATAACGTTTGCATACACAGGATGTGTACGGATGGATTAACCGTTCACCCGTTCAAATTCAGCCATATAGTCAATCAATGCCTGTACACCCTCCTCGGGCATTGCGTTATAGATACTGGCCCGCATACCGCCCACAGAGCGGTGCCCTTTCAGAGTCTTGAGTCCCTCGGCACTGGCGCCTTCAAGAAACTTGCTGTCCAGATCGGCATTCGCCAATGTGAATGGCACATTCATCCAGGAGCGACTCTCCGGTGTCACCGGATTGGCGTAGAAGTCCGAGTTATCGATGGCACTGTAGAGCGCCGCCGATTTACGCTGATTCACTTCCGCCATGGCTTCCAGACCACCTCGATCCCGCAACCATTTGAAGACCAGTCCGGCCAGATACCAGCCATAGGTAGGCGGTGTGTTGTACATCGAGCCATTGTCATTGTGGGTGGCGTATTGAAACATCACCGGAGTCTCTTCCGCCGCGTGGCCAATCAGATCCTCACGAATGATGACCAGAGTCAAACCGGCCGGGCCGATGTTCTTCTGCGCACCCGCATAGATGATGCCGTAGCTGGAAACATCGATCGGTCTGGAGAGAATGGTTGAGGAAAAGTCGGCGATCAACGGTACACCGCCGGTCTCCGGTAGGTAGGGAAACTCAACACCCTGAATGGTCTCATTGGGTGTGTAGTGCACATAGGCGGCATCACCACTGAGTTGCAGTTCGGACTGTGCGGGGGTGGTGGTGAACTTGGAATCTTCGGTGCTGGCAGCGATATTCACATCAGCAAAGCGCTTCGCCTCGGCGATCGCCTTTTTCGACCAGGAGCCGGTGTTGATGTAATCCACTCGGCGTTTTCCGCTGGCCAGATTCATCGGAATCATTGCAAACTGACTGGAGGCGCCGCCCTGCAGGAACAGCACTTTGTAGTTGTCCGGTACGTTCAACAGACTGCGCAGATCCGCCTCGGCCTGCTCAGCGATCGACATAAACTCCTTACCCCGGTGACTCATCTCCATCACCGACATACCAGCGCCATGCCAATCCAGCATCTCTTCCTGTGCCTGCTGTAGAACCGCTTCCGGCAACATCGCCGGTCCGGCGCTGAAATTAAAGACTCGTGACATCTTGGCCTCTCAAGTTTGCTATGAAGAACAGGCTCGGGAGTGGGACCTCCCGAGCCTTAATTTACGTAAAATGAAATATCCGATTACTCGTCCGCGTCCTGGCTGGACTCATCCCCGTCCGCCTCGTCATCGGTTTCGCCATCCAGATTTTCAACCCGCTCGATACCGATCAGCTTCTCTTCGTTACTGAGCCTGATCATGATCACACCTTGCGTGTTGCGACCCATTTGAGAGACTTCCGCGACCCGGTTGCGTACCAGGGTTCCCCCATCAGTGATCATCATCACCTCGTCCTCATCGGTGACCTGAACTGCGCCGACCACATTACCGTTACGATCCGATGTCTGGATCGAGATAACACCCTGGCCACCTCGACCGTGTATCGGATACTCCTCGATGGCAGTACGTTTGCCGTAACCATTTTCAGTGACGGTCAGAACGTCACCTTCCGAGGCGACGATCAGCGATACCAGCTTGTGTTCTGCTTCCAGACGTATACCGCGCACACCACAGGCCGTACGCCCCATCGGTCGTACGTTGGCCTCAGAGAAACGCACCGCTTTACCGCTGCTGCTGAAGAGCATGATGTCCTGTTCACCATCGGTTACCGAGACCCCGACCAGCTTATCCCCATCTCTCAGATCAACGGCGATGATGCCGTTTGCCCTGGGTCGGGAGAATGCTTCCAGCGAGGTTTTCTTGACCGTGCCGGAACTGGTGGCCATGAAGACATAGCGATCTTCCTGATAATCTCTTACCGGCAGAATGGCGTTGATCTGCTCCTCACTCTCCAGCGGTAACAGATTGACGATCGGCTTACCACGGGCATTGCGGCCTGCCTGGGGCAGTTCGTAGACTTTCAGCCAGTAGACCTTGCCCATGTTGGAGAAGCAGAGAATGGTATCGTGGGTACTGGCGACAAACAGCTTATCGACAAAATCCTCATCCTTGGTGGCGGTTGCCACTTTACCCTTGCCGCCCCGTCTCTGAGCCTGATAGGTACTCACCGGTTGGGCCTTGGCATAACCGGCATGAGAGAGCGTTACCACCACATCCTCTTCGGTGATCAGATCCTCAAGCGTCAGATCCAGACGGGTCTGGATAATCTCAGTACGACGCTCGTCGCCATACTGTTCGATAATCTCGATCAACTCATCGCGGATCACCTGCATCAGACGATCGGGATTGCCGAGAATGTCGAGCAGGTCGGCGATCTTCTCCAGCAGATCCTCATACTCCTTGATGATCTTATCCTGTTCGAGACCGGTCAGACGATGCAGTCGCAGTTCCAGAATGGCTTGCGCCTGGACTTCCGTCAGACGGTAGCCTGCTTCCGTCAGGCCAAACTCATCGGTTAACTCTTCCGGACGGGTCGAGGCGGCGCCGGCGCGTTCCAGCATCGCTTCAACAGCACCGGACTGCCAGCATTGAGCCAACAGCCCCTTTTTCGCCTCTGCCGGGCTGGCTGCCTGCTTGATCAGCTGGATCACTTCATCGATGTTCGCCAACGCCACAGCCAGGCCTTCCAGCACATGGGCCCGGTCTCTTGCTTTACGCAGTTCATAGAGCGTTCTGCGGGTCACCACCTCACGGCGGTGACGGATAAAGAACTCCAGCAGCTGTTTGAGGTTGAGCAGTCTCGGCCGGCCATCCACCAGGGCAACCATGTTGATGCCGAAGACACTCTGCATGGCCGTCTGCTGATAGAGGTTGTTGAGCACCACCTCGGCCACTTCACCCCGACGCAGTTCGATGACGATGCGCATGCCGTCCTTATCGGACTCGTCACGCAGCTCCGTGATCCCCTCGATACGCTTGTCTTTGACCAGCTCGGCGATCTTCTCGATCAGTCTGGCTTTATTGATCTGGTACGGCAGTTCATTGACGATGATGGTCTGTTTGCCATTACTCTCGTCGGTTTCGATTTCACTGCGGGCCCGCATATAGATACGTCCGCGCCCGGTATGGTAGGCCTCATGGATACCGCTCGCGCCATTGATCAATCCGGCAGTTGGGAAATCCGGGCCCGGCAGATGGTCCATCAGCTGATCGATGGAGATATCGGGATTGTCGATCACTGCCACGCAGGCATTGATCACCTCGGTCAGATTGTGTGGCGGGACATTGGTTGCCATGCCGACCGCGATGCCTGCTGAGCCATTCACCAGCAGATTGGGGATCCGCGCCGGCAGTACGGAAGGTTCATGCTCGGTCTCATCGTAGTTGGCGATGAAATCCACGGTCTCCTTATCGAGATCGTCGAGCATGGTATGGGCGATACGCGCCATACGCACTTCGGTGTAACGCATGGCAGCCGGAGAATCACCATCCACCGAACCGAAGTTACCCTGCCCGTCGATCAGCATGTAGCGCATCGAGAACGGCTGCGCCATACGTACGATGGTGTCGTAGACCGCTGTATCACCATGGGGGTGATATTTACCGATCACATCACCGACGATACGGGCTGACTTCTTATAGGGTTTATTCCAGTCGTTGCCCAACTCATTCATCGCGTAGAGCACACGACGATGTACGGGTTTCAATCCGTCGCGGACATCTGGGAGGGCTCTGCCTACGATCACGCTCATGGCGTAGGCCAGATAGGATT
The DNA here is from genome assembly GCA_003676145.1 of gamma proteobacterium symbiont of Stewartia floridana. Classification (GTDB taxonomy): domain Bacteria; phylum Pseudomonadota; class Gammaproteobacteria; order Chromatiales; family Chromatiaceae; genus Thiodiazotropha; species Thiodiazotropha taylori. The sequence continues at coordinate 5,404 of NAUB01000025.1, read as the reverse complement.
GCTGCATCTCGTCTTCGAGATTGACGGGAAGTACTTCTTTCGCGAATTCTGTCATGAGTTAAGGCTGGCTTCCTTAATATTGCCCGGCTCGCCGGCAGCCAATTGGCCATTTGCCGTCTGAAAGCTCTGTGGGGCGTCAGAAAAAAGCACAGTGTACCATAGTCCCCCGATACTGTGTTGTATAAAAAACGCCTGAAATCCGTTTTAAGAGCCTCTCAGGTCAATTTATCATCAATTTTCGCATCTTTTCTTCATTTGGCGCGTGAACAACCCCCTTCTCCGTGACAATCGCATCCACCATCCCGGCTGGCGTGACATCAAACACCGGATTCCACACCTGTGCACCGTCCGCGGCGACCCGTTTACTGCCACAGCTTTCGATCTCCGCACCATCCCTCACCTCAATCGGAATCTCGGTGCCGGATGGCAGTGACATATCGATGGTCGACGTGGGCGCCACCACCATCACTTTCAGCTGGTGATGCTTTGCCGCCACGGCCAGATGATAGGTACCGATCTTGTTCGCCACATCACCGTTGGCGGCTATCCTGTCGGAGCCGACAACCACCCAGTCGACCTCCCCCTGCCGCATCAGACTGGCCGCCGCCCCGTCCGCAAGCAGGGTCACGGGAATCCTGTCCTGCAGCAACTCCCAGGCGGTCAATCTTGCCCCTTGCAGCCAGGGGCGGGTCTCATCCGCATAGACCCCGGCCAGTTTGCCATTCTTGAAGGCTGAGCGAATAACCCCCAGGGCAGTGCCATATCCACCGGTCGCCAAGGCACCCGCATTGCAGTGGGTGATGACTTTGGAGCCTGCTGCGATCAAGTCAGCCCCAAGATCGCCCATGGTTCTGTTGGCCGTGATATCCTCCTGGTGGATCGCCTTGGCCTCAGCCAAGAGCCGTTCAGTGGGATCATCCTGATCAGCAAGCGCTCCCATCAAGTGCTCCATTCTCTCGATCGCCCAAAACAGATTCACCGCTGTCGGTCTGGAGCGGCGCAACAGATCCACTTCAGCACGAATCCTGGAACGCCATCGATCCGTTTCGGCCTGATACGCCGCCCGGGCCGCCAGAACCATCCCGTAGGCGGCTGTGACACCGATTGCCGGAGCACCTCGAACCACCATCTCGGTAATCGCATTGGCGGTCTCTGTGGCGCTATTCAATTCAACAAATGTCACCTGCTGCGGCAGTACCCTCTGGTCCAGCAGAAAGAGTTTGCTTTCATGCCAGACGATGGCGTCATCGGCGGTAACCTGTTCAGGATCGAATCGTGATTGCATGTTCAAACGCTACCTGTCTTTATGTTTTATCAACCCGGCACCTTAATAGGTTAGGCTCAGGGCTTCAAGAATGCCCTTTATCAAGATATGAATCGCGGCGTAAGGGTACTCCTGATGCCTCCCTTATGTACCTTCCCGGTGGTGCTATTTGACACTCGAGAATGACCAGACCCACTTCACAGGCATTGCAACTTTCCGCTTTAACATGCCATGCTCTGCATGACCGGAAGGCAACATCCGGCTGACAGTTTGAACTCCATTCACAAACATGAAGCAAAACAATGCCCCAACAGGTTGATCTTCTGATCCATGCGGAATGGATCATCCCGGTGGTACCGGAAAATCAGGTGCTCACGCATCACAGTCTGGCCGTCAATGGAGGACGAATCGAGCATATTCTGCCGCGTAGTCAGGCAGAGTCGGAACTCGATGCCCTGCAGACCGTCGATCTTCCCGGTCAGGCACTGATTCCCGGCCTGATCAATGCCCACACCCATGCATCGATGAGCCTGTTGAGAGGCCTTGCGGACGATCTGCCGTTGATGACCTGGCTGAATGAGCATATCTGGCCTGCCGAAGCACAGTGGGTCAACGAAGAGTTCATTCATGACGGGTCCCAGCTGGCGATCGCGGAAATGCTGTTGAGTGGCACCACCTGCTTCAATGATATGTACTTCTTTCCCGATATCACCGGTCGCGTTGCGGACCATGCGGGCATACGCGCCGTGCTTGGATTGATCGCCATCGATTTCCCATCCGCCTGGGCGGCGGATGGGGATGAGTACATTCACAAGGGGCTGGAGGTACACGATCAGTTCCGCAACAACGCCAGAATCCATAGTGCTTTTGCACCCCACGCCCCCTATTCAGTGGGTGACCCGGTGCTGAAACGCATTGCGGTGCTTGCCGATGAACTGGAAATCCCCATTCATATGCACCTGCATGAGACACAGGATGAGATCCTCCAGGGACAGCAGCAGCACGGCAACCGGCCGATGCAGCGGCTCAACGAACTTGGGCTTCTGTCGCCCGCGCTGGCTGCGGTACACATGACCCACCTTGAGCCCCGGGAGATCGAGTTGTTTGCCTCGAGCGGCGCCCACGTGGTGCACTGCCCCGAATCCAATCTGAAACTGGCCAGTGGTTTCTGCCCGGTTGCAGAGATGATCAAGTCCGACATCAATATCGCCCTGGGTACCGATGGGGCTGCCAGCAATAACGACCTGGACATGTTCAGTGAGATGCGTACCGCGGCGCTGCTTGCCAAAGGGGTTGCCGTCGATGCCAGTGCCGTACCGGCCGCCAAGGCACTTTCAATGGCCACCATCAATGGTGCCAGGGCATTGGGATTACAAGAGATCACCGGGTCCCTGGAGATCGGCAAATCCGCCGACCTGATCAGTGTCGACCTGACCAGGCTGGCGAGTCAGCCGATCTACCACCCGATCTCCCAGCTGGTCTATGCCGCCGGGCGGGAGCAGGTCTGTCATGTCTGGGTTGCCGGACAACAACTGGTCAACAATCACACCCTGACCACCCTTAATCAGCCCCAACTCATCAAGCAGGCAGCATCCTGGGCGGAACGTATCGCCGCCTCGGATTCGGCTCAGCAGGACTCGTAAATCCAACCTTTGATGTGTAACCTAACCAGAACATCACAACCAGGCCTAATCGAAGATTCATGAACCAGGAACAGATCAACGTCGATCACTCGGAAGTCAGTAAGTTTGAGGAGCTCGCCTCACGCTGGTGGGACCCCCACAGTGAATTCAAGCCGTTGCATGAAATCAATCCGCTGCGACTCGGCTATATCAAGGAATTCACCTCACTCGAAGGCAAAGAGGTTCTGGATGTGGGTTGCGGTGGCGGTATCCTCTCCGAGAGCCTGGCAGCCAGCGGTGCCAAGGTAACCGGAATCGATATGGGTGAAGCACCCCTGCAGGTAGCACGACTGCATCTGCTGGAATCTGGGCTCGAGGTCAACTACGAGCGTATCCCGGTGGAACGTCTCGCCGAAGAGCGTCCCGCCTCTTTCGATCTGGTCACCTGCATGGAGATGCTGGAACATGTTCCTGACCCAGCCTCGGTTGTCGCTGCCTGCGCCAAACTGGTCAGACCTGGTGGCCAACTGTTCTTTTCCACCATCAACCGAAACCCCAAATCCTATCTGTTTGCCATCATCGGCGCCGAATACCTGCTGCAAATGTTACCCAAGGGGACACATGACTATGCCAAGTTCATCCGCCCATCGGAACTCAACGCCTGGATCAGAGAAGCCGGATTGGACAGCACGGATATCAAAGGACTCAGCTACAACCCACTGACACAACACTATCGACTGGGTGACGATGTGGATGTCAATTATATGGTTGCCACGATCAAGCAGGGTTAGAGCCATCAAGTCGAATCATACTGAATGTGTGCTGTTCGATCTGGACGGCACATTTGCGGACACCGCCCAGGATCTTCACTATGCACTCAACCTGCAGCTGGAGCGTCATGGCAGAGAGCCTGTATCGTTTCAACGACTGCGCCCATCAGTCTCTCACGGCAGTCGGGCGATGTTGCAGGTGGGCTTCGGTATCGACCCCGAGCACGCGGATTTCAGTGCCCTGCAAAAGGAGTTTCTCGACCTCTATCTGCAGAATATTGCCCTGCAGACACAACCCTTTGAAGGCATGCTTGAGCTGTTGGACGATTTGGAATCACAGGCAATTCGCTGGGGCATAGTCACCAACAAGCCGGCCAGACTGACGGATCCTCTGATGCAAAGACTCGGTCTGCAGCAGCGTGCCTCAGCGATTATCAGCGGTGACACAACTGCCTACGCCAAACCCCATCCGGAACCGATTCTTCAGGCCTGCAGAGAGTCGGATGCCAGCCCTGAGCGCACACTCTATATCGGCGATGCCCAGCGGGATATCGAAGCCGGGCGCAATGCGGGAACCCGGACATTGATCGCCATGTTCGGCTACCTGGGCGACACCGACAAGCCGGAAACCTGGCAGGCGGATGGCCAGATCGACCACCCCGTGCAGATACTGGATTGGCTGTAAGCCGACTGCATGAATAACCGGTGATACCTCACATGAGTAATATCAATGTCATAATCCATGGCATGCTCGCTATAATGCCACTCCCGAAATCGGATTCGTGATAACAGGCCCTGAAGCATGCACAATTACCAACCCTCGAAAACACTCCTCAAAGAGCGCAATATCCTGGTCACCGGTGCCGGTAGCGGGATCGGCCAGGCAGCCGCCAGAGCCTTCGCCGAACATGGCGCTACGATCATTCTGCTGGGTCGACACGAGGGTCGTCTCGAGGAGACCTATGACGCCATCGAATCTGCCGGTGGCCCAACCCCGGCGATGATCTCATTCGATCTGGAGAAGGCGCCCGCCAATGACTACTATGCGCTGGGCGAGAGTCTCTACGAGGAGTTCGGTGTACTGCATGGGCTGCTGCACAATGCGGCACAACTGGCATTGCTCAGTCGTATCGATGACTATGATTTCGAGACCTGGCAGAAAGTCATCCAGGTCAATTTGACCGCCCCTTTTCTACTCACACAGGCCTGTTTGCCGCTGCTGCGAAAAGCGGAAGATGCATCGATTCTGTTCACCTCGGACGAGCGGGGAAGAAAAGGCAAAGCCTACTGGGGTGCCTACGGTGTATCGAAATTCGGCATCGAGGGTTTGATGCAAACCCTGGCAGACGAGCTTGAAAACAGTCACATCAGAGTCAACAGTATCGCCCCCTGTCCAACACGCACCTCATTGAGGGCCTGGGCCTATCCGGGTGAGAATCCCCTCTCCCATCCACTTCCAGAAACCCTGATGGGCAGTTATCTCTATCTGATGGGCCCCGACAGCATTCGGGTGAACGGAGAGGCAATGACCGCGCTGCCGGAGAGAAGTGAGCAGAACACCTAAGTTTTCAAGCCGACGACTCAGTAGGCTCAGTTAATCGTTTTCAGGGTTATCAGCGCCCTCCTGAAAAGAGAGCGCTGGAAAATGCTTAGGGCCTGTTAACACTAATCCAATACGCCCTGCTGGATCTGTTTTTGTGTCCAGCAAGGCAGAATGAGCGTCGTGTAGTCATTCTACATGAGCGAAT
>NAUB01000023.1 GCA_003676145.1 gamma proteobacterium symbiont of Stewartia floridana | reverse complement strand
GAAAGACGCTTGGCTTCAAAACGCCAGCACAATTGATGCATAATCATCTGGCTGCGCAAGCTGCATAAACCGTTATGCACCTCGAAATTGAATCCGCGGAATCTTTATCGTAGAAGACAAACAGCATATCTTCCATCGTAAACACTTTATCGCCGAGCCAAAATGTGTGTGCGAACAGACCATTTGACTTAATAACTTGCTTCTGGCGTTTAAATGATTTTTCGAGATTATCTTTCTCTAGGTGATGTAGGACTTTATTGAAAAAGACACAGTCATACTTCTCTTTTGTATCGATAGTGACTGCATCTAGTTTAAGAAAAGGAGTACTTCCATACTTGCTTTTGAACCTGGAGATAAACTCATCAGAGAGATCGGACCCTGAAACATTAAACCTATTTCTCAAATAATTTAAATCATTTCCCGGCCCACTGCCCAATTCTAATAGCGTATTTCCCTCGGCGAGATGTTTTTCTAGAATTGTGTATAAATCTGAGCCATCGTACTCATCACACATCTTCTCGTATTCATCTACTCTTTCAGGATCGTTATAAAAATCCACTTTTACTCATTACCTCTTATACGCATAACGGCCACATAAACGGCGCGACGCCAGGAACGTCGGGCGACCGAAGAGAGCGGATATGATGTGTCTGTTATGTGAATCTTTCATTCAGGCACCTAACAAAGGTAAATGCTTAACGGTTTTATACCTAAAAGCCAGCTCTATGCAATGCCGAATAACGCTTTCTGGCAATTTCCTATTCACGTTGAGTACGATAGCGCGATTGCCTTGGAATACTAGGGAACTCGAGTATAACTCACGGAAAGTATCGACAAGCTTGGTTTGGCAATGAAAGAACAGATAATATTGACCTGGACTTTTGGGCTTCCAATCCATTCGAACAGCACTGCCATTCTTGACCAGGTAACTTGGCTCTCCCCATTTCAGCGTTTCCTCGACTTCCCCCAAATTCTGACTTTCCGCCACACTGAACATAAGATCCCTCAACTGAAACATTAGCGGAATAATGTGCTCTGGATAGCGATCAAATTTTTCTTGTACCTCACTCTTCATCATGGAGTATTCCATTCACATAACGCTCCGCGTAACATGCAGGCAAATACATTGCGAGGAACGAGCAATGCTTTTGCCTGTCATGGTTGACGCGATTGTTAGGTTTATAGTTCACTCACTCTTCTAAAGTAACCGGGGTGACAAAGCCAGGTGGTTTGATCGCAAGCACTGAGCATTCGAGTTGATCGAGAATGCTTTCCGCTGTGTTACCCATAAACAATCCGGGAACACCGGTGCGCGCCACCGTACCCATAACAATACAATCCACCTGAAGCTCCTTGGCAAGCTCTGGGATCACTTTCCGCGCTGATCCCTTTGGCATGTGTAACTGGGGTTTAAGGTATTCTGCCGCGTCCTTGCCCAATTTAGCACTTACCTTTTGAATGAGCGTATCTACGAGTTGTGTATGATGTCGGCAAACCTGTTCGACATACGCGTTGACCTCATTTTCAGGTCGTTGCATGAATGCGCCATGACGCATTATGCCCTCACCTATCGCCTCCCAGGCATGCACGACATGCAATTCAGCGAACTCCGACACGGCAAGAGAACTTGCCAATTCAATGACCATCTCGTTCAGTGCCTGACGCGTCTTCAATTCTTTTGTTGGATAGCTATCGTCCACGTCGACGGCCGCTAAGATTTGATCAAAAGATTCCCCGGTCTGCGGCCGGACCATCCAGACAGGACACGGACACTTGCGCAGCAGGTGTTTATCGTCACTAGAAAATAAACGGTCCAGCCAGTCCAGCGATTCAGGACATTTGATCACCAGGTCATGCGCATTGCGTAATACCTCACGGGTGATTTCAAGAAAGGGCATGCCTATCAACACTCTGGTTTCGATCTTGATGCGCTGACGATAAGGTTCGACGAGATTTTCCAGTTCTTGTTTATGACTGGCTACTGTTGAAGCCTGAAGATCGGTAGAGATAGGTCCACCCTCAGGCATGCCGATACCGGCACTGATTGAGGGAGCCACAGTAATGACTGTAACGTTGGCCTGATTGTTCTCTGCTAGCGTAACAGCACGCTCGAGTGCTAGTTTGCATCCTTTTTCAGGCTCTATTGTGCAAAGTATGTCTTTGAATCTCTTCATTGTATTGACCTAAATTTGAACTCTGTAGGTACACTATTCAATAAATAAGGTGCAGTGTTAAGAGATTGTTCCCTCTTTGGATTTCTTGGTAATTAACCAATAAGTTATGCCAAGCGCTAAAACGACTGCTGCTGTACCATAAATAAATGGAGGCGTGATATTGTCGTAATCAAAAATTATAACTTTACGGGCAATTGCCATTAATGCGGTTGCAATTACAAGCCGCACAGGAATTACATTCGTGCTTAAATACATGCTGATATTAATAAATATTTCTATTGCAATGAGTACCGCTAGAAAAGCACCGAATGTTGCAAGGATATCGTTAATTTGAAGCAGCAGAAAAGGTGGCTCCGTGAGCCTCTGATACAAGACATAAATTACATCACCGATTCCCCAAACAATTACAATAACCATAAGGACAGCGAGGACCTTAACAGCTAGCCGAATGATTCGATGTAAAAATCGAATTGTCGGGTCTTCGTGCTCTAAATGCAGATCATGCCCCGGTTCGTGTACATTCATATCGCATTTTTCGGAATTCATGTAATGACTCTATTGATTGATGAAAACCTAACAGTTGAGTATGTGGACGGCTCATAAAATGTATTATGACGCCGGCACATGTATTGCGTTATGACGCACCACTTCTTTACCTTCTTCCTGACAATACCAGGCATAACTACTGCCAACTTATTGAACAGTCTATAAAAAGACTTTCCTACTCCCGATTGGGTTTTCATATGGTTTTTGTCCCACAGGAGGTCGTTCAATTAATTTACTGGAGATACCAGACTCTCCGACTGGCTGCTTCAATGCCAGGTCGATGTAGGTAGAGTTTTTAACCGCAATCAACTTTAAACGATTGGTAGCAACCGAAGTGGCAGTGCGATTTAGTCCAACGTGACCTTTGTATTGTAGTCGCCTATTCTCGCAAGCCTGCGAACTATTAGAATATTGGATAACTCTGAGGATGTCGTGAACAACATCCCGGGAAATAGATTCCCTGGCTTGAGCCGAGAACCTTTTGATTTGTTCTGTTTTCCCGGCAAGTTGGTGAACAGCGAGCGTGACTATTTCGGTTGGTTCAATCGATTTCTCTATCTCCATAAAGAGAAGCATCCCTGTGATTGCTCTGAATCTAACGTTGCTTCATTTCTAGAACAATTAGTCATGAAAGGCAAGCTCTCATGGAAAACATCACCTCAGAACTATATATTCCTTTGGCATTGCTTGAGGAAACGAAGAGTCCATTCTGTCACCTCAGCGGGCGCCTAAGTTGCTTCTCGGATAAAAACCATTTGTACATGACCAGAGCATCAACATAACCTTTGACTGGAGGTTTAAACGCTTCCGGCAGGCGTCCTACAATGTCAAAACCGAGCTTCTGCCACAGACGCACGGCACCTTCGTTGGTTGACGCTACAAAATTAAACTGCATGGCTTTGTAGCCCATTTCGCGGGCTATTTTTTGCGAATGTTCGCACATGGCGGTAGCCAGACCTTTTCCTCTGGATGAGGATGGCACCATATAACCGCAATTACAGACATGACTGCCCGGCCCGGCCTGATTGGTTTTGATGTAATAGGTGCCTACGATTTTCTCATCTTCCACCACGACATAGGTCTTTCTTGGCAGATCCATCCAGAGCCTCTTCCCTTCGCTTTTACTGGTATCGGTTGGGTAGGCGTAGGTGTCACCAGCGGAGGCTATCTCTTTGAAGATTGGCCAGATCGACTCAAAATCCGCTTCGGTCGCTTCACGTATCAGCATGGCAGGTTCCTTCCATTCATAACACTTAGCGCAATCTGCGAATGCGTAATGTTGAATTAGGGAATATCAGGGTATCTGAGACAGGGTTGTCGCTGATCTGGATATCAGCTGTATCGACGGGAATGCTCAATCAGCGAAAACGGCCCGGGTTGAGTACCCGGGCCGATGAAGTTTTACCACAATGGCAGGTCAGTGGTTCCCATCAGGTACTCGTCAACTGCCCGTGCACACTGACGACCCTCCCGGATGGCCCAGACCACCAGAGACTGACCGCGACGCATGTCGCCGGCGGTGAATACGCCGTCGATGGAACTCTTGTAGGCAGTTCCACCTTCGGTGGCCGCTTTTACATTGCCCCGGTTATCGAGTTCCACGCCCAGCTCTTCCAGCAGGCCTTCATGCACCGGATGGACAAAGCCCATAGCGAGGGTGACCAGGTCCGCTTTCAGTTCGAACTCCGAACCGTCCACTTCGCTCATCTTCCAGTTGCCGGCTGAATCCTTCTCCCACTCGACCTTGATGCACTCGACACCGGCCAGGTTGCCCTGCCCGTCATCGATGAATCGCTTGGTGGCGATCTGCCACATCCGATCGCAACCCTCTTCCTGGGAGCTGGAGGTGCGCATCTTGTTGGGCCAATCGGGCCAGGTGGTGCCCTTCTCCTCTTTTTCCGGAGGTTGGGGCAGTATCTCCAGTTGGGTGACCGAGGCTGCGCCATGACGGTTCGAGGTGCCGATACAGTCGGAACCGGTATCACCACCGCCGATCACCACCACGTGTTTGCCTTCTGCGGAGATGAAATCCTCCACATGGTCGCCCTGCACTCTGTGGCTGTTGCTGCGCAGAAAATCCATGGCGAAGTGGACGCCTTTCAGCTCACGGCCGGGGATCGGCAGATCGCGAGGCTTTTCTGAACCACCGGAGAGTACCACCGCATCGAAATCGTCCAGCAGCTGGCGTCCGGGCAGATCCACACCGATGTGGGTGCTGGTCTTGAACTCGACACCTTCGGTGCGCATCTGCGCCATGCGGCGGTCGATGATCTTTTTATCCAGCTTAAAATCGGGAATGCCGTAGCGCAACAGACCACCAATGCGGTTCTGCTTTTCGTACAGCACCACACTATGCCCTGCCCTGGCGAGCTGTTGGGCGGCCGCCATGCCGGCGGGTCCGGAGCCGACCACGGCAACCCGTTTGCCGCTCTTATGGTCGGCAATCTGCGGTTTCACCCAGCCTTCGCTCCAGGCCTTTTCGATGATGCTGTATTCGATGGTCTTGATGGTGACCGGGGTATCTTCCAGGTTCAGGGTGCAGGCGGCTTCACAAGGCGCCGGACAGATACGACCGGTGAACTCGGGAAAGTTGTTGGTGGTATGCAGCACATCGATGGCCGCCTGCCAGTCGCCCTTGTAGACCAGATCGTTCCAGTCGGGAATGATGTTGTTCACCGGGCAGCCCTGATGACAGAAGGGTATGCCGCAATCCATACAGCGCGCACCCTGCTGGCTGACATTCTCGTCGGTCAGCGGGATGACGAACTCTTGGTAGTGGGTGATCCGGTCCGACACCGGTGCATAGGTCCGGTCCTGACGATCGATCTCTTTGAATCCAGTTGGCTTACCCATGCTTAGTGACTCCCATGGCTGGCAGCTGAACTACCACGCTTCTTTGCCTGCATCTCTTTCAGCGCACGCCGATACTCGACCGGCATGACCTTGACGAACTTCGGTAACATGGTCTCCCAGTTATCCAGAATGTTCTTCGCCACATCCGAGTTGGTGTAGTGGTGGTGACGTTCGATCAGCTGCTTCAGACGCAGCGCATCGAAGCGGGTCATATCGTGGCTGAGGTCGACCATGCCGTGGCTCTCCAGATCACCACCCTGGTGATCCAGTGCTTCCAGCGCCTGATCCTCTTCCTCGATCGGTTCCAGCTCGACCTGAGCCATGTTGCAACGATCACCAAAATCGCCGACCTCATCCAGCACATAAGCAATACCGCCGGACATACCCGCGGCAAAGTTACGACCGGTTGGGCCGAGACAGACCACGATACCGCCGGTCATGTACTCACAACCGTGATCGCCCACGCCTTCGATGACTGCGGTGGCACCGGAGTTACGCACGCCGAAACGTTCGCCACCCACACCGCGGAAATAGCACTCACCGCCGATAGCGCCGTAGAGTACGGTGTTGCCCACGATGATGTTCTCTTCCGCTTTGCCGATCGCCGACTCTTCTGGCGGATAGATCACCAGGCGGCCGCCTGAGAGACCTTTACCCACATAGTCGTTACCTTCACCGGCCAGCTCGATGGTGATGCCTTTGCCCACCCAGGCGCCGAAGGATTGTCCCGCGGTACCCTTGGCCTTGATGTAGATGGTGTCATCGGTCAGACCCGCATGGCCATGCTTCTCGGCAACCCGGCCGGAGAGCATGGTGCCGAAGGTACGGTTGTAGTTGTGAATATCGATATCGATCTTCACCGGCTGCCCGGACTCGATGGCCGGTTGGGCCTGCTTGATCAACTCGTGATCGATCGCCTTGTCCAGCCCGTGGTCCTGACCTTCGCAGTTGTAGATCGCCACATCGTCGGTCGCTTCAGGCTTCTTCAGCAGTCGGCTGTAGTCGAGCCCTTTGGCCTTCCAGTGGTTGATCGCTTTACGCATATCGAGACAATCGCTCTGACCAACCATTTCGCTCCAGGTCCTGAAACCCAGCTCGGCCATCAGGCGGCGCGCCTCTTCGGCTACGAAGAAGAAGAAGTTGACCACATGATCCGGGGTACCGGTGAAGCGCTTGCGCAACTCAGGATCCTGGGTGGCGATACCCACCGGACAGGTGTTGAGGTGACACTTGCGCATCATCAGACACCCTTCCGCAATCAGCGGCGCGGTGGCGAAGCCGATCTCATCCGCACCCAGCAGGGCGGCGATGACCACATCCCGGCCGGTACGCATACCGCCGTCAGCCTGTACCGCGATACGGCCGCGCAGCTTGTTCAGCACCAGGGTCTGGTGGGTCTCGGCCAGGCCGATCTCCCAGGGAGAACCTGCGTGCTTGATGGAGGTCAGCGGGCTGGCGCCGGTGCCACCGTCGTAACCGGAGATGGTGACGTGGTCCGCATGGGCCTTGGAGACCCCGGCTGCCACGGTACCCACCCCGACTTCGGAGACCAGTTTCACGGAGATCCGCGCATTCGGGTTGACGTTCTTTAGATCGTGGATCAGCTGAGCCAGATCCTCGATCGAGTAGATGTCGTGATGCGGCGGTGGTGAGATCAGACCCACACCTGGTGTGGAGTGACGCACCCGGGCAATCTGCTGATTGACCTTGTGACCAGGCAACTGACCGCCCTCACCGGGCTTGGCGCCCTGTGCCATCTTGATCTGGATGTCGTCGGCGTTGACCAGGTACTCGGTGGTGACACCGAAACGTCCGGAAGCCACCTGCTTGATGGCGGAACGCTCCGGGTTTCTTGTGCCGTCGGGCAGCGGATTGAAGCGCTCCGGCTCCTCACCACCCTCACCGGTGTTGGACTTGCCGCCGATGCGGTTCATCGCCACGGCCAGGGTCGAGTGGGCCTCGTAAGAGATCGAACCGAACGACATGGCGCCGGTAGCGAACCGCTTGACGATCTCGCTCGCCGGTTCCACCTCATCCAGGGAGAGCGGCTGATCCGCCCCTTTGAATTCGAACAGACCACGCAGGGTCAGCAGAATCTCATTTTGCTGATTGATCGCATCCGCGTAGGACTGATAGGTGTCCCAATCGTTACTGCGCACCGCGTGCTGCAGTTTGGCGATGGTCTGCGGGGTCCAGTTGTGATCCTCGCCGCGCAGACGGTAGGCGTAGTCACCACCCACGTCGAGGTGCTTCTTGTAGATCTGCTGATCGCCGAACGCCTTGTCGTGCCACTTGACCGCTTCAGCCGCCACTTCACTCATGCCGGCACCCTCGATGGTGGTGGTGGTACCGGTGAAGTAATCACTCACAAACTGACTGGAGAGTCCGACCGCGTCGAAAATCTGTGCACCGCAGTAGGACTGGTAGGTGGAGATGCCCATCTTCGACATCACCTTCTTCAGGCCTTTGCCAATCGCTTTGATATAGCGATTCTGCGCCTCCTGGAACGACAGCGCTTCAGGCAGCGTGGAGAGCTGAGCCTGGATGGTATCGAACGCCAGATAGGGGTTGACCGCTTCCGCGCCATAGCCCGCCAGGGTGGCGAAGTGGTGCACTTCCAGGGCGCCACCGGTCTCCAGCACCAGACCCGACTCGGTACGCAGACCTTTACGGATCAGGTGGTGATGCACCGCCGAGGTGGCCAGCAGGGCCGGGATGGCGATATTGTCCGCATCCACTTTCCGGTCGGAGAGGATCAGAATGTTGTAACCCTCTCGGACGTTCTGCTCGGCCTGTTCGCAGAGTGCTTTCACCGCAGGCTTCATACCTTTGGCGCCGTTCATGACCGGATAGATGATATCCAGTGTCTTGGTACGGAACACACCACCGGTGTTGTCTTCGATGTGACGGACACGCTCCAGGTCTTCGTTGGTCAGTACAGGCTGGCTGACCTCAAGCCGCATATGAGCGCCGGCATCAGCCAGATTCAGCAGATTCGGGCGTGGGCCAATCAGGCTGACCAGGGACATCACCAGCTCCTCACGAATCGGATCGATCGGCGGATTGGTTACCTGGGCAAAATTCTGTTTGAAGTAGGTGGAGAGATGCTTGGCTCTCAGCGACAGCACCGAAGGCGGGTTGTCCGCACCCATCGAGCCGGTCGCTTCCTGTCCGGTCACCACCATCGGGGTGAGCAGGAACTTGATATCCTCCTGGCTGTAACCGAAGGCCTGCTGGGCATCCAGCAGATCTTCATCGCTCGGCGCCATGGGCGCCACATCAGCCGGCAGGGAATCCAGGTGGACCTGGGTCTGGTCCAGCCAGTCCTGATAGGGCTTGGCTTTGGCCAGATCAGCCTTGATCTCGGCGTCGTCGATGATTCGGCCTTGCTCCAGGTCGATGAGGAACATCTTGCCTGGCTGCAGACGCCATTTTTTGACGATCTTCTCTTCCGGGATATCCAGCACACCCATCTCGGAGGCCATCACCACCATATCGTCTTCGGTGATCAGGTAGCGGGCCGGACGCAGGCCGTTGCGGTCGAGGGTGGCACCAATCTGGCGACCGTCGGTGAAGGCCACTGCCGCCGGACCGTCCCAGGGCTCCATCATCGCTGCATGGTATTCATAAAAGGCGCGACGCTGCTCATCCATCAGTTTGTTGCCGCCCCAGGCTTCCGGGATCAGCATCATCATGGCGTGGGAAAGGCTGTAGCCGCCGGCCACCAGCAGTTCCAGGGCGTTATCGAAACAGGCAGAGTCCGACTGCCCTTCCGGGATCAGTGGCCAGATCTTGTCCAGATCGTCACCCAGCACCGCCGAAGCCATGGAGTTCTTCCGCGCCCGCATCCAGTTGACGTTGCCGCGCAGCGTGTTGATCTCACCATTGTGGGCGATCATGCGGAACGGATGGGCCAGATCCCAGGTCGGGAAGGTATTGGTGGAGAAGCGCTGATGCACCAGGGCCAATGCCGAGACCATCCGCTCATCGGTCAGATCGGTAAAGTAGTCACCCACCTGATTCGCCAGCAGCATACCTTTGTATACAACGGTTCGGGAGGAGAAAGAGGTGAAGTAGAAATCACTGCTTCCTTCCATCTCCGATTGTTCGATCTTGTTTTCGATCTGCTTGCGGATGACAAACAGTTTGCGTTCGAAGGCATCCTGGTCAGCGCAGTTTTCGCCACATCCGACAAATACCTGTTTTACTACAGGCTCGGTTGGAATCACGCTGTGACCAAGGTCCTTGTTGTCGACCGGCACTTCGCGCCAGCCAAGCAGTGTCTGACCCTCGGCGGCGATCATCGCCTCAATGGTTTCTTCGGCTGCAGCCCGACTGTCGCTGTTTTGTGGCAGGAACACCATACCGATGGCGTAGTCACCACTCTTCGGCAGGTCGAAGCCTGTCTCGGCCTGGAAAAAAGCATCCGGAATCTGTAACAGAATACCGGCACCGTCCCCCGCCTTGGGGTCAGCGCCTACAGCGCCTCGGTGGGTAAGCCGCTCCAGTATCTCCAGTCCCTGAAGGACGGTCTGATGGCTTTTAACCCCTTTGATGTTGGCAACAAAACCAACACCACAGGCGTCATGTTCATTTGCGGGATCATAGAGTCCCTGTTTTGGTGGTAAAGCACCATGGCTCATTTCACAAACCTCATTTTGCCCGCCCCCGGCGACTGTTATATCGCGCCGAAGGTTATGCAAATAACCTGAAATAAGGAATTCACGGCGGCGAATAATCAAGCCGCCCGGTGTCGCAGAACTCGATAGGATACTTGAGAATTACGTCTCAGACCAGAGCTTAAGGCTTTTTTCGTTTGCCTATCGGATTTTCAATTCTAAACCGCCGTGTACTGGTCCCTAGATTATACAGTCCAGGCAAAATGAGACCATTTTTCAAACATGGTTTTAAAGGGCACCTCGGCTTTTGCCGGGTTATGCTCTATAAATCAAGAAGTTGCTTTATCAACAGAACAGCTGCTGAGTTAAGGAAGGTTCTGCAGGGAAGCAAAACTTCGGGCCCAGACACCCCCCTTGCGTACCGCTGCCGGCAGATCGCTCTGCGCGGCAAGCGCCAGGTCACGGTTGGGGAAGGATCCCCAGATCAGCGAATACCAGGGTGCGCCCTTGCGCAGGGTTTTCACCGTAACAGCTTGATTATCCAGAGAATTGCGTGAAATATAACGATTCAAGGAGTCGAGATTCTCGACCGCGATCAGTTGCAGCGTATAATTCGCCCCCGGCTGAGACTTGACCCAGGCGGCCGATTCGGCAAATGGATCACTCGCGGCCTTGGTTTCAGTGGCTGGGGCAGCTTCCTCAGCCGGCGCTGCGGCGACCTCTTTGACCTCTTCAACTGCAGCAGGTGGTTGAACCGGTTCAACCGGCTCTGCCTCGACCGCTGTGTCCGCGGCTGGTGGCGTGTCTGGCGTGAGGTCAGCCACCGCTTGCTCCACTACTGCCACCTGATCCGGCACAGCAGCCGGCTCGCTCAACACCACTTCAGGGGATGGTGTGGGCTCAACCGCCTCGACAACCATTTCAGCCGGTTTATCCGATTCGGCAACGTCCGCCGCGGCCTGTTGCTCAACAGCCTCCTCAGCTTCAGGCTCCTCGACAGCGGTCGGGGCAGCAGCATCTGCCGAGTAGTCCGCGGAGACCGGATCGACTGTAGCCACCTGCTCCTGACTCTGCCCGGCCAACTCGCTTTGTTTCACTTCCGCCGGGCTCGGCTCGGACAGATTAACCACCGGCTGATCATCCATCGCCGGGGTCATCGCGGCCAGGTCAGCGGATTCGGTTGAATCTTCCGGTCTGTTTTCATTGGCTACGAGATTTTGCGCGACCGCATCCGGCGGTGGCAGCACGATCTCCTCTTTTTCCGGCTGACTCGCCATGGGTTGAGCCTGAGGTTCCACTGCCGGCTCGAACAGGGAGTTGATCGGCCCCTGTAAGAGCAGCAGTAATAGAATCACCGCCACCACCGGCACACCGATCATCAGCAGCTGTTTTCGGTAGCCACTCAAAGCCTCCGGTTTTGCCTCTCCCTGTATACCAACCTCATTCAGAATCGCGCTTGCCAGAGGCCCGGGCACCCCGCCAGTCTCCTTGTGCAGACGGTTCAGTTTGGACTCATCGAGGGCAAAGTTGTCTGACAACCCCTCATTTTTCAGCAGGTGCGCCATGTAACCTGTCGCTTCCTGACGGGTCAGCACCGGCATATCGATCGCCTGAATCGATTGCGGCGTCATTACCTGCAGTTGGGGAGTGGAGAGCAGCAGATCGATCTGTTCATCGGCAAACAGCACGATACTGACCAGCCGATCACCTTCAACCTGTCGTTCAAAAAGCCGCAACAGGGTTATCAGACTGGTGGGTGGCAGCATCTGGGCGTCATCGACCAACAGCACCGGCGTTCTGCCGCGCTTTCTCAACACCTCAAAACGATCCGCCAGGCGCTGCATCAGATCACCGGCAATATCCGGCAGACCGCTGCAACGGGCGATGAAGGCCAGCAGCCGTTCCGGTTGCAAGGTGGGTTCAGCAGAAAAATGGCAGACCATCCAGTTCTCAGGCGCCAGCTCCTGTAAGCGGGAGGCCAGCAGTGATTTACCACTGCCCTCGGCACCCCTGACCAACGGCACCAGCTCGCTGTTCTCGATCAGATGACGGATCAGATCGAGATGGGCGGTGACTTCCGGGGTCGAAAAGAACTCATTGTTATCAGACACTATTGTTTCCGTTATGAATGAGATCAGTCAGCGTAGTGTTGTAATGTTTGCTCTAGTTTTTTCAGATCAAAATCGTCTGTAACCAAAGACTGGCCGATTTTTTTCATCAGAACAAGTCTTAACTTGCCATCCATGACCTTTTTATCAACGGCCATAAGCTCAAGGAAGCGCTCAGGGGTCAACTCCTTGGGTGGTGTAATCGGCAGTTTGGCCCGCTCGATCAGTTTAACCGTACGATCGAAATCCGCTTGCGGCATCCACCCCAATCGACAGGAGAGATCCGCGGCCATACACATACCGGTCGCCACTGCCTCGCCGTGCAGCCATTCACCATAGCCCATACCGGTTTCAATCGCATGACCGAAGGTATGTCCAAGGTTGAGCAACGCCCGCTGTCCAGCCTCTTTTTCATCCGCTTCAACCACGTCCGCCTTACAGCGACAGGAGACCTGGATGGCGTAAGCCAGCAACTCCGGATCCCGTTCAAGCAGGCCATCCATATGCTCTTCAAGCCAACTGTAGAATGGCTCGTCCACAATCAAACCATATTTGATGACCTCCGCCAGTCCGGAGGCAAACTGCCGGTCATCCAGGGTTCTCAGCGTTGCGGTATCCGCCAGCACCAGACGGGGCTGGTAGAAGGCCCCAATCATGTTTTTACCCAGCGGGTGATTGACACCGGTTTTGCCACCCACGGAGGAATCCACCTGGGCCAACAGGGTGGTGGGCACCTGAATGAAGTGGACACCCCGTTGATAGGTCGCCGCTGCGAAACCGGTCATGTCGCCGATCACACCGCCACCCAGCGCAACCAGGGTGGATTGACGGGTAAAACGTTGTTCAAGCATCGCGCTGTAGATCCTGTTTACCATCTCCAGCGTCTTGTACTGTTCACCATCCGGCAGGATACAAGTGGCCACATCGAAATCGCTCAATGCGTTCAGCGTCTGTTCCAGATAGAGCGGGGCGACCGTCTCATTACTGACCACCATCACCTGGCGGCCCGGTATCGCCTCTTTATAGTGATTGGCCTCGGCATACACCCCTTCACCGATATAGATCGGATAGCTGCGATCGCCTAAATCCACATCCAATCGTTGTTCATAATTACTCAAGACTTCTACCCTACGAATTTAGTGAATTGATCTGCTTGCGAATATCCTGCACCACGGCCTGGGTGTTTCTGCCCTCGGTACTGATCAACAGGTCGGCAGTCTGGCGGTAGAGAGGGTCACGCTCAGCCATCAGCGATTTGAGCTTGGCCATTGGGTCATCGGTCTGCAGCAGCGGCCGGTTTTTATCTCGATGGGTTCGCTCAAACTGTTGCTCAACCGTACAGTGGAGATAGATCACCAGCCCTCTGGAGGAGAGCGCTTTGCGGTTCTGCTCTCTGATCACCGCGCCACCACCGGTCGCAAGCACCACCTCTTCTCTTTGAGTCAGCTCGTCGATCACCTCCTGCTCGCGCTGGCGGAATCCCTCCTCACCCTCAAACTCAAAAATGGTTGGAATATCCACACCCGTGCGCCGCTGGATCTCCAGATCGGAGTCGATAAACTCCTTCCGGAAATGCTCCGCCAGTTGGCGGCCGACCGTGGTCTTTCCAGCACCCATCGGGCCGATTAAAAAAAGATTTTGAACATGCATACAATCATCGGTAAGACGAAGTGGCGGTACAGTTAAGCTGAGTTTATACAGCAGATTTGACGCTACAGAAAAGCTTTATTCTATAGGTGAACTGCAAAGCGGCCTCAGAAGCCGCTTGGAATTTATGCTAAACCAGTGTTTTCATACGAAAAAAGGCGTGCAACTAAGGCACGCCTTTTGATCCGGGTTAAGCCGCTTGTTAACGAACGGTGAGTGTCTCCTTGAGGATTTTCGGGGTTACGAAAATCAGCAGCTCATTGTTGTCGTCAACCTGTTCGTTGCGTCTGAACAGTACGCCCGCGTAGGGGATGTCGCCAAAGAATGGGACTTTTTCAGTCGCCTTGGTCTTGTTTCTCTCAAAGACACCACCGAGAACCACGGTTTCACCATTATCCACCAGGACTGTGGTTTCGATTTTACGGGTATCGATGGGCGGCACACCAAGGATGGAGCGGGTGTAGTCCGGGTTATCCTTGTTGATCAGCAGATCCATTCTGACCCTATCGTCCGGTGTTATATGCGGGGTCACATCAAGCTTCAGTAGTGCTTCTTTGAACGCAATTCTTGTCGCCCCACTTGCAGTTGCTTCCTGGTATGGAATTTCTACACCCTGCTTGATTGAGGCCTGAGTCTGATCTGAGGTGATTACTCTAGGGCTGGAGATTAGCTCACCCCTACCTTCCGTCTGCATCGCAGTAAGTTCCAACTGCAGTAGATAGCTTCCAACCTTACCGACCAGGAAGTTAAGACCACCGGATGGGGCATTCACCGGCAGATTGACCATCAATGCCTCACGATTTGCATCAGTACCGCTATCACCGTTGTTCTCAATGCCGGGCGCAATGCCGGAAGAGTTATCCAAATGGCCTGGTAGAGCACCGGCTGTCAGAGTGAAGTTATCATCGAATGAGCCATCGAAATTGGCGCCAAAGCGTACACCAAGATCTTTGGCGAAATCGTTGTTGGCAATGACGATTCTGGATTCGATCAATACCTGTCTGACTGGGATATCCAGTCTCTGCAGCAGACGCCGGATATCCTCCAGCTTGGCGGCTGTATCCTGGATCAACAGGGTATTGGTCCTGACATCCACAGTGACATTACCACGCTCTGACAGCAGGCGGTTTTCTTCAGATTTCAAGAGATCCGCCAGATCCTGGGCCTTGGCATAGTTGACCTGGATGAAATCGGATCTCAAAGGCGCAAGCTCTTCAATCTTCTGCTGAGACTCAAGCTCCAGCTGCTCTCTCGCGGCCACCTCTTCGGTCGGCGCCACCATGATCACGTTGTCGATCTGGCGCTTGGTCAGGCCTTTCGATTTGAGAATGATGTCGAGGGCCTGATCCCAGGGGACATTCTTCAATCTCAGGGTAATCCGTCCATCCACGGTATCACTGGTGACAAGATTCAGGCCGGTGAAATCAGCCAGCAGCTGCAGAACAGCGCGGACCTCGATATCCTGGAAATTCAGAGATAGTCTGTCACCGGTGAAGACCAACCGCTCCTTCAACAGCGCATCTTTTTCCTGCTTGGTGAGTGAACGGACTTCAACAGCAAATACCTCGTTTGCCTGGTAGGCAAGATAGTCATACTCACCGGTGGGGCTGATCTCGATGACAACATTCTCGCCCACAGGCTTGGTTTCGATCTTGCTGACCGGAGTCGCAAAATCCATCACATCGAGGGATTGCACCAGGGCGTTGTCAATGGTGGCTTTGAAGATCTCCATGATGATCTTGCCACCCTGCTCACGTACATCCACCGGTATGGCAGGATTACCCAGAGTGACCAATATACGCCCTTCACCCGCATCACCACGACGGAAATCAATGTTGGCAACATCGTAACTGCCACCACTAGCAGAGGCAGCTTCCGCCTCTTCATTGGTCATACTCGAAGTGCTAGGTTGCTGGGCAACACTGGCACTGGAGCCGATTCCCTGATTGCTGACGTCAAGGGTAATCAATACGGTGGAATCTTCAATTTCAGTTTTATAACCCACCATGGATGACAGGTTGATCACCAAGCGGGTTCTATTACCAGCTTCCAGTGCTGTAATACTATGCGCAGGACCAACTCCGATCAGTTTTGTTTTGTAGCCAAGAGAGCTGCTCACACCTGAAAAGTCGAAGGAGATACGAGCTGGGTTCTCCGTCACAAAACTGGTTGGTTCGTTAGCTGGGCCAGACATCTGCAAAGCAATTTGAACCCTGTCTCCGGGCAGTGCGGAAAAGTCTATGGATTGCAGAGCAGGCCCGGCCATGACAGCCAGAGGCGTACCTGTAAATATCAACAGCAACGCCAATCCAAAAAACCTGTGCGCTAATGCGCGAACCAGCCCAGATTGATCCATCCCACAGTGTCTGAGTGCCATTGGCAAACCCCTCATCTCGAAATCCTCTTGACTATTCCGCCAACGCTAGCGAAGCCTGACGCTCAATGTAACCACCAGAACCATCCTGTACAATTTCGTTCAATTCGATTCTGTCTTCTGTAATCAGCATGATGCGGCCGTGATTCTGGCCCATATAGTTGCCAGACTTCACCTTATGTACCGTCCCCTCTTGGGTTTTGACCAAGCCCCAAGCCACACCCGTCTGTTCAAGGGTACCCACCATACGAATGGCATCGAGTGGAAAGCTCTCTAGCTCTTCTTTGCGACGATTGAAATCAGGTGTCAATCCATTACCCGCAACACTGGATGTCTCGGCCTCTTCACCTGACATATCGACAAATGGGTTGCGTCGCCCAGCAGCAGAATAAAGAAATGTCTCAATCTGCTTGATCTCAGGTAGCGGCTCTATTCGTGCTGGCGGAGCAGCCTTTTTTTCAGCCACATAACTTTTGAGTTCTCCTAGATTCGGATTTGCGCATCCGATGATAAATAGTACCGGCAGGAGTGAAACAAATAGTCTGAATTTTTGCTGCACAATACTCACACTTACTCTCCTTCCTCTTCGTCGAGATAGCGGTAGGTTTTGGCAGTTGCTTCCAGCATCAATTTCGGATCTTCGGATTTAGGATCTCCCCGATTGATCTTGATGTCATGAATGGTCACTATTCGTGGCAATGCAGCTAACCCGCTGATAAAATTGCCAAATTCGTGATATTCGCCTTTTACAACTATCTGTATCGGCAACTCTGCATAAAACTCTTTTGGCAGTTCCTCTTGCGGCTTAAAAAGTTCAAACTCCAAGCCTGAAGCCAAGCCGGTCTGCGACACATCGACTAATAATTCCGCCACTTCAGTCTTATCTGGAAGTTGACGCAGCATGGTACCAAACGACTGCTTCATCTCTTCGAGTTGTTGCCGATAAGCATCTAGATTGGAGGCCTTAGCCTGTTTAGTTTCGAACTCTTTACGCAAATCCAACTCTTTTCTTTCAACCGTATCCAGCTGGGTGAGTTGATCCTCGATGATCAGGTAGTAACCGGCGACCAGAACAGCGATGGCAACTAGCACTACTGCCACGACTTTTACCGGAGTTGGCCAAATACCGACATTGTTAAAATCTAATTCATTGAGATCTTCAAAGTTCATTATTCAGCCTCCTCAGTCTGGGAGGTCTGTTTTACTGTAAGCTTAAAGTGGCTGTAACCTGTCCCGGTCTTCTCTTTGCTTTCAATAAAGTCCAGAGTTGGATTCTCCAGCCACTCTGAGTTGTCGATATTGCGCATCATGGAGGATACCCGTGCATTGGACTGAGCCTGCCCCTCGAAAGTCACCATGTTGGTCGTCTGATTAATCGCATCAAGATAGACTCCCATCGGCAGGGTGGTCACCACCTCATCGAACAGATGTACGATCTGGGGACGGCTACTCTGTAGCTCCTGGATGATGTTCATTCTGGCCAGCAGATTCTGCTTGGTCTTATCCAGGTCACGAATCTCGCTGATCTGCTTCTCAACCGTCTTGATCTCTTGCTTGAGAAAGTTGTTGCGCTGGTTCTGCGCCTCGATCTGGGACTGAATGATGCTGTGAACACCGTATACGGCCAGGGCAGAGAAGAGGGCCCCAGCGAGCACCATCATCCCAAACTCTTTTTGGCGCTCTTTGCGTTCTGCTTCCCGCCAGGGGAGTAAGTTAATGCGCGCCATCAGTCAAAACTCCTCAGTGCAAGACCGCAGGCAATCATCAGTGCAGGTGCATCCGCACTCAAGGCCTGGGGTTTAACCCTGGATGATACCGACATGTTGGCAAATGGATTTGCCACCGATGCCGGGGTTCCCAATTTCTCCTCCACCAGATCGTCGATACCCGGTATGGACGAACTGCCACCGGCCAGGATGATATGGTCAACACTGTTGTAGGCGCTGGAAGAGAAGAAGAACTGCAGCGAGCGACTGACCTGCTGCGCCATCGCCTCCTTGAACGGCTCAAGCACTTCAGGCACGTAGTTATCGGGTAGCCCACCCTGACGTTTCGCCATTCCGGCCTCTTCGATTGAGAGTCCGTAGCGACGCTGAATCTCTTCAGTCAGTTGGCGACCACCGAAATTCTGTTCACGGGTGTAGATGATCTTGTTGTTATGCAGCACATTCAACGTGGTGGTGGTGGCGCCGATGTCCGCAATGGCGATCGTCTGGTCTTCACCATGCTCCGGCAACTGATCGAGCAGCTGGGAACAGGCATTCTCCATGGCGTAGGCTTCAACATCCACGATGTTGGCCGTCAACCCGGCGATATCCAGCGCCTCGACCCGGTCATCCACATTCTCACTTCGTGAGGCGGCCAACAGCACATCCACCAGCTCCGGATTCTTCTCGGAAGGACCGATAACCTCGAAATCCAGGTTTACCTCTTCCAGGGGGTAGGGGATGTATTGATCGGCTTCCAACTGAATCTGGCTTTCCAGCTCCTGATCAGAGAGCGTGGCCGGCATCGATATCACCTTGGTGATGACTGCAGAGCCTGAAACGGCGACAGCAGCATGCTTGGCCTTGGATCCTGATCGCCTGACCGCTGTGCGTATCGCCTCGCCGACAGCGTCAACTTCAGCAATATTCTTCTCCACGACAGCATTTCCGGGGAGCGGCTCCACGCCATAGGCCTCGACGCGATAAGTCGAACCGGTGCGCCCCGTGGCTTGCGACAACTCCAGCAGCTTCACGGCTGTAGAGCTTATGTCGATGCCTATCAAAGGCGGCTTTTTTCTTCCGAATAGTGACATGCGGTTTACCCAAACGATCCTTATGCCGCAGAACTTAACTAGGATTACTCTTTAACTAGAGTAAGTAACTATATAGCAGCAAATGATTTTTTTGTGAAGACATTTTTTCACAAAAGAGCTCAAAAAGCTCGCATTTTATTTGCTAGACTATCGGACTTTGCATGGGACCATTCTGGTCTCCCCGGATCAACCAATTCTGTGAACCAGCGCATGAAGTCGTTCTACAGACTCTTAAGATACCTCGTTTACTTCTTATTCGGCCTATCCGTGATAGGTGCCTGCAGCCTTTATGGCGCCTATCTCTATCTTGAACCCAAGCTGCCATCCATTGAAACACTCAAGGATGTGCGTCTGCAGGTTCCCCTTCGTATCTACAGCAGCGACCACCTGTTGATCGCTGAGTTTGGTGAAAAACGCCGTGAGCCCCTTGGCTATGACGACATTCCACCTCGCATGATACAAGCTTTTCTGGCCGCCGAAGATGACCGATTCTTCCAACACCCTGGGGTGGATTATCACGGCATCATACGTGCAGCCGTACAACTGCTCCTGACCGGTGAAAGACGGCAGGGCGGCAGTACCATCACAATGCAGGTCGCGAGGAACTTTTTCCTCAGTAGCGAGAAGACCTACACTCGCAAACTCAATGAGATCTTTCTCTCATTCAAGATAGAGCGCTTGCTGTCCAAAGAGGAGATACTCGAACTCTACCTTAACAAAATCTATCTCGGTCACCGATCCTACGGCGTCGGTGCCGCTGCTTTAGTCTATTACGGCCGACCGGTGGAAAAACTTGAGCTTTCCGAAATCGCCATGATTGCCGGTCTGCCGAAGGCCCCATCACGCTTAAATCCGATCTCAAATCCGCAACGGGCACTGATTCGCAGAAACTATGTTCTCGGCCGAATGCTGGAGCTGAATCAGATCAGCCTGGCTGAGTTTGATGCAGCCAAAGCAAGCCCGATCACCGCCGAACTTCACACCGCGCCAAGCGAGATCGAAGCTCCCTATGTTGCTGAAATGGCAAGGGCTGAAGCAGTTTCACGCTTTGGACAGGAAGCCTATACCAGTGGCTACACCATCACAACCACAATTGAAAGCCACCTTCAGGAAGCAGCAAATGTCGCTCTACGAAATGCGGTCCAGGCCTACGACAAACGGCATGGATACCGGGGTCCCGCCGGCTATCATGAACTCTCTGAAGCGCCTGACCAGGCGGAACTGATAGAGATCATAACCGCCATACCCAGTGCAGCCGACCTAAAAAAAGGGATGGTAATTGCTTTAGATGAGAAGTCGATCACAGTTCTAACCGGGCAAGGCGAAGAGCTCACCATCGATTGGCCAGGCCTCTCCTGGGCCAGCGCTTACATAGACAGTGAACGCAAAGAGCCAGAACCCAAACAGGCTAGTGAGATTGTCAAACCGGGTGATCTGATCTATCTCTTCAGCGACAGGGATGAAAAGGGGGATGCCTACTGGCGACTTGGACAGATCCCAAAGGTTTCCGGCGCACTGGTCTCACAATCACCGGCCGATGGCTCAATCAAGGCCCTGGTGGGTGGTTACGATTTCTATCTGAGCAAATTCAACCGGGTCACTCAGGCGAAACGCCAGCCAGGCTCCGGCTTCAAGGCCTTTATCTACTCTGCGGCGCTGGAAGCGGGATTCAATCCGGCCAGTATCATCAATGACGCGCCCGTCGTTTTCGATGACGAAGGCCTGGAGGCCACCTGGCGCCCGGAAAACTACAGTGGAAAATTTTTCGGGCCCACCCGCCTAAGATACGCCCTGACCCACTCGCGCAACCTGGTCTCGATCCGTCTGTTGCGCAAGATGGGCATCAAACATGCGATCAACTACGCCAGCCGCTTCGGCTTCGATAAAAACCAGCTGCCCTACGACCTGTCGCTGGCACTGGGCAGCGGTGCGGTTACCCCGCTGGCGATGGTCGAAGGCTACAGTGTGCTGGCCAATGGCGGCTACTATGTCTCTTCGCACATCATCGACACCATCCGTGATGACCAGGGCGAAGAACTCTATCAGGCCAATCCGCTGCAGGTTTGCGATGAGACCATGCAGCAGGCGGTGGAGGAGGCCAACGAAGCGCTCCAGGCCCTGGCATCACTGCCGGAACAGAACGAAGAGGAGCTTCCTGTCGTGCCACGCTGCGCCAAGCGGGCAATCACCGAACAGAATCAGTACCTCATGCACTCAATGCTGCGGGATGTGATTCAGTTGGGCACGGCGCGTAAGGCCAGAGTGATCGGCCGCAAAGATATCGCTGGCAAGACCGGCACCACCAACGACCAGAAAGATGCCTGGTTCAACGGCTTCAACCACTATCTGGTCACTACCACCTGGATCGGCTTTGATGATGTCTCCCCGCTCGGCCGAGGTGAGGTTGGCGGACGGGCGGCGCTGCCGGCATGGATCGACTTCATGCAGGTGGCACTCAATGGCATCGAGGAGAAGTCACCCGACATGCCTGCGGGAATGCTTACCATGCGCATCGATTCAGAGAGCGGTGAGCCGGTCAATGTAGGCCACCCCAATGCAATTTTTGAAGTGTTTGAAGTGGACAAGGCGCCGAAGCAGCCGAAACACAACCTCAACAGCACAACCCGTCGCGGACAAAACGAAAGCAGCGTCAATCCGATAGAAGACCCATTTTAGCGCAACGGCCCGCTACAACGGGCCGGAAAACTGTTCTGAAATTGAATTTATCGGCAAAACCATGGCCTAAGCTAATCGTGTCGCAGCCTGTTATGACGAAAGCATTAACAGGCTTCTGAAATAGTGTCACAATCCTGGTAAAGAAAATCTCGCCAGCCGCACCAAAGCGAATGGCACCGACTAGCAGACCTCTATGAGCAGCGGAAAAAGATCATTACAAAAACGCATCGCTTATGAAGCGGCAAAAATTCTAACCGAGCTGCGTACCGATAACCTGGCCTACGCCTGCCGCAAGGCCGCGGCCAAACACGGCGTCACCAAACAGCAACTGATGCCAAGCCGGGACGAAATCGAACAGGCGCTGAAGGAGCAGCAACGTCTGGTGCTGGGTGACAGACAACACACCGCACTCAATCAGCTGCGGGAGAGCGCGCTCGACGCGATGCAGGCACTGAAGCAGTTTCAGCCGCTGCTGGTTGGTCCTGTATTGCAGGGAACGGCCGATGACAACAGCCACATTGAGCTCCACCTGCAGGCGGATACACCTGAAGAGGTATTGTTCGCTCTAAGTGACTTACACATTCCCTGGCAGGAGAAGCAGCGCCAACTGAACTTCAGTGACGGCAGCCACGAAACCATACCCTGCTTTCGCTTTTCCGCAGATGAGATTCAATACCTGCTGATGGTATTCCCAAACGGCAAAAACCGTAAACGCCCACTGGATCCTTTCGACCACAAGCCTTTTCAGAGTGCCAACATCAAGCAGCTTAAAGCGCTGCTCGACGAAGAACACTCTGCGGGGTCGGATTATTATGAAGAGGCGTTTCCACTGAGCAGGGAAACCAGCCGCGGATAGTGCCTGCTTTGCTGCCGCTGAAATCGGGCAGCAAAACAAGCCTGACTGTTATTCCGGCATTCGATCCAACAAGCAGCGATCAGCGCTTGTCGATCGCTATATAATCCCGGCGTGGATAGCCTTTGTAGATCTGCCGGGGACGACCGATCTTCTGCCTCGGATCGTCCATCATCTCCAACCAGTGAGCAACCCAGCCGACGGTACGGGCAATCGCGAACATCACAGTAAACATATTGTTCGGAATACCCAATGCCCGGTAGATGATGCCTGAATAGAAGTCCACATTCGGGTAGAGTTTGCGTTCGATGAAATACTCATCATTGAGCGCAATCTCTTCCAGCTTTTGAGCCAACTCGAACATCGGGTTGTCGTCGTCCGCCAGTCTCTCCAGTACCTGATGGCAGACATCCCTGATGATGCCCGCACGAGGATCATATTTTTTGTAGACACGATGACCGAATCCCATCAGTCGGAAGCCGTCATCCTTGTCTTTTGCCTTGTCAATGTATTTGTCGATTTGCGATACATCACCAATCTCCGCCAGCATATCCAGCACCGCCTCGTTGGCGCCACCATGCGCCGGTCCCCAAAGAGAGGCAATACCTGCGGCGATACAGGCAAAAGGGTTGGCCAGCGAGCTGCCCGCCAGACGTACAGTTGAAGTACTGGCATTCTGCTCATGATCCGCATGCAGGATGAACAACAGATTGAGGGCCTTCTCGGCAATCGGATCCAATTCGTAATCTTCGCAGGGTGTCGCATACATCATGTGCAGCAGATTCGCGCAATAGGAGAGATCATTGCGCGGATACATGATCGGCTCACCGATATTGTGCTTGTAACTGGCGGCCGCAATGGTCGGCATCTTGGCAATCAGTCGATGTGCTGCAACCTGGCGCTGAACCGGATCGTTGATATCAAGAGAGTCGTGATAGAACGCTGAGAGGGAGCCAACCACCCCAACCATGATCGCCATCGGATGGGCGTCATAGTGAAAGCCGCCGAAGAAGTGCTTCAGCGTCTCATTCAGCATGGTATGACGGCTGATCAGCTTGTTGAAATCGCCCAGCTCCTGCTGACTCGGCAGTTCACCGTTGAGCAGCAGATAAGCGGTTTCCAGAAAATCCCCACCATCGGCAAGCTGCTCGATGGGATAACCTCGATACTCGAGTATGCCGACCTCACCCTGAATGAAGGTGATCTTACTGTTACAGCTGGCTGTCGACATGAAGCCCGGATCATAGGTGAAAACACCCGCATCCTTATAGAGAGATGAAACATCGATTGCAGGTGGGCCTTGAACCGATTCGCGAACCGGTAATTTTATTGATACGCCGGTCTCATCATTCGTCAAGGTATAAGTTTTCTCATTATCCGCCATGGTGAACTCCGTAAAGTACTGCAAACCAACCTGATACACGCCACGATATGCCGTTTTGAGTAAAAAGGCCAGTTACAGTTAGAACAGATATAACTCTGTGAATTAATTATAAATTTTTCTACCCATGGTAGGGCGGGAGCAGTAATCCTGACTGATGATGGCAGGAGATTCAAGTCCATATCGGGGGTTATCACACGCCCTCCAGGACCCGTTGTCGCCTACGCATGCAGAATTGAGATCGCTATAAAATCTCCGCACGCCTCATATAATAATTTTATAAGCCCCCAAATTATAGCTTGAAGGCCAGCCGTGCATCATCAGATTATGTAAATGATAACTATTGAGTTTACACCCAAGTCCACTTGCCCGAACTTTATACAGCGGGCTTACGGAAAAAGCGCTCAGAGTGTTCGTCTGCTGGTTGCAACTGGTCGAACCAGGTCGCCTTCTCATCGAACTTGGCAAAAAACGGCTGTTGCACCCAGGAGGGATCCCTGGCCTGGATGAACCTGAGCACAAACACCTTCTGCCCATTCATCTCGGTAATCCCCTGAACCTCCACCTTGCCCGGATCGGCACTCATGCTCGGACCCCGTGCGGTACGACCCAGCCCGGAAACCTTTTGCATCGCCTGTCGGTAGATCTGCCAGGCTTTATGCAGAGGCACCTCAAAGTAGCGCCTGGCTCCGGTATCCCGCTCAACAAATTGATAGTAAGGGATGATCCCGAGTTTGATCTGTTCGTTCCAGAGTTTTACCCAATCATCTTCACAATCATTGATGTGGGCCAGCAGGGGACCCTGGCTTCGAATCTCAGCGCCGGTTGCGCGCAAGCGTCGAATTGCGGCGCGGGCAATGTCCGTATCCAGCTCACGCCAATGGTTGTAGTGCGCCATGATCGCCACATGCTTACCCGCCAGTACCAGATGGTGCAGTAGCTCGACCAGCTCATCCGCATCCTCATCGGTGATGAATCGCTGCGGCCAGAAGGTCAATGCCTTGGTACCGATTCTTACGGTTTGAATGTGGCTGAAACGGGGATGCAGCAGGGGCTCCAGATAGCTCTTCAACTGACGGCTTTTCATCACCATCGGATCACCACCGGTGACCAGCAGATCGGTGACTTCAGGGTGCTCTTCAAGATAGCCGTAGAGCTTGTCGGCTTCGGTGGTCGCCATGCGGAGATTCTTGTCGCCGACGAACTGGGCCCAGCGAAAGCAGAAACTGCAGTAGCTGTGGCAGGTTTGCCCCTGGCTGGGGAAAAACAGCACTGTTTCACGATACTTGTGCTGCAGTCCCGGGATCGGCTCACCGGCCGAGTCACAGGGGACATTGTGCTCAAGCTGGCCGGCGGGATGAGGATTCAACTCCTGACGGATCTCATTCGCCACCAGCCTCAGAGCCTGCTTGTCCAGGTCTGAACGAATCGCCATTGCCATGCGGTTGTAGTGAACGTCCGAAAGCATACCCTTTTGTGGAAAGGTCAGCTGAAAGATTGGATCGTTCGGCACTTGCTGCCAATCGATGAGCTCTTCGATGACATAGGCATTGACGCGAAACGGCAATACCGCCGAGACCACCTTCATTTCGAAACGTAACGACTCAGGCAGCTGTTGCAGCTCTTTGATCTTGTCTAAATCTCTGGCGGTATAGACCCTGAATTGTTGTTTCGGGACTTCGTCGAAATCGACGGTGTGCAAAGGTGTTCGAGTCAATGGTGACTGTTGCGGCATATTCAGCTCCAGATCTGTCGCTTGTTTAACCTGAGTCTCACGAGAGATTGTCTTGGTCGGATCAAGCCCCATACCGAAGTGGCAAACGCCTATCAGGCTGCTCTATCGGGGGCGGAAATATTTTTGTTTTTTTGACTAAATTTAAACTTCAAAGCCGAAGATCAGCAGAGAGATTCAATCCAAGTGCGTGTTACTGTCACTCCACAGTTGACAGCTCAACAGCAACGAACAGTAATCCATCATTATGACGGCAGCATCTACTTCATGGCCTCAAATCATCCACCCAACCCGCGCGCTCCTATCGTAGTCAAAGCGTGATCTCAATCATCACCGCCCGCCGCAGATAACCAGGTTGAGCACTCCTCTTCGATCCACGCGAGTGAACCTCGAGGGGCGCATACCCTAACAAACAATCTGCAATGGAGCAAAACCAGGGATGAGGGAAATTTCGACAAAGCGACCATTTTTATAGTTTTTCATCGCTTTTTAGCTGATTTTAATGCATATACCATCAATATAAGCACAGATAGATATATCTAATATTTGATTAATGAAGCATTTAAAACTATATATAAAGGCTCAAGTACCTTAAATGAGCAATAGTTACTCTGTTTACAGCAGGTCACTTCTGCACGCTAAACCCACACTTATTGTGCAAAGCACTATAAATTTTTATCGCCACAAGCCATAATTAAACTTATGAGCCCATAAGTATTTAAACAGCCCCTAAAGAGGGCCAATTTCAATTGCCGGAATAAAAAAGCGCGCAACGAGACCATCCACCAAGGCGAATCTATGAATCTACACGAATACCAAGCCAAATCACTGTTTGCCAACTATGGCATTCCCGTTCCCCAGGGACAGGCTGTATCCAGTCCAAGCGAAGCCCGCACCGCCGCCCAGGAACTCGGCGGTAAACTCTGGGTCATCAAAGCCCAGGCCCATACCGGTGGGCGCGGCAAAGCCGGCGGCGTAAAACTGGCCCGCAACCTGGACGAAGTGGAACAGATGGCAGGAGAGATCCTCGGCATGACGCTGGTTACCAACCAGACCGGCCCTCAGGGTCTGCCAGTCAACTCGGTTCTCGTGGAGCAGGGCAGCGATATCGACAAAGAGCTCTATCTCGGCGCTCTGCTCGATCGCTCGCGCTCACGTATCGCCTTCATGGCATCCGAGGCCGGCGGCATGAATATCGAAGAGGTTGCCGCCTCTACCCCGGAGAAGATTCTGACCACCGTGATCAACCCCTCCACAGGCATGCTGCCCTACCAGTGCCGCAAACTCGCATTCGGACTGGGGCTTAGCGGAGACCAGATCAAACAGTTCTCCAAAATCATGATGTCGCTCTACCGTCTCTACATCGAAAAGGACATCAGTCTGATCGAGATCAACCCCTTGATCATCACCAGCGACGGCAATCTGATGGCACTGGACGCTAAAATCAACCTCGACAGCAATGCGCTCTACCGACACCAGGAGTTGGTGGCCCTGCGGGATCTCTCGCAGGAGGATGAAAAAGAGGCCGCCGCCGCTCAGCACGATCTCAACTACATCACCCTGGATGGCACGATCGGCTGTATGGTAAATGGCGCCGGACTGGCGATGGCAACCATGGACATGGTCAAACTGCATGGCGGCGAACCCGCCAATTTCCTGGATGTGGGCGGTGGCACCACAGCGGAGCGGGTCACCGAGGCCTTCAAGCTTATCCTCTCCGATGAGAAGGTGAAGACCGTGCTGGTGAATATCTTTGGCGGCATCGTGCGTTGCGACCTGATCGCGGAAGGGATCATCACAGCAGCACGCAGTATCGGTGTGAAGGTTCCCGTGGTGGTCAGACTGGAAGGCACCAACGCCAGCCAGGGCCTGGAGATGCTCGCCTCGAGCGGACTCGACTTCATCACCGCCAATGACTTCACCGAGGCGGCCAAAAAGGCCGTCGCGGCGGCCGCCTGAAACCACGCCAGACAGGATCAGATTAAGATGAGCATTCTTGTAGACAACAACACCAAAGTCATCTGCCAGGGTTTTACCGGCAAGCAAGGTACTTTTCATTCGGAACAGGCGATCGCCTATGGTACCAACCTGGTCGGAGGCGTAACCCCGGGCAAAGGAGGGCAGAGTCATCTGGATCGTCCGGTATTCGACACCGTCCACGACGCCGTTGCCGAAACCGGCGCGGACGCCAGCATGATCTATGTACCACCACCCTTTGCCGCGGATGCCATCATTGAAGCGGCCGATGCAGGCATCCGGGTCATCGCCTGTATCACTGAAGGCATTCCGATTCTCGATATGCTGAAGGTCAAAGAGGCACTCAAAAGCTATCCTGCCCGCTTGATCGGCCCCAACTGCCCAGGCATCATAACCCCTGGCGCCTGTAAGATAGGCATCATGCCGGGGGTGATCCACAAACCCGGCAGAGTCGGCGTCATGTCCCGCTCCGGCACCCTGACCTACGAGGCGGTCCACCAGACCACTCAGGCAGGACTTGGCCAGAGTACCTGTGTGGGACTCGGCGGCGATCCGATCAATGGCACCAGTTTCATCGACTGCCTGAAGCTGTTCGAAGAGGATGAGCAGACGGAAGGCATCATCATGGTCGGTGAAATCGGCGGCTCTGCGGAAGAGGAAGCCGCAGACTATATTAAACAACATGTCAGCAAACCAGTTGTTGCCTATATTGCCGGTGTGACCGCACCTCCCGGTAAACGCATGGGACACGCGGGCGCCATCATCAGTGGCGGCAAAGGCACCGCGGACGCCAAATTCGAGGCGCTGGAATCAGCCGGCGCCCAGGTTGTGCGCTCCCCGGCGGAGATGGGACAACGGATGGCACAACTGCTTGGCTGATCAGCAGTCGGGCCTTGATTGGCACTTTTTCAACTACAACAGGATGTATTGGATTGGTGTCGACGGGCCCTAACAGTTCCCAGGAGAGCCCATTGAGCAGCCCAATCGACAGTCCTTATCTGGTGCCACTGGATGGCGGTTTGAAAATCAAAGAGCTGACCACCCAGCCACCGGATGACGTACCAGGTAAAAAGCGTTGTAAAAAAAATCTCGCCGAAGAGATCGACTACCTGGATGATCTGCAACGCCGTCTCTATGCAGAGGACCGACGGGCACTTCTGATCCTTTTTCAGGCCATGGATGCGGCCGGCAAAGACAGCACAATCCGCGCTGTGATGACCGGTATCGATCCCAGCGGTTGTCAGGTGTTCTCATTCAAGCAACCGTCGAAACTCGAGCTGGACCACGATTTTCTCTGGCGTACCACCCGTGCACTGCCTGAACGGGGACGCATCGGTATATTCAATCGAAGCTATTACGAAGAGACCCTGGTGGTTCGGGTCCACCCCCAATACCTGGAATCCCAGCGCATCAATATTCCATCGGAGCTGAACGATCTGTGGCAGCAGCGCTTTGCCTCGATCCGCCAATTCGAGCAACACCTGGCGCTCAACGGTACGGTAATCCTCAAATTCTGGCTCAATGTCAGCAAGGAAGAGCAACGGATGCGCTTTCTCTCCCGCCTCAACGAGGCGCACAAACATTGGAAGTTTTCCATTAAGGATGTTGAAGAGAGAGCCCATTGGGACGACTACATGAAGGCCTATCATGAGACCCTGGCCGCCACCTCCAAGCCCTGGGCACCCTGGTATGCCATACCGGCAGACAACAAGCCCTATATGCGTTGGCAGGTTGCAAAAATCATCCGCAAAACATTGCAATCCATGGCACCGCAATATCCTCAGGTCGATAAGGACGAATTACAGCAGTTCAACCAGATGCGCCATCTGCTTGAGCATGAGAACTCGTCGAGCTGAACAGGTGGCTCTGGTAAATCGGCTATGGCGGATATCGATTAGTGGGGTCATAATAGGTTTTAACAATCATAATTTCTCGCCACATTACAACAGAGCTGCTGACCAATGGCACCGGCATAAACCATGTACCGACGGATACTCATTTTGATCATCATCGGCCTGGCCGTCTCGCTGCCAGCCGCTGCGGATCGCCACAAAGAGTCAAGAAGTAACCGACAGAAGGCCGTAACGGTATGCAACGACTACCGGGTGGAAAACCGTTTACCCTGTTTTGTCTCGCGCAACAGATGCCCGCTGGGGTTTGAGGTCCTGGAGCGTTTCAACCAGGCACCGGGCGCTGAATATATGGCCTGTCGCGACTTACGCCACGAGCGCCCGGCCACCCTGCAACAGAAGAGCGCCGTGAATGACAAGCGGCAACGCCTGTTACAGCAGTTTGATCAACTGGTTGAGCGTGCTGTCGAGACTCAGCTTGGGGAGACCGTCAACATACCGGAATCCACCCTCAACAAACTCTCCACCTTTTTCTCTCAGATCAGCCTGGAAAAGATCACCATTCATCGCAGCCAGGCGATCAGCAAAGGCTGTTTCAACGACTGCCAGAAAATCTACTGCTCTGCCGATGAACCGATTAAAAGCTGGGTCGAGACGGATGCCAAGCGGATCTCGACCAAACTGCTGATTCAGGTGGCTCATGCCGAACGCTGCGAGATCCAGGGAGGCCGGGAGCGATATATCACCAACTGGCTTCGTGACCTGCCTGCATCGCTGCTCGATGAGCTAAAGCAGGAGAGCCGCTATGATGCGACAAAAATACGCTACGCAAAGTACATCGAGGCGCATGCCAGAAACCGGGCGAAAAGCGTCTGCCGACGGATGCTCTGCAGCGAGTAGGTGGGAGCGCTTTGAACCTGCTTGAAAGCAGAAGCTACCTCTGCCCCTACTGCGGGGAGGAGAACGAGGCTCTGATCGATCGCAGCATCCCCCAGCAGAGCTACATCGAGGACTGCACTGTCTGTTGCCGGCCCATTACGCTACAGATCTCCTGCAACCCGCAGATCCAATTGATTGCAATACGCGATGACGAGTAGCCAACTTGAGCTCAACAAGTGCTGCTCACGCTGGCGCAGCACTTGAAGAGAACCGACTAGCGCTTGTAGATGCTGTTCAACGCCTCACTCAGAGCCGCCCAGGATTGCTGATCCGCCTGTTTGTCATAAGCCAGCGGCAACTCAAACTGCTTACCAAACTTATCCGCATCCGGGTTGGTAAACGAGTGTTTGGCCCCTGCATAGTTGATGAAGCTGTGTTTCACATTGGCATGGGCCATTTCCGCCATGAAGGCGTCGATGTGCTCCTGCTTTACAAACGGGTCATCCGCTCCATTGAAAACCAGCACCTCGGCTTTGACCACACCCTTCTCGGCCGGTTTTACTGCCGGCAAGCTACCATGAAAACTTCCTACCAGATCGAGATCCAGCCCGCGGCGAGCCATCTCCAGGACGATTCCGCCACCAAAACAGTAACCGATCGCTGAGATATCCTCTGCGGCGACACTTTTATGGTTCTGCAACAGGCTCATGGCTGCCTTGAATCTTTCGGTCGCCACAGCCATGTTTTTCTTCACTTCACCTGCGAATTTACCCGCATCCTTTGGGTGGTTGGCCAGTTTACCGTCACCATACATGTCCACCGCCAGTGCGGTAAAACCCATACCGGCCAACTGTTTCGCCCGGTTGCGGGCGTACTCATTGTGCCCCCACCACTCATGCACCACCAGAATACCCGGACGTTTCTCCATCACAGCATCGTCATAAGCCAGATAGCCTTTCATCAGGGTGCCGCCATAACGGTACTCCACCGGCTCACCCACCACGGCAGCACCGGCAGCCAGTGAAATAGCGTACAGAAAGATTCCGAATATGCTTGGTTTCATCACTCCATCCTCATTATTGATTCTCTTAGCAGGTAAAAACTGAATAAGCCGGGAGTAACCGGTCGACACGTAGATCCGGTCGATCAATGCCTATACAGAATGTTTTAATCTTCAAGGCCTCTGATAGGCCCGAGTCAGGGTGGCACTGCCCACTACAAAACCGGTACCATCCGCGACATGAGACTGCTTTTACTTCTACTCACGCTATTCAGTTATAACGTCTACGGGAATGAAATCAACCTGACGGACTCTGAGGGCAACGACATTACCATCCAGGTTACACCGGCAGACGGGGAACTGCTGATGATCTGGCTGGTCGATCACGATGAACATCGCCCTCTGTTTGAGAGTTTGCTGAACAATATTGCCAAGGCCGGTATCGAGGTATGGCGCGTCGACCTGCTGGAAGCCTATTTTCTGCCCCGCTCCAGTGAAGAGATCCGCACGCTGAATGGTACCGGTGTGGCGGCGATACTCAGTACCGCCCACCAGCAGAGCGACAAGCGGATCGTACTGGCTGCCTATGATCGAATGCCCCTGCCCCTGTTGCGGGGCGTGCGTCAGTGGCAGTCAGAAGCTGAAGATTCCCGTTTCACCGGGGCGGTTCTCTTCTACCCGAATCTGTTCGGCCCGGCGCCGATTGCCGGTGAGCCGCCAAGCGTCGATCCGATTCTGTACGCCACCAATACACCCCTGATGATCTATCAACCATCATTGGGCAGCCATCGCTTACGCATGAAAGAGGTGCTCTCCGCACTCTGGCAATCCGGCTCTCCAAGTTATCTCTATCTGGTACCGGAGGTTCGGGACTGGTTCATCATGGATGATGAGGAGCACAAACCGACTCAGAGGGATATCGAGGCGACACAACGTATCCCGCAACAGATCAAACAGTTTGCAGCACTGATGGATCACCACCCCAAGCCGCTTCAACCACTGCCATTGAATGCCGCCGAAACCGAGCCCCAGGTGATCCGTTCGCTGGTACAACTGGATAATCCGAGCAGCGCCCCCAACTTTGATCTGGCAGACATCGAGGGAAAACGTCTCGACAGCAGCGTGCTGCAGGGGCGGGTGGGATTGATCAATTTCTGGGCAACCTGGTGTCCGCCCTGCGTTGAGGAGATTCCCTCCCTGAATCGCCTGCAAGCGATCTTCAAAGACCGGGATATCGAGATCATCTCCATCGATTTTCGTGAGACACCGGAGGAGATGGCCGATTTTTTGCAACGCATTCCGGTCGATTTTCCAGTATTGATGGATCAGGACGGAGAGACCTCTCTCAACTGGCAGGTCTTCAGTTTCCCCAGCTCTTTCATCATCGACCGGGCAGGCAGGATACGCTATTCAGCCAACCGCGCCATCAACTGGGACAGCCAGGAGGTGGTCGACACCCTGAACCAACTGCTCACCGAAAAGCCCTGACGGAAGCAGACGCGATTGATCCCATCCAGGGATTTCCCGCAGAAAATGCTTTTGGGGTGCAAGGCGCAACACGCCGGAAATGGCACTTGCTCAAGAGACTAAACCGCCAATGAACGCCAATCACCCACCGCAAAATGCCGCATAAGATTCTCATATTAGCGGATTTTATTAGCGAAGCTTCGCGGTGATTGGCGTCCATTGGCGGTTGATCTTCTTGAGCTGACCCAACTTCTTCCGACCTCAATCACATCAGTATGCGCCACAACGGTCTGGGACGACTGAACTCTACAATGTTCAGAAGCGTGAACAAAATCATATAAGCGAATAAGCTTTTTATTATAAACTTAACTACCCTCCCCCTCCTTGATACCCAGATGAGCAGTAGACCCATGGCAACCAGCACAACCAAGAAAAAGGCAGCCCCGAAAGCAAAGAGCAGCGCCACCAGCAGAAAGAAGAGTACGGCAAAAAAGAGTGCCTCGACTCAGCCGGCTAAAACCGCAGGCCCGGACAAGAGCACCAAGTCTGCCAACGACAACCGGGTCCTGCCCGGCTTGATGCAGGGCCTGCAGTCGGTTTTCGACAAGATCCACAAAGACAACCAGATTCGCGAAGATCACCATGAGAAGATCATCGAGGAGTTCAGTGATCGCCTGACCACGGCCTTCCAGCAGACCCACGAGGAAGCCGAAGAGCGTGAGAAGCTGCTGCAGGAGCGTCTCGAAGCGATCGAAAAGGAGCAGACCTACAAGATCCAGCGAATCAAACTGTTTTCCCTGCCCGGTACGGTGATTGCCGTCGCCGCCCTGATCTATCTCTTCTATGTGGTGCATGTGATGGAGAGCTCGATGACCAGCATGTCAGCGGATATGAATCGGATCCAGGGTCATATCGCTTCCATCGGGCAGGACACCGCCAGTATGTCCAGTGGCGTCAACAACATGAACAAAAACATCACTGAACTGAACGGCAACATGTCATCCATGACCAGCCAGGTAAAAGGCATGAACAGCAACATGGGACATCTGAACCGCAATGTGGGCGTGATGACCCACGATGTGGGCAACATGTCTCATACGGTCAGCCCGGTGATGAATGGCATGCGCAACTTCATGCCGTTTTAGGGCGTGGTAGCTAAGCGTTCTCAGTGATCCGACAGGCGCTGACTCAGAGGGGTAGGGCAATCGGGGCACACAGGCCTGGGCTTCCTCAGCCAGGCTTAGCTGCAGCGGTCTGGATCGTTGTCAGGGTCTGTTGGGCCTACTCATCACCAAATGTGGTACCCACCCGTTTGGCACTGATCACCCAGGGATGATCCGCGGGCACCAGTTTTTTATATCCCGCCACATCAACCAGGGGTACTGGAACAGCCTGGTCACCCCGGGATGCAACCATCACCCCATAGCGCTCCTCCGCAATCAGATCGACACAGGCGGTACCCAGGCGGGTCGCCAGCAACCGGTCGGCAGCGGAGGGCGTTCCTCCCCGTTGCAGATAGCCGAGGATGGTCACTCGGGACTCCAGACCGGTCAGCTCCTCCAGCTGGCGGGAGAGGGTTACGGTATGGTTGGAATATTGTGACTCTATCTCACTCAGCTCCGTCTTCAGCTGTTTGCGCAGTTTCTTGTCTGTGGCCTTCTGCTTTCTATCCCTCAGGTCCTGAACCTTTTCAGCCACGCCCCTTGGAAGCGCGCCCTCTGCCACAGCGACGATGCTGAACGGCTTGCCGCCGGCGGCACGACCTCTGATCGCCTCGGCAACATTTTCGATCTCATAGGGAATCTCCGGCAACAGAATCACGTCTGCGCCACCGGCCACCCCCGATCCAAGCGCCAGCCAGCCGGCCCGGTGCCCCATGATCTCCACTACGATGATTCGGTGGTGGCTATGAGCCGTACTGTGCAGGCGATCGATGGCATCGGTGGCGATACCAAGCGCCGTATCAAATCCAAAGGTGGTATCGGTGTGGGCCACATCGTTGTCGATGGTCTTTGGCAGGGTGATGACATTCAAGCCCTTTTCCATCAACTGCAGGGCGTTCTTCTGGGTGCCGCCACCGCCGATGCAGACCAGCGCATCCAGATGATGGGCGTGATAGTTTTCAACGATCACATCGGTCATGTCCTGACGTTTGCCGTTGAAATGCATCCGGTGAGGCTTTTCCCGGCTGGTCCCCAGGATGGTGCCGCCCCGGGTCAGGATCCCTGACAAGCCGCCTCGATCCAGCTGCATGGTTCGATTCTCGACCAGACCGCGGAAACCGTCCCGAATCCCGATCACCTCCATATCGTAGGCACCCTGCGCCGCCTTACCCACGCCACGGATGGCCGCGTTCAAACCCGGGCTGTCACCGCCGGAGGTGAGAATACCGATATGCTTGGTCATGAAAGCTCCTGCTATTCGATTGATTTAGCGTAGTGTACAGAATGGGCAGGATCATGAAAGAGGCAAATGGAGGGGAGGGAGAGCTGGTGTAGTGTCTGATTCCATCAATCCAGCAGGCGCAACGCGCTGGGATGACGAATCCTCAGACGCTGTTCGCCCTTGCGCTTGTAGAGCCAGCCTCTGGCTTCCACATTTCGCTCAACCAGTGCTTGTGGATCATCGATCCGGAAGGCCTGCCAATCCTTCCAGGTGATGCGCAGTGCCAAGCCTCCTTCGAGGTTCATCCAGACGGCACTTCGACTCTCCCCAACACGGGCTATTCGTCCTCGAAGATGGTGAAATCCCGTTTCATCTCCATCCAGATCGGAGGCTGAGGCGGGAGATCTTTTCCAAACTCCGAGCTGTTCACGTCTGGCCTCGGATTCGGCTGCAAAATAGCATCGGTTGTTGCGCAGATTGGGCGGTACAGCGATCGCCCAGCCCGCACCCTGG
Source organism: gamma proteobacterium symbiont of Stewartia floridana (assembly GCA_003676145.1). Lineage (GTDB taxonomy): Bacteria > Pseudomonadota > Gammaproteobacteria > Chromatiales > Chromatiaceae > Thiodiazotropha > Thiodiazotropha taylori. Next base: position 330,515 of record NAUB01000023.1, on the reverse strand, counting down.
CGTAATAACCGGGCGGCGATACTTTGTCGATTGATATTGGAGAGATGTACCAGCTGCCGACCGTATCGATCCTCTCTCTCAACCCCGGGACAGATCGCCAGGCTTCCGTCGCTCTCCCTGACAAGTCGCTGCAGCAGGGCTTTCGCTGCCTGACCGCCCGGCTCTCCCGGTTTTCCCCAATGGCCCAGCTCCGGGGTATTGATGCCGATCAGGCGCAGTTTGTCACCCGATCGCATCAACAGGGTATCGCCATCGATCACCCGCTCAACCGGCTGCAGGTCGGCATTGCACGGCTGACAGCCGGACGCCTGCAGAGTCAGCGGCAGCATCAGCAAGCAGAACAGCAGGGCAAACAAAAAGGCCCCGCACTGCGGAGCCTTTTCATCGGTTTGCATGGCCATTGACTGTCGCGCCGTAACGACGCAGCAGTTGCCCAACGGCTTAGCGGCTGTATTTTTTGCGGAACTTGTCCACTCGGCCAGCGGTATCGACCATTTTCTGCTTACCGGTATAGAAAGGATGACAAGAGGAGCATACCTCGATGTGCATCTCTTCCTGGCCCAATGTGGATCGGGTGACAATTTCGTTGCCGCAACTGCATACGACTTTGATTTCCTCGTATTGAGGATGAATGTCCGGTTTCATGACTGACTCACTCGTGAGAAATTAGCAATGATTCTGCCCAAACTGGCAGACAAGGCGCGGAATAATAGGACAAGACGGCCCATAAGGCAAGTACCCGCACCACTAATACCACATAAATCCGTTTAAATTCAGCTGGAGCCTATCGGAAATTCCACGATTTCACAGCGGCTGCCCCTGTTACGCCCCATTCCGGGCTCCGAGCTGATGCTGCGCAGATAGCCCAGCATACCCTTGGGTCCAAGCATGTTTTCCCACATCAGTCCGGATATTCGCATACAGGCACTGAGGGGAGAGCGGTTTCTTCGCTCCTGATCGATACGCCACTGCAATCGACGCATCTGCGTCTGGCGCTCATTGGGCAGGGTTGCTATATAGGTATCAATGGTTTTCTGACGCAGTGCTTCGAATTTCACCGGGTCCCTCTCGGCCAATTTGAGCAAATGGTCGAAATCTAGATCAGTGTGGCACATAAGGCTCTACTCTGGCGTCTTCACTAATAAAGCTAACATACTCTCTGATCACTGTCTCAGATGATAATTCCTAAAATGCCCTCTGTTGCAGCCAGATTTAAATGGCTATTACCATAATAATCAAGGCGTTATGGCGCCTACCCATCAAACGCCAACATTTTGACCACTGATCATTCCAGGTTTTTCCCCGAAACCAGATCGATTGCCCCGACGATCCGATCCAGCCGCACCGCCAACTCCTCTCCTGACGAATCACGAACCACCAGATACTCCGCCTTGTCCCGGGTCACCACATCGATTGGCAGCACCTGGGCCTGATGGTGTTGACCTGATTCATCCCGCCAGTTGAGATCGAGCCGGCTGCGGGTCATCACGGCATATTGATAGGATTCGTGCAGACCACAGGCGATTGGCCGATAGGGGTTGTCACTCATAGACGCTACTCACGCAAAGGTGGTTGATATTTGCCTAAATACCTAGATGCTATTTAGAATTTAATGGTTTTATCTGGATTAGAGCACAGGAACATGCCCAATATACAAAAACAGATCGACAGCCTGAAGGCTGAAATCACCCGTCTTGAAAAGGAACAACAGAGAGCTGAGCAGCAACAGAAGGCACTCAAAGAGGTCAGCGCTAAAATCTCTACCCTGCTCAAAGAGAACGGCGTCAGTTTCGAATCCTACATCACTCACCATATCAAAAGGGTCAGCCGCATCGTCGAAAAAGCTGAGGCCGGAAACAGCACCAAATCAGCCTCTCAGGCAGCCAAAACCCGTAATACCCGCAGCGCCAAAAAACCCCGTAAAACCACTAAACCGACCATCACGGTAAAGATACCCGCAGGTCGCTATGGCAAACTGCCAAACCAACCGGAAACGATCTTTGAAGTGAAGGAGAAGGGTCCTCGCCCCAAAGTCCTGAAGGCCTACGCGGAAGAGGTGGGACTGGAAACTTTTCTGCATCAGTGCCGCATGAATTGAGCGGCCGACGGCCAGCCTGGCGTCAGTGGATGATTCCTCCCGGTGACAGGTTTTGTCTGTCACCACCGCTATCGTTCAGCGGCATAGGTTGAACCACACCAAACCCTTGTGCATAGTCCACACCGATATCGATCAGCTGCTCGAGAGTCTGGTCATCTTCCACATATTCGGCGATGGTCTTGAGCCCCATCAGATGACCGATCTGGTTGATCGATTCGACCATCGCCCGATCCACCGGATCATTCATCATGTTGCGCACAAAACTGCCGTCGATCTTCAGATAATCGACGGGCAGATGCTTCAAATAGGCGAAGGAGGACATGCCGGTACCGAAATCGTCCAGCGCAAAACGGAATCCACGACGTTTTAACAGACTGATGAAGCGGGTTGCCTGATCGAGACGACTGACTACCGCCGTCTCAGTGATTTCAAATGAGATCTTTTCCGCCGGCAGGCCATAGTGGCGCAACTGCTCCAGGATGTATTCATGCAGTGTGGCTTCACCCAGGGACTGTCCTGAGAGATTGATCGCACAAAGGCTCAACTCCTCAAGACGCTCTCGATTTTCAGACAGCCATCTGAAAGCCTCTCCGATCACCCAACGGTCGACACTGTGCATGATGTTGTAGCGCTCGGCTGCCGGTATGAATACGCCAGGCATAATCATCGTTCCCTCTTCATCCTGCATGCGCACCAGCAGCTCAATATGCTCATCGCCGATGGCACTGCTGTTCAATGACATGATCGGTTGTTGCAGCAGGGAGAAGCGTCGTTGATCGATGGCACTTTCAATCTTGGTGACCAGGCGCATCTCACCTTGCTGGCGATTGATCTCTTCATCATAGGGCTGATAGACATGGATTCGATTGCGCCCCATGTCCTTGGCCACATAGCAGGCCGCATCAGCCGCACTCAGCGCATTGTGCGTACTCTCCGTCTTGGGCCCGATGGCAACGATTCCGATACTCACGCCGGTGGTAAAACTACGGCCCTCCCATGCGAATCGGAACGCCTTTACCGTACTGCTGATCAGATTTGCCATCTGCGTCGCCTGCGGCAGGTTGCTGTTCTCCATCAGCAGACCAAACTCATCACCGCCCAGACGGGCGATGACATCGTTCTCTCCAATGGTCCGCTGCAGACGATGGGAGAGTTGGCGCAACATCATATCGCCCGCCACATGGCCACAGGTATCATTCACCAGCTTGAACTGATCGAGATCCATATACAGCAGCACATGTTGCGCATTGTGTTCCTTGGAGTCGGAAAAAGCCTGTCTCAAGCGCTGATCGAAGGCGTGCCGGTTGAGCAGGTGGGTAAGCGAATCGTGGGTGGCCAGAAAGCGCATCTCGCGCATCATCGAACGGCTCGATGTGACATCGCGAAACACAGTTACCGAACCCTTGAACTGCCGATCCTCCATGATTGGGTAGGTTGAATATTCAACCGGGAACAGGGTCTCGTTCTGACGCTGGAAAGACTCATCCCTGACTCTCACCGGGTCGCCCTGTTCCACCACCCGACGGTTGAATGAGAGACCCGACTCATCGAACATGCGCACCTGTTTATGGATCGGTTTACTGATCAGCTCCTGTTGGGTATAGCCGAGCATCTCTGCACCGGCCTTGTTGATGAAGGTGCAGTTGTCATTTTCATCTACCCCAAAGATGCCTTCACCGGTCGATTCCAACAGCATCGAAAGTTGTTTGTTCGCCTCAGCGAGCTGTTTCGAAGACTCTTCCAGGGAGCTATGCGCCAGCTGATGGGCCTGGCTCCGCTCATGGTTCTCTATGGCGAAGGCAAAGTTGCTGACCATCTCGTCGAGCAGATCGTGGATGGTCTGAGTAAAGTAGTCCGGACCGTCTGCGTAGAGGGTGAAGGCAGCGATCACATCCTGATTCACCACAACCGGAAACACCGCAACCGACTGACCGCCACTGGTCTGAGCCAGACGATGCCAGGTGGTCTTCCCCCCATCCGGATCGATTCGGTCAATCACGGAAGCGCATTTGCCATAGACTGCCGTTGCCAGCGGGCTGTCACCCTCTGGATCGGTCAGGTCGAGATCGAATTTACAGACCTTCAGCCGCTCTTTGGGGATACCGGCGCAGGCAACCGGATGCAGCAGCTTAGACTCGATATCCACCTCACCGACCCAGGCGGCAGTAAACCCGCCAAAGTTCACCGCAATCTCACAGGCGTGCTGGTACATGACCAATGGAGGCGGTGTCCTCAGCACCATCTTGCTGGTCTCAGAGAGCGCGGCGTAGACCCGTTTCTGCTGATTGATGGTCTGCTGATAGAGAAAGTTCTCACTCACCAACTGTCGCAATACCCGGCTGATCGGGGCCAGCTTACCCTCCACGGGCAGACGGGTGACGGCCAGATAGTTACCTTCCGACAGAGACTGGGCGATCTCTTCGTATCGCTTGAAGGACGATTCCCAACGACCTTTGATCAGGCGGAACATCAGCAGTAAGCCGATCACCACTGCCCCACAGGTCAGCACTGTACCGGATTGCACCCCACTGACTGACTCAGGAAGGTAGTTTACTTTGGGGGTTGTCTTGCCGGAGAGGATCTCTGTCGTGATCTGGCGTGCGGCGTCATTGCCAGGCAACGACAGTTCGGCTTGAACCTGGTGGGCATCAGGCATCAGCAGCGCGACAGCCAGAATTGCTGAAATTGAAACAACAACTTTGAGAATCAGTTGCATTATTCAGCCGTTGCGCACAAGCGCTCAAGCTCCTCCCAAAACCATTGGCTGGAATCAGGCGATTGCACTGACGGCACAGACAGCAATCCACCATTTACTGGAACCTATCAATGCAAGGGTTCCACACTGCTCCCTGCAAAACAGCTCGCGTATCCAGATTAGACGAGAGGTATCTACTGACTCCTGGTGTTGCCACCTATCCCAATCTCAAGGGATAGACCTATAAATTTAATATGTTAGGGCACTTTGGTCAAATTCTTGTTAAGAAGTCATTTTAACTTGAGAAAAGCGAGATCAGGTCATTCAGGAACCTCTGCCCCAATGGGGAGGGACAGAGCCGCTGCTCAACGGGCTGCAGCAATTCCCGCGCCACAGCCTGCTGCAACGCTGTTTCGATCTTCTCTGGAGCGACTCCTGTGTGGCACTCGAACAGATTCAGCTCCACCCCTTCAAGCAGACGCAGCGCATTCATCATGAACTCCACCACCAGGTCCTCCTCAGCAAGCAGCCGCTCACCCTGGATGAAGTCAGAGGTTTTGTCTGCGGCAAGATAGGCGTCCGGATGGCGCTGCTTCCAGAAGCGTTTTACACGCCCGTCGGCCAGGCTCAGCTTGGCATGAGCTCCAGCACCGATTCCCAGATAGTCGCCAAACCGCCAGTAGTTGATGTTGTGCCTGCACTCACGCCCCTGCCGGGCATAGGCGGAAACTTCGTAGTGGCTGTAGCCGGCATTGGCGAGCCGTTCCATCCCCTGTTGCTGCATCTGCCAGAGTTTCTCATCATCCGGTACGGCCGGTGGTGCATGATGAAATGGGGTATTGGGTTCCAGGGTCAGTTGATAGTAGGAGAGGTGCTCACTGTCGAGTTCGATCGCCGCCGCCAGATCCACTTCCGCCATCGCCAGGGTCTGCTCAGGCAGGCCAAACATCAGGTCGATATTGATGTTGTCAAAACCCGCCTTTCTCGCCTGCGTATAAGCATCTCGCGCCTCCTGAGGGGAGTGGATTCTGCCCAGTGCCTGCAACATCGAGGTTTGCAGACTCTGAAAACCCAACGAGAGACGATTCACCCCGGCCTGCCGGTATCCGGCGAAGGAGCCGGCTTCCACGGCACCCGGATTGGCTTCCAGGGTGATCTCCATCGACTCGGCAAAGGCAAACCGCCGCTCAATCCCTTCCAGCAATCTGGCAACGGCTGTGGACGAGAACAGACTCGGAGTCCCGCCGCCGATGAAGATCGATGAGAGCTGCCGGCCGTCGATCAGCTTGCTGTCCAGACTCAGATCGTTCAGCAGTGCATCCACATAGGCCTGCTCAGGCAGGCCCTGTTTAACCGCGTGGGAGTTGAAGTCGCAATAGGGACATTTGCGCACACACCAGGGGATATGAATATAGAGCGACAGGGGAGGGGAGATCACTTTCGGCTTACCAACTCTACCGGCAGGTCGTTATGCGGCTTTTGTGATTGCCGCAAATGGACGCGAATCACCGCCAACCAACGCAAATGATTGAATGTTAATTGAGGCCAGACAAGCCCCATTCCATTTGCGGTAATCAGCGGTGTTTTGCGTCTATTCGCGGCTCATGATCAATCACATCAGCCTTTGTCTCTGGCCTTCAAATAGGCGAAGTCGGATATCGCCCCCCACTCTCTTGAGCCCTTGAGAAAGTTCATATAGGAGTTGTAGACCTTCTTGGCGAAGGCATCCTTGGCGGCCAGCTCCTCAACCACTTCGCTGGAGAACTTGCGCAAGGTGGCCAATACGTCGTCCGGGTAGATACGGATATCGACCTTGTGCTTCTCTACCAGGGTCTTCAGCGCTGCAGGATTGCGTGCGGTGTATTCGGCCAGCATCTCCTGGTTGGCTACCTTACAGGCATTCAGTACGATCGCCTGCAGATCCTTGGGCAAGGCATTGAAAGCCTTCTCGTTGATGATTGCCTCAAGGGTGGTGCCGGGCTCATGGAATCCCGGAAAGTAGTAGTACTTGGCCGCCTTGAAGAGACCGAACGCCAGGTCGTTGTAGGGATTCACCCACTCGGTGGCATCGATTGCACCGGACTGCAGCGAGGTGAAGAGTTCACCACCCGGCAGGTTGACCGGTGTCCCTCCGGCCCGTTTCAGCACCTCACCGCCCAATCCCGGAATTCGCATCTTCAGGCCTTTCAGATCAGCAACGCTATTGATCTCCTTATTGAACCAGCCCCCCATCTGCATACCGGTATTGCCACCCGGCGCCGGGATCAGGCCAAACGGCTTGTAGAGCTCCTGCCACATCTCCAGTCCACCGCCGAAATAGAGCCAGCCGTTCATCTCCTGGGCGGTCAGACCGAAAGGCACGGTGGAGAAGAACTGTGCCGTTTCACTCTTGCCTTTCCAGTAGTAAGCCGCACCGTGACCCATCTCAGCGGTACCGCTGGCAACCGCATCAAACACCTCGAAGGCGGGCACCAGCTCTTTGGCGCCATAGACTTTGACATGCATCCGCCCGCCACTCATCTCATTGATCACCTCGGCCAGCTTGTTGGCACCGGTTCCCAGACCGGGAAAGTTCTTCGGCCAGGTGGTCACCATCTTCCATTTGATCTTGGCTTTCGCCTCGGCAACGCTGGCTGTGGAGAGGCCAACACCGGTCGCCAGTGCGCCGGCACCAACCTTTGTAATAAATTCACGACGTTTCATGTAACCCTCCGGTCTGTCTGTTATTGCTATTGGATCTGCTTATTTTTTGCCTATTGAAATAACCAGGGCCTGTTACCACTCTAGCAAGGTGACAGGTTGGCGTAAGCAACCACCAGCCACTTGGTACCAACCTCTTCAAAGTTAACCTGCACCCGGGCACTCTGCCCTTGACCCTCTGCGTTCAGCACCACGCCTTCACCAAATTTAGCATGGCATACCCGTTGTCCCAGATTAAACCCGCACTGCTGGGTGGTTTCAAGGTAGGGCGAGTCGCCATAGATCGGTTGACTGCTTGCCGGTCCGGCCCGCACCTCCCGCATCAGCTCAGCGGGGATCTCGCGAATGAATCTGGAGGGCAGGGGATAACTGTCACTGCCATGCAGCCGTCGACTCTCCGCATGACTCAGATAGAGCACCTTCATCGCCCGGGTGATGCCCACGTAACAGAGTCTGCGCTCCTCTTCGAGGCGGGTGGGATCATCCGCCGACATGCTGTGAGGAAACAGCCCCTCTTCCATGCCAACAAGAAAAACCAGTGGAAACTCAAGTCCCTTGGCGGAATGGAGCGTCATCAGCTGGACACAATCCTCATAGGGGTCCCCCTGGGCCTCACCCGCTTCCAGCGCAGCATGGGAGAGAAAGGCATCCAGCTCCTCCAGCTCATCATCCTCACCCCATTCAAACTGGCGGGTTGCGTTGACCAGCTCTTCCAGGTTCTCCTTACGATCAATCCCTTTGCCATCGCGGCTCTTGGCAAAGTGCTCCGGCAAACCACTGGCGTTCAACACCTGATCCACCTTCTCGGCGAGGGTCAGGTCTCTGGTTTCGACCTTCAACTCTTCCAGCAGGTCGATAAACTTCTGCAGGGCCGTGGCGGCTCGCTTCGCCATAGCGCCGCCCTGTACCAGCTCACTGGCAGCCTGCCAGAGAGAACAGTCGAACATCCTGGCGTGACTGCGCAACGCCTCCATGGTCTTGGCACCGATGCCTCGCGGCGGCATATTCACCGCCCGCTCGAAACCGCTGTCGTCATGGAAGTTACTCAGCAGACGTAGATAGGCCAGGGCGTCTTTGATCTCCGCCCGTTCAAAAAATCGCAATCCACCATACACCCGATAGGGAATCCCTGATTGGATCAGTGCCTCTTCAAACAGCCGCGACTGGGCCGTGGTCCGATAGAGAATCGCCACCTCGGTACGGGCATGGCCCTCTTCGATGTACTGACGGATTCGCTCCACCACGAACCGGGCCTCATCGATCTCATTGAAGGCGCCGTAGAGATTGATCGGCTCGCCTTCGCAATCCTCTGTCCAGAGCTGCTTGCCAAGCCGTGAAGGATTGTTGTTGATCAGTGCATTGGCCGCATTCAGGATATTGCCGGTGGAGCGGTAGTTCTGCTCCAGGCGCACCAGCTTCGCCGATTTATAGTGGTTCTGGAAACTCTGGATATTCTCCACTCGGGCGCCGCGCCAGCCATAGATCGACTGATCGTCATCACCGACGATGAACAGATGACTCTGCTTGCCCGCAAGCAATCTCAACCAGGCATACTGGATGGTGTTGGTGTCCTGAAATTCATCCACCAGCAGATGCTGGAAGCGGTTCTGATAGTGTTGCAAGAGATCTGCCCGATCCCGCATCAACTCATGGGCGCGCAGCAGCAGTTCAGCAAAATCCACCTGGCCTCCCCGCTCGCAGGCGGCCTGATACTCACTGTAGATGCGAATCATCTGTCGCTGATAGGGGTCTCCCCCATCATCCAGATGCTGGGCACGCAGACCTTCATCCTTGCGCCCGTTGATAAACCACTGCACCTGTCGCGGCGGCCAGCGCGCCTCATCCAGATCGAGACTCTTCAGCAGGCGTTTGATCAAGCGAAACTGATCATCCGAATCGAGAATCTGAAAATTCTGTGGTAACCCGGCCTCCTTCCAGTGACCGCGCAGCAGTCGATGGGCAAGGCCGTGAAATGTGCCGACCCACATACCACCGATCGGCTGACCGAGCAGCTCTTCGATACGATTCCGCATCTCCTTGGCCGCCTTGTTGGTAAAGGTGACAGCCATGATCGACCAGGGGGTGATCTGTTCTACACTCAGCAACCAGGCAATTCGATGGACCAGTACCCGGGTTTTGCCACTGCCGGCGCCAGCCAGCACCAACAGGCTGCCGACCGGTGCGGTTACCGCTTCCCGTTGTGCATCATTGAGAGGATCGAGTATGGGTGAGACATCCATCCGGGTATGATACGCACTTAGTGTTCTGTCTCATACTAATGCGTGAAATCAGCGTGACGCCAGGCCGTTGGGCTTAAAAGCCGCCCAAACCCTAAAAAGCTCAGCTACCCAAGGAGATTAACCGCCAATGAACGCCAATCACCGCGAACCTTCGCTAATAGTATCCCCAGTATGATAATTTTGCGGCATTTTGCGGTGATTGGCGTTTATTGGCGGCTTTTTCTCTTAATATTCAAGTGCCAGGCGCAACAGGGCACGTTGGGTACGTGTTAACAGGCCCTAAGTAGTTTATTTAGCAATGAGGTTATAGATGCAGATATTGGCAGGCGATATCGGTGGAACCAATACCCGACTGGCACTGTTCGACTCCACAGGTGACAAGCCTGAGCAAGCGATCATCGAAGCCAGCTATCCGAGCCCGGCCCATCCGACCATTGAATCGATTCTCGAGCAGTTTCTTGATCAACACAGCCTGAAAGATATTCAGCGTGCCTGTTTCGGACTGGCCGGACCGGTCATCGATCAGGTCTGCGAAACGACCAACCTGCCCTGGCTGGTCTCCGCCCAGTCGGTGAAACAACAGTTCGGCTTTGATCAGGTCTGGTTGCTGAATGATCTTGAGGCCAATGCCTGGGGCATCGATACCCTGCACGAGTCCGATATTCACAGCCTCAATGCCGGGGCCGTGAACGCCTCTGGCAACCGCTCGATCATCTCGGCCGGCACCGGCCTTGGAGAGGCCGGGCTCTATTGGGATGGCAGTCGATACAACCCCTTCCCCTCCGAAGGCGGACATTCGGATTTCAGTGCCAACTCCGCACTGGAGTACGCACTCTATGAAAGTCTTGCGCAGCAGTATGGTCATGTCAGCTGGGAGCGCCTGGTCTCAGGTCCTGGAATCGAGGCTATCTACGCCTTTCTGCTGCAATATCGATCGGCCACAATACCGCAATGGCTGCAACAGCAGATCAACCAGATCGGTGTGGCGCCTGCGGTATCCCGTGCCGCCATCGACAAAGCGGATCCGATCGCAGCAGAAACCATGGCGCTGTTCATCGAATTCTATGGTCGTGAGGCCAGCAACCATGCCTTGAAGATCATGGCCACCGGGGGCGTCTATCTGGGCGGCGGTATCGCACCGCAAATACTACCGCTGCTGAAACAGGGTCAGTTCATGCAGGCTTTTCTGGCCAAAGGCCGCATGCAGCACATCGTCACGGCAATGCCGGTGAGAGTCATTCTGAATGATAAGACGGCCCTGATGGGTGCGGCCCACTTTGCAGAGCTGCAGGATTGATCAGCCCGAAATGAGCCACGCACCCGTAAGGGTGCGTGGTCTGGTGGTTCAGTCAGAACCAGCTCCGTTACTTAATCAAAAGGCTTGGGTGCCGGTGTATTGTCGGTTGAAGGTGGCAGGATCGGCATCATGAAGGATGGCTGATCCCCGGTCAGGGACTTGAGAAAGGCCACGATCTGGCCGTTTTCCGCATCGGTGAATTTGCGCCCCAGCTGCAACCTGCCCATCACATCGACGGCTTCGGTCAGGGTTTGCGCTTCACCATCATGGAAGTAGGGGTAGGTCATCTCCACATTTCTCAAGGTGGGTACTTTAAATTTAAAGCGGTCCGCATCCTTACCAGTCACCCCACTCAGACCCTCTGCCTTGCTATCGGTCTTATAGGCCTCGACCAGACCCATCTTCTGAAAAGAGTTGCCACCGACCGCTTCGCCATTATGGCAGGCGGTGCAGCCGCTCTCCTTGAACAGTTTGTAACCTTCCAGCGCCTGATCATTCAGAGCAGCCTTGTCGCCCAACAACCACTTGTCAAAATCCGAGTTGGGGGTCACCAGCGTCTTCTCAAACTCAGCGATCGCCTGGGTCACCTCATCGATGGTGATTTTATCCACACCAAAAACCTTCTTGAACTCCATCACGTACTGGGGGATCGACTCCAGCACCTCAATCGCCAGGGTATGGGTCGCCGCCATCTCCCCCGGATTGGCGATCGGACCACCGGCTTGTGCTTTCAGGTCTGCAGCCCGGCCATCCCAGAATTGAGCCACATTCAGGCTGGAGTTCAGAACGGTGGGCGCATTGATCGGACCCTGCTGCCAATTATGGCCGATCGAGGTTTTAAGGTTATCGGTACCCCCCATGCTCAGGTTGTGGCATGAGTTACATGAAATGAAGCCGGACTTGGAAAGACGGGGATCGAAATAGAGTTTTTTGCCTAGCTCAACCTGTCCCAGATTGATGCTCTGAACAGGTTTAATCGGTTTGATGGGCTCGTCCGCTGCCATAGCCTGGCCTGAAATACCTAGCAGCACTGTTGCGATCAGAGTTGTTTTAAAGTTCATTTCCTTTTACCTGTAAGGTTCTTGAAGAGTGGAACCATCCTCATGGAATTACTGACTTGATACCTGCAGCGCATAGCGGGCAACTGCAGTCCCTTGGGGAATAAATTTGCACTAATTATTTTCAACTCGTATGGGCGTTTGTGGTACGACTGGCATTGGCCGGAGACAAAAACCATACAGAGTGTGGGCAAATATTAGATTTAGTCTAAATTTAAAACATTGATTTATGTCAACGTTTCAAGCGCTGTGAAATTGAGAGATTCAATGATTTGCCAGAAGAGGGAGTTGAGAGACGGGATGCCGATCAGGACTTGATATTTCTAACCCTCACCACCAGATCGACAACATCCATGGATGTGCCTTCGGGTAGATCCTGTTCGATGAAGTGGGCTGCCAAACGGTCTTTGATATCGATCAGATCACCAGTATCCACATTGTAGAAGTGGTGATGGTGACTGTTGTTTGAATCGTAGAAGGTACGCGAGGCGTCGATGAAAATCTCCCTCACCAACCCCTTCCTGGCAAACAGCCCCAACGTATTGTAGACCGTTGCTTTGGATACCCGGCTGCCAGTCTGTTTCACCAGATCGAAGAGCTGATCCGCAGTAACATGCTGGTTACGTTCGAACAATACATCCGCAATGATACGCCGCTGCTTGGTCAGGTTGACCCCATGCGCGACCATCATTTGAGTGATGTTCCGCTTTTGCGGAGACTGATGATGTTCGTTCAAATTCATCTGCTGAGTATAAATTCAATCGGCTGATAATTCTACAACCCCACATAATTAACCTATTTTACATGGGGTTATATGCCAGGTGAAGCCATGCCCCGGAAGGCCTTGAAGAGATACCGTCGCAGAAACTCATCAGTATTAGGCAAAAACTATCATTGCCATTGAAAAGACCATTCGCTTCCAATTATTTTTAGAACTATTCTAAGCAACAGCGAAGAGCCCGCAGGGCTCAACGTGCAATTCCACAATAACCATCATTTCGGAGAACCAGATATGGAACTCAAAGGTAGTAATACAGAGCAAAACCTGAAAGACGCTTTTGCCGGAGAATCCCAAGCCAATCGTCGCTACCTCTACTTCGCCGCCAAAGCCGACGTAGAGGGTTACAACGATGTGGCAGCCCTGTTTCGTTCCACCGCTGAAGGTGAAACCGGCCACGCTCATGGCCATCTTGAGTATCTGGAGCAGTGCGGCGATCCTGCGACCGGTCTGCCGATCGGCCCAACAGGCGATAATCTGAAAGCCGCAGTTGCAGGCGAGACCCACGAATACACTGACATGTATCCTGGTATGGCCAAAACCGCCCGTGACGAGGGCTTCGATGAAGTCGCTGACTGGTTCGAGACTCTGGCCAAGGCGGAACGTTCACACGCCAACCGTTACCAGAAAGCTCTGGACGAGCTGGACTGAGCAGCAGAACAGGCTCGGGTAATACCCGATACGGCGGTCTCGGCGAGAGGCCGCCAAGCCTCAATTCAGGAGTAGATACCCATGGCAGCACCTACCGGTCAAAAAGAAGGTAATCTGGAAGCCCCGACACGGCATTCCATCGACTGGAAAAATCCCGAATACTACAACGAGCAGAGCCTGATGGAGGAGCTGGAACGGGTCTTCGATCTGTGCCACGGATGTCGACGCTGCGTCAGCCTCTGTCAAAGCTTTCCAAGCCTGTTCGATCTGGTGGATGAATCGGAGACCATGGAGGTTGACGGTGTTGCCAAAGAGGATTACTGGCAGGTGGTGGATCACTGCTACCTGTGCGACCTCTGTTACATGACCAAATGCCCCTATGTACCGCCTCACGAGTGGAATATCGACTTTCCGCACCTGATGTTGCGGGCGAAAGCGGTGAAGTATAAGAAAGGCGACGTCAAACTGCGCGACCGACTGCTCACCAGCACCGACAACCTGGGCAAACTGGCCGGCATTCCGGTCGTCTCAGGCGTGGTCAACCGATTCAACAAATCGAAAAATTTCCGTGAAATACTGGATCATGCACTGGGCGTTCATGCCGAAGCAAAGCTCCCCGAATTTCACAGCAAACCCCTGCGCAAGCGCCTGGCCGCAAAGGTTGCCATCGATGCACAGGGCACCCCTGCGGGAACCACCAAAGGTAAAGTGGCCCTGTTCGGCACCTGTTACGGCAACTACAACGAACCCCATGTGGGTGAGGACCTGGTAGCGGTATTCGAACACAACGACATACCGGTCACCCTGGCGGAAAAAGAGCAGTGTTGTGGCATGCCCAAACTCGAATTGGGCAATCTGGACGCGGTCGAGGCCGCCAAGGATGCCAATATTCCGGTACTGGCCAAACTGGTGGATCAGGGTTGGGATATCGTCGCACCGGTACCTTCCTGTGCACTGATGTTCAAACAGGAGCTGCCACTGCTGTTTCCCGATGACCCTGAGGTTAAAAAAGTCGCCGATGCGGTTTTCGACATCTTCGAGTACCTGATGCTCAGACACAAAGCGGAGCTGCTGAAAACAGACTTCAAGCAGGGCCTGGGCAAGGTGGCCTACCATGCCGCCTGTCATCAGCGGGTGCAGAATGTCGGGGCCAAAACAAAGGAGGTTCTAAGTCTCATCCCGGATACCCAGGTGACAGCCATCGAACGCTGTTCCGGCCATGATGGAACCTATGCGGTGAAGAGCGAATTTCACAAACACGCCATGAAGATCGGCAAGCCCGTGGTCAACCGGGTAAAACAGGCGGAAGCCGACTGTTACGGCAGTGACTGCCCAATGGCCGGTCACCACATCGAAAATGGCCTCAACGATGGCAGACAACCTCAACACCCGATCAGTCTGATGCGTCAGGCCTATGGTATCTAGTGCCTGTTTAGGAAAAAACCATTGCAAACAGATAATTTCAGGAGCGCCTCATGACCCAGCTATCCCATGAAGACCTCTACAGCCTTGAAGAGTACTCCCGTATACGCCAGGAGTTCAGAAACCGCGTCATTGACCATAAAAAAAGCCGTCGATTACCGATTGGACCTCATGCCGCGCTCTATTTCGAGGATGAGCTGACGATGCAGTATCAGATTCAGGAGATGCTGCGCATCGAACGCATATTTGAACACGATGGGATCCAGGATGAACTGGATGTCTACAATCCTCTGATCCCTGACGGCACCAACTGGAAGGCCACATTCATGATGGAGTATGACGATGTGGAGGAGCGTAAACAGGCACTCGCCAAACTGATTGGTATTGAAAACGCCATCTGGCTGGCGGTTGAAGGCCATGAAAAGATCCGCCCGATTGCCAATGAGGATCTCGAGCGCACAACGGAAGATAAAACCTCAGCTGTCCACTTCATCCGGTTCGAATTGACCGAAGGGATGATCGAGAGCCTGAAAAACGGCGCCAAGCTTTCCGCCGGGATCGATCATGCAGAGTATGACTACACCATTGACGGGCTGGATTCAGCCGTTAAAAGCTCACTGATCAGCGACCTGAACTGATTCAACGATACCGGGACTCAGGGCGTCGTGTTAATAACGGCCCATCAGCAGCTCTTCAGGGCACCGATGGGCCTCTCCTGTTAACAGGCCCTACAGCTCAGAATCGTTATAAATCGTCAAATTACGACCTTTTAGCCTCTACGATCACACAGATCTGAGTTATCCTCACTCATCAACGAAGCTGAGTCTGCTGTCGTAAAGTCAATGCTTGGTTGACGGATCAGACAAAGCCTCGAATAATCGACGCTGAGTGTTTTGTCTCACTGAGAGCGGATGGCTTTTCGGGAGACGGCACCAAGCGCACTATAAATTCCACAATTGCCGGTTCAAACAGAAGGAATAAGATCATGCTGAACTCTGTAAAACCACATTGGCGGGCACTCACTCTACCCGCAATCCTTACAATGATGTTCATCGCATTGCCTGGATGCAGCTCAGCGCCAAAGCCTGTCGCGGAGATGTCTGCAGCGGAGACCGCTCTGAATGCGGCGGAGAATGAAGATGCCACCAAACATGCACCTGTGCGCATGGATCGGGCCAGGCAGAAGATAAAACAGGCCAAACTCGAGCTGGCCAAAGAGAACTACGAATCAGCAAAAAGGCTTGCAGAAGAGGCCCAGGCAGACGCGGAACTGGCCAAGGCGATTAGCGCCAAGGCGGAAGCGGACAGAGCCGTAAGCGAACTCGAAAACAGCATCAAGGTGCTGCGAGAAGAGATCATGCGTGCCAGAAAAAGGCAGTGACAGCCCCACACATAATCAGATTCAGATGGAGAACACACCATGTCCCGCATAGCTAACCGTTTGACGATCTTCACTGCACTCGCCCTGTTACTCATCGCCTGCAGTTCCACTCAGAAAAGCCAAGCCCTGTTAGACGCAGAGCAAGCCTACGCCGAAGCAAAACAGAATGAAGATATTCTGCGCCATGCTCCCGCTGAGCTGGAGAGAGCTGAACAGGCTTTGGCTCGTGCCGCGGTTGCCGAAAACGAACAGGATATGAACTCTCTCGCCTACGTCGGTTCCACCCGAGTCGAGACCGCCCGGGCGATCTCTGCCCGCAAGTCGGCCAGCGACAGACTCCAGGAGCTGGGTGAAGTAAAAAACAAGGAGCGCCTGAAAGCGAGGGAGATTGAAATTCAGCTCGAACAGCAGGCCAAGGCCGAAGCGCTTCGTGACAAGGAGGCCGCACTGATGGAACGGGAGCAGGCACTGGCCAAGGCCGAGGCACTGCGTCGTGAGCTTGAAGAGTTGCAGGCCCTGAAGACGGAACGTGGCATGGTCATGACCCTGGGTGACGTACTCTTCTCGTCGGGAAAAACCGATCTGCTTCCCGGCGCCATGAGCACCATCGACAAACTGGCCTCGTTTCTCGGCGAGTATCCGGAAAAGACCGTGCTGATCGAGGGCCATACCGACAATGTGGGCACCGATGAGTACAATCTCGATCTCTCGGAACGAAGGGCACTTTCTGTCAAGGAGGCGCTGGTTCAGGTTGGTGTGGACGCCTCCAGAATCGACACCCTCGGACTGGGTGAATCCACCCCGATCACCGATAACACCACCGCAGCCGGCCGCTTGAAAAACCGCCGGGTTGAGATCGTCATACGCGATTGAACATAACTGGCGGACAGTCTTAGGGCTGTCCGCCAACCCATCGCTCGAAACCTTCGGGCATTTCCAAATCGTTATCGGTAAAAAAAAGCCGCCCGGGGAGGCGGCCAATGATGGAGTTCTAAAGGAGGAGAACTTTCAACATGAAACTATTTCAGACTATTTTCTTCGTCGGTTTATAAATCTTCTTGTTCCAATCCAGATCATGCCCAACCCAAGCAGCGCCAGAGTGCTCGGCTCTGGCACAGTGACATGGAATTCACTGGTCGGATTTTTCACCCTATAGATTTCGGCCGGGTTTACACCTTCCCAGCTGGTTCGGCTATCCATATCAGCCCCAACCTCGCCTCGATAGATCGGCAGTGCCTGGCTCAGCATGCTACTGCAGAGAGCGCCGATCAGTACGGTGGTTGTGATGACTCTTTTCATGGCCTTTGGCTAGCGATATTTTGATACGTGGGAATGCATGTCCCATGCCAAAGCCTCTAACCGATTGAAGTGGTGGAGATATTCCTTTTTTGGCTCATGCTGACAGCAGTAACTGTTAAGAAAACCGACACACAGTGTTAATCCACTGTGCCTGTTCAGCTTTGGATATCACCTTGCGAACGATGGTCAACCCAGCATCGCAGCGTAATTGCGGGTATCGGGATTACTGTCGAGAACAATCTTCATGGTCATGGTGAGGGGAACAGAGAGGAACATTCCCACTGGCCCCAGTATCCAGCCCCAGAAGACCAACGAGATGAACACGATCAGGGGCGACAGGCCGAGACCCTTGCCCATGAAGCGAGGCTCAATACCATTGCCAACCACACTGTTGATGACCAGGTAACCCACCGCAGTCCAGAGGGCCATCTGCGGACCGAGCTGAATCAGCGCCAACAGCACGGCAGGAACCGCGGCAATGATGGATCCGATATTGGGAACATAATTGAATAGAAACGCCAGGGTTCCCCACAGCAGGGGATAATCCACACCCAACAGGGCCAGCAGTGAGGCAACCAGAAAACCGGTCAACAGACTGGTCGAGGTTTTGATCACCATATAACGTTTGATGCTCGAGGTGATGGCTTCCACTCTGGCCAGCGAGCGCTCCGGACTCTCCGCATGATCCTTCAGTTTTGTCTGAAAGGAGTTGGCTTCAAAAAGCATGAAGATCACAGTGATCAGAATCAGAAAGGCCTGGGTCAGAACATTACCCAGGCTGCTCATCAGACTGCCGGCCAGCGCCATCGCCTTGCCTGGATCGAAATAGGTTGTCAAAGCCTTCAACTCCAGCGCCACACCCTGCTCACCCAGCCAGCTGACCAGTCGCTGGCTCTGCTGTTTGAGTATCTCCTGGTAGCTTGGCAGATTGCTGGTGAAATCGTTCAGCGACCCCCCCACCAACCAGGCCAGCATCAAGCCGACGATGATGATCATGCCGATGACCGAAACCATCGCCAAACCACTCGGCACCCCCTTCTCTTTGAGAAAGAAGAGCGGCGGTGCGGCAATTACGGCAATAAACAGTGACAGCAGAAACGGGATCAGCAGGGTCACTGCCGCTTTCATGCCCGCCACAATGACCACGAACGCAGCGGCAGAGAGCAGAAATCTGGCAGTCGGCGAGAGCGGGCGGTAATCTTCGGTCATGGCGGCCGGTCTCCCTATTTGAAAGTCGGTACCGGGCTGTAGAGATGCCAGACTTCTCCCTCTTCGTCGTAGCGCCACTCCTGCTTGTCGATCATCTCTTTGAGAACCTGCGAGTCCTGTAACACGTATTGAATCACCACGGTCTGGATCGCCTTATCCTCGCCCAGCATGGTTGGTCCCTGTACCACCTCGTAGTGGGTTACCCGGATGTTTTTCGAGACTGGCTTATACTCTTTGTCCTTGTGGTCCGGAGGCAGGAAATTATAGGCCTGTTGCCCTGAAGTCCAGCGAATCGAAGCTTCATAACTGCGCAAAACCGTCTCAAGGGTTTCAGCTCGGGTATGTTCCCCAAGCGTCTGGCACGCAGTCAGCTGGAAAAGGAGTAAAACAAAAAAATAGTGCCGTCTGCTCACAATGCTGCTCCTTATTTGGGACCTTTACTAAACCACCCGGTTAGGTATGACACCCCGTAACTCCAAAGAACCGATGATCTCATTGACACAATCCGCCACTTCCCGGTCCGCTGTCTGGATGGTGATCTCAGGGTTGGATGGGGGCTCATACGGTGAAGATATCCCGGTGAAATCCTTGATCACTCCAGCCCGTGCCTTTTTGTAGAGCCCTTTTACATCCCGGGACTCACAGACCTCCAGCGGACAATCTACATAGACCTCAATGAAATCTCCATGGGGGAAAAGTCCTCGCGCCTTGTCCCGGTCTTCCCGGAATGGGGAGATAAACGCAGTCAGTGAAATAACTCCGGCAGCTACAAACAATTTTGCCAATTCTGCAATACGGCGGATATTCTCAGTCCGGTCTGCATCGCTGAATCCCAGATCCCCGCATAATCCATGGCGTACATTGTCTCCATCCAATACATAGGTTCGACAACCACGCTGGTAGAGCTCCTCTTCCAAGGCATGGGCCAAAGTGGATTTGCCTGAGCCGGAAAGACCAGTAAACCAAAGCAGTTTCGCCCGGTGTTTATTCATCTGCTCCCGCCGTTCGCGGGTTACTGTGGCTTGATGCCAAACGATATTATTTTGCATTGGTAACCATGATTTCAGATTGAATTAAACCTATCCGTAAGTTGGCAGCGAATTCTACCAGCCTACCTTTTAAAGTCAGTAAGTTATCAGAGATCTGACCATTTTGGCAGCGGCAGTGACGAAAGCGGCCTTCGAGGCCCGCTGCTTTGAGTGGTCGGGAAACGGCCACAAGCTCTGCAATCATTCGTCCGTTCATCCGGCAAGGCTGTTACAATGTCGGGCTTTTGAAACGACCCAAGCCATAAAAGATGACAGAAAACAACCGGGAACCTCAGAAGGAACTCCTTCTGGGAGAGAGTAAAATCACCCTGCTGGGAACTGCCCACGTCTCCCGGAACAGCGCTGAAAAGGTAGAGGAGCTGCTGCAAACCGGCGACTATGATGCGGTTGCCGTGGAGCTCTGCCCCAGCCGCTTCAATGCGCTGATCAACCCGGATGACCTGGCGAAGATGGATCTGTTCAAGGTGGTCAGGCAGGGCCGGGTGATGATGGTCATGGCAAACCTGGCATTGGGCGCCTACCAACAGCGTCTGGCCAACCAGTTCGGCATTGCCCCAGGCGCTGAACAGAGAGAGGCGATCCGCATCGCCCAGGAGTCAGAAAAGCCGCTGCTGCTCATCGACCGGGAGATCAGCACCACCCTGAAAAGGGTTGCCGGCAATCTCTCCTGGTGGAAACGGCTGACCCTGTTTACCGGTCTGCTGGCCAGCATCCTCTCCAAAGAGCAGGTCACAGAAGAGGAGATCGAGCACCTGAAAGAGGGCGATATCCTGGAGACCACCTTCGCGGAATTTGCCGAAGACCGACAGGATCTCTATCTGCCCCTGATCGATGAGCGGGATCGGTACATGGCGGCAAGACTCAAACAGGAGATCGAAAAGGCGGGTCATGAGAATCTGCTGGTGGTGATCGGCGCCGGGCATATGAATGGCATCGCCCGCTATCTGGAGGCCTCAGAACAGCAGACCCCAACCACCACCATCGAACAGCTTGAAGAGGAGCCCAAACCCAGCCACTGGCCAAAGATCATTCCCTGGGCCATTGCACTGCTGGTGGTCAGCGGCTTTGTTGTTGGTTTCAGCCGCAGCCCGGAGCTGGGCATGGAGCTGATCATGGACTGGGTATTGATCAATGGCGGTCTCTCCGCCCTCGGGGCGCTGCTGGCAGCCGCCCATCCACTGACCATCCTGACCGCCTTTCTCGCCGCCCCCCTGACCTCTCTCAACCCGGCGGTGGGTGCCGGCATGGTGACCTCGCTGGCCGAGGTGTTTCTACGCAAACCCACGGTGGCGGACTTCAGTCAGCTTCGAGACGACACCACCACAGCCAAAGGCTGGTGGCGCAATCGGGTCTCGCGTACCCTGCTGGTGTTTCTGTTCAGCACCATCGGCTCGGCAGCGGGCACCTATATCGCCGGTTTCAGGATTTTTGACCGTCTGGTCGGTTGAGAATTTCAGCTCGGCTCACTCAGTCACTGCCGTTGAGGGAGGCGGCAAACCGAAACCCGGATTAGGCATGCTCTCCCGCTCATAAGAGCGCTACGCTGGATCTCCTGATCTCTCTACGCAAGCCTGATCCTCACTGTTGCTGGCACGCCTGTTGTTGTTTAACAGCATTCATTACAGCGGCAATTTTCACGCTTCTGGCCCGCCTGATGGCGATACCCACCATCGGTCCCACGAGTCCTTTGGGCAACTGTTTCGACGCCACACTGCAGGCAGCTCGATAGGCACTCATCAGATCCCGGGCTTGCGGGTAGTCCTGATCTTCAAACCCTTCGCGGCCCTGAAAGTCAGCCTGGCAGACCGATACAAACCACTCCAGGTTGCGAGGCTTTCTGAAGGCATCCAGACCCTCAAGCAGTTTCAGAACGGTTGTCGGTTTGAGCTCATAGAGATGGTGCATATGGGTATGGTAAGTTGCCGCCCGGTGAGCCAGGTCGGTAAATCCGGTGGGGACCTTCAAACGCTGGCCCAGGGTTTTGATCAGTTTTGCGCCCCTGGCTTCATGACCGTGGTGGCTGGGCAGTATGTTTTTGGCTGTGGTCGCCTTGCCCAGATCGTGGGTCAGGGTGGCATAGCGAACCTCTGCAACAGAGCTCAATTCACAGGCCCTCCTCAATGCCATCATGGTATGGACTCCACAATCCACTTCCGGGTGCCATCGGGTAGGCTGCGGCACACCCCACAGGTTATCGATTTCGGGCAGTATCCGGCTGAGTACACCCAGTTCCCGGAGAGACTCAAAGAAACGCACCGGGTTCGCCTCAAGCAAAGCCCGACTGATCTCCTGCCAGACCCGTTCGGCCACCAGATTATCCAACTCACCGGCTTCCACCATGGAGCGAATCAACTCAGCCGTTTGCGGGGCAATGGTGAACGGGGGATCACTGTAGCGCGCCATGAATCTGGCCAGCCGCAGCACACGCACCGGGTCGTCGGAGAAGGCGCCGGAGACATGGCGCAACACCCGATTGTTGAGATCCTCAACCCCATTGAAAGGATCGATCAGATTACCGTCACCGTCTTCAGCGATCGCATTGATGGTCAGATCACGACGTTCAAGATCCTCCTCCAGGGTCACACCTGGATCAGCAACCACCGAGCCGGCTTGATGGTTTTGATGGCGCAGTGTACGCGCCAAGGCATACTCTTCATTGGTTTGCGGGTGAAGAAAAACAGGAAAATCCCGACCCACCTGGCGATAGCCCAAATCGAGCATCTGCGCCGGGGTTGCGCCGACCACCACGTAATCTTTTTCTGTGACTAACCTACCGAGTAATCGGTCCCTGACTGCCCCGCCAACCAGATAGATCCGCATCAATAACCACGTATTTTCTTCAGGCGTTTTTTGGCCTCGTCCAGCTCCCTTTGCGCTTTCTTGACCCGCTCGAAATACTCCGGCCGGATGTAACTTTTGCCACCCTGAAGCTGTTGTCGGTCATCATCGCCGAGCTCTTCCATGGCAGTCAACTGCTTCTCTGCCTCCTCGACTTCCTGCTCCGCTTTGCTGACACGATCCTTGCGAGCGGTGCTTTTCTCCAGCCGCTTCTCCTGAGCCTCCTCCATCGCCTTGCGGATTGCACGGTTACGCTCCATGGTATCGCTGATCGATTCCGCGGAGGGACCTGGCTGGATTTCGACTCTTTCGACCTTGTTTTGATCGGCCGGAGGTGAGTCCGTATAGGTGACATTGCCCTGCTCATCGACCGTCCGATAGACCTCGGCTGTCAAGGTCAATGGCAGTAGCAACACTACGGTAACCAGCGGGTAGAGTTTTTTAACCATAAAGCTTCCTTAGGGACTGATCGTTGTTTGGCCCTGACTGCTTAGACATCAGGATCAGGCTATTTTCGCACAACAATTAACCTGGCTTCACCTGTTATTAAGCCGGCATCGAAGTTATGATTTACCGTGTACATGGCGTTTTCTTCAGTAGACAACAGCTGGGTACTGGCCGGTCTATTTCTGGCGACTCCACAGGCAGCCTTTGCAAAGGCATAAAACCAGGAAAAAAAAGCCTGAATTTGGGCAATTTTGCCACCAATCCGGCCCAAGCCTGATAGATTACTATGCAGGCAATCGGGCAGTTGCCCTGCCAGCGAAAATTGCGCCGGCTCATGGATAATCAACCGACGTCAATGGCCCGCTGATTCGGACACCGTTCGGTTGTGATAGAGATTCTCTTGCCGTCACTTATGGGGAGACCTTAGCATGAACGACTTTTCAGAAAAGCGCAGCTTCTACCGTATGGCTGTGAACGGACCAGTCAAATTTCGTGTCAACGGTGACAGCACAGTCTCCACCGGCAGTGTGCTTAATCTGAGCAGCAGCGGCCTGCTGATCGCCTCGCAGCAGGAGGTGCCGGTAAACAGCAGCATGACGGTTCAGATTACCCCAACCCAGGCAATCACCCCACCGCTGACCGCACAAGTCGAGGTGGTGCGAAATGAGCCGGATGATGCGGTGGGAAACCGTATCGCCTGTCGAATTATCAAACTCCTGGGGGATGATGAGGCAGGTCCCGGATTCTCCTGACATCAGCCAGGAAGATGCCTGGCCAGACGCTTCCCAATCCATAAACAACCGGTCATTTCCACCAACCGGGAATACCTGACTCGCGACACGGCCTGGTCAAGCCGGTGCTGCAGATGAACACCAGCAGACCAACCCGGTTCAGTTCTTATATTTTTTGTGGCAGGCCTTACAACTCTTGCCGGCCTCTTTCAGCGCAGCACCCATAGTGCCTTTGTCTCCACCCTGAGCCGCCTTCTCAAGCGCTTGTGCCGCACTGCCAAAATCCTGGTATTTACTTTCGAAGTCTTCAAAGTCCATCCAGATCTCGGCCAGCGCATCACTTTCATCCGACTCGGAATCCTCGGGGAAGCCGTTCATCAGCTTGAATTTTGAGGCGTTGGACAACTCCTCCGCATGGGCGGCAAAACGCGCCTTATCAAACTCGGTTTTACCCTTCATCATGTCGCCCATGGCCTTCATGTTCCAGCTGTAGACATTCATCACACCCTGTCGATACTCCACCGCTTTCTCCACCTCCCCGGCCAGTGCTGGAACCGTGCTGTGTAGAAGCAGGAAAGTTGCTGATAATCCTAATGTTCTGGCAATCAGGCTGTGTCTACTTTTCATTATTTCACCCCATAGATTGATCGAAGATCGATATTATTGATAAATTCTATAGTTATAAACTGAAGACCCATTGTTTTTTTAGGTTACAATAGATCGTTTCGCTTCTGGAACTATCCTGCATCCGATGAACAAGCAGCCCACTGCGCGGATTCGAGAAATCCCATATAACTATACCTCCTTCTCTGACCGGGAGATCGTTATCCGGTTCCTCGGCAAACCCATGTGGACCCTGATCGAGAAGTTGAGGGGCACCCGTCGCACCGGCCGCTCTGCAAGAATGCTGTTTGAGATCCTGGGGGATATGTGGGTGGTCAGCCGCAACCCCTACCTGCAGGACGACCTGCTGGATAATGAGCAGCGACGAAAGGCACTCATCGACGCCCTGAACCATCGCCTGGTGCAGTTCGAGTCCAGGGCCAACAACAACCAGCAGGCACTGGAACTGCACGCCGCCACCCGTAGCGCCGTCGATGAATTTTCCCGGCGTTTCGACGAGCTGCTGGAGCTGCGCCGAAAAACCAAGCGTAACCTGATCGGCCTGACCCGGCCGGACAACATCGATTTCAGCGGCCTGGCCCGGGTATCCCATGCGACGGATGCCACCGACTGGCGTGTGGAGATCCCGTTCGTCGTGATCACCCCGGACCGGGAAGAGGAGGTGGCACCGATCGTCAAGGCCTGTATCGACTCCGGCCTGACCCTGATTCCCCGTGGCGGCGGTACCGGTTACACCGGCAGTGCCGTCCCCCTGGATCCACACAGCGCGGTGATCAACACGGAGAAGCTCGATGCAATCGCCGAGATCGAATCGAGCACGCTTCCCGGTGTTGAACACGAAGTGTCTACCATCCAGGTCGGCTCCGGCGTGGTGACGCGCCGGGTATCGGAAAAGGCGGATGCCAAGGGTCTTGCCTTTGCCGTCGATCCCACCTCCCAGGACGCCTCCACCATCGGTGGCAATATCGCCATGAATGCGGGTGGAAAAAAGGCGGTTCTATGGGGTACTACCCTCGACAACCTGGCCAGCTGGCGAATGGTCACCCCCCAGGGGGAGTGGCTGGAGATTGAACGGCTCAACCACAACCTGGGCAAGATTCACGATCAGCCGGAAGTCAGCTTCAGACTTACCCGCTACGACAGCAGCCGCAAGCGGCAACTGGGTGAAGCGGAGACCCTCAACATGCCCGGTCAGGCCTTCCGCAAGGTTGGTCTGGGCAAGGATGTTACCGACAAGTTTCTCTCCGGCCTGCCCGGCGTGCAGAAAGAGGGCTGTGACGGCCTGATCACCTCAGCCCGGTTTGTTCTGCATCGCATGCCCAAGCAGGTACGCACCCTCTGTCTTGAATTTTTTGGCGCCGATATCGGTAAAGCGGTGCCGGCAATTGTCGAGCTCACGGATTATCTGAACAAACACGAAGAAGTACTGCTCGCCGGTCTGGAGCATCTGGATGAGCGCTATCTGAAAGCGGTCAAATACTCCACCAAGGCAGCCAGGCATGAGCGACCAAAGATGGTTCTGCTGGCCGACCTGGTGAGTGATGACCTGGCGCTGCTGGAGAGCGCTGCCGATGAGGTGGTGCGCATGACCCAGGCACGGGAAGGGGAGGCGTTTATCGCCAGCAGTCCCGAGGCACGACGCAACTTCTGGCTCGACCGTTCCCGCACCGCCGCCATCTCAGCCCATACCAACGCCTTCAAAATCAATGAGGATGTGGTCATTCCGCTGGACAAACTGGCCGACTACAGTCGCGGCATCGAGCGGATCAATATCGAGGAGTCGATCCGTAACAAGATCACCATTGCGGATGAAGTGCTGGCCTATCTGGTTGGTGACCACTCACTTCGTAAAGCGGATGACGACTTTGAAGCGAGCGACGAAAACCGCTCCATCCTGCAGGCCAAACTCGACCTGGCCAAACAGGCCGTGGAACAGGCACGAAACCGCTGGCATACCCTGTTGAGCCGTATCGAAGCCTCGGCGGAGGAGAATATCGATCTGGTCAACGGCCTCGACAGATCCCTGATCCAAAAAGATGATCGACTGCTGGATCTGCTGCTGAGACGGGATCTGGTGGTCTCCTACCGGACAGAGATCGCCACCCGCCTGGATGAGATCTTCTCCGGTCAGGAGGTGAGGAACCTGCGCCTTGCGATGCGTGAAATCCATACCCGGTTGCGCGACTCGCGTCTCTTCGTCGCCCTGCACATGCATGCCGGTGATGGCAACGTGCATACCAATATCCCGGTCCACTCGGACAACTATGCGATGCTGCAGCAGGCGGACCGGATTGTCGACCGGATCATGCAACTGGCCCTCAGTCTGGATGGCGCCATCTCCGGGGAACATGGCATCGGTCTGACCAAGCTGCAGTATATGGAGCAGGATAAACTTGAAGCCTTTGCCGAGTACAAACAGCAGGTCGATCCGGAGAGCCGCTTCAACCGGGGCAAACTGATCGCCGGCGCCGACCTTGAGATGGCCTATACCCCCTCGCTGCGACTGCTGGAACAGGAGGCGATCATTCTCGAGGAGAGCGAACTCGGCACCCTCAACGATGAGATCAAGCACTGTCTGCGCTGCGGTAAGTGCAAGCCGGTTTGTATGACCCATATCCCCAGGGCCAACCTGCTCTATTCACCACGCAACAAGATTCTCGCCACCGGCCTGATCATCGAGGCCTTTCTCTATGAAGAGCAGACCCGACGGGGTATCTCCCTGCAACATTTCACCGAGATGAACGATGTTGCCGACCACTGCACCATCTGCCACAAGTGCGAGAGCCCCTGCCCGGTGAATATCGATTTCGGCGATGTCACCACCCTGATGCGCAAGATCCTCATCGACCGGGGCAAGAAGCGCTCCAGCCTGGGTGCCAAGGCGGCCATGAGCTTTCTCAACATGACCAACCCAACGGCGATTCGCTGGATGCGTCGCGGTCTGGCGGAGTGGGGTTTCAAAGGTCTCAACCTGGGTCATACCCTGGCCGCCAAAAGCGGGCTGCTGAAGCAGCAGGATCAACCACCCCATGCCACGACCGGTAACCCGAAACCGCAAAACCTGGTCGTTGAGATGCTGCAGAAACCGATCCGTGTCGAAGCGCCGAAACAGACTCTGCGGGACGCACTGAAACTGGAGGACACCCGTTCCGTACCGATCCTGCGCAATCCCGGGCGGGTCAGCGAGGAGAGCGATGCGGTGTTCTACTTTCCCGGTTGCGGATCCGAACGGCTGTTCAGCGAGATCGGCCTGGCCACTCTGGCAATGCTCAACGAGCTGGGTGCGGAGACCATTCTGCCACCCGGTTATCTCTGCTGTGGTTACCCGCAAACCGCCGCCGGCCTGCATGCGAGAGGCCGACAGATCACCACCGAAAACCGGGTACTGTTCCACCGCATCGCCAATACTCTCAACTACATGGACATCAAGACCGTACTTGTCTCATGCGGTACCTGCATGGATCAGCTGCAGGCCTATCAGTTTGAAAAGATCTTTCCCGGCTGCCGGCTGCTCGATATTCATGAGTATATGATGGAGAAGGGGATTGCCCTCGACGGCAAACAGCAGACCGAGTATCTCTACCACGACCCCTGTCATACGCCGATCAAACAGTATAATCCGTTGCAGGTGGTCTCCGGTTTAACCGGCAAGCCGGTGGAGCTTAGCGATCGATGCTGTGGCGAAGCGGGCACCCTCGGCACCAGTCGCCCGGATATCGCCAATCAGCTGCGTTTCCGCAAGACGGAAGAGCTCAACAAAGGCATCCAGGCAATTCACGCCAAAGGCGCACAACCAGCACAGATCAAACTGCTGACCAGCTGCCCCGCCTGTCAGCAGGGACTCAGCCGCTATACCGATGAGACCGGGCTGAAACCCCGCTATCTGGTACTCGAAGTGATCGAGCAGCGGCTTGGTCAGCAGTGGCAACAGCAGTTCATCGATCAAGTGTTGAAAGACGGCATCGAGATGGTGTTGGTTTAACTGTCATAATTCCGCAAATGCTCGCCAAGCACCGCGAATAACCGCCAATTTGGTTGGTGAAGGATAGGGTTACCGCTCAGCTATGACGCTTCGCCTGAAACTCTTTAAGAAGATCAGTCCGCTAATGAACGCGAATAAACGCAAATAGGTTTTCGTGTGGTGTAGCATTGCCTCTGATCAACAAGATTGGACCGTACTGACCTCATGAATTATGCAGGGATTGGAGTGTTTGACAGCACACTGTCCTGAATGAGCAACACCCCAACAGTAGGTCAGGATTGAACAAGTCCAAACCGAATTAAAAAACAGTATTTGCGTTTATTCGCGTTCATTTGCGGACTGAAATACAGATTCAACCCCGACCCTTTTGTGGTGTGACAAAATCCCAAGCCTGCTACTTTTACAAAAGGGTTCAACGACAACGACAAACCGACCATGACCGACAGTTTTACCAAAGCCTGTGTTAAACATGACAAGAATCTTCGTAGCCGTGTGCGTCTGCTGGGGACACTGCTGGGTGAGGTTCTGCAGGAACAGGTGGGCAAGGATACCTATACGGTGGTCGAGCGCCTGCGCAAAGGCTACATCAAGCTGAACAGAAAGCACGATCCTGCCCTCTACGATCGTCTCACCCGGCTGATTCTCTCCCTGCAGCCGGAAACGCTGAGTGCTGTCGTCCGGGCTTTCAGTATCTATTTCGTGCTGGTGAATATTGCAGAGGAGGCCTTTCTGCATCGCCAGCGCAGACGCATCGCCGGCAAGGGCCAGGAGTTATGGCAGGGCTCATTCGACCATACCCTGCGGGCATTTCATGCCCAGGATATCGAGCCGCACCAGCTGCAGAGCATACTCGATGATGCGGCCTACATTCCGGTATTCACCGCCCATCCAACCGAATCCAAACGGCTGGTGATCATGAACCTGTTGCGCCGGATCTTTCTCACAAGCGAGGATCTGGACGCACCCAAACGGCGACTAGAGCAACGGGAGCAGACCATTCGCTCACTCAAGACCCAGATCCAGACACTGTGGAAAACCGAAGAGGTGCGGGCGGTTCGTCCCGAAGTACGCAACGAGATCCGTCTGGGTCTGCACTATTTTCAAAGCAGCCTGTTCGATGCGGTACCTCAGGTCTATCGACGACTGCGCGCAGGTATCGAACGGGTCTATGGAGAGCATCCCGACTATCACGGAGTTCAGCTCTCACCCTTCATCCGCTTCGGATCCTGGATCGGTGGCGACCGGGACGGCAACCCCTTCGTCACTCCGGAGGTTACCCGTCTTGCCCTGACCCTGCAGCAGCAGACCATTCTGCAGGAGTACATCCGCCGGGTCGACAGCCTGATCGCCGAACTGACTTTCTCCAACCGCTTCTGTAATCCCAATTGGGCCTTTACCGAGAGCCTCAAGACCGACAACGAAATCTGCAAACAGCTGTTCTGTGACAATCCCCGTCGCTTCGAGGATGAGCCCTATCGGCGCAAGCTCTATATCATGCGTGAACGATTACGCCTGACCATGCCTACTCTGCCGGACGAGTCCCTTGAGGAGTCCGGTCACGCCGCTGCCTATACCGATGAACAGGCCTTCCAACGGGATCTAAAACTGATCTACAACTCCCTGTTGAGCCATGGCGATGGCGACGCGGCTGAGGGGGCCTTGCAGGAGCTGATTCACCTGGCGGAAACCTTTGGTTTCTATCTGATGTCGCTGGACATTCGTCAGGAGTCGAAACTGCACAGTGAAGCGGTGGCGGAGATCCTCAAACAGAGCGGCGATGCGGATGACTACCTGCAGCTCGATACCGAACAGAGGCTGGCCCTGCTTGACGACAAAATCAGCAACGGCCTGGCCAAGCCACTGCAGAGAGAGCGCTTATCGGAGGAGAGCCGCAAGATGCTGGCGGTATTCGATCTGATTGCTGAAACCCAAACCAGCATCAGCCCAAACGCCATCGGTCAGTACGTGATCTCCATGACCCACCAGGCCAGTGACATCATGGAGGTGGCCCTGCTCGGCAGCCTCTCCGGACTGCTCGGCTTGCAACAGGGCAGCTGGTTCTGCCGGCTGGAGATCTCACCCCTGTTTGAAACCATCGACGATCTGAAACGTTGCGAAGAGATTCTGAAAAGCCTGTTCGCCAACCCCTGCTATCAGAACCTGCTGAATGCCAACCATCGGCGGCAGGAGATCATGCTCGGTTATTCCGACTCAGCCAAGGATGGGGGCATCATGGCCTCCGCCTGGAATCTCTACCAGACACAGCAGCGGATCATCGACCTCGCCGACCGGGAAAAACTGCGCTGCCGACTGTTTCACGGCCGTGGCGGCACCGTGGGGCGGGGTGGTGGACCAACCCATCAATCGATCCTCGCGCAGCCGAAAAACACCGTCAACGGTGAAATCAAATTTACTGAACAGGGTGAAGTTCTCTCCTACAAATACAGCAACCAGGAGACCGCCATCTACGAACTGACCATGGGTATCACCGGCCTGCTGAAAGCGAGTCAGGGTCTGGTATCCCGAGTCAAGCGGGAGCGACAGGACTATAGCCAGACCATGCAGCAGATCGCCGCGCTTGGTGAGCAACAGTTTCGTACACTCACTGAACAGACCCCCGGATTTCTCGACTACTTCTACGAGGCGACCCCGGTCAATGAGATCGGCCTGATGAACATCGGCTCCAGGCCCTCCCATCGGACCAAGGGTAACCGTTCCAAATCCTCGGTAAGAGCGATCGCCTGGGTATTCGGCTGGGGACAGTCGCGGCAGAATCTGCCCGGTTGGTATGGCATCGGCAGCGGTTTGGCCAACTGGCGCAAGAACAAGCCCGGCAGACTCAAGCAGCTGCGCACCATGTATCAGGAGTGGCCCTTCTTTAACGCCCTGCTGAATAACGCCCAGATGGCCCTGACCAAGACCAACATGACCATCGCGCAAAAGTATGCCGATCTCTGTCTGGATAAGCCTACCAGCCGAAAGATCTTCGATATGATCAAGCGCGAGTACGAACTCACCTGCTCAGAAATTCTCACCATCGCCCAGCTGAATGAACTGCTGGATGACGCCCCGGTTCTGCAGCAGTCGATCCGCCGCCGAGACGCCTACCTGGATCCGCTCAATCACATTCAGCTGGAGCTGATCAAGCACTACCGCTACAGCGGCCTGAGTGAAGAGCAGCAGGAACTTTGGCTGACCCCGCTGTTACGCTCGATCAACGCCATCTCCGCCGGCTTACGCAATACCGGCTAGGGCTGAAGTCTCGATCCGGCGGCCGAAAGTAATCGAGTTGGTTGCCGGATTGAATAGGATCCAACCATCCTCAACTCCCACAATTGTGAACAAGCCCAGGTTTTAGGCCTGAAACAGCCTGTAGATTCCAACTGATTCGCCGACAAATAGTCGTAGGCACCAGCAACTCCAACATCGGGTTTGGAGCTTGGCAGTGCCCTTGGTCTTTAGCTGATGGTTTGCCCTATGTTGCTTAAAAACAATACGAAAGCCCTTCTCCTGTCACTCTTGCTAAGCCTCACTCTGGTCGCCTGTGGCGGTGGTGGATCCGGCGGTGATGACGGGGGCTCACAAACCACAGTCGATGACAATACCCAGGACGACAGCAGCGGCGGAGATGATAACAGCACCCCACCGCAAGAGACCGGCAACGACACGACCAACCCGGATCAAGGTGACGACACCCCGGTTGAAACGGAGCAGCCACCACCGGCCGATGATGTGGTAACACCCCAACCGGTGAATCAACCACCGAGCGCCTCGATCAGCGGCAGTCAAAACATCACTTCCGGGGAAACCGTCACTCTGGACGGCTCCGCATCCAGTGATCCTGATGGGGACAGCCTAAGCTACCTCTGGACACAGACCGCAGGAGAGGCGCTCAATCTGACCAATAACAGCAATCCCAGTCTCAGTTTCATCGCACCGGAAGTGACACAGAGCAGCAGCTTGAGCTTGCGTTTGACGGTGAATGACGGGGAGTACAGTGCAGCGGCCAATATCACCCTTCAACTCTCACCGGCAACAGACAGCACCGCCCCAGCCGTCACCGGCCGATCACCCCTGGCCGATGCGGTCGGCGTCTCAACCACCACCCAGGTCAGCGTCAGTTTCGACGAACCCCTGGATGCGACCCTGATCGATAACCAGAGTCTTCTGGTTACCCAGGCCGGTTCATCGGTAGCCGCCAGCGTCAGCTATGACTCGGACAGCGACAGCCTGATTCTGAGTTTCGATAGTGCGCTGCTCGCAGAGACCCTCTATCGGGTAACACTGGGTAGCAATCTGCAGGATCCCTCAGGTAATCCTGTTCCAACTGAGAGCTGGGATTTTACCACCGGATCGAGCTACAACCTGGGCAGTACCAGCCAGGCAACCATCGATGCCTGTATGGACGAGCGTGACAAATTGATGCTGACCCTGGTGAACAATGCCCGTGCCGTCAGCCGGAATTGCGGCGGCACCCAATATGGCGCCGTCGAAGCGATCGCCTGGCAATGCCAATTGGAAACTGCTGCACAGAATCACTCAACCTCCATGGCGGACAACGACTTCTTCGACCATACCGGTCTGGATGGCTCAAGCCCGGGGGATAGAATCACAGCCGCGGGTTACAACTGGCGCGCCTACGCAGAAAATATCGCGGCCGGATACAGCGATGAGGAGGCGGTGATGACCGCCTGGCTGGAGAGTCCCGGCCATTGTGCCAACATCATGAACACGTCGGTTACGGAAATCGGCGCCGGCATGGCGGAAAATCCATCGGCACGCTATCGAATCTACTGGACACAGGACTTTGCGGATCAGTAACGCCATCGATCATTCAGCAGATTGAGGCTGACTGCCAGGGGTTTAGGGCCTGTTAACACTAATGCATTAATTCATGCTCAGGCAGACAACGGATGTTCTCTACTCTGCCGGCTCAGGCGTTCTGGCCTTCACTGCTTAGGGAGTCCAATACCCCCTGCAAAATATCAAAGCGCCGCTTCGCCTTCTGCCAGGCCTCACTTTCAGCCGCTGCACCAAAGAACGCCTCGCCCTGACGACACAGCTCTGACAGCTGAGCGGGATCGAACAGAGTGATGGCGGATTCAAACTCATCCTGCTCTGCACTCAACAGCACCGGCAGCAGTTCGTTTTGAAGAATCAGTGATTCGGGATCGAGCAGGTCGGCCACCAGGGGGTGCTCAAGTAACGCATAGTGGGTTTGTCGGGCGGCCTCCTCCTGTTGCAGCTCCTGATGTGCCAGGGTGTCATTACCCGCCCCTTTCCACACCGCACGCATGATCACCTCGACCAGTTTTACGATCGCCTGCTTGTTCGGGGTCTGATCATCGGCCAGACGGCAGGCCGTTTCGTAGGCCTTGTCGAGTCGTTCTTTCAGCTCGAGTATCACGTCGCTCTGTTCATGGGGGCCCAGGGCCACGGCCTCGCCTACCAGCTTACGCAGACTCTCGATATAGGCCACCAGCTCCTCATGGTCGAGACGCTGGGCTTCCGTCAATTGCTCTTGGGTCAGCTGATTTTGTGGCGCTTGAAACAGGGGATTGTCATGCTTGCGCATCAAATGACGTTCAAAACGTCCGGGAAGTTCACTAAACAGCAGATTCATATCGGGCCCACCTTCTCGCTACACCAGTCAACCCTGCTGGGCGCAAAACGCTCTCCGGCACGGTGTCAGGACGAATCATACCCCAGCCGGCCAGAAAAGTAGCCGCAGAGAGATGGCGCGTGGAAATCAGCCACACACCACGGCTCTGCATCGAATCGGGGTATCCACGGCTCTTACCTGATCTGTAATTGTTTTTTGTCGCTGCATCAGGATAAAGAGTATTTGAGCTATTTGTACCACGAAATCCAACCCGATAGGGAGCTTCGCAGCGTATCACCCCCACGAAACGATCTACACCGGCCCAACACAGTTTGCGGCAACAGAGCGATCAGGATCGTCACCAGACTCACTCAATAACTGGTCACAATCCGGGCAAAAAGGATTAAAACCTTGCAGTTCATTGACTTAAATCAGTTGAAATGGAGCAGCCTGCAATTACCCTAGTCTCCGCAATGTTATTGCTTGTCTCCCGTGAAAAGACACAATTGCTGATGTCTAATCTTTTGTGGAGCTTTTGGTCAAGTCAACTTTGGAGGACAAACCATGTTAGGTAGTGATAAAGCAATAGTCGGCGCATTAGCAATCCTGGTACTGGGCATCATCATCTCAGTAATGATTGGCTAACTGCAGAATAGGGCGGTGGCCAGTGATTGGCCCCGCCCGGTAAAATACCCGTAGCCTGATCGGCTCATACTTACCAGTTACCCACTAACGAATGAACCGACCTAAGAACTGGGCTGTCACCATGTCCATGCTATTCACATGAGCATCAAACCAGTCGCGCCACTCGATAAAGACAAAGTCGGCCAGGGCTTCCAGATTGAACTCTTTTAGCCATTCGGCCTGAAGCGACTCAAGGCGCAGCAAAACCTGATCATGCTCGCCCTTATGCACCGGATAGGGTGGGAAACCATACTCCATCATCATTCTGTTCTCACCCTCGAAATGGTCCCGGGTGTGGTCGATCCAGACCTTGACCGAGTGACTGATCTTCTCTATTTCGGGCTTACCCTCTAATCCATCGATCAACAGTGCTCCCAACTGATTGATCATCTCAACCTCTTCCCGATGCACCTGATTCATCAACTCCAGTTCGACAAGCGGTATCCGGTCACTGGCTACGATGGGTAGCTGATATTTGCTCATGACGCACCAAAGATCTGTAGCGGTAAACTGCGCATCATAGAGGATGGTGGAAATGACAAACTTGATATGAATCAAGCAAATAATAATGCGAATTCAGATTTTTCAGTCAAATCATACTGCTGTGCAGAATCGCAAACTTTGTCGTTTTTTACCACGTAGAACACGAAGGGAGCATACAACTCTACGCCTTGGAAAGGCCAAACTTCGTCCGCTTCGTGTCCTTCGTGTCCTTCGTGGTCATAAAGAACAGCCAGAGAACGGCTCAGCGCGCAGTCACTGTAAACCTAACCTAGTCTCCCCGGCACTGCTGAGGGATTCCCCATGTTGATTACATCAACATGGTATTGGCGACTCTGTTGTTTTCCGTGTAACCGCCACTGAAAGCATGGGTCAGAGTCCTTTCCAACTCCTCCATCCCAACCGGTTTTGTCAACAGGTCAGAAAAACCGGCATCGAGAATCGTTTGATGCTGTTCAGGAAAGGCATGTGCTGTGGTCGCAATCAGAATTGGTATTGCTCGACTCTCAGCACGTAACCGGCTTGCCACATCCATCCCACTGATATCGGGCATCTGAATATCCATCAACACAACATCAAAACGGTTGTTGCGTATTTGTGCCAAGGCTTCATAGCCATTGCTGGCGACCGCATAGGGATTGCCCAACTTGGAGAGAAATGCACAAAGCAACATTCGATTGATTTCGTTATCATCGACAACCAGAACATGAAAGTTTTGTCGCTGTTGTTGGGTGACCGTGGCAGCCCGTGGCGGCTGCGAACAGAGATCATCCTTGTTACAGACTCTCAGCGGCAGTTCCAGACTGAAACAGGAACCTTCATTCAGTCTGCTGCTGACATCCAGTACACCATCCATCTTTTCCACCAGACTCTTAACGATCGCCAGGCCCAGCCCGGCACCTTCCGTTTTGCGGGTTTCAAAGTTTTCCACTCGGGTAAAATTATCGAAAATGGTACTTAATTCAGCCTCTGCAATGCCGATTCCGGAATCCTCGACTTCGAATCGAAGCAATACCTTTTTACCGTTTGAGTTCAACAGTTTTATCGTCAAACTGACATAACCCGACTCGGTGTACTTAATCGCGTTCGAAAGCAGATTGCTGACAATCTGACGCAACCGGTTGGCATCCCCATACAGCCTGTTTTGAAGCCGCTTATCGATACACAGCTTGAGAAGCAGTTTCTTACGCTCGGCAATCGGGCCCATGATGGCAAGAACCTCTTCCATTTCCGTACGCAGTGTGAAGGACTCTTCATTCAAGCTGATCTGGCCTGACTCGATCGAGGTGATATCCAGAATGTCATTCACGATATGCAACAGGCTTTTTGCGGCTTTGCCGATCTGTGAAACATACTGATCATGCTTCTGCTCCAGATGCTCTTCCTGCAGCAACTCGGTAAATCCCATGATACCGTTTAACGGTGTACGAAGTTCATGACTGACATTGGCGAGAAACTGGTTCTTCGCTTCACTCGCCCGCTCAGATCGCTCCTTGGCTTCAATCAGTTGGCTTTCAATCTTTTTACCCTGTTCGATCTCATGGGTCAGCTCCAGATTCTTTTTTGCAATTTCAGCATGAGAATCCCTCACCTCTCCCAACAGCTTTTCATTATCCAGCCATAACTGGATGTTGTGTTTGACGTTACGACTGTAACTCTTAGCAACCCAAAGCATGAACACCATGTAGATCAATATCAGGATCAATACAGTTTCAGCAAGCGCAGTTCCCTGCATCAGCAGGGTTACCAGGGTTGGGGTCAATAGGGAGAAAAGGGTCAGCACATAATTCTTGAAGATTACGGCACGGGTAATGATGCCACCCGCCGTCACACCGCCCAGTATGAACAGGGTCAACATATGATAGGTCTCATCCTCGATCATGAAACCGATCGGACCGATAAAACCCCAGGGTACAACACTGACCAACACCAACAGACTGTATAGGCGCAGCCATCTGTCTGCGTTATTCAGATTGACCCGTTTTTCGAACTGACGGGCAACGAAGAACACCGATGCAGAACAGACGATATTGATAAAGACCCAGGCAGTCAGCAGTGGCGTTGAAACCAGGCCCCAGAAGAAATAGATGATGGCGGCAAAAGTCGCAAAACTGCCGATACTGGCTTTTGTTGCAAGCTTGTATGATTCCTTGGCTAATTCCAGATCGAGCTTGTTATTCATCTTCCGTTGAAGTGTAAGTTCCATCTATCTTTAGTCCATGGTTTAAATCTACTTCTTGTTATCGATTACCTGCCAAACGTCAGTCAGATAAATGCTAATACAACAACCAATCACGCGACTCGGATTGGTGTTAACAGACCCTAGATGGTAATGCCAGTCAAGCCGGCAAACAACAGTTTGCATTAAATGGGGTTTGATTAAATCTTCGGATGGGTTGCGAAATAGTAACCGGCGGCAACGGAGAAGACCTTTCAGCCAATCCGGATCTGTCTGGTATTTTCAAATCAGAAACAGTTCTGCATATTCGATTTAACACCGCTCAGTTAAATCACCAGGCCAGTCCGCCGCTTTATGTCAGGCCCTAACAACCGATATCGGTTTCCGCATCGAAACCCGGATTGATCGCTTCATACAGAGCTGAATAGTCTTCATCACCGTAGCCAGCTTGTTGACCACTGTTCAAAATGCTCAGTGTGGCATCGGCCACTTCACCATTCATACCGGATGATTCAGCCACCTGTTTAAACAGTCCGATATCCTTGATCAGATGCTTGAGGGGAAAGTTGGCTTTGGTGTAGTCGTGTTCCAGATACTTCTGCAGCTTTTTATCGAAGGTCGGTGCATAGAGTGCGCTTTCACGCAGTAACTTCATAAAGTGTTCGACTTCGACACCCTCCGCCCGGATCAATCCCAGGCTCTGGGCGAATCCCACTGTCAGTGCGGCGATCAGTTGATTCATCGCCAGTTTCATGGCCGCTGCCTGACCGACGCCACCAACCAGGTCGACCTCCTTACCCAGTCCTCGCAGCAACAACAGACAGTGGTGGTAGACCTCTTCGGAACCGCCGGCCATGACGATCAATTCACCGCTCATCGCCTCCGGAATACTGCCGAGCACCGGCACCTCCAGATAGTCTCCACCCGACTGTTGCACCCGATCAGCAAGTTCGCGACTTTGATCGGGCGAGATGGTCCCCATCTGCAGCACCGTCTTACCATCAAGTCGGCTCACCACCTCATCGCTGAACAGCACCGACTCGATCGCCTCCGCATCACTCAATGTCAGCAGGATGACCTCGGTATCGCTGACCGCATCGTTCAGATCCCCTGTCACGGCGATGCCTTCAGCCTGCGCCGCCTGCAGACGTGATTCCGATCGGTTCCAGGCTTTCACCTCATGGCCACGTTGAATCAAGCGATGGGCAACCGGCAGCCCCATCAATCCAAGTCCTAGCAGGGTTACTTTCATAATCTTTACTGGCTCTACTGATGGTAGGGGCGACTCAATTCATGAACCGCTTCGATAAACACACCGGCACGTTCAGGATCGATTTCAGGGTGGATACCATGCCCCAGATTGAAGATATGGCCACTGCCTTTTCCATAGCTGGCGAGCACCTTCGCCACCTCCTCACGAATCCGCTCCGGTGAGGCGTAGAGGGTACAAGGGTCCATATTTCCCTGCAGAGCGACCCGATCGCCCACCCGGCTTCTGGCATCCGCAAGACTCAAAGTCCAGTCGACACCGAGACCGTCACAGCCGGTATCCGCCATCTTCTCCAGCCACAGACCTCCCCCTTTGGTAAAGAGTATGGTGGGAATCTTGCGTCCATCCGCCTGCTTGGTCAGACCATCCAGAATCCGCGCCATGTAGTCCAGGGAGAAGCTCTGATAGTGCTGCGGGGTGAGGGCTCCGCCCCAGGTGTCGAAGATCATCAACGCCTGGGCGCCGGCTTCAATCTGCGCATTCAGATAGGCGGTGACTGCGGTCGCGACCTTCTCCAGCAGGCGATGCATCAGATCCGGACGGTCGAACATCATCCCTTTCACTTTGGAGAAGTTCTTGGTGCCGCCACCTTCGACCATATAGGTGGCCAGCGTCCAGGGACTGCCACTGAAGCCGATCAAGGGTACCCGACCATCCAGCTCCCGCCGAATGGTGCTCACCGCATCCATCACATAACCCAGATCTTCCGCCATATCGGGCAGACCGAGTGCCTCTACGGCCGCTTCGTCGCTGACCGGACGCTCAAACCTGGGGCCCTCTCCGGTGGTGAAGTAGAGGCCCAGACCCATCGCATCCGGAACGGTCAGAATGTCGGAGAAGAGGATCGCCGCATCCAGCGGATAGCGATCCAAAGGCTGCAGGGTTACCTCACAGGCCAATTCAGGATTCTTGCACAGATCCATGAAACTCCCGGCTTTGGCACGGGTCGCCCGGTATTCAGGCAGATAGCGTCCCGCCTGGCGCATCATCCACACAGGGGTCATATCCACCGGCTCACGCGCCAAGGCTCTAAGAAAACGGTCATTTTTTAAACTGGTCACGGATTAAGATCCTTTAGCAACATTTTTTTGGTATAAAGAGGTAGCCGGTCAACCCGGCAACTAAGTATATCGCGTTCAGCCCAGGAGTGAATCTCAAACCTATGTCCGCAGTAAAACAGATCATACTGGCAAAAAAAGATGCCTTGGCCGGCGCGATCGGCGAGCCCCTCTCCGAATTGGCCAAACAGTGTGCCCAGGTCTGGCAGGATCCGGATGCACTCGACGGCGTACTGCTGGAGCATATCGGCGATATCACCAATTGCGAATTTCTCTATGCCTGGGACCTGGAAGGTCTGGAGATCTCATCCCTGGTTATGCCCGATGGGGTGGATAAAAGTTGGCGGGGCAGGGACCTCTCCGAGCGCCCCTATCTGAAGAACAATCTGCCCTTCAAAGGGGTCATGCTCTCATCGGTCTACCACAGTCAGTTTTCACATCGTGAGTGTGTCACCGCTCTGCAGGCCGTTCGGCAGAATAAAAACCTGGTTGGCTTCATCGCCGCGGACTTCTCTCTCGACAAGCTCAATGCTGATGAGAATGCCAGCATGGGACAGCCCCAGTGGCAGCAGTTCAAAGGGGATCCGGCGGTTCGTGGCCAACTCTTCATGCAGCAGCGGGTGCAGAGCCGGCTCGATGAACACATCGATTCAGTACATGAAACCGTCTACGACCTGATGACCGAGCATGGCATCTTTCACTGTAAGATCCACTTCTCCAGCGGGCGCTGCTCATTCTGGGATATGGATGACCCCTACAGCTACCATATTCATGGTGTCGAGGAGATCATCGATCCGGATATCGTGTTGGCCTATCCGCTGCATCCCTACCCTGAGCGGGCCAAGGTGACCCCTCAACAGTTACGTGATGTGTTGCAGGAGTTCAAGGCGTTGCGATTCGTCGATGAGACCATCTATCTGCGCAGCGCATCGGTGAATATCATGAACGGCATGCTCGGTCTGACCTTCTCATGTGACGGTTCGCACTATATGCCGGTGGAGGAGTTTCTGGCCAAGAATCTGAGTTTCTGGTTGGGTACCAATGAGATTTAACCTCCTAATTTCTATAGGTTGTTTGACGGTATTGTCTCTTGTCAATAACTGATTTGGCATCTAGATTTTCATAAAGGCACGTTTAATGCTTTTTAATCAGCCGTGTTCAACAGATTTTGTTGGGAATTATGTTCAGCAAAGGCTCAACCATCTACGAATTGGATGCAGAGAACCAGATCTGCCACATCGATGGCGACTGGGACCAGTTTCTGCAGGCAAACACCGATGAACATCAAAACCATGAGAACCTGAAAAAGAACCGGGTTCTTGGAAACAAGCTTGAAGCCTATGTTCAGGATACGACCACAAGGATGTTGTTACACACCGTGTTTGCCTATGTAAGACAGACCCAACAGACGAAAGCAGTGCCCTATCGCTGTGATTCCGCTGACCAGAAACGCTTTATGTCGATGCAGATCGAACCCCTGGCCGATGCAGGCCTGCGGATCTCCCACACTCAGTTGAGTAGCGAACCTCTGGATCCGCCGGTGGAGATTCATCCTGCAAACGGTGGGAGTGCCGAGACCGTATGGCGCTGCAGTATCTGTAACCGCATTGAATCGGATCAAGTTTGGCTTGAACCGGACGAAGCTGCACAACATTGGTGCAGACACAGTTTCCAAGTCAGCTATACCGTCTGCCCGGTCTGTATGAATACGATTTGATGATCGCCGGTAAGCGTAAAAAACGTGTTTAATTGTTACACATCAATATTCATAGTGTTTTGATCAGTATAATCAGCTTGGGATTCAAACCCCAAAACCAGACCTTTCAGATAGCGAAATGAATGAGAAAACCACCACCGATCCAGAGCTTCCAGATGAGTTGGATGCCTCTGTAAAACCAACTCATATCGTAGGAATCGGCGCCTCTGCCGGTGGGCTGGAAGCTATCGAAGCCTTCTTCAAGGTGATGCCGCCGGACAGCGGGGTCTCCTTCGTGGTGATTCAGCATCTTTCGCCGGATCACAAAAGCCTGATGGCGGAACTGCTTTCAAAACGCACCCGGATGCCGGTACACCGGGCTGAAGATGGTGTCCTGGTAGAACCCAATTCGGTCTATTTGATTCCGCCTAACAAGAACCTGCGTCTGTTTCACGGACGCATCATTCTGTCGGAGCAGGATCGGGATGCGCGAGGCATCAACCTGCCGATCGATATCTTTTTCCGTTCTCTGGCCGAAGACCAGGGCGCCAAGGCGATCGCCATCGTACTCTCCGGCACCGGCAGTGACGGCACCAGTGGTATCCGCGCCATCAAGGAAGAGCTCGGCATGGTGATGGTCCAGGTGGAGGAGACCGCTGCTTTCGACGGCATGCCGCGCAGCGCCATCGCCACCGGGCTGGTGGATTACATCCTGCCCCCCAATGAGATGCCGACTCAGCTGCTCTCCTATCTGAAGCATCCGTTCA
Source organism: gamma proteobacterium symbiont of Stewartia floridana (assembly GCA_003676145.1). Classification (GTDB taxonomy): domain Bacteria; phylum Pseudomonadota; class Gammaproteobacteria; order Chromatiales; family Chromatiaceae; genus Thiodiazotropha; species Thiodiazotropha taylori. The sequence continues at coordinate 288,259 of NAUB01000023.1, read as the reverse complement.
CTGCCAAGGATGAGTATGCCAGCACCATGCTCAACGATGAGGATGGGGTGACACGGATCTTCGCCCTGCTCAGAGAGAGCAACAAGATCGATTTCACCTACTACAAACCCACCACCATCATTCGTCGTATCGAGCGCCGCATGGCGGTCAATCAGATCCATGATCTGAGTGACTATGTGCGCTTTCTCGAAAGCTATCCGGTTGAGCTCAACAGTCTGCACAAAGATCTGCTGATCGGCGTCACCAGTTTTTTCCGGGATCCGGAGGCGTTTGACGCCATCAATGAGAAATATCTGCCGCAGCTCTTGAAAGAGGCTAAAGAGGACAAACTTCGCATCTGGGTCAGCGGTTGCTCCACCGGTGAAGAGGCCTACAGTCTGGCGATTCTCTGTTGTGAGGTGATGGAGCAACAGAATCTGGCACTGGATGTAAAGATCTTCGCCACCGACGTGGACCGGGAGGCGATCCTGGCGGCCAGTGCCGGCGTCTTCGCCGAGAGTGCGGTGGCGGATATCGAGCCCGGCATGCTCTCGAAATACTTCTATCGTCGGGATGAAGGGTTCTATATCAGCCGTCAGGTCAGAGAGATGGTGGTGTTCGCCCAGCACAATCTGGTGAAGGATCCCCCCTTTACCAACATCGATCTGATCAGCTGCCGTAATCTGCTGATCTATCTGCAACCGGTGTTGCAGAAACGGGTTCTCGAGCTGTTCAACTTTGCCCTCAATCCGAAAGGCATACTGTTCCTCGGCAGCAGTGAGACCACCGGTGAGTTGGGCGAGTATTTCGATCCGGTCGATCACAAATGGCGAATCTACCAATCCCGTGGCCGACGCCGCCAGTCCGAACTGTCGGAACCGGCGATCAACTTCGATGCCAAGCGATGGTATAACAACAACCGCATGTCAGGCCGAGGCATGGCAGCGCGCATACATGAGGAGGAGCGTCTGCTGGAACGCCTGGTGGAGGGTGTGGCAGGAGACTATCTGCCGTTCTGCCTGGTGGTCAGTGAATCGCTGGAGCTGATGCATGTCGCCGGTGACGCCAAAGACTATCTTCAATTCACCACCGGAAAGGTGGTCAATGACGTCTCCAAACTGGTCATCAAGGATCTGGCGATCCCGCTCTCCACCGGTCTGCAAAAAGTCTTCAAAAGTAAAGAGGAGCTGATCTATTCCAACATCAATCTGAACCTGGCAGAGAACCATAAAATCGTCAATATGCGGCTGAAACCGCTACCGACAAAAAAACGCCAGGCCATGATGGTCGCGGTATTTATCGAAGAGGTTCGCACAGCCACTCAATCCGACACCTCCTCACCCGAAACCTACAATGTGGGCAAGGAGGCACAGCAGCGCATCATCGACCTGGAGAACGAACTGCAGTTTACCCGGGAAAACCTGCAGGCAACCGTTGAGGAACTTGAGACCTCCAATGAAGAGCTGCAGGCAACCAACGAAGAGTTGCTGGCCAGTAATGAGGAGTTGCAGAGTACCAACGAAGAGCTGCAGTCGGTCAACGAAGAGCTCTATACGGTCAACTCCGAGTACCAGGGTAAGATCACCGAACTGACAGAGGTGAACAACGACCTGGACAACCTGCTCTGCAATACCCGTGTCGCCACCCTGTTTCTCGATGAGAATCTGGATATACGGCGCTATACCCCGGAGGCCACACAGCTCTTTCGCATCATCGACCAGGACATCGGAAGACCGATCAGTCACCTCTCCCACAGACTACTCAATGTGGATCTGGTTCAGCTTGCCAAAGAGGTGCTGATTCAAGAAACCGGTATTGAACGGGAAAAGATCAGTACAGAGACCGGCGAAGAGTTTTTCATGCGCGTCTTTCCCTATCAGATTGCACCCGACACCTATTCCGGCGTGGTCTTCACCTTTGTCAGCACCAGCGGCTTACGTAAGGCACAAAACAAACTGGTGGAACAGGAGCTGAGAATGGAGGCTCTGCTCCGAGTCAGCGACGCCTATGTATTGATCAATGAACAGGGCGAGATCCAGGAAGTCAATCAGGCCCTGATCGACCTGGTCGGCTACGATGACAGCGACTTGATCGATCAAAACATATCGATTCTCATGCCGGACGATCACGCCGCACAGCATGACCATCACATTCAACGATATCTGCAAGAGGGCAACTCAAATATTATCGGCAAAACCCGCGAAGTCCCGGTAAGACGAAAAGATGGTGAGATCATCAATCGACATCTGACGGTTGCAGAAATGGTCATTGGTCACCGCCATTGGTTTGTGGGCCTGTTGAAAACTCAATAAACGAAACAGTCTGCAGCAATGGGTAACGACGACATCAACAAACCTGGCCATCCAAACCATGAGTATATGCGCGAGCGGGCTGAGCAGATTGCGCAAAGACGGCAACGCATCACTTATGAAAAAAAACTGGCTGACCGGGACAGGTTGCTGCAGGATCTGCATGTTCATCAGATCGAGCTGGAGTTGCAGAACGAAGAGTTACGCCAATCTCAGGCGAAGTTGGAGTTTACCCATCAACAGTATCTCGATCTCTACAACGAAGCCCCGGTCGGTTACGCCAGCCTCGATGACAGTGGCCTGATCATACGCTCCAACCAGATGCTCGCCTCCATGCTGGGCATGGAAAAATACAGCCTCACCGGCAAGGCCCTGGCAGAGTTCATGCTGCCGATTGATCAGAACATCTTTCGCAGCCGCTTCAACGCCTTTGTCAAACAACCGCAGGATAAACATATCGATGTTCGATTCAAGGTGGGTGACAAGGGTTCGGACACGAGTAGCTTCATCGGCAGGATTCAGGGTCGACGACTGGATAGCGACGATAGATCAGGCTCTCCACACTGGTCAGAAACGATTCTCATCGTCATCAGCGATGTCACCGAAATCAAAAAATCTGAAGAGAAGATTCACTACCAGGCATTTCACGATCTACTCACCGGCATACCGAACCGGGCCTCGCTTTATGAACGACTGGAAAATGCCCTCGCACTTGCCAAGCGGCAACACTCCTTTGGCGCCCTGTTGTTCATGGATCTCGACCGGTTTAAAAACATCAATGATTCACTTGGCCATCACACCGGTGACAAGCTGCTGATCGATTTCACCAACAGAATCAAACATCAAACGCGCAAGGAAGACATGCTGTTTCGCATGGGTGGCGATGAATTTGTCGTCCTGCTTGCTGAGCAACATCATGATAAAAATATCATGGCGGTGATTGCCCAGCGCTTTGCCGAACATATCACCAGCGCATTGAGTGAACCGATCATACTCGGTGGTCACAGCTTTCAGATCACCCTGAGCATCGGCATCAGCATCTTTCCTTTTCAGAGTAAAGACAATCTCAACGATGTGGTGCGTCAGGCGGATACCGCCATGTACCAGGCGAAAAAAGAGGGTGGGGCACTGGCCCGCTTTTTTCAGGCCAACATGCAGGAGATGGCCAGGCAGCGCATGATCCTGGAGGCCGAACTGCGGGTGGCTCTGGTGGAGCAACAGTTCAGTCTCTACTACCAGCCTCAAATGCGCAGCGATGGCAGCATTTATGCGTTAGAAGCCCTGTTACGTTGGCAACACCCCTATCGGGGCATTGTCACCCCGGACCAGTTTATCCATGTTGCCGAAGATACCAGTATGATTGTTGAAATCGGCAATTGGGTCCTGGAGACGGCGGTAAAACAGATCATTACCTGGCAGCAACAGAAGCTGTTCGATCCCTCGATTCGTTATGCGATCAATGTCAGTGCCAAACAGCTTGAGAACTCCAGCTTCTACTCTCAGGTGAAGCAGATCATCGAGCGTTACAAGCTCGATCCCAATTGTCTGGTTTTCGAAATCACGGAATCCTTGCTGTTGCCGGATAACAAGGTTGCCAATGATACTCTGAAACAGTTATCGGAACTGGATATCACCTTTTCAGTTGATGATTTCGGTACCGGCTACTCATCGCTGGCCACGATCGACAATGCACCAATCGGTCAACTTAAAATCGACCGCAGTTTCATCAGCCAGTTACAGTGGTCAGAAGAGCATGATTCACCAAAACCCGGCAACCAATACTCGCTGGTCAATGCCATTCTCTCCATGGGCAAGGCTTTGGAACTGGAAGTGATTGCAGAAGGCGTGGAGACAGAAGAGCAGTTGAAAGTTCTGACTCATCTGGGGTGCGAATATGTGCAGGGATACTATTTCAGCAAACCCATCCCCGTTGAGCAGATTCCGGAAATAGTGCCGTCAACAGAGCTCAGCTGACCGACAGGTCAGTGTAATACCACGCTTCGATTTGTCTCTATGGCAAAGCCACCGCCAGTCAGGCAGGTGGCCTGATCATCAGGGTAACTGATAGTTGTCCTGGGTGACGAGATCCACACCGCACTCCAGATTCTCGATCCAGGAGATGAACTCATTGACCACTTTCTTGCCGACGAATGCCCGCCCATGCTGGGGTACGATCATATCGATATCGAGTTGACGGACCATGTTCGCCCAGAGTCTGCAAACCTTGTTGGAATTCATATAGCGACGGTGAAAGCCTTCCATGTAGGGCATCATCTCAGAGAGCTTTTTCACCGGAGCATTAAGGTCGCCCGGTGGCAGATTGGCGCCCAAGTCTCCGGAGAAGAGGATCCGGCTGAGTGGATCATAAAACTGGAAATTGCCTTCCGCGTGAAGGAAGTGAGCGGGCAATGCCATCAGGCGGATGTTCCCCAGTTGCAGATTGGTGCCCTCATCCGGAATCGCCACAACCCGATCAACCAAGCGGCCGGGGCGAGTGAAATGGGGGATGAAGCGCTCCCACAGGGCAGGTACCACAACCTTACAGTCTGTACCAACCAACCATTTGTTGACGGAAGCGACGATATCCGGATCCTGATGGGAGGCAACCACATAATCCAGCTTCTTCACATTCATATAGTCACTGATCGCCATGAACAGCCTGGAGTAGGTCAGTTCACCGCCCGGGTCGATGAGTGCAGCATGCTGATGATCGTAGATTAGAAACTGATTGGCTTGTACGGCTTCACCTGAGACCAGGTCTCTGAATGCCACACAGATGTGGCTTCCGTTATTGAATAGCTCGACTGACATAATATTCTTTAAGATTTCGCTGTTAAAACTGTACCGCTTGAAGCAGATCCATCCTTGAAATCGATACAGGTGTATCGTCCAGTTTCAAGAAAGCTTAAACATAATACAGTAATTTATAAATAATATTAGTTGTTTTCTTGAACTCTGAACTTCAAGATTAAGCTATCTTTTGAAATTTTGTAAGCGGAAATCATCAATTGATGGCCCTAAGTCACCCATGGAACCTGATACCTAAGGATGCTATAGCCCTACAGAAACAGCTCAGTAGCCAGGTTATCCAAGTTGATCAGATGAGAAATCCGCAACGCATCGCCGGAGTGGATGTGGGCTTTGAGGCAGCCGGCAAAGTCACCCGAGCGGCGATCGCAATTCTCGAATTCCCCTCTCTTCAACTTGTCGAACAGGCGATAGCAAGAGTTCCAACCCGGTTTCCCTACATACCGGGTCTGCTCTCCTTTCGGGAAGTGCCGGCGATCCTGCAGGCGATTGAAAAGCTCAGCTGCCCACCGGATCTGCTGTTATGCGACGGCCAGGGATTAGCCCATCCAAGACGCTTTGGCCTGGCTTGTCATCTGGGTCTACTCACCGATATCCCCTCGATCGGTGTTGCCAAGACACGCCTGATCGGCACTCATCAAGCGCTGTCGCAGAAGAAGGGGAGTTGGCTTCCATTGATCGATCGGGAAGAGGTGATCGGTGCGGTGGTGCGCAGCCGTTCAGGAGTGAAACCAATCTATGTTTCGATTGGTCACCGGATTTCACTGAGCAGCGCCGTGAACTATGTATTGGCCGCCACTACTCACTATAAACTGCCTGAGACCACTCGGGCGGCCCATCATCTTGCTTCAGTGGACAAGTCTGCCGTTAGCGGTGCATCCCGCCGTGGTTAATCGGAATCCCGCAGATGTTCGATATAGCGGGGTCTCTCCTTCATCGCCAGTTTGACCCCTTCCGCCCAGGCCTGCAGAGGTTCCTGGTCTTTGATTTTCAGGTCACATCTTGCTCTGCCCTGGCTCTCCAAAGGCAATGGAATCATATCCCGATAGGTGTAGACATTCTCACCCACATCCCCCCCTTCGCAGATACAGGGGCATTCGGGGAGTGACGATTCAAGTTCCGCCTCCTCGAAGATCAGGTCACCGGCCTGGTACCAGCGGGTGCGTTCAGCTGAACCGCTCATGGTCTTGATGATGATGACCCGTGAAAATGAGATGGTCAGTCTGCCGTCTTCAAATTTTACTGATTCGATTTCGCTGTTCGGCAGATCGATAGTACTGGAATCCATGCTACACCTACGTTTTGAAACTTGAGATCACAACCCCCAGGGGGCTGCTTCGGATGCAGCATCTTAACCCCAGTGCACGCTTCGGACAAAAGCCTGATACCCGGAATTTTCTGGGGATGGAGCGTTTCGGCCCAGCCCAATCCGGCTGAGGATCACAACTGAGTCGCCGGATTAATGGAATCGAGCTCAGCTCTCCTCCATACCGAGCTCTTTGATCTTACGGGTCAGGGTGTTGCGCCCCCACCCCAGCAGTCTCGCCGCATCCTGTCGTTTACCAGCCGTATGCTCAAGGGCAGTCTCGATCATCACGGTTTCAAAATCGGGTTCCGCTTCATTCAGGATACCTTCACATCCCTCCTGTAGACGCCGTTTCACCCAGCCTCTCAGCAACTGACGCCAATCATCCTGGGTTGATGTCGTGGTATCGGACTCTTTCAGCTCCGTCGGCAGATCGTCGATGTGGATCTCCTGTCCGGACGCCATCACAGTCAGCCAACGGGCCGTGTTTTCCAGCTGCCTGACATTACCAGGCCACTCCAACTGACTCAGATAGCTTTCCGTCTCAGGCAGCAGCACCTTGAAATCCACTGCCAACTCTTCAGCTGCGGTCTTGAGAAAATGGTTCAGCAGCAAGGGTATGTCCTCACGGCGCTGACGCAAAGAGGGCAGATGGATACGGATCACATTCAGACGATGGAAAAGATCTTCGCGAAATGCCCCCTCCTTGACCAGCCCCTCCAGATGCTGATGGGTTGCCGCAATGATCCTTACATCGACCTTGACCGGTTCATGTCCACCCACCCGGTAGAACTCACCGTCGGCCAGCACCCGCAACAGTCTGGTCTGTAACTCAGCCGGCATGTCGCCGATCTCATCCAGAAACAGGGTGCCGGTATCCGCCTGTTCAAAGCGGCCGACCCGCCGGGTCTGGGCACCGGTAAAGGCACCTCGCTCATGACCGAACAGTTCCGATTCCATCAGGTCCTTTGGAATCGCTGCCATATTGAGCGCGATAAACGGTCCCTCGGCGCGGCTGCTGTGCCGATGCAATGCGTGGGCAACCAGCTCTTTACCGGTACCCGATTCGCCATTGATCAATACGGTGATATTCGACCGGGCCAGTCGGCCGATCGCCCGAAACACCTCCTGCATCGCAGGCGCTTCGCCGATGATCTCCTTACCCCCATCACTGGTATCGATTTGCGGCTGCTCTTCCACCGTCAACTGCTGGCGGCAGGCACGGCGTATCTGCTGAACGGCCTCATCCACATCGAAGGGTTTGGGCAGATATTCGAAGGCCCCACCATGATAGGCGGAGACCGCACTATCCAGATCCGAATGGGCGGTCATGATGATCACCGGCAGGTTGGGATAGCGGGCATGCAGCAACTCCAGCAGCTCCAGACCATCCATACCCGGCATGCGGATATCGGAAACAACCACATCGGGCTGGCCTTTATCCAGTGAACTGAGCACGCTGTCCGCACTCTCGAAACTGGTAACCTCCATCTCCGCCTTTTCCAGGGTCTTTTCCAAAACCCATCGAATCGAGCGATCATCATCGATCACCCATACGCGGCATGCTCTATCCATCTACCTGCTCCAAAGGAAGTAATACTCTAAATACGGTTTCACCAGGTTTACTGGTGAATTCAATCAGCCCCTGATGTCGATTGATCAGGGTCTGGGATATGGAGAGACCGAGTCCCATGCCATTGCTGCCGGAGACCAGCGGGAAAAAGACCCGCTCCTGCAGCTCCGGTGGTATCCCGGGGCCGTTGTCACAGATCTCGATCGAGATCACCAGCCGGTGGCGGATGTTGCCAATGGTGAACTGGCGCAACACCCGACTGGTTATACCCACCACGCCATGGGAGCCGGCCGCTCTGACACCATTCCGAACGATATTGAGAAAGGCCTGAATCAGCTGATCCATATCGCCATTGAGATCGGGAATACTCGGATCGTAGTTCTTGATCACATTCAGATTCGGTCCGGACTCAGCCTGCACCAGACTGCAGACCCGCTCCATGACCTGGTGAACATTGACCGCTTTCATCTCCGGGATCCGGTTTGGACCCAGCATGGTATCGACCAGATTCTGCAGTCGATCCGCCTCTTCAATGATGATCTGGGTATATTCGGTCAGGGATTGATCCGGAAGTTCACGCTCCAGCAGTTGCGCCGCTCCACGCAGGCCTCCCAGTGGATTCTTGATCTCATGGGCCAAGCTCTTGACCAGTGCGCGACTGGCCTGATTACGCGACAGGATCTGCTCCTCCCGGGTGATACGCAGTTGCCGGTCCACCTGTTGAATCTCCACCAGAAACTCGCTCACATACTGTCCGGATCTCAGCGGGATCACAGTACAGTCCACGGTGATCTCGCGGCCCTCCTGCAACTCCAGCTGATGCTCTCTCTCGGTAAAGGGTTGCCCGGTTTCCAGAGAGCGGTTCAGATTGTTCCGGACAATGCCGCTGGAGCAGTAGAGCAACTCAGCCGCATGGTTACCAACCATCTTCCGCGCACTCACACCAAACAGCATTTCCGCGGCTGAGTTGATGAACAGCAGATTGAACTCGCGATCGAACAGCAGAATGGCGGTACTCAGGTTGTCGAGTACGCGCCGTTCCATGGAGACATTAGAGGGTTGAGGATTCATGGCTATTCAACTAGCAAAAACTACACCAAAGAATGCAACAACGACCAAATCTGCACTGAGCTATCGGTGGTCCAGGCAAATCATGCAAGATTCCAGGGCAACAGGGAGCTTTAGGAAACTGCAGCCGGTAAATGCGATTTACGTCGACCTGGTCGTCGAGACAGATTAAGAAAAATGCAAACCAATATGCACCATTATAGTGCATGGATCATTTCGAAGAGAACGCTCTGTGGGCTGAAAATCGGTCGTTTTCGAGCTTGCGGGGAGAAACTCAGAGATTCAGAGGGCTACCGAAACAGCTATCAATTGACAGCGGCCTGGCGCAGATGGAAGGTGGTTGAACCACTCTGTTTCACCAGCTCACCCTCAGCGTCGACGATTTCAGCCTTGATGGTATGGGTACCGCGACTCAATTGCTGCAGAACCAGTTGCGTGGTTTTGATCTCTGAATCGAGCTTCTTACCATCCACATAGAGATGGATGGCATGGCCGTTGAAGAGTGGTGGTGAGATGGAGAGACCGACAGAGACAGAGTTCTCGTCGCTGCGAATCGTCTCATCATTGGATGGCTGCACGATATCGAACTGCAGATAGGCTCCTGAAGCCGCGGCTTCCGCTTCCTTGTCGAGTTCATCGACTTTCAGGGTGGTATTGCGTTTCTTATCCTGTACCCGGATTGTGTCGGCGCCCGGTTGATAGTTTTCAGAGTAGACAACCTCACCTTCCGGGGTAATCCATTTATAGACGTCCCTGGCATGGAGCGGCAGAACAACCAACGGCAGAAGAAGCAGGATCAGAATACGCATGTGCCAAGCATAGTCACTCCGAAGATAACTAACAAGCGACGAAGTTCGCAAATAAAAAAACACCTCCCAATTATTTGGAAGGTGTTTTTAATCCGCTGACTGAAGAGTTCCAGTCAGACGCCTTGATCAGAGGCTGTAGTAGAGATCGAACTCAACCGGATGGGTGGTCATCCGCATGGTGGTGACATCTTCCATCTTCAGCTCGATGTAACCATCGATCAGATCGTCTGTGAAGACTCCGCCGGCGGTGAGGAAGTCCCGATCCGCATCCAGTGCCTCCAGCGCCATATCCAGACTGTGACAAACGGTCGGGATACTGGCCGCCTCTTCAGCCGGCAGATCATAAAGATCCTTGTCCATGGCATCGCCCGGATGGATTTTGTTCTGAATACCGTCAAGGCCGGCCATCATCATGGCGGAGAAGGCCAGATAGGGGTTGGCGGTGGGATCGGGGAAGCGTACTTCGACACGACGCGCCTTGGGGCTGGATACCCATGGAATACGGATCGAGGCGGAACGGTTGCGTGCGGAGTAGGCGAGCATGACCGGAGCTTCGAAGCCCGGTACCAGACGCTTGTAGGAGTTGGTGGAAGCGTTGGTGAAGGCGTTCAGTGCACGCGCATGTTTGATGATACCGCCGATATAATAGAGTGCGGTTTCAGACAGACCGCCATACTGATCACCGGCGAATACATTCTCACCGCCTTTGGCCAGGGACTGATGCACATGCATACCGGAACCGTTGTCACCGACGATCGGCTTGGGCATGAAAGTGGCGGTTTTGCCATAGGCATGGGCGACATTCCAGGTGCAGTATTTCTGGATCTGAACCCAGTCGGCACGCTCTACCAGGGTACTGAAACGGGTGCCGATTTCACACTGACCGGCGGTTGCCACCTCGTGATGGTGAACCTCCACCGGTACGCCCATCTCTTCCATCGCCAGGCACATGGCGCCACGCAGATCGTGCAGGGAATCCACCGGAGGAACCGGAAAGTAACCACCTTTAACCCCGGGACGGTGACCGATGTTACCGTCTTCGTAGACCCGCTCCGAGTTCCACTCCGCCTCCTCGGAATCAATCTTCACCATGGCACCGCTCATATCGACGCTCCAGCGAACATCGTCGAGAACGAAAAACTCAGGCTCAGGACCGAAGAAAGCGGAATCCGCGATACCCGTTGAAGCAAGATAGGCTTCTGCGCGTTTGGCGACAGAGCGGGGATCACGCTCATAACCCTGCATGGTGGATGGCTCAAGGATATCGCAGCGCACATTCATGGTGTTTTCATCGGCGAACGGATCCATCACACAGGTGGCATCCTCCGGCATCAGAATCATGTCCGACTCATTTATGCCTTTCCAGCCGGCGATGGAAGAACCGTCGAACATCTTGCCATCAGTGAAAAACTCATCGTTAATCTCACTTGTGGGCAAGGTGACGTGCTGCTCCTTACCGCGGGTATCGGTAAACCGAAGATCAACAAATTTCACATCATTGTCTTTGATCATCTTAAAGGCTTTCGAGGCCATCTTATTCTCCAGGGTTTAGGTTTATGCAATGCCGATTCATGTCGGCAAATCTTTTATTTTGGCGGCCTGGCAACTATACCAGAAGCTCCGCGATACGCATCATGCCGTGATATTCAATCACCGGTTAGGGAGACCACATCCATGCGCACTCTACATCTTAAGGTTGCTGTTTTATGCTGGTTTCTGCACAATTATGGTGCGCATTCAGCCAATTTTGCCCCATTATAGTGCTAACCAAACCAGACCTGCACAGTTCTAAATACCTCTGAACCGGATAGCGCCTGCTGATAGCGCTGGGTCAACCGATCGGCTTTTTCGCTCGACTCGAAGCAGTCGGGTGGCAGATAGAGATCGATATCGATCCGCCCCGACAGATAGTGCAGCACCACACGCTTGCGCTGATCGAAGCAATCCATACCCGACCAGTGATCCAGCAGCAGTTTCTCCGCCTCTTCCCGCAGCGGCAGGTTGGCGCAGGACGGTCCAGCCTCATCATCTTCAGGATCGATGTGTACCGTGACATCCTCCAGCAGATCGACCCGATCGATCAGACCATACTGAACCACCTCGGCTATTCTGTGGCCCTCGGATACACTCAACCAGGGATCGACCTGCACATGAACATCGGCCAGGGCATGACCGCCCAGTTTTCGGGTTCTCAGCATGTGTACGCTGTTGACCCCGGAGACACTGGCGATCACCTTGCGGATCTCAGCCACGGACTCCTGTTCAAGCCCCGCATCCGCCAATTCGTGGGTTGCCTGCCAACCCAGTTCCCAACCGATCTTCACCACCATCAGACCGACCAGAACCGCAGCGATGGCATCCAGATAGGGAAGCCCGAGAATGGTACCGCCGATACCGACCAGTACCACGATCGATGAGACGGAATCACTGCGATGGTGCCAGGCGTTGGCCTTCAACAGATCGGAGTTGATCAGGTTGGCCAGATGACGGGTATAGAAAAACAGCGCCTCATTGGCGAGGATCGAGAAGGCCGCCACGTAGAGGGTCAGCATCTCCGGCTGCAACAGATCTTCCGGCGAGAAGAGACGCTCAACCGCATCCCAGATGATGCCGACGCCAACAGTGATTAAAAATCCCCCAAGCACCAGTGTGGCAACGGTTTCGAATCGCCCGTGACCGTAGGGATGCTCCTCATCCGGCGCCTCATTGGCGTGCCGCGCGGCAAAAATCACCAGCGCGTCGGTGAGCAGATCCGAAAGAGAGTGGATACCATCTGCGATCAGCGACTGGGAGTGTCCCAACCAACCGAACAGAATCTTCAATACGGCCAGCACACTGTTGGTGACCGCACCGACGATGGCCGCTTTTCGGCTTACTTCATAGCGTTGATCCCGGTTCATGCTCTACTCGTCTGCTACTTCCACAACCACGATATACTCCCCGTCATCGGTTCTGGTCTCCACCAGTCGATGGCCATTAATTCTGCTCCAGGCCGGAATATCATTCAATGCACCCGGATCTGTACAGATCGCTTCCACCAGGGTACCCGCCGGCAGATCCTCGATGGCGTTCTGCACTTTGATCACCGGCATTGGACAGAGCAGCCGGCGACAGTCGATCTGGTGTCGTTTCATATCAGCCAATCTTTCGGGATCTCATGGGGCTTCATGGGATCGACCCGCAACTCACGGGTCTCACCGGCCAGATCGGTATAGGCCAGCACCACCTCATCCGCATTACGGCCCTGACTGTAACGGGCCACCAGTCTGCCAATCAGTTGTACATCCTGCTCGGTCACTTCACCATCGATCAGCGCCAGCGGACCCCCATGACTGACTGTCTTGATATGCGGAAAGCCCTTTCGGTAGCCCTGTAGAAAATTCGATTCACCCTCTTCACGGGCAATGATCACCTTGTAGGCTTGGCTCGGTCTCAGGTGGCGACCCACCTTGAGCAGCATGATATCGTCCATCTCATAATCCCGGCTGCCCCGGGCCTGCCAAAGATCCTTCAACTTCACCGCATACTGTTCATCGGTTAGGAAGCAGCAACCACCGGCCGGTTGGGCATAATCCTCGAATCCCAGACTGGCCGCCAGGGCCATTTGCGGCTTACGGCTGCGACCGGAGAAATCGAACAGCTGTTGCCGATCCACCCAGCCCTCTCTCTCAGGCAGAGTCTCCGGCAGATTCTTCGCACACAGGGGTCGCAGCAGCAGATCATTGGCGCCCGATTCATCGGCAACGATCGGCATCGTCTCCTTACGTTGAGACATCGGCCGCTGACCGATCACCTCACCGGTAATGATGAAGTCGAAGCCTTTCCGTTCGATCCACTCATGGGCTTTGCGCACCATGAACACCTTGCAATCGAGACAGGGATTCAGATTCGCCCCATAGCCATGCTTCGGATTGGTCAGGACCTGCTTGTATTCATCGACGATATCCTCGATGTGCAGCTTGATGCCAAGCTGTTCCGCCACCCACAGGGCATTGTTGCGTTTCTCCTTATTCTGATCCCGTTTGCGAATGGCATGGGTGTGCCCTTCGACACAGAAACCGGTGAAGAAGTTGATGCCTTCCACATGTATGCCTTGATCCTGAATCACCCGGGCCGCCAACAGCGAGTCGAGACCACCGGAGATCAGCGCAACAGCCTTTCTTTGTTCGCTCATGAAAACTTGTCGATATCAAAAGGGTGAATTATACCCGAAACCGGCTTGGTTAGGCTTCATGGTCAAACTGTGCTCGTTAAAACATTCACCGCAAATAGACGCAAATCACCGCGAAAACCGCAAATTATTAATGCTCTGCTCACAAGCACACCATCAAATAACGATAATTTGCGACTATTGGCGGTGATTTGCGTCCATTTGCGCCATTAGATTCGATGTAAGTCCCAGTCTTGTTAACTCTGCAACATCCTTTTACAAAACATGGGATCTATCCCTTCCAGGATGGGAATATAATGACCCGACCAAATCAATACTTATGAGGATGGATCTATGAAAACCCTTGCCCGCACGCTATTAGCCCTCACCCTGCTGTTTTCCACCGCTTCGGTTTTTGCCAATGGACTGCTCGATGCACTGACCAGTCAGCTTGGTGTCACCAGTGAGCAGGCATCAGGCGGCGCCGGATCTCTGTTTCAGATGGCGCAAAACAATCTCTCCGCGGAGGATTTTTCACAGATCGCCTCGGTTGTGCCCGGCATCGACAAGATGATGTCCAGTGCCCAATCCTCCAGTAAGGAGTCCGGAGCCGTAGGTGCTGTAGCATCGATGCTGGGCGGTGACAGCTCAGCCGGAAACCTGGCCGGCCTCGCCTCCGCTTTCCAAGGTCTGGGCATGGATTCGAACATGGTTGGTCAGTTTGTGCCGATTGTTCTCGAATATCTGCAATCCGAAGGGGGCGAAAGCATCATGTCGATGATGAAAGGGGCACTTTCACTCTGATTGAGCAATGCTACTTAGCAAGCGGAATCCAAACCTGAGAAGCAGGCCTATCTAATGGCACTCAATAGCTAAGAAATTTTCCGCTAATGAACGCCAATCACCGCGAAGATGCGCGAATATAGTTATGCAAAGTTTTCGCGGTTTTTTGCGGTGATTGGCGTTCATTGGCGGCTAATCTCTTGGGTGTCGCCCGACTCCCCCCGCAATCGGGCGTAACCACCTTCAATCAATACCTTTCCTCAGATTCCCTCTTACGCTCCGTTCCGACCTCTGTAAAGTTAGCCATCGGCAGGCGGCATCGTTATACTTACGCGGTTTTCATCCACATCAACGGGGCCTCGTTGTGAATCAAGCGGCAGAACCGAAACAGCGAAACATCCAGACTTTTCAGGATCTGATTTTCGCACTACAAGACTATTGGGCAGACCAGGGATGCATCGTGCTTCAACCCTATGATATGGAGATGGGTGCCGGTACCTTCCATACCGCGACCTTTCTCCGTTCCATCGGACCGGAACCCTGGAATGCGGCCTATGTTCAGCCCTCCCGCAGACCCACAGATGGACGATACGGGGACAATCCCAACCGTCTACAGCACTATTATCAGTACCAGGTGGTAATGAAACCATCTCCCAAGAACATCCAGGACCTCTATCTGGGTTCCCTGCAGATGCTCGGTCTGGATCTGAATCTGCACGACATTCGATTTGTCGAGGACAATTGGGAATCCCCCACACTGGGTGCCTGGGGTCTGGGCTGGGAGGTCTGGCTCAACGGCATGGAAGTGACCCAGTTTACCTATTTCCAACAGGTGGGTGGCCTCGACTGCCGTCCGGTGACCGGTGAGATCACCTATGGCCTGGAACGGATCGCCATGTATCTGCAGGGTGTGGAGAGTATCTATGACCTGGTCTGGACCGAAGGACCTCAAGGTACCGTGACCTATGGTGACGTATTCCACCAGAATGAGGTTGAACAGTCCGCCTACAATTTTGAGCATGCGGATGTGGATTACCTGTTCGGTCAGTTCGATCAGTGCGAAAAGGAGTCGCGTAAGCTGATTGAATTGGGCCTGCCCCTACCGGCCTATGAACAGGTCCTTCAGGCATCGCATACTTTCAACCTGCTGGATGCCCGGCACGCCATTTCGGTCACCGAGAGGCAACGCTATATCCTTCGGGTAAGAGGCCTGGCGCGGGATGTGGCGCAAGCCTACTACGACGCCAGAGAGCGCCTCGGATTCCCCATGCTCGAGTCATCAAAGGAGGCTGCTAATGGCTGATCAAGCAGACCTGTTATTTGAACTGGGTACCGAAGAGCTGCCACCCAAGGCCCTGAAACGACTCAGTCACTCTTTAACCGAAACCTTCATTGCCGGGCTCAAGCAGGCCAATCTGAACCACGCTGAGGTCGTACCATTCGCCACACCCCGTCGTCTGGCACTGCTGGTCAGGGATTGCGATGTTCGACAACCCGACAGTGAGATGGAGCGTCGCGGGCCCGCTGTTCAGGCTGCGTTTGACGATTCAGGCAATCCCACCAAAGCGGCTGAGGGTTTTGCCCGATCCTGTCAGACAACCGTCGATCAGTTGCAAAGGCAGAAGACCGACAAAGGTGAATGGTTGAGCTACCGTGTGCAATCAAAAGGAAAACCTGCAGAAGAACTGCTCCCGGAGATTGCCACTCAGGCACTCAACAAACTGCCTATCCCTAAGCGCATGCGTTGGGGCGATTCGGATGCCCAGTTTGTCCGTCCGGTTCACTGGCTGCTGTTTCTGCTCGGTGATCAGGTGGTACCCTGCACACTGCTCGATGCAGAAGCTGACCGTTTGACCTATGGCCATCGCTTTCACCATCCCAGTGCGATTACCATCTACAACCCGCAGGATTACGCCTCTGTGCTGGAAGACCTGGGCTACGTGATTGCGGATTTCGAAAAACGTAAACAGAAAATTTCGGAGTCCATTCAACAGAGCGCCTCTGAACTTGGTGGCGAAGCCGATCTGGATTCCGATCTTCTGGATGAGGTCACGGCACTCAACGAGTGGCCGCTGCCGATCAGCGCCAGTTTTGAAGAGCGATTTCTCGCAGTGCCTCAGGAAGCCCTGGTCGCCACCATGAAAGGCCACCAGAAGTACTTCCCTCTGTTTACCGCTGACGGTCAGTTGATGAACCATTTCATCACCATCGCCAATATCGACAGCCCACAACCGGAACTGATCCGGGAGGGCAACGAAAGGGTAATCAGACCACGCCTGGCGGATGCCATGTTTTTCTGGGAGCAGGATGGTAAAAAACCGCTCGGAGATCACCAGGAATCCCTCAAACATGTGGTCTTTCAGAATCAGCTGGGCAGTATGTACGACAAATCCCAGCGGGTGGCCGATCTGGCTAAGCGCATTGCAGCGGATTGTGATGGGGACAGGGAGTTGGCCTATCGCGCCGGCCTCTTGAGCCGCTGCGATCTGATGACCAACATGGTCTACGAGTTTCCCGAGATGCAGGGCATCATGGGTCGATACCAGGCTCAGCGTGATGGGGAGCCGGAAGAGCTGGCTCAGGCGCTGGACGAGTTCTACATGCCGAGATTTTCCGGCGATCAACTGCCGCAGACAAAAACAGGCATTGCCGTCTCACTCGCAGAGAAACTCGATACCCTGGTGGGTATCTTCGGCATCGGGCAGAAACCCACCGGCGACAAGGATCCATTCGCCCTGCGACGCGCAGCGCTTGGCGCCTTGCGTATCATACGTGAGCACTCACTTACATTGGACCTGCCAGCTTTACTCGAATCAATCGTTGAATCTCTGGGTGACAAACTGACCGAAGAGAAAGTAGCCGATTCGGTCTATAAATTTATGCTGGAGCGTCTCAAAGGCATCTACAGTGAGCTGGGCATCAGCGTGGATCTGTTTCAATCCGTCGCCGATGTAGCCCCTAAAACCCTGGCCGATTTCGATCAGCGGGTGTGGGCCATCGAGGCCTTCAGCAAGTTACCGGAAGCGGAGAGTCTGTCTGCGGCAAACAAGCGTATCCGCAACATTCTGAAGAAGAGCAGCGATCCACTGGCGGAGAGAGCCGACCCGGCCCTCTATGAGGATCAGGCGGAACATCAGCTCGCTCAGAAAATGGATGAACTGGCGCCATTGGCTCAACCCCTTTTCGAGCAGGGTGAGTACGCCAAGGGGCTGCAGATCCTGGCGGGTTTGAGAGAACCGGTGGACAGCTTCTTCGACCAGGTGATGGTCATGACCGATGATCAGAAAATCCGTACCAACCGTTTGTCGCTACTCTCCCAACTGGAAAGACTGTTTCTCTCTGTCGCAGACATCACCCGTCTGCAGGTACAGGAAAACCAGTCATGAACGAGGACTCCTACCAGCAGATGCTGGCAGCGGTACAGGCGTTTCACGATAAACACCGGTTTCGTGAAACCGGTGGTGAAGAGATGAACTACCGGGTAGCGCTGATGGCTGAAGAGCTGGGGGAGATCTCCGCCTGTGTCACCAAGGGGAAACCGAAAAGCGATCTGGCAGAAGAGGTCGCGGATCTGTTGATCCTGGTGATGGGCACCGCAATTGCCCAGGACTTTGACCTCAACAAGGCATTCTGGGAGAAGATGGCGAAACTCGACAAAAGGCCTTCCCGGATGATCAATGGACGAGTGCGGGTCTCAGAATTCAGAGATGCAGACTGATAGTAAGCACTTACTTCATGAAACTGATAATTCTAGACAGGGACGGTGTGATCAATCATGATTCCGAGGCTTACATCAAGCATCCGGATGAGTGGCAACCGATCGATGGCAGCCTCGAGGCCATCGCCAGACTGAGTCGAGCCGGTTACCGGGTATTTGTCGCAACCAATCAATCAGGCCTGGCCCGGGGCCTGTTCGATATCGAGACCTTGAATCGAATTCACCAGAAAATGGTTGATTCGGTGCAGCAGGTCGGTGGACATATCGAAGGGATCGTTTTCTGCCCCCATGGTCCCGACGAGGGTTGTGACTGCCGCAAACCCGACACCGGACTCTATGAGACGATCGCCCAGCGCAGCCAGACAGCACTGAAGGATGTGCCGATTGTCGGTGATTCTCTGAGAGATCTTCAGGCCGCCGCCAAAGTCGGTGCTCAGCCCATTCTGGTTCGCAGTGGTAATGGGGAGAAAACCGCCAAGCAACTTTCAGGTAAGCTGGCTGAAACACCAGTTTACGAAAACCTAAACAGCTTTGCCCTACAACTCATCAATGAGATGGACACCCAATGATCCTGCTTAGATCGATTCTCTATTTCGCTTTTCTGGTGATCACCACCATCGTCATTGCCACTGTCGGCAGTCTGGTAGCCTGGGCGCTACCCCAAAAACAGGTTCACCTGTTCGATACCAGTTGGAGCCGTCTCAATCTTTGGGCACTGAAATTCTTTTGTGGCTTGACCTACCGTGTCACCGGTCTCGAACATCTGCCGAAAGACAATTGCATCATCTTCGCCAAGCATCAATCGGCCTGGGAAACCATCGCCTTGATCAGCGTGATCCCCGGTGCCAAATCCTGGGTACTGAAAAGAGAGTTGCTGTTTGTGCCCTTCTTTGGCTGGATCATGGTCTACTTCCGGCCCATCGCCATCGACCGGAAGTCGGGACGTAAAGCCGTGGAACAGATTGTAGAACAGGGTATTGAACGGCTTAAATCAGGCAACCACGTCTTCGTTTTTCCGGAAGGTACCCGGGTAGCTCCAGGCACCCGCAAACGCTATGGCATCGGCGGTGCGATTCTGGCAGAGAAGTCAGGCTATCCAGTTCTCCCGGTGGCACACAATGCGGGGGTTTTCTGGCGTAGACGGGATCTGCGTAAGTATCCAGGGGTAATCGATGTGGTGATTGGTCCGCTGATACAGACAGAGGGGAAATCGGCCTCCCAGATCAACCAGGAGGCTGAAGCGTGGATTGAATCCACCGTCGATAGTCTGCCTCATGAAAGAAGCTAAAATGCTTTATTAACTAGCTATCCAGCGTAAGTGATCACTCACTTACATCAGCTGTAGAGAGGCTATACATCAAGGTTTTCGACGGTAAGCGCATGGGTCTCGATGAAGTCCCGACGGGGCTCGACCTGATCACCCATGAGGGTCGCGAAGATCTGATCAGCCGCTACGGCATCTTCGATACTGACCTGTAGCAGACGACGACTGTCCGCATTCATGGTGGTCTCCCACAGCTGTTCCGGGTTCATTTCACCCAGACCTTTGTAGCGCTGCACATGCTGGCCACGTTTGGCGTCATCCATCAACCAATCCAGGGCCTGCTTGAAGCTGTTGACCGGCTGCTCCTTTTCACCTCTTTTGATCACAGCATCATCACTCAACAGACCGCTGAGCTGACTGCCCAACTCAATAATCTTTCTATATTCAACGCTGCTGAAAAAGTCGAAGGGAATCACTTTTTCATTTCCGATGCCATGCACTTTTCTGGTCAACAAGAGTCCCGCATCCTCACCATTATTCTCATCCAGCAGTTCCAAGGTGCAGGACTCGGAAATACCCAGATCCGTATTCAATCTCGATTCAAGCTCTTTGATCCAGGACTCAATAGAACTTTTATCCTCGATCATCTGCTCATCCAACTTCGGCATATAGATCAGCTTTTCCAACAGATCGCCATCGTAACGAAGCGAGAGGCGACCAATACTGGCCATCACCGCAAGGAACGATCTGGCCATGTTCTCGAGACTTTCACCGGAGAGCGGTGGCGCCCCTGAGGTAACGATCAACGCGGCGTTGTCGAGAGCCGATTGCAGGAAGTAGTTATTCAGATCCTGATCATCCTTCAGGTACTGCTCCTGTTTACCCTTCTTCACTTTATAGAGTGGTGGCTGGGCAATATAGACATGCCCCCGGTCGATCAGCTCAGGCATCTGGCGATAGAAGAAAGTCAGCAGCAGCGTTCTGATGTGGGCACCATCCACATCGGCGTCAGTCATGATGATAATGCGGTGATATCTCAATTTGTCCGGATTGAACTCCTCCCGACCGATACCACAGCCCAACGCAGTGATCAGGGTTCCGACTTCTGCAGAGGATAGCATCTTGTCGAAGCGTGCCTTCTCCACATTGAGAATCTTACCCTTCAGCGGCAGGATCGCCTGAAACCGTCGATCCCTGCCCTGCTTGGCGGAGCCCCCGGCAGAATCACCCTCCACCAGGTAGAGTTCAGAGAGAGCAGGATCCTTCTCCTGACAATCGGCCAGTTTGCCAGGCAGGCCGGCGACATCCAGTGCACCCTTGCGACGGGTCATCTCTCTCGCCTTGCGAGCGGCTTCCCTGGCTCTGGCCGCCTCGATCATTTTACCCGCAATATTCTTGGCATCCCCCGGATTCTCCAGCAGGAAGGAGTTCAGGTTTTCGGTTAGCAGATTCTCCACAACCCCTTTCACCTCAGAGGAGACCAGTTTGTCTTTAGTCTGTGAAGAGAACTTGGGATCTGGAACCTTGACGGACAACACAGCCGTCAGACCTTCACGGGCGTCATCCCCGGATGTATTGACCTTCTGCTTTTTGGATAAGCCGGACTGCTCGATGTATTGATTCAGTGTGCGGGTCAGTGCAGCACGAAAGCCAGCCAGATGAGTACCCCCATCCCGCTGTGGGATGTTGTTGGTGTAGCAGAAAATACTCTCCTGATAGGACTCATTCCATTGCATGGCAATCTCCACAGCAATGTCGTTTCGCTCATCAGAAAAGCTGAACACTCTCTCGTGCAGTGGTGATTTGTTGCGATTCAGGTGCTCAACAAAGGCTAGAATTCCGCCCACATATTCGAAGACATCCTCTCTGCCTGTCGCCTCTTCCTTCAAGACGATCTTAATGCCAGAGTTCAGAAATGAGAGCTCTCTTAATCTTTTTGCCAGAATATCGTAATGAAATTCGATATTACTGAAGGTTTCACCGCTCGGCATGAAAGTGACGCTGGTGCCACTCTTTTGCGTATCACCCACCGGGGCCAGATCAGAGACGGGCACCCCATGCTTATAGGTCTGCTCCCAAACCTTACCCTGTCTTCTGATCTTGAGTTTCAGCTCTTCAGACAGAGCATTGACCACAGAGACACCAACACCGTGCAACCCACCGGAAACCTTGTAGGAGTTGTCGTCGAATTTTCCACCCGCATGGAGGACCGTCATGATCACTTCAGCGGCGGATCGCTTCTCCTCGGGATGCTCATCAACCGGAATGCCGCGGCCGTTATCGCTTACCGTAACACTCTGATCCGAGTGAATGGTTACTTTTATCTCATTACAGTAACCCGCAAGTGCCTCGTCGATGGAGTTATCCACCACCTCGAAAACCATATGATGAAGACCTGTACCATCATCCGTATCACCGATGTACATACCCGGACGCTTTCTGACAGCATCAAGACCCTTCAATACTTTGATATTCGAGGAATCGTAACTCATTAATTTTTCCGTGGAGAAAACCTATATTGGTTTAAAGGGCCTATTATACCTACACTTTCGTCCGAGTTACGACCGATTTAAATCTCTGCAAACTGGCCATGTTCCACGTGGAACATTTTAAATTGATCCTTTTCGAAAGCGTCACCAATATCTTTTTTCAGGTCTGTGATGAAGGTTTGTATCTTTAGATCTGAGATTGTTTGAAGCACCTGTAAGTAGCGCTCCTGATCAAGTTCTGATTGTATGTCGTCCACCAGAAGGATTGGTCTCTCCTGCTGTTTTGACTGCAACAGCTTTGTTTGAGCAAGCATCAGATTTAATGCCAGTAGTTTGTTCTGCCCCCTGGAGAAGTAGTTTTTTACGCCCCTTTGATCCACGTTTATCTTGACGTCCAGTCGATGTGGCCCTGCAGATGTAAACCCTCTATCCCGGTCTGTCTGGGTAAGTTCGTCCAAAGCTTCTGCAAAACTGACTCCCTTTCTCCAACCGCTGAAGAGCTCAAGTCGACATCGGTACCCGTTTTCCTGAGACTCTGTCAATTCGGTTATCGACTGATTCCAATCTTCAAGGTAGGTCTGTTGGAGTTGATTTAATTGATTTCCCAACTCAACCAACTGTCTTGTCCAAACTTTAAGATCTTCCCGGTTTCCTGAGAGCGCACGGTTTCTCTGGGAGATGGTCTGGTTATAACGTTGCGCAAGCTGAGCATAAAAAGGTTCCACGTGGAACATTCCCCAATTCAGAAGTTTTCTTCTGTGTACGGGTCCCTCTTCGACAATTCGTTGAATATTCGGCGTGATGATGGTTAGTGGCAGTGATCTTGCCAATTCAGACAACTTAGTTATTTTCTTTCTGTCTTTATGTACCGTGGTGCCCTCTCTGCTTTTACTCAATCCAATCCTGTACTTTGTTCCAGATTCTGCATTTAGCTCTGAAAATATTGTCAGCGATTCTTCACCAGACTTGATGAGTGTTCTGTTTTGACTTTGTCTGAACGACCTGGTGCGAGCCAGCAGATAGATGGCTTCGAGAAATGTGGTTTTACCGGCGCCGTTTGCACCGGTAATGATATTGAGTTTATCTGATGGAAAAATCTCCGCATCTGAGATATTGCGGAGATTTTGTATCTTGAGTCTTTGCAGATCCAATGTGTTTGGAGTTGTACGTTTGCCGTTTCTAGATTCTCATGGGCATGACAACATATTTACTGTCTTTGTTGTCCTTACCGTAGATGAGTGCACTGCTGTTGGTGTCTTTCAATTCAATGACAATTGTATCCTCCTTGATCGCTGAAATGGCGTCGAGAATATATCCCACATTGAATCCGATTTTGAGTTCGTCTCCCTGATAATTTACTTCCAACTCCTCCTCGGACTCCTCCTGTTCAGGGTTGTGGGCCTGCAGTTCAAGTAAGTTGTTTGACAGATGAAACCTGATGCCACGGTATTTTTCGTTCGAAAGTATTGATGCCCTTGTGAGTGATTGCTTGATAGCACTCTTTTCCGCTTCGACTTCTTTGTCAGATCCTGTTGGCATGACACGTTGATACTCAGGAAATCTCCCATCGATCAATTTGGAGGTGAAGACGGTGTTTTCAAAAAGCACCTTGATGTAGCTGTTGCTGAGTTCAACTTTGATCTCGTTATCGTTATCACCAAGTAGACGACTGAGTTCGATGACTGCTTTTCTCGGCAGAATGACCTGGAGGTTGGTTTTGTCATCGATGGTTTTCAATGACTGACTCATGGCTAGCCGGTGTCCGTCGGTGGCGACTGTTCTGATGTCACCGCCGGTGAGTTCCAGCAGCATACCATTGAGATAGTAGCGCACGTCCTGTTGAGCCATGGCAAATTGTGTATTCTCGATCAGTGTATTGAGTATCGACTCCTTGATCGTAAATACGGTGCTACTGGGTGTTGGTTCGATAACCGGGTAGTCACGAGCGGGTAGAACACTGAGTGAAAAACGGCTTCTTCCCGATTGCAGTTTGACTTTGTCTTCGCTGATATCCAATGTCACCTTGGCAGATTCCGGAAGCGCCTTACAGATATCGAGTAACTTTCTTGCCGGTATGGTGAAGTCAGCATCCCCATCACATTCCGCTTCAGTCTCTGTTTTCAGTTCAACTTCCAGATCGGTTGCTGTGAGGTTCAATTGGCCATTGTTGGCGTTGACCAGAATGTTTGCCAATATGGGAAGTGTCTGTCTGCGTTCGACAACACCTGCAATCTTCTGTAGTGGTCCAAGCAAGTTTTCTCGTTCGGTGCTGATTTTCATGTTATCCACTCAGTATCTTAATAGTATATTTTTAGATATTTAGACCTGTTATTGTTATTAGGCCTGTAGATATCTAAGTTTATTTTGTATATCTATTTGTTTTTTAAGAGATTTTCTTGATTTATCCACTGTATTGAACAGTTCTAATCCTGCTGAATAGGTGTTAACGGATTGTGGATAACTAAGCTGTTTCAATTTTGCGCTTTTTTTAAACATTTTATCCACACTAACTACTCAGTGTTCTTAACAGATTGGAATAATCCTCCGATATTCTCGGATCACTCTCTCTTAACTCTTTGACCTTTCGGTTGGCATGGATCACTGTGGTGTGGTCTCTGCCACCGAAGGCACTTCCTATTTCCGGGAGACTGTGATTGGTCAGCTCTTTTGCCAGAGTCATGGCAATCTGTCTCGGTCTTGCGATCGATCGACTTCTTTTGGAAGAGACCAGATCGGATGTTCTGATCTGAAAATATTCAGCCACCGTCTTTTGAATATTCTCAATGGTAATCTGTTTGTCGTGTGCCGCCAGCATATCCCGAAGTGCGTTCTTGGCGAAATCCAGATTGATGTCCCGGCCGGTGAAGGTTGCGTTGGCAATCACCCGTCGCAACGCACCCTCAAGTTCACGAATGTTGGATCGGATCCGCTTGCCCATGAAGAAAGCGACTTCCGTGGGTAACTCAGCATTCAATTGAAGTGCCTTACTCTGCAGGATGGCGACCCTGGTCTCCAGATCCGGTGGTTCTATGGCGACGGTCAGTCCCCAGCCGAATCTCGATTTGAGCCGCTCTTCAAGGCCGGTTACCTCTTTCGGGAAACGGTCGCTGGACAGGATGATCTGCTGTTGGGATTCGAACAGTGCATTGAAGGTGTGAAAGAACTCTTCCTGCGAACGCTCCTTGCCTGCGAAAAACTGAATATCATCGATCAGCAGAGCATTTACGGAGCGGTACTTCTTTTTGAACTGCTCAATGGTGTTGTGCTGCAGCGCCTTGACCATCTCCGCAACGAATCGCTCTGAGTGCAGATAGACAACACGGGCCTGCGGATTCTTTTTCAGCATCATGTTGCCGACGGCGTGCATCAGGTGGGTTTTACCGAGACCTACGCCACCATATATAAATAGTGGATTGTACGCTTTACCCGGATTCTCCCCGATCTGCATGGAGGCAGCACGGGCAATCTGATTGGATTTACCTTCGACAAAGGTATCGAATACAAAGCTCTGGTTGAGATTGCTCTGGATCGGCGTTGTATTCTCACCACCCGAGGTGACGGTTATCGGTTGAGGTGGTGTGATCTGCTGTTTCTTCTGTGGCTTGCTTTTGGAACCAATTTCGATGAGGACCTTGGGTGCCTGTCCATTACACACCACATTCAGATGGTTCTGGATCATATCCAGGTAGTGGTTGCGGACCCAGTCGAGCACAAAGCGGTTGGGCGCAAGCAGACGCAGCAGCTTGTCATCTTCAATGATTTGCAGTGGGCGGATCCAGGTGTTGTATTGCTGTGGTGAGAGTACTTGCTCCAGGTGCTCGGTGCAGCGGTGCCAAAGGTCCAATTTCACTCTCCAGCGAGGGTCTAATATCAGCTTGGTATTTAAAACAGAAGAAACGCCAGCTTCTTGTGACTAGGCCATTTGGACCTGTCGGTTATGGCTGGAACTATGCAAGTCTACTCTGGGTGGCCAGAGTTATCCACAGTTAAAAACGAATTTGTTTTCTCTGTTTAGGGCTGTTTTCTATTGACAAGCAATGGTGTTTAGGTCTAGTCTACGCGTCTTTTTTTCGTCCATACTTCATTGGCGGATTTACCGGTAAGCAGCTATGAAAAGAACATTTCAGCCCAGTAACTTAAAACGAGCCCGCACTCATGGTTTTCGTGCGCGCATGGCAACTCGCAATGGCCGCAAAGTGTTGAAGGCGCGTCGCGCCAAGGGTCGTGCCCGTCTCGCTCTCTGAGCCAG
Organism: gamma proteobacterium symbiont of Stewartia floridana; assembly: GCA_003676145.1. Lineage (GTDB taxonomy): Bacteria > Pseudomonadota > Gammaproteobacteria > Chromatiales > Chromatiaceae > Thiodiazotropha > Thiodiazotropha taylori. The sequence goes on along the minus strand of NAUB01000023.1, from coordinate 261,754 downwards.
GGTTCATTGCCAATATCTGAAGAGGCTTTCCCCCGAAGCCGTAGATTACTTAAGCCCGACGAATTTCGTCGGGTTTTTAGTGAAGGTCGGCGCTCCAGTGATCGCTTCTTTTTGGTACTGGCTTATCCGAACCAATCTGTTGATGCCCGCTTGGGCCTGGCGGTAGCCAAAAAGCACTGCCGAAAAGCAGTGGACAGAAACCGTATCAAGCGTATCATTCGCGAGAGTTTCCGGCTCAACCAGACACAATTGACGGGTTTGGATCTTGTGGTTGTCGCCAGACAGGGCGCAGCACTTGCGGATAATCGAGTTTGTCTCAATTCACTACAGCAACATTGGCATAGGATTGCAGAGCAATGCGCCAGATAATGATCTTTCTGATCAGGCTCTACCAAACTATACTAAGCCCCTTTGTCGGCCAGCACTGCCGTTTCTATCCCAGCTGCTCAGCCTACTCCCTCGAGGCGATTGAGAAGCATGGGGCGTTGCGCGGATTCTGGTTGGCGCTGAAACGAATTTCACGTTGTCACCCTTGGCATGAAGGTGGGGTTGACCCGGTTCCCGAACCTCAAAAAAAGCAGTTCCATGGATAATCTAAGACTGATTCTCTTCTTTACACTGGCCTTTCTGGGGCTGTTGATCTATCAAGCCTGGCAACAGGACTATGGTGTTCCTGCACAACTGGCAGCAGAACAGGCTGCCAAGCAGAACGGTGATCTGGCCACACCTCAGAGCGGTGAGGATTCCGGAGTGCCGACTGCCGCGGTTAAAGCGGATCTGCCTCAGGCGGCGTCGGGCAGTGCGGTTCCCGGTGAACAGCAGAGTGGTCAGAACGGCCAGGTGATCCATGTGGTGACCGATCTGCTGAAGCTTGAGATCTCCACTCAAGGCGGCACGGTGCAGCGGGCTGACCTGCTGCAATACTTTGAATCACTGGATACCCCTGATCTGAAGGTGGAACTGTTGTCCCCTTCCGGATCCGACCTCTATATCGCCCAATCGGGTCTGATTGGATCGGAGAAAGGCGAGGCGCCAAGCCACGAAGCCATCTATCAGACTGAGCAGACAAACTATGAAATGGGTGAGAATCAGGATCAGCTGGTCATTCCCATGGTGTGGAAGAGCGATAGTGGTGTGACGGTCACCAAACAGTTCACCCTGAATCGGGGCAGTTATCTGATCGGTGTGGATTATCTGATTGAAAACCAATCCGGCGAGAGCTGGGCGGCCCGTGACTATGGCCAGTTACAGCGGGTTGAGCCGGATGGTGACGGCAGTGGTTTCACAACCTACACCTATACCGGTGGTGTCTACTACAACCCGAAGGATAAATACGAGAAGGTCGATTTCGACGATATGGCGAGCAAAAAGCTCGATATCGATACGGATCGTGGCTGGTTGGCGATGATCGAGCACTACTTTTTGAGTGCCTGGATTCCGCCCAAGGATCAGGTCGAGCACTACTACACCAATGCGTTGAGTGGCGGTAAGTATCTGCTTGGCAGTTACTCTCCATCCATTACGGTTGAAAATGGACAGACCCAACAGATCAGTCGTCAGCTCTATGTCGGTCCGAAACTGCAGGATCAACTGGAAGTGATTGCGGAAGGCCTGGAACTGACCGTCGACTACGGCTGGCTTACGGTAATCGCCAAACCGATCTTCTGGTTGCTGAAGACCATCCACAATATGGTGGGCAACTGGGGTTGGGCGATCATCCTGCTGACGATTCTGATCAAGCTGGTGTTCTACAAGCTCTCCGAGACCAGCTACAAATCGATGGCCAACATGCGTAAGTTCACGCCCCGAGTGCAGGCGCTGAAAGATCGCTATGGGGACGACAAACAACGTTTCCAGCAGGCCATGATGGAGCTCTATAAGACGGAGAAGATCAATCCACTCGGTGGCTGTCTGCCGATTCTGGTCCAGATTCCGGTATTCATCGCCCTCTACTGGGTGCTGTTGGAGAGTGTGGAGCTGCGTCATGCACCCTGGATTCTCTGGATTGAGAGTCTTTCGGAGAAGGATCCCTACTTTATTCTGCCATTGATCATGGGTGTCTCCATGTTCGTCCAGCAGAAACTCAATCCGGCGCCACCTGATCCGATGCAGGCGAAGATCATGATGAGTCTGCCGTTTGTCTTCACCATCTTTTTCGCCTTCTTCCCGGCCGGGCTGGTACTCTACTGGGTGGTCAACAATCTGATCTCCATAGCCCAGCAGTGGTACATCACCCGCCAGATCGAGAACGCTGCGACCTAGGGCGGCCTCTTAACAGGCACTAAATCCAATGGCAGCGCGGGACACCATCGCCGCAGTCGCAACCCCACCCGGTCGTGGTGGGGTTGGGATTGTGCGAATCAGTGGTGGCAACTGTCCGGCAATTGCGAAATCCCTGATCGGCAGCCTGCCGCCCCCAAGAGTGGCCAAACTGGTCGACTTCACCGATCAGCAACAGCAGCTCATCGACCAGGGAATCGCGCTCTATTTTCCAGCGCCCCACTCATTTACCGGTGAGGATGTACTCGAACTCCAGGGTCATGGTGGTCCGGTGGTGATGGATCTGTTGCTGCAGGCGGTTGTCCAGGCCGGCGCCAGAATAGCCCATGCGGGTGAGTTCAGTGAGCGGGCGTTTTTGAACGACAAACTCGATCTGGTACAGGCGGAGGCGATTGCCGATCTGATCGATGCCCAGAGTCATGCCGCTGCCCGTCTGGCCAGCCGGACCCTGCAAGGGCACTTTTCCCAGCGTATCCACACACTGGTCGAGCAGCTGATTGAGTTGCGGCTCTATGTTGAGGCGGCGATCGATTTCCCGGAAGAGGAGATCGATTTTCTCAATGACGGTCATGTTAGTGAGCGTTTACTCTCGATAATGTCCCAGGTCGAAAAGACGTTTCAATCGGCGCAAAGCGGCAGAGTATTGCGTGATGGGTTGACCTTGGTGATCGCCGGCAGACCCAATGCGGGTAAATCGAGCCTGCTGAATGCTCTGGCAGGCAGTGAATCAGCGATTGTCACCGAGATTCCGGGCACCACCCGGGATCTGCTCAAGGAGCGTATCACCATTGATGGCATTCCGCTTCACATCATCGATACGGCGGGTCTGCGCGAGAGTGATGATCCGATCGAAGCGGAGGGTGTGCGGCGGGCAAGAGAACAGATGGCCGAGGCTGACAGAGTGCTCTGGGTGTTTGATGATCGAAGCGAGGCTGATCCAATGGCGCTGGAGAGAACCACCCTGCCCGAAGGGGTGCCGGTGACTCTGATACGCAACAAGATCGACCTGACCGGAAAATCACCAGGATTGCATCAATTGGAGGATGGGGTGGAGATCTGTCTGTCCGCCAAACAGGGCGAGGGAATGTCTCTGTTGAATGACCATTTGAAGCAGTGTGCCGGATATCATGATCAGCATGAAGGCGAGTTCATCGCCCGACGTCGTCATCTCGATGCGCTTCAGCGGGGCATGCAATATCTTGAGCACGGACAACAGAGTCTACTGCGGGACCAGGCGGGCGAACTGCTTGCAGAAGATCTCAGAGTAGCCCAGCTTGCGCTCTCGGAGATCACCGGGGAGTTTACGGCAGACGATCTGTTGGGCCGGATATTCTCGAGTTTCTGTATTGGCAAGTAGTGTTTTCATCACTGGTGAGAATGGTGCTTACTTAAGAGAATAAACCGCCAATGTACGCTAATCAGCGCAAAATACCGCGAATCACGCTCACATTGGGGCCTCTATTTGCGTAGTTTCGCGGTGGTTGGCGTCCATTGGCTGTTAATCTCTGAGGTTGGCCCAACTTCTTCAGTTAAGTAGGGTCGTTAAATGCATTAAGTAAGTGTCATTCATCGCTGATGGGTTGCGATCCCAAGGGTGCCTCGGATATCACGCATTTAATATGAGACACTACACCCGTTGTACTAAATTTCTCGGTTTTTTTTGATTCAGTACATTGTTGCCATAGCCAGAGTCGCTTTAAGGTGTTGAAATAGAGATTCTTAATAAGAGGAGAGAAAGATGCTGGGCGAGTCACACGATCTGTTGCATGAATTTCCCGAATACGCAGAAAAAATCGCGGATCTGCGTAAAACGAATGAGGTGTTTCACAATTTAATGGATGAGTACGATTGGCTGGATGCCCATATCCGTAATCTGGAAGAGTTGAGTACACCGGTCTCAGATTTTCATATCGAAGAGATGAAAAAAAGGCGTGTCCTGTTGAAAGACAAGTTGTACGCCATACTGCATGACTGAGTCACCGAGCCGATTTTAACCTGGTCAGGTGCCCGGCTTCTGCCGGCCAGGGCGGAACTGCCTTACCTGCTGAAGCAGCTTTTTGCTCTGGCTTTTGTCGGCATTGGGCCCATAGCGTAGTTTGATGTAGAGGGCCGTAATTCTGCTGATGGGTGCGGTCAGATCGGGCCGCTCACCAATCGCCCGTTTCGCGTAGTCCATCGGACCTTCATAGGTTTTCCTGCTGATGCCCAGACGGGCAAGTTTTTTGCAAAACCGCTCGTAGGCAATAATCTCCGGGAGCGGTTGTTTTCTTCCCGACAGTACCAGTCGCAGAGCAACCAGCATCAGAGGTATGGCGATCAGCCCGATGGTGATAAGGCTCCACTGAAGTGGCGTCAGCGTGTCGAAGCCGAAATTTCGCATCAGAGAGAACTGGTGCTCCCGGCTGTAACCGATGATCCAGCGGCGCCACTGGATATTGGCATTATCCAGCATATGGGCGAAGCGCCGCAGGCTTGAACCGACCAGCCCCAGTTCGTCGAGCTGAAACATCGCCGGCGATCCCTCTGTGCCGAAATCATTTCTCAGTTGAAAACGTATGCGTTCCGGCGCGACAGCTGCTGTTGGGTCGACTCGCAACCATCCGCTCTCTTCCAGCCAGACCTCCGTCCAGGCGTGAGCATCGTATTGGCGGATGATGAAGTAGTCTCCCAGTTCATTGTATTCACCACCCTGATAACCCAGCACCAGACGGGTGGGTATACCCGCGATACGCATCAGTTGGGTAAAGCTGGTTGCATAGTGTTCGCAGAATCCCTCTTGAGCATCGAATAGAAACTGATCGATTGGGTTGTCCAGGTAACGGGGCGGCGTGAGTGTGTAGACAAAAGGTTGTTTATTGAAGTGGCTCAGTGCTAGTTCGACTATTTCTCTGGGTGACTTGGCGTTAGCGCGCCAACCTTCAACCAGTTCGAATTGCCTTTGGGTGACATTGTCCGGCAGCTCCAGTGCGCGTTGCAGCATACCGGGCATGACAACCTTGTTCTGCTGCTCGGTTGTGGAACGAACCTGATAGGTCAATGATCGTCTGACCGGCTCCCTTCTCTGTAGGATCAGATCCTGTGAAAGCCTGAACCTCTGTTTGCTACTGACAGGGATGTCGAGGGCATACAACCAGCGCTGTTGGTGTGCTTCGAGGAATACCTCGTAACTGTGTTCCCCATGGGCTTTGAGTTGCATGTGTCTTTCACGCACCTGGTCCTTTCGATTGAACCAGCTGTGTCCGTCCGTATCCCAGATCACCAGGCCTCGCCAGTAACGTTGTTCTGCGGCTGGTGCCTCGGTGTCGAAACTTACCCGGAAGGCAACCTCCGGTGATTCGATCAGCTCGGCAATCTGTCCCGGTGTCATCCGGTCACTGAGACCGGTGGTACCGCTGCTGCCGATACCAAGATTCCAGAGGGGTTGACTCAAGCGGGGAAAAATAACGAACAACACAATGGCGATCGGAATCGCCTGCAGTGTGATGATCCCGGTTCTGACGAAGGGTTCCAGAGTGGTGGCGGATGGTTTGATGCGATTGATCTCAATCAGCAGGGCGGTCAAGCAGACCATTACGGAAAACAGATAGAGGGCCATCACCATCGATTGATCAAACAGAAAATGGGTGATGATCACAAAGTAGGAGATGAAGACGGCCACATAGAGATCCTGACGTCTTCGTACCTCCAGTATTTTAAGCATCATCATCACGGTCAGCAGACCGACACCCGCGTCCCGGCCGATCAGAGTATGGTATTGGCTGAATGTGAGGATCACACCACCCAGGGTTGTCAGTACCAGCAACCATCGACCCGGTTGGAATTGTGGATAGCGAAGCGCCGTAAGTCGCCAGACAAAGAGAAAGATCAGAAACAGAGAGATTGGAAGGGGAACGTGCAGGGTATGAGGCGCGATTGCCAACCCGGCACACAGGCTGACCAGCAGATGCTGTCTTGCCGTCAGAGTGTGATCAGCGATCTGCATCGGCAATTCCGTATAGTGCCAAAGCGCTGAGGCACTTCTGCATATGGCCGCTGCCCAGCCCGCTGGCTATGGAGAGACCCGGTATTTTCATCGCATAGGCGTGTCTTAACTCCTCCTGCTGCAGTATGAACCGGCATAACAGACTGAGTCGTCGTTCAGGTTCCTGTTCCGGTATCAGATCCCAATCCAGAGTGATCTCCAGATGGCGGTCGCCACCGAACTGTTTGCTCATCAGGCCCTGCTGTCGGGCATAGGCCTTCCAGTCGATCTGTTTCGGTGAGTCACCGGTGCGAAAGGTTCGCAGTCCAACAAAGTCATCACTGCCAACCCCCCGGTCGCCACTGCTGCTCTTTGTATAACTCTCGGTAACAGGCGGATCACCCCGTTCCGCCGGTTTTGGATAGACCAGACAGCTGAGATCGATTTCCGCATAAGTCCAGGCATGAAACAGACCCAGTGGATAGGTGGTGTGTAGAGTGATCTGCGGCAGTTCGAACAGACCGCGTTTTTTACTTACCAGCGGGAGATGGATCGGCAGCTGCTCATTGTTTGGAATATCGAGACTGTCACCGAAGTTTTTTTTCTGTTTCAGGGTGATTGCAAAACGGTCGAGGTTCGACGGATTGATCAGCGACAGGCAGAAATCCGCCGACTCCCCGGCGAACACCGCATCCACATGTTGCGGTTGCAGTCTCAGGCCCAACAGATTACGCCAGGTATGCAGAATGGTGGTGATCCAGATACCACCAAGAAGAAATGTCGCCAGGTGACCAAGATTACTGCCGTAGTTGATCGAACCGACCAGCATCGCCAACAGTACCACCGCCAGCAGCAGGCCCTGTTTGGTGGGCAGTATATAGATACTTCTGGCTTTCACGGTGACACCGCCATAGCTATCCGGTTTGGCCTGGCGGCGGAACTGTCTGAACCAACGATAGAGTGAGGAGCGGGTCATGGTGCCGATCAGGGTAGCGGTATTTTGTTCAACAGATCCTTCACCAGACCATCTCCGGAAACCGACATCTTCTCGCCGGAGGTCTGCAGTCGGTGACCGATGGTTGCCGGCAGTATCGCCTGAAGATCCTCTGGCAGCACAAGATCACGATCCTCAAGAAAGGCCCAGGCCCGGGCCGCCTGCAACATTGCCAATCCGGCTCTGGGCGACAGGCCGAGTCGATAATCGGGCATGTTTCTGGTGTGTGCCAAAATGTCCTGACAATATTCGATCAGGGCATCGGCCACATGAACCTTGGCGACCTGTTGCTGATATTCCGAGAGTTGCTGACTGTCGAGAACCACCGGGTGATCTTCCAATGCGGCCCGGCGATCTCCACCGGCCAACAGATCACGCTCCGCGCTTCGGCCGGGATAGCCGATGCTGATGCGCATCAGAAAGCGATCGAGTTGGGATTCGGGTAGAGGAAAGGTACCCACCTGATGGCTCGGATTCTGCGTGGCGATGACAAAGAAGGGTTCCGGCAGGTTGTAGGTTGCTCCGTCTGTGGTGACCTGTCGCTCTTCCATGGCTTCAAGCAGGGCGCTCTGAGCCTTGGGTGTGGCCCGATTGATCTCATCGGCGAGCACCACCTGAGCGAAGATCGGCCCCCGATGAAACTGAAAGTTCTGCTGATTGGTATCGAATACCGAAACCCCGATAATGTCTGAAGGCAGCAGATCGCTGGTGAATTGAATGCGCTGATAGTTGAGTCCGAGCAGATGTGCCAGGGTATGGGCCAGGGTGGTTTTACCCACACCGGGAACATCCTCGATCAACAGGTGACCTCTGGCAAGCAGACAGGTCAGGGAGAGTTTCACCACCTCCTGTTTACCCAGCAGGATATTGCCTGCTGCTTTGATTGCCTCGGCTAATTCAGGACCCATGGTTGTTCCTCTTGTTGTATCGGGCTGATCGGTGACTTTGTCGTCGATCATGGTATCAGCATAATGGATCGGCAGGCTCCCAATGCAGGTTTAGTACCGATTGCACATTTATCAGCCTATGCTGTAAAGATTCCTCTTGATTGCGATTGACCGGCCATCCTGAGCAATCCTAAGTTGTCTGTATAAATAGGGATAAATGGCTATAGTGAATCCGATGGCGTTTGATAAATCGTCTCATTAGCGGGATGAATCAGTTAAAATGCCGGGTTCGATACACCAGTTTCAGCTCGCTTGCCATCAATCTGGTTGGAAAACAGGCTACACAGGCAAGCAGCGAATCCGCGAATAGTTATGACAATGTTGTTTACCGATAAGTTTGATGTGATTGTGGTGGGTGGCGGCCATGCCGGTACGGAAGCGGCCCTTGCGGCGGCTCGGATGGGTGCCCGGACGCTGCTGCTGACTCACAATATCGAGACTCTGGGTCAGATGAGCTGCAATCCGGCGATTGGCGGGATCGGAAAAGGACACCTGGTGAAAGAGGTGGATGCACTGGGTGGCGCGATGGCGCAGGCGGCCGATCTTGGCGGTATTCAGTTCCGTATTCTCAACTCCCGCAAAGGGGCGGCGGTGAGAGCCACCCGAGCCCAGGCAGACCGGGTGCGGTATAAGGCCGCGATTCGTCATCGGCTGGAGAATCAGGCCAATCTTCAACTCTTCCAACAGGCGGTGGACGATCTGCTGGTGGAGCAGGATCGAGTCACCGGGGTGGTGACCCAGATGGGTCTCAAGTTCCGTGCCGATGCGGTGGTGTTAACCGTGGGTACCTTTCTCGGCGGCCGGATCCACATCGGGCTTTCGAACTATGAGGGAGGCCGGGCCGGTGATCCGCCCTCGAACGCGCTTTCCCAGCGTCTCAGGGATCTGCCCTTTCGGGTGGAACGGCTGAAGACCGGAACTCCGCCGAGAATTGATGGCCGCAGCATCGACTATTCTCAACTGCAGGCTCAGCCGGGCGATACCCCGACACCGGTATTCTCCTTCCTTGGCAAGCGTGAGCAGCATCCACCACAGGTCAGCTGTCATATCACCCACACCAACCAGCAGACCCATGAGATCATTCGTGGCGGGCTCGCCCGCTCACCCATGTATGCCGGTGTGATCGAGGGGGTCGGACCCAGATACTGTCCCTCCATAGAAGACAAGATCGTTCGCTTCGCCGACAAGGATTCACATCAGATCTTTATTGAACCTGAAGGTCTCGATACCCACGAAATCTACCCCAACGGTATCTCCACCAGTCTGCCGTTCGATATCCAGTATCAGCTGGTGCGCTCGATGAAGGGTTTCGAGAACGCCCATATCACCCGTCCAGGCTATGCCATCGAGTATGACTTTTTCGATCCGAGAGATTTGAAATCCTCGCTGCAGACCAAATTTATCGACGGCCTCTTTTTTGCCGGACAGATCAACGGCACCACCGGTTATGAGGAGGCGGCAGCGCAGGGCCTGCTGGCCGGTATCAATGCGGTGCGCTTCAGTAAGCAATTGGAGCCCTGGTCACCGAGAAGAGATGAGGCCTATCTGGGTGTTCTGGTCGATGATCTGATTACCCAGGGAACTCAGGAGCCCTACCGGATGTTCACCAGCCGGGCAGAGTACCGGTTGTTGCTGAGAGAAGACAATGCGGATCTGCGGCTGACCGAAACCGGACGTCAGCTGGGGGTCGTCGACGACCAGCGTTGGGAGATCTTCTGCCGCAAACGGGAGAATATCGAGCGGGAGCAGCAGCGCTTGAAGGAACTCTGGCTGCGTCCCACCGATGTGGATACAGAGCAGGCTGAGAACATCCTGGGAGGCAGTTTGTCGAAAGAGGCGAGTGCCCAGAATCTGCTGGCAAGACCGAATGTCAGCTATCGGCAGCTGATGACCATTGCCAGGCTCGGCCCCGGTCTGCAGGAACCGCAAGAGGTGGAGCAACTGGAGGTGCAGGCAAAGTATGCCGGTTATATCGCCCGTCAGCAGGGAGAGATCGATAAGCAGCGGGCCAACGAATCGGTGCTGTTACCTGAGGATCTGGACTATACCAATGTGCGGGGTCTCTCCTCCGAAGTGCGCGAGAAGTTCCAGCGCCATCGACCCGAAACCCTGGGACAGGCGGGCCGGATACCTGGCGTCACCCCTGCGGCAATCTCTCTGCTGCTGATTCATCTGAAAAAGCGCTCCGCCTGATCATGGCCGGATTCGACAGAATCGCCTGCGGCCGGTGTCTTGCGGAAGGGACCTCATTGATGGGCTTGTCACTGGAAGAGAGCAAGCAGCAGCAACTGCTCGACTATCTTGCGTTGATGCACAAATGGAACAAGGCCTTCAATCTGACCGCGGTGCGCGATCCTCTGGAGATGGTCTCCAGGCATCTGCTCGACAGTCTGGTGGTTCTGCCCTACCTGCAGGGAGAGCGCTGTCTCGATATGGGTACCGGCCCGGGACTGCCGGGTATTCCACTCGCAATCATGCGGCCGGATATGCAGTTCACCCTGCTCGACAGCAACAGTAAAAAGATCCGCTTTCTGCGCCAGGTGGTGATGGAGCTGGGGCTGGATCACTGTCACCCGGTGCACAGTCGACTCGAGGCCTATCGGCCGGAAGTCCCATTTCATCTACTGACGGCCCGTGCGGTGACCACACTTTCAACGCTGCTTGAGGTAAGCCGGCACCTGCGTAATCGGGAGAGTCTGCTGCTGGCGTTGAAAGGGCGAAATCCGCAACAGGAGATCGACGAGCTTTCCGTGGGCTATGAATGTAACGTCGTGCCGTTGAGTGTGCCTTATACCGACGGGGAGCGCTGTCTGATCTCCATTAGAGAGCCTGACAAGTCAGAAGACCCCCTTGCATAGGAATGGCGCGTTTTTAAGAGTATAAACCGCCAATGAACGCCAATTACCGGGAATTTAAGCAAATTGAGGCCGTATTGTGTGCATTATTCGCGCTGTTTTGAGGTGATTGGCGTTCATTGGCGGCCACGCCTGCAAGGCGACTCAATTTCGCTGCACTGTTAGAGATTGAATGCCTTTGGTGAGAGCCTTGGTCTGTTTTATGGGGCTTTCAAGGGGCACTTTGCCAAGAAAGTTACCACCTTGGGCGGCAGTGCCGTTATGATAGGCCCTTCCTGCAACTGTGGAATCAAGTAGACCAACATGGGTTACATCATCTCCATTGCCAACCAGAAGGGCGGCGTCGGCAAGACCACCACCACGGTGAATCTGGCGGCCTCCCTGGCGGCCATGAAAAAGCGTGTCCTGCTGGTGGACCTGGATCCCCAGGGTAACGCCAGTATGGGTAGTGGTATCGACAAACATAATCTGGACAACACCAGCTGTGAGCTGTTGCTTGGGGATGCCACCCTGCGAGAGACCCTGATGACCTCCCCTGACGGGGGTTACGACGTCATCCCATCGAATGCGGATCTGACCGCGGCCGAGGTTGGGTTGATGAACACATCGATGCGGGAAAAGCGTCTTGATATCGCCTTGGCTCCGGCCAAACAGGACTACGACTATATTCTGATCGACTGTCCTCCGTCATTGAACATGCTGACCCTCAACGCGCTGGTGGCAGCCAATGGGGTATTGATCCCCATCCAGACGGAGTACTACGCCCTGGAAGGGTTGTCGGCACTGATGAATACGGTTGAACAGATACGTTCCCACCTCAATCGCAATCTGCAGATCGAAGGATTTCTGCGCACCATGCACGATCCTCGAAATAATCTGGCCATTGATGTGTCCGGTCAACTGCTGGCCCACTTCAAAGACGCTGTGTTCAACACCATCATTCCACGCAATGTCAGGGTGGCCGAGGCACCGAGTCACGGTTTGCCGGTGTTGATCTATGATAAACAATCCCGAGGCGCAACCTCCTATCTGGCCCTGGCCAGTGAGCTGATACGCCGGCATCGCATGCGTCAAAGCGAAGCCCAAACGGTATAAGAGATAAAGAGACATGGCGGCAAAGAAACGAGGATTAGGACGTGGACTGGATGCCCTTTTGGGAGGCATGCAGGCTGACACGGAAGAGGAAGTTGCAACAACCGATAGCGGCAGTGGTAAAGAGAGCAAGCGGGACAACCTGGCTCGGCTGCCTGTGGACCTGATTCAACGGGGTCGCTATCAACCACGCCGTGAATTCGACCCGGACAGTCTGCGTGAGCTGGCCGATTCGATTGCCGCTCAAGGGGTGATACAGCCGGTGGTGGTTCGTGCTGTTGAGAACGACCGCTACGAACTGATTGCCGGCGAACGACGCTGGCGTGCCGCCCAGCAGGCGGGTCTGGATGAGATCCCGGTGGTGATCAAGGAGGTCACCGAAGAGGCCGCCATGGCGATGGGGCTGATCGAGAATATCCAGCGGGAGGATCTCAATCCACTGGAAGAGGCGAATGCCCTGAGTCGACTGCTGCATGAATTCGGGTTGACCCATCAGGAAGTGGCCAAAGCGGTGGGTAAATCCCGTACCACGGTAACCAATCTGCTGCGTCTGCTGGAGCTCAATGAAGAGGTCAAAGGGCTGGTCGAATCGCGTCGAATCGAGATGGGCCATGCCCGTACCCTGCTTGGATTGAAGAGTGAAGATCAGACCAGAGCGGCCAACCAGGTGGTCAGCCAGGGGTTGTCGGTGCGGGAGACCGAACGCCTGGTGCGACGGATGCAGAGTGAGTCTGAAAACCCCAAACCCAAGCGTGCAGCGCAGCCGGTCGATCCGGATATCAAACGCCTGGTCACCGACCTGTCGGAAAAACTGGGTGCCAAAGTGGATCTGCAACAGGGTTCCAAGGGTAAAGGCAAGCTGGTGATCGGTTACAACAGTCTGGATGAGTTGGAAGGGATCCTGGACCACATAAAATAGTCGCCCACCAGGGTCGCTTAGCCGGCCGCGATTCGTCTCCACGCTTCGTCGTTTCACGATTGCATTCGCGTTTCCCGCTCGCCAGACTTCACCGGTGAGGACAATAAGGTTCTCCATCTCAATTGTTGTCCAATTGAGCCGGCCTACAGCGTTTCAAAAACCATGGCGTTCAGCCAACTTCATCATCCCCATTCTGTTCATCAGTGGTCTGTTCGACGTTCCACAGGTGACGTGACAGAAAAGTTAGAAAATGGCGCACCGCAAATCTGATGAATTGACACGCCACGGCTTGATGGGGCACTCAGCCGCTGTGGGTGAGTTGTCAATTTATCAATGCGTTAGCCCATTTTCTGATCACGAAAACGCTCCCTTTAATAGCCTGGTCGAATGGGCTTTCACCTCATAAAGCCCCTATTCTCTGTGATACTTTCGTTAATATCTATCCGAGCGGCAAATGCTATGTTGTATACAACACAAGCAGAACTCAGAACTCTGTTGTGTTACCGCCGTTTAGTTGAAAGGTCGGATTGAGGTTTTACCTTTAACCACAATCTGACTGATGAATTAAACGAAGGGATTTGTAAAAAAGAGATGGAAAAGTGAATCCGAAAAAGTGTTGAAGGCGTAATAACAGACACAAGGGGTTCTTTCTCCATGTTCGATTAAACGAAATGCGGTAATCGCATCAAGATCGATTTTTAAACAATACTCTCTCGGAGGAGTTAATCATGAAAAAAACCAACACTTCTGCACTTGTCGCCGGCGCAATTACCACCGCTTTGGCACTCTCTCCTGTCGGTGTAGCGAACGCGGGTGATACTGAAAAGTGTTACGGCGTAGCCAAAGCCGGTAAAAACGATTGTGCCGCGGGTCCGGGTACCAGCTGCGCAGGCACTTCAACCAGTGATGCACAGGGTAATGCCTGGATGCTGGTGCTGAAGGGCACCTGTGAAAAGATCGTCGGTGGCAGCCTGACTTCAAAATAAGCTGAACTGCTGGACCTGATATGGAAACGATCCACAAGTCCGGCAGAAAACCCACCCCGGTTCCAATCAGGGCCGGGGCAGGTTTGAAGCCGCAGCACTATCAATCCGTAATCGAGGATCAGCCGGATATCGGCTGGTTTGAGATTCATCCCGAAAACTATATGGGCCGGGGTGGGCCACCCTTGCGCTATCTTGAAAAGATACGCCAGGACTATCCCATCTCGCTGCACAGTGTCGGTACCTCCCTCGGCAGTCACCTGCCTTTGGACAGGCAACATCTGCAGCAGTTGAAGCACCTGGTGGACAGGTTCGAACCGGGCCTGGTTTCAGAGCATCTCTCCTGGAGCCATGGTTACGAATGGTATACCCACGATCTGATGCCTCTGGTCTATACGGAGGAGAGTCTGCAGGTCATGGTGGAACACATCGACCAGGTACAAGATCACCTGCAGAGGCAGATACTGATCGAAAATCCCTCCAGCTATCTGCAGTTCAAGGCCAGTGAGATGCCTGAGCAGGTCTTCTATGTGGAGGCGGCAAAGCGCAGTGGTGCCGGTCTGCTGGTAGATGTAAACAATGTGTTTGTCTCCTGTACCAATCATGGCTGGAACATCGAAGACTATCTGTCGGAGATACCGATTTCGCTGATCGGGGAGATTCACCTGTCGGGACATTCGGTGCAGCAGGTCGAAGGCCGCACCTTGAGGATCGACGATCACGGTTCACCGGTCTGTTCCGAGGTGTGGAGTCTCTATCAGCAGTTCATCTCCCAGTTCGGATTGGCGCCAACCCTGATCGAGTGGGACAGTAACATTCCCGAATTTCCTCAACTGCTGGAGGAGGTCTCTGCCGCGCAGAGTCTGATGGACGGCGTGGCTGAAACGGAGGTCAGAAATGTCGTTACTGGCTGAGCTGCAAAAGAGCTTTTGTGATGCATTGAGAACCGCCGAGGCGCCGGATGGCGCTCTGTTGGCGATGGTGCAGGATGACGATCTGGCACTGCAGAGATTCCAGGTCTACCGGAATAACTTCATCGTGCTGAATGGGGATGCGCTGGCGGACATGTTCCCGGTAGTGAAACGGCTGGTGGGAGAAAAAGCCTTTCGTATGCTGGCAACCGCTTATGTGCGGCAACACCCCCCCAGGGATCGCACCCTGCTGTTGTATGGTGACCTGTTCGCCGACTTTTTGCAGGCCATACCCGAGCTGTCGGAGTTGCCCTACCTGAGTGATGTGGCCCGTCTGGAGTTTGCCTGGACTGCAGCCTATCACGCGGCGGATGCACACCCACTGCAGCCGGATCAACTGCAGAATCTGTCTGAAGAGGCGTTTGCCGGGCTTCAGCTTCGTCTCCACCCTTCGTTGCAGCTACTGGCCTCCGATTTTCCCGTCCATCGGATCTGGTCTGTCAATCAGTCCGATGATCAGGATGAGCTGATCTCGCTGGATGAGGGAGCCTGCCGGTTGATCGTCGTGAGGCCGGACAACGAGGTTCAGGTAAGAGTTGTCACCCCGGGTGAATTCGAGTTCGTCGAAAGGCTGCTTGCCTCGGCAACCATCGGTGAGGCCTTCGAAGCGACGAGCCAAACGGATCCGCAATTCGATTTGGGCCGGTTTTTCTCCCGTCATCTGTTTGATGGGACGTTTTGTGCCATGTGAGCACAACGCTGCAAACCCGGATCGAAGCGACGATCCCAATCCCGCGATGACGGGCGTGTCGAGCCGATGAAGAACCGCCTTCTGCGTCAGGAGGTCTCTTCTGAGGTTCCCTAATCAATAACGATACCAACTAGTGACATTATGAATACAATAGTTAACGGCCTGATCTCTCTTTTCGACTTGATTGCAAAACTGGTTCCCGACTGGCTGATCGCCCTGCTTGCCCGGGGTGCTGTCGCCTATACATTCTGGAGCTCTGGCCGTACCAAGGTATCGGGCTTTCTCGATATCTCCCAATCGACCTACTTCCTGTTTGAGCATGAGTACAAGGTCCCACTGATCCCCCATGAGATTGCCGCCCACCTGGCGACCTATGCGGAGCATCTGTTTCCCATCCTGTTGGTATTCGGACTGTTCACCCGCTTCGCCGCCCTCTCCCTGCTGGGTATGACCGCCGTGATTCAGCTGTTCGTCTATCCGGATGCCTGGAACGTACACATGTGGTGGGCCATCGCACTGCTCTATCTGATCCGTCACGGCGCTGGCCAGGTGTCACTCGACCGGTTATTCTGGCGCCGTTAGGAATTGTCTGACTGAAGATCGATCACCACCTCTGAGGCGCGCAACCCGGCTCGCGGGGTGGTCGATCATGAACACTATCCGTAAGCTGCTGTTTTAAACCAAAAAGCAGCGTTCAAAAGCAAAAAATAGCCATTTATAGATATTGTCTATTAAAAAATTTATGTATCTATCCTTTGACCTTATATTCCAGACCCCTTATACTCCTCCCTCCTTGCTGGATAGGCTCGTATAGGGGTTCCGGGAAACCGGCATGCAGCTTACCGGAAACAGCCAGATTCGCACTATCGTAGTGCTCCAAATAGGAGCATCGCTAATCCTCGGTCTGGGTTTGTTGTTTTTCGGTAAAAACGCCGCATTGTCAGGCTTCATTGGCGCTTTTATCGCCGCGACTGCAAATGGCTATTTCGCCTTCAGGTCTTTTGTGCACTATCGTGCCCAGGAGCCGGAAAAAATAGCCGGGCGACTGTTTGGCGCCGAAATCCAGAAGATGGTCATGACCGGTATTTTGTTCGGGTTGACAATTGTCAGCTTCGATTCAGTCAATATTGGTTTATTATTGGGCTGCTATTTGATCGTTCAAGTAGCGGTTCCATTGATAGTGTTGATTTATCAAGACAGACAGCATTCATAGGTACAGGAAATATGGCCGGCGACGCCCTTACCTCTGGTGAGTACATCAAACATCACCTGACCAATCTGACCTTTGGTCAGCATCCCGACGGCAGTTGGGGTATTGCACACAGTGCGGCTGAAGCCAAAGAGATGGGTTTCTGGGCAATTCATGTGGACACCATGTTCTGGTCAATCGGCCTTGGTGTGCTGTTTCTCTACTTCTTTTCCAAAGCGGCAAAAACCGCTACCCAGGGTGTTCCTGGCGGCCTGCAGAATTTTGTCGAATGGATTGTCGAGTTCATCGATACCAGCGTACGCGGATCCTTCTCCGCGAGAAATTCTCTGGTTGCACCACTGGCGCTGACCATCTTTGTCTGGATTTTCCTGCAGAACCTGATGGATCTGGTGCCGGTTGATGTGATACCCGAGCTCGCCAAGCTGCTCGGAATCCACTATATGAAGGTCGTGCCTTCAACTGATCCCAACGCCACCTTCGGTATGGCCATTGGGGTCTTCCTGCTGGTTCTCTTCTACAGTATTAAGATTAAAGGTGTCGGCGGTTTCGCCGGTGAGCTGACTCTGCAGCCCTTCTCTTCAACTAATCCGATTGTCAATCTGCTGTTCATCCCGATCAACTTCATTCTTGAGTTTGTCAGCCTGATTGCTAAACCTATTTCACTCGCCCTGCGTCTGTTCGGTAACATGTACGCTGGCGAGATGATCTTTATTTTGATCGCCATCATGTACAATGCCGGGCTGATTCTCGGTCTGTTCGGTGGCGTTCTACAGCTGGGTTGGGCCATATTCCATATCTTGATCATCACTCTGCAGGCGTTCATCTTTATGACCCTGACCATTGTGTACCTGGATATGGCGCACCACGAACACTGATCTTTTTTCTTAACTATCTAGTTCATTAAACGGGAGACCAATAATGGAACAAGCACTGCTGTACATTGCCGGCGCGATCATGATGGGCCTGGGTGCCCTGGGCGCTGCGGTAGGCATCGGCGTTTTGGGTGGCCGCTTTCTCGAGGGCGCTGCTCGTCAACCTGAACTCATCCCCATGTTGCGTACCCAGTTCTTCATCGTCATGGGTCTGGTAGACGCCGTCCCCATGATTGCTGTGGGTCTGGCCATGTACGTATTGTTCGCTGTAGCTTGATAAGCTTTGAGCGAACTCTCTCTCATCTCGTCCAACGAGAGGTAATTCCGGGATGAACATCAATCTGACTCTTATAGGTCAGCTGCTCTCTTTCGCGGTGTTCGTGTGGTTCACCATGAAGTATGTCTGGACCCCGATCATGGGAGCGCTGGAAACCCGTAAAAAGGAGATAGCCGACGGACTGGCAGCAGCCGAGCGAGGCCAGCACGAGCAGGAGCTTGCCAAGGAGCGGGCCAAGGATGTGCTGCATGAAGCCAAGGCACAGGCTGCGGAGATCGTAGCCCAGGCTCAAAAGCGCGCAGCCGAAATCGTCGATGAGTCCAAGGATACAGCTCGCGTAGAAGGCGACCGTATCCTCACCGCCGCACAGTCTGAAATCGAGCAGGAAGCCAACCGCGCACGTGAACAGCTGCGTGAAAAGGTCGGAATGCTTGCTGTGGCCGGTGCTGAAAAGATTCTCAAGAAAGAGATCAGCGCCGACGCACATCAGGACATCGTTACGGCCTTGGCCAAAGAGATTTAGGGCAGAACTATGGCCGGTGAAGCTACCACAATCGCCCGCCCCTACGCGGAAGCCGTGTTTGCTCATGCCGATGAGCAGGGCAAGCTCGAGCTGTGGCATGAGATGCTGACCTTTCTATCCTCTGTCGTAGAGGATGAAGCGGTTGCCAAAGTTGTCGGCAACCCACTGATCGATCAGCCGGCATTGACTGAGCTGCTGCTGGAAATTGCCGGCGGCCGGGTAACCGAGGAAGGCAGTAATCTGATCCGTGTGCTGGTTCAGAACCGCCGTCTTCAGGTGCTACCCGAGATCAATGCACTCTTTGCTGAGCTCAAAGCGGAAAAAGAGAAGGTGATGAATGTCCACGTCACCACTGCTTATGCACTCAAGCCCGCGCAGGAAAAACTTATTGCCGATGCCTTGAAGGCCAAGTTGGGACGCGATATCACCATCACCAGCGACAAGGACACCGACCTGATCGGTGGTGTTCACATCCGCGCCGGGGATATGGTGATCGACGGCTCCGTCCGTGGTCAACTTCAGCAACTGGCTAACGAATTGGGAATCTAAGCGAGAAGCCATCATGCAACTCAATCCATCCGAGATCAGCGAACTGATCAAAAGCAAGATCGAAAAATTCGATCTTAAAACCGAAGCCCGTAACGAGGGTACGATCATCAGCCTGACTGATGGTATTGCCCGCATCCACGGTCTCGAAGATGTCATGTCTTACGAGATGTTGGAGTTCCCGGGTAACACTTACGGTCTGGCGCTTAACCTTGAGCGCGACTCAGTCGGCGCCGTGGTGCTGGGTGACTACAAGCACCTGAGTGAAGGCGATGCAGTAAAATGTACCGGTCGCGTTCTGGAAGTCCCGGTTGGTGAAGGTTTGCTGGGACGTGTTGTCGACTCCCTGGGTAACCCCATGGACGGCAAAGGCGATATCAAAGCCGATGAGTCCTCACCTATTGAGAAGGTAGCCCCTGGCGTTATCGAACGTAAGTCGGTTGACCAGCCGGTACAGACCGGTATCAAGGCGATCGACGCCATGGTGCCGATCGGTCGAGGTCAGCGTGAGTTGATCATCGGTGACCGTCAGACCGGTAAGTCTGCGGTAGCCATCGATGCGATCATCAATCAGAAGGGCACCGGCGTAAAATGTATCTACGTGGCGGTTGGCCAGAAGAACTCAACCATCGCCCAGGTAGTGCGCAAGCTCGAAGAGCATGGCGCCATGGACCACACCATCATCGTGGCAGCCCCGGCGGCAGACTCTGCAGCGATGCAGTTCATCGCCCCCTACTCCGGTTGCACCATGGGTGAATACTTCCGCGACAAGGGTGAAGATGCACTGATCATCTATGACGATCTGACCAAACAGGCCTGGGCCTATCGTCAGGTATCCCTGTTGCTGCGTCGTCCGCCAGGTCGTGAAGCCTATCCTGGTGACGTTTTCTATCTGCACTCCCGTCTGCTGGAGCGTGCGGCGCGAGTCAACGCCGCCTATGTGGAGAAGAACACCGGCGGTAAGGTGAAAGGACAGACCGGTTCACTGACCGCGCTGCCGATCATCGAAACCCAGGCTGGTGACGTATCCGCATTCGTACCAACCAACGTAATCTCGATCACCGACGGTCAGATCTTCCTTGAAGCGGATCTGTTCAACGCGGGTATTCGTCCTGCGATCAACGCGGGTCTCTCTGTATCCCGTGTGGGTGGCTCTGCTCAGACCAAGATCATCAAGAAGCTGGGTGGCGGTGTTCGTCTGGCGCTGGCCCAGTATCGTGAGCTGGCGGCTTTCTCTCAGTTTGCTTCCGATCTTGACGAAGCGACCCGTAAGCAGCTGGAACGTGGTGAGCGTGTAACCGAGTTGATGAAGCAGGCGCAATATTCACCCCTCTCCGTAGCCGGCATGGGTGTCTCACTGTTTGCCGCCAACGAAGGCTACCTGGATGACGTTGATGCGAACAAAGTTGTGGACTTCGAATCATCGCTTCAGGGCTATATGAAGAGTAACCAGAAAGAGCTGATGGACAAGATCGATGAGTCCGGCGACTACAACGCCGAGATCGAGCAAGCCCTTCACGATGCTCTGAAAGACTTCAAGGCCAACCACACTTGGTAAACGTCGGGCAATCACGAAATAGGGTTTAAGCAATGGCGGGTGCAAAAGAGATCCGGACACAGATCGGCAGTATCAAGAATACGAGCAAGATCACCAAGGCTATGGAGATGGTCGCCGCTTCCAAGATGCGTAAGGCGCAGAACCGCATGGCGGCGACGCGTCCCTATGCTGAAAAGATGCGCAAAGTAATCGGTCACCTTTTTCATGCTCATCCGGAATACAAGCACACGTTCATGATTGAACGTGAAGTGAAACGGGTTGGCTACATCATCGTCTCATCAGACCGGGGTCTGTGCGGCGGTCTGAACAACAACCTGTTCCGTAAGCTGGTCAAAGAGTTGAAGGAACACCGGGATGCCGGTACCGAGGTTGAATTCTGCACCATCGGTAACAAGGCATTGGGTTTCTTCGGGCGTTTCGGTGGCAACATCGTCAGTCAGGCAACACACCTGGGTGACATGCCGCACATCGAGGATCTGATCGGTACCGTGAAGGTCATGCTGGATGCCTATGCAGAAGGTAAGATCGACCGTATCTACATCGCCTACAACAACTTCGTCAACACAATGACGCAGAGTCCCACCTTTGAGCAGCTGGTACCCATTCCATCGACCATGGAAGAGGACCTTAAGCATCACTGGGACTACATCTACGAGCCTGATTCGAAGGAGGTTCTCGACAACCTGTTGGGTCGATATGTCGAGTCTCTGGTCTATCAGGCAGTGGTTGAGAATGGCGCCTGTGAGCAGTCGGCACGAATGGTTGCGATGAAGTCCGCATCCGACAATGCGAAGAACCTGATTGACGAATTGCAGCTGATCTACAACAAGGCCCGTCAGGCCGCGATTACCCAGGAGATCTCCGAGATCGTGGGTGGTGCAGCCGCCGTTTGATGGCAGGATCAGTAACAGAATTTTGTTTTTGTAGCTATTCAGATCAGCCCTAAAAAGTGCGATTTTTAGGGCTGACCAAAGGGGAGAGTGAGACTGCTCCCCTTTGGAAACCCCAAAAGCTGGGGTGTAACCACTCAGATGGCCCAAAGAGATGGGCCTACTGAATAGTTAGTGTTTTTTTATCTTTTAAGAGTCGCCTCGAGCGGCAAGAGGAACCAGAAATGAGTTCGGGCAAAGTAGTTGAAATCATCGGCGCTGTGGTGGACGTGGAATTTCCCCGTGGCGAGATGCCTAAGGTCTACGAGGCACTGAAGATCGACGAGGCGAACCTCACCCTGGAAGTACAGCAACAACTGGGTGACGGTGTGGCAAGAGCCATCGCCATGGGTTCGACCGACGGACTTAAGCGCGGTGTCGCGGTAGAGGCCACCGGTGCGCCGATCAGTATTCCTGTAGGTCAGGGCACGCTAGGTCGCATCATGGACGTACTGGGTAATCCTGTTGACGAGGCTGGCGACGTCAAAGCCGACAAGCTGATGCCGATCCATCGTGAGGCTCCCAAGCTGGAAGACCAGGCGGCTACCACCGAGATTCTCGAAACCGGTATCAAGGTTATCGATCTGATCATGCCCATCGCCAAGGGTGGTAAGATCGGCCTGTTCGGCGGCGCCGGTGTAGGCAAGACCGTAACCCTGATGGAGCTGATTCGTAACATCGCGGTAGAGCACTCCGGCTTCTCGGTATTCGCCGGTGTTGGTGAGCGTACCCGTGAAGGTAACGACTTCTACCATGAGATGGAAGAGGGTGGCGTACTCGATAAAGTGGCCCTGGTTTACGGTCAGATGAACGAGCCTCCAGGCAACCGTCTGCGTGTGGCGCTGACCGGTCTGACCATCGCCGAGAACTTCCGTGACGAAGGTCGTGACGTGTTGATGTTCGTCGACAACATCTATCGTTACACCCTGGCGGGAACCGAGGTATCCGCGCTGCTGGGTCGTATGCCTTCAGCGGTAGGTTACCAGCCGACTCTGGCTGAGGAGATGGGTGCTCTGCAGGAGCGTATCACCTCCACCAAGACCGGCTCGATCACCTCATTCCAGGCGGTATACGTACCGGCGGATGACTTGACCGATCCCTCACCTGCCACCACCTTCGCCCATCTGGACGCGACTCTGGTACTCTCTCGTCAGATCGCCGAGCTGGGTATCTACCCGGCGGTTGATCCCCTCGATTCCACCTCACGTATTCTTGATCCCAATGTGGTTGGTCAGGAGCACTACAGTGTGGCGCGGAATGTACAGGGAACCCTGCAGCGCTATAAAGAGCTGAAGGATATCATCGCGATTCTGGGTATGGACGAACTTTCCGAAGAGGATAAGCTGGTTGTACAGCGTGCTCGTAAGATCCAGCGTTTTCTCTCTCAGCCTTTCTTCGTCGCTGAAGTATTTACCGGCTCCCCAGGTAAATACGTCTCTCTGAAAGACACCATTGCCGGCTTCAAGGCAATCGTTGAAGGTGAGTACGATCATCTGCCAGAGCAAGCCTTCTATATGGTAGGCGGTATCGATGAGGCAGCTGAGCAAGGCGGCAAGGGCTAATAGCCCGGGAGATTTAAGATGGCCATGACCATTCATGTGGACATCGTCAGTGCGGAGGGCGAGATCTTCAGCGGTGTAGCTGAAATGGTCTATGCTCCGGCTGTCATGGGTGAGGTGGGTATCGCACCCCGTCATACCCCCCTGGTCACTCAGCTCAAGCCGGGTGAAGTCCGGGTCGATACTGGCAGCGGTAAGGATATGCAGCACTTCTATGTCTCAGGAGGCATTCTTGAAATTCAGCCTCACGTGGTGACTGTGCTTGCAGATACTGCGATCCGTGCTGCCGATCTTGATGAAGCCGCAGCCCAGGAAGCCAAGCGACGCGCCGAAGAGGCAATGGCTGATCGCAGTGCTGAGTTTGAATACGCAAAAGCCCAGTCGGAACTTGCCGAGGCGGTTGCCCAGTTACGCGCTATAGAACGTATTCGCAAAGGTAAGCGCGGTTAATTCCCCTCCTTGTTATAGTGGGTCTGGATAGCCAGACCCACTACCCTATCCCTGATGTCCCAAGAGACCGTCAAACCCGGTAAATTCGTATCGCTTAGCTACATGATCCAGGATATGGATGGCAATGTGCTTGAGCAGAGTGACCTGCCGGTTGGTTACATCCATGGTGGCGAGACCGAATTGATTGGTGGTATGGACCAGGCTGTACTCGGCAAGGCTCAGGGTGAAGAGGTGACCATGACCATCCCGGCGGAGAACGGTTTTGGTGACTACAATCCCGATTTAGTCATTACCGACAACATCGAAAATGTGCCTGTCGAACTTCGCCAGCTTGGCGCAGAGGTTCAGATGCAGAATGAAGCCGGGGAGGTCAGAAGTTTCTATGTGACCAAAATCGAAGGCGATAGGCTGACCGTCGATGGTAATCATCCGTTGGCAGGTAAAACGCTGCAGGTAAAATTAAAAATTCTCCAGGTCAGGGATGCCAGTCAGGAAGATATGTTGCAATTTGGCATGCCGGGGCAGTCACAAACCGTCAATTAATCTGCAAAAGCTGTCAGGGAAGATTGCAGTGGAAATCTCTTTTTCGAAGTTTTAAGTTTGCTGAGACTGTTGTAGGCTGGTCATTTAATCAGTCTATACGTCGTGGTGAGCTGCAATGCGGTTTTTGCAACGGCCATGCGGGCCTGAAAACGCTAATACTTTTGTCATTTAGGGGAGAGAGGGATGCATCTTGGTGCACTGATTCTAGCTGCCGGGGAAGGGACGCGTATGCGCTCCAAGCTTCCGAAAGTTCTGCACTCATTGGCCGGAAAGCCACTACTTTCCCATGTAATCGAAACCTCGCGTACGATCAATCCGGATGAGATCTCGGTGATCTACGGTCATGGGGGAGAAGCGGTCAAAAACCACCTGGCGGCAGACGATCTGGATTGGATCGAACAGAAGGAGAGGCTTGGTACCGGGCATGCCGTGATTCAGGCCCTGCCCTATCTTCAGCAGGTGGATCAGGTATTGATTCTGTATGGGGATGTACCCCTGATCAGCGGCCCCACATTGGTGAGTCTTTTGAGTTGCCTGCATAGCAGTGACCTGGCGTTGCTGACCGTGGATCTGGAAGACCCGACAGGTTATGGCCGCATCGTAAGAGACCGTGACGACCGAATTACCCGGATTGTTGAGCAGAAGGACGCTTCTGCAAGGGAGCTTGAGATCAGTGAAATCAACACCGGTATCATGGCGGTGAAGCGGGCCAAACTGGAGGCCTGGTTATCGCGGATCAACAATAACAATGCACAAAACGAGTACTATCTGACCGACATCATCGCTCTGGCTGTTGCTGACGGGGTGAACATCCAGGCGGTCCATCCTCACAATGAAGAAGAGGTGATGGGTGTCAACGATCGCAAGCAGCTCGCCTATCTTGAACGCTTTTATCACCGCAACAGGGCCGATGAGCTGATGCAGTCGGGTGTTACCCTGGCCGATCCCGGCAGAATCGATATCCGTGGTGAATTGAAGACAGGACAGGATGTATTCATCGACTGTAACGTGATTACCGAGGGTAGCGTCAGCCTGGCGGATGGCGTCTCTATCGGGCCTAACGTAGTGCTGAAGAACTGTGTCATCGGAGCCGATACGGAGATTCTCGCAAACAGCGTGCTGGAGGATTGCACGGTGGGCAGCGGCTGTCGGATTGGCCCGTTTGCCCGCTTGAGACCGGAAGCTCGACTTGCCGATCAGGTCCATGTGGGTAACTTTGTGGAAATTAAAAAAAGCCAGGTTGCAGATGGCAGTAAAATCAATCACCTCAGTTATATCGGTGACTCGGAGATTGGCAGCAAGGTCAACATTGGTGCAGGTACGATTACCTGCAATTATGATGGTGCGAACAAATTTCGTACGGTGATTGGCGATCGGGCCTTTATCGGTTCCGATACCCAATTGGTCGCACCGGTAACGGTGGGTGAAGGCGCAACCATTGGAGCGGGTTCAACGATTACCAAGGATGCCCCGGCGGAACAACTGACCCTGAGCCGAGCCAAACAGTTCAGCATCGACAATTGGGTGCGACCAGTCAAAAAAGCGAAAGATTAAGCAAGGAACGGGAGATTTCAATATGTGTGGCATTGTAGGCGGTATAGCACACAGGGATGTTGTACCGGTCCTCATGGAAGGACTCAAGCGCTTGGAATATCGCGGCTATGATTCAGCCGGCGTGGCGGTGCTGGATGAGAACCAGCATCTGCAACGGATTCGCTCTGTCGGCAAGGTATCGAGTCTTAAAGGTTTGATCGATCAGGCTGATTTGAGCAGCAAACTGGGCATCGCCCATACCCGTTGGGCCACCCATGGCATGCCATCTGAGCGAAACGCTCATCCTCACATGAGTGGTGAGCAGGTTGCCATCGTGCACAATGGCATCATCGAGAACTATGCCGACCTCAGAGAAGAGCTATCCGACAAAGGCTTTGTCTTTACTTCTGAAACGGATACGGAAGTGATTGCCCATCTGCTGGCCGACATCATGAAAAGCCAGACAGATATAGTCGAGGCGGTACGTCAGGCCTCGAACAAACTGATTGGCGCCTACGCTCTGGCAGTGGTCAGCCCGGATGACCCGGACCAGATGGTGGTGATCCGTGCCGGCAGTCCGTTGGTCATTGGTTTGGGTGATCAGGAAAACTTCATCGCTTCGGATGTGTTTGCCCTGCTACCGGTTACCCAGCAGTTCATCTTTCTGGAAGAGGGCGATCTGGCCCACATCACACGTGAAAAAGTGACAATTGCCGATCTCCATGGAGAACCGGTTGAGCGGGAAATCCGTACCTCACAGGTGTCTGCAGCGAAAGCGGAAAAAGGCCCCTATCGCCACTACATGCTGAAGGAGATTTTTGAGCAACCCGCTGTTATCGCCGAGACCCTCGAGGGGCGGATACACAAAGGCCGTCTACTGGAAGAGTCATTCGGGCATGAGGCGAAAACTTTGCTCGATAAAACCCGCAATGTTCATATTGTCGCCTGTGGAACCAGCTTTCATGCTGGCCTGGTAGCCAGATACTGGCTCGAAGAGATCGGCGTTCACTGTAGTGTCGAAGTGGCCAGCGAATTTCGCTACCGGGAGGTTGTCGTTCCGGACGACACCCTGTTTGTCACCATCTCCCAGTCCGGTGAAACCGCAGATACCCTGGCAGCACTGAGAGGTTCGGAGTCGAAAGGTTATCTGGGCAGTCTGGTGATCTGTAATGTTCCGGAAAGCTCCCTGGTGCGTGAATCGAATGTTGCTCTGATGACCCGTGCAGGACCAGAGATTGGAGTGGCGTCTACCAAGGCTTTTACCACCCAGTTGGTGGCCTTGAGATTGTTCACTCTGGCATTGGCAAAACGTCGCGGCATGTCTGAAGAGAGAGAGCAGGAGCTGGTCAACGAACTGCACGCCCTACCCCGTCAGGTCGAAGTGATTCTGAAACTGAATGACCAGATCAAGCAGATGGCGAATGCCTTTGCAGAACGCCATCACGCTCTGTTTCTGGGACGCGGCTGTTTCTATCCGATCGCCATGGAGGGTGCCCTGAAACTCAAGGAGATATCCTATATCCATGCCGAAGCCTACCCGGCCGGTGAACTGAAACATGGTCCACTTGCACTGGTTGATGCGGAAATGCCGGTAATCTGCGCCCTGCCGGACGATCCACTGTTGGAAAAGGTCATTTCCAATCTACAGGAGGTTCGCGCCCGCGGCGGTGAGCTGTTTCTTTTCAGTGACCACAATGTGAAGATTGGACTGGATCATTATCAAAACCTGACGCTTTCTGATATCTATCCATCCACATCACCCATTGTCTACAGTATTCCACTGCAACTGCTTGCCTATCATGTTGCGCTGTTGAAAGGTACGGATGTGGATCAGCCGAGGAATCTGGCCAAATCGGTAACCGTAGAATGATCTAGGATCTGATTGCGTACAGCCGATCAGCCCTGATGGACCTGATAACACTCATTGTGATTTGAACGGTCCTTTATGTAACGTTGGATACTTTAAGCATGCCCAATAAAAAGAGAGTTCTGATCACAATATCCTCGATTACAGGTGGCGGTGCCGAGCACGTCGTAGAGCATCTATGTGAGCTGCTGGGTGATAAATATGAGGTGATTTGTGGTTACTACAAGGAGTGTGGCGATCGCGGTGAAGCCTTGAAGGAGAAAGGCATCAAGGTTATTAAAATTAAAAAATCGGAGCGAAAAAACAGAAATTATCTTAATTTTCTCGACCTGAGAAAGTTTGTGAAGGAGCACAATATTGACCTGATACATACCCATGATATCCACTCCATGATGAATGCGTCACAGGTCAAATTACTGATGCCGAAAATCAAAACGATCTACACCTTTCATTTCGGCAACTACCCCAATATCGATAAGAAGATTTACTATTTTGAGAAAATCTTTACCCGGTTTATTGATGTCTTGATCGCTGTAGGCACCAAACAGGCAAAAGCAATCAGGGATACCTACAACTACCCGGCCGAGCGATTACAGGTCATCTACAACGGAGTACATGCATTGGATTCTCAACCCATGGCGGTTGAGTCGCAAGATCAGGATCGTCCAATCCTGTTTGGCTCGCTGAGTACGCTGATTGAGCAGAAAGGCATACCTGTGCTGATCGATGCTGTCGAAATACTGGAGAAAAGGCACCCCGGCCGATCCAAGTTCATCATTGCCGGTGATGGCTACATGATGGATGAATTATTGAAGTTGTGTGAACAGAAAAATCTCTCTGAGATCATCGAGTTTACCGGCTGGGTAAGGGATGCCAATGTCAATCTGTTACCCAAGTTTGATGTCTTTGTACAAAGCTCAAAATGGGAAGCCATGTCGATGGTGATTCTCGAAGCCATGTCGGCCGGAAAGCCAATCGTCGCTACGGAAGTCGGTGAAAACGGTGTCGTGATCGAGCACGATTCATGTGGTCTGATCGTACCACCCAATCAGGCAGAGATGCTGGCTGATGCGATGGAGAGACTGCTGTTGGACAGTGAGCTGAGACGTACCTTTGGTGAAAATGCAAAACAGCGGTTTGCCGAGAACTTTACCGTTCAGCAGATGGCAGACAACTATGATGCGTTGTACGATTCGATGATGAAGTCATAAGCCGGTTCATCCTCTGATGACCGATTAGTGTTAACAGGCCCTAAGGCTTTGCGCCTTTGCAATTACCAGTTGATGGGAGTCACAGCCTACCCTTTTAGAAGTATCGTGGCCGGGCTGGAGCGGGTGTCTCCTCAACGGGTTCAGCACTCTTTTCCAACTCCTTCACTACGATGCGATGCACAGCAATCGTCAGACCCATCAACAGAAAAAGATGTGGGTAGACATAACCGGTAAGAAACATCGCGCAGATCGCCCAGGAGATGGTTGCCCAGTTGAGTGCCTGTGGCCAGAAAGGTGTTATTTCGAGCCGTTGCTGATTCTCCGAGATCAGTCTCTGGGTTTCCCGATTGATCTTCAGATTATGCAGGATACTCAAAATGTATATGATGATGCCGGGGAAACCATATTCAGCCAGTACCTTGAAATAGACACTGTGGGTTGAGATCCATCTCGCCGGATCGTCCGGCTTTTTATAGAACCGGCCATAGGCTGAATTGAAACTGCCTGCACCGACGCCCAGGATCGGATTGTCGATGGCCATCTCCGTGGCCGTACGCCAGGCCTTGAGACGTCCCATTGCCGAGGAGTCCTCCTCGTAATCAACAATGGTTCCCATCCTTGCGAAATAACTTGTCGGTGAGAGTGCGATAACCCCAATCCCAATGATGCCGATAAGGATAAAACCGGCCACCCTTTTGTTCGATATGAAACTCAGGTAGTAGAGCATGCCTGCTGCAAGAGCAAGCGAAGCCCCTCTGGATTGGGTGCCCACGATACCGACCAGGATGATTAGTGCCAGTGCTACGTAGCCATACTTGAATAATGTGTTCTTGGTTGTGAAGGCGAGGTGAATGGCCAGAGGAAAGGCAACATTCTGTGACCATGCGAAATCATTACCGTCACCGAGAAAGAATCCGCCGATATAGAAGCCGACCCGTTCCCCGCCGACTTTGTCGATATTCAACACCACCAGAGCGGCGTGAACGAGGGTGAATACCAGGGTGAACAAGCGGAACTGCTTGAGGTTTGTCACCAGATAGATACAGATGAACATGAAAATCAAATAGCCGATCTGTACCTTCAGCGGTTCAATGGCATAGTTCTTTATCAAACCGTGGACACCGGCAAATGCGGTCAGCAGAACAAAGATAGAGGTATAGACGACAGTCTTATACTGAAACAGCTCTAAGACTTTGTTTTTCGATACCACATAGAGAAACAGCAGGATCGATATGATCAGTGTAAACGGAAGCGCTTTAAAGGCCGGAACAAAGGTGCCTAGACCGGCATAATCTGCTGCAATGAGGAATAGAAATATGTATAACAGCATAGGGTTTTGGCAACGTTGATATCACTGTTGTGATGTGTGGCAGGGTTGTGAACCGTCAACACATTATATTTGTAAAGCCCTGATTAGTGAAGTTCGTCAGTTTTCAGTCAATCAACAACCGAACTGTCTGCGAGGCGTCTTCATGAAGTGTTGTTGGCGTCTCTACCCTTTCCCTATTGTGTTCATGTCGTCGACCTGATGGATATATGCTTTTTTATAAAGTGAGCAATCAACCAAATCGATCTTCCGGTTGGTTGTTTCATGATCATGTGAAATGGATGACCATGAACTCTTCAGGCGAGGGATAGTGGCGCTCCTGTGTTGTTGTTCCCCTCCGGAGAAGTTTTACAGTGCCGATACAGAAGGCTTCATGTTGAGCATCGTGAAAGGTCTGTTTGATCGATAAACCTGTCTCGACTTGTGCAGTGATTGGGGTGTTAAAAAAGGGTTATTAATTAAAGCATTGTTTAATTTGTTTCAATTGACGGCGCTTTATTCTGTGTGATGCAATTCTCTCATTGAGCCAGGATCGACGGGCCTGTTTGGCTCATCTTTGCGCTGGATTGATCTGGCTGGACAGAGGTGGTATTCACGGTTAAATGAATTAGTCTCTGTTCAGTTGTCTTTATTGTGTGTCGGGATAATTTACACAACGCATTAGTTGGTTTTTTCTATCCCATTGTTTTTGGGAAATAAAAGCATTTGGCCCATTTTTTGCTCAAGCATACGAGCAAATACAATAGGGAGCATCACTCATGAAATTTGGAATTCCTCAACTCATTGCCACGGGTCTGGCATCGTTGCTCTTCCTCGGGTCAGCACAGGCGATTCCTCTCTACTACTCTTTCGAAGGCACTGTCGCCTCCTATCCAATTTCCGATCAGTCGGGTTTCTTAGGGGACATCGGTCTGGCAGCAGGTGACAATGTCTCATTCACTTTCATGATCGACAAAGGACGCCAGGGTACCCGTCGCGGACCGAATGGTGAGATCGTTGAAGATCAGGACAGGATATTTCCCGGCATGCAGAATGGTCCTGGTGCCCTCGAGAATTACATACTCCACGATAGCTTTCATGTGGAACTGGTAGAGTCATCCGTGTTTGATCTGGTGCAGGGCCTCTATCCGGACCGGGGCGCCGACGATCCATGGAGTGGCAGCGGCTACTCGAACTCGGCCTATCGGAATGGTCTGTTGGACGAGGGTTTTGCTGAAGTCTCCCTGTTTGGCAGCTCCGAGTCACTTGGCTCCAGCGGCCTCTATATCTACAGTGACATGTCGAAATGGGAAATTGGCACCACCATGTCAGCGGACAATATGACAGCCTTAAACGGACACCAGAGCGGTGATCGTTCCACATTCAGATCAGATTTGAGATTGACCGCCATTTCCAACGCCAACCCCTCCGCTTCGGATGCTTCTCTGGTTTCCGGTATCACAGGCGGAGCTGGAACAGAAGGTGGTATGCCCCGCTATTCTGTGCCTGAACCTTCAACCTTCTTATTGTTGGGGCTGGGCCTTTTGGGTATCGGTGCGAGACGCTATCTCAAGTCAGCTTAAATCTGCTAAATCAGACTCTAACCCAATTGGTGGGTAGACACTATTGAGTGACGACGAATCCTGGTATTCGCTGGTGATGGACTAGCAGCGAATAACCGGGAGTTTGTAGCGTCGGTTTGAATTGGCTCGCGAGCCCAATCAACCTATCAGCATCGCTTCGGCATGGGCAATTTTTTCGTCGGCTTTATCAAGAATCTTCAAGCTTAATTTGGGTGTCAATTCACCCAGATTGAGCCGTTCAAAGGCAGGTACCTGATCAAGACTCGGCAGGTTGCTCATTGCGGGGCTGCCTATGAATGTATGCAACTGTGCAACGATCACAAGATCGGCATAATCCGCTTCACCCTCGCTCTCACGAAGCCAGTCTTCCGCGTGCAGGGTGACTTCGATCAAGTCCTCGATAAAACCCCAATTACGCAGGATGACACTACCGATTCTGCCACGCATATCGGCGATAACCTGATCGAGTTTTTCAGCATCGTTGGCAACTTCCGGAAAGCGCTCGGCATAACTGAGAATCGCCACGTTCCCGATGTCATGCAGCAGTCCGGCCAGCATGGCATGCTCCGGATTGAAACGCTTGGTGACCTTCGAGAGGATGTAGCAGACGGCACTGACCTTGACGCTGTGCATCCAAAGATCCCGCATGTGATCCTTTAAGATGCTGGAGCGGGTATTGAACAGGTCGCGCAAGGCAAAGGTGAGTACCAGTTTGTGTGTGGTGTCGGCACCGAGTCGCACGATCGCGGCAGCACAGGAGTCAACCGGTGTGACACCCGCATACAACGGGCTGTTTGCAGCGCGGATCAATTTGGTGGTGATGGCGGGATCGGTCTGTACGATTTCCGCCAGTTTTCGGGCGTTGGTGTTTTCGTCACGCATCGCTCTGCCGACACGCACCGCCACATCCGGCAGACTGGGCAGTACCAGTTTGTCCTCATTGAGATCCGCCAGCAGTGCTTCGGTCAGGTTGTTCTCTGCGCTGTCTTTGTCATAGGGTTTGTCCATCCCTTCGATTTCAGTGGCGGTTATTCCCTCCGCCTCATCATTGATCAAACCCTTTATCAGGGCGTTGTCCACCATCAGGTATTCAACCGGGGAGATCGCCTCGACACTGTAGCGACGGGGTATCAGGCTGGCGATGGGGTTTTGCGCCTTGGGCGTGTCGGCGCTGATTTCACTGATGCGTCCATCCTCAGAAACGAGCTCTACCCTGCCTTTCAGCAGGTAGAGGCTGAATTCCGTTGTGTCACCCAGTTGTATGATCATCAGCCCCTTGCCAGCTGAATAGGTCTTGAGGGAGCGACTCAGGAGTTCAAGCTGGTCATCCGTCAGATGATGCAAGGGGTTTAGTTGTTTTAGGATTTCTGGAGATGGATGGCTCATATTCTCACTCATTGTTCCTTTCGCGATGATCAGCAGCCACACTTGCTGGGTTGCGATTGATTCATCTGGAGTGTACCTACCAGCTGATCCACCGAGGAGAGCTGATGGGATTTAAGATAGTCGTTAATGCCTGAATTGATCGATTTGCACACCAAAGGATCGTAGAACAGTGCGGTACCGATACCGACCGCACTGGCACCCGCAATGATGAACTCCAGGGCGTCCTCAGCGGTGGTGATACCACCTTGGCCAATGATCGGGATCTGATGGGTTTTACAGACCTGATAGACCTGATGAACCTTGAGCAGCGCCACAGGTTTGATCGCCGGACCTGACAATCCCCCCTGGTTATTGCCTATGATGGGGGTTCTGCTCTCGATATCGATCGCCATGCCCATCAGGGTGTTGATCACTGAAAAGGCGTCACTGCCGGCTTCGATGCACCCCTTTGCATTGGACGCGATGTCGGTTTGATTGGGGGAGAGTTTGGTGATCAGTGGTTTGTCCGTCGCTTTGCGACAGGTTTCAACCACCCTGGCGGACATCGCAGGATCGTTACCGAAGGCCACTCCCCCCTCTTTCACATTCGGGCAGGAGATATTGATCTCGATGGCATCGATGGGTGAGTCGTCGAAGCGGCGGGTTACCTCGTGATACTCCTCCACACTCGATCCGGATACATTGGCGATGAAGCGGGTCTCGGTAAAGTCCAGGTTGGGCAATATCTGATTGACCACATGGTCGACCCCGGGGTTCTGCAGTCCGATGGCGTTGAGCATGCCCTGGGGTGTCTCGTAGACCCGATGCGGCTGATTGCCGAGACGGGCTTCCTGGGTTGTTC
The DNA here is from genome assembly GCA_003676145.1 of gamma proteobacterium symbiont of Stewartia floridana. Lineage (GTDB taxonomy): Bacteria > Pseudomonadota > Gammaproteobacteria > Chromatiales > Chromatiaceae > Thiodiazotropha > Thiodiazotropha taylori. The sequence goes on along the minus strand of NAUB01000023.1, from coordinate 227,867 downwards.
CTTTGAGGCAGACAGCCCCCACATCCCGATTGCTAAACCCGTTTACCCTTGTGTACTCTTCACCAAATCCGACGCACCCGGAGAGGAGAACAATGGGGCTGTTGAACGACATACCACAAAATTCGGTATTCAATGTTGGCTGGCTATTGCTGCTCATGAACCTTCATATAATCTTCAGTTAGGAGGGTGGGGTGTTTCATATCGTACTCTATGAGCCAGAGATCCCACCGAATACAGGTAACATCATACGCCTGTGTGCCAATAGTGGCAGCAAATTGCATTTGATTCACCCCCTGGGTTTCAAGCTGGATGATAAACGTTTACGGCGGGCAGGTCTCGACTATCATGAATGGGCCGATGTTGGGGAATATGCTTCGCTCGATGAATTTCTTGCCGAGCTGAGGCCCGAGCGACTGTTTGCCTGCACAACCAAGGGGCAGCGTGGCTATGCTGCGGTTGATTACAAGCCTGGCGATGCGCTGCTGTTCGGCCCCGAGAGCCGGGGGCTGCCGGCAGAAGTTCTGCAGGCACTGGATCCCCAGCAGCGTATCCGTATACCGATGAAGCCTCACAGCCGCAGTCTCAATCTCTCCAATGCGGTGGCTTTGATCCTGTATGAAGCCTGGCGCCAGTGTGACTATCTCGGCGGTGAGTGATCAATCGGGTTCCGGCATGAATGGCACTTATCTTAAGCGCCAGGAGATACATCGCATCCAGTGTATTAGAGGGATTTTGCTGGGGCCATGCCCCACCAAGTACGCTTTAACTCAGCACCATACGGTTACCGTACGCCCTGGCTGAGCCGTTAGCTCAGAGCCCTTCTGCCTTCTGACTTCTGTCCAACAGGTTCTGGACCGCGGTTTTCGGGCTCAGGTCCTCATAAAGCACCCGGTAGACCTGCTCCGAAATCGGCATTTCGACCTGCAGTCGTTGAGCCAGGGCGTAGACCTCTTTAGCGGTATGCACACCCTCAACCTCCTGCCCGATTTTCGCCCTCGCGGTGTCGAGTGTCTGACCCTCGGCCAGGGCGAGACCCATGCGGCGATTGCGGGACTGGTTGTCGGTACAGGTGAGCAGTAGATCGCCCAATCCGGCCAGCCCCATGAAAGTTTCGGATTTTCCACCGAGTTTCAGCCCCAGGCGCATGATTTCTGTGAGGCCACGGGTAATCAGGGCGGATCGGGTGTTGGCGCCGAATCCGAGTCCGTCGGCGATGCCGGCGGCGATCGCCAGCACGTTTTTACTGGCACCACCTACCTGCACACCGATCATGTCGCTGCTGGTATAGGCACGAAACCAGGAGGTATGCAGTCTGTTGGCCAGGCGCTCGGCATGAGTCGGGTTGGTTGAGGCGACCGTAATCGCAGTCGGTAGTCCTCTGGCCACTTCACCGGCAAAGGTGGGGCCTGAGATCACGGCCAGATCCCGGCCGGGCAGATGGTTGGCGGCCACTTCGCTGAGCAGTCGCTGGCTGCCCGGTTCGAATCCCTTGGTGGCCCAGGCAATACCCGGATTGCCATCGATCAGCGGTGCGATGGCTTTGGTAACCGCGCTGAAGGCGTGGCTGGGTACGGCGATGATTACCTCAGAAGCCTCTGCCAGGGTTCGCTGCAGGTCTGCTTCCGGGGTCAGGGAGGGGGGCAGCGGGACGCCTGGAAGAAACTGTCGATTCTCCCGGTCCTCGATCAGTGCATCGACTTCGGCCTGTAGATGTCCCCAGATTCGTACTGGCTGTCCCTCACTGCTCAGCAGTATGGCGAGTGCGGTCCCCCAGGAACCGGCACCCAGAACCGCTACGGCTTGTTCCCTGGTGCCGCTCATTAATGCTGACTTTGGCCTTCAGTCTCTGCCTCGGCACGTTTTGCCCGCTCCTGCTGGTGTTGCGCGTAGATCATGTCGAAATTGACCGGCTGCAGAACCATCTGCGGAAAACTGCCCTTGGTGATCAGATCAGAGACCACTTCCCGCACATAGGGAAACAGCTGGTTGGGACAGAAGGCACCCAGCAGAGGGCCCATCTCCTGTTCCGGGAAGCCCTTGGCGGTGAAGATCCCGGCCTGTTTGACTTCTGCCAGGTAGGCGGTCTGCTCACCCAGTTTTGTGGTGACCGTGACCGTCAGGGTGACCTCGAAAACATCATCGGTGAGTTTGTTGACTTCGGTATTCAGATTGACCCCGGTTTCCGGCTTCCACTCCTGCTGGAAAACAGCCGGAGAGTTGGGGGTCTCAAAAGAGATATCCTTGGTGTAGATGCGTTGAACGGCAAATTCTCGGTTCGGCGCGTCTTGCTTGGCTTCTTCGGTCATGTTGGTTTCCTGGTGGTGAGACTACTTTTTCTTACGTGTGACAGGCAGGTTGTCACTCTGCCAGGCGAGTATACCGCCTTTTAGGTTGAACACCTCTTCAAACCCGGCTTTCTTCAAATGTTGGCAGGCGGCGGATGACTGAGCACCGGATCGACAGCTGACGATGATCGGTTTGTCCTTATACTTGTTCAATGCACCGATCTGGCTGGCGAAGCCATTGCTGGGAATATTGATGGCATTGATGATGTGGCCTTTGTTGAAGTCCGCCGCCGGCCTCACATCGACCACCACCGCTTCCCGGCTGTTGATCAACTCTGTGGCGGCAGAGGGCCCGACAGCGCTCTTGTCGCTGTGAGAGAGATTGAAGATCAAAAGGCCCGCGACCAGTGAAAAGGACGTGACGAGTACCCAGTGATTCATCGCAAATTCGATGAGTTGTTCCATTCGGCGCCTCATGTGCAGCTGATTGTTCTACAGGGAGCGGAGTTTATACCAGCCAGCAGCAATGGTTAAGGGGTGAGTGGCCAGAGCAGCTAAAAATGGCTGTGCAGTGCACAGCCATGGGAGTTTTTATCTGATTCTACGGGGCGGCAGCAGGATGAGGCTTTGCTGTTGAGCGATCAGGGGGTGTGGGTACAGAAGACTTCCCGCATCATGCCGATCAATTTCAGGGTGCGGAAATCGCTGACCCGGTAGTAGACCCGGTTGGCATCCTTACGCGAGGCGAGAATGCCCTTGTCCCGCAATATCGCAAGGTGCTGCGAGATATTGCTCTGAGAGGTGCCCACCTGTTCGACAATCTCCTGGACACTGACTTCCTGACCGCCAAGGGTGCACAGAATCTTCAACCTCAGTGGATGTGACATGGCCTTCAGAGAGCGGGAGGCGCGGTCGACATCGTCATCTGTGGCAAACAGATTACTCATGCCCTCGGGTTCATTCAACTCCAGGGGTTGGGCGCTTTTACTGTACTTGTGTTCCATATACGTCCAGCCTTTTATTAGTAACTAATACAATAATACGCTGTTTTTCGTGGCAATGAGAACCCCTTTATTTGTTCTGGTTACTTTTTGTCCATTTTTTTGCGTAACAGGGGCCCCCAGCCAGCCCTCAAGCCTTACAGTTTGCAGGGATAAACCGTTTTCCATCCCAATCTGAACCAAAAAACCGGTAAACCCCGTTTATCACCCATCAAATCCCGTTGCTTTTCTGGTCTGCTCTGTTATTTGGTGATTTAATTGCGACTGAATTATCAGACAGTTTTTTTTGACCACCAATTACCACCGCTTACCGCGCAAAAAAGTCTTGAGTTAAAGAGAATCAACATGAGCGACAGACCTAAACCGGTCGTCCTGACCATTCTGGATGGTTGGGGTTATAGTGAAGACACAGAAGTAAATGCCATCACAGAAGCCCGTACTCCGGTTTGGGATCGATTGTGGCGTGAGCATCCGCATACCCTGATTACCACGACGGGGGCAGCCGTGGGTTTGCCGGGCGGACAGATGGGCAACTCCGAAGTGGGTCATCTCAACCTGGGGGCCGGTCGAGTCGTATACCAGGAGTTTACCCGGGTCTCCCGTTCAATCCGCACCGGCTCGTTCTTCACCAATCAGACATTGACCGCTGCTGTGGACAAGGCGGCCGAGAGCGGCAAGACCGTGCATCTGCTCGGGCTGCTCTCTCCAGGCGGTGTGCACAGCCATGAAGAACACATTCATGCGATGGCCAAGCTGGCGGTCGATCGTGGTGCCAAGCAGGTCTATTTCCATGCGTTTCTGGATGGTCGGGATACTCCGCCGAAAAGTGCCGAAGCCTCTCTGGTCGCCCTGAATGAAGTGTTTGAATCTTTGGGTGTGGGGCGTATCGCCAGTCTGATCGGCCGCTACTACGCAATGGATCGGGACAATCGCTGGGAGCGGGTGGAACAGGCCTACAATCTGCTGGTGGACGGCAAAGCGGAATATCAGGTGGAAGATGCGATCAGCGGACTGCACGACGCCTATCAACGGGGTGAGACCGATGAGTTTGTCGCCTCGACCTCGGTGACCCCGGCGGGCGCATCCCCTGCCAGAGTGGAAGATGGTGATGTGATGCTGTTTCTCAACTATCGGGCGGACCGGGCAAGACAGCTCACCAAGTCTTTTGTCGAGGCTGACTTTGATGCCTTCAAACGGGAGCGGGTTCCGGCCCTGGCGGAGTTTGTCAGCCTGACCCGTTACCACAAACAGTTTGATATCCCGGTCGCCTTTCCTCCCGAGAAATTGCGCAATGTGTTTGGTGAATACATTGCCAAACAGGGTCTGCTGCAGTTGCGTCTGGCTGAGACGGAGAAGTATGCCCATGTCACTTTCTTCTTCAATGGCGGTCGTGAAAAACCGTTTGAAGGTGAAGACCGGATTCTGGTGCCCTCTCCCCAGGTAGCGACCTACGATCTGAAGCCGGAGATGAGCGCGGAAGAGGTGACGGACCATCTTGTGGAAGCCATCGAGAGCGGCAAATACGACGCCATCATCTGTAACTTTGCCAACAGCGATATGGTGGGTCATACCGGCAAGTTCGAGGCAGCCAAGCTGGCCATCGAAACCCTGGACCACTGCCTGGGTCGTGTGCTCAAGGCGCTGCATCGGGTCGATGGGGAGATGCTGGTCACCGCCGACCACGGCAATGCGGAACAGATGGAGGATCATATCAACCATCAGCCACATACGGCTCACACCACCAATCCGGTGCCGCTGATCTATATCGGCCGGCATAATGCCCAGCTGCTGGAAGGCGGCGCACTCTGCGATATCTCCCCGACGCTGCTGAAGATCATGGGATTGTCACAACCGGATGAGATGAAGGGGCGCTCTCTGATTGAGTTTGATGAGGCTTGATCTGTGCGTCTGAGTCGCCTTGCGGCGCTCTGTGTTGCTGGCTGTCTCGCCTTGACGGCGTCGCAGGTAGCCGCGGAGGCCTCGGAAAAGGAGGCAAAGACAAAACTCGAAGAGGTCAAACGCAAGATTCAGACGCTGCAGCAGCAGCTACGCAGTACGGAAGGCAAGCGGCAGGAGCAGAGCCAGGCACTGCAGGAGATGGAGACACAGATCGGTACCCTGGCCCGCCGGATTCGGGTCACCGGGCAGACTTTGAAGCGCCAACAGCGTCGTCTGTCGGAGTTGGAGGGTGAGCGGGCGGATGCCCGTCTGCGCCTGGATCAACATCGATCATCGCTGGAACGACAGCTGCGCGCCGCCTACGCCATGGGGCGGCAGGAAAAAATGAAAATCCTGCTCAATCAACAAGATCCAGCAGTAGTCAGTCGGGTGATGGTGTATTACGATTACTTTAATACGGCCCGCCTGAAACAGATGGAACAGATTCGGGTGAATCTGCAGAAATTGAACGCGATTGAGCAGCAAATTGCTCGGGAGGAGCAGCGCCTGCAACAACTCCAAGCTAAAAACCTGACTCAGAAGAAGCAGCTCGAAGCGGCTCAGTCGGGGCGTAAAAAGATCATCGCCAGTCTCAACAGCCGATTGAAAAACAAAGGGCAGGAGCTGCAAAGTCTGAAGAGCGATGAGAAGCAGCTGCAGTCTCTGCTGCAGGAGATACAACAGGCGCTGGTGGATATCCCGATCAATCCAACCGCCCATGTCTCCTTTCAAAAGCGCAAAGGCAAGCTGCCCTGGCCATCCAGCGGCAAGCTGGTTGCCCGATTCGGTTCCACCCGGGAGGTGGGTAAACTGAAATGGGACGGGGTGCTGATCTCCGCACCGGAAGGACAGGAGGTGCGGGCGATTCACCACGGCAGAGTGGCATTTGCCGACTGGTTAAGGGGGTTTGGCCTGCTGTTGATCATTGATCATGGTGAAGGCTTTATGAGTCTTTACGGGCACAACCAAAGTCTTTTCAAAGAGACCGGAGAGTGGGTGGAGCCAGGTGAGGTGGTTGCCCAGGTGGGTAATAGCGGGGGCCGCTCCTCATCGGGTGTCTATTTTGGAATCAGGCATAACGGAAAGCCGAAAAATCCAACCCAATGGTGTCGTCGGATCCGGGGTCGGGTGATTGCGGGTAAGGCTGTGAAGGAACTATCTTTTTATCCAGTTACTCACAACACACAGAGCGACAGATTGGCACGACGCTGAAGATCATGGACGGAGATCGCTCAGTAGTGTGTTTCAAGCGGCGGGTTGAGCATTGGCAGACCCTGTTGAGATGCCCCGGCCGCATCGAATAATGAGCCAGCTACTGAAGTAGCGGGACAAATGTAGGAAAAGCAGATGATGAAAGCCGTTATGCGGAATAACCGACTGGGTTTCAGCCTGATAGTAATGGCTGTCATGCTGATACCTTTGGCACTGCCTGCAGAGGAGGATGGGGAGTCCAAGAACAACCTGCCGCTGCAGCAGCTGAGAACCTTTGCGGATATTTTCGGACGGATCAAAGCCAACTATGTGGAGCCTGTGGAGGATGAGGTGTTGCTGGAAAACGCCATCCGCGGCATGGTTTCCGGGCTCGATCCCCACTCCAACTACCTGGATGCGGAAGACTATAAGGACCTGCAGGTCGGCACCAAAGGTGAGTTTGGTGGCCTGGGCATCGAGGTGGGCATGGAAGATGGCTTTGTCAAAGTGATCGCGCCGATCGATGACACGCCGGCGGCCAGGGCCGGTGTACGCAGCGGCGATCTGATCGTGCGCCTCGATGAGACACCGGTTAAGGGCATGAGCCTGAATGAGGCGGTTGCCCTGATGCGCGGCAAACCGGGTACCCCACTGGAGCTGACCATCATCCGCAAAGGTGAAGAGAAGCCGATCAAGATCACCGTGGTGCGGGATGTGATTCGGGTCGCCAGCGTCAAGAGCCGGCTGCTGGACGATCGCTTTGCCTATTTGCGCATCTCCCAGTTTCAGACCCATACCGCACGGGACATGCTGAAAGTGCTGCGTAAGCTGAAAGGCGAGTCCGAAGGCGATCTGCAGGGTATGGTGCTGGATCTGCGCAACAATCCGGGCGGCGTGTTGAATGCCGCTGTCTCGGTCAGTGACGCCTTTCTCGAAGATGGCCTGATCGTCTATACCAAAGGACGTGAGAGCGACTCCCAGCTGCGTTTTGAAGCGGCGCCGGACGATGTGCTCGAAGGGGCGCCGATCGTGGTGCTGGTGAATGAAGGCTCCGCCTCCGCTTCGGAGATCGTGGCCGGTGCGCTGCAGGACCATGGGCGCGCTGTCATCATGGGCAGTCAGACCTTCGGTAAAGGATCTGTCCAGACCATCATTCCGATCACCGATACCGCCGCAGTGAAACTGACCACCGCACGTTACTTCACCCCATCCGGGCGATCGATTCAGGCGGAAGGGATCAAGCCGGATATCGAGTTGGAGGACTTCACCCTCTCCAAGGTGGAGAAAGATCAGGTTGGACCGATCAAGGAGTCGAATCTGACCGGGCACCTGGAGAACGGCAACGAGGAGGGTGAGGAGAGCCAGTCATCCGAGTCGGATCAAGGGGACGAGTCGGTGGCCGCTAAAGATTATCAACTGGGTGAGGCGCTGAATCTGCTGAAGGGCCTCGCCATCCTGAATGCCAGAAAAGGGGCGGGTTAAACAACCGATAGCTTGTGCACTATCCGATTCGAATATGTATCAACGGAGGCTTCCATGGCCTCCAATTCAGGGCCTGCCACGCCGGCAACGGCAGGCCCACAGCATCTACCCGATGAGCAGACTGCTTCTGATCGGACTATGGACAGTTATCGCCTTCTCCCCTGCCCTCAAAGCTGACGTTCAGCAGACTCCTCAACCGCAGCCAACGGTCAGGATCGGCCTGATCATCGATGACCTGGGCAATCAGAAAGCCGCCGGCGAACGGGCGATCAATCTGCCCGGTCCGGTGACTTACGCCTTTCTGCCGCAAACACCCTTTACCTGGCAGTTGGCCATCCGCGCCCACGAACTCGATAAAGAGGTGATGCTGCATCTACCGATGGAGTCCGATCTGGGCAATCCCCTGGGCAATGGGGCGCTGACCCTGGCGATGCCAAAATCCCATTTTGTGGCGACGTTGAAGCGTAATCTCGCCTCGGTCCCCTATGTTGTAGGGGTCAACAACCACATGGGGAGTCTGCTGACACGGGATCCCACGGCGATGCGCTGGATCATGTCGGAGTTACGCCGTCAGGGACTCTATTTCATCGACAGCCGGACCACCGAACTGACCGTGGCCGAACGGGTGGCGCAACGCCATCTGATCAGCAGTGGACGTCGGGATGTGTTTCTCGACAATGTACCGGAACAGCCGCTGATCAGAGAGCAGTTGCAGAAACTGGTGGCGATCGCCCGGGAGCGGGGTGAAGCGATCGGCATCGGCCACCCCTACCGGGCGACACTGGATGTATTGCAGGAAGAGTTGCCTAAACTTAAACAGCAGGGGATCGAACTGGTCCCGGTTTCGCAAATCATCAAAGATAGGAGAGTACAATGGCACGCGTCCTCGTCCCCCTAGCACAAGGGTGTGAAGAGTTGGAAGCGGTCACCATCACCGACCTGCTGACCCGGGCCGGTGTAACGGTGGTCACCGCCGGGCTCGATGAGAATCCGGTCAAGGCGTCACGTGGCGTGACACTGCTACCCGATACCACTCTTGACGATGTCAATGCGGATGAATTCGATATGGTGGTGCTGCCTGGCGGCTTGCCCGGGGCCGACTATCTCGACGCGGATCCGAGGATTCATGCGATCCTCAAGCAGCTGCATCAGCAGGGTAAATATACGGCTGCGATCTGCGCCGCACCGAAGGTATTGGCTGGCGCCGGTCTGCTGGATGGGCGCCAGGCGACCAGCTATCCTGGTGTGCTCGATGGTATGGACCTGCCGCAGGTCGATGTGAAACCCGATGCGGTGATCAGTGACGATAAGGTGATCACCTCAAGGGGGCCGGGAACCGCCATGGATTTTGCCCTGGAACTGATTGAGAAGTTGCAGGGCAGGGAGATGCGCAACGAAGTGGAACAGGGGCTTTGTCGATAACATTTACGCCCCAATGTTGCTTGCGAAATTGGATTAGTGTTATCGGGCCCTAAGATTAACCGCCAATCAACGCCAACCACCGCGAATTTACGCAAATAGAGGCAGTAACGTGAATGTTGGTTGCGCCATTATGCAGTGATTGGCGATCGTTTGCGGTTTATTCTCTCCAAGCAACTGCCAATCGTTTTCCAGCTGCTTAACTGACTGCTGAAAAAGCTGAGCAGAATGGAGAGGCTGGTGCAGGACAGCTTCTCGTACCGGCCTCGGATCGGATGGAACTCTCAAACGGGATTTTCACTCTCAAGTGACCGGCGGGCCCATTCAGGCTAAAATGCCCGACTGCCCGGTAGATAGCCTATCCGGGCATAGATTTCCCAAGAGATATTTTTTGCAGACAAACAACATCTGATGTCAATTAACACCCTCCTCCCCCTCCTCCTGCTGGTCTTCGTCACCGGTTGCGCCAACTTTAACAGTCGAAGCGAAAGTGAAGGCCAGAGCAGTGCTGCAAGTAAGGTTCCTCCAGGTCATCTGATACCAGGCCGGACCTCCGAAGAGGTGGATAGGGGTGTTGTTGCTCCAGGCCGGGAGGAGGCATCAGAGGCGAAAAGCAAAACAGAGAAACCGGAACTCTTTTACGGTACCGGCAAATTTGTCAAACAGGGACGGAGTGGCGGCCGCAGGGGTGCCCGTGAGTCGGCGACCGGCGATATCACTCTGAATTTCGAAAAGGCGGATCTGCGGGAAGTGGTGCAGACGGTGCTCGGTCAATTGCTGGACGAAAACTACATTCTCGATCCGGCGGTGAAGGGCACCGTGACCATCCAGACCGGCAAATCCCTGCCCAGAGCGGATCTGCTGCCCACCTTGGAAACCCTGCTGCGCATGAACGGTGCGGCGATGGTGCTGGTGGATGGGATCTACCGGATTCTACCCCTGAGCAAGGCGATCCAGGGTCAACAGGTGCCGCGGCTGGCAGACGGCAGTGCGCCGATACCGGCCGGTTACGCCCTGCAGGTGGTGCCGGTGAAATATATCGGCGTACGGGAGATGGCCCAGATCCTCCAGCCCCTGGCGCCGGTCAACAGCGTTATCCGGGTCGACGCCACCCGTAACCTGCTGGTGCTTGGTGGCACCGGTGGTGAACTGGCCAGCATGCTGGAGACCATTCAACTGTTTGACGTGGATTGGATGGAAGGACTCTCGGTCGGTTTTTTCCCCCTTAAGTACGCCAAAGTCTCCACCGTGACCAAGGAACTGCAGGCGATTGTCGGCAGCATGGACAGCAATCCCCTGGAGGGGATGTTTCGGGTGGTGCCTGTGGATGAGGCTGGCGGGATTCTGGTGGTCACCCCGCAGAAGCGCTACCTGGACCGGGTGGCGGAGTGGATACCCAGGCTCGACCGGGTCGACAGCCAGGAGTCGGGCACCGGGCAGAAGCTCTATGTCTATCGGGTTCAGAATGGGGAAGCCGTGGAGCTTGCGGATATGCTGCAGCAGCTCTTCTCTGCCTCAGGAGCAACCCAGAAAAAGAGCAAATCCGCCGAGGTGGCCCCAGGCAAAACGAAGAAAACCCTCAGCAGTTCCACCGACAGTGAGTCAAAGAGCCTATCCACAACCTCCGTGGCTCGTATGACTTTTTTTGGCGCCGGGGGTAGTGAGGCCAAGAGCGAGATCAGGGTTGTCGCCGATGATAAACACAACTCCCTGGTGATCACGGCAACCCCTTCCCAATACGCCAACATGCTGGATGCCCTGGAGAAACTGGATGTACGCCAGCTTCAAGTGATGGTCGAGGCAACCATTATAGAAGTGGCCCTGCAGGATGAGTTCAAATATGGACTGCAGTGGGCTTTCAATTCGGATGTAGGTTCCAACTATATCGGTGAAGGTGTGCTGAGCAGTACCACGTCCGCTGTATTGGGCAACACACTACCCGGCTTCAACTTTTCTGTTCTGCGTTCAGCGTCGGACGTGAGGGCGGTCTTCAATGCTCTGGCCGAAGACTCTCTGATCCGGGTGCTCTCTTCCCCCTCTGTGATGGTGCTTGATAATGAGACCGCCTCAATCCAGGTGGGTGATGAAGTCCCGATTGTCGACCAGCAGCGTCAATCCACAACTGATTCCGATTCACCCATCATCAACAGCATCAGCTATCGTGAAACCGGCGTGATGCTGGAAGTCACACCACGGGTCAATCCAGGTGGGCTGGTAACTCTGGATGTAACTCAGGAGGTGAGTGATGTCTCTGATGTGGTGGCATCCAGTACTTCGGGGTCGCCAACCATCTCTACAAGGAAGATCACCAGTACCGTTGCGGTAAAGAATGGAGAAGTTCTTGTGCTCGGGGGACTGATCACCGACCGGGATAACGAAGGCACCTCTGGTCTGCCGTTCTTAAGCAAACTGCCTTTGATTGGCTGGCTGTTTGGACAGGAGTCGACTTTCAGCAAACGAACGGAACTGGTGGTGGTGCTGGTGCCGACCGTAGTATTCAACTCTGACGACAACCGCCAGGTGGTGGAGTCCTTCCGAGCCAAGCTGCAGGGGTTGAAAGGCTCCTTCTAACCGATAGCTCAGTATTGCTGCCGCCGGTCGAGCCGCCGATAGCCAATCGCCTCACTCAGATGCTGGGTGTGGATCGCTGAGCTGGCTTCGAGGTCGGCAATGGTGCGGGCCACCTTGATGATGCGGTGATAGGCGCGCATCGACAGCCCCAGTTGATCGACCGCCTTCTGCAGCAGTTTCTGCCCCGGCTTGTCGATGTGGATATGGGTCTCGATTTCACTCCCGGCGAGGGCCTGATTGGTCTTTCCCTGTCTTTCATACTGACGTCTCCTGGCGGCCAGGATCCGCGCCTGGATCTGCTCACTCCCCTCCTCCCGGCTATTGCTCTGTGTGGCGCCGATCGGGATCGGTTGTCTGGGGACTTCCACATGCATATCGATGCGGTCGAGCAGCGGGCCGGAGATGCGGTTACGATAGCGGCTGATCTGTTCGAGCGTGCAGTGGCAGCGGTTGCTGCCGTCTCCCAGGTGGCCGCAGGGGCAGGGGTTCATGGCGGCGAGCAGCTGGAAGCGGGCCGGGTAGTCCGCCTGTCGATTGGCCCGCGAGATAGTAATACTTCCGTTCTCCATCGGTTCACGCAGCACCTCAAGTACATGCCGGTCATACTCGGGCAGCTCATCAAGAAACAGCACCCCATGGTGGGCCAGGGAGATCTCCCCTGGTTTTGGATGACTGCCACCGCCGACCAGTGCCACCGCAGAGGCGGTATGGTGCGGAGCACGGAATGGACGTCGGTTCCAGCCCCTCGCATCGAACGGCTGTTGCTGGGCAAGTGAGCGGATCGCAGCACTCTCCAGGGCCTCCTGATCGGTCATCGGCGGCAGGATCCCGGGCAGTCTGGCGGCCAGCATCGACTTCCCGGTTCCGGGTGGTCCTATGTAGAGTAGGGAGTGTGCACCGGCCGCTGAGATCTCCAGGGCGCGTTTCGCCTGATGTTGACCGATCACATCGGCCATATCGGGCTGCTCCAATGTCGACTCGACCAGGGCCTTTTGCTGGGTCGGTAGAGTCTCCAGACCTTTGAGGTGAGCGCAGACCTGTAACAGATGAGTGGCGGGCTGGCAGGTCAGGCCTTCGACCAGAGCGGCTTCCGCCGCATTCTCTTCAGCAAGGATCAGCGCCCGCTTGGCATCCCGGGCAGCCAGGGCGGCGGGCAGTATGCCATGTACCCGACGCAGTTGACCCGACAGGGCCAGCTCGCCGGCAAACTCATACTGATCCAGGGTCTGTTTCGGGATCTGCCCGGAGGCGGCGAGAATGCCCAGGGCGATCGGCAGGTCGAAACGTCCCCCCTCTTTGGGTAAATCCGCCGGGGCCAGATTGATGGTGATACGGCGGGCGGGAAATTCGAACTGACTGTTGATCAGGGCGCCCCTGACCCGATCCTTGCTCTCCCGCACCGCCATCTCCGGCAGGCCGACGATGGAGAGTGCAGGGAGACCGTTGGCGAGATGGACCTCGACGGTCACCAGGGGTGAGTTGATGCCCTCCTGGGCACGGGAATAGAGGATCGCGAGAGACATGGCTTCCTTGCATGGTGTAGCGGGTCGATGGTTCCGGTATCGACGTTACAAAAATGGTGCGTAAACTGTTTCCAACACTCCCTGCCGGTCTGGCTGGGTGACGCAATCGGGCCATTCAGCGCTGTTGTTCTTCCAACGCTTTGACCTGTTCCTCCAGGCGTTTCAGTTTCTCCCGTGTGCGGGATAAGACAGCCGCCTGAACCTCGAACTCCTCCCGGCTGACCAGTTCGAGCCGGGCCAGTCCGGACTCCAGACCGGCACGCAGGTTCTTCATCACATCCCCCTGCATGCTCTGAATGCCTGCTGGAAGAGTGTTTGCGAGCCGTTGGGCCAGATCGTCAATCAGTTTTGAATCTATCATGCAGCAGACAATAGCCAGTGTTGAACCGCTTGTCCAGAGAGCCTCTGAATCGGATTTAGTGTCGCTTTATTACAACAGTATTGACCTGTGTCGCTCTGACGAGACGCTGTTGTGAACCTGCTCCCAGTTTGAATTATTTGCACCGCTTTGGTGCACCAGAGCAGTGCATGCCCGCTTTTTGTGAATCCAAATAAGGCATAGCTTATTTATCTGGCTGTAACAAAAAAGCGATATTTCTGAAATTTCTCTTGGTAAACAATGCGTTGCAATGGTTGGCACGAAGTCTGATATGTAATTGTCACATTCGGCTTATCACATGAAATAGCTGAACCCAATATTTCAACTTTGTCATGATCGTTTAGTAGAGGAATTGAAAACCATGAAAATGAACAAAATCGCTCTGGCCTGTGGTGTTGCTTTGCTGGGGCTCTCATCTGTCGCCGCCGCTGAAATCAGTGCCAACATCGGTGTCACCAGTAACTACGTCTGGCGTGGCCTGACCCAGTCTGCCAACAGTACCGCTTTCTCCGGTGGTGTTGATTACGCTCACGATAGCGGCCTCTATGCCGGTACCTGGATCTCTGAGGCTTGGGATGATTACGAGTTGGATTTCTATGGCGGTTATGGCGGTGAAATCGCTGGCGTCAGCTATGACGCCGGTCTGATCTACTACTCCTACTCAAGTGATTCGGAATCTGACTTTGCTGAAGTCAATGCCAACGTGGGATGGAATTTCCTCTCAGCCGGTGTTGCCTATGTGATCTCTGCTGAAGATGCCGTAGAGGCTGTTGAAGAGGACCTCTACTTCTATATCGGCGGTAGCTTCGATCTTCCCGAAGACTTCTCGATTGGTCTGACCGTTGGTTTTGTCGAGCCTGATGGTGATGATGATGCCGACGCGGATGATTACACCCACTATCAGATCGACGTCAGCAAGTCAGCCGGTGACTTCGGTGATGTGACCTTCAGTCTCTCTGACACCGACCTGGATGATACCGACGCCCCGGGTGAAGACTCCGATATGCGTTTCTTCGTCTCTTATTCAAAAGAGTTCTAAGTGATCCCTTTTTTTCGTGACTAATCATACGTCCGCCTTCGGGCGGACTCGATAACTGAGGAGTAACAGCATGAAAATGATTTCCGCAATCATCAAGCCATTCAAGCTTGATGATGTCAGAGAAGCGCTCTCTGACGTCGGTGTGGCCGGCATTACCGTCACCGAGGTGAAGGGATTCGGACGGCAGAAGGGTCATACCGAACTCTACCGTGGCGCCGAGTACGTGGTCGATTTTCTACCCAAGATCAAAGTTGAGATCGCGGTGGATGACAGCATTGTCGACCAGGTCGTCGAAGCCATTACCAATGCCTCCAAGACCGGCAAGATTGGTGACGGCAAGATCTTTGTCACCGCGCTGGAACAGGTGGTCCGTGTGCGTACTGGTGAAACCGGTTCTGAAGCACTGTAACCGATTTGTAACTACTTTCTGGAGAGTATCGTGGAAGCGATTACACATTTAAGCTACGCGCTGGACACCTTCTATTTTCTGGTGTCAGGTGCACTCGTAATGTGGATGGCAGCAGGTTTCGCCATGCTCGAGGCCGGTCTGGTCCGAGCTAAGAATACTGCTGAAATCCTTACCAAAAACGTCGCCCTGTTTGCTATCGCCTGTATCATGTACATGCTGATGGGCTACAACATCATGTATCCGGCTGACGGCAACGGCATCTTCCCTGCACTGGACCTGAGTTTCATGTTCGGCGGTGACAACAGTGTCGAAGACGTACTGGCCAGCAATGGCGATACCTACTACTCTGGTATGTCAGACTTCTTCTTCCAGGTGGTCTTCGTGGCTACCGCCATGTCGATCGTCTCAGGCGCCGTGGCTGAGCGTATGAAGCTGTGGTCATTCCTGCTCTTCGCCGTGGTGATGACCGGTGTTATCTATCCTCTGCAGGGCTACTGGAAGTGGGGCGGCGGTTTCCTGGATGCAGCCGGCTTCAATGACTTTGCTGGTTCCGGCGTGGTGCATCTGTGTGGTGCTTCTGCCGCTCTGGCCGGTGTCATCCTGCTCGGCGCTCGTAAGGGTAAATACTCCGCTGACGGTCGGGTAAACGCCATTCCTGGCGCCAACATGCCGCTGGCAACTCTGGGTACCTTCATCCTCTGGTTGGGCTGGTTCGGCTTCAACGGTGGATCCGAGCTGAAAGTCTCTGACATCGGCGAGGCCAATGCGGTAGCTGCGGTATTCGTCAACACCAATGCGGCGGCTGCCGGTGGTGTGATTGCTGCGCTGCTGACCGCCCGTGCCCTGTTCGGTAAGGCTGATCTGACCATGGCATTGAATGGTGCACTGGCCGGCCTGGTGGCGATCACTGCTGAACCTTTGGCACCGACTCCTCTCTGGGCAACCATTGTTGGCGCCATCGGCGGTATCCTGGTGGTCTTCTCCATCATTACCATGGATAAGATCAAGATCGACGATCCTGTTGGTGCGATCTCGGTGCATGGTGTGGTTGGCATGTGGGGCCTGATTGCCGTGCCTTTCTCCAATACCGATGCCGCATTCGGTGCACAGTTCCTGGGACTTGGCGTCATCTTCGCCTGGACTTTCATCGCCAGCTTCATCGTATGGCTGGTCCTCAAAGTGATCATGGGTATCCGTGTGAGCGAAGAGGAGGAGTACGAAGGCGTCGACCTCGGGGAATGTGGCATGGAAGCCTATCCGGAATTCACGGGTAATCGGGGGTCCGGACTCTGATCTCATCTTGATGGGATTGACTACGCAAAGGGCGCTTCGGCGCCCTTTTTTATTCAGTCCGCGAATCAACGCCAATAAACGCAAATAAGGATTTTTACTCTTGTTGCATGGTCTGCGGGCATTAATTCGGCCGGCTTGGTGTGACCAGGCTTGCGTATTGTTCCGGATGTTTTTTTGTTAGTCTATTCAAGGAACGGCTGTTGAATCAGCTTTTGCAGGACTTATCTCTTGATCAAGGAATTGACGATGAAATATCTATTACCGGTGATGCTGTTCAGTGCCATCTTTTCTCAGAGCCTCTGTGCGGGTGTCTATAAATGGACCGATGAGCATGGGCGGGTACACTTCAGCGATCGCCCTGTTTCCGAATCCTCCACCGAGGTGAAGATCAAGCAGACCCCCTCCTCCGGTTCCTCTGCGGAATCACCTCAGCAACGGCAGCAGAAGATGAGAAAAATGCTCGATGCCTTTGAAGAGGAGCGCAGCGAGAAGAAGGAGGCCAAGCAGAAAGCAAAACAGGAGCGGGAAAAAAGAAACAAAAAGTGCATCTATGCGAAAGACCGCTATAACTCACATATCCGTGCATCCGGTATCTACAACTATAAGAAAGACGGGCAGAAAAGTTATCTCAACGATGCCGAGCGTAAAAGCCACATGCAGCGGTTGAAGGCGGATGTTGATCGCTGGTGCAAGTAGTGACTGAATGTTTTTCCAGCACAAAGGCTCTGCTTGAATGGACGCAGTTTGCCTTCCCCTTGGATCGATCAGGGAGAGATCCCAAATATCCCCGGATTATCAGCACAAAAAAGTAAATTTTACGCATTTTCCCCGGTGTTTTATTCACCTTCATTATTGAACGCCATCATATATTATTAACATTCATAGGCTGACAAAGTGCTCTGCAGGGCTGAATTGATCTTCAGCTCGAATTACACAAGAAGATAATTGTTGCAGCTATAACACGTCTGCTTGTATCGGCTCTAAGCCTTGCTGGCGGACAAAAAATCGAAACCTGCGAGGAGACGCGCGATGGAAAAAGCCGACTTGCCCGACCTAGGGGATAAAGGTAACCAGCAGCACTATGGTAGAAAAAAATATCCGCAAA
The DNA here is from genome assembly GCA_003676145.1 of gamma proteobacterium symbiont of Stewartia floridana. Lineage (GTDB taxonomy): Bacteria > Pseudomonadota > Gammaproteobacteria > Chromatiales > Chromatiaceae > Thiodiazotropha > Thiodiazotropha taylori. The sequence continues at coordinate 210,232 of NAUB01000023.1, read as the reverse complement.
GAGGTACCTCAGGTCTTGCCGTTGCCTATGTGCAGAATCTGCTGAATGCGCGAATGCCCCCTCCCCCGCTCTGGGTCGATGGTATCTTTGGGCCTAAGACCGATAGTCGGGTCAAGCAGTATCAGGCAAGTCGACGATTGGTGGCCGATGGCATCGTCGGTCCCATGACGCTGGCGAGCCTGGAGGCGGGGCCACCGCCGATTCGTAAACGGCCAAATGCTGGCAATATGGTGGTTCCGGCTACCGGTGGCGTTTGAGTCAGCTGCCAGATTGAAAGCGGATCGATTGCGCGGCAAAAAAAAGAGGGGCTTTTCGCCCCTCTTTCATCATTGTTGGTTTAGCAATCAGTGAACACTGCCAAATGACAGATCCAGTGAATAGGGTGGCAGGGGGATGCCGGCAATCTTGCAGGCCTGTACTACCGGGCCTCTCGGGAAGAGGCTGTAGAGATATTTCTTGCCACCCCGGTCTTTAACCTGTCCGGTCATGGCTTTGAGTACCAGTCTGGCGCTGCAGGTGGCACCATTCTCTTCACAGTGACTGCGTAGGAAATGGATCACTTCCCAATGGGCATCGGTCAATTCGATACTCTCTTCGGCGGCAAGCTCGATGGCTCTTTGCTCTGTCCAATCCTCGAAGCCTTCGGGTGTATTGCTGTTCTCCACAGCCATAGGATTCATCTCGGGCATTGGTATTCTCCAGTGGTGGTGGTTGTATTTTTAGTGGTCGTTTTATTGGGTTTTTTTGTGCCCCACGAAATTAAAGATAGATCAGATCTGAATAAAGACCAAGAAAAATAGTAAGGAATGTTGTCGAGGCTTGGAAAATCGTCCTGCAGAGGCGACAAGGCACTCTGTTTTCCGCTAATATGAGCAGCCTGGATCGCCACTCAAGATCTAAATTTCATAGGATTAACAGTAAGTTATGTCAGATAAGCCGCCATTTGTTCTGGTTGATGGGTCATCCTACCTGTTTCGCGCCTACCACGCCCTTCCGGACCTCAGTAACTCTCAGGGAGAGCCGACAGGAGCGATTGTCGGGGTGCTCAACATGCTGCGTCGCCTGATCGGTGATTATCAGCCGCACTATATGGCGGTGGTCTTCGACGCGCCTGGAGGCAGCTTCCGCAATGAGCTCTATCCGGAGTACAAGGCCAACCGGCCGCCGATGCCGGAAGATCTGCGTTGCCAGATCGAACCCCTGCATGAAATCGTTCAGGCCATGGGACTGCCGCTGGTAATGGTGGCTGGGGTGGAGGCGGATGATGTGATCGGCACCCTGGCTGTGCAGGCCACGGAGGCCGGAATGGAGACGGTGATCTCCACGGGTGACAAGGATATGGCTCAGCTGGTCAATCCCTCGGTCAGCCTGGTCAACACCATGTCCGAGACCACCACGGATCAACAGGGAGTGGTGGATAAGTTCGGTGTCAGGCCTGACCAGATCATCGATTATCTGGCCCTGGTGGGGGACAGTGCGGACAATATCCCGGGTGTGCCCAAGTGTGGTCCGAAAACCGCCGCAAAATGGCTTAAAAGCTACGAAACGCTCGATGAGCTGATCAGTCATGCGGATGAGATAGGTGGGAAAATCGGCGATAATCTCCGATCTAGTCTGGAACAGCTGCCATTGTCGAGAGAGTTGGCGACAATCAAACTGGATGTGGCGCTCGATCAGGCTCCCACAGACCACAGCATCGGCAAACAGGACACAGATCTGCTGAGAAGCCATTTTCAGCGTATGGAGTCGAGCCGCCTGCTGGCAAGCCTGGAGGATGCCGGGCAGGAGGCCCCGCAAGCGGAGCCGGAAGTCGCTGTCGAGACCGATTATCAAACCATCCTCAGCCAGGCGGAGCTGCTCAAATGGGTAGAACGTCTGAGATCGAGCGAACTGTTCGCTTTTGATACGGAGACGACCAGTCTCGACTACATGCAGGCGGAACTGGTGGGTATCTCCTTTGCCATCTCAGCGGGAGAGGCGGCCTATGTGCCCCTCGCCCACGACTATCCGGGGGCCCCCGAACAGCTTCCCCTGGAGTGGGTGTTGCAGCAGCTCAAACCACTGCTGGAGGATCCTGAGCAGAAAAAAGTGGGTCAGAATCTGAAATACGATATGAGCGTGCTGGCCCGCTACGGCATCCAGATGCGGGGTATTGCGTTTGACACCATGCTGGAGTCCTATGTACTCGATTCCACCGCAACCCGCCATGACATGGATTCGTTGGCGAAAAACTATCTGAACCACGCCACAATCCATTTTGAAGATATTGCCGGGAAGGGCAAAAAACAGCTCACCTTCAATCAGATCGAGCTGGATCAAGCCTCACCCTACGCCGCTGAAGATGCGGATGTAACCTTAAGACTGCACGAGACACTCTGGCCAAAACTTGAAAGTGAGTCTTCACTTACAAAACTCTTCAATGAGCTGGAGGTGGCACTGGTACCGGTACTCTCGCGCATTGAGCGTAACGGGGTCAGCGTCGATAGCACCATGCTGCGCGAGCAGAGTGACGCCTTTGCCCGGCAGCTGCATGAGCTGGAGCAGCAGGCCTATACGCTGGCTGGGCACAATTTCAATCTGGGCTCGCCAAAGCAGATCGGTGAGGTCTTTTTCAATGAGCTGCAGCTGCCGGTGATCAGTAAAACCCCAAAAGGGGCACCGTCCACTGCCGAGTCGGTGCTGGTTGAACTGGCCCATCAGGGGCATCAACTGCCGTCGGTGATCCTGCAGCATCGGGGGTTGGCTAAACTCAAATCCACCTACACCGATAAGCTACCCGAGATGGTCAATCCGACCACGGGGCGGGTGCATACCTCCTACCATCAGGCTGTCGCTGCCACCGGCAGACTCTCCTCTACCGATCCGAATCTGCAGAATATCCCGATTCGCAGCGAGGAGGGGCGTCGAATCCGGCAGGCCTTTATACCCCAGGCCGGCTGGAAGATGGTGGCGGCCGACTATTCCCAGATCGAACTGCGCATCATGGCCCACCTGTCACAGGACCAGGGGCTGTTAAAGGCCTTTTCAGAGGGTAAGGACATCCATACCGCCACGGCGGCAGAGGTTTTCGGTGCCGACCTGGAAGCGGTGAGCTCAGATCAGCGCCGTTCAGCCAAAGCGATCAATTTTGGCTTGATCTACGGCATGTCGGCCTTCGGACTGGCGCGTCAGCTGGGTATCGAGCGCAAGGCGGCCCAGGAGTATGTCGACCTCTATTTCGACCGCTACCCCGGTGTGGCTGAATTTATGGATCGAATCCGTGAGCAGGCCCATCAACAGGGCTATGTGGAGACCCTGTTCGGTCGTCGCCTCTATCTGCCCGATATCAACGCCCGCAATCACCAGCGCCGTACAGCCGCTGAACGCACGGCCATCAATGCGCCCATGCAGGGCACCGCAGCGGATATCATCAAGCGGGCCATGCTTGCAGTCGACGAGTGGATTGAAGGGGAGAAGCCGCCGGTGCAGATGTTGATGCAGGTGCACGATGAGTTGGTCTTTGAGGTTGAGCCGGGCTATCTGGATGAAGCCAAGCGTGTGCTGACGGAGCGTATGCAGGGGGCGGCGAAACTCGATGTGCCCCTGCTGGTGGAAGTTGGCGTAGGCGACAACTGGGACCAGGCCCATTGAGGGAATTGTAAAATAGTTGAGTATCTTGCTGAACTTTTTCCCGGCAACCCAGTCAGAGATTCTGTAAGTCGTACGGCACGGGTCGCTTTCCTCCCTTTGCGACCCACCCCTTCCCGGTGACCCCATCCGGGAAGATCCGGCCCCATCAGTCTCTCCCCTTAGGCTGATGGGGCCACTTTTTTTAGCCTTTAATAATCACTTCAATCTCTTTCGGGCAGGATTGCCTCGAGCCCATTACGCATGCTTTGTGAGGTATTTGATTGCAGACAGACCCATTGTGTCTGTAGAGAGGTTTCTGCGATAACCCAACTTCAGTGCATCAGGCGAGAGATCAGTGACTGTTCAGGAAATGTGGTTTGAGTGAGATCGACGACGGCATCCGGCTGTAGATTGAGCGCCACGTCGGCCAGAATGACAACCGGTAGCACCACATTATGTCCCCAGGGTTTGGTACTGAATTCCGTTAGCCAGGTTATCACCGACTGATTCTGTTTGGAGAGCAGTAACGATTCAATATTGTGCAGTACCGTGGGCCCTGCCTGGATCGTTTTGTATAGAGTACGGTCGAGTTCAGCAAGGGTCAGCTCGGCGGCCTTCATGCCAAGCGGCGCCATCTCGGCCTCGCGATAGTCGTAAAAGGAATAGTTCAGTTCATTCGCCAGGGTTTTGAGTAGATCTGGGCGATATTCAGGAAAGGCGACGATCAATCCAGACCACTCTTTTTTTTTGGCTAACTGTTTATCGATAATTTTGATCCAGTGTTCCATGAGTGATCCGTAATCTATTCAGGGTTTCCAGTCATTGGTCCAGTATGTAGGCTGAGTGCTAACCGTTTGGCCACTGTTTCATTACTAGAACTCTCCGGTTGCACCCGCCGTCATCACCGCAAGCATCGCTTGATTGACTCGAATTGCGATGGTCTGCAATTCAGGGGGGAGGGAGGCGCTGTTGATCAACATGTCCAAGTTGAGCATATAGAGCCAGGCCTTGCCGTTCTGGTCCTCCACCAAAGATATACGGCATGGCATATAGGCTGAATAGAGAGGGTCACTGACCACCATCTGTACCGCATCCTCCGGGTCACAGAATTGCAGAATCTCCAGATGCGGTGACTTCAATCCACGGGCTCGTACCGCTTCATGCACCTTCTGGCGTCCCACAAGGCGTAGGTTCAATTCAGCCGCTTTGGATGTCATGGCTTCACCAGCATCAGCCAGGCTGACACCACTGGCAAGACTCATTTTTATGACGGATTGATAGATATCGGCAATCTCTACCTCAGGGTCTTCGCCCGCGGTCAGATCAAGTGAAAGGAGTAATAAAGCTAAAAAGCAGAGATTATATTTATTGAATGATTTCATTGTCGTCTCTCCTGGGCCGATGAAAATAGAGGCAGGTCTCTTCACTTGCAAAATGGTTTCCAATCGATAAACGCATACTGTTAGAGTCTTTTAAAGTTAATTGGGCATGAACAGTATGCCTGTTGGAGTGATTCTGAAGTTACCGGATAGGCCGGCGATCGAGCGCATATCCTGGTTGAGAGGCTTGAGAACAATGTCGCCTGAGGGTGTTACTCTGAATTGCCCGGAGATATTGAGATCACTCTGGTCACCTCCCTGTACCATACCAACCATGCCCATACTGTCCATTACGTCCGACATGCCTACCGAAAACTCTTCTGATGCAGGTAGAGGTGGATGTGCGGGTAGCGTTGTGACATAGGCGATAATGTCATCGATCTCAGTGTCAGCGTAGTCATCGAATGTATCGTCCTCAGGGTCATCGTCATGGTGGCGTTGCTTGTCCTGAAATTTCTTGATTTGGCTGAAGATATAACTACCGTATTGACCGGCTACCGGTGGGATGTCCTTTTTAGGTTTACCCAAGCCTGTTTTCTTGTGGCAGGATTTGCATTCATCGTTGAATATCTCTTTGCCTTTGTTGGGTTTGCCATTGGGGTATTCTGGAATTTTGGGCAGGTTGAGATTGCGTAAATTGACCCCGGCCAGGTATTCTGAAATATCCCTGATATCTTCATCAGTCATTTTTTTGATAGAGGATGCGATAACCATGGGAGCGTAACGTCGCTCACCGGAACGATAGTATTTGAGTTCTTTTTCCAGGTAGTCGGCGGGTAAGCCGGCCAATCTTGGAGACATGGTGCCCGGTGTCCCCTGACCATAGTCACCGTGACAGAGTGCACAGCTTCTGTTGATCCTTTTGCCATTCTCGATATTCAAAGCCTGACAAAGAGCGGGTAGTAGCAGTAAGAGTATCAATACAGTTTTAAGCAGCATTCATTGACTCCTGGGTAATTGATTCAATGTTGTTACGTTAAGAGTTATCGTTATCCACGTTGCCTTTGCTGTGGGCAATGAAACGAATCGAAGGGTTGGTCAGTTTTGGATCAGCCATGTTCTTGACCTGTCTGACAGGCTTGTCATTTGGCCCAATCGCTGTGGTATCTAAATTACCGCTATCGAGTTGATCGATTGGGCCGATATCCAATACCCGCATCATGCAGGCCATCACGCAATAAGGTTTGCGTCCGGCATCGATCTCGTCAACGCACATGTTGCATTTTTTTACCAGATTATCGCTGGCATCAAATTGAGGTGCGCCGTATGGACAGGCGGCTTCACAACGTCTGCAACCGATACAGAGTGAAGAGTCAATATCGACAATGCCGTCTTGTTGACGTTTGAAAATAGCACCTGTTGGACAGGTTGGCAGACAGGCAGGTTGTGCGCAGTGGTTGCACGACATATTGACTTTATAAGCATAAACATCGGGAAAATCACCACCCTCGATGTAGCTGACTCTGCGGAAGCGTGGTCCTGGTGCCAGTCCGTTTTTATCTTTACAGGCAATCTCGCAGGCACGGCAACCGATACAGTCGACATTATGATGTATGAAGCCAAGTTGTTGTTGCGGGTCAACGGGCGTGTAGACCTGTTGCTTGCGCCGTTTGACCGCTGCTTTTACTTTTGATTTATCCAGGGACTTTTTCATGTGGATGAATTCCTGTTGGTCAACTAGATGTCGCGGCCAAAGACATGGGTTCTGGATACGGATGTTTCATCCCAGCCCGCACGATGTTGTAGTGTGGTTTTACGTATGTTGACGAGTATGGTGTTGTAGGCAAATGATCCTGCAGGACTGGGTGTGTCTGCACTGAGCATGTTGGGATTGCCGGCGCGATCTATGCCTTTGCTGTCAAGGTCGATCCATGCGCCTTCGGGGATCGCGACGACGCCGGGTAAGCATCTTTGTGTCACATAAGCCGGCACCACCAATCTGCCACGATCGTTCCAGACTTCAATCTTGTCCCCTGTAGAGATGCCAAGCTTCTTCGCGTCACTGGCATTGATTGTGATCTCCTGATCATAGGTCTCTCTCAGGATGGCGCTGTTATTGAAAATCGAATGTGTTCTATGTCGCGGATGCGGTGTGATCAAATGAAAGGGATACTTTTTTGTTTTGGTTGGGTGATTGAGGGATTCGAAAGGTTCTATCCACTTTGGAATTGAAGGTATATGATAACCGTAACGTGTTTTTGTCCAGTCATTGATGCGGGCCAATTCGTCACACAGAATCTCAATTTTTCCCGATGGGGTTTGAAATGGTAGACCAAGCTCCACCTGATCCTGAAAGGCGATATGCGGACGCTCAAGTTTGACTTTGTAGACGCCGTGTTTTTTGAACTCGACCCAAGGCATCTCAACATGTTGATGATGCATCACACGCTCTTCCCACCAGGTACGCAGATAGTCCTCGTCGACAGGATCTGGATTGTTCCAATAGTCGCGTGTGGCTTTCGGGTTGTAAGCCTGGCCGAACTTATCGCCCATTCCGGTCATGTTGCCCAGGCGATAGGCAAGTTCCGTAAACACCTGGAAGTCAGATTTGCTTTCACCCAATGGTTCGATCACTTTAGGCCTGTGTATATAGTAGTGGCCTTTGTACCAGGGTAGGGCGACATCATGCCTTTCGAAGTGTGTGCAGATTGGCAGTAATACATCGGAATAGAGGCCGGATGTTGTAATCGTCTGATCGAGGCAAACCACCAGGTCCAATTTATTGATGGCTTCGATCTCTGCATTGATATTGGTGAGTTGGTTGAACCAGTTTGATCCTTGATAGAATATCCCCCGAATATTGGGAATCACTCCATCAAGATTGTCATCACGTGGCCAGAGTCCCGCTTCCTGACGGGTTACGTTGGGATAGTTGTTGACGATATGAGCCCAACGGTCCGATTTGATCGATGAGAACCAGATATTGGAATAACTGTCGTATGGGTGGGCAACCCCTTCAGCATGCCAGGCCTTGCCCACACCTTCGGCGCAGCCGCCGAGTACGCCGATATTACCGGTCATCGCCTGTAGTGCTGCCGCCATACGATTATACTGTTCACCGTAGTCGTTGCGTCCCGGCCCCCAGCACGCTTTGAGTGCGGCTGGTTTGGTTTTGGCATACATGTCAGCAAGCTTTCTGATGTCTGCTGCCTTGACGCCACAGATCGTTTCAGCCCACTCGGGTGTTTTTGGCTGGCCATCATATTTGCCCAGGATATAGTCCTTGAAATTCTCCGTGCCGTTGGGGGAATTTTTCGACCACTCAGGCATGGTGCCTGCATCCATGCCCTGCACAAACTTATCAATGAATTCCTGATCCTGCAGATTGTTGGTGAAGATGTAATGCGCCATGCCCGCCATCATTGCGGCATCGGTATTGGGCTTGATTGGAATCCACCAGGCATCGAAAGTGGCTGCTGTATCAGTGTATAGGGGATCGATAACGACGAACTTACAGCCGTTCTGTTTCGCCTTACGCATGTAATAGATGGTATTGCCGCCATGAAATGTATACGCAGGGTTCCAGCCCCACATGATCATGAGTTTCGAATGGGCGAAAGTATCATCTTCGTTGCCGTCTTCGATGGTTCCAAAGGTCCAACGTGAACTGGTGGTAGTGCCCTGATAGGAGGGAACGGACCAGCAGCTTGTGCGACAGGCAAACATTCCCAGAAAGCGCCCCTGTAAACCTTCGATCTGATCTGATTTATGTAAAACACCATAAGAGGCGCCAGCATAACTTTGATCTAGTATCGCCTGAGATCCATATTGAGCTTTTATTTCGATCAGTTTATTGGCAATGAAATCCAGCGCTTCATCCCAGGAGACACGTTTGAATTTTCCTGATCCTCTTTCACCGACACGCATCATTGGATAGAGTAATCTTTCGGCGCAGTAGATGCGTTCCCGGTAGGCCCTGCCGCGAAGACAGGCCCTGAGCTGAGGTTCTTCATCCGTATCCTTACCGTAGCAACCGTCTCGCTGATAGCGTCCATCATCCGAAGAGAGCCGCACAATCACATCATTCTGTTTATGCGCTACCAGCATATGACGTGAACCGCAGTTATGCGCACAACTGGTTACAACCGTTTCCAATTGGTTGTCGGTAGGATAGGGTTGATACGCTTGTGCTTTTGCTTTGTTAATTTTGACAAGCCCGCCAGCAGCCAATGTTGCAAAACCAGTTGCTGATGCCTTGAGAAAATTTCTGCGTTGCTGATTCAGGGATGAGTTGATCAGCTTGCTAAGTACCTGTTTCTTTATCATCGTCACCGTTCCGGTTTTTGTCACAGCAAATGTTGGTTGTCGAGACTAATTCGTGAAGCGAGCATCGTATTTTGTGGGACGGTTTTTTGCCCACTCAGGTAGTGCCCCCGGCATTCTTTGCAACCAGGGACGTCTTACATAGGGGTAGGGAATGGCATACCAGGCGCGCCCCCCATGACAGCCATAACAAAGGTCGCTCTCATTGGCTTGCAAATTTTCAATTTCATATTCATTTAGAAAGTTCAATTTATGCCGGACAGTCCGATACTCCTTGTGACAAGTAACACAATCATTTTCAAACTTAGCGGCGACTTCAGGCCAATCACCGGATAGACCTGACATCACTTTGTAATCGAAACTCCCGTGGCACATCAGGCAGATATCGGGATCAACACTCTTGCGTAAAATCAGCCCGGATTGGGCTGTTTCCGAGCTGCCCGAAACTTCATCTTTTGGGTCATGTCCCTGGTGACAGGTGATGCATTTGAATTGCATGAAGCGTCTGGCTTCAGGGGTAACCAGATGGCGACGATGAAATGTCTCTTGGGGGCCGCTATAGTTCTGGTTGGTCTGATACCAGGCAATACTCTCTTCTGATTTGATTCCTGCTGGCGATTCGCTTCGAGTCGTTCTTTTCAGGATCTCCTGGTGGCATTTGAGGCACTGCTCATCGCTGGCCTGATCTATGGCAGGTTTGAAGTGAATTGGGTCCCAGCGGGAGCCAAGATAGTCATGTTCTGGGTCTTCTGCATCCTTTGCCTGAATCTGTGTAACACAAAGCATCAAACTCATAATCCGTAATATGAGTGCCGTTTGGCTTTGTTTCATAGCAATCTCCTCAGCTACTCATACAATCTATGAGTAACAGTGATTTCGTTATTGTGCTGGTTTGCCGCTAACGCAATAACCTTCAACATCCGAAAGTAACTCTATTGCTAGACAACCAAACTGCTGTTGAATCTGTAATTAGTGCTTGTGAAACGATTGGTCAGTTTATTTTTGTGAGATTCTCATGGGTGAGATTTTTCTGACACGAGTGAATGCTATTGTTCAGTGGGGAGGTTGTAATTAACTTATGTTAATGATTTTCGAAAATCTGATGACAAAATAACCACACTTACAAAAGCGTTTTTCTGGTTGGCTTTTTTAGCCAATAAGATTTATCAAGCGAAGGGCACAAAAATTGAGTTGAAAATAACAGCAGGGCGTATTGGATTAGTGTTAACAGGCCCTAAGAGACAGGTTGAAATTGAAACTGATTAAAGAATATTGCTTACATGCAGGCAATTCGGATCAAAGTGGGCGAGCAACTTGAGTTTTTCTTCATTCAAAACCTGTATCTTTCCTTTGCCGCAAGCAATCAGGTTATCCTGTTTGAGTTGTTTGAGTGTTCTGTTCACATGAATAGCTGTCAAGCCAACGGCATCTGCAAGATCTTCCTGAGTGATCGGTAAGTCAATCGGATCGTTATCATCGGATAATTTGTTGGTCTTGTTGAGCTGTTTAAGGCGATGATTGAATTCAATCAGTGTAAAAGCGATGCTCTCTACCGCGCTTTTGGCTCCTGTACTGGCTAAATGCTCCTGACAGAAAGCCATCATCTTGGCGTTTTTCATGATTAACTCGGATGCGATATCCTTATGCTCACAGATCATTCTGTAAACCTCATCCTTTGGAAAAGCACACACTGTGATATCCGTGAGGGCGACTGCGCCATGATGCATTGCCCCTTCCAGGTCGCCCTGGAAGCCTAAAAAATCTCCTGGCGTGGCAAACCGCAGTCCCTGGATCTTGCCGTTTTTTAAGGTCTTATATAATTTCACACAACCACTGAAAAGCGTGTAGACATGAGCGCTCGTTTCCCCTTCATGGTAGAGGTGCGATTTTGCCTCGTAGGTCATCTGAGAAGAGCGGTGATTCTGTGTTTTTCCCAGTTGATCCTCTGGAACACGCTTGAACAAAGCCATGCTGCGTATCGGGCAGACTTCGCATTGAGTCTCGTTTTTTTGCTTCTCTCTTACGCTATCTAACATTCTGTTGTCGCCAGGGCCGCCACAGGATTGCACTGCATATTGCTGGCGCAATGAATAGGCTGCCACCGTGAATCCGATGGCAGCCATGTTGTTTCAATAGCTCGGTGAGGAGCACCCTTGCTTATCGCCAGAATTGGTACCAGGCACGGCTCTGCTGGCCGCCCATACCGTCCATTCCGGCCATACCACTCATCCCAGACATGCCCCCCATACCGGACATACCGCTCATGCCGGACATCCCGTTCATGCCGGACATACCGCCCATGCCGGACATCCCGTTCATGCCGCCCATGCCGGACATACCGCCCATGCCGGACATTCCGCCCATGCCGGACATTCCGCCCATGCCGGACATTCCGCCCATGCCGGACATTCCACTCATGCCGCCCATGCCGGACATTCCGCTCATGCCGCCCATGCCGGACATTCCACTCATGCCGCCCATGCCGGACATACCGCCCATGCCGGACATCCCGCTCATACCGCCCATGCCGGACATCCCGCTCATGCCGCCCATACCGGACATTCCACTCATGCCACCCATGCCGGACATCCCGCCCATGCCGGACATCCCGCCCATGCCGGACATTCCACTCATGCCACCCATGCCGCCCATTCCACTCATGCCGCCCATGCCGGACATACCGCCCATGCCGGACATCCCGCCCATGCCGGACATCCCACTCATACCGCCCATGCCGGACATTCCACTCATGCCACCCATACCGGACATTCCACTCATTCCGCCCATGCCGGACATGCCGCTCATACCAGTTGGATAGAGTTGAATTCCTTGAGGTGTTACACGGTAAGTGCCATACGTTCCACCCATGCCGGACATCCCGCTCATGCCACCCATGCCGGACATCCCGCTCATGCCACCCATGCCGGACATCCCGCTCATGCCCCCCATGCCGGACATGCCGCTCATGCCCCCCATGCCGGACATGCCGCTCATACCACCCATGCCGGACATACCGCTCATACCACCCATACCGGACATGCCGCTCATACCACCCATACCGGACATGCCGCTCATACCACCCATGCCGGACATGCCGCTCATGCCACCCATACCGGACATGCCGCTCATACCACCCATGCCGGACATCCCGCTCATACCACCCATACCGGACATGCCGCCCATACCACCCATGCCGGACATCCCGCTCATGCCCCCCATACCATACATATTGTTCTGACTCATTTGTGCGTGGACTTGAGGAATACTCAAGGCGCCACTGGTTATGAGCAGAATCATGGCTTGGGTTATTTTTTTGACTTTCATGGTGATCTTCTCCCTCAAGAATGTTTTTTTTATGAATCGCAGTAAACAGACTCCTCATTCAATAAGTGCACCAACTCTTGGGCTGAGAGGTTGGAGCGGATTGGAAATTTTCTTGTTGGAATGCTACTTATCTCAGATTTAACAAAGAGTTAGCTGGTATCTGATAAGTCTGTGATGGGATGAAAAGATGGCCAGGTAGGCCTCCCAGAAGGCCTGCCTGCAGATCCATTTAACTGTCAATCTGACAGGCTGAACCTGCCCTATTTTTTGTAAGTCCTTATCCTGTTTGCGAATTTATTGCCTGACAAGTTGTCATCAGCACCACCTCTACCCGGCGGATCGAGGCTAAAGTGATTGTGGATATCGATCCCAGGGTTGTTTGCGGGGGCTGGCGTGCTTAGTTGGGCTTGGGGTATTTGTGGATTCGCGGGGTATGGCTGAGCTGCAAAATGGACTCACTCATCCGCTGGATCTGGCAGTTCGAACCAAATGTCCAGAACCTGATGACAGGTCTCGATGCCCTCTTTCTTCAGAGAAGAGAAGCGTTGAACGGAAATTTCCGGGTGATCGCTCAGGCTTCGCTGCACCTTCAGCTGAGTGCTCTTTGCCGCTCCGGTTTTGAGCTTGTCCGCCTTGGTCAGCAGAATATGGGTAGGCAGGCCGTGATGGGTATTCCACTGCAGCATTTGCAAGTCATAGGGAGTGAGTGGATGCCGAATATCCATCAGCAGGATCAACCCTCTGAGGCACTTGCGTTGCTCAATATAGTTTGCGAGGCTCCTTTGCCACTGCTTTTTCACCGACTCTGCGACCTTTGCATAGCCATAGCCGGGCAGGTCAACGAGCCTGCGCTGCTCGTCCAGTTCAAAGAAGTTCAACAGCTGGGTCCTGCCTGGCGTTTTACTGGTGCGCGCCAGGGATTTCTGGCTGCAGAGGGTATTCAGTGCGCTCGATTTGCCCGCATTGGAGCGGCCGGCAAAAGCGACTTCGTAGCCTTCGTCTGCAGGTGATTGGGAGAGTTTGGCGGCACTTTTAAGAAAGTGCGCCCGATGGTAGTAAGGGTTCATGTTCTTCCTAGCTCAATGAACCCTCGATTCTAGCCTGTATGGGTGTTAGGCAACTAGCCCCAGAGTCTCTGAATCCAGGATTTCTTACCCAGTTTTGGTTGTGCGCCGGCCTGGATGAAGAAGCTGCTGTACTGCATATCCTCTTCCATGATGTGTTTGGTCAGCCAGGTCTTGAGGAAGTGCATCAGCTCGAAACCGATGGCTGTCTTGCCGGCAGCAACCTTGTCGAGCAGATCCGAAACCGATTCGAGCAGCTCCTCGTGGACCTCTTTGTGCTCTTCATAACCGGGATAATTGAGGATCCGCATCAGGCTCTCTTCCACGGCAAAATGGATGCGGGTGTATTCTGCAAGGTCGCCCAGGATGCTTTTGACAACATCACTGCCGTGGCGTTGATGAATCGCTTCATGCATTTTGTTGACCAGATCGACCAGCATCTTATGCTGTTCATCGATCTCTTCGATACCGACGCTCAAGGCATCGGACCACTCTACGAATTTACCCATTTGTGCATCCTTACTACTCAGAAAGTTACTAATAGTCTGTCAATTTGGCAGTGTTAGATTGTGACAGGCTTCACGTAAATGCACAAACATATACGGCAGGTGGCAAATAAACTTTAATCACTCCTTTCCCAGGTTCCTGATTTTCCGCCACTCTTCTCCATCAGCTGTACCTGGTGGATCGCCATGCCCCGGTCCACCGCCTTGCACATGTCATAGATGGTCAGCAAGGCGATCTGGGTGGCACAGAGCGCTTCAATCTCGACACCGGTCTGACCAATGGTCTCCACATGGGTGCGGCAGTGGATGGTGCTGCTTTGCCGATCGGCTTGCAGATCGATCTCGACCTTGGTGATCGCCAGTGGGTGGCAGAGGGGTATCAGGTCTGGCGCTCTCTTCGCCGCCATAATGCCGGCTACCCGGGCGATACCCAGCACATCCCCCTTTTTGTGGCGACCCTCGATGACCATTTCAAGGGTTTCCGGCTGCATCGAGATGTGGCCCTCAGTCACCGCTTTTCTGCGGGTTGAGGCTTTGTCGCCAACATCCACCATGTGGGCTTCGCCAGAGGCGTTGAAATGGGTGAATTCCGCCATCAGTAACCCGCCTCCCGCTCGATCTGTTTGGAAACCTCCCGGGCTTCGAAGGTCATATCCTGCAGATCCGCCATCACAAAGGTGGCTGGGGATTTTCCCACCCCACCGATGGTTCCCGGGTTGACCAGATGAGTGGTGCCGCCTCTGATATTGGTGAACTGTTCGAAACTCAGCTTGTGGCTGTGTCCGCAACAGACCAGATCCCAGTCACCGGTTGCCGCCATCGCCTTTGCGTAGTGGGGGTAGTGGACCAGGAAGATCTTCCGCCCGGCCAGCTCCACCCCGGCATCCATGCCGTGGTAGTGGATGTGGCTGTCATCATTATTGGCCAGCCGCGCCAGGGTATACAGATCACCGCTGTTGTTGCCGTGAATCACATGGACCGGCAGGCCATATTTCTGCAGGCAGTGGAGGGTGCTTGGAGCTACAACGTCACCACAGTGAAGTACCGCTTCCGCACCATCGGCCTTGGCCGATTCCACTGCGGCGTCCAACAGCGGAATATGGTCATGACTGTCAGATACGATACAGACCTTCATACTTCACTCCTGCATGGAAAGCTTGGCACCCTGACGCTTTAAAAGTTTGGTTTTTCCGGTGCATCCTGGAACATCTTAACTGAGTTGCTGACCTCTTGTTTGGCCGCTTCAGCCCCTTCCCAACCGGAGACACGAACCCATTTGCCCTCATCGAGGTCTTTGTAGTGTTCGAAGAAATGGGCAATTCGCTCCATCAGCTCTTCCGGCATGTCTTCGTAGGATTTTACATGGGTCCAGCGGCTCGAGACATCGTCCGCAGGCACTGCGACCACCTTGGCGTCGTCACCGGATTCGTCGGTCATTTTCAGTACCGCTACAGGTCGACAACGGATCACGGAACCGGGAATCAGAGGAAACGCCGTGGGTACCATGACATCACAGGGATCTCCATCGTCTGACAAGGTATGGGGGATGTAACCGTAGTTGGCCGGGTAGTGCATGGCGGTGCGCAGGATACGGTCGACGAACATCGCACCGGTCTCCTTGTCCACTTCATACTTGACAGGGTCGGCGTTCGAGGGGATTTCAATAATGACGTTGATTTCGTCAGGAATACTCTTTCCTGAAGAGACACGGTCTAGGTTCATTTGTCTTACCTTGCAGTGAAAAACAGCGGTGATCGAATCCAGCCGGTGGGCCGGTGGAGTGTGAGAGGTGAAGAGTACGGATTACCAGAGCGGGTGTCCAGTAGAAGCCTGCCGGTTGGCTCGACGGGTGGGTCGTATTGCCGCATGGATTATCCTGGCAAGGCTGAGGGGTTGGTTGTAATGCCCTGCCTGGTGTGGTTTGGTGCCTGGAATGAGATCGTTACCATTTCTGGAGCGAACTCGAAAATCCATTGATTATCAATAAGATGGGCTTGACTAATCCGGACTGGATCGGTCTGCGTGAAGGATTTGATTCAAAACCCTAATATCAAAATGGTCTTGCGCCATAAAAAAGGGGAGCCGAGGCTCCCCTTGAAGGTTTGTCGCTGTGCTCTGTTAGATAATCGGCACAATCAACAGGGCGACGATGTTGATGATCTTGATCAACGGATTGATCGCAGGACCAGCGGTGTCTTTGTAGGGGTCGCCGACAGTGTCACCGGTGACAGCTGCCTTATGGGCATCAGACCCTTTACCACCGAAGTTACCATCTTCGATGTACTTTTTCGCATTGTCCCAGGCACCGCCGCCAGCGGTCATCGAGATGGCCACGAACAGGCCGGTGACAATGGTACCGATCAGCAGACCACCCAGGGCTTGCGCGCCGAGGAACAGACCGACCAGCACGGGTACCGCAATCGGCAGCAGTGAAGGGATGATCATCTCCTTGATCGCGGCTTTGGTCAGCATGTCCACAGCCTTGCCGTAATCCGGTTTTTCACTGTGGTCCATGATGCCCGGTTTCTCACGAAACTGACGACGTACCTCGTTGACGATACCACCTGCCGCACGCCCCACGGCTTCCATCGCCATGGCGCCGAACAGGAACGGCACCAGACCGCCGATCAACAGGCCGATCAGGACCATGTGATTGGAGAGGTCGAAGCTGATCGCGGTACCTGTATGGCTCTCCAGGCTGTGGGTGTAGTCAGCAAACAGCACCAGAGCAGCCAGACCGGCGGAGCCGATGGCATAGCCTTTGGTGACCGCTTTGGTGGTATTGCCCACCGCATCCAGCGGATCGGTGATGTTACGGATCTTCTCGTCCAGCTCGGCCATCTCGGCGATGCCACCGGCGTTGTCGGTGATCGGGCCGTAGGCATCGAGGGCGACGATGATGCCGGTCATGGAGAGCATCGAGGTGGCTGCCACGGCGATACCGTAGAGGCCGGCCATATCATAGGCACCCCAGATGGCCGCGCAGATCACCAGTACCGGGGCGGCGGTGGCTTTCATCGAAATACCCAGGCCGGCGATGACATTGGTGCCGTCACCGGTGGTGGAGGCTTCCGCAATGTAGCGCACCGGGTTGTACTCGGTGGAGGTGTAGTACTCGGTGATGACCACCATGGCAGCGGTCAAAACCAGGCCGATCATGGCAGAGCCGAAGAGCGCCATGACCGGATCGGATACCGTGGTATCACCTGTGGTCAGCACCACACTGCCCATCATATAGTCTGTGACATAGTAGAAGGCCACTGCGGCCAGTACACCTGCGACTATCAAACCCTTGTAGAGGGCAGGCATCACGTTGGTATCGCTGTCCTTGGCTCTGACGAAGTAGGTACCGATGACAGAGGCGATGATGGAGACACCACCCAGTACCAGCGGATAGATGACGGCTTCGTTGCCAACGCCTGTGACCAGAAGACTGCCGAGCAGCATGGTGGCAACCACGGTTACCGCATAGGTCTCGAACAGATCCGCAGCCATACCGGCACAGTCACCCACATTGTCACCCACGTTGTCGGCGATGACGGCAGGGTTACGTGGATCATCCTCCGGGATGCCGGCTTCAACCTTACCGACGATATCGGCGCCCACATCCGCACCCTTGGTGAAGATGCCGCCACCCAGTCGGGCGAAAATGGAGATCAGCGAACCACCGAAGGCGAGACCGACCAGAGCGTGCAGCGCCTGGCTGTCTGAGACACCCATCATGTTCAGAACATAGTAGTAACCGGCAACACCCAGCAACGCCAGGCCAACCACCAGCAGGCCGGTGATGGCACCGCCACGGAAGGCGACCTGGAGTGCGGCGTTGATGCCGTTGTGGGCCGCTTCCGCGGTACGCAGGTTGGCGCGAACCGAGATGTTCATGCCGATATAGCCCGCCAGACCGGAGAAGATGGCGCCAATCGCAAATCCGATGGCGGTGGCACTATCCAGACCGAAGTAGATCACCACCAAAACCACGATACCGACAAAGCCGATCGCCGTGTACTGGCGGTTCAAATAGGCTTGAGCACCCTCCTGTACCGCACCGGCGATCTCACGCATTTTATCATCGCCTTCCGGCTGCGCGAGAATCCACTTCACGGATATGAAGCCGTAGGCCAGTGCTGCTGCGGCACAGGCCAGGGCAAAGATCAGTTCTGTATTCACTTATAGATCCTCCTGAGATATTAAAAAAATAAAACTTTATTCATTTTGTGTGCTCCGCATTCACCGACCTCCACTACGATTGAATCTCCCGCTCAATCGTTTTCGCTTGCTGAGCACAAAAAAGGGGCTGAAGCAGCCCCTGTTTGTCGTTATCTATAGTTCGAAAACGTCGAGTTTTTTCGGTACGGCTACCCCTTTCATGGTGACATAATCAGGCATGCCGTTATCCAGGTATGGAGGGTAGGCCTCACCCTTGATCAGTGGGTAGAGGTACTCTTTGCAGGCCTCAGTGATACCGAAGCCATCCTCGGTGATGAACTCCATCGGCATCATCTTTTCAACATTGGCGACTTCGCTGAGCGGCGCTTCACCGATGGACCACTTATAAGGGTTGGAGGATTCACGAACCACGGTGGGCATGATGGAGTTTTTACCCTGCAGGGCCTTCTCCACAGCGGCCTGACCCAGGGCGTAGGCCTGTTCCACGTCAGATTCAGAGGCGAGATGGCGTGCTGCCCGTTGCAGGTAGTCTGCAACCGCCCAGTGGAATTTGTGTCCCAGGGCATCTTTGATCATGTTGGCGACAACCGGTGCGGCACCGCCCAGCTGGGCATGGCCAAAGGCATCCCGGGTACCCTGTTCGGCGAGGAACTTGCCGTCAGGCCAGTGACAGCCTTCCGATACCACGATGGTGCAGTATCCGAACTCCTTGACCTTCGCATCCACATTGGCAAGGAACTTCTCCTGATCGAATTCGATTTCAGGAAACAGTACCACAACCGGGATACCCTGGTCTTCGACCAATCCACCTGCGGCGGCAATCCAGCCCGCATGGCGCCCCATCACCTCGATGACAAAGATCTTGGTGGAGGTGGCTGCCATGGAGCGAACATCGTAGGAGGCTTCCAGCGTGGAAACGGCGATGTATTTGGCGACGGAGCCGAAGCCCGGGCAGTTGTCAGTGATTGGCAGATCGTTGTCGACGGTTTTCGGGACATGGATGGCCTGTACAGGAAATCCCATTTTTTCAGAGAGTTGGGACACTTTGTAGCAGGTATCGGCAGAGTCACCGCCGCCGTTGTAGAAGAAGTAGCCGATATTGTGTGCTTTGAAGATTTCGATCAGGCGCTCATATTCACGCTTGTTGTCTTCCAGGCTCTTCAGTTTGAAGCGGCAGGAGCCGAAACCGCCGGAGGGGGTGTGCTTGAGTGCTGCGATATCTTCTGCAGACTCCTGGCTGGTGTCGATCAGATCTTCTGTGAGTGCGCCGATGATGCCATTACGGCCGGCGTAGACATTGGCAATCTGGTCGGGATGTTTACGCGCAGTTTCGATCACACCACTGGCGGAAGCATTGATTACTGCGGTAACGCCCCCTGATTGTGCATAGAATGCATTTTTTGCTGTCATTGATGATCCCCTTATGTTATTGATATTGCAATATTTTTAATTTAATTCGGTCGTTTAGATATCACCTTTTTCCCGAGCCGAATGGTCCGCTTGGGCCTGCAGCAGTGACACCACACAATTTGTCAGGTCGTCGTATTCGCGCACCCCGGTACCCTACTGCTGATACCCATGGTAAAAGAACTGGCAGCGGTTTTTTCGGCTACCGGTTTTGAAAATGATGAAGTTGCACCCCTCCAGATGCCAATCGCTGGCCGGGCAGCTGCTCAGCGCCCGGTCTGATGGCATCAGACGAATCTCAGCGTCTGCGGTCTGTCTCTCCACCTTGCAACCATATCGTTCGGCCAGTGTGGTTTCGATGATCCAGAGCTCAGAATCTGTAATGTCTGGTATTTCAGACATGAGGTTACTCTGCATGCAGTCACTTCCTGAGGCAGAGAAGAATAATCTAATCGACCCTTTTAGTACATACTGACCGGACCGTAGTACCCCAATCCTGGGTGTTGACGCGCACTGAGCCATCAAGATGGCGCCATCCTGCGGTCACTGCCGGTTTCGATCCTGCAGTCCGTGGTTCAACAGCTGGCGGGTCACCGAATATCCAAGCCGTGGGGATTTATGAATCGCTCAGCCTGCTGAGACCTCTTCAGACCGGAGATCGCCCTTTACCTGCGAGTTGCCCCTCTGTCTAAGTCATTCCGGTCGTCCAGTGTGTCAGGATCCTTGTGTCTGGTTGGTAAAGTCCGTTGACTTTACGGGAAATCTTGGATTAGCTTAACCAAGCGAACCAGATTCGGCTAATCCAAAAGTTGGATGGAGCCATGGAATTTCTTAATTGTTAGTCAGTTGACATCAGTGAACGCAACTCGGCAATTCGATTATCTTTTTGATTCGTAGAGCCTATGTATCATGCAGTAGACGTCCTTTGTGCCCTGGGCCAAGGTTTAACTAACAAACATAATTTCTATCTGCAGCAGAGCTGATCAGGCATCGGCAACGGCCCTGGTTCAAACGGGGTGGGGCTATGTAAGCTGCTGTATTGAAAAGGATTATACAATAATGTGATCTGGCCAAGGGGGGAATTGTAAGGAATGCGTATCGTGATACTCGGGGCGCCTGGGGCCGGTAAGAGAACCCAGTCCGCTCTGTTGGCAGAAAAGCTTGCTCTTGCCATCGTTACCACGGGTGATCTGCTCAAGCAGGCGATCGCTGAAGAGAGCGAGTTGGGCCTGGAGGTGAAGGCGCTGCAGGATGCGGGTCGGGTTGTAACGGAAGATATCATTCTTGGGCTGATACGTGAGCAACTGCTGCTTCCAGCCATGGCGGATGGCTTCATTCTCGACGGATTTCCCAGAAATCTGTTACAGGCACTGACTCTGGATGAGCTTTTGCAGGAGATCAGCCAGCCACTGGATCTGGTGTTATTGATCGATATCGATAATGACCATCTGATGGAGCGCCTGGTCGGCAGGCG
The DNA here is from genome assembly GCA_003676145.1 of gamma proteobacterium symbiont of Stewartia floridana. Classification (GTDB taxonomy): domain Bacteria; phylum Pseudomonadota; class Gammaproteobacteria; order Chromatiales; family Chromatiaceae; genus Thiodiazotropha; species Thiodiazotropha taylori. Next base: position 189,039 of record NAUB01000023.1, on the reverse strand, counting down.
CACCTGTCGTAGCTGCGGTCAGCTCTACAATATCTACCGCAATCCACCCATAGTCGATGGAGTCTGCGATACCTGCGGTGGCCGACTGCACCAGCGCTCAGATGACAACGAGGAGACAGTCAGCAGCCGGATTCACGTTTTCGATCATCTGATTGCGCCACTCATCACACATTATGAAAAAAGCGACCGGTTGGTCCGGGTGGATGGCAATGGAAGCCTTGAGACGGTTTTCGGGCATCTGATGCAGGCGATCGAAGATGCCGAGAGTGACACAGGGGCAATTTCAGCCAGGGCGAACAAAGCGGTTGCCGGGTCTGGAAAGAGATCAGGTTCCAAGGCCGCGACGCAGGCTGAGACAAAGTCAGGGGGTGACTCCGCGGAGGTAGCCCAGGGCAAGCATGAGAAGCGCGCGAGCGAAGCGCTGAAATCTGCCAAGCGCCCATCCAAACAGCCTTCAAAAAAGAGCGCCGCAAAAGCGGCCAAAGCTTCAAAAAAGCCCCCGCAGAAGCCTACCAGGCCGAGCAAGACAAAAAAGGCCGAAGCGAGCAAACCGAAGCGTAAATCCAAGCAAAGTGCCAAGCCGGCGGTGAAGCGGGCCAAAGTCTCATCTGAAAAGCCGGCTCAGGTTAAGAAGAAGAAAAAACTCAGCAGTAAGGCTAAAACCAAGGCAAAAGTTGTCAAAAAATCAGCCAGCAAGCGAAGTAAGCCTGTAGTAAGCCGTAAAAAGACCACCCAAACAAAGAAAAAGGTGACAACCAAGAGCCCCTCAAAGGCTAAGGTTGTGAAAAAATCGGTTGCCAAGAAGGGTAAACCGACAACCCTGTCGAAAAAGAAGGTCAGTGCAAAAACCAGAACCTCTGTAAACACCGCTAAGAAAGCCAAATCCAAGGTAACCCGTAAAAAAGCGCTGCCATCAAAGAAGAAGGTTGTGAAAAAGCCGCTTCAGGCAGCGAAGACAAGGAGTAGAAAAAAGCTGGTTAAGAAGAAGCCAGCCGCAAAGAAAACTGTGAAAAAGCAGGTGACAAAGACTGCCAGGAAATCGCTAAGCAAAAAATCAACGGCCGCCAAGAAAAAGAGTTCGCTGAAAAAGAGCAAGGGCAGCCAGGTCAAAAAGGTCACGGCAAAGAGAGCTAAGAAACCAACAGGGAAAAAGTCGCTGGCGAAAAAGGCTGTAACCAGGAAGAAGGCAAGCACCTCGAAAAAGGCGCTGAAGAAAAAGTTGAAAAAGTGAGTAACGGATCAGGCCGCCTTTCAGACGGCCTTTGACCCATCACTCGTTACGGCATTGTTTCTGAAATCCGATCAGACCGATCATTGCCGAACCGAACAGCCAGAACGCAGCGGGCAGAGGAACCGGGGAGGGGGCAGCGATACCGTTGAGCTCCAGCAGATAACCCGTGTCATTGACGAAGTCCTCGATGCCAAAAAAAGCGCTGCCGGACAGGTCAAATAGAGCCGCATCGGTAGCAATCGATGAGAACAGGCTGGACTCGGGTGGCTCCAACTCTGTGGGAAAATCGAGCAGGATATCGTTGCCATCATTCAATCTGGTTGCCTGATCAGGAGCCAAATCACCTATGTCATCGCTGCGATAATCCACATCGGTCAGATAGCCGCTGAATCCTGTTACCAACCAATCATAGATCCCAAGACTGTTTTCGCTGGTGACGGCCAGGTCCTGGATACGTCCTGAAAAGATAAGCTGATTGGTATTGCTGGACCTGACCACTCTATCCAGGTAGTTGCCGGTTAGCAGTGTGGCGCCACTGGGATCTGTGACTTCAAATCCAATCAGGTTTTCATGAATAATCGTGCCTGCGAGATCCGGCTCGATGGTGGATGTTGTGCCACTAAGCGTGATGCTGCTGCCAGGAGAGAGAATGGCTGAGGATGCGACGCTGCACCACAGGCTTAGTCCGATAATGAAAGAGAGTTTTGAAAAATGTATAGGAAGTCCTTTAAGCATGACAATACTCCTTTATCGGCATGAGACATTTAAACGATTTTGATTATTTCATATTAGATAATCTATTCCGGAGTATATATCACCGTTTCAAGGTGCTCCACTATTTAAGAGCTGAATAACCCGCTTCTATCGCCGGCCTCTATTTGTTGTCACTGTTTTATTATGATGGTGCCGAAAGATTTGCCTGGGTGGATTCTTTTTAAACGAAGCTTATTAAGTTCTGTTGTTTCTACAAGACCATTCAAACCTTGCCGGATCACTTCGGAACTGTCCTTTATCGATGTTACTCGGTCTTTTAGTGGAGAGTCACCAGTTGAAAAGGCTCTGGTAAACAACTTGTATACTGAATGTTATTGTACTTACTACAAAGAGCATAACCCCTGTTAAAACCACAACAGTCCGGATTTTGAATATGAGACACATCAATCCCTCTCTATTTGTTATCACCCTGATTCCATTGCTGCTCTTCTTCGTTGCAGAGATGGACGCGGCGCAGCAGCCAAGGAGAGACGAACAGGGATCGGAATTCGATCTTGAACAATACCGGGGTCGGGTGGTACTGCTCGATTTCTGGGCGTCCTGGTGTGGCCCTTGTCGTGAAGCCTTTCCATGGTTGAATGAGATGCATCGAAAGTATCAGGGTGCCGGTCTGGAGATTATTGGCATCAATCTCGATGAGGTACGTGGAGAGGCGCAGCAGTTCCTGATTAACACACCAGTTGAGTTCACCATTCACTACGACCCGAAGGGGCTTTTAGCCAAACGCTACGACCTGCAAGGCATGCCTGCGTCCTATTTGATCGGCAGGGATGGCAGGCTTCTTGTCACGCATACCGGTTTCTTTCGATCTCAAGCAGCCGAACGTGAGGCGGAGATCTTGCGGGCATTGAATCCTGTCCATTAAGATTGGTTAAATAAAACTTTGTCAAAATGTCCGTTTCCTGTATTGCTGCGAAGTATAAGGATGATGAGAGTATGTCGGTAAAGTTGTTCCTGGTGACAGTTGCTGTCGTCTTATCACTTGCTGGTTGCGCGAATCTGGGGGTCGAACCCTGGCAGCGCAGTGTTCTTGCCAAACCCGAGATGCAGTTGATTTCAGATCCGCTCAGTGCTGGTCTCGATGACCATATCTATTTCAGTAAAGAGGCATCGAGCGGGGGCCGGGGTTTTGCAGGAGGGGGTTGCGGGTGCAATTGATGAAGCCGAAAAAGATACGCCATGCCTTGACCGCGGCAACCTGCGGTCTGCTTGGGGTGAACAGTAGCGACAGTCTGGGCGAGGAGGGGGATTGGAGTTTCGATAGTGCAGTACTCTACTACTCCGAAGTGGACAGGGTAACTGCTGTGGAGCCGGTAATCAGTGCTACGCGGGATTTTGGTGAAGAGAGGGCGCTGAACCTGAAATTTGTTTTCGATACCTTGAGTGGGGCCTCGGCCAATGGCGCAACGCCCAGCGATCAACCACAGACTTTTACCCGGCCCTCAGGTAAGGGCGCCTATACTGCTGCGGCGGAGGAGACGCCACTGGATGATACATTTCGGGATAATCGGTTCGCTCTCAGTTCCCAGTGGGAACAGCCAATCAACCGGGACTACAAAACCGGTTTCGGTATCAATTTTTCAACCGAGTATGATTACAGTTCACTGAGTGCCAATGCCAATCTCTCCAGGGACTTCAACAAGCGTAACACCACGCTGAACACCGGGCTCTCGCTGGCCTACGATACGGTAAATCCGGAGGGCAATATCCCCTTTGGTCTGTCAAGCATGGTCATCGATAACGGGCAAGCGAATTATCGAAGCGAGTTCAATGCCACCCGGGGAGACAGCGAGGAGAACAAGGATATCCTGGATCTGATTATCGGCCTCACTCAGGTGATCGATCGCAAGACCATCATGCAGGTGAGTTATTCGTTTAGCGATGTATCCGGTTATCTCACCGATCCATTTAAAATTGTCAGTGTGGTGGGTGATGATGGACGCCCGCTGGAGTACCGCTATGAGCAGCGTCCGGATGGGCGTCAGAAGCAGAGTCTCTATTGGCAGGTGAAGCATCAGTTTGAAACGGATATCCTTGATCTCTCCTATCGCTACTTCTGGGACGACTGGGGTATCACATCCCATACCATCGACCTGCGTTACCGCTGGATTCTGGATGGCCGACACTATCTGGAGCCGCATATCCGTTACTACGATCAGAGTGAAGCGGATTTCTATCGGCGTTTCTTGATACAGGGTGAAAGTCTGCCTGATCATGTCTCAGCCGATTACCGGCTGGGGAATATGCAGGCGCTGACTGTCGGTATACGATATGGGATGGCCCTGAGGAATGAACAGGAGCTGAGTCTGCGCCTGGAATATTATCTGCAAAGCAATGACAATACCGAGTCGGTGGTTCCGGGAATACTCAACGATGTGGAGCTCTATCCCGATGTTGAAGCAATTATTGTCCAGTTAGGTTTTAAGTTTTAAGCTGTTTGGCCACCCGTTATTACCAGGCCTAAGTCGCCGGTTTCATAGAGGCCCCAGGCGGAAGGATAGTGAACGATCGCCCAGTCAAACTGATTGCCGCAGATAGCTATTGGGTCGGTTCGTTTGAAGCCATGGCAAGTCCCTGTGAGCTGTTCATGGAGGTCGACGGGGAAGCACAGGCAAGGCAGCTGCTCAACATCGCTGCCCAGGAAGCCTGGCGCATCGAGTCCAAGTTCAGTCGCTATCTCAATGACAATCCGGTCCATCAGATCAACAACAGTGGCGGGCATCCAGTTGAAGTCGATGAGGAGGTCGCTCAGCTGCTCGACTTTGCCCAGCTCTGTTGGCAGTTGAGTGAGGGTCTGTTCGATATCACGTCCGGTGTGCTGAGGCGTATCTGGCGTTTTGATGGTGGCAGTCAACTGCCCAGCCAGCAACAGGTTGAACAGATCATGCCCTTTGTGGGTTGGCAGAAACTGACCTGGGACAGGCCCTTTCTGACCCTTGTTGAAGGTATGGAGATCGACTTTGGCGGCATCGGCAAAGAGTATGCAGTGGATCGTACTCTGCAGCTGTTACAGCAGCACACCGACAGGGCGCTGCTGATCAACTACGGTGGTGATATCTGCACAGGCGGGATGAGGCTTTCCAAGCAACCCTGGTCGGTTGGTATTGAAAATCCGAGTCATCCCGACACACCAAAGGGTCTGCTGAAGATCAGTCGTGGCGCCCTCGCGACCAGTGGCGATACCCGGCGTTATCTGATGCACAATGGAAAACGTTATGGCCATTTACTGAATCCCAAAACTGGCTGGCCAATTGATGCCGCATCACGATCGGCAACGGTTGCGGCGGCGACTTGCACCGAGGCCGGGCTGTTGGCCACCTTGGCGCTGTTACAAGGTCCTGAGGCGGAAACTTTTCTACAGAATCAGGATGTACAGTATTGGCTGACACCCTGACCTGTATCTTGTTGAAGTTGATAAATTCTATATTTTACATGTGGTTATAAGTCCAGAACTATTTCCGAGTATTTTAGTCAGATATTTAGAATATAGTAATATGCTTGGAGGCGGCCATGAACGGTTTGATTGCTGACTTTCCCTATGATGGTGTGGTAACGGTGAATCGTGTAATCCTCAAGCCGGGTTATACGGTGGATGATCTGCAGGAGCGGGTTGCCGAGTTGTGCGAGAACGTCAAGACTTATCACTCCGAGAGCGGTTTCATCGGCGGTTTTGTCGCGCTGAACAGCGGCCAGATCTCCAATGAAGGGTCGACCATCGGTCAGCCGGTATCGAGTGAGCTGAAAGCCCGGGAGGCTTTGATCGTTACCTTCTGGCGCAGTTTTGGTGAACATGAGCTGTCGCATCGCAGTGAGACCTTTCAGCCACTGTTCAAACGGGTCGTGGAGATCTGTGAGAACGGTAATGAGGAGATCGCCTATGAGATGCTTTGGTCGGGCAAGGCCTACAGCATGGAAGAGGCAAAAGCGGCCCAGCAGGCCAAGGCCCTTTATGCGGCATAACGAGAGTAGCTGGCTCCCAACCTTAAGGATGAAGTTGGGGGGGCAGCTCGGATATAAACCGCAAATGGACGCTAATCACCGCAATCAAACGCGAATGGATTTTTTAGCTTTCTGATCTATTTGCACAGATTCGCGGTGATTGGCGTGTTTTGCGGTTAAGTTTCCTGTGTAGAAGCACCACCCTGGCGTTAGCTAGCGGAACGCTGAAAGTCGGTCCCTTTGCAGCCTGAGCAGGGTGGAATGTGGCCGGTCTTTTTGAAGTGCATCTCTTTGCCGCATGCGGTACAGATCAGGGTGCCCGGTCCGGTAACCTCGCCGGTATGGTAGAGGGACGCGGTGTTGGCACGCTGGGCCAGTTTGGCCAGCTCAAGTTTGGTTTGATCGGCCACGCTGGTGAACATCTCCAGCATCCGCTCTTCCACCTGCTGTACATCGAAACGCCACCAGGCTGAGAGCTGCTCACCGGTCTCCAGCAGGTAGCTGGCCGCATCTTTCATATCCCGCTCCACATAGGTGGAGACCTTTTCAGCCTCTTCCCGGCTCAGTTCGCCCAGTTCGATCATCTTTTCACGGGCATCTTCAAGATAATCCTTGAGGCCGGGCAGGGTGTTCTCCCGGGCCGTTTCGACGGCTTCGTGTACTTCGTGCAACATCTTGTCATAGGCTTTCGCCAGGCGTTCCATCGGATCTTGGGGGGTCTCTGTCATGCTTCTCTCCCTACGCTGAACCATACATTAATCATGGATCAATTTTCCGGCTGCGCCAAGCATGGTTAAACCGCGAATCGCTCCTGATCACAGTGCAGAATCGCAATTGAAGATAAGAATTGAGTCCGCAAATGAACGCGAATAAACGCAAATGTTATAGGAATATTGTGTTACAACTGCAGGGGCTTTATTGAGCAAAGCAATCCTTGGCCTTATGCGGATCTTAAAGCGTATTTGATGGGGCCATGCCGCACCAAGGTTATTTGAGTATTACCAAGCGCAATGAGTTTCTTGGCACTAAGTAAGTACCATTAAGGCTTGATACCATTTGCGTTCATTTGCGGACTCAACTCTTAACCAGATGCCTTGAGCCAGCTTCTCAGCAGCAAAACACCGCCGCCGCTGCCCAGGCCGAAGCCGAGTGCGGTGGCCAGGGTGGCCGGAATCAGTCCGCCGCTGCCGAACACCAACAGTAACGAACCACTCAGCAGCAGCGCACTGCCGGAGATGGTGGTCAGGGTGTTGAGGTGGTTGTGCTGCATCTGTTGACGCAGTTTCTGCAGCTCTTGCGACTCCCAGTTGAGGGTCAGCTTGCCCGCCGCCGCATCATCGATGATCTTGTTCAGTTTGTTGGGCAGATCCGGCAGATTTTCGGCGATCTGGGGAAGATTCTTTCTCAGTTTGCCGACGAACGCACGGCGTCCGATCTGTTCACTCATCCAGCGCTCGAGGAAGGGTTTGGCGGTGGTCCAGAGGTCGAGTTGAGGATAGAGTTGACGGCCCAGTCCCTCGATATTCAGCAGGGTCTTCTGCAGCAGCACAAGCTGTGGTTGGACCTCCATATCGAAGCGCCGCGCGGTCTGGAACAGGCGCAACAGAAAGTGGCCGAAGGAGATCTCGCTGAGGGGTTTTTCGAAGATCGGTTCGCTGACGGTGCGGATCGCCGATTCGAACTCCTCCACCCGGGTCCCCTTGGGCACCCAGCCGGAGGCCACATGGAGTTGGGCGACCCTTTTGTAGTCCCGGTTGAAGAAGGCGAGCAGGTTCTCAGCCAGGTAGCGCTTGTCCTCTTCGGTAAGCGTCCCCATGATGCCGAAATCCACAGCGATATAACGTCCGTCCGGTTCGACGAAAATATTGCCCGGATGCATGTCGGCATGAAAAAAGTTGTACTTGAAGACCTGGGTGAAAAAGATCTCGACACCCCGCTCACCAAGCAGTTTCATACTGATGCCCTGCTGGCGCAGTGTCTCGATATCACCGACGGGCGTGCCGCTGATGCGCTCCATGACGAATACGTTCTGCCGGGTCAGATCCCAATAGACCTCAGGTACATAGAGGGTATCGCTGTCGAGAAAGTTACGTCGCAACTGGGAGGCGTTGGCCGCTTCCCGCATCAGATCCAGTTCATCGAATATGGTCTTCTCATACTCCTGGACAACCTCCACCGGTCTCAGTCTGCGTCCCTCCTTCCAGTACTTTTCCGCCAGATGGGCGATGGTGAAAAGCAGGTCAACATCCCGGCGGATGGTCTTTTCGATGTTGGGTCGCAGAACCTTCACCACCACCTTGCGCCCATCCTTCAGCTGAGCGGTGTGCACCTGGGCGATGGAGGCCGAGGCGAGGGGTTTCTCATCGAAAGCCTCCAGCATCTCATCGATCGGCTTGCCGAACGCCTTTTCGATGATTTTTCTCGCCTGGCTGCCAGGGAAGGGGGGAACCCGATCCTGAAGTTTGGCCAGTTCATTGGCCAGGTCGTCCGGCAGCAGGTCACGCCGGGTGGAGAGGATCTGGCCGAATTTGACAAAGATCGGCCCCAGATCTTCCAGTGCCCGGCGGATCCGCACCGGGTAGCTTCCCCGGTCTTTGCGAAACCAGAACCAGGGAGAGAGATAGCTCAGAAAGCGGATCGGGCGGAACAGGTGGGTGGCAAGGATCACCTCATCCAGGCCGTGGCGCAGCAGTACCAGATTGATGTGGATCAGACGGAGTGCTTGAGAGGGACGGATCACGAGGTTTTATCCTCCTGGTCGTCACGGCGGGAGAGCCGTTGAATGCGGGCTTCGAGCCGCTCCACATCGTCACGCAGGCGATCCACATCCTGAAGAAAGGGGTCCATTTCGTAGCGTCCGGGTATCAGCCGTAACTCCTCCTCAAGATACTCTTTCAGGTTGAGGCTGGTGGTCTGGTTGAGCTGTTTACCCCATCCCAGGAAGCCCCGCGCCAGGCTGCCGATCTGATGGGCGGCGACGTCTCCGGTGAGTCGGGAGAGTTGCTCTTCCCAGTCGATATCGAGGCTGCTGAAGAACGCACCGAATCGTTGCGCCAGGGCGGTATCACCCTCGATGGTGACCGAACCATTGAACAGCTGATCACTGCTGTTACTCGGATTGCGCATGCTGGCCAGGTCGAGCAGGCTGCCGCGCAGCAGGCAGTCCGCTTCGCCCTCAAAATGGCTGAGCACCTGGAATCCCTGGGGTTCGGGGATCATGTAGAGGTTCAGTCCGGTGCCCAGCAGATCCAGCTGGATGACCCGACCCTGCATCGGGGCGAGTCGCTTGGCGGCCTCGGGATCCAGATTGATGGCTTGGTTGAGCAGTTGCTCCAGGCTGGCGAACAGGGCGGCTGTGATGGTCATCAGACTTTATAGCCCCGATGTATGGCGACCACGCCACCGGTCAGATTGAAGTAGTCGCAGCGCTCGAAGCCGGCATGTTCCAGCATGCCCTTCAAGGTCTCCTGGTCCGGGTGCATGCGGATCGATTCCGCCAGGTAGCGGTAGCTATCCTCATCCTGAGTGACCAGTTTGCCGATCTTCGGCAGCAGCGTGAAGGAGTAGAGGTCGTAAACTTTCTGCAGCGGCTGGTGGATCGGTTTGGAGAACTCCAGCACCAGCAGACGACCACCGGGCTTGATCACCCGGAATATGGCATTCAACGCCAACTGCTTGTCGGTGACGTTACGCAGGCCGAAGCCGATGGTGACGCAATCGAAGTAGTCGTCGGGAAACGGCAGGTATTGGGCGTCCGCCTGAACATATCGGACATTGGCAACCCGCCCCTCGTCGATCATCCGGTCCCTGCCCTGGCTGAGCATGGCGGCGTTGATGTCGGAGAACACCACCTCGCCCTGATCGCCGACCAGGCCACTGAAGCGGGCTGAAAGATCGCCGGTACCGGCCGCCAGGTCGAGAACCCGCTGTCCCTGACGGACACCGGACATTTCAATGGTATGGCGCTTCCACAGCCGGTGTATGCCGAATGACATCAGGTCATTCATCAGGTCATATTTGTTGGCGACGGAGTCGAATACCTGCCGAACCCGTCCCGCTTTTTCGTCGACCGGCACATCCTGATAGCCGAAATGTGTCGTCTTCTCGTCCTTCATGGCATCACCATTTGTTTCAATCTATGAGCGCCCTAAGCCGATGGCTCCTTGCGCTGGTAACCTGCCGCCTGCAGTCGTTGCAGATAGTCCTGCCAGTTGCGTTCGTAGTTGGCGCCCAACTGATACAAGGTATCCCAGGAGTAGATCCCGGTGTTGTGTTCGTCGTCGAAGTGCAGGCAGATGGCGTAATTTCCCACAGGGTCAATATGGGCAATATTCACCTCTTCCTTGCCAACCTGCAACACTTCTTGTCCCGGGCCATGGCCCTGAACCTCTGCGGAGGGGGAGAAGACCCGCAGATACTCTGCGGGATAGCTGTATTTGTTACCGTCATCGAAACTGATTTCCAGGACACGGGACTGCTTATGAAGGTGGATCTCTGTCGGATTGGGGTGTGACATGGTTTTCTCTCAATTCATCTGTTATTCAATTGTTGGGCGCGGCCACTTTATATCGGATCCGCTAACCCATAAGCAGGCTTTGATCAGGGTTTGTCCCGGTCAACCGGCTGCCGAACGCCTGCTGATGGTCGCTAAAGGATATACTGGCTCAGGTCCTCATCCGCCACCAGCTGGGAGAGCTGACTGTCCACATAGGCCTCGTCGATGACGACGGTTTGGCCGCTCTGCTCAGAGGCCTCGAAGGAGATGCTCTCCAGCAGTCGCTCCATCACCGTATGCAGTCGCCGTGCACCGATGTTCTCGGTTCGCTCGTTGACCTGCCAGGCGGTTTCCGCAATCCGCTTGATTCCCCCCTCGGTAAACTCCAGGCGTACCTGTTCCGTATTCAGCAGAGCCTGGTACTGCTCGGTGAGCGAGGCATCGGGTTCGGTCAGAATGCGGGTGAAATCATCGGTGTTGAGGGCCGACAGCTCGACCCGGATCGGCAGCCGCCCCTGCAGCTCCGGAATCAGGTCCGAGGGCTTGCTGAGGTGGAAGGCGCCGGAGGCAATAAACAGAATATGATCGGTCTTCACCATGCCGTGCTTGGTGGAGATGGTGCAGCCTTCCACCAGTGGCAGCAGATCCCGCTGTACCCCCTCACGGGAGACGTCAGCGCCGCCACTGGTCTCAGTCCGGCTGGTCACCTTGTCCAGTTCGTCGATGAAGACGATGCCATGCTGCTCCACAGTCTCCAGGGCGCGCAGCTTGAGGTCCTCCTCATTGATCCGCTTCGCCGCCTCTTCGTCACTCAGCACCTTGAATGCGTCTTTGATGCGTAACTTGCGCCGGCGGGTTCTGCCGCTGCCCAGATTCTGGAACATCCCCTGCAGCTGGCTGGTCATCTCCTCCATGCCGGGAGGCGCCATGATCTCAACACCCACCGGTGTGGTGTTGACCTCGATTTCGATCTCTTTGTCATCCATCGAGCCGCTGCGCAGCTTGTCGCGGAACTTCTCCCGGGTTGAGCTGGAGACGCCGCTGCTGGTTTCGCTGTCGTCCCATCCAGTGGGTTTGGGGGCCGGTAACAGCACATCGAGAATACGCTCTTCCGCCGCATGGCTGGCCTCTTCCGAGACCTTCTCCATCTCCCCTTCGCGAACCATTTTCACGGCGGAATCAGCCAGCTCGCGAATGATCGAATCCACTTCACGGCCCACATAGCCCACTTCGGTGAACTTGGTCGCTTCCACCTTGATGAAGGGTGCATTGGCCAGTTTCGCCAGGCGCCGGGCAATCTCGGTTTTTCCCACCCCGGTAGGGCCGATCATGAGGATGTTCTTGGGTGTGATCTCATTCCGCAGGGTCTCATCCACCTGAGCCCTGCGCCAGCGGTTACGCAGTGCAATGGCAACCGCACGCTTGGCGTCGTTCTGGCCGATGATGTGTTTATCAAGTTCGGCAACAATCTGTTGAGGTGTGATTTGCGACATGAAATAAAGCCTGTTTTATTACTACGCCTTGGCTTCTCTACGGTCTCTTCAAGGCGACTAACTGAATATTCTTAAGCGCTGTCGCGGCACATCTGCACAGTTTCCGCCCCGCTGCCTGCCAGCAGGGGAGTGCTGATTCTGCCGACCTCGCAGCTCGGTTCGGGTTCATCCGGATTAAGTATCGCTGTCCAGCTCTTCGAGCACCCGGTTGTGGTTGGTATAGATGCAGATGTCAGCCGCAATACCAAGCCCTTTTTCGACGATCTCACGGGCGCTGAGTTCCGTATTTTCCAACAACGCGCGGGCGGCGGCCTGGGCAAAGCTGCCGCCGGAACCGATCGCCATCAGACTCTGTTCCGGTTCAATCACATCGCCGGTGCCCGAGATGATCAGAGAGGCCTTGGCGTCGGCCACACAGAGCAGCGCCTCCAAACGACGCAGCGCCCGGTCGGTTCGCCAGTCCTTGGCCATTTCAACCGCCGCTCGGGTCAGATGGCCCTGATGTTTCTCCAGTTTACCCTCAAACCGCTCAAACAGGGTGAAGGCATCCGCCGTGGCGCCGGCGAATCCGGCGATCACCTGGCCCTTGTGGAGTTGGCGGACTTTGCGGGCGTTGCCCTTCATGACCGTATTGCCCAGGGAGACCTGGCCGTCACCGCCGATCACGACTTTACCGCCGCGCCTGACGGAGAGAATTGTGGTGCCTCTGAAATTTTCCACTGCAATCCTGAATGCTTGACTAGAGAGCCGGCAATTGTACCTGAGGGGCGGGCCGGTGAAAAATCGGTTTCGATTGTGATTCCGCATTGCGTGATTGCTGTTTGGTTTGTTTCCATTCGAGCTCGGGCGAGGACTCGCTTTCGGCTACGGGATGAATTGTTACAGGGAAGCAACATGATTAGGGATTTCACTCGCTTGTCTGCTGTGGTCATCCATGGCAGAGTCAGGACCATGTATCGAAAATGCCCACATTGTCTACTGGCAGTTCTGATCTGGCTGTCTGGTGAGGGACTCCTGGCAGCTGATTCAGCGCATCATGCAGAGCCGCTGAACGATGCGGATGAGATTGCGCGACAGGCCTATACCGCAGCCCATGGCGGTCTGCTGGACAATGCCCTCAGTCGGCGCCAGGGTCGGGATGTTTCCGTGGTGGTCAACCGGGCTCCTTTGGCGATGCGCACCCAGGGGCGCAAGCCCGGGGTTCAGACCTTCGATACCTACGTCAACAATTCGCCCGAGGATCCGGCGATCAAATCCCAGCAGATGGCGATACTGACCTCCGGCAAGACCAAGGGTACAGGGGTGCTGTTGACCCGCTATACAGACCCGCAGAAGAGCGCCACCCTCTCCATGTGGCTGCCGGCGCTGCGCAAGATCCGACGCATCAATGAGCCCTCCTATGAAGATGTCTGGTTCGGTACCAACCTGACCTATGGCGAGCTGGTGTTGCGTACCCCGGAGGACGAGATTCATGAGCTGCTCGGGCTGGGCAAGATTGAGAGCTGCCTGGAGGTGATGCAGCTGGAGCCCTGGGAGAGGAGCCGCTATACCCTGAGACTGCCCGGACCCCAGTGTGCCCACATCGGCAAACCGGTCTATCGGTTGAAAAGCACAACCCGCTTCAAGAACTGGTGGTATGACTACCACATCAGCGATATCGATCAGCGAACCTTTGCGGTCTATCGCACGGTCTACTACAAAAAGGGCGAAAAGATAAAGAGCGTCTCGGTGGATTGGCAATCCCTCGATCAGCCGGATCCGCGCATCAGCTATCCCCGCTACATCTATGCCATCAGCCATCAGGATGGCAAGGACAGCATGGTGTTCGTACCGCGCAACACCATCTCTCTGAATGTGGCGCTCGACGACAGCTACTGGTCTGAAGAGACCCTGCAGGGTTATGCAAAATAGTCTTCAATCGAGCGACTGCCTGGACGCTGCGAAACGAGAGGCTTTGCGCCGATGAGTGCCAGGCAGCGGGACTATGCTGCAGACTATGCCCGGTTTGTCCTCAGACATCGTCGTTTGACCATTCTGCTGCTGTTTGCGGCAACCCTGACAGCCCTGTTTTACGTCGATCAGGTCAATCTGCGTAACGACCCGGATTCACTGCTGCCCCTCTCCAATCCCTATATCGCGACCAATCTCTACAGCGACCAGACCTATGGCATGGGCAATCTGATGGTCTGGGGTATGAAACTGAAACAGGGGGATATCTACCAGCCCTGGTTCATCCAGATGGTTGAGGCCTTCTATCGGGATGTCAGCGAACTGCCGTTTGCCAATGTGGCCAACTTTGTCGGCCTGCCCTCGTCCAAACTGCGCAACCTGGGCATCACCCCCAATGGCAGTCTCGATTTCAGCCGGCTGCTACCGGCGGCTGGTCTGTCGGACGATCCGCGACTGCAACAGCATCAGATCAACTATCTGCGTGCCGGTCTGGAGAAACATATTGTGCTCGAGCCGTTGCTGGTCTACTACCAGGATGGTCAGGGCCGCAAGTGTGACATTCTCGGCGATGACGGCTTGATCTCCAATGCCTCGATCAGCCGCGTACATGAGCGCTGTCGGGCAACCGGAACCTTCATCATCGGTGATTTCAGCAATCAGCTGAAACAGCACCATCTCGATTGGATCGCCGAGGTTCGCCAGCTGATGGAGGAATACGAGACCCGCTACGGGGAGCGTGTGGAGTTCTACATCTCCGGAGAGCCCTATTTCCTGGCCTCGATGGTCGAGGAGTTGTGGGACAAGGCCTGGCTGTTCGGCATCTCCCTGCTGATCATTCTGTTGGTGCTGTGGTATGAGTTCCGCCACTGGAGCTGTGCCGTGCTGCCTCTGGTGGGGGTGGGGATGACCATCATTCTGACCCTCGGCCTGATGGGTTATACCCAGTTCAAGCTCACCACCATGATGGCGTTGACACCGATGTTGCTGCTGGCGATCGGCATCGGCCACTCGATGCAGATCACCCGACGCTTCATGCAGGAGCTGCACGCCACCCAGGACCCGGAGCAGGCCGCATTCACCTCGATCCGCCATACGGTGGTGCCGGCGGCGCTCTCCATCGGTACCGATCTGCACGGTTTCTTTGCCATCTCTTTCATCGACATCTCTTTCTACAAGGCGTACGCCTACTTCGGCATCTTCGGCATGTCGACCCTGATCCTTACCACCACCACCCTGATACCTCTGATGATGGTGAGTTTTCCCCCCAAGGTGCGTGACCGAAAACATGAGCGTGGCTGGGAGTTGCGCCTGGCCAGAGGGGTGACCGGTATTCTCACCGGGCCGATGAAGTGGCTGCCGCTGGTGGCGGTGATCGGCATCTGGCTCGCCTCCGCCTCCATGGCGGAACTGGATCGGGGCTTTGCTGCCTTGCTCTCCGGTGAGGCGGGGCGGAGCGATCCGGAAGTGGCCCGGATTCAGGATGAGTTCGATATCATGCCGGGGGTTGAGAAGGGCATTCACTACCCCAGGGCGGCCTATAAGGATCACTATCTGCTTGGCGAGCTGACGGAAGATGGGGGCGAGGTTGAAGCGATCGCCCATCTGGAGACCCTGTCGCAGATGATGCCCGGGGTGATTACCGCCAATATCGTGATTCGCTCAAAGGCAGGGACGCTGCCAGACTGCGGCCTGGATGCCTGGAATCTACGCGGGGAACGGGTGATCGGACCCGACCGCTGCTACGATGAGATGATCGATCCGCCCCAGGGTATTTTCAATAACGCAGAAGTGGTGAAGGCCCTGTCGGAGTTTGAGGATTGGCTGCGCGCCCATCCCCATATCGGTTATACCACCTCCTATGTGCAGTTCGTGAAGACCCTGAACATGATGCTGAATGCCCCGTTCGGGGCGTTGCCGATGGCACATATGAATCTCTATGCGATCCCTGATCTGCAGCATATGCAGCAGAACCGCTATGCCTACCGGGCCGGGCCGGATGGTCGTCTGCCGGATCCACAGGAGATCATTCCGTTGTATAACGGCATGCTGCAGGTGAGTGCGGCGACCGGCGAACTGGATGCCTTCGTCAACACCCGAACCTGGGATGAGGGGATCATCGTCGGGTTTGTCAAAACCATGGACCCGAAGCTGACCCATCAGACCATCCTCGACATTCAGGGCTATCTGAAGAAGCATCAGGACGATCCGGGGATGGCGCTGATCACGGTCGGTGTGAAACCGGGTGAAGAGGTGATCCTGAAGGATAGCGGGGAGCAGCCTGAGCAGTGGGTTGTCACCGATCGTTCGTTGTCCGACAAAGCGCCCATCGGTGGTTTTCTGGGAGTCACTGAAGCGACCCGGGATGTGGCGTTCAAAGAGTGGTTGAATGCGCCGGTCGCCACCTCGCTGACCGTCTTCCTGATGACCCTGATCATGTTTCGCTCCTGGACCATTGCTCTGATCCTGATCAGTCTCTGCTTTATCACGCTGATGACCCAGTATGGCCTGGGAGCCTATATGACCTCGATCAAGGAGTGGTCGGCCAATCTTGCCTTTCATGTTCAGGTGGCACTGAGCATCGCCATGGGGCTTGGGGTGGATTACGGGGTCTACATGGTCTCCCGTCTGCGGGAGGAGATTCAGGTGTCGGCCAGGGATTGGCAGCAGGCTCTGCAGAAGACCCTGGAGACCACAGGCTCCGCGATCGTGATCTCCATGGTGGTGCTGCTGGGCAGCTTCATCCCGTTGATGAACACCGAACTGGCCAATCTCTGGTCGGTCAGTCTCTATATTTCAGAGGCGTTGATCATGGACGTATTGATCGCCTTGATGGTGTTGCCACTGGTGGTCTATTGGTTGAGGCCCCGATTCGTCTTCGGCAGAGAGTCAGTCTGAGGATGAACGGCAGCTTACTTTAAAGATTAAACCGCAAATGAACGCGAATCACCGCAAAATGTCGCGAATAGTTTTCACATCAAAGTCTTATTTGCGTGAATTCGCGGTGATTCGCGTTCATTAGCGGCTCATCTTTCAGAGTCGCCCAGCTTCACCAATAAAAAATGGGGTCGCAAACAAGCCCCATTCACTCAGAGGACTTTTTTTTGGCTCTGGGGTGAGCCTTGTCGTAGACCTCACTCAGATGCTGAAAATCGAGGTGTGTGTAGATCTGGGTGGTGCTGATGTTGGCGTGCCCCAGCAGCTCCTGTACGGCGCGCAGATCGCCGGAGGATTCCAACAGGTGGCTGGCGAAAGAGTGACGCAGCAAGTGGGGATGGACGTTTCTTGGCGCCCCCTGACGAACTGACCACTCATGCAGCTGTTTCTGAATGGTGCTGCGGCTGATGCGTCTGCCCCGTACACCAACGAACAGGGCGGTCTCCTCATCCCTGGCCATCTCTCCACGTACCTGCAGCCACTCGCGAATCGCTTCGACAGCCTTTCGACCCACCGGCAGCAGACGGGTTTTCGCCCCCTTGCCGGTAACCTCCACGATCTGTTCGTTCAGGTCGAGATGGTTGATATCCAGTGCAATCAGTTCGGCAAGCCTCATCCCGGAAGAGTAGAACAGCTCCATGATCGCCCGATCCCTGAGCCCGATGGGGGAGTTGTCATCGATGTTGAGCAACTGGTTGAGCTGGTCCGCATCCAGGGTGGTGGGTAGCTTGCGGCGAACCTTGGGGGCCCTGACGCCGAGTGCGGGATTGGCCTGTACCAGGTTCTCCCTGAGCAGGTAGTTGTATAAGGACCGCAGACTGGAGAGCTCCCGGTGCAGGCTCTTGGGGGAGTATCCCTGGCGGTGCCGGCTGGCGATATAGTGGCGTACCTGCTGCTGGGTGAAGTGACCCCAGCTGACGATCTGTTGCTGTTCCAGCCAGCTGGCGGCGGCCTGTAGATCCCGGGCATAGCTTTCACGGGTTCGGGGAGAGAGACGCCGCTCATGAGTCAGGTGGTCGAGAAACGACCCGAGCCATTCACTGATCAGGTGGCTATTCGGCACAGCCATGCCGGCTCAGATTCCGGGCAGGGATACTGCCTGAAGCGTCCTGCTGATGATCTGACCCAGGCGGGTCAGGAACTCGGTACCATGGTCCGGAGCAAAGCGTTCAGGATCACAACTGCCGATGGCCAGCAGTCCGAGTACCCCTTCGCTTTTCAGCGGGATCAGCGCGGTTGACGCAATGCGATCGCCTTCGGTGCCAAAGATATAGTTCAGCTGCTGCTGATCCATCCTGCCGCAGATCGGCTGATTCTGATTGAAGAACTGCTCAAACGTGGCGACCTGCCCATTCAGGGAGTCCTGCAGGTGGTCGTCGAGCTGGCTTGAGGAGAAGAGTCTCAACTCCACGGCGTCTGCCTTGAAGTCATCATGCAGCTCGTCCTCCAGTGCATTCAGCACCTCTTCAAAAGTGGCGGCGTCGATCAGTTCCAGGGTCAAACGATGCATCCGCGCCTGCAGTTGATCGTTGCTTCTGGCAACCTCAACCAGACTCGCCAGTTGCTGCTGGGTATCTTTCAGCTGCTTGCGCAACGCCTCCACCTGACGCTCGATCAGCGAGACGGCATCGCCGCTGGCATGAGGGATCTCCAGTTCAGCCAGCAGGTCAGGGTGGCGCAGCAGAAAACCTGGGTTGTCGCGCAGATAGTCAGCAATCTGCTGATCGGTGCCATCAGCCTTGATGGGATCGTTAGGGGCTTTATGGCTCATATTTCGATGGCTCCTTCATACACGGTTTCCGCTGGACCTCTCATGAGTATGGTGCTGCCTTGTTCGCTCCACTTTATCACAAGATTGCCTCCGCGTAGGTGCACAACCACCTCCTCCTCCAGCAGTCCGATCAAACGACCGGAGGCAACCGCCGCGCAGGCGCCACTGCCACAAGCCAGGGTTTCACCGCTGCCCCGTTCGAAAACCCGCAGTTTGACTTCGCTGGGACTGACGACCTGAAGAAAGCCCACATTGGTGCGTTGAGGAAACCGCTCGTGTCTTTCGATCAACGGGCCGAGCCGTTCCACTGGGGCAAGATCGGTGTCACCAACCATCAACACGGCGTGGGGATTACCCATCGAAACGGCACAGATGGTGTGTTGTTCACCATTGATCTGCAATGGATATTGATCCGCCTGCTGGTCAGCGACAAACGGAATCGTCGCCGGATCGAAACTGGGTTCGCCCATGTCGACTTCGATCTGGTTGTCCTCCAGATAACGCAGAATGATCACAGCAGTGCTGGTGCCGACCCGCACAGATTCCAAGTCGCTTAGCCCTTTGCGCCTGATGAACTGGGCAAAACATCTGGCGCCATTGCCACAGGCGCCGGCCTCGCTGCCATCGGCATTGAAGATGCGAAAATGAAAATCGGTCTCGGGCAGCTTTGCCGGTTCAACCAACAGAATCTGATCGCAACCTATGCCAAAGCGTCTGTCGGCAAAATGGCGGCAGATATCCTCGTTTAACGTGAACTGCTGGTTTACCGCATCGATGACCACAAAATCGTTGCCGAGACCATGCATCTTGGTGAAGTTGAGTATCATGATGCCCGCTTCTCTGAAGAAGGTTGAGAGGATTGATCGGACGGGTGGTGCAGCGGGCCTTTCTGACCGCATCCGTAGAGGCTCAGAATAATAAGCAGTGCCATCAGGATTGGCTGGATTTGTCCTAATTTCATTTTCTGATGAGCTGAATCGTCATTCAATTACAGTCGCGCCCGGTAACTGGCCCAGGGATCCAGACAATCCGCACTATAACAAACAACAGCACAAGTTGTTCTGTTTTTTGCTGGCCCGTCGGGCCGGCTGATCATCAGCCGCAGATCAGCGGTGACGAAAACGGTATGCCAAATAGAGGGTGATCAGCAGTGTGGCCAGGCTGAGAAGCGCCAGCAGATAGAGTGTTTTGGGCTCATATCGATAGATTACCGTACTACCCTGATTGACCTGAACGGCTGGAAGCATACCCAGGAAAGGGGTGATCGCCACTTGTTCGTTGTCCACATAAGCTTGCCAACCGGGATAGTACCGAATCGGAAGAACCATCCACGCCGGTTGCTCACCGGTGTACTTCAATTCGTGGCTTGTCGGGCTGCTTTTCAGCAGTTGAACCTGGGTGAAGTCTGGCATCAGGTTTTCATCCAGATCCGGCAAAGTGTAGCCACTCCCGGTTATGTTGGTATTTTCCAGTAGTACCATGTTGTCTTCGATGTGGTGGTAGCGTATCGAATCAGGCAGGCTGACTGTTCGATGGAATTTTGCCACAAAGACGGCGTCATGGATGTTGCCGCCATGTTGTACATAGACGTTGTCGGCTTTCATTGGATAGAGCCATACACTCAGTTTGCCCGTTTGCTCTGTCGGTAGTGTATGCAGCTCCAATCTGTTGTTGTTGACGTCCAGGTTGATCAGTTGCTTGAAATGGAAGTCGATCCACGTGTTATCGTGGATTTCTGATGCAGCGACAATCGACTCACCGACTAAAACATCATTGTGATAGAGACGCAGCGCGGCGTCGGCGTGGGATTGAATCCTTCCATGAGTGGCAAGTTTTAGCGAGATGATATCGAACTGCATCGGTTCCGGCAGAATGAAGTGTTGAATCAAAGGTTGATCCGGCGTGATAAGTCCTGAGGCATTGGGTTTCGGTCCGGATGTAGAGAGCACGGTCTTTTCCACGCCGCTACTCGATATATGACTATGGCAAGCCAGATATTTGATCGCCAATAGATTGAGAATGTTCGAGTCGATGTATACGTCAGCGCAATAGACCGCCGCTGCGGTGCGACTTCGATGCGCATTGGGTGCTAACTTGCTTTCCATGAGGGCGCGCTCAGTTTGCGATTTAAAGCCGTGAGCAAACCATTCCGGAATGTGGTAATTACTGAAAACCCCCGAAACCATGTAAGAGCGATCAGCGATGGTGCTCTGCATCGGTTTCAGATGGTTTTGCATGTAGCTGATGGTTGGGGTATTCGGAAAAAATGTCGTTGCAGGTACTGGGCCGTTGAATTTACGGAACAACCAATGCATATCAAAGAACTGAACAACAATCAGAACAAGAACCAGAGTTGAAAACAGCAACGAGTATCTTCTGCTGAGTTCTGCACGACCCAGTATGGCGATCAGTTCTGCCGTTAACAAGGCAAAGGCCAGGGCAGCCAAAACCGTCATTCTGCCATAATTGTTGTTGCTGAAAGTCGGAATGGTCGTGATCACTTCCTTGGGTAGAAATTGAAATGCGATTGATACTGAAATCGTCAGCATCAGAAGTGAAAAGCCAAGGTGCAGTGTAAACTTCCGCATCAACAACAATGGGATGGTTAGGAGAAGTGCAAGCAAGGGTATGACGCCCAGGTAGACAGTCCTTTCCACATTGTAGTAGTCGGCGATTAATGGCTTCAGGTAGTTGTATATATGATGTTGCCTTAGCGGTGTGCCACCCTTCCGCGTCTCAAATAACTGAGTAAACTGCAACATCTCATAAAGCGAATGAACTGCAAATGCAGTGATCAGAAAGCCGAGTAGAAGTGCAAATCCCAGATGTATGGAATTGAGAGAGACCTGCTTGAAACCGCTGTTCCAAGGCGCATAAAACAGAGAGAGTAGGGCGAGTGCCAAAAATCCATAGACGGCGACACTGGGGAAGCCGCCAAATATCATCAATGCAGTGACAAGCGAAAGCCAGGGGAGATAGGCGCGTCGTTGGGTCGTCAAATATTGATAACCGAGCCACAGCAACCAGGGGATCCAAATGCTGGTGGTGATATGTGCCCAGAAGAGCCAGGCAGCATGGAAGCCGGAATAGGCGTAGACCATAGCGCCCAAGCTGGCCGCCAGACGGTTCCTGGTCATGGAGAAGAGCAGAAGATAGGCGCCTGTCGCGGCAATGATCAAGTTGATCAGGAGCGCAAAATAGTAACCTGTCGCGTTATCTTCGATGCTCGCGAATAGCGCAAAAGCCGGAGTAATGATTGCAGCGGGCAACCACTGAAGGCCGGGTATGCCATTGATTGGATCTGGGTTCCAGATAGGTATTTCGCCATTCCTGAGTGCTGTTTTGGCATCGATCCAACGAGGCATTCTGGCGTCGAGCCAGTCACTGCGGGATGCATGCCTTACTTCGATATCGAAATCGAGACTTTGCCAGCCCGGTTGGTTTACCAGGATATCTGTGGGAGCAACGGTCTCGCCGGCAAATGGATTCGCACCCAGAATCACGATAGAGCTGATGATCAGGAGAATATAGGGGGCCAGTTTTTTGGCAATGCTACTCATGGAGTCAAACTTTCCTTAGTTTCACGGACCGTCAGGTGATTGGATATCAATACCAGCAGGATTTCCGAAATGATATAGAAGAGGCGATTGATGGTTGCCAGAACGATGGCCGTATTGGCATCGAGATAGGGTAGAAGTCCCATTACCAGAACAGCTTCTCTGACACCGATGCCGGCCGGTGCAAAGGGTACTGCGAAACCGAGTGCATAACTCAAAGCATAGAGGCCGACGATATAGATGAAAGAGATATCCTGTGAGGCATAGGGCAACAGGGTAATCCAGAAAGAGAAGCCGAGACATATCCAGAGGCTGCTGACCACCAGAGCGGCGATGGGGCTGAACATAAACTGTTTTACATAGTGCTGTAGTGTTCTGCGAAGCATGACAGCCAGCAAGATGATCAGAGTGGCAAACAGCCCGAGGGTGAGCGGGTGGATCAGATAACCCGGCAGTTGTCCGATGATCTCTATGATCAGGCTGTGCTGGGTAAGCAGTATCAGGCATAGGCCGATCAGCAGTGCACTGAATACGACCCAGAAAGTCTCCAGCAGCAAGGTGTCTCTGATTTTGGCGTTACTGATCTGTGCCTCTTTGTAGAGTGTGATTCTGCCAACATACTGCCAAATGGAACCGGGAATATATTTTCCCAACTGGGTGATGTTATAGATGGTGAAACAGCGCAGATAGCCGAGGTCGATCTGATATCGCGACAGCGCCAGGTGCATTACCAGAACCAGCAGCACTTTCGCTACAACAATGGCCAGGAAAGCAACCGTGATAACCATCAGCGGTAATCTGTTGACGATCTCCAAAGTGGCGTTGAGATTCTTATGCAGGAACAGGCTGACAAAGGTGAGAACCAGAAGCCACCAGATCAACTTCAACAGGGATTTGAGTTTCTGTGGCACAGCGTTAGTCCAGATTGGTAAATAGATACTCGAACTGTTGCGCTGAAGATTCAACGATGCCGGGTAGATGCTGGTGAAGCTTCTCTCTGACATCCGCGTCATTTTCAGTGATGGCTACGATCGATTGTAGGATCCTCTCCATCTCTGCCTGCTTGAAGTCATACACCAGTTCGCCCAGGTCGAATGAGTCCATCACTTCTTTGTATTTATGGCTCCAACCGATCACGATAACCGGCTGCTTTGCAGAGAGTGCGGCAATCATGGCATGAAACCTTGAGACCAGCACGATTCGACAGGCGGACATCAGACGTTTGATGCCATTGGTATTGATGTCGAAATCCACCGCATAGAGAGAGCCTGCCCCGTTACTGCTGTGGGTCAGCTGTTGTGCGATGCGTTGAACCACCGGCAGATCGTTGTTTCTCAGTTTTTCACCCTGCGATTGACGGGTGGCGTTCGGAAACAGAAGGATCGCGTAACCTCTATCCAGAAGCTGTTGGCAGAGTTCGCTCAGGCTGTTGCTATAGTCGGCTTCATCAGAGGCCTGTTTTGCGGCGAGCACACTGCTGGGGCAGACCCCGATCAGCGGCCGCTGCTCCGCTTCCAGCTGTTTGGCCAGTGCAGCCACTTCCCGCTCGCTCTCCTCGGATAGGTTGTAGTCGGACTGATGGCGGAAGGCCACATCCGCAACCGGTGAGGCAAACAGATTGTTCAGCTTCAAACTTTGCAGGTGTTGGTGTGTCCCCTGACCTCTGGCGAAGATCTGCTTACACTGTTTCAAAGTGGCCAATGCCAGTATCCGGTTGAGTGGGTTTTCGAACGGGCCGAGTGCCTGGGAGAGTTTTACAACCGGGGTGTTCAACAGGAAGGCGGGCACCAGGGTCAGTACATTGTAGGGAAGAAACTTCTCCCGCCCGTCTATGAAGGCGACCCCGGCCAGATCGATCAGCACATCGGACTGATCGAGGGCCTGCAAGGGTGCTGGAAAAATTCCCAACAGCTTGTTCAACAAGGGCAGCTTGAACAGGGCAAACAGAATCGAAAACGGCAACAGCAGGGCAACGATGGCGAGGGGGGTTGCACTGTAGATTGTCACCCTGTCATCTCTGTTGAGCACGCTGTCCTGCTGCGGATAGTAGGAGAAGACATTGAATCGGCAATCGGGATAACGCTGGCGTATCTCGCCGATGGTGGTGGTCAGCATGGCCTCGGCGCCGCGGTTACCGCTGATGGTTGCGGCGATGATTGAAACAGACTTCATGGCAGGGATTCGAGTCCTTTGCGAAAGTAGAGCAGGAGTTTGAGAATCGGTCTGGGCAGTTTGAAAATCAGACCTCGCCAACGCTTGTTCTCACTCCATCGCATGTTGAACAGTGCCATCAAGGCACTCAGCCACTGATGCCAGGAGACACGGCTGTTGGTCTTGTCCGGAATCTTGTAGCCGAGCAGGTGCGCCACCCGGCTGCGGGCGCTGACATTGTAGTGGTAAGGGGCCGCCCTGGCCTGACCGTCGAGGATGTCGCTGATGTCGAGATCGGTTGAGCTAATCCGCTTGCTCTGGAGTGCAGCCGACCAGGCCTGTTGTCCCGATTCGCTGCGAATGATCACACCGGTCTTTTTGATCGGATCGTCTTTGAAGCGGTAGGCCCAGACATCACCCAGGGAGATATCGGCCTGGTAACCGAAATGGTCGTTACAGACCAGGCACTTCTTTTCCGAATAGAAGAACAGATTCTGATAGAGGCTGAAATAGGAGAAGGGTTTCTCGATATGGCTGCCGTTATCGAAGCTGGCCTCCAACTGCCCGCGCCAGTGGCCCCGTCGGAAGCGATAGCTCTGCAGTTTGCCGCCGGCCAGATTCTCCAGTTTTACGGTGATGCCATCGACCAGTTCGGTTCTTGAATTATGGCCGCAGACCAGGGCGATGGTGAGCCTGACCTTGGCGGCCAGAACCTCGTCCTTGTGTAGCCAGCGGCGAAGATTGGTGATATCACAGGGCAGCCCGACCACGGCGACGCTGCCGTCGAACTCGCGGATCAGGGGCAGCGCCTCTTTCATGAAGGCGGTCTCCACATACTTGCTGCCCTGTGCCTCGAGAATCTCCTGTTCCGTGGTGGCGATGCTGAAATGGGCTCTCACCTTGCCGCTCTCGATGCGGGTGTTGCAGACCAATGCACCGGCGATCTCCCCCGCCTTGATCAGTTCGATCAGCAGCGCGGAACCGACCCCGCCGGATGCGGCATTGAGTCGCACCTGCGGATCTTCGGCGTAGGCGTGATAGAGGCTTTGATAATCGCCGACGAGCTGCTCAATAGTCTCTTCAGACCATTCCTTTTTCAGCAATCTGTCGGTCAGTTGATTGAGCATGTCGGTTGAGTAAAGGGGGCATTGGCCTGTTTGGATCGAAGCGCGCAATCATAGCATAGAAATCGATTTGCACTCCCTTGTGGATTCGAAAACTTAACGAAATCAGTTAGCTATGTTGGGTGTGCTGTGTGCTTTTCAGGCTTTATCTAGCATTTTACAGGCCAGCTGTCGATGTGAATAATTCTCTGGTAGGAACTAAAAAACTATTCTAATTCTATAGTCAGGAGGACGGTAAAGAGTCGATGGCTGCCCTTATCAGGCAACCTGGGCTGAAAATAAAAAAATGTTGAAGCAGTAGAACCATAAACGGATTTTTTAAACCGGTTTACCTCTGTCTATCTGATACGGAGAACTGCAATGACTCGGGAACAGAAAATTGGCTGCACCATTGGTGCACTCGCAGGAATCACACCGTTACTGGTGAGCCTGGTCAGTGTGGATGCCTCACTGATCGTCAAGGTGCTGGTTCCGGCGATCATCATTGGCTATGTGATCAAGGCAGCCGGGCTGATGGCGTTGGGGGCGTTCGTGGTGTTTGTCAATTCAGAGAGTGATTACAAAAAGGCGTTTCAGCTTGGTCTGATGGCGCCGGCACTGGTGGTCGGTGCATTGAATGCGAATAATTTCAACGAGGCGAATCTGGAGATCAATGAGCTGCAGACCGAGCTGGGTGAGCGGCAGTCGCTTGGTGTCGCGCCGTCTCCCAACACCTCATCCATCGTTGAGGGGATATTCTCATTCTTTATCGGCAGTGCCCATGCCGATGAGCCGATGCTGATCGGCAAGCATGACAGCCCTTCAACCGGCAATCTGATCTGGTACGGCATCTCCGGAAAGATCTCAAACGCCTGGTTTGTGATTGTCGGTTCCCATGATCGGCAACGGGATGCGGTACGACAGGCAGAGGGTCTGAAGAAGCGGGGTTACAACGCACGGGTGGTGCCGGATGTGAAGAACAAGGAGAACTACGTCGTCTCAATTGGCTCCTATCTGGATATCAAAGAGGCCAAGGCGCTGCATAAAACCGCCATCCGGGAGAACCTGGCGAGACACCCCTATCTATGGAAATGGAAGTAACTCCGCACCGGGTGGGTTTTTGGATTAGCGCAAATAGACACTAGTAACCGGGAATCACCGCAAAAAAACCCTAATACCATTTGCGCTATTTTGCGGTGATTGGCGTTCATTAGCGGTTACTTCACTCAGGCCCGGTTAACCGCAAGCCGCGACGCAGCAATCATCCCCAATAGTGCCGCCATCAACAGCAGGCCCCAGTGAGGCATCACCGGAATGCTGACCGGTTCATAGCTGACATTCAGATCCGCTGTGCCGGGTGCGGGATTACTGCCGAGATCGGTGGTCAGCCCGCCAGCCGGGATGGTGTTGGTATAGAGGTTGACCACGCTCGAGGTGACATCCACAGAGATGGTGCAACCGCCGGGCTGTATGCTCGCGCCGTTCTGATAGACCAGGTTGTTGCCACCGGCCAGCGCGACCACATTGCCCAGGGTACAGCCCGCACTGACCTGTACGTTGGGTACCGGTGCGACCAGCAGATCCGCCGGAAAGCTATCGGTCAGGTCGCCGGTCAACACCGCGGCTACCGCATTGCTGTTGGTCAGCGTGATGGTCAGGGTAGCGATATCATCCGGCCTGATGCTGACCGGTGTGATGCTCTTGCTCAGTCCCGGCAAGATAGGTGTCACGGTCAGATCGCTGGAGGTGGCGACGATGTTGTTACCAATATCGGTCTGCAGGCCGTTGATCGGAATGGTGTTGGTGTGGGTGGCGAGTGCCACGGAGGTGACATCCACACTGATCGAACAGCCGCCGTTGGCGGGAATGGTTGCACCGCTGAGGTAGGTCAGCGTATTACCGCCCGGTGCGGCCACCACACTGCCCAGGTCACAGCCGGCGGATGCCTGGATATTGGGGGTGGCGGCAATCTCCACCCCGGCCGGCAGGGTGTCTACCAGATCGGCGGTGAGGGTGGCCAGGGTTGCATTGCCATTGCCGAAGGCGACCGACAGGGTCGACAGACCGCCGGAAGAGATGGTGGCCGGTGAGAACTGCTTGCTGACACTCGGCGGTTGGGGCGGATTGACAAACAGATCGGCACTGCTCGGTGCCCCGTTGTTACCCAGATCGGTCTGCAGATCACCCGCGGCAAAGCTGTTGGTCCAGGGGCCGCCGGAGACGCTTGAGGAGATGTCCACCGCAATCGAACAGCCGCCGGAAGGTATTGTCGAGCCATTGGTATAGGTGACGCTGCTGGCGGTGGTCTGTACCGTTCCCGGGCAGTCGGTGAGCAGATTGATCGGGGTGGCCAGCTCGGTGTTGGCTGGCAGGTTGTCGACCAGGTCGGCCCCCAGGGTTGCCGCCATGGCGTTGTCGTTGCCCAGATTAATGGTCAGTCGGGAGGCCTCACCCGGATTGATGGTGATCGGAGTGATCGATTTGCTCAGGGTGGGTGGCATCGGCGCGGTGACGATCAGACTGGCGGTTGCCGGTTGGGGATTGCTGCCGCCGGTGGTGGTGGAGAGATCTCCCGCGGCGATGGTGTTGTTGTAACTGCCCGCGCTGGCCGAGGTGACATCCACCACGATGGTACAGCTGACCGGAGGGATCAGGGCGCCATTGGCGTAGATGACCTGACTGCTGCCGGGTGTGGCGGTGACACTGCCGAGTACACAACTGCCGGTCAGGTTGTTGGGTGTGGCGATGACCACGCCGGCCGGCAGGTTGTCGGTAAAATCCGCATTCAGGGTCAGATCGGTGGCGTTCGGGTTCTCCAGGGTCAGGGTCAGAGTGGAGGTGCCGTTGACGTCGATGGTGGTCGGTGCAAAGGCTTTGGTGATTCCCGGTGCGGCATCGAACAGGGCGCCGACCCCAAGGGTGGCGACCGCAGGTTGAGGGTTGTTGCCGGCCGAGGTTGTCATCTGCCCGGCTGCGATGGTGTTGACGTAGCTGCCATCCAGTGCCGAAGTGACATCCACCGAAATGGTACAACCGCCGGCGGGAATCGTGGCGCCATTGGCATAACTGATCTGTATGTCTCCAGGGGTGGCGGTCACCACGCCCGGACAGCTGGTAACCAGACCGTTCGGGGTCTGCACCAGCACATCCCCGGGCAGTGCATCCACCAGTTCGCTGGTGAGTGTGATCGGGTTAGGGTTGGCGTTACCCAGGGAGATGGTCAGGGTCGAAGTGCCGTTGGTGGCGATCGATGCGGGTGCGAAAGCCTTGCTGATGGTCGGTGCCGAGAGCACTTCCAGGTCCGCATTGGCCGGGGCCGGATTGCTCACCCCCTGATCGGTGGTGATGGCATTGGCGCCGACGGTATTGGTCAGTGTGCCGGTGGTGCTGGCAACCACATCGGCGCTGAAGCTGCAGCTGCCACTGGCGGGAATGGTGGCGCCGGTAATGCTGATCTGGTTGTCGCCGGCCGTGGCCAGAACGCTGGCATTGGCGCAGGTGGTCGCCGTACTCGGGGCTGAATAGACAGTTACCCCAACCGGTAGCGTATCGGTGAGTGCGGTACCGGTAAGATCGATCGCCGAGTTGTTGGTGATCGTCACCGTCAGGGTGGAGCGTTCGCCGGTCGTTACCGTGGCCGGGGCGAAGGCTTTCGCCACCGTCGGCTCGAGAATCACATTCAGTTCTGCGGAGACATCCTCGCCATTGGTCACGCCCTGATCGGTGGTGATCGCATTCTGCAGAATCAGATTGTCGTAAACACCCACCAGAGGTGCGGTGACATCCACTTCGATCAGACAGGCGGTGCCTGGCAGCAGGGTGCCCCCCGAGATGGTCAATGCCTGGGTGGTGGTGTTGACGGTCAGCGTGGCATCGGCACAGGTGGTGGCGGCATTGGGTACGGCTGCGAATACCAGGCCTGCAGGCAATGGATCGGTAAAGCTGACGCTGGTCAGGGTGACCGGCGATACCGCATTCGGATCGAAGGTACTGATCAGTTCCAGGATCAGGCGTGCCGTGCCGCCCGGTGGGATATAGGCGGGGGCGAAGCCTTTGGTCAGGCCCAGGCCCTGCAGGGTGGAGAGGGAGGCCTGGGTGCCCAGGGCATTGGTGTAGCCCTCTTCACTGGAGATCACGCCGGCGGGAATGAAGTTGGTCAGGTTGAGAAAGCGCAGCGAGGTGGTGGTGACGAACACCTGGCAGATGTCATTCGGCAGCAGGGTGGCGCCGACCATCGAGACGCTGCCCGCACCGGCGACTGCAGTCACCGTACCGCCGAGACAGTTGGTGCTGGCGTCCGGTACCGGGTAGACCACGATGCCTTCGGGGAAGATATCGGTGAAGGCCACATCGTGGATCGTCGCGCCGGAGCTGTTGATCACATCGATGGTCAGCAGAGAGGGCTGGCCACCGGTGACGATGATCGGATTGAAGGCCTTGTTGATACCGATATCGGCCACCGCCGAGGTCAGTGTGGCGGTGATCGGTGAGCTGTTGGAAGAGCCTTCCGCACTGCTGATGTTGCCGGCCGGAATGGTGTTGCTCCATGGGCCTGCGCCGCTGGTGGTGACGTCGAAGGCAAAGTCGCAGTTGGCTCCCGCCGGCAGGGTTACGCCCTGCAGCTGAGCGCTGCTGGCGCCCGGATTGACGACCAGGGTGGTGGCGCCACCACAGGAGGTACTGGCGTTGGCCGGGTTGGCCACCGTCAGGCCGGCGGAGAAGGTGTCGTCATCGATGGTGACATTGGTCAGCTCACCGGAAGAGACATTCACCACGTTGATGGTGACCCGGGAGCGGCCACCGGAGGTCACACTGGTCGGACTGAAGCTCTTACTGCCGGTGATGCCTGCGGTGATGGTCAGGGTGTCGGAAACCGGTGAGGGAATGGTGCCGCCACTGCTGCTGAAGTCGACCGGGTTGATGGTGTTCAGGTAGGTGTTTGGTGTGGAACCGGTAACCTGTACACGGATCTGACAGCTGGACTGAATCTGGTCATCGGGTCGAGGATTGAGGCTGCCACCGGTGAGGATCAGCGAGGTATCCCCGGGAAAAGCCTGCAGTGTGCCGCCACACTCATTCAGGGCGGCGGGGTTGGCTGCCAGGGTGAGGCCGGCGGGCAGGGTGTCTGTCAGATTGATCGCTGTGAGCGGATTCAGGGTACGGTTGCGAACACGCAGTCTGAGGGTCGATGTCTGACCCTGAGCAATCGGATCCTGCAGAAAGTTCTTGGTCACCTCAACAACATCGAGGGTCGCCACATTGACCGCCGGACTGGGGGATGGATTGACCACATTACCGCCCGGACCGTTACCGGTTCCGCCAACCCCGTTGACCCCGTCCCAGCTGGGGATCTGGTTGGTGAAGATCATGCCCAGGGTTGCGGTGGCGGGCAGCCGCGCACGGAACACCAGGGTACAGGTACCCGGTGTGGCGCCGACTCCGGCAGGTACCGTGCCGCCGGTCCAGAGCAGTTCGGAATCCCCGTCGACACCGGTATAGACACCGCCGGCACAGGTATTGGAAACCGGTATGCCGCCAGAATCGTCCAGCACCATCTGGTTACCAGCGGTGTTGGGCAGGGTGTCGCGGAAGCTCAGGTTGGTGACATCCGCACCGGACCAGTTGTTGACGGTGACCGTGAAATCGGTCCATTGACCGGGCGCAACCTCGTTCACGGAGACGGTCTTGTCCACGGTCAGCTGGGCATTGACGTTGATCACATCACTGGCAGTCGGACTGGCATGGCCGGTTGGATTGACCACCGCATCCGCCGGAATGGTGTTGGTGTGCGCACCATCGGTAGTGGAGGTCACATAGGCGGTGATCGTACATTTACCGTTGACCCCGGAGCGGACACCCACCACGGCGCCACTCAGCAGTATGCCGGTATCGCCCTGGTCCAGCGGATTGCTGGCCGCATCGGTCAAGCTGCCGTTGACGGAACCGACGCCATCGCAGACCACCGAAGGATCTGCCGGTGCGACGGTTGAGGTATCGACAATCGTTAGTGTGGTGGCGGTTAGGTCATCGAGAAAGCTGGTGATCGGCAGCGTGTTGTCGGTGCTGTTGTTGTTGATGACGATGGTCAGCAGAGAGGGCTGACCGGCCGGAATGGTATCCGGGTTGAAGGTCTTGGAGACCGAAATCGGGGTGTTGACGGTCAGGTTCCGGTTGAATGCGGGGCTGGTCAGGCCACGGCTGTTGCCGATCGCGCCGAGCGGCAGCGCATTGTCGAACAGCTGGCTGGTGCCGGCAATGGTGGGTACCACCACATCCACGCCAATGGTGCAGTTACCCGATTCACCGATGATGCCGCCGGTCAGGGTTACCGTATCCGTACCGGGGGTTGCGGTAACCGTGCCATTGGAGGCGCCGGTGCCACTGCAGGCGACCGAGCTGTTGGCCGGTGTGGCCACCAGCATGCCGGCAGGCAGGGTGTCGGTGAAGGTTGTCAGCGGCAGGGTTGCGCCCCCATTGGGATTGCTCAGCACAATACTCAGGGTAGTGGCATCCCCGGCGATGGCCGGTGACGGGCTGAAGGTTTTGTTCCCGGTGGGATTGAGCAGTGTGCTGACCACCAGGGTGGCATTTGCCGGGGTCGCGTTGGAGACGCGTACGCCGTTTTCCAGCGCTGAATAACCGGCGGTCACCGCATCGGGTCTGGCCGGCGGTACCAGGGCGGGAATATTGTTGATGTAGGTGCCTGGAGTGGTGGAGGTGACGGAGAGCTCGAAAAAGCACTGGCCATCGGTCAGTCCCACCCGTGCCGGAATGGTGCCACTAGTTAAAACGATGCTCGAGGTGCCGGGGGTCGCGGTGACGCCGGTAAAACCACAGGTGTTGGTGATGTTGGCCGGATTGGCGATGGTGATCTGGGGCAGCAGCAGTGAAGTGACTTCAGCCTCGGTCAGGCTGACCAGTGCGTCGTTGGCAATCTCGATACGGTAAGTCGGCGTATCGCCCGGGTTGATGGTGGCCGGGCTGAACAGATGGTTGATGGTGGTGGTGGCGGTTGCCAGGCCTGGCAGCAGTAACAGAGCGAGTGTCAGGTAGCTGACTGTATGACGGTGGATTCTGTTGCGGGATGTTCTGAGATTATTGACGAGGGCTTTGACTAAAGTCGGGGTGTCGAAATTCATACAGGATACTCAATTTGAACATCCCTGCTTCAGGCCATTGTTTAATATTGTTGCTAGAGGGTGTCGCACTCCTTCGATCAACCCGGCAAGCAGCATTCTAATCGATCAATATTAAACATCGTATCAATAGTTTGCAAAAGCTTAAAATTGTTAATTTTATTTTGATTTCCGTTATCTGCAGGCTTGCGTTGATGCTTTGCTTGATCAAAACTGAGCAAAACGTTAATCAGGGCTTTAATTCGTTTGTTAAGCGGCCCGGTAAATGACAAGATCTGAGCCCACAGTCGGTTTGCCGAATAACCGGCCCGCCATTTGAGAGAGGCGTGATTGCCTTCCATCGCTGAATATTTGAGAGATGCTACGATTTGCACTGCTTTTTAGCGCCATTCTGATCGGCCTGTTCACTCTGGAGCTGATGCCTTTCGGTCAGCAGTGGGTGGTGATTCCATTCACTGCCTTCATTGCCGAAGTCAGCGCCTGGCTGATTCAGCTGTTCGATCACGGGGTACACTCCTACGGGATTGTCCTGCTGGACAAGGCGAGTGGTTTTGCGGTCTCCATCGAGGCGGGCTGCAACGGTATTGAAGCGAGTATTGTGCTGATCGCGGCAATGCTGGCCTTTCCGGCGAGCTGGCGGATGAAACTGATCGGTATCGGGGTCGGCATCCTGGCGATCCAGGCGATGAACCTGCTCAGGATCATCAGCCTCTTCTACCTGGGGCAGTGGAATCAGACCGCGTTTGAGTGGGCCCATCTCTACATCTGGCAGTCACTGATCATACTCGATGTGCTGGTGGTGTTTCTGATCTGGTTGCGTTATCTGCCGAGAGTGAAGCCGCACAGCGGGCCTGAGCATGCTTCGGCTTAGCTCGATCAACCCGGTCGCCGCTTTCGTTCTCAAGGTGGTCTTCTGGCTGCCGGTCTGTCTGGCGGGCTGGTACTATCTGGCACCGAGTCTGGTCTGGCCCGTGGGTCTGCTCAGCGACTGGATTTTGACCGCACTGTTTCCGCAGATCTTCCAGGGGGTGGAGCAGCAGGGGGATCGTCTCGACTTCGTCACTCTGCTGGCGATGCCCGCCGAGCTGCTGAGAGGTCAGCAACCCGGGGTCAGCGGTGATCTGGTCTTCACCGTCAATCCGCTCCTCTACAGCTACGGCCTGCCCCTCTATACGGCACTTTCAATTGCCACGCCCGGAGATGCGAAGGATGAGGATCTGAAATGGAACAAATGGCTGTGGGGATTGCCGCTGCTGTTTCTGTTCCAGGTCTGGGGTGTCTGTTTCGATGGCTTGAAGACCCTGCTGTTTACCCTCGGGCCTGAAATCTCATCCCAATTGGCTTTCTCCCCCATTGCAATGGATGGTGTGGCTTTGGGTTATCAGCTGGGTTACCTGATTCTGCCATCCGTATTACCGCTGGTGATCTGGGTGGTTCAATACCGGGCCTATCTGACTGAGATGGTCTGGGCCCCTGAGTAATCGGCCTGATTTAGCAAACTGCCGAGGGACGAAACCGTTTCAACGCGCCCTGTCAGTGCCGCTCGGATCGGCTGAAAAGGACCTTTTAATTGATCAATGGCAGCCTGTCTGCTAAAAATTAGTGAACATAATTCAGAGTTTGCAGTCATCTCTCTGCATAGGTTGAAAAACTTTTCAGCACTCTGATGACAACCCATCAGTCACTCAACATGGCTCAAAGACACAGCACAATCAGCATCGCAATACTGATCCTGCTCCTGATACAGGCACCCTTGGTTATGGCCTGGTCTAAGGCCTGTGGCATCTCGGCCGACACCCAGATGAGTTCGATGAGCGGACCGATGGAACACCACTGCCACGATATGGATGCGACGGTCGAACTGGCCGACTGTGAGTCGATGCATTGCTTGTTTTGTGGTTTTACCGTACAGCTGCAGCTGCAGCCGGTCACTTTCGCTGTCTCTCATATCCTCTACATCAGTGAGGGGCGGGTGCCAGCACCGCCACGACCTGAACAGCCGGTTGAATTACGACCTCCCAAACGCTCCCCACTCGCCTGGGCCCTTGCGGCCTGATTAAAAATCTCGTTTGTTTCGGCCCTGGTTTGGGCCGTCGATATGGCTATGGGAGTTTTTCATGCTTCGTCGACCGTTTGGATGCGTCCGCTTTGTTGCCGGGCGACTCTTGCCATTGTGGTTTCTAGCGGCTGGTCAGGCTGTTGCAACTGAACCGAGCAGTTCAGCGGCTTTTCAAGAACTGCTGTTTCGTCTGCAGCAGCATCCTGCCCTCAGGGTGCCATTGGCTGAACGTTCCCATTGGCAGGCCAATGCGGAGGGTTCGATGGGACTGCCCGATCCCAATTTCACCCTGGGGCTGAACAATCTGCCGGTGAATGAGCCGACCAGCTTCGACCGCTACCTGCCGAGCAGCCGCAGCCTGGAGTTCAAGCAGATGATTCCCGGATTGAACGGACGGGAGTCCCTCAGGGAGAGCTATCTTGCGCGGGCGGCCCTGGCCGATCTGCAGCGTCAGCAGGTGCTGGCCGAGCTGGAGTTGAGACTGGTCACCGCCCTGGCGGAACGGCGCAGAATCAATGCCTCCAACGGAGCGCTCGATCAGCAGATGGCACTGCTGGCGGAGCGGGAGCGCTGGTTGCGGGGAGAGATGGCTTCAGGGGCGGCGGTCTACGGCCGTTTTGACGAGCTGGATGTGAAGCGGGTGGAGATCGGCGAGAAGAAGATCACTTTGGCGGGCGAAGCTGAGCGTTGGCAGGCTGAACTGAGATCGTTACTCGACCTGGTTCCACCTGACGGAATCCTGCCAGAGATAGAACCGAGGATCTGGACAGGTAATCCTCAGTCACTCCTGAAAATCAGAATTGAGCTGGGCAGGTTGACCGTGGCCCGGGCCAAGGTCGCGGAACGTAATGCTGCTTTCGATTCGGACTATGCGATCAGCGCTGCCTGGCAACAGCGGGAAGCGGGCGAGAACTTCGACGGGGATGACTGGTTCACATTGAAATTCACCGCCACGCTTCCGCTCTGGTCCTCAACCAACCAGTCCCCGAAACTGAAAGCCGCTGAGGCCAATGTGACCAAAATGATGGCCCAGCAGGAGCGACAGTTGCGGGAGCTAACCAGTGACTATCAGACTGCCCAGGCCAACTACCGAACCGCCGGACGGCTGCTTGCGGCCATCGCCCAGCGTCAACAAAGGCTGAAAGCGCTGGAGGCTGCCAACCGTCGTCGCTATGAAGCGGGCGATCTGGATTTGGATGGGGTGATCCGCCCAGCCCTGAAGCTGGCTGAAGTCGAACTGGATCTGGCCCAGGCGAAGAAGCAGCGAACCATCGCCGCAGCGCGTATCAATGCCATGTTAGTGGAGGAGAACCCATGAGTCCGATGCGTAGTAAAGTATTTTTCTCCCTGCTTGTTTTGATTCTGTTGAGCAGCCACTCAGGGGCAGAAGAGGGCACTCAATACACCTGTCCGATGCACCCCCACTATATCTCTTCGGATATGGGAAGCTGTCCGATCTGCGGTATGGATCTGGTCGCCCTGGAGAGTGGTGGAGCCATGCAGGCTGCGCAAGCGGAAGGCGGTGAGCGGGCGGTGGTCAGCATCGCCCCGGAGACGATCCAGAATATGGGCGTGCGTTACGGCCGGGCCGAGATGACCTCATTCGGCAGCCGCGTGCGTGCCTATGGTGTGGTGGCGGAGAGTGAGCGGTTGCGCAGTGAAGTCTCCAGCCGGGTGGCTGGTTGGGTGGAGAGGCTCTCGGTTACTGCCATGGGTGATCCGATCAAAAAGGGTGATCTGCTCTATCAGCTGTTCAGCCCCGATCTGGTGGCTGCCCAGCGGGACTATGTCAGCGCCTTGCAAGGGGGCAATCAACAGCGCATCGCTTCTGCCGCGGTCCGTCTCGAAGCGCTGGGGGTCTCCAAAGGCTTTATAAGAACACTGCGCAAGCAGGGAAAGGTCGTCGACCGGGTTCCCTTCTACGCGGTGACTGACGGTACCCTGAGCGAGCTGCGGGTCAGGGAGGGGGCCTATGTTCGGCCGGGTGAGACGCTGGCGGTGATTCAGGACTACAGCACCGTCTGGATCAATGCGGCGGTGGCGGAGAAGGATCTCTCCGAGGTCAGCATGGAGACCCCGGTGCAGGTGATTCTGCCCAATCTTCCTGGGCAGGTGATCGAAAGTCGCATCGACTATATCCATCCCACCGTTGATCCGGACAGCCGCACCGGCCGGGTTCGACTGGCCCTGTCGAATCAGGCGGGAAGGTTGCGCCCCGGTGCCTATGCGGATGTGCTGTTTGAGATCGATCTGGCACGGCGCCTGGCGGTTGAGGAGAGTGCCCTGCTGATCGGTGAAGCTGGCCCCTATCTGGTAGTGGCCCTGGGTGAAGGGCGGTTTCAGCCGCGAGCGGTTCGAACCGGGCGTAGCAGTGGCGGCTTTACCGAGATCCTCGAGGGGGTCGACAGTGAGGATCTGATCGTGGTTTCAGGTCAGTTTCTGATCGACTCCGAGAGCGCTCTCAGGGAGTCTTTTCAAAAACTCCAGCGTATCAAGTTGGGTCTGGATGAGTTACCCCTGAGTCAGCAGCAGTTGGCGATGCTGGACCACATGATCGATGCGGCGCTCTACATCCATGAGGCACTGGTGGATGGCTATGAGATCAGCCCGGATCAGCTGCAGCCGGCGCGTGAGATTCGTGATCTGCTCTGGCCCGGCTTCGGCGCCACCCGTTTGGGGCCGATCATGCAGGGCGCCGCCGAGGCGATCGAAATGGCTCAGCAGGCGCGTACCGAGAGTGCTCTGCAGCAGGCCTTGCATCAGCTGGTCAGCGAGCTGCAACCCTGGGTACTCAACGGTCGCCGAGATCACTACCAGCAGCAGGGAGTGCAGCTCTATCAGGATCAACAGGCGCAACAGCTGTGGCTGCAGCTAGCGGGTCAGCCGGCCAACCCCTACGGTGGTGCTGCCGGCGAATTGCTCGAGTGAGGTTGCTGAAGATGAACAGAGGAGATGCCGATGTCTGAACAGCAATCCATTGTCGGGGACGATCCTGCCCGTTCGTTTATTGCCAAGGTGATCGCCTGGTCGGTTCAGAACCAGTTGATCGTAATGATCTTTACCGCAGGCCTGGCGGTGGCTGGGCTGCTTGCTCTGCAGCGCACCCCGCTCGATGCGATCCCCGATCTGTCGGATACCCAGGTGATCATCCGCACCGATTTTGCCGGTCAGGCGCCGCAGATCGTTGAAGACCTGGTCACCTACCCCCTCTCAGCAACCCTGCTGGGATTGCCAAAGACCGAGGCGGTAAGGGGCTTCTCCATGTTCGGTACCAGCTTCGTCTATGTGATTTTTCAGGACGGGGTGGATGACTACTGGGCCAGGAGCCGGGTGGCCGAGGCGCTGGCCACGGTGCAGAAGGATCTGCCGCAGAACGCGACCCCACGATTGGGGCCGGATGCCACTGGGGTGGGTTGGATCTACCAGTATGCGTTGCTGGATCGCAGCGGCCAGCATGACCTGGCGGAACTGCGCGCCCTGCAGGACTGGTTCTTGCGCTTCGAGCTGGCCACGGTGTCCGGGGTCTCCGAGGTGGCCTCGGTCGGTGGTTTCGTGCGTGAGTATCAGGTGCTGATCGATCCCAACCGATTGCGTGCCTTTGATATTCCCTTGATACGGGTGAGAGAGGCGGTAAAGGCAGCCAGTATGGAGGTTGGTGGTCGGGTCATCGAACGTGCCGAGACAGAGCTGATGATCCGCTCTCGGGGTTACATCACCTCGTTGGAGGATCTGCAGCGGGTGGTGGTGCAGGCAAGAAACGGCACCCCGGTGCTGCTCACCGATGTGGCACGGGTGATCGAGGGGCCTGAGTTGCGCCGGGGTCTGGTGGAGCTGAATGGTGAGGGGGAGGTGGTCGGCGGTATCGTGGTGATGCGCTCCGGTGAGAATGCACTGAATGTGATTGAGGCGCTGGAGAAGAAGCTGCAGGCGCTGCAACAGGGATTGCCGGCAGGGGTTGAGATTCAGACCGTTTACGATCGCGCACCATTGATCCGGGGGGCGGTCGACTATCTGAACCACAAGCTGCTGGAAGAGGGGCTGGTGGTTGCACTGGTCTGCTTCATCTTTCTGCTTCATGTGCGATCCGCTTTTGTTGCGATCATCACCTTGCCACTGGGTGTGCTGGGGGCGTTCATGGTGATGTCGGCGCAGGGGATCACCGCCAATATCATGTCCCTCGGCGGTATCGCCATCGCCATCGGTGCGATGGTGGATGCCTCCATCGTAATGGTGGAGAATGCGCACCGGCGGTTGAGCGATATGCCGGCGACAGTTGGACGTAAAGCGCAAAATGCCGCCATCCTGCAGTCGGCCAAGGAGGTGGGACCCGGACTGTTCTTCAGTCTGCTGATCATTACCGTATCCTTCCTGCCGGTGTTTGCCCTTACGGGTGAAAGCTTCCGCCTGTTTTCTCCACTGGCCTACACCAAAACCTATGCGATGGCCTTCGCCTCTCTGCTCTCGGTCACCCTGGTACCGATCCTGATGCTGTGGCTGATCCGCGGCCGCATCTTCCGCGAGGAGAGTAATCCGCTGAACCGTTTCTTTGTCGCGCTGTATAAGCCGATTCTGCAGTTTTCCATGAAGTGGCGCGGTTTTACCCTGGTCGTTGCCATCGCCGGAATCGCAAGTCTCTGGTATCCCTACAGCAAACTGGGCACCGAGTTCATGCCGGCGCTGTATGAGGGCGAACTGCTCTACATGCCCACCACCCTGCCGGGCGTCTCGATCACCAAGGCGAAAGAGGTGCTGGCGCAGACCAACCGCTTGATCCGTACCCTGCCGGAGGTCGATCAGGTATTCGGCAAGGTGGGTCGGGCTGATACGGCGACCGACCCGGCACCCATCTCTATGATCGAAAGCTGGATACGTCTGAAGCCGAAATCCGAGTGGCGGCCCGATATGACGGTGGAGAGTTTGACCAAACAGCTCGACGAGCGGGTCAAGCTGCCCGGGCTGGTCAACAGCTGGGGCTATCCGATCAAGATCCGCATGGATATGATCTCAACCGGTATCCGCACCCCGGTGGGGATCAAAATCTCCGGTCAGGATCTGAATCAGATCGGTCGTATTGCGCTGGATGTGGAAGCGGTGGTGAAACAGGTGCCTGGCACCCGCAGCGCTTTTGCCGACCGGGTTACCGGAGGCAAGTATCTGGAGATCATCCCCAATCGCGACGAGCTGGCGCGGCGCAATATCGATCTTGGCCTATTCCAATCCATCATCCAGACCGCGCTCGGAGGTATGAAGGTTGCCGAGAGCGTGCAGGGACGGGAGCGCTACAACATCATGTTGCGCTACGACCGGCCTTTCCGGGAATCGATACATCAGCTCTCTGACATCCTGGTGCCGACCCCAAGCGGCATGCACATTCCGTTGGGGGAGGTGGCGACCATCGAATATGCCCCGGGGCCGCCGATGATCAAATCCGAGGATGCCCGCCTGACCGGCTGGGTGTTCGTCGACATCGACAAGCGGGATATCGGCAGCTATGTGGATGAGGCGCGGATGCGGGTGGCCGAGCAGGTCGACCTGCCGCCGGGCTATGCCGTCACCTGGTCCGGGCAGTATGAGCAGATGCTCGAGGCGCGGGAGCGACTGCGGGTTGCAATACCCGCTGCGGTGGCGATCATCCTGGTATTGCTGATGATCCATTTCGGTCGTACGGACCGAACCCTGATGGTGATGATGGCGCTGCCGTTCGGTCTGGTGGGTGGCCTGTGGGCGGTCTATCTGGCCGGCTACAACCTCTCTGTCGCGGTCGCCGTCGGTTTCATCGCCCTGGGAGGCATTGCGGTGGAGACGGCGGTGGTGATGCTGATCTATATCGATCAGCAGGTGCGTCATCTTCCACCGGTGGACCACAAGACCCTGTTTGCCGCCATCATGGCGGGGGCGGTGCGTCGGGTGCGTCCGAAACTGATGACCGTGTCGGTGATCATCGCCGGTCTCTTGCCGATCTTTTTTACCGAGGGTCCCGGATCGGATGTGATGCGACGCATTGCCCTGCCGATGGTGGGGGGGATGCTCAGCACCACCGTCATGACCTTGATCGTGATTCCGGTTATCTATCTGATCTGGGAGTCCCGGAGGCTACCCCTCTCGGCCGCAGATTCCACTCGGGATAAAGAGTTATCCCAACAACCTCAAGAGGTATGAAAATGTCGATCAAAAGTATCACTCTGTTGATGATCGGGCTGTTGTTTCAAGCGGCGGCCTTTGCTGCAAATCATGGTGATCACGCCATGCATGACCATTCTATGATGTCTGGTGACGCCAATCAGGCGATGGGTATGGGGGTTCTGCATCAGGTGGATGCAGAGAAGAAAATGGTCAACCTCACTCATGAGCCGATCCCTTCGCTGAAGTGGCCGGAGATGACCATGGATCTGCCGGTGACCAAGCGGGTCGATCTTAGCCGGTTCAAGGCCGGCGACCAGGTCCATTTCACCCTGAAAAAGGGGCGTGACAACCATTTCAGGATTATCTCGATGGAGCCTCATCAAAATTAATCCGACGGGTTATACCGATCAGATGGATAGCCGCTCAGCCATCATGTGGGGATGCCGTTGAGGATCAGCTTGGGTATCTGTTCAGCCGTCACTGGTCTGCTGAACAGATAGCCTTGTGCGGTGTCGCAGTTCAACTGCTTGAGTAACTCCATCTGAGCTCTGGTCTCGATACCTTCGGCGACGATGGTGTGGCCGAGATTATGACCCATCTCGATCATCGTATTGACCAGGTACTGGGTTTTCTTGTCCAGCAGCATATCGTTGATGAAATATTTATCGATCTTCAGGCTGTCCACTTTCAGATGCTTGAGTGAGGCGATGGAGGAGTAGCCGGTACCGAAGTCATCGATGGCGATCTGAATGCCCGACTCCTTGAGGCGACTGAAGATAGCGATGTTCTCCTGGTCGGTCTGGACCGCTGTTTCCGTGACCTCCAGCTCAAGCAGTGTCGGATCCATGTTGGTCTCAAGCAGTACCTGATCGATCAGGGTCACCAGTTGTTCGTCGAGAAAGTGGGAGGGGGAGATGTTCACCGATAGGCGCAACAGTGGCAGCCCCTGCTTCTGCCAGCTTACCGCCTGTCGGCAGGCATCACAGAGAATGGTTTTGGTCAGCGGTTTGATCATGCCGATCTGCTCCGCGACCTGGATGAATTCGGTGGGTGGAATCTGCCCCATCACCGGGTGGTGCCAACGGCAGAGAGCCTCCACCCCAATGATCTGTCCGGTGGTCAGATTGAGTTGCGGCTGATAGACCAGGGTCAGCTGCTCGTTATCGATGGCTTCGCGCAGATACTGTTCAAACTGAAACCGGTACTCGGCCTTGCGGGTCAGCTCCTGGTTATAGAATGCGAAGCGGTTTTTGCCATGCTCTTTGGCCGCATACAGGGAGGTGTCCGCCGCCTTCAGCAACATCGAGGCATCGGTGCCGTCATCGGGATAGTGGGCGATACCGATACTGCAGGCCGGGGTGTGCCAGCGGGAGGAGAGCTGCAGCGGTTGGGCGATCCTTTCCAGGCAACGTTTCGCCAGATTGGCGGTTGTGTAGTCATCGGATACGTCGTCCAGCAGGATACAGAATTCATCGCCACTCAGGCGGGCGACGAAATCCACATCCCGGCCAAGTGACTTGAGCCTTTGTGCAATCACCTTGAGTAACTCGTCACCCACGTGATGTCCCAGGCTGTCATTCACATTCTTGAAGTTGTCCAGATCGATGTAGAGCAGACTGAAACGGCGCTGATGACGTTTCGAGGTTTTGATCATCTCATCCAGGAACTGAAAGAAGTGGGGCCGGCTGGCCAGGCCGGTCAGCTCATCGGTATAGGCCAGCTGATGAATGCGCTTTTGGTTCTGGTCCCGCTCCATGACGATACTCGCCAGTCGTGCTGCCGCTTTCAGATCGTTGGACTCCTCCTCATTGGGAGACGCTATGTGGTCATAGTACATGCCGAATGCACCCAGCACCTTTCCGGCAGAGCTTTTGATCGGTTCCGACCAGCAGCATCGCATGCCGTGGGGCAGCGCCGCATCCCGGATGGTCGCCCACTTCGGGTCGGTTGCAATGTCCTCGACAATCACCCGACGGCCGGTGTAGGTCGAGGTGCCGCAGGAGCCGATGTCCGGGCCGAATTCCAGGCCGTGTACCGCATCACAGTAGGCCTTTGGCATGCTCGGTGCGCCACCATGCAGAAGTCTGCCCTTGTGCAGTTCCAGCAGTGAGCAGCGCATCCCCGGATGTCGCGCTTCATACATCAGGGCGATGGCATCGTAGATTTCTGCGGCCGGTTTGCCGATCGCGATCATCTCGAGGATTTCAGCGTTTCTTTCATCATGGATTTCGGCACGCTTGCGCTCGGTGATGTCCACATGGGTACCGACCAGCCGCACCGGCCTGCCATCCGCTTCCTGGTAGAGACGGATGGCGCGGGAGAGTATGTATATGTCATGCCCTTTCTTGTGGTGCATGCGCATCTCGATCTCCAGCGCTTCCGTGTCACCTGTGACAAAGCTCATGACCTCTTGCAGAACACGATCCTTATCCTCCGGGTGTACCAGGCGCTTCCAGGTATCCAGATGGTTCGGCAGCTCATCATTTTGGAAACCGAGCATCTCTTTCCAGCGTGGCGAGTAGTAGATCTCGTTATTCAGCAGGTTCCAGTCCCAAAGCCCGTCATTGGCGCCACGCATGGCAAGCGACAGACGCTCCTCGGACTCTCTCAGGCGCTCTTCAGCAGTTCTCCGCTCAGTGATGTTGTGGCCGATGCCGAGAATGCCAATGAGTTTTTGCTGGTGGTTGTAAAGGGGCGTCTTGGTGGTCTCCAGCAGCTCTTTGTGGCCATCATTGGCAAAGGTTATCCACTCCTCGTTGACGGACGGGCCACCCTTCTGCATGGCGATTCTGTCATGCTGCCGGAAAAAATCGGCCAAATCCTTTTCGACAAAGTCATAATCGCTCTTGCCAACGATCTCCATCTCCCTGGCGCCGAAGAAATCCTCGAATCTGTCATTACAGGCGAGATAGATGCCCTGGCTATCCTTCAACCAGATCAGATCGGGCAGGGTGTTGAGAATGGCCATCCGGAAACTGGTCTCTTTGTAGAGCTCTTTTTGCACCCGCTCGGCGAGGGTCAGATCCCGGAAGCTCCAGACCCGGGCAACCACCTCCCCATTGCTGTACATGGGTTGGCTGAACTGTTCGTAGACCCGACCATCCTTCAGATGGAGGCTGTCAAAGGCCTTTATGGTCGGTTGATTTTGGTAGAGCTCCAAGTTGTCGAGAAATCTCTGCTGATTGGTTACCTGTGCCAGCAGATGTTCCAGAATGTCATCCAGGATTGTTTCGTCTGTCAGTGCGCCGTTTAAGCGCCACAATTCGCTGAAGCGGGGGTTGTGACGGAGGACCCGGCCTGAGTTGTCTGTGATCAGGATGCCATCTTCTGTGGTTTGCAGAATGGCGTCAGCCAGAGCATTGCTGAAATTGTCGTTTATTCGGCTATCCATGTTGTTCGTCTGCCGGGTAAGACCAGGCTGGTCCAGGCCCACAAGAGTTGTTGCTCAGTCCGGGTTAGCGACTGGTTTACTCAAATCTTGATGGTTCTGAGCCTGTTTGAGGACCTGTTTTTCTATCTAACTAACTGTTTTTAATAAATAAAAATTATTAAATAA
This sequence comes from gamma proteobacterium symbiont of Stewartia floridana, assembly GCA_003676145.1. Taxonomy (GTDB): domain Bacteria; phylum Pseudomonadota; class Gammaproteobacteria; order Chromatiales; family Chromatiaceae; genus Thiodiazotropha; species Thiodiazotropha taylori. The sequence goes on along the minus strand of NAUB01000023.1, from coordinate 144,767 downwards.
TGTTCAGTATTACCGCTGGTCAAATGCCTTTAGCCACCCAGGGTATGGATAAACTCCTCATAGCTTGTACCCTTGCTCTGTAGTACACCCTGCAGCCACTCGAGTGAGGCATCGGGGGCATTTGCCGGGCCCGACTGCTGTTCGATGCGCATCATCTCCTGGTAGATCGGGGTGATGGCTTCGATACCGGCGCGGCTGGGTTTGCGGCGTACCGAAAAATAGCCGATGGGCTTGCCATTCTGGTCATAGTCGGCTGTGACATTGGCAAATACCCAATAGTAGTCGCCGCTCTTAGCCATGTTCTTCACATAGGCGAAGCACTCCTGACCTGACTCGATAACGTTCCAAAGCAGCCGGAATACCCCGCGTGGCATGTCGGGATGGCGGATGATGTTGTGCTGAACATTCAACAGTTCATGCTCCGCATAACCGGCAATCTTCATAAAGATCCGGTTGGCATAGGTGATCCGTCCCTTGAGGTCCGTCTTTGAGACGATGAAATCGTTCTCATCCATGATGATCTCCCTGGTCGTCGGTGTGACATTGGGTTTCATGGAAACTCCCCGCGCCTGGTCAGGCGCTTATCAGACACAGCGGGCTGGCCGGCATAGTGCTATCCGGTCCTAGCTGTGTTTTTCAGTGATCATGGCGTCGATGCGGTCCATCACGCGGTCACTGGCGTCCTCCATATGCCGGTAGTTTTCGAGAATATGCTGTAACAGTATTCGGTCTTTCTGCCAATCCTTGGAAAGCAGCTCCAGTGCCTTGTGGCCGGCGTTGTGAACCTGGCTGTGGGGCTCTTCCAGCTCTCTGAATGCGATCAGATGGCCAAACGACTCTTTTCCATAGCCTTCATAGTACCATTTGCCCAGGCGGCAGCTGTGGTGGTCGACCTTGACCGCATTGGCATCGTCGTTGTCGGTACCCGCGTGGAAGGATTTATAGGCTTTCTGCTTATAGATCATGTGATCGACCTTAACCAGAGAGGCATAGCAGATGTCGTGGGCAAAATTGACCGAGGTGTAGGTGTCCTGTGCATGTTGTGCAAATTGATTGAAGTTGCTGCTCATCGCCTCCACAGAGGTCTGCACATCATTGGCCATGTCGAGCATTTCGTTGGAATTGCTCTGCATCACCCCGGTCTCCTTCTGGAAGGTATTGACCACATCCCGGATCTCGTCGGTGGCTTTTTTGGTGCTTTCCGCCAGTTTTTTCACCTCATCCGCAACCACCGCAAAACCTCTGCCATGTTCCCCGGCGCGGGCCGCCTCGATTGATGCGTTGAGCGCCAGCAGATTGGTCTTGTCTGCGATTTCGCTGATCATCCCCAGGATGCCGGTGATCTCATCACTCATGGTGTTGAGTTGCCGCATCGTCTGATGACTCTGTTCGATCATCCCCAGGGTGCGGTTCTGTGCCTCCACAACCTGGGATACCGCCAGCTGACTGTTCTGCGCCTTCTCCATGTTGTCGGTGGCGATATTGGAGACCTTCTGCATTTCGTCGGTGATGCGGGTCAGATCGTGCTGGCTGAGCAGCAGATTGCTCATGGTCTGGCTGGTATTCAACGCCTGCAGCTCAGCCGCCTTTTCGTTGCGCATGATATAGGCGGCATTGTCCGCCATCGCGTCCAGGGATTTATTGATCCGCTGCAGGGTCTTCGCCAGTTCACCATGCAGCCCGGCGGGCAAGGTGCGACGATAGTAACGGCCTTGCGACACCAGTTCAAAGCTGGTTTTGACCTCGCGAAAGAAGGTCTCAAGCTGGTCAAGAGATTCATTCAGATTCCAGGCGATGTGCCCGGCTTCACCCATCCAGGGGACTTGGGTGATGCGTGAGGAGAACTGCCCATCGAGCATTTCGTCGAGTACATGCTCGGTCTGTTTCATTACCAGGAATGGCATCTTCATACGATGAGAGATAATGCCTGCAACGATCAACGAACCCAGGGGAAACAGCCACTGCCAGTGGTGATAGCCCTCACCCAGCCATGAGGAGAAGACGGATGCAATACTCAGCAGGACAAAGAACAGAACATAGATCTTAAGTCTGGTGGCCAAATAGAAACGTTTCATAGTTCTCGAACCCTTGGTCGTTTATGGCTTGGTTCAAAAGCTCAGTTGAGGCGGCAACCGCATTTTTCGGCCCGGCACTGGTCTCTCTACTCAGCATATGCTGATAGAGCCCGGTAAAGTAGTCCACCGCCTCTCTGCTCGGTTTACGTCTCACCGAAAAATAACCGCTGATCTGATCCATCGGATCATAGTCCGGTGTGACGTTGGCCAGTACCCAGTAGTGATCGCCGTTCTTGCAGAGATTCTTGATATAGGCAAAACACTCTTCGCCCTGCATGATCTTGCTCCACAACAGATGGAACACACCACGGGGCATATCCGGGTGGCGTAACAGATTATGTTGCTTGCCAAGCAACTCTGCTTCCCGATAGCCACTGATCTTCATGAACAGCCTGTTCGCGTAGACGATTCTCCCCTTGGTATCGGTTTTTGAGACGATAAAATCCCGTTCGCTGACCAATACCTCCCTGTTCGTCGGTTGTATCCCGTTTTTCATTACCGCTCTGCCTCCATCAGATTCCCTGGTTGTCTCTCTTGTTGATCGACTGGCGGAGGATTTTCTTTACCGGTGATTGTACAGCTTCGTATCAAGTAATAAGTATTACTCATCTGCCTGCAGAGCTGATTTTTGCAGGCGCTCTATTTCAACCCTTGTATTTTTTTCTACCCGATCTAGCCTGATTCAGGAAAAAACCATATCAGCCGCTGAAGTAAACCTGATAGCGTCTATATTCGAGTGAAGCTAGCGTTTCAATAACCCTAAAAAAAAGAGTTTTTTAAAGGCCTCGACGTAATGAAGATCAACCAGCCTGTGACCAACCGGGAAAAGCAAGTTCAGCAACATCAAAATATTCTCTCGACCACCGACCTGAAAGGCGCGATCACCTACGTCAATCAGGACTTTATTGAGGTCAGCGGCTTCGATAACGGAGAGTTGTGTGGACGCAATCATAATGTGGTGCGCCACCCCGATATGCCTCCGGTGGCTTTCGAAAGCCTTTGGGATACGGTGAAAAAGGGTAACCCCTGGATGGGCATAGTTAAAAACCGCTGTAAGAATGGTGATCACTACTGGGTGGATGCCTATGTGATGCCGATTCTGAAAGGTGGTGAGACCTTCGAGTATCAATCGGTCAGATATCAGCCGAAACGTGAGTGGATCGAACGGGCGGAACGGATCTATCAGCGATTGCAGCAGGGAAAGGGATTCCAGACCGGTCTGCTTTCACGTATCGGGGTTCGACAGAAGTTGATATTGGGAAATCTACTGGCGTTACTGCCTGCCCTGATGCTTGGCCTGTCAGCAGAGACGCAAGCGCTTGGCTTGATCGGATTTGCCGTCACCGGGCTGTTGATGATCGGGGTCAACTCACTGCTCTTGAATCCACTGCAGAAACTGGCGAATCAGGCAGCCGAGGTCTACGACCAGCCGGCCATGCGCCAGGTCTATACCGGCCGGGATGATGAGTTCGGTCAGATTCAGCTGGCGCTGAAAATGCAAGCGTCACAGATCAATGCGATTGTCGGCCGCCTCTCGGATACCACATCCAAGCTGTCGAACCTGGCCCAGGTGAACTACGGTACCTCGGTGCAGGCCAACCAGGGGGTCGAGCAGCAGCAACAGGAACTCTCCATGGTGGCCACCGCCATGACCCAGATGGTTGCAACCGTACAGGAGATTGCGCGCAACACCGTGCTTGCCTCTGAAGCCACCCGCTCAGGTCAGAAGGAATCCGAATCAGGTCAGGATGTGGTCCAGCAGACAGTCGATTCGATCAATGCGCTCTCCGGCGATGTGCAGCAGGCGGCGGGTGTGATCGATCGGCTCTCCAAACAGAGCGCGGACATCGGGCGTGTGCTTGAAGTGATCAAAGGCATTGCGGAGCAGACCAATCTGCTGGCGCTGAATGCGGCGATCGAGGCCGCCCGGGCGGGTGAGAATGGGCGCGGTTTTGCGGTGGTAGCCGATGAGGTGCGTAACCTGGCCAGCAGAACAACCCAATCGGCCAAGGAGATCGAGGAGATGATCGAGCGTCTGCAGTCCGGCAGCAGTCAGGCCGTCGGGGTGATGGAGCAGAGTCGCTCGCAGGCTGAATCCTGTGTCAGTCTGGCCGCCAAGGCCGGCGATGCGTTGCAGGGCATCTCAGGCGTGATCGATAGCATTACCGATATGAACCACCATATCGCCACGGCTTCAGAGCAGCAGAGTTCGGTGGCTGAGGAGATCAATCAGAATATCGTCAAAATCAATCAGGTGGCTGACAGTACCTCCGAGGGAGCACATCGGAGTGTGCAGGCCACTGAAGAGATGGCGGAAGCGATTGAGCGTCTCGATAATCTGGTGATGCAGTTCAAGCGCTAAACGTCAGGCGCTGGCCTTGTTCGAGGTTTCCGGCTTTGTCTGAATTTCGTGCTCCGGCACCAGCTGGCCCAGTAATAACCGCAACTGCTGACTGTCGAGCGTCTCCGTGGCGCTGCTCATCTGTTGCATGACGCCGTTCAGCCACTGCCAATCGACTTGGCGGTGGTGGGCCAGCAGAACCTTTTGGTGGCTGGTCTTTGCCAGCTCTTCCTTCTCGTGAAACAGCTCCTCGTAGAGCTTTTCACCCGGTCGCAGGCCGATGTATTCAATTTGAATATCCTGCCCCAGGGTGCGCCCTGAGAGGTGGATCATCTGCTCGGCCAGGTAGCTGATCTTGATCGGCTCTCCCATATCGAGAACAAAGATCTCACCGCCTTCTCCCATCACCACCGTCTGCATGATCAGCTGACAGGCCTCCGGGATGGTCATGAAATAGCGCTCCATTCTGGGATCGGTGACGGTCACCGGCCCACCCTCTTCGATCTGCTTGCGGAACAGGGGAATCACACTGCCGGCGGAGCCCAGTACATTGCCGAAGCGGACCGTAATGAAACGGGTATCGGAGTGGGCATTGAGGTTCTGACAAAAGATCTCCGCAGCGCGTTTGCTGGCTCCCATGACATTGGCCGGATTGACCGCCTTGTCGGTGGAGACCAGGACGAACACGCCGGTGGCGTATCGATTTGCCATTTCCGCCACCACCCGGGTGCCGAGCACGTTGTTGCGCACCGCCTGACGGATCCGGTTTTCCAGCATCGGTACGTGTTTGTAGGCCGCTGCGTGAAACACCACTTCAGGCCGAAACTCATTGAACAGACTCTCCACGTAGGGCTGATCGGTGACGTCACCGAGATGGCACTCCAGGTTCAATTCCGGATAGCTGTTCAACAGCTCCATCTCGATGGAGTAGAGATTGAACTCACTGTTTTCCAGCAGCACCAGCTTGGCGGGTTTGAGCTTCGCCAGCTGTCTGCAGAGCTCTGATCCGATCGAGCCACCAGCGCCGGTGACCAGGATCACCTTGCCCGCCAGCGTGGCGTCGATCGCCTGCCAGTCGAGGGAGACCGGGTTGCGCCCCAGCAGGTCTTCGATGGAGACCTGCCTCAGGTGGTTGATCTGGACATTCCCCGACATCAGGTCGTTCAGCTGGGGTACCGAGCGGAAAGGTACCTCGGCGGATTCACAAAACTCGACCACCCGTCGCATCTGAGAGGATGAGGCGGAAGGGATCGCCAGCATGATGATATCGATACTCAACTCATCACAGAGTGCCGGGATATCCTCACTGGTACCGGCCACCGGCAGACCGTGAATCTCCCGTCCCTGGCGACGCTGCTTGTCATCCACGAAGGCCACCGGTCTGAAGTCGCCGCGCCGGTTGCGCAGGATGTCTCTGGCCAGCATCTCACCGGCCTTGCCAGAGCCGACGATCAGTACCCGTTTACCCGGTGCCAGGTCCAGATGCCGATCCTTCAACAGGCGATAGATCAGGCGTGGACCGCTCAACAACATCACCAGCAGGATCGCATGGATCACCGGCACCGAACGGGGTACCCCACCGGCACGGGTAAAGACGAACAGCAACGCCACCCCGACCACGGTGCCGACCAGTACCGCCTTAAGGATCCGCAGGATGTCGGGCAGCGAGGCGAAACGCCAGATGCCCCGGTAGAGGCCGAACAGCAGAAACGCGGCCAACTGAACCGGCAGTATGTAGAGCAGGGCCTGCAGCGCGTCCTGATAGAAAGAGACAGGCACAACCTCCAGGTTGTAACGGAACCAGAAGGCGAGAAACCAGGCGATCGGCACCATCAGCACGTCATGGGCCAGGGCAACCCCCTGGGATCGTAAATGACGCGGTAAGATCTGTCGGCTCATGCAACCACTCCTGGGGCGCTCTGCATAAATTGCTGGTTTAGGGCCTGTTAAGAGACCCTAGTTCGCCGGGCATTCTAACCCATTCTGCCGGCCGTGCTGAGGTTGTTGATGGAAGCAAGTTTGCAGATTCGCCAAATTATTCGATCGCATGTTTTTGGTTGATCAGGCCTGATTGACTGTAACAGGCTGTTTTGAAAGGCTAAAATCCTTGTTTTGGTGGTTCCGTCAGCAGCTGCAAGGCCTGCGACGTAGGGTGGCTTGCGGATTATCCGCCTGTCCTGCGAAGCCACTCCAGGTGTTTGATTCGCTTCGGCTATTATTCCTGTTACGCTTTCTTTAGAATGCGCCAACTGCTTTACCGGGGCAACTTGTCTGCAGGTGCTGGATTGGCTCTCTGCAAACGCCGCTGTGTACCGAAGCCTGCTGTTTGAACAGGCAATGATTCCGGAAAGCGATAGCGCCTCGACCAGCGGCTGCAGCTGCAGTCAGAAACTCGGTGAGCAATTGATGAGTAACAGAGAATTTTTAAAGTTTGATTCGGTCTCATAGAGTCAATGTCGTCACTATCCAAAATCGATCAAGAGTTTCAGCCCGGTGATAGGGGAGTTTTGACCTACCTCAGAGGGGTTGGTCGCCTCACTCCCCAGGACCATGGCCGAGCCGAGAATTTTTCCAGGGAGACCGGTGAGAGTGAAGCCGAGACACTGATCCATCTGGGACTGATCTCTGAGAGTGATCTGGTACAGGTGCTGAGTGAGATCTATCAGCTGCCGGCTGTGATGGATGTCGCCGAATACCCCGAAGAGCCGGTGCACAGTCAGGCGATCACTTTTCGCTTTCTGAAAGAGGCCAAGGCGATACCCCTGGCGGTGGAGGCTGAGCGGATGGTTGTGGCGGTGGCCGATCCCGGGCAACCCTATATCAGTCGAGGTCTGCAGCTGGTCACCGACACTCCGGTAGCGCTCAAAGTGGGGCGTCTGTCAGAGATCGAATCGGCCCTGGAGCGGGCCTATGGGGCCGGGCGCAGCGCGATGGGCGAAATCGTCGATGATCTGGACGACGAACAGGAGTCGGAAGAGAGCATCGAGCACCTGAAGGATCTGGCCAGTGAGGCGCCGATCATCCGCCTGGTGAACCATATCCTGCAACGGGCGGTCGAGGCGGATGCCTCGGATATCCATATCGAGCCGTTCGAGGATACTCTGATGGTGCGCTATCGGATCGATGGCATTCTCTCCGAGGCCGAATCCCCACCAGCCCACTCCACGGCGGCGATCATCTCCCGCATCAAGATCATGGCCAAGCTCAACATCGCCGAACAGCGGGTGCCTCAGGATGGAAGGATTTCGGTAAAGATCCAGGGCAATGAGCTGGAGCTGCGTGTTTCCACCGTACCCACCCTTTACGGTGAGAGTCTGGTGATCCGGCTGCTGAACAAAAAGAGCATCAGTTTCGAGTTCGACCGGCTCGGTTTCGGCAACACCTCGTTGACCCGGCTGCAGCAATCACTGCAGCAGCCGAATGGCATCATTCTGGTGACCGGCCCCACCGGCAGTGGTAAGAGCACCACGCTCTATACCGCCCTCAGTCAGCTCAACCGGCCCGGGGTGAAGATCATCACCGTTGAGGATCCGGTCGAGTACAAACTGGAGGGGATCAATCAGATCCAGGTCAAGCCGCAGGTGGGGATGGACTTTGCCAACGCCCTGCGGGCCATCGTGCGGCAGGATCCGGACATCATCATGGTGGGTGAGATGCGCGATGCGGAGACGGTGCGCATTGCGGTGCAGGCCGCGTTGACCGGACATCTGGTGCTCTCCACCCTGCATACCAATGACGCGGCCGGGACCGTCAGCCGGTTGTTGGACATGGGGGTCGAGCCCTATCTGCTGGCCTCCACAGTCAACGCCATCGTTGCACAGCGACTCGCCCGACGACTCTGTAACCATTGCAAAAAATCCTATCTGGCCGATGAAACCCTGGCGCAGCGGTTTGTCCAGGCGGGTCTGGTCGATCAAGGCGAGCCGGTCACACTCTATCAGCCGACAGGTTGTGAAAGCTGCGCGCACACCGGCTACAGCGGCCGGATGAATATTGCCGAAGTACTGCTGATCAGTGAACAGGTGCGACACCTGGTGACTCAACGGGCTACCGCATCCACCATTCAGCAGCAGGGGATCAAGGAGGGGATGGATACCATGTACCGTGACGGTCTGGCCAAGGTGCTGCAAGGGCTGACCTCCTATGAAGAGTTGATGCGGGTCAGCGAAGAGGATGAGTAATGGCGCTGTTCAGCTATCGGGCGAGTAATTCGCTGGGAGAGACCCTGCAGGGTGAGATGGAGGCTGAAGACAGCCGTCAGGTGATCATCGAGCTGCAGCGTGAACAGCTGATACCGATTGAGGTGAAGCGGGTCACCGGCTTGCGTGGATTGTTCGGATACCGCAGCGGCCGGGAGAAGAAGGTCGGCCAGAAACAGATTCTCGCCTTTGCCAAAGAGCTGGCAACCCTGCTCAAGGCGGGTATGCCGCTGGAGGGGGCGCTCTCCCTGATGGCCCGTTTGAACAGCGACGAGAAGATGGCCAACGTGATCGACGAGCTGAATGATTCGATCAAGGGTGGCGCCACCTTTTCCAGGGCGTTGGAAAAACAGCGCGATATCTTCCCCAGGCTGTTCGTCAGTATGATCAAAGCCGGCGAGGCCGGCGGTATGCTGGGGGAGGCCCTGGAACGCATCACCGACTATATGGAGCGCTCTCAGGCACTGCGCGAAAGTGTCCGCTCGGCGCTGATCTATCCGACCATTCTGCTGCTGGTGGCGGTCGTCTCCATCATGGTGTTGCTGGTGTTCGTGGTGCCCCAGTTCAGTCAGATGTTCGAGGACATGGGACGGGAACTCCCGGTGGCCACTCAAATCATACTCGCTGCAGGCGAGTTTCTGACCGGCTACTGGTGGCTGTTGCTGGCGATGGTTTTTCTCGCGATCGCCCTGTTCCGCATCTGGCTGGAGAAGGGGGATAACCAATACCGTCTGGATCGCTGGCTGCTCGGCCTGCCCCTGTTTGGTGATCTGCTGCTGAAGGTGGAGACCGCACGCCTCTCGCGGACCCTGGCCTCCCTGCTGAACAATGGCCTGACCCTGCTGAATGCGGTAAAGCTCTCCCAGGAGGTGCTCAACAACAGCTATATTGCCCAGGGCATCGAACAGGCGGCACAACAGCTGAAGCAGGGCAAGGGACTTTCGGCACCGCTGATCGAGCAGAAACTGCTGCCGGAGTTGGCGATAAGAATGCTCCAGGTTGGCGAGGAGTCCGGCGAGATCGACGCCATGCTGACGGATGTGGCGGATGTTTATGATCGCGAAGTGCGAGAGACCGTGCAGCGTCTGCTGACCCTGGTCGAGCCTGTGCTGATTGTCGGCTTGGGATTGATTGTCGCGGGTATTATCATCTCCATCCTGCTGGCGATGCTGAGCGTCAACGATCTCGCCTTCTGATCGATCGGATGCAGCAAATGGTTGTGCTACCCGTGGATTGTGATTAACGTGAGGGATTCAGAGCGACTCAATCCCTCTGCCAGAAAATGTTAACAGGCCCCAAGAGAAACTGAATGATGAATGAAAAGTATCAACGCGCTTCGGCAAGAGGCTTTACCCTGATCGAACTGCTGGTGGTGATGGCGATTCTTGCCATGCTGGCCGGTCTGGTTGGGCCGAGGGTCATGAGTGCGCTCGGTGAATCGAAGAGTAAGACCGCCCGGGTTCAGATCGAAGAGCTTTCGGCTGCCCTTGATATCTACCGCCTCGATACGGGTAACTATCCCCGCGGCGAGCAGGGGCTGGAGGCCCTGGTGCAGCGTGTGGACGGTCTGGATAACTGGAACGGCCCCTACCTGAAAAAGACCAGACTGCCGAAAGACCCCTGGGGTGCTGCCTACATCTATCGCTATCCCGGCGAGCATGGCGACTATGACCTCTACTCGCTCGGTGCGGATGGGGTTGAAGGGGGAGAAGGAGAAGCCAAGGATATCAATGGTTGGGAGTGAGCGGGCCCGCTCATCCCGCAAGCCGGCAGGCTTCACCCTGCTGGAGTTGCTGATCGTACTGGTGATTGCGGCGGCGCTGGTGGCGTTGGTCCCGCCGGCGATCAATCGGGTGCTGCCCGGTGCGAAACTCAAAGGCGCCAGTCAGGAGATGGCCTCGGCGATCCGGTTTCTTCGCGGCTGGTCTGTCTCCCAGGGTGAGCAGGGTGTGTTTCTGCTCGACCTAGAAGAGAAGCACTACACCATCACCCCCCGAGAGAAGGTCTATGAGATTCCCCAGAGTGCCGAGTTGAAGATGGTTGCCGCCAGTGATGAAGGCGATGGCGAGCAGCAGGGCGGCATACGTTTTTTTCCCGATGGCAGCTCCAGCGGTGGCCGGATCACACTCAGCGACGCTGGTCGATCCCATCGGATCGATGTGGACTGGCTGACCGGCAGGGTCTCTCTTGTCCACTAAGTTTCAACAACAGGGCTTTTCACTGCTTGAGGTTCTGGTCGCCTTCACTCTGCTGGCGGTCACCCTGGGCGTGATGATGCAGGCCCTCTCCAGCAACAGCCGTGGTCTGGCGATCGCGGCACAGCGTTCACACGCCGCCACTCTGGCGGAGTCGCTGATCGCGCAAGCGGGGGTGACGATCCCGTTGCAGGTCTCCAGCACCGAAGGTGTCTCAGAGAGCGGTTACGAGTGGCAATTGAAGATTGAAGAGAACTCATTGGAGAGTGGCGTCTATCAGGAGAGCTCCTTTCTGGTGACAGCTGAGGTCTCCTGGGGGGAGGCCGCAAGCGGCAGGCGATATGTGTTGTCCAGCCTGCGCTACTGAACGGCCCGCAGTGGGTTTTACCAGTCGCGGTTTCACCCTGGTTGAACTGCTCATCGCCCTGGTGCTGATGAGTCTGATCATGGTGCTGCTCTTCTCCGGTCTCGACCTGGGGCGACGCAGCTGGCATTCAGCCGCTGAAGCCACCACCCGTCAATCCGATCAAAGGTTGGCGTTCGACTATCTGAAACAGAGTTTCGGTGGCATGTTCAACGAACGTTTCGATAGCGTCGATGGGCCACTGCCCCTGTTTTATGGCGATCAGAAGCTGATCCGCTGGGTTGCTCCCACCGCATCCCAGGCCGGTCTGGGTGGCGCCTCCCTGTTTCGTCTGGAGCTTTTGGGGGAAGGGGACGACAAGCTGTTGCTGCTGAAGCGCTGGCTCTTCCATCCGGAGGTGTTGCAGCAGGAGCCGGAGGCGGGACGGGACTGGCGTGCGGCGTTGACAGAGGCGTGGCAACCGGCTGATCAGGATGTGGATCCTATCCGATACAGTGAACATCCGCTGCTGCCTGAGTTGAGTGATCTGCAGCTCTCCTACTATGGTTCGCTTCAACGCGGGGTTCCGGATGAGTGGCATAGCGAGTGGCAGGAGAGTGACAAACTGCCACAGATGATCCGTCTGATTCTGCATGGCAAGCAACAGAACTACCCGCCGTTGACCGTGATGATCCGGGGGGCGCAACGATGAGGCGCAGGCAGCGGGGATTGGTACTGGTGCTGGTACTCTGGGCTCTGGTTCTGTTGCTGGTGATCGTCTCTGCGGTCTCATCCTCAGTGCATACCGAGACCACCCTGGCCCACCATCAACTGGATCAGACACGTTTGCGGGCCTTGGCCGATGCGGCATTCCACTACGGCGCGGCACGCGGATACGACCCTGATGCGGAGAGTGCCTGGCTCACCGATGGGGTTACCTATGAGTGGCAGTTTGAGGATGTGGAGATGGAGATCCGCATCGTCAAGGAGCGCATCCGGCTCGACCTGAACAGTGCCACAGGACAACAGCTGAAGTCGGTTATGGAGGCGCTGGAGCTGGATGCCGAACAAACTGCACAGGTGGTCGACGCTATCCTCGATTGGCGTGACAGAGACTCCCTGCATCGTCTCAACGGTGCGGAAGATGAGCACTATGAGCGGGCCGGAATGGCTTATGGGGCGAAAGACGCCCCCTTCACCACCGTGGATGAGATCGGTCTGATACTCGGCATCGATGCGGAGCTGAAAACCAGCCTGATGCCCTATCTTTCCGTTGGCAGCGTTGCCGGGGGAACCATCGCCTCGCCCCTCTCCATCGGTTTCGGCAAATCGTCCGGTCTGAATCTTGGTCGTGGGCTCTGGGTATTGGTAAAAGTACTGGGAGAGAAACAGCCTTTCTATGCGGAAGCGCTGGTCAGACAATCTAAGGACAGACTGAGGCTGGATAAGATAAACTATGGGGTTTCGTCGGCCGCATGGCCGCTTGATGATGAGTGAGGAGTAAGCTACTTGGCGGCACTGGCTGGCGTGGATGTTTTCAGACGTTTGCAGGATCAATTCATTGATCCCGTGACATCCTGTCTGGCTGCCCGTTTTGGCGGGGCGGCCCGCAGCAGCGGTAAGCTCAGGTTGACGGCCGCTGGCGCCGAGTTCTTTGCGGCGGATAGTGAATCGAGTATGCAACTCGGCTCGCCACAACAGGACGGAGCCAAGCTCAACGCCTTCCTGCATCGCGACACCCGCGGTGACAAACCCGAGGTAGAGATCGAAATCGACCCCCGCCTGGTGATGATACGCCAGGTTCGATTGCCATCGGCGGCGAAACGCAATCTTGTCGATGTGCTTGGCTACGAAATGGATCGTCTGTCACCCTTCGAGGCGGATCAGGTCTATTACCATTTCACTCCAGACCCAGAGCAGCAGGGGACGGATTGGCTGGCAGGGCAGCTCACGGTGGTGCAAAAGCAGCGGCTGGACCCCTGGTATCAGATGCTCTCAGAGCTGGGCCTGGCAATCGGCCGGGTAACCCTGGTGGATGAGAATCTGCCGTTGATGCTGAAACCGCGCCAGAGCGGGGTCGCCCGTAGCGGCAGAAGCGCCACGATGCTTCTCTGGCTGGCGGTGTTGTTGTTATCGGTGGTCACAGCGGGCGGTCTGGTTTGGCAGCAGCGACAGATTGCCATCGATCTGCAGCACAAAATGCAGGCTGCCCGGGAACAGGCTGCCGAGAGTATGCGTCTTGAAGAGAAACTGTCCGCCCGGCGCAAGGCGATCGGAATGGTCTCCGCCCAGCGTCAGGACTACCTGGCGGTATCCGACATTCTGCTGGAACTGACCCGCCTGATCCCGGACGGCAGCTGGCTGCAGCGAGTCAATCTCAACTCAGACAGCCTGCTCGTCAGCGGTGTGTCGGACCAGGCTTCGGCATTGATTGCCCTGCTGGAGGCCTCGCCGATGTTTGTCTCTGTACGCTTCAAATCACCCGTGGTGAGGGACAGAAGGTCCGGTAAGGAGAAGTTCGATCTCACCATGAACCTGACACAGGGGCCTGAATCATGACCCCGCCGGTGTGGAGCAAAAGGCAGTGCAACCTGGTGTTGCTGGGCGGCTCAGTGCTGATACTGGTGGTGTTGCTCGCGCTCTATCTGAGCTGGCAGAGTCTGATGAGTGGTTACCAGGAGGTGGCGGAGGATGCACGCCATCGAACGGCGCACTATCTGCGGGTCGCGGAGCGTAAGACGACCGCACGATCCGAGCTGGGATCCGCCAAGCTGAGCGGGTTGATCAAGCAGAACTACCTGACTGGGGAGGCGCCTGGAATCGCCTACGCGGAGTTGCAACAGCAGATCAAAGAGATCATCGGTTCGGCTGGCGGTGTTGCGCTCAGTACCCAATTGGTCCAGGAGCCCCAGTCGGAACAGGAGTCGGCGGAAAAGATCATTGTCAGAGTGCGCATGCAGGGTGACAGCTACAGTCTGCAGAAGCTGGTGCAAGCCATCGAGCAGCAGAAACCCCTGCTGTTTTTTGAGCGTCTGACCATCTCTGCACCGGCCAAATCCAAGCCTAAAACAGCAGAACAGCTGGATATCCGTTTTGATGTATACGGCTACTTCTGGAAAGAGACATCATGAAAATGCTGGCCGGCGCTTTGGCGTTACTGCTGATCGGTTCGATCGCCTACACCTGGCTGGGTTGGCCTGAGCGTCATCAACAGGCGCTGACTGTCAACGCAGCTCAAGGCAAGCAGAGTCAGGCAGATCTCGACGCTGACAGCGGACCGGCATTGAGACAGCAGGCGCAACAATACCGTCTGATCGCACAGCGTACCCTGTTCCGTTCCGACCGACAGGGTTTTCAAGCCGAGCTGCCGGAGACCTCCAATCAGCGCGGCCGTCCGGCGGTGCCGAAAGTCAGGTTGCTGGGGGTGATTCTCACACAAGGCGAGCCTGCGTCCGCAATGATCATGGAAGAGAAGAGTAAAAAGAGCCGACTGATGAAACTCGGTGATGAGCTGGGGCAGTGGAAAATTCAGGATATCGCCTCCGATCATCTGCTGCTGGGCTGGGAAGATCAGCAGCACAAGATTCAGTTGCGGAAGTTTTGAAAAGCCCCGATTGATTTAGTGGAGTTGGGCCAACCTGAAATATTAACCGCAAATAGACGCAAAGCACCGCTAACTTACGCAAATAGAGAATACAATATGAAAACTTCTTGCGGCAGTTTGCGGTGCTTTGCGTGCATTTGCGGTTTGTTGTCTCTATGTAAGTGCTATCTATACAAGCCTTGGTTCTAAGAAATGCTACGTTTTAACCAACTTGCGATCAGGCGGGGCAGCAAGCTGCTGTTCGAGGGTGCTGACTTCATCCTGCACGCCGGCTGGAAGGTCGGTGTCACCGGCGGAAACGGGACTGGTAAATCGAGTCTCTTCAGCCTGATTATCGGTGATTTGCATGCCGATCACGGCGATCTCTCCCAGCCGCCGGGCCTGGCCATCGCCCATGTGGCCCAGGAGACCCCGGCGCTCTCCCGCAGCGCCATCGACTATGTCATCGATGGGGATTCCGAATACCGCAAACTGGAAGCTGAACTGAATCAGGCCGAGGCCGACGGTGATGGTGTCACGGTTGCCAGGCTGCACGATGCACTGCATGCAGTGGATGGCTACCGGGCCAACGCCAGGGCTGGCGAGCTGATGCATGGTCTGGGATTTTCCAGTAGTGATTTCGAGCTGCCGGTGAGCCAGTTTTCCGGTGGTTGGCGCATACGACTCAATCTTGCTCAGGCCTTGATGTGTCGCTCCGATCTGTTGCTGCTCGATGAGCCCACCAATCACCTGGATCTTGATGCGGTGATCTGGCTGGAGAGCTGGTTACGCAACTATCAGGGTACCTTGTTGATGATCTCCCACGATCGGGATTTTCTCGATCAGGTGACCGACCATATCGTCCATCTGGAACAGCAGAAGGCCGAGCTCTACAACGGCAACTACAGCGGTTTCGAGCAGATACGGGCGGCCCGCCTGGCGAATCAGCAACAGGCCTACGAAAAACAGCAGCGGGAGATTGCCCATATCGAGAGTTATGTGAACCGCTTTCGTGCCAAGGCGACCAAGGCGCGACAGGCCCAGAGTCGATTGAAGGCGCTGCAGCGTATGGTTCAGATCGGCCCGGCCCATGTGGACTCACCATTCCATTTTGAGTTCGCGGAGCCAGAGAAGAACCCCCATCCGCTACTCAAGCTCGACCAGGTCGCAGCCGGTTATGCCGATAGCCCGATTCTGGATAGTGTTACCTTGCTGTTGGAGCCCGGTCATCGGATCGGTTTGCTGGGGCCGAATGGGGCGGGTAAGTCGACCCTGATAAAGATCCTCGCGGGCAGCTTGAAGCCACTCAGTGGTGAATACGATCAGGCCCAGGGGCTGCGTATCGGTTACTTTGCGCAGCACCAGTTGGAGCAACTGGATGGGCAAGCCGGTCCGCTGCTGCATCTGCAACGGCTCGATCCGAAGGCGAGTGAACAGGCACTGCGCAACCATCTGGGGGGGTTCGGTTTTCACGGTGACCAGGCGCTCGATCCTGTGGCTCCCTTCTCCGGCGGGGAGAAGGCGCGTCTTGTGCTGGCGCTGCTGGTCTATCAAAAACCCAATCTGCTGCTGCTGGATGAGCCCACCAACCATCTCGACCTGGAGATGCGACATGCGGTCGGTCAGGCACTGCAGGATTTTCAGGGGGCGATGGTGATCGTCTCTCATGACCGCCATCTGTTGCGAATTACCACCGATGAGCTCTGGCTGGTACATCAGAATCGGGTCGGGTTGTTTGATGGGGACCTGGATGAATACCCGAATTGGCTGGCTTCAGAACGACGCCTGGAGAGCGGTCGATCGCAACCAGCCATATCCGCTGATCACAGTGCCGCCAGCCGAAAAGAGCGTAAACGGCAGGAGGCCGAGCAGCGCAAGCGGTTGCAGCCGCTCAGGCAAGCGTTGGGAAAATTTGAACAACAAATTGAACAACTGCAACAAAAGCAAAAGGATATCGAACTCATGTTGAGCGATAATTCGCTCTACGATGAGTCGCGTAAAGAGGAATTGAAACGCTGGCTTGCGGAAAAGCGCGATGTGGACAGCAAATTAAACGATTGTGAAGAACGCTGGCTTGAGACCAGTGAGCAATTAGAGGCTGTACAAAGCGAAGAAAAGGACTAAAGTGTCACTCAGTAAGGAAGGGTTTCTGTTCAAATATTCGCTTTTTTTGACAGAAACATGGTCAGTGATTGACCGCACGCCCCGGTTGTTTTAGTGCATGGTATGGCCGTTGCGCGTAGATTTGGATACATGCACGTTTTTTGAGAGTTGATGATGAACATCTATGTTGGAAATCTGCCTTGGAGCGTTAAGGATGACGAATTGAGACAGCTGTTCTCAGAGTTTGGCGATGTTTCAGCCGCCAATGTCATTATGGATAAGTTTTCAGGCCGCTCCAGAGGGTTTGGCTTTGTGGAAATGCCAAACACAGACCATGCGGAAACAGCGATCAAATCGCTGAATGATAAAGAGGTAGGGGGACGCAGTCTGCGCGTCAATGAGGCGAAGCCTCGTGAGGAACGACCACAGCGCAGTCATCAGAAGCATTAGTTATGCAGAGTGCCTGAGCTGTTGTCAGACTCAGGCCGGGTTCGTGGATTCGGTGAATTAGACTGGTACAATTGATTTGGATCCTGCCCTGCAGACCAGGGTTTATCCAACAGGCCGGCAGATCCACTGACTGAAGGGCAAAGTGTACTTGGCTTTGCTCCATGGGGGATGTTGCGCCCGTTTTTAAGCGAGGTGCAAGTCTGATAACCGGCAATCGTCATCCACAGATCTGTCCCGATCTGGGTCCCATCCTTGCCAGATACCGATCCCTATGCACTATAATTAGCCGGCTGCGGTTTTTAGTGCAGGATTTGGATCTGTAAACTCATGAAAGCGTTATTTCTATTTTTCTTCTTGATTCTGGGCGCCTTCCTCGCCTGGCCATACACAGCAGTCTATCGCCTGGAGCAGGCCCTGATTTACGATGATCAGCAGGCCTTGCAGCAGATGATCGACGTGGAGGCGGTGCGGGAGCAGATCAAGCGCAAGCTCAACAAGAATGTTGAAAGCAATATTGGAGATGTCTCCAACGGTTTTATCGATTGGTTGCAGAGCGGGATTCAGCGCCTGGGTTCAAATGCTGTGGATGAGATGGTCGATCTGAATTGGGTTGTCAGACAGTTACGCGCCCACAATCCCCGATTTGACAAAGGGGGCGTCTACGACAAGCTGACCTACGCTTTTTTTGACGGTCCCGACCGATTGCTTCTGCGCATCGGCGAGCTGGATGATAGCCCGGTTCACGCCCACTTGAGCCTGCAGGGTACCAACTGGCGTATCACCGCTGTCTATAATTGACCATCGCTGCCCGTCAGCAGCCCATCCTATGATTCAAGGCTTAATCCTGGGTGGCGTTTGTTGGAGCACCCTATCCCATTGATTTTTAACTGTTAGGCTGGATCTTTTTCGATTCTGTCTGTGGCGGTCGGATTTTCCACTCTTCCCGGTCGTTATCACTCCTCTTCTGAATTGCAAAATCACTAAAGAAATTGTGAAACCGGTCGCTGTTACAGGCTGTAGCATGGCTCTGCCATCGTAAACATCAGAGAGACCGATAATAATGATATGTGGCTGTTAACAGCGACTATCATGGAGAATCTAGGGAATCGAAACATGGCTGAAATCAGTTTCAATCAAGCCCTTTTTGAAGCTTGTCCGACCGGGATGTTGGCAATCGATGAGGATGTCTGTATACGCTGGATGAATCCTGCGTTGGAGACGATGCTTAACCTCTCGGTTGATGAGCTCGTTGGAAAGGATAAAGACACGCTGCCCGAGGGACTACATGCCCTGTTTGATGAGACAGATATGCTACATCTCTCTCTCAACGGTGACGGGGAACGATGGTTGCGACGGGATGTGCGGCAGGTGGAAGACGGCTCGCAATCGACTCTCAGGCTGCATTTCTATCAGGATGTCAGTCAGCAGGTGATGGCCCAGCGGGAGAGTGAAGAGCTGCGTAAGCAGGTCGAGGATCTCACCATCACGGACGAGCTGACCCGGATGTCCAACCGC
Organism: gamma proteobacterium symbiont of Stewartia floridana; assembly: GCA_003676145.1. Classification (GTDB taxonomy): domain Bacteria; phylum Pseudomonadota; class Gammaproteobacteria; order Chromatiales; family Chromatiaceae; genus Thiodiazotropha; species Thiodiazotropha taylori. Next base: position 125,963 of record NAUB01000023.1, on the reverse strand, counting down.
AGAGCCATCATTCAGGCTCTGGATGCACAGGTCACCCGCAGCCGGCGCTATGGCAATCTTCTGACTCTCAGTGCGATGCGTTTGACTCATCCGGATGGTTTGGATCAGGCTCTGCCGGATGAATCGATTCTGGTGATGTCGCAATATCTGCGTGAGCGGCTGAGATGGGCCGATGTGATCGGTCGTTTTGAGAGCCAGCTGTTTCTGCTGGTGATGCCGGAAACCAGTATCGAGGATGCGGAGAATCTACTGCAGCAGATCGTCCAGGAGTGTCAGGAAGGCGCGCTCAAGGATCTGGCCGATAATCCTCTGCCGATTTTGCAGTTCGGTGTCTCCGAATGGACAAAGGGTGATGATCCGCAACGCCTGATAACCCGTACGATTGAATCGATCTGAGAGGCACTGACTGACGGGCCTTAGAGGATTTGAGGGTTCAGGCAGGGTAGGTTGCAACGGAGGTTGAATGCCTGATACTCAAGCAATCAGTTTCGACAACGGCATCAGCCGTAAAGAGCTCAACGAGGTGCGGCAACGTTTCATGCGGCTGCACCGGGCGCGTCTGAGACGGATTCATCTGGAGTTGCGACCCAGTCAGCAGGAGTTTCTCGATCTGCTGCCGCTACTGTTCCATATCAATCACCCCATGTTGCCGGGATTCGTCAGCAGCGATACGGTCACCGGCATCCCCGACTACAGTCCCTCAAAAAAATCCCTGGATGCAGCGGCGAAACTGAGTCGCAGCTTTCAATACAAAAAGCGGGCCCAGCGGGTCTACCATATTCACGGCCTCTACCTGATGGGCAGTACCGGGACCATTGGCCAGTCGTTTGGCAGTGATTTCGATCTCTGGCTCTGTCACGATCCGATGCTGGATCAGCATCAGAGAGATCAGCTTCAGCAAAAAGTGAAACTGATCGAAAAGGCGGCGGCGGAGTTAGGTCTGGAACTGCATATCTTTCTGATCGACCCGGAGCGTTTCCGGCGTGGCGAGAAGTCCCGCTTGTCCCGCGAGAGTACCGGCACCACCCAGCATCACCTGTTACTCGAAGAGTTCTATCGCAGTGCGGTACTGCTGGCAGGGCGTTACCCTCTCTGGTGGCTGGTGCCGCCGGAACAGGAGGAGGAGTATCAAACCTATGTGGAGTACCTGCTGTCCCATCGTTTCATCAAGGCCAGTGAGGTGTTTGACCTGGGAGGATTGAATCGGGTTCAGGCCGGGGAGTTCTTTGGCGCCGCCTTGTGGCAGCTCTATAAAGGCATCGATTCACCCTACAAGTCGATCCTGAAGATATTTCTCATGGAGGCCTACAGCCACCACTATCCCCACCCGAAATGGTTGGCCCAGCAGGCAAAAGAGGCGATCTACGCCGGTGAAACCGACATCGATATGCTGGATGCCTATATCCTGCTCTATCAGAAAGTGGAAGAGTTCTTAAAGGCTAACAAGGATACCGACAGGCTGGAGCTGGCCCGTCGCTGTTTCTACTTCAAGGTTGGTGAGCATCTGAGTCAGGTCAGAAAAGGACAGGGTAACTGGCGTGGCCGTATGATGCTTAAACTGACCCGGCAGTGGGGCTGGAGCCAAACGCAGCTGCAGATGCTCGACACCCGCTCGGAATGGAAAATTGACCGGGTAATCAAAGAGCGGAATGCTCTGGTCAGCGTATTGACCCGCAGCTATCGATTGCTTACCGACTTTGCCAGAAAATTTGCCAAAGAGAGTCATATCGATCCCCACGAACTCAATCTGCTGGGACGAAAGCTCTATACCGCCCTGGATCATCGACCTGGCAAGATCGACCATATCAATCCGGGCATCTCGAAGAACCTCTCAGAGGATTATCTAACCCTCAGTTATCGTCCAGCCCGGGATGGCACGACAGCCTGGATGCTCTATCGTGGCAATATCGAAGATGAGCAACTGTTCGAACAACGGCCGATCAAGATCTCCGCGAATCTGATCGAAATTCTGGTGTGGAGTCATGTCAATCAGGTCTGGTCGAGGCATACCCGTATTGTTCTGGTAGCAGGTGAGTCTGAGCTTACGAGAAAAGAGCTGCTCTCTCTGCAGCGCAGTATTGCCAAACTGTTTCCACACCTGATGCCACCTTCGGCGGGGATGAAAACCCTGGCGATGCCGGCCTATGCGGTTTCCGTCGGGCTGTTTCTCAATATCGGCACAGACCCCATGGAGTTTTTAACCAGAGAAGGTAAGCAGTTAACCAGTGAGCGTCACGATCCCCTCAGCTTTGCCTCTGCCAGATCCAATCTGGTGATCAATCTGGAAAAGCTGGTGTTGACCAGTTGGGGTGAAATTCTGGTAACCCGGCATGAGGGACCGGAAGGCTTGATGGATGCGCTCTGCAGTGTCTTGAATATGCCGAGCACCGAAGGTGATAAGCGACCAAGCATCAGCGCGGTCAGCTTCTCTGGTGTACGTGGCAGTCAGATCGGTTACCGGGTCAATGAACTGTTTGAACAAGTCATCGAAAGATTCAAACAGGAGTCGTTCAAGTATGGGCGCTATCTGTTCAGAATGGGCGCGGATTTCTACATCGTGCAGAGAAAACAGCAAGAGTTTGCCTGGCGCAGTGTTGAGTCGTTTGAAAGTCTGTTGGAGGAGTTGATGCAACCCCAACAGGTATTCCGCCCACTTGGGTTCGATGCGGAAGTGCTGGAGGAGAGTCCCTTTCCACTGCTCTATGAAGTGAATAAACCGGATGTGATTCAGCTCTTTTTCCAAGTCACAACCCATGGTATCGATATCCATATCCTCGATGAGCAAGGTTCCCTGTTCAGACAGTCCCTGAAAGCCGACAGCCCGCGTTTCCTGATGTTACAGCAGCGACGTTTTCTGAATAGCCTGCAACAGCTCAGAAATCTGGTGTTGAGTAGCGAGAGTGATCTGTTGGCTGAACCGGAGTTCTATGAGTTGATGCTGGGGAAGAACAGTCAGTGGCACATCAAACAGCGCCGGGTACCGCTGAAGAGCTCGGATGATTACATGGAAGTTGTGTTGGTTGCTGACGGCACCGATGCGGATGCCAGACTGGTATCGCTGATCTGTGGTGAGCGGGAGTTCACTCATATGGAGTATGGCGATGCACTCTATACAGTGGTCGCTGAATACATCAACAGTTTAAGAAAAAGTGACAGTAAATATCCGATCTATATGACATCGATCCGCCTCAGTGGGCTGCAGATCATGCCGACGCTTGAGACAGTCAATCTCCTCAATCTGAAAAAGCGGGTTGAAAATAGAATCAACCAATAGCCCGACAACTTCCGCCGGCTTACTGGACTGCCCGCTTTGCATTCTCTATTCTGAATGACATTTATCTCTCGATCAGCTTTATGCTGTGATCCTGCAACTCCTAGGGGAACAGCGCTCCAGTTTTATGATTAGCTCGGGCCATTGATAACCTTATTATCCTCACAGTATGAAATTGCTAAGAGACCCTGTTTGAGACTAATGCTGGAGCCTATGCTTAACTGATAACAGCTTGTTACTCAATGGAGAGAGCCATGACCACAATAGTGATTGTGATAGTTGTCGTTATTCTCGCTGTTCCCCTGATCTATCTGTCAACCCTGAAAGGTGATTTCGTAGTGAGCCGGAGCCTGGCGATCGGGGTTGCCAAGGAACAGGTTTTTGCAAAAATAAAGGACTTCAGAAGTTGGCCGGAATGGAGTCCCTGGTTGATGCATGAACCGAAGACACGTCTCGAATATTCAGATGCACCGGATCAGCAGGGTGGCTGGTACAGCTGGGATGGTGAGACGGTTGGTGCCGGGCGTTTGACCCATGTGAAGTTTTCAGGCTCAGACAGAATAGAGCAGAAGATCGAGTTCCTGCGCCCGTTCAAGTCGGTCAGTCAGGTCTGGTGGGATTTGGAACCGCTGGAAGCGGGCGGTACGCTGGTGCGTTGGAATATGTCCGGCAGTATGCCTTTTCTGTTCCGCTTCATGACTAAAAAAATCGGCGAATATGTGGGTAAGGATTACGATACCGGACTGGCCATGTTACGTGGCGTACTTGAATCTGGTGCGGAGTATCCCAGATTCAGCTTTGAAGGGTTTGTCGAGCTGCCGGCAACAACAGCTTTGACGATTCCATTTGAAGGTGACCTGGAGACGATGAAAGTCGCGATGAAGGAGGGGTTCTCGAAGCTGGGTGAGTATGCGGCGGAGAATCAGCCGCTGAGCAGTGGTTGCCCCTTTACCTGTTACCATGAAGTTGACTTGCAGACGATGCATTTCAAGTGCGATATGTGCCTGCCGGTCAGTCAGGACGTGACGCAATCCGAATTCAAGCTGAAGCAGTTTCCCGCAGGCCGCTATTATAAAACCACCATGAAAGGGAGTTATCAGTTTCTCGAATTGGCTTGGTATCAAGCCTATAGCCACCTGCAGATGCAGAAGATCAAGCCGCAGAAAAAAGCAGCCTCTTTAGAATTCTATGAAAATGATCCGAACGAAGTCGATCACACCAATGAAATAACAACTTCGATCTATGTGCCGGTTAAGTAAGAGGAGGGCGATGGATGGTTTGACCGTTAGTCGATCAGGTTGAACTCAGTGGTCTATTGTCCAAAAGCGGGAGCACTTTTTTCGATTAACGCATCGCACTGAGTACAACCTGATGATTGAGCGATTACTTGGGCTGGGCCGTTGCAACCGGTCCGATATACTCGATCTCGAAAGTCAGGGTTTCATTGGGGCCGATCTTTTTGCCGGCACCTTTCTCGCCATAGGCCAGTTCCGGTGGCATCACAACAACCCACTTTCCGCCCGGCTGCATTCTGGTGATGGCTTCACGGAATCCTGGCACAACACCGTTGAGACTGAACTGAGTCGGTTTTCCTCTTGAGTGGGAGCTGTCGAAGACAGTGCCATCGATCAGCTTACCTGTGTAGTGCACTTCGACCCGCTGATCCGCTTTCGGGTGTGCTCCGTTGCCCGGGGACATCACCTCATACTGAAGGCCGTTTTTGAGCACGGTCACACCCGGTTTTTTGGCGTGTTCCTCGCGATACTTGGCGCCTTTTGCCAGATTCTCTTTGGCCAGTTCCGCACGCGCCGCTTTGGCGTCCGCATAGAATTTTCTGAGTGCGGCCTGCATCTCTTCCTGGCTGAGTTGTGGCTGCTTTTTTGCCAGATAGTCAGATACAGCTGCGGCAAATGCGTCCGCATCCACTTCGCGAATATCCTGGGCAATCAGCATCTGTCCAATTTGCAGGCCAATCGCGTAACTGTACTTCTGCTTGTGGGTATTCAGTTCGACGGCAAAGCCGGTCTGTGCAAAGCAGAGAAGCAAACTGAAGAGAATCAGAAACTTGTTTTTCATAGTCTTGAATTTTTTCCTGTTTGGATTTAAGGAGCCTCTGATAAGTCCGTCATTGTGGCGAATGCCGCAGTCCATCTCTCTATTTTTTCTGGATCCCGGCATTCGCCACAATGACGAAATATGGAATACTCAGAGGTTCGTTGGTTACAAAACGTCTACTCAGACAGTCCCATGATAACAATAGTTCGATATCGCCATCATCCCTGTTTGGTGTCTGTGTCGTCGATTTCCCCGCGGGGCGGGAGCGATTGGGCAATGATATAGATCGGCCGTCGCTTGACCTCTCTGTAGATCTCTGCAATGTACTCTCCGATCAGTCCCAGCCCGAGCAGTATCATACTGCCCATCACCAGTATCAGCAGTATGACGGTTGGAAAACCGGCTTCAGCGTAGCCCTGCCATTTATACCATAAGGTCTGTATTGTCAGTCCTAAACTGAAAACCAGGCCGGCAAATCCAAACCAGGTCACAATCCTGAGAGGTAGTGAGGAGAAACTGATGATGGTGGTGCGGGCCAGTCGCAGCAAGTGTCCCACACCCCAATGACTCTCTCCGGCATTCCGGGAGGGTGGATCAAATTCGATCGCGATCGACTCAAAACCGAGCCAGGTGGTCAGGCCGCGAAAGTAACGGCCGACTTCCGGCATTGCGATGTATTGATCGATTGCCTCCCGGTCGAGCAGTTTGAAATCGCTGGCCCCATCCAGTTTCATGCCGCTGGAGAGATTGAACAGTCGATAGTAGAGTCGTGCGCCCAGGCGTCGAATGGATGACTCATCCTGGCGCTTGCGTTTCACGGCCTCAACCACTTTTATCTTGCCGCCCTGCCAGTGTTCGATCATTTGTGGGATAAGGGCTGGAGGGTGTTGCAAATCCGCATCCATCACCACAGCAGCCTGACCGGTTGCGGTGCGAAGCCCTGCCAGTATCGCCGCCTCTTTGCCAAAGTTCCGGCTGAAGCGTATCGCTTTGATCGGGATGGCGCTGCTGTTTGCCAGCGTGTTGATCGCCTGCCAGCTGTTGTCTGTCGAGCCGTCATCGATCAGCACGGCCTCGAAATGCGTGTCAGCGCCTGCCAGACACTGCTCCAGGTTTTGCCAGAATCCCGATAGAGCGGATTGCTCGTTATAGATGGGCACAACCAAGGAGATCAGCATGTCAGGCTCCGGCTTTTGAGGCGAATATGTAGCGTCTCATCGTAACAAAGTTAATCACAATGATAATAGCCTCGGTGATCAGTTTGGCGGCCACGGGATGGAGCTGCAGCAGATCGATAAAACCCAATAACAGAATGACGCTGAGGGTATACGAAACAAGCCACAGGATCAGATATTGAACGATCTGTTGTCGCATCGCCTGGGGCGTGAATTGCCGATCCTCGAAAACGATCAGCTTGTGTCCGGCAAATGCAACCAGGGCGCCGACAACCCTGGCAACGGTCTGTGCAGGTACGATGCCGATGTGGGAGTAGGTGAGAAAGAAAACCAGAAAGTCCACCACCCAGGAGGCGCCACCCACCAGCAGGTATCGCAAAAACTGTTGGCTCAATAGCTTGTTGAACAGGGTTCTGATGGGGTTACTGTTCATGGTTTGGCTGAGAGTAAATCGTTGCAGGCGCTAGCCTGTGGATTGGTTAGCAGACGGATTGGCGAATAGGCGGAACGAATCAACAGGCAGCTCTGTTTGGCTGCCAGATCCCGGCTGTTGCGATCCGCATAGTCGAGCGTCAGAGTGAATCGATAAACGTCTGCCGACTCACTCTTCTCGGCTGAGAGATTGCTCTTGATCTGTTTTGGCTGTAGTGGGGTGATCAGAATGATCTCATGTTCAAGATCATCGGCCGGGTGAACGGAGTGCCCATGAATCTGCAATCTTTGCTCGCTTGGCATACTCATGCTGATTGATCCCGGAGCGGCTTCAAACAGTGGCGGATAGGGCGGTGAAATGGCAACGGGGAGGACTTTTGGCGCCTTTGGCTTGGGTTTTTTTCCGCTCTTTATCCGCTCCGAGATATTGAGAACGCATTGGCAATCCTTGTCATAACGCCAGATGCTTTTCTGTTCGCTGTCGATTGACCTCAGGTTGCGTGAATCCATGAAGAGCGGTAGTTTCTCGCCCGTCTCTCCCGATACTCTGGCCTGGGCGTAACGGGCGCCGTTGAGTACCGTGTCCAGATAGTAAGCATCCTTGATCTCCCTGGAATAATAGATCCCCCCGGGCGGCGGCTGCAGAAAGAACTCATACACCGCATCGAATTGATTGAGTCTGGGTTGCATGGCCTGTTGTGCCTGCCAGGCCTGAACGCCTGCCGAAGCCGTGAAGAGAAGCAGGATCGCCGCTTTCAAACTGAGCTTCAGGATCTGGGTGTTTGCCAGGGCAATGATCAGCGTTACCGTGAAAAGCCACCAGGGAAGCAGCAGATAACGGTTGGCTTCGGTGATCCCGGGGTGTTGAGTCAGGGGAAGCAGTGGCAGCATTACCGCAAGCAACGCAACGATCATCAGCGGCGTGTTGAGTCGTTTCTGTCGTGCCAGGTTGACCATCAGTGCAATGAAAATCAGGCTCAGGAACCAGGCCAGGTAGGGTGTGACAAACAGCAGTTCCGGTATCGAGGCATAGGATTGTACCGCCTTGCTGATTGAAAATGCCTGACTGCCCGCATCGTATCCACCGACAAAGGAGCCCAGAACAGCAAGCCGCCAGAACATGTAGGCGACAGACCAGATCAGCATTGGCAGTGCCAGTTTAAGTCGCACTGAGAGGGATTGGCCGGGTAGCAACAGCAGCACGAATGGCAGTGGAAAATAGACCTCCTTGCAGGTGGTGGCAATTACATAGAACAGGGTCGACAGTAGCGTCAGAAACCAGTGACTTTTACTCAGATTGAGCTGAAAGGTATAGATCGCAAGCAGGCTGAACAGCAGTCCGCTGACATAGTGGCCGACCATCAGTTGTTGGGCGACGAATTGTGTCGGCGCACCGACTAAAAAGAGGGCTCCGCCGATGAAAGCGAACAGGGGGCTTACCCAGCAGCGCAGCAACAGGTAGGTGGCAATGGCGCAACCGGCAAGGGTGGCCAGGTGCTGGATGTAGAAACCCTGTGGCTCAAAGCCGAACAGCCATAGGTTGAGATCGAAAATCAGTGGGTTTGTCGGGGTCAGGTTATTCAGCGAGTAACCCCGGGTGATGGCCGGGTCGAAAAAATAGTCGAATGGGGAGAAGCGGCTGGCATAATCGAGAAGCCAACCGTCATCGAAACGCCAGTTTCCTGAAAGGGCGCTCTGATTGAGGAGAAAAGTCACTATCACCAGGCCAAGCATCAGGGCCGCGGTGATCAGGTTTTGTCGAACCGGCACAAATCAACCTTGCAAGCTGTTGTGGATAGTATTGACAGGGTGCTCTGCCTGCCCGCTCAATAGCGTTCTGGAACGGTAGCATGAACCGCGCTGGAAAATCGACTGGCTCTCTGCCGCGCATTGCGCCGGGATTGGTGATATTCATTGGCGTATCTTTGCGGTGATTCGCGTCCATTCGCGGCCAATTTTCTTTCGCGGCAGTTGAATCGCTGGAGCTAGATCTTGGCTGGCTCGGCAATCACCGGCATCTGATGTATCATAGCGCCTTTTCCCCTCTAGACTGGAAACTGAAGGCGCTTGTTCAAGATCTATCGAGACCTCTACCGGCATCGCCAGAGCGTCATGCTGATGGTGCGGCGCGATACCCTGCTCAGAATAAAAGGCACGTTGCTTGGGCCCTTGTGGCTGCTGGCGCAACCCCTGTTTCTGCTGCTGGTCTACAGTTTTGTGTTCTCGGGGATTCTGAAAATCAGCTTCCGGCCTGACGGTGGCAGCGGGGATTTTGCACTCTATCTGTTTGCTGCGTTGATGCCCTTCAGTGCATTGCAGGATGGATTGCAGCAGGCAAGCAGCAGCCTCTCCAACAATCGTGATCTGTTGCTGAAGACCCAGATGCCGGCAATCGTGTTTCCGGCCATCGCCGCCTTCGGTACTTTGATTCAGGAAGTTCTGGGGTTGGTGATTTTGGTGTTCGCCGCCTGGGTTATGGGCTATCCACCCGGCAAGACCCTGGTCCTGCTTCCTGCACTGATCGCCCTCAGGCTGTTGTTAACCTTCTCCCTGGCGCCTCTGGTGGCGATACTGTCAGTCTTCATCAAGGATGTTGGTCAGGTGTTGCCGATGATCATGATGGCGCTCTTTTTCACCACCCCGATCATCTATCCGGTGGAGATGATTCCGCAAAGTTTTCGTCCTTTGATCGAGGGTAATCCCCTGACCTGGCTGGTTGAGGCGTATCGCGCTGTGATTCTTGAGCAATCCTGGCCAGTGGATAATCTCATGATCGTCGGACTCTCTGCGTTGATCATCATGATTCTCTCAGGGGCCCTGTTCAGCCGCCTGCAACATCGGGCGAAGGACTTCCTGTGAGCGCGATTGAAGCCCGACAGCTGTCGAAGAGCTACCGACAGTACGCCAAGCCCTTCGATCTCTTCAAGGAGTGGTTGCTGCGTAAGCCGTTTCATAATCAGGTGGATGCGCTGGCGCCTATCGATTTGACCATTCCCAAGGGCACCACCTTTGGGGTGATCGGCGATAACGGGGCGGGAAAATCTACATTGCTTAAATTACTTGCGGGTACACTGACGCCAACCACCGGCAGCCTGCATATCGAAGGCAGAAAGTCTGCCATCCTTGAGTTGGGCTCAGGGTTTCATCCGGAGTTTTCCGGGCTGGAGAATATTCAACTGGCCTGTTCCCTGTTGGGGCTCTCTGCAGCGGAGACCGCCGAAAGAACGCCGCAGATCATTGAGTTTTCCGAATTGGGCGTTGCCATCCATCGTCCGGTCAAGTCCTATTCGTCCGGCATGTTCGTACGCTTGGCATTTTCCGTCATCACATCGATCGATCCCGATGTGCTGATTGTGGATGAAGCCCTCTCGGTCGGTGATGCTCTGTTCCAGAAGAAGAGCATGGACAGAATGATGAAGTTTCGGGATGAGGGAAGAACACTGGTATTCTGCTCTCACAATCTCTATCAGGTGAAGGAGCTGTGTGAGCAGGCGGTCTGGTTGGAGAACGGCGTGGTCAGGGGTATGGGCGAGTCTGCCAAGGTGGTGGATGACTACCAGGACTCGGTCAGACAGCGGCAAAAAGCGGGCAGCATCGATCGAGCTGCTCCGGATGCTGAAGCGGCCAGCGATGTCTATCTGGCCGAGGTGGTGTTGGAGGGTGGCATCGACACAGCGGAAAACATACCGCTCTACCAAACCGGGGATCATTTTGCGATTCGGGTCGAGGCCGATATCGGCTCCCGACCGGCGGATGATGTGCATATCGGATTGGTGTTGATCCGTAATGACGGACTCCAGGTGTATGGTGTTTCAACCCTGATCGATGAATTGGGTCTCTACCCGATCGCGGACAAGCGCTACGGGGTCAGGCTGGTGTTCGATCCGATCAATCTGATGTCCGGGGATTACGCCCTTGAGGCCTGGCTGATCGACCGCAGTGGACTGCATGTTTACGATTCCCGTCCGGTCTGTTGTCAGTTTCGTGTCCGTCATGAGAGCAGTGAGGTTGGAATCGTCAAAATGAGTCATCAGTGGGAACCTATTGCCTGAATCCAAATCACACCATGACCGGTCAATTGAACTGGTGTGAATATTACCGTTTCACCCGACCGGCGAGTTGTTATGATGTGTTGGCATCGGATGATATGAATGTTGAGGTCGAAAGCGGTGGCTGAGAGATTGAACCTGTGGGATCTCCGGCTCAAGTACCGGGTGCTGTTTCCCGCGCTCTCCCGTCTGCCCCGTTATGTCTCATATCGTCTGGCCAGCCTGTATGGCCGGGGTGAGTTTCGCCGTAACGAAGAGATGGCCACGCAGATTGCTCATCAGATGCGACGGGCTATACCCGGTCTGGAAGATCGGGCCTATCAGGAGTGGACCCGCTATTTCTACGCCATGCAACAGCGTGAAATACTGGATACCTGGTACTATCCCGGCCTGATGAGTGCGCAGCAGGTCGGCCGCTTCATCGAAGTGGAGAATTTTGAATCGGTGCTCTCCTACCGCCGGGAGGGTCGACCGATCATCTTCGCTGGAGCCCATATGGGGCGCTTCTGGATGCTGGGGGTCACCACGGCCGCGTATGGCATTCCGACCAGTGCGCTGGCCCGGGATGATGAAAACAGCAATACCTGGGGGCTGCCGGAAGCGGAGTTCCAGTATCGCAGACTGAAACTCTCCCGTTTACGGGACTGCTATCGCAGTGAGTTTGTCACCCCGGGCGTATCCAATATGCGGCCCTTGCTGGAGGCCTTGCGGCAGCGACCGATCGCGATTCTGCTCGATGTGCCCTACGGCAAGGGGAGTCCCGGCCTGGTTTCGGTGCCTTTTTTCGGACAGCAGGGTTATTTTCCGGAAGGGCCGATAAAGATTGCGAAGCGGGTCGGCGCGGTGATTCAACCATTCAGTGTGGATGAGCATCGTCGCGGGCTTAAGTTGAACTTCCACAAGCCTGTCGAGGTGGAGGGTCGATCCAGTGAAGAGCTGTTGGCTCTCCTGGTGAGTGATATCGAACAGCGAATTCGGCAAAATCCAGGCAACTGGTGGCAGTGGCAGGCCCTGCCTATGTACTGGGGAGAGGTCTGATCGGCCAGCGATGATCGATCTGTGAATTGATGGCGGTCGGCGGATTGCGTAGAATTTGCACTTTTAACGAACAAAAGTTGTGTCAGGAGCCTGTGGTTGTGAGAAATAGCGTTTTGCTTGTGCTGGTTATGTTGATGAGCGCATGCGCCACCAATCCGGAAATGCAGGCCCAGAAGGACGAGGAGATTGTCGCCACTCGCGCCCAGGAGCGATGGAATCTGCTGGTTGATGGGCGTGTGGAGTCCGCTTACGACTATCTTGCTGCCGGATATCGGCTGGTCACGCCCTATTCCCACTACATGAAGACGGTGAAAGGGGTGGGTTTGTGGAAATCCGCCGAGGTTCAGAAAGTTAATTGTAAAGAAGATGTCTGTAAGGCCGATATCAAGATTCAGATGGAGATTCGTCATCCGATGATGCGATCACCGGCCCGTACCGAAAGTGTTGTTATCGAACAATGGCTTAGGGATAAGGACGGAGTTTGGGGATTTCTTCCCACGGTAAAGTGATGAACAAAAATGTTTCTGTTGTTTTTATGATACATTTTTAAATAATCCCTATAATTACAGAATGTTATGGTGGGTTATTCTTGAGTTGTCTACTATTTTGCATTAAAGCAAGCACTTAACAGGAAAATTAATGCTTGTGGGCAACCTGGACTATGCAAGCGTTTCGATTTTTGTGACAAAATTGGAAATAAATTTTTGTCGTATTTACAACAGGTTATCGATATCATTTGTAAATATGCAACATTTTTTCATTTTTTTGCTACAATTCTGCTTGTTAGCTTGCAGATTTATGGTAGACTTCTGGCGTGAGATTGGACTTATGGGTTGTTTGTGGCCTGAGACTTTCCTCACAAAGGAATGATCATTCCCTTGAAAGGTCATGGGTTTGAGTCGATAATCCTCTGCGGAGTGCCTGGACTCATGGCTTATAGCTGGCCGCATAACAGGCTCAGTTAGTTTTTTAGTGTTAACACGCAAGAAAATAGGAGACACAACTGTGTTGAGAAAATCTAAGATCGCTGCAGCCATGCTGATGGCTACTGCTACAGCCGGAGTCAATGCGGCTTTCGTCAATACTGACGGTACTGGCCAGGTTGCGCTGCTTCCATACTACAATGTAAACAACAATATCCTCACCAACATCAATATCACCAACACCACCAATCTGTATAAGGCGGTTAAGGTTCGTTTCCGTGAGTCTCGCATCTCTGCTGACGTGCTCGACTTCAACATCTACATGTCTCCTTATGACGTGTGGAACGGAACCATTCGCCTGAATGCTGCTTCTGGTGTTGCCAACATCATCACCGAAGACGAAACTTGTACTTTCCCTGACAAGGCTCTGCTGCAGGCTGGTGTTGACTTCCGTAACATCTACGATGCCACTACCGACGAAGACCTGACCGAAGGTTACGTTGAGGTTATCGAGATGGGTACCATCGCTGACGGTGCTGGTCCTGCTACCGACGGCGGTGAGACTGCTGAAATTGATGGTGGTGTAACTGCTGACGGTGCTATCACCGCTGCGACCAATGACCGCTCCATCCCTGCAGGTCTTCTGCATGATGCAACCGGCATGCCTGCCGACTGCTCTGTTGTAAGTGACGCCTGGGCTGCTGGCGCTGCTGGCGTCAACGGTTTCACCCCTGGCTCAATGTCTACTGAAGGTATCGCTGCTGATGCCAACGTGGCAGACCCATATGAAGTTGGCGGCATCAACGCCGGTCTGGTCTACACTGCAGCTGATCGCGGCGGCATCAACGCTTACGCTATCATGATCAACGCAGCTGACGGTGCTGCTTTCGTTGAGCAGGGCACCCACATCGATGGTTACGCCACTGTTCCTCAGCACTATCGTTCAAACGACGCCGCTAACTACCTGCTGCCTTCTCTGGCATCTGGTGACGTTCTGCAGGCTGACATGCTGAACGCTGATGCGACTGCTGTTAAGAGCACTGGTGCTATGAGCCTGACCGAGTATGATACCGGTGCTGTCAACGACATCACTCCTAACCCTTCAATCCCAATGGGCTCCAACCCATTCCCGATTGCTGTGGCTCTGAGTGCTGACGCAGTTGCTGCTCCATACTTCACCGAAGCCGGCATCAACGGCGGTACTGACATCGTTGTGACCTTCCCAATGCGTAAGCATGGTGTCTACAACGGCGGTATCCTGACCAACCAGCTCGACGCTACTGCGGCGGCTTGTGCCGGTACCCTGAATGACGGCGTAGACGATGGCGCAGCTGTTGCCATTCCTAACGTTGGTACCACTGGTAACGACTACCCAAGCGACGGTGCTGGCACCATTTGTACCAACGCTGGTTTCGCTAGCAGCACTCCTGACGTTCAGGTTAGCCTGACCTACTACGACTACGAAGAGCAGACTGCTGCTGTAGTTGCTGGTAGCGACGACTTCTCTCCTGTTCCGATCGACGCACCTACCGTCATCGCTCTGGAGCGCGAAGTAAACGTGGTTAGTGTTCAACGTAACGACGGTACCAGTGCTTCCGTACTGGGTACACCTGCCGCTAACGTCTTCAACTGGACTCTCGATCCTGGTTTCGAGGCTGGTTGGGTGATGATCGGTATGTCTACTTACGACTACAACACCGACACTCGTATCGCCAACCTGACTGAAGCGGCTGGCGGCATCAACGCTGACGGTGCTGGCGTCTGGACTGGTGTTCCTGCCATCGGCTTCTCCGCCATGGCTGCTGATGTCGGTCCTGCTCAGATCGGTGAGACTGTCGACCTGATCCGTAGCGTAAACCGCAACTAATACAAATCGCTTAGGCGATCTTGTAGAGAGGCAGGCCTTCGGGCCTGCCTTTTTTTTTGATTGAATTTCACCCCTGGTTACTAATCCGGCTGTTAAGCAGAGAACTTAACGGTTGTTAAACACTCTATGTTTGAGGATTTGTGCTGGTGGGTAGCTCTGTTTGTCAGGAATGTGCAGAAAACCTGACGGATGAGTATAATTGCCTCCTTTTTTATTGATCATTACTTCAAGTTACTCGAGGTGTGTAATGCGTTTTATCCTTGTAGGTCTGTTGGGTCTTCTCTTGGCCCCGGCACTCTCCGCTGAGGAGGATGTTTTAATGTTTGGTGGTGATATCAAGGTTGAACGAATTGATCTGGACGCCTTGCTTGCCGACGGGCCAGTCAAAGCGCAGCAGGATGTTCTGGCAAACAAAAAGCAGGTCCTGCAACTGCTGCGTCAGACCTATCTGATCAGGGCATTGGCGGATGAGTACAAACAGCAGGGGTTGGCGGACAACAAACTTCTGCAAGCGAAAATCAGACGTCAGCAGGAGAGGACGCTCTATCTGGAGCGGCTGAAGCAGATTGACGAACAGCCGATACCCGATTTTTCGGATGCAGCCAAGGAGCAGTATCTGGGTAACCCGGATGAGTACAGCATTCCTGAAAAAGTGGATGCCAGACACATTTTGATTTCGACCACCGATCGCCTGGCTCAGCATCATTCACGGGAAGAGGCGCTTGAGATCATTAAAAAGGTCAAGGCCGAGCTCGATGCAGGTCGGACTTTTGAAGACCTTGTGCCGATCTATTCAGAAGACCCCAGGTCCAGAGAGAATCAGGGTACTCTGGGCGTTTTCAAGCGCGGCGCCATGGTAAAGCCAGTTGTTCAGGCGGCTTTCAATATGAATAAGCCAGGTGAGATCAGTGATATAGTAGAGAGCGAATTCGGTTTTCACATCGTCAAGCTGGTTAAGAAGTTTCCCCCTCAGAAGCAGAACTTTGAGCAGGTGAAACTGGGCATCATTGAGAAGTTGACGAAAGATTATATTCGTAACCGACGCGAAGCCTACTTCGATCAGCTGTTGGAGAGTAACGATGCGGCAATCTATGAGGATCTGGTTGAAGAGTATATGGCCAAGCGCCTAGAGGTTCTGGATAAGCAGCCTGTCAAAGAGTAATTGAGTTAAAAAGTCTGTGGCCGAGTACGATTTTAAACTTGATCTGAATGTGGAGAACAACTCCCATACGCAACTGGTCAAGCGAATTCCGAAGGGTAGTCGGGTTCTGGAACTGGGTTGTGCAACCGGCTATATGTCTGAATACCTGCGCCAGGAACTCGACTGTCATGTGGTCGGTGTGGAGTATGACCGCGCCATGGCGCAGAAGGCGAAACAGCACTGCGACCAAGTGATCGTCGGCGATGTGCAGAAGGATAACTGGTTGAAGTCGCTGGGTGACGAACCTTTCGACATCATTACCTGTGCGGATATTCTGGAGCATCTGAGAGATCCGATCTCTCTGCTTCAAAAACTGCCGAAATACCTTAAAGAGGATGGGCGACTGCTCGCTTCTCTGCCGAATGGCGCCCATGCGGCGTTGCGACTTGAGTTACTCGAAGGGCGTTTCAGTTACGAGGATACCGGCCTTCTCGACCGGACCCATCTTCATCTCTTCAATTACCACTCATTGAGAGAGCTGTTCGTTCGCAGCGGTTTCCGGGTGGATGAACTTTCCTACACATTCCATGACATGGCGGATTCGGAGATTGTTCGTCGCCTTGAGAACCTGGGGTTGAGCGCTTCGGATAAAGCGCTGGGGATGTTTCATACCCCGGAGGCGGCGGCGTTTCAATTTATCGTCACGGCTCATCCGGACGAATCGGTTTCCATCGAGGATTTTCCGGCTTTGACTGACAAACCGATGGAGTCCTCGATCGAAGTCTACCGGAATCTCTATGATCAACTGCATCAGACCGGAGAGACGGCGGCGACCCGCCTGGAGATGGTGAATGAGCGCGATCAGCTGTTGCAACAGCAGCGTGATGAGATGCATGGGTTGATCGAGGTACGAGATCAGCTGGTGAATCAGCAACAGGAGCTGAACAGGGTTCTGCACGAAACCCAGGCCAAACTGGCTGATGAACAGGCGAAAAATAGTGAGCTATCCCATCAATATAAAATGAGCGAGCGGGCTGTTCGCTCGATGGGCCACGAAAAGGATGCCGTGGAACACCGGTTGAAGAGTGCTAAGCAGCATCTACACGATGTGACCAACAGTACCGGCTGGCGTGTCTATACAAAACTGATGCTGCCACTGAGTCTCTTCCGGCGCTTCAAGCCGGCCATCGGCGGGTTGATCAAAAACCCAAAAATGGTGGCAACCTGGGCCAAAGAGGCCAGGCGTCTCTACAGAGCCGGCGGGCTCACCGCGATCCGCAATCGGCTGACCGATCATGCCTCGCCTACCTATACCTACTCCCTCTGGATCAAGGATGTGGAGCCGGTTGGTCTGCCAAAACTTGAATCGATCGAAGCGCTGAACGAGTGGCAGGGTCGTCCACTGATCTCGATTGTTATGCCGGTCTACAATGTGGAAGAGGCCTGGTTACGTGAAGCCATCGATTCCGTATTGGCACAGACCTATGATGACTGGGAGCTCTGTATTGCGGATGATGCGTCGACGAAAACCCATATCAAACGGGTATTGAAGGAGTATGAAACCCGCTTCAAGCGGATCAAAGTGGTCTATCGGGAAGAGAATGGGCATATCTCAGCGGCGACCAACTCGGCGCTTGAGCTGGCAACCGGTCAGTTCGTCGGTTTGATGGATCACGACGATGTATTGGCGCCTTACGCCCTGTTTTTTGTTGCCCAGGAGATCATTCTCCACCCGGATGCCTCCATCTTCTATTCGGATGAGGATAAACTGAATAGTGAAGACGTGAGATACGACCACTATTTCAAACCCGATTTCAATCCGGATCTGATGCGCTCGCATAACATGATCTGCCATTTCGGCGTCTACCGGCGTTCACTGCTGGAGAAGGTGGGCGGTATCCGGGAAGGTTATGAAGGGGCTCAGGACTACGATCTTGCGCTGCGTTGCCTGCGCGAACTCGATACCCGCAAAGAGGTGCGGCACATACCCTGGATTCTCTACCATTGGCGTGCCATTCCTGAGAGTACCGCATCCGGTGCTGATGCTAAATCCTATGCCATGAAGGCAGCGATCAATGCGGTCAAGGATGATCTTGAGAGTCGCGGTATCGACGCCAAGGTCAGCGAGTCAAAACTGATTTCCGGCATGATAAGGGTGCAGTATCCGCTGCCGGAAGTTCAGCCCTTGGTCTCGATTATCATTCCGACACGCAATGGCGAAGCCCTGGTGCGGCAGTGTATCGATAGCATCAAAAGTCGCACCGATTACAAGAATTATGAGATTGTCATCGTCGATAATCAGAGTGACGATCCCAAGACCCTGGAGTACTTCGCCCAACTGGCGTCGGTCGATGGGGTGAAGGTGCTTCGTTACGACCACCCGTTCAACTTTTCTGCGATCAACAACTTTGCGGTAAAACAGACCTCAGGCGAGCTGCTCTGTTTTATGAATGATGATATCGAGGTGATTTCTCCCGGTTGGCTGGATGAGATGGTCAGTCAGGGTGTGCGGCCTGAGGTTGGCGCCGTCGGTGCGCGCTTGTGGTATCCGGATGGTCGCCTGCAGCATGGTGGCGTGGTGCTCGGTCTGGGTGGCGTGGCGGGCCATGCCATGAAATATACCTATGAGGAGAATCGTGGCTATATGGGACGTTCTGTACTGGTGCAGAACTACACCGCGGTGACCGCCGCCTGCATGCTGGTCAGAAGAGCGGTTTTTGAATCGGTTGACGGTTTCGATGAAGAGAATCTTGCGGTTGCCTTCAATGATGTGGATATCTGTATCCGTATCTATCAGCAGGGGTATAACAACCTCTGGACACCCTATGCTGAGTTTTACCACCATGAGTCAGCCTCCCGTGGTGCGGAGGATACACCGGAGAAACAGCGCCGCTTTTCCGGTGAAGCGCAATATATGTTGGATAAGTACGGTCCCTTGCTTGAGCGGGATCCAGCCTATAACCCGAACCTGACCCGCTGTGGAGAGGATTTCTCTCTGAACTGGAAAGGGGTTGAAGAGGATTGAACGAGATGTCTGAAAAAGCCGATATCGAAGAGTTTACAGCACTGGCCAGCCGTTTTATCGAGCTTGCCAACAAGATGAAAGAAGAAGGTAAGCCGGTGCAAATGGTCAATGCGGCCTTGATGTCTGCTTCAGCAACTTATGGTACCTATATCCATGCGGGTAACGAAGGTTATCTGCAGCCCAGTGGGGTAAAAAAGCTGGTCGACACTTACAGCAATCAGGTTGAGAATATACAAAAGATAAAGAAGCAGGCGACAGAGCAGGGTTAGGCCTGCATTTGTCGCTATTTCGGTTTTACCCAGTCGTCGGGTTAATGATGCAACTCTACTGAACGATTCATATATGAAACTGGTTATCTCCATAGTTTATTATGACAGTAGACTGGATATCTTAAGGGATACCCTGCAGAGTATCGTCAGCGCACTCGATTACGCCCTGGCTGAAAGACGCGACCTCGAAGCGACGGTGGTTGTGGTCGATAACGGCAGTATCCTCAGCAAGGTCAAACAGCTGGTCGGACAGGTTGTCGGAGCACGTAAGTATCAATGGATGGTGATCGGTACCGGTGGCAATATCGGCTATGGGGCAGCGCATAATCTGGTGATCCTCAATCAGGAGAGTGACTACCATCTGATCATCAATCCGGATGTTGAAGTTGTGCAGGATGCCTTCAGTGAGGCCCTCGATTACATGGAGCAACACCCGGAAGTGGGTTTGCTGTCGCCCTACTCGGAAGACCCGGATGGTCATAAGCAATATCTCTGCAAACGCTACCCTGCGGTACTGGATCTTTTCCTGCGCGGCTTCGCGCCACGTACTGTGAAGCGCTATTTCTCAGAGCGTCTGCAGGAGTATGAGATGCGCTGTGAAATGGACCAGCATGCGCTGAGTAAGGAGGTTATGGCCAGCGGCTGCTTCATGTTCGTGCGCCACAGTGTGCTCGACAAGGTGAGAGGTTTTTCCCCCGATTTCTTTGTCTACTTCGAGGACTTCGATCTTTCGATCCGCATCGCCAAGCAATCGATCATTGCCTATGTGCCTGAAGTGCGCATCGTGCATGGCGGTGGCAATGCCTCGAAGAAGGGGCTGAAGCATATCCTGATGTTTGCCAAATCCGCATTCATTTTCTACCACATACATGGCTGGCGGTGGGCTTAGGCCGGAGTTGTGATATGACCAACAGCACGGTTGAACTGGAGTCCAAACCCTGTCCACTGGGATGTTCGCCTGCGGATGAGAAAGTGCTGACGGGTTATGATCGGATCAATGATTTGCCTGGAGAGTTCGACGTGGTCAGGTGTGGTAACTGTGGTCTGCTGAGAACCAATCCCCGCCCAACCCCGGCCAGTATCGGATTCTACTATCCTGATGACTATTCTCCTTATCTGGACACCCGGGTGATGTCCGGCAGTGGATCGGGGGGGCTTAAACACTGGATAAAGTCTTTACTGGACACCAAGGCTCAGCTGATACCGAAGCTGCAACCGGGCGAGATGCTTGAAGTGGGTTGTGCCTCCGGCAACTATCTGCACAAGATGGCCAGTCAGGGCTGGCAGGTGAAGGGCATCGAATTCTCTCCCCAGGCGGCGGCCTCTGCAAGGGAAGCGGGCTATCAAGTCTATACCGGGTCTCTTGAGTCGATCGATCTCGAATCATCTGAGCTGGACCTGATCACCGGTTGGATGGTGCTTGAGCATCTTCATGATCCCCTTAAAGGGGTAAAAAAACTCCATGATTGGGCAAAACCTGGCGCTTATCTCGTCCTCTCTGTACCCAATGCGGGTTCTATTGAATTCAAGCTGTTTCTATCTCGCTGGTACGCTTTGCATCTACCCAATCACCTCTACCATTTCACCCCGAAGACCATGACTAAGCTGCTTCAGCAGGCTGGCTGGCAAGTCGAGTCGATACACCACCAGCGGGTGCTCAGCAGCTTCTTCTCCAGTCTGGGCTACCTTTTGCAGGATCGTGGTTGGCCCCGACTGGCGCGCTGGGTTGTCGGTCGTCCCTCTGATAAAGTGCGCTTGTATCAGTTGCTCTATCCGTTCGCCTGGCTTGCGGCGATCTTCGGTCAGACCGGGCGTATGACGGTGTGGGCGAAAAAGCCGGATTGAGCGAACTTGCTCGGTTTGCCCTGTGGTTGATGATCAGATCGGCCGGGTGAATGGAAAACCAACAAGCGCCCTATGAACGATAGACAGAAAGAACTCACAAGCGGTAGCCGATTGGCGAAAAACGTCATCTGGAATCTACTGAGTGTGGCGGTTCCGTTTCTGGTCGCTATCATCACCATTCCAATCCTCATCGATGAGATCGGTAAAGAGCGCTTTGGTCTGTTGGCCATCAGCTGGATGTTCGTAGGCTATTTCAGCCTCTTCGACTTTGGTCTGGGGCGTGCGCTGACGGTACTGGTGGCGAAGTGTCTTGGAGAGGAGCGGGAGGCTGATATCCCGGCGCTGATCTGGACCGCACTGACCCTGATGGGCATTCTCGGCGTTGCCGGGTTCATCATCATCCTGATCATTTCGCCCTGGCTGGTCGGCACGGTGTTGAATGTACCTGCGCATCTGCAAGCGGAAACCCTCAAGGCCTTCTACCTGTTGTCCGCATCCATTCCTCTGGTGATCACCACGGTTGGACTGCGTGGGGTGATCGCGGCCTACCAGCGGTTTGATCTGCTGACCGCGATCCGTATTCCGATGGGTATTCTGACCTTTCTTGGCCCGGTGGCGGTATTGCCCTTCTCAAACAGCCTCTACCCGATCGTCGCTGTGTTGGTCGCCGGACGCCTGCTGGCCACCATTGCCCATCTGCTGCTGATGTTTCGAATCGTACCCGAGGTTCGGCTGGGCTATCACTACGATAAGCTTCAGACCCGCCCGCTGCTCGGCTTTGGCGGCTGGATGACGGTCAGCAACATGGTGGTGCCACTGATGGTCTCGATGGATCGCTTTGTCATCGGTGCGGTGCTGACGGTTACCGCGGTGGCTTTCTATACCACGCCCTATGAGATTGTCTCGCGACTGCTGGTGATACCCGTGGCGGTGGTTTCGGTACTGCTGCCCGCTCAGTCGACCACCCTGGCGAGGGGTGGGGTCGAAGACCGGGAGCATTCGGCTCGACTCTTCAACAAAGGCCTGAGTTATATCTCGATTGCCCTGTTCCCACTGATTATCCTGATCATTGCTTTCTCCTATGACGGGCTGAATCTGTGGGTAGGCGGGGAGTTTGCCGAGAACGGCTATCTGGTGATGCAGTGGCTGGCGGTCGGGGTTTTCTTCTACGGCCTCTCCCTGGTACCGTTCAATCTGGTGCAGTCTGCCGGCCATCCGGATTGGTCTGCCAAATTGCACTTGCTTGAGTTGCCTCTCTATCTGGCGGCTCTCTGGTGGGCTCTGTCGGCCTATGGAATTCTAGGCGCCGCCGTGGTCTGGACCATCCGCGCCTTTGTCGATGCGCTCGCCCTGTATGTGATGGCGTTGCTGCTGATTCCCGAGTGTCGTACTTCGATCCGCCGTTTCATGCTCTCCATGGGGGGAGCCGTGACCCTGTTTCTGCTCACCGCCCAGTTGGATGGCCTGTTGCTCAAGTTTCTCTTCAGTGTGTTGCTGCTGCTGTTGTTCGGTCTGTTTGTCTGGCGCATGGTACTGCAACAGAATGAGCGCAACTGGCTGCTGCGCATGCTGCATCTGAGGCCGGTACAGTGAAGGTGCTGCTGCTCAGTCGCTATCCGCGGCTTGGTGCCAGCAGTCGTTTGCGCTCCTATCAGTATCTGCCGGGGTTGGCTGAGAACGGCATCGAGGTGACCGTCTCTCCACTCTTTTCTGAGGCCTACCTGGAGGATTTCTACGCCTCGGGAAGCAAGCGTCCCGCGGCGCTTCTCTCCGCCTATTGGGGGCGAATGAGACAGCTCTTCAAGGCAGGGGAGTTTGACCTGCTGTGGCTGGAGAAGGAGCTTTTCCCCTGGATGCCCGCCTGGGTTGAGCAGCTCCTCAAGCGCTTGGGGATTCGGCTGTTGGTTGACTACGACGATGCGATCTTCCACCGTTACGATCAATCCGGGTCCGCACTGGTGAGAACCCTGCTGGGAAGTAAGATCGACCGGGTGATGGCCAGCGCAACCCTGGTCACTGCCGGCAATGACTACCTGGCGAAACGGGCGGAAGCGGCCGGTGCGCCCCGGGTGATGCAGCTGCCGACGGTACTGGACGTGGCGCGTTATCAGCCGAAAGCGGTAAGTGAGCATTCACCTTTCACGGTTGGCTGGATCGGTTCTCCCACTACTGCCGGCTATCTGGATCTGTTGCGTGAGCCACTCGCTTCAGTCGCACAAAAGCACCCGGTTCGACTGATGGTGGTCGGTGCCCAGATCGAACCGATTGACGGTCTGCCGGTGGTGTGTGTCGACTGGTCGGAAGCGCAGGAGGCGGAGTTGATCCGGCAGTTCGATGTGGGGGTGATGCCGTTGGCGGATCAACTTTGGGAAAAGGGAAAATGTGGTTATAAGCTGATCCAGTATATGGCATCCGCCCTGCCGGTGATTGCCTCGCCTATCGGAGTCAACCGGGAGATCGTCGAGCATGGGGTGGATGGCTATCTGGCTGAGGACGCTGCCGCCTGGGAGTCGGCGCTGATGCGTCTGATCGAGAGTGCGCCACTCAGGCAGGAGATGGGTAGAATAGGCCGTAGCAAGGTAGAGCAGCACTACTCATTGTCCGTGATGACCGCACGGCTGGTCTCTGCAATCAGGCAGTCGGCGATGGAGCGATAGCCCAGCAGGGCGTATTGGATTAGTGTTAACAGGCCCTAAAGAAAGTGGTTTCCGATACATGAAGCAACAGCTTGTACTATTTGTCGTCAACGATGCCGGTTTTTTTCTCTCTCACCGGCTGCCCCTGGCCCAGGCTGCACGGGATCAGGGGTATAAGGTTGCGGTTGCGACACCCACTTCGGATGCGGTGGGGCAGATCGAAGCAGAGGGCTTCAGGCACTACGCCGTCCCCTTGAGTCGGGGTGGTGCGAATCCACTGGCCGAGATCAAGACGATACTCGGTCTCTACAGACTCTATAAAGCGCTGCAACCAACCCTGGTTCACCATGTCACCATCAAGCCGGTGCTGTATGGCACCCTGGCTGCCCGGCTGGCTGGGGTTTCTGCGGTGGTCAACGCGATATCCGGGCTGGGTTTTGTGTTTCTCGCCCGTGGCTGGTTCAGCTCCCTGGCCCGGGTGGCGGTATTGAACAGCTATCGCTGGCTCTTCTCCAGGGATCGCCTGTGGGTGATTGTGCAGAACAATGACGACTACCACTATCTGCTCGACGAGGGCTGCCTGAGCCAGGAGAAGATCGAGCTGATCCGCGGCTCCGGGGTTGATCTGTCCCAGTTCAGTATGACCCCGGAACATGATCAGGTGCCTTTGGTGGTCCTGCCGGCGCGCATGCTCTGGGACAAGGGGGTTGGCGAATTTGTAGCGGCCGCGCAGAAGTTGCACGCCATGGGGGTGAAGGCCCGCTTTGCCCTGGTCGGTGGTATCGACCCGAGCAACCCAAAATCGGTGCCGGCCAAGAAACTGGCTGAATGGGCGCGGGAGAGCGATGTGGAGTGGTGGGGGAACCGGCAGGATATGTCCGCTGTGTTTCGGCGTGCCAACATCATCTGTCTGCCTTCGTACCGTGAGGGGTTGCCGAAGGTGCTGCTCGAGGCGGTAGCCAGCGGCCGGGCGATTGTCACCACCGATGTGCCGGGTTGTCGTGAAGTGGTGATCGATGGTGAAAACGGCCTGCTGGTCCCGGCCCGCCAGAGTGAGCCTCTGGCTGATGCGCTTGAGAGACTGATCAATCTGCAGGCGCTGCGCCAATCGATGGGGGAGCGGGGTCGGCAGATGGCTGAGGCGGAGTTTTCCATCGAACAGGTGATTGAGCAGCACATGTCGATCTACCGGCAGGCACTCGATTCATGAATAAGGTCCTGGTTACCGGCGCGAATGGTTTCGTCGGCACGCATCTCTGCCCCTATCTGGTCGAGCAGGGTTATTCGGTAAGGGCGGCGCTACGCCACCAGCAGTTGGACTGGCCGTCAGGCGAACAGGCGGTGGTCGGGGATATCTCCGCCGAGACTGATTGGCAGCCGGCCCTGCAGGGTGTGGATAGCGTCATCCACCTGGCGGGCCGCGCTCATGTGATGCGGGAGAGCAGCGACGATCCCCTCAGCCTGTTTCACCAGGTGAACGTGGCGGGCAGTCTGCGCCTGGCGGAACAGGCGGTGGCCGCTGGGGTCAGGCGCTTGGTCTACCTGAGCAGTATCAAAGTCAACGGCGAACGCAGTTTGGCAAAGCCCCTGGCGGCGGATGATCCAGCCAGTCCGGAAGATGCCTATGGCCAATCCAAATGGGAGGCTGAACAGGCCCTCAGAGAGTGCCTGGCGGATGCTGATACGGAACTAGTGATTGTCCGGCCGGTGTTGGTCTACGGGGCGGGCGTGAAGGGCAATCTGCAGAGTCTGACGAACTGGATTCGCAAGGGTGTTCCGCTGCCGTTGGCCGGGGTGAATAATCGGCGCAGCCTGGTTGGAATCGATAATCTGCTCGATTTTCTGCAGCTCTGTATCGAGCATCCTGCCGCCGCTGGCGAAGCGTTTCTGGTGGCCGATGGTGAAGATCTCTCCACGCCCCAGTTGATCCGAATGCTGGCTCAGGCAATGGGGGTGAAGGCGAAACTCTTCCCCGTACCGGGGCTGATGTTGCGTCTGCTGGGCAGGCTGAGCGGTCGATCGGCCGCCATCGACCGGTTGTGTGGCGATCTTCAGGTGGATCTGGATAAAAACCGGCGTCTGTTGGGCTGGACAGCCAAGCGATCGGTCGCCGCGGGACTCAGGGACATGGTCGGAGGGATGGATTAGCATCATGCAGTGGATCCATCTGGGCGGACTGACTCTGATACTCTCGGCGCTGCTGACCTGGCTGCTGCGTCACTACGCCCTGCAACAGGGGTTGATGGACAATCCCAACGCCCGCAGCTCCCACCTGATGGCAACCCCCCGGGGGGGTGGTCTGGCGTTTGTGCTGGTCTATCTGGGGCTGCTGTTGTGGGCAATCCTGTTCGATCCGGCCCGATTGCAGGGAGTCGAACCACTGGCCTGGGTATTATTGATCGGTGGTGGCCTGGTGGCGCTGATCGGCTTCATCGATGACCATCGGGATCTGTCGGCGCGCCTCAGGTTCATGGTCCACCTGCTTGCGGCGGTGGTGGCAGTCGGTTTGATCGGCACGCCTGCGGTCTCTTTCGGTCCCTGGTTGAGCGCCGAGGGGTGGTGGCTGGGGATCCTGTTTGTGCCGCTGCTGGTGTGGCTGTTGAATCTCTACAATTTCATGGATGGTATCGACGGCATCGCCAGCCTGCAGGCGATCAGTGTGCTTTGCAGCGCTTCGATGATCCTGTTTCTCAATCACTCCGCTTCCCTGATCGTCCTCTGGCAGATCCTGCTCTGTTGCGGGGTAGCCGGTTTCCTGGTGTGGAACTGGCCCCCGGCAAAGATCTTCATGGGCGATGCGGCAAGCGGTTTCCTGGGATTCAGTCTGGGTGTGTTTGCCTGTTTCACCGCCCAGCACTTCGGCATCGATTTCTGGAGCTGGGTGATCCTGCTCGGGTTGTTCGTGACCGATGCCAGCTGGACCCTGGTGAGACGGATGCTGAATGGTGAGCAGTGGTATCGCCCGCATGCCAAACACGCCTACCAGATCCTCGCCCGTCAGCGGCTTGCTGAGTTCCAGGCTGAGGGATTGTCTGCTGAGAAGTCCCGTGCCAAAGCCCACCGCTGGGTGGTGCTGGCCGGCTTGACGATCAACCTTGGCTGGCTGACCCCGTTAGCCTGGCTGGCCTCTGAACAGGCGGGCTGGGGAGCCATGTTGGCTGTTGTAGCCTATCTGCCCCTGCTCTACATTGAATGGCGGGTGGGCGCGGGGAGCGACAGGAATGGTGCTTGATTTACAGAGAGTTAACCGCCAATGAACGCCAATCACCGCAAAATGCCGCGAATAACTTCCACATTGGGAAATCTATTAGCGTAGATTCGCGGTTATTTGCGTTCATTGGCGGTTAATCTCCTCCAGGGATTGGCCAACTGCTCAAGAAAAGTGGGGCATCACTCCTTTTTCGGCCGTGGCTCCGATTCCAGCTTTCTCAGGCGGTATTGCACCTCTTCCAGCAGTTTTCTGTTGACGCTCAACAGGTCGGCGACGAATGCCACCAGGAAGGTCTGGAAGCCGATGCCCATCATCACACCGGCGAGTACCACCGACTGCACATGGCCCTGCCCGTCCCCGGTCAGATAGTAGTAGAGAAAGCGCAAGCCCAACACCATACCCAGACTGAACAGCACCAGGCCGATCGCCAGAAAGAAGCGAAACGGTTTGTAGACCACGAAGATTCGCAGAATGGTGATGATCGACTTCTTGATGTAGCTGCTGATGCTCTTCACCAGCTTGGAGGGCCTGAGATCCTCATTCACCTCCACCGGCACCGAGGTGACCGCCATCTGTTTCATGCCCGCCTGGATGATGGTCTCCAGGGTATAGGTGTATTCGTTGAAGACGTTCAGCTTCATCGCCGCTTCCCGGCTGAAAGCACGGAATCCGCTCGGTGCATCGGGGATATTGGTATGGCTGACTTTGCGTACCACGCTGCTGCCCAGATGTTGCAGCATCTTCTTGGTCAGAGAGAAGTGTTCGATCATCTGAATCGGGCGGGCGCCGATCACCATGTCCGCCTTGCCGTCGACGATGGGTTTGGTCAGGTCAGGTATGTAGCTGGCGTTGTACTGGTTGTCCGCATCGGTGTTGACGATGACGTCCGCACCCTGCTTGACGCAGGCGTCGAGCCCCAGCATGAAACCTCTCGCCAGCCCCTGGTTTTTGGTATATCCGACCACATGGTCGACACCGTTATCCAGTGCAATCTGGCGGGTGTTGTCCGTACTGCCGTCATCGATGATCAGCCATTCGACCTGATCGAATCCCGGTACCTCTCTGGGAAGTTCCGCTAGTGCTACGGCGAGGGTCTTTTCTTCGTTGTAGCACGGGATCTGTATTATCAGCTTCATTGCCTGGGCTCTTGGTGGTTTTTATTCTGATCTCTGTTGGCCTGCCGGGCGATGCGCTTGGGCGGCATGTTCGGGTCAGGCAGGCTAATAGTACCATTTGTTGGGCCGGTTGCATGAATCGCTCAGGGTCTGGGCGGCAGTCAGTTATCTGAATGATGTTTGAATAGTGTTAACTGGTTCTGAAAGTTTTCGCTGGTTCGGCCGTTAAGTTGGGCGAGCAATTGGCCAGTATTATTATGTCTAAGATCAGCAAAACCAACTTAAAACGCTTTCAACAGAGCCTGCGGCGGATCAGTCTGAAACAGGGCTTCTACGATACTTTCTATGACCATTTCATGGCTCAGTCGGAAGAGATCGCGAGGATCTTTCATGCCCGGGATATGGATCAGCTCAAGGGTAAGCTGAAAGAGACGCTGCAGATGATTGAGGATGCCCTGGTGGGCAAACCGGGTGTGGTGCTCTATCTGGAGATGCTGGGTCGTATCCACACCCGTCTGAAAGTGGATCAGCGTCACTTTGAGATGTGGAAGGAGGCGTTGCTGGCCACCATCGAGCGTTACGATGACGAATATGACGCTGAGGTAAAAATAGCTTGGCAGGAGGCGATCGAGATGGTCGTCAGCCTGATGTACCCGGAAAGCGCCATAGTCGACATGGCCGCCTCTCAGTAACCCCTGCTATCACCTCCAGTCTCAAGATCTGTTGTCGCACTCCCAGAGTGATCTCTTGATGTCTCGCTGAGGCAGTGGAACGCGAACGATTTGCCCGCCGGGCAAAGAGTTTCAGTCGAGAACCTTTCTGTCGGCAGCCTGCTGCGGTATCCTTCCGCGATTATCCGAGATAATCACAATTTCAGGCCTGAATATGCAGAATCAATACGATCCAGCCCAGCTCGAGGCTGAGGTCCAGTCATACTGGGAAAGCGCAAAGACCTTTGAAGTCACGGAGGATCCGCAGAAGGAGAAGTTCTATTGCCTCTCCATGTTTCCCTACCCCAGTGGCAAGCTCCACATGGGACATGTGCGAAACTACACGATCGGTGACGTGATTGCCCGATATCAGCGGATGCTGGGCAAGAATGTGCTGCAACCCATGGGTTGGGATGCGTTTGGCCTGCCGGCAGAGAATGCGGCGTTGAAAAACCGGGTCGCGCCAGCGGCCTGGACCTACCAGAATATCGACTACATGAAGTCCCAGCTGAAACGGCTCGGTTTCGGCTACGACTGGCAGCGGGAGCTGGCTACCTGTCAGCCCGATTACTATAAGTGGGAGCAGTGGCTGTTCACCGAGCTCTACAAAAAAGGCCTGGTCTACCGCAAGAATGCCCAGGTCAACTGGGATCCGGTGGACCAGACCGTACTCGCCAATGAGCAGGTGATCGATGGCAGGGGCTGGCGCTCAGGAGCGCTGGTGGAGCGACGAGAGATCCCCCAGTGGTTCATCAAGATTACCGATTATGCTGACGAGCTGCTGGATGAGATCGACGGGCTGGAGGCCTGGCCGGAGCAGGTCCGCACCATGCAGCGTAACTGGATCGGCCGCTCCTATGGTGTGCAGATGGATTTCGCCATCGAAGGGGCAGAACAGAGTCTGACCATCTACACCACCCGCCCGGATACCCTGATGGGGGTGACCTATGTGGCGGTTGCGGCGGAACATCCGTTGGCCCTGGAAGCCTCGGCAGACAATCCTGAACTGGCAGGATTCATCGAGGAGTGTCGTCAGGGTGGTACCTCCGAGGCGGAACTGGAGACGATCGAGAAGCGGGGCATGCCGCTCGGCATCAATGCGATCCATCCGGTCAGCGGTGAGCCGGTGCCGGTCTATGCGGCGAATTTTGTCCTCATGACCTATGGCACCGGTGCGGTGATGGCGGTGCCCGGTCACGATGAGCGAGACCACGCCTTCGCCAAAAAATATGGTATTCCCATCAAACAGGTGATTCAGCCGGAGGATGGCTCGGCGCTGGATATACAGGCCGAGGCTTTCATTGAGAAGGGTCTGCTGATCGACTCCGGGCCGTTTACCGGACAAACCTCTGCCGAGGCCTTCGACGCCATTGCCGAGTGGCTGCAGGAGCGGGAGAAGGGGGGCAAGACCAAGAACTACCGGCTCAGGGATTGGGGGGTCTCCCGGCAACGCTACTGGGGCGCGCCGATCCCGATGATCCATTGCGACCACTGTGGCATCGTGCCGGTACCCCTGGATGATCTGCCGGTGCGCCTGCCGGAGGATATCGTTTACGATGAAAACACCATCAACCCGATCAAGAACAACCCGCAGTTTTCCGATGTGACCTGTCCCGAGTGCGGCGGTGCGGCGCAGCGCGAGACCGATACCTTCGATACCTTCATGGAGTCGAGCTGGTACTACGCCCGTTACGCCTCGCCTGGCGCGGATGGCATGCTGGATCAGCGCGCCGACTACTGGTTGCCGGTGGATCAGTATGTGGGCGGCATCGAACACGCGGTGCTGCATCTGCTGTATGCCCGTTTCTACCACAAGCTGATGCGGGATGCAGGGCTGGTCAGCAGCAATGAGCCGTTCACCCGCCTGCTCACCCAGGGCATGGTGGTGGCCGATACCTACTATCGGGAAGCGGAGGATGGCAGCAAACACTGGTACAACCCGACCGAGGTTGATGTCAGCAGTGACGACAAAGGGCGGCCGTTGTCCGCGCTGCTCAAAGCAGATAACAGTGCGGTTCAGATCGGCGGCATCGAGAAGATGTCGAAATCGAAGAACAACGGGGTCGATCCACAGACGCTGATCGACCGCTACGGTGCCGATACCGTCAGGCTCTATACCATGTTCACCTCTCCCCCCGATCAGTCCCTGGAGTGGAGTGACGACGGTGTGGAAGGGGCTTACCGGTTCATCAAACGTCTGTGGGCGCTGGCTGATGGCCATCAGCAGCAGCTGAGTCAGCCCCTCGCTGAGGTGAAAGATTTTGGTGAGGAGCAGAAAGCGGCACGACGGGAGTTGCATGAGCTGTTGAAAAAGGCGCTCTACGACTACCAGAGGCAACGTTTCAACAATGTGGTTTCGGCGAGTATGGGGATGACCAACATCCTCTATAAGCTGGGTGGTACAGAGCAGGATCTGGCGATTTTGAAAGAGGGGCTCTCCCTGGTATTGAGACTGTTGGCGCCGATCGCCCCCCATGTCGCCCACCACCTCTGGCGCCAGCTCGGCTTTGGTGAGGAGATCCTGGCCAGTGACTGGCCGCAACCGGATGAGGCGGCACTGGTACAGGAGAGCCTGCCCTATGTGGTGCAGGTGAATGGTAAGGTGCGAGCCAACATCCAGGTGCCGGCGGATGCGGATAAGGCGGCTGTCGAAGCGATAGCCCTGGCGAATGACAATGTACAGCGCTTCATCGGTGAGGCGACGGTGAGGAAAGTCATCGTGGTGCCGAACAAGCTGGTCAATGTCGTTGCCAAATAGTCGCCACCTGCTGCGCTTGCAGGCTGTCTGGCTGGCTCTGGTCATGCCGCTGATGCTGTCAGGCTGTGGTTTTCATCTGAAAGGCTATGCACAGCCCTCGGCTGCGCTGAATGGGCTCTATATCGTCGCGGCTGACCGCATCGACACAGTTGCCGGCGTGCTGCAGCGAGAGCTGCTTAGTGGTGGTGTAATCCTCTCCCCCGATCGGCAGGCGGCGAAATATGTCTTTCAGGTGCTGGAAGAGAAGTTCTCCAGCCGGGTGCTCTCCGTGGATGCGAATGGCAAGGCTTTGGACAATGAGTTGCGTCTGCTTGCCAGGGTCCGACTCACCGCCCGTAGCGGTATGCCGCCCCATGAAGAGTCACTGGAACTGGTTCGGCAACTCAGCTTCAGTGGCAGTGACGAACTGGGTCAAAGGAATGAAACCGCCTTGATGATGGATGATATGCGACGCGACCTTGCGGCTCAGATCATTCGCAGAATGGAAGCCGGATTGAGATAGATCGCACAGTAAACATGACCTAACCTCATGAGACTCCGTAACGACCAACTCAACGCCCAATTGAAACGTGATCTGGCGCCACTCTATCTGCTCAGTGGTGATGAGCCGTTGCAGATGATGGAGGCGGCTGACCAGATACGCCAGGCTGCGCGACAGCAGGGGTTCAGTGAAAGAGAGGTGTTGGATCAGGTCAGCGGCTTCGACTGGTCCGCGCTC
The DNA here is from genome assembly GCA_003676145.1 of gamma proteobacterium symbiont of Stewartia floridana. Lineage (GTDB taxonomy): Bacteria > Pseudomonadota > Gammaproteobacteria > Chromatiales > Chromatiaceae > Thiodiazotropha > Thiodiazotropha taylori. Next base: position 93,725 of record NAUB01000023.1, on the reverse strand, counting down.
AATCAGGCGGCGGAGAGCCTCTCCCTGTTTGGTGACAGGCGACTGCTTGAGCTGCGCTTGAACAGCGCCAAGCTCGGCAATGAAGGGGGCAAGGCGCTGATCGAGTATTGTCAGCGTCCAGCCGAAGATACGGTGTTGCTGATAACCCTGCCGAAGCTGGAAAAGGCGCAGATGAAGAGCAAGTGGCTGCAGGCGGTGGATCAGCTGGGTGTTGTGATACAGGTCTGGCCGGTGGAGGGCAACCGGTTGATGCCCTGGATCGAGCAACGCCTGCGACAGGCCGGACTGATCCCGGAGGCCGGGGTGGTTCAGATGCTGATGGATCGGGTGGAGGGCAACCTGCTGGCCGCCAACCAGGAGATAGAGAAGCTGTTGCTGCTGCAGGGGGAAGGGGTGGTGACCCAGGACCAGTTGATGCAAGCGGTTGCTGACAGTGCCCGTTTCGATGTCTTCAGCCTGCTCGATACCCTGATGAGCGGGCAGACCGCCAAGGGCCTGCGCATGTTGTCTTCATTGAAGGCGGAGGGCGTGGCGGCACCCGTGGTGTTGTGGGCCTTGAGTCGGGAGATCCGCAGTCTGGCGGAGATGGCCAATGAACTGGAACAGGGGCGTAACAGCAACCAGGTGATGGCGGCCTACCGGGTTTGGGATAAACGTAAGCCGGTGGTCGGCAAGGCGCTCTCCAGGGGCACGGCCGACTACTGGAGAAAGTTGCTTATACAGTGTTCAGATGTTGATCGTATGATCAAGGGTCTGAATTCGAAAGACCCCTGGCTGGCCTTGAAGCGTGTTGCTCAGGGAGTTTCCGGAATCACCTGCCTGTGATCGGCAGCACAACCTGAATTAGTAACTAAGTGCCTGGGAAAGCTGTTCCTTTTTATTTGTGACTTCGGTCACCCAATTTTTTTCCTCATCGTTGTCTTATCGCCTACAGAGACCTCAGTCAGAGGGCTTTGCTTTTACAACAAATCATTGAAAGGAGAATGATGATGAAAACCATGACAATTAAAAAAGGCGTTGTAGCTTTGGCAGCAGCCGGTTTTTTTGCAGTGGCCAACGCGGCGGACGAGGGTGCCTTCACCAAGCTGGATGTGAATGCTGATGGCTATATCTCCGCTGAAGAGTCCACCGCTGATGAAGCGCTCTACAAGGATTGGGCAAAGGTTGACGTCAATGCTGACGGCCAGGTCGATGCAGCCGAGTTCAGTGCTTTTGAGGCGGCACCTGCGGCTAAATAATCAGAAACTCTGAAAGAGTTTTGGGTGGAATGCCGGTGACCAGACTGCTCTGGTCGCTGGCCAATCAGAGGGATTTGATAACCATACCGATGCCGATCCATTAGCAATTTCCTAAATTTCTGAAAGGAATTTAAATAGTGGAACTGTGATTCCTATCACCGCATTTCTTCTGTCTGGGGTGTCTTATAGGGCCACCAGACGATCGATGGTGTAGATCGGGATCTCTGGGCATAACCATAAAATTCGTTAAGGAGAACATGATGAACATGAAAACCATTAAATTGGCCGCTTTGGCACTGGTTACCGCTGGATTTGTTACTGCTTCAGTTGCCGGTGAGGATGCCTTCACTGCATTGGACACCAATGCTGATGGCAGCATCTCTTCAGAAGAAGCAACCGCTAGCGAAGCGCTCTATAAAGGCTGGGAAGCTGCTGATGCCAATCAGGACGGCAGCGTTGATGCCGCTGAGTTCAGTGCTTTCGAAGCGAAAGCGATGCCTGCAGAGAGCAAATAAGCCGGCTGCGCTTTTTAGATGGTATCCCTAGTTTGGGGTTGATATACCGGCAGCCAGTTGTGTCTGCTGTTGGCTGTCGGTAGCCATCTCCATTAAATTGCAGTTACTCAACTGCAGTTGTGGCGGTTCGGCGGAGAAGGTGAATGGCGCTGTTTTCAATAGTGCGCTCAGACCAAGAATCTGTCTGGTTTTGCCGGGAAAAACGGCCACCTCGACCTCTTCCAGAAGACACTTTTCGCCAATCAGTACATCGGTGATGGTATAGACTGGCACCAGCATCTCCGCCCCATTGGCCAGTACGCCTTTCAGATCCCTCAGGTAACGGGGGTTGCCCACGGCCTGCAATTCAGCCAGGGTGTTCTCATTGATGGTCATATAGCTTGAGCCGGTGTCGACCATGAACTCCGTTGGCGCCATGTTGCCGATCTTACCGGAGATGTAGAAGGTGTTGGCTCCCTTGGAATGCATCGGAACGTCAAACAGCGACGGTTCTGCCCAGAGCAGGCTGCTACCTGTCATCAATAAGACGAAACTTAAAATGAGTCTGTTCATTGTATCCGGACCGTTATCTGTTCGGTGAATTCCTTGCCTATTAGATCGGTAGATATGGGTTTAACTTTAAGCCTTTTGCTTTCAGGCCGGTGATCTAAAACCCTTAGAAAAGATACGGTCAAAACAGCAGTTGGATGCAGATATCAGCTCAAACTGCCGGGAATCCGGGCCATTTCAGCTCGGGTTTGGTAAAGTTAAACAATCGTAATATTTCCAGATGAGCACTATTTAAACAATGTTAGACAAGATCACCGATATCGCCGGATACATGCAGGAGTTGGGTCAGCAGGCTCGCCTGGCCTCGCGAACACTCGCCGGTGTACCGACGGCTCAGAAAAACCAGGCACTCGAAGCGATTGCCGAAGAGCTGGATGGGGCCAGAGAGCAGCTGATGCGCGAAAACAGCCTGGACCTGGAGAAGGGTCGGGAGAAGGGCCTGGACAGCGCCCTGCTCGATCGCCTGGAGCTGACTCCGGCACGCATCGACAGCATGATCGAAGGGGTGCGCCAGATTGCGGCCCTGGCCGATCCGGTAGGCGAGGTATTCGATATGAAATACCTGCCCAGCGGCATCCAGGTCGGGCGTATGAGAGTCCCGCTGGGTGTGGTGGGGATCATCTATGAATCGCGTCCCAATGTCACCGCCGATGCGGCGGCACTCTGCCTCAAGTCGGGCAATGCGGCGGTATTGAGAGGGGGCTCGGAAGCCTACTATTCCAACCAGGCGATCGCCCAGTGTATCGCTGCCGGTTTGAACCGGGCGGGTCTGCCGGAGGCGGTTGTTCAGGTTGTTGCCACCACGGACCGCCAGGCGGTTGGCGCCATGATCACCATGCCGGACTACGTGGATGTGATCATCCCCCGGGGAGGCAAAGGATTGATCGAACGAATCAGTCAGGATGCCAGAGTGCCGGTGATCAAGCATCTGGATGGCATCTGTCATGTCTATATTGATGATCAGGCCGATCTCGACAAGGCTTATGCGGTGGCGATGAATGCCAAAACCCAGCGCTATGGCACCTGCAACACCATGGAGACTCTGCTGGTTGCCGAAGATGTTGCCGCTCAAGCACTTGCCCGTTTGGCTCCGGCGCTGGATGAGAAAGGGGTTGAGTTGCGTGGCTGTGCCCGCAGCTGCGAGCTGATCGAGGGTTGCATCCGTGCAACCGATGAGGATTGGGATAGCGAATATCTGGCGCCGATCCTGTCGATCCGGGTCGTGCCGGGGTTGGCCGAGGCGATTGATCATATCAATACCCACAGCTCCCAGCACACCGACGCCATTATCACCGAGAACTACACCCGTGCCAGACGTTTTCTCACCGAAGTGGACTCCAGTTCGGTGATGGTCAACGCATCGACCCGTTTTGCGGACGGTTTCGAGTATGGCCTGGGTGCGGAGATCGGTATTTCAACGGATAAGTTCCATGCCCGCGGGCCGGTCGGTCTGGAAGGGCTCACTTCGGTGAAATATATCGTGCTTGGTGACGGGCATATCCGTACTTAGTCGCCTTAAGTAGGAGAATCAAACCGCAAATGAACGCCAATCACCGCAAATTGCCGCAAAGCCATTTCGTAATGAAGCTCTGTTTTGCGTTGATTCGCAGTGATTGGCGTTCATTCGCGGCTAATCAGATCACAACAGATGCAGAGCAACTCTGCACAAACCAGTGCCATTCCAGTTAGGCGCAACATGATCGGTATCCTGGGGGGCACCTTCGACCCCATACACAATGGCCATTTACGTACCGCGCTGGATGTCATGCAGGCGGTCGGCCTTGAGCAGCTAAGGTTCATTCCTCTGCATGGACCGGTTCATCGGGATCCGCCTCAGGTCTCTGCGGAGCTACGCCTGCGGATGGTTGAGGCGGCCATTGCGCAGCAGCCCGGCTTTGTCGCCGACGACCGGGAGTTGAGACGTGCCGGTGACTCCTACACGGTGGATACCCTGCGCGATCTGCATCACGACTTTCCCGGTCAAGATCTGCTGTTGCTGATGGGGATGGACGCATTCAGCGGTTTTCCCGGTTGGCACAAACCGGATGAAATCCTGCGGCTTGCTCATCTGGTTGTGATGAGGCGCCCGGGTGAATCAAACATCTCAGAGGCCGCAAATGAGCTTCTGCAGCGGCATGAGATCGATACCGATAGACCATTTGACCTGGAAAATGGTGGGGAAATTAAGATCCAGACAGTTACCCAGCTCGATATCTCCGCCAGTTCGATCCGCAAAATGATCAAACAGAATGAAAGCCCGAGGTATCTGCTACCAGAGGCTGTGTTGGAGATTATTCATGCTGAAGGGCTCTATCGGGATTGAATGGCCAGCCGCAAGCAGCGAATTGACACGCCTGTGATCGGCGCTTTTATCAACCTGGAAAACGGCGATTCAGCAAATAATTCCTAATGATGGGTTATGCTTGTTGGCAAGACCCGATAAAATGGACACCGCCTGTTACAGCAAACAAACAGAGACTCAATGCAGATAGAAGCACTTAGAGATATCGTCCTGGAGATCCTCGACGACATGAAAGCGAAGGATGTCGTGGTACTGGATGTACGTGGCAAGACCAGCATTACGGATATCATGATTGTCGCCAGCGGCACCTCGGATCGTCATGTAAAGTCGATCGCACAAAGCGTCGAATTCAAAGCCAAACAAGCCGGTGAGATGCCATTGGGAACCGAGGGCGTCGAAGATGGCGAGTGGGCGCTGGTAGACCTGAATGGTGTGGTGGTGCATGTGATGTTGCCGAAGGTCAGGGATTTCTATCATCTGGAGCGGCTCTGGTCTGTGGATGAAGTGAACAGCAGCGGCCAGTCCCGGGAATCCAAATAGGCCCTGTCTGATCGATGGATCGTTTCGATCGGATCTTTGAGCTCAACAGAATATTTCAGTCAGCCCGCTATCCGGTCTCCCGTCAGCGTCTGGAAGAGGAGTTGGAGTGCTCCAGGGCGACGGTAAAGCGCCTGATCGAAGAGATGAGGCTCTATCTGAATGCTCCGGTAGTCTATGATCGTAAACGTAACGGCTACCACTACGATGCCGCTGAAGGGGAGATGTACCAGCTTCCCGGGCTCTGGTTCAACGCTTCCGAACTTCAGGCGCTATTGACGGTTCAACAGCTGCTGGCTGAGATTCAGCCCGGTTTGCTGGAGAGTCATCTGCAACCACTGAGGCGTAAGATCGATCAGCTGCTGAGTCGTCAGCCAGGCCGGGTCGAGCCAATCTCAAGCCATATTCGTCTGCTGAGGGCAGCAGCCCGTCCCGCCGGTCCCTATCTGACGCAGCTGGCCTCGGCTTTGGCGGCCAGACACCGGGTCAGCCTGAACTACTACAACCGTGGTAGCGATAAAGTGACCGAACGGGAGGTCTCTCCGCAACGCCTGACCCTCTATCGGGACAACTGGTATCTGGATGCCTGGTGCCATCTGCGCGAGGGGTTGCGCACCTTTGCCCTGGATGCGATCTCAGATGTTCGTCAGAGCGATCAAGCAGCGATCGAGCTGCAGAGTGAGCAGCTCGATGCCCACTTCTCAGAGGCCTATGGCATCTTCTCCGGTTCGGCGAGCCATCAGGCGGTAGTGCGATTCACAAAGCATCGAGCCAGATGGGTCGCTAAAGAGAGCTGGCACCCTCAGCAGCAGAGCCGCTGGCTGGAGGATGGTCGTTATGAACTTGTCTTGCCATATGCCCATACAGCGGAGCTGATCATGGATCTGATGCGCTATGGTGCCGATGTGGAGGTGGTCTCTCCACCTGAGTTGAGAGCCGCTATTGCCGATCGATTGCGTCAGGCCGCGGCGCAGTATGAAACGGATCAGCCTGAAACGGAATAGTATCAGCGAATGATCAGTCAGCACTTGTTAGTCAGCTGTCGATAGCGTTTGATGGCCTTTTTTCTCTGTGTGTGCAGTATCTTGATTTTAGTGGCCAGCCGTTTGTGTTTGGTTTTATTCTTGGTCTTCTTCAGCTTGGATTTGGCTGCCCTTTCCTGCTTTTTCATCTTCTTAAGCAGATCCCTGATACGTTCGCTTTTGAGCTTTTTACGACCGGGGTCAAGTAGACGAAACAGTTTTTCGATCAATTTCTCAGGGGGCATGTGATCCACCTCATGGCTATGGTTGAGCTTGCCAAAACCGGTTAAGAGTGACTCAGGCAGACCCGGTTGAGTGGCGCGATGTTCATTCTTTCGTTATTAAATTTATAGCCTAAGTTATAAGATCTTATCTTATATGTAATAATTAGACATTGAGCAGTATCCTCTTGATGTTGCCCCAAGATGGATTCATTGGAATGGCGCCAACCGGCTGGTGCTCAATGGGCGGTGGAATTCCGCAAGGCTTGTTGTGACAGATGGCCAGTCCGCACAGGACCGGATTCAGATCGACAGTTCTTGCTGCTACGCCATAAATCTGTTTGTTCTCAAAGGAGTTTTCGCTATTAGGATGCACGATGGCAGCGGCCTGTTTCGGCCCGTTTTTTCTGCTTGCCGTCAACATTTGAAGCGTCAAGCCTGGTTGCAGATTGGTTGAGATTTCAATCATTTCGTGACTGATGATGATACAAGCAGGTCGTCAAACTGGTTTTGCTGTGCTGCTGCAAAACCGATTAGGGCTGCCATCGGTTGTTGATACTGTCCGCGGCCATTCGCTGGTAGAAGCTGTGTATTGATTTGCTCTGCTGTCAGTTCACGCGTTAGAGAATTGGGTTTAGTAGATGGAAGAGTTGAGAACACTGTACGACTCCCTTGGCATGGGAGACGTGAACTGGGAGCTCATTCTGCGGGTCAGCCTGCAGGTGGTGCTGCTCGGGTTCTCGGCTGTCTTCTCCGGTTCGGAAACAGCGCTCTTCTCACTTAGCCGCATCGATCTGCAAAAGCTCAGACACAGCCGCGACAAGCATTCCGAGAATATCCACGCCATGCTCGATGAGCCGAGGCGTTTGATCATCTCGATTCTGTGCGGCAATGAGCTGGTCAATATCGCCTCTGCGGCAAACATGGCGGCGATCCTGCTGTTGCTGTTTGGCGAGCAGGATGTCGGCTGGTTCAACATTTTGATCATGGTGCCTCTGCTGCTGCTGATTGGTGAGGTTACCCCGAAGACCATCGCGGTCAGTTTTCCGGTCAAATTTGCCACCCGGTTGACGGCCCGGATCCTGCCGCGCTGGATTGTTTTTATTACCCCGTTACGGGAAGTGGTGCGACAGATCTCCGATCGGATCACCACGCTGGTGGTGGGTGAGGCGATCAGTCGGGAGAACATTCTGCATGCGGATGAACTGCGCACCCTGCTGGAGGAGAGTGAGGAGAGCGGTGTCATCGAGGCCACTGAGCGGGTGTTGATCGATAACGTCATCGAAGCCTCTGAAACGGACATCTCCCGCATCATGACACCCGGGCCGCGGATTCTCTTTCTCGATGCGGATCTGCCGGTGACCGAGCTGATCGACCGGTTCAGAGAGTACCAGCATCCCAGAATTCCCATCTACCAGGGGCATTGGGACAATGTCATCGGTTTTCTCCACTCTGAGGATATTCTGCGACTGATACAGGGCGGTGGCGACCTGGAACAGGTGACCCTGGAGATGATCATCAAACCCGCCCACTTTGTACCGCCGACCAAGAAAGTCGATGAGATGTTCGACTACTTCCAGGCCCACAATACCCGGGTGGCGATCGTACTCGGCGAGTATGGTGAGGTGTTGGGTATCGTCACCATGAAAGACGTACTGACCTTCATCTTCGGTGAGATCAGCGGCAAGATGGTTGGACTTGAGTATTATCAGGAAGAGGATGAAAACAGCTATGTCGTACCGGGCGATATGCGGCTGAGCGACTTCTACAACCTGACCAATTTCGATATCGAAGATCCGGTCATGAGCACCATTGCCGGGGTGGCATTCCGCCTGTTTGACCGCCTGCCGAAAGAGGGCGACAAGGTCCGTTATGAGGGTTATGAGTTTATTGCGCGGGAAGTGACCGGCTTGAGAATCAGCAAGATCCAAGTACGCAAGATCGTCGCCGATGAGGAGCGGTCGGAGGAGTCTGTCGACGACCAGTCTGAACCGATCGAGGCAGTTGATGAATCCCCCGACAGGCAGGATGAAACCACTGAGTCGGAGCCGGATGGTGATACCAGGGAGCAGGATTCAGAATCCGCTCCCGCTGATGATGAAAGCAAAAAAGAGACCATTGACTCAGGAGGTGCAAGATGAGTTGGAGCTTTGAGTTACTCATCATCGTCTTCTTCCTGCTGTTGAAAGGTTTCTTCTCCGGCTCCGAGATCGCCATGGTCAACTCCGATAAGTTGAAGTTGCGGCATCTGGCGAAGCTGGGTAATCGGGGCGCCGCGCTGGTGTTGAAGATGTTCAAAACCCCCGATGTGATCCTTGGTACCACCCTGGTGGGAACCAATCTGGCCACTGTGATCATCTCCACCCTGGGTGCGCTGGTCTGTATCGAATACTTTGGTTCAGCGGGTGATCTGATCTCCGTGATCATTCTGACCCCGATTCTGCTGATCTTCGGAGAGGTGGTGCCGAAGAGTGTGTTTCAGCAGGAGGCGGACAGCCTGGTTGGCCGGCTGATCTATGTGCTGCGTTTCTTCTCCTATGTCTTCTATCCGGTGATTTTCATATTCAGTCGTATTGCCCGTCTGGTAACCCGCATCGTTGGCGGCGGCTCTGTACCGCAGAATATGTTCATCACCCGTGAAGAGTTGAGGGTACTGCTGGATATATCCGATTCCACATCGGATCCCCAGACCATCGACCGCAAGCGCATCAGACGCATCATCCGTTTCGCGGATACCACGGTGGGTGAGGCGATGATCCCGCTGCCGGATGTGGTGGGCTTCAATGAAGTGCGCCACATGAAGGAGGCGGTCAGACTGGTGATGAAGCATGGCTATAACAGACTGCCGGTATATCGAGGTAATATCACCAATGTGAAAGGTATCCTGACACTCGATACCTGGGATCTGATGCAGCCGGATCTGGACAATCGTCCGATCTCAGATTTCATCAGTCCGGTGCTCTACCTCTCTCCGCGCCAGACCATCGATCGGGCGCTGCCGATGTTACAGGCCCGTAAGGACCATATGGCGGTGGTGGTGGATGAGTTTGGTTCGGCTGTGGGTATCCTCACCATGGAGGATGTGTTTGAAGAGGTGGTGGGTGAAATCGATGTGGGTTACGATTTCGATGAGTATCATCCGAAACGGCGCACCTATATCGAGCATGAGAGTGAAAATTCTCATCAGGTAAGCGGTCGCACACCGATCTCGGAGATCAACGACATTCTGCATGTGCAGTTTTCTGTGGAAGAGGCGTTGACCATCGGTGGTTTGATGATCAGTCGTATTCGCCATATTCCTGTGGAAGGGGACAGCTTTGAGGAGCAGGGGCATCGGCTGACAGTGATTGAAGCGGACGAGCGTTCGGTTGTCAAAGTCAGAATTGAGCGATTGCCGTAAACCGACTGAACATGGCCTGACCTGATGCCATGCTCGATGGATGCCTCAAGCACTATCGAGTAACACAGACTAGAATAGTTATCACGGCCGGGATGCCACAGAACCATGACATCAAAGTCAGTGGATGAACAAGACTGACGATGACAACCTGTGCGCAAGGGGATCAGGAGTGGCAATGTTTTTTCAGATCACAATGAGGCGTGATTTGTACAACCACCCGACATGTCACTGATCGCAGCTGCAGGTTTCGCTGCTTAACGAGAAAAATTATGATTTTTGAGACCACCTGCAGAGACAATGAATTTATCACCAAACCTCTGATCCTGCTCAGCCTTGGCGGCATTCTGGCGTTCTTCGCTTTGCCTGCGCTGGCAGCCACCACAGAACAGAGCATCGAGTGGGGCGTGATGGGCATGAAGCTGTTTGGAGGGCTCGCCCTGTTTCTGTTCGGTATGGAACAGATGGCGGATTCCCTGAAAGCGGTTGCCGGCGATCGCATGAAAAACATTCTTGCCAAGCTCACCAGTAACCGATTCATGGGAGCGGCCACCGGTGCTTTCGTCACGGCGGTGATCCAATCCTCCTCGGTAACCACGGTTCTGGTGGTCGGTTTTATCACCGCCGGTCTGATGACCTTCACCCAATCGATAGGGGTCATCATGGGGGCCAATATCGGTACCACCATCACGGCCCAGATCGTTGCATTCAAGGTGACCAAGGCGGCACTGCTGATGATCGGTGTCGGCTTCAGCATGCTGTTCATCTCCAAAAATGAACGCATCAAACAGTATGGCGGTATGATCATGGGGCTGGGCCTGGTGTTCTTCGGCATGAGTGTGATGAGCGATGCCATGAAACCCCTGAGGAGTTATCAGCCGTTTCTCGATCTGATGATCAGCATGGAGAGCCCGTTGATCGGTATTCTCGTGGCGGCTGCTTTCACCGGCTTGATTCAATCCTCCTCGGCCACTACCGGCATAGTGATCGTGATGGCGAGTCAGGGTTTCATCACCCTGCCAGCCGGTATTGCGCTCGCCTTTGGCGCCAATATCGGCACCTGTGTGACCGCCTTGCTCGCCTCCATCGGCAAACCGAGAGAGGCGGTCCGGGCCGCCATGGTGCATGTCATCTTCAACGTCTCCGGGGTGTTGCTGTGGATTATGTTCATCCCCTACCTGGCGGATTTTGTTGTCTCCTTTTCGCCTTCCCATCCGGAACTCTCGGGTATCGAACGGCTGGGTGCCGAGACACCCCGGCAGATCGCTAACGCCCATACCGTCTTCAATATCGCCAACACCCTGGTGTTCATCTGGTTTACCGCCTACATCGCCCGTATGGTGGAGTGGTTGCTACCCGATCGTCTGATCGAGGAGGAGGGTATCGCTGTCAGTGCCAAGTACCTGGATGAGGAGCTGCTCAGTACACCTTCCCTGGCACTCGACCGGGTGCGCCTTGAGGTGTTGCATATGGGTGAGCGGGTTCAGGCGATGCTCGACCAGATCATGCCGGCGATCATCGGTGGCAGTCATGAATCCCTGGATGCGGTGGCGCAACTCGATGATGAGGTGGATATCCTGTATGAGCAGATCCTCGACTACCTTGGCAGAATCAGTAAACAGAGCTTGACCGATAAACAGACGGAAGAGCTGTTGAGTCTGATGGAGGCGGTAGGCGATCTGGAGAATATCGGTGACACCATCGAGACCAATCTGGTTTCGCTTGGCCATGAGCGGATCAGTATCGGTTTTTCGATCAGTGAGCCGACCAAGCAGGTGCTGGAGGGCTTTCATCGGGTCATTATCCGGGCGGTGGATGGTGCGGTACAATCCGTATCCCAGACCAATGCCGATGTGGCGCATGCGGTGGTTGCGATGAAAGATGAGATCACCTCTCTGGCCGATTCGGCCGCACAACATCAGGCGACCCGCCTGGTTGCGGAAGAGCCGAACCGGATTGAAGCCTACACCACTGAGGTCGACATCATCGAAAAACAGAAACGTATCTACTATTTCGCCAAACGTATGGCAAAGACGGTGATTCCTCCGGAAGAGGCGGAAGAAGAGTAGTGCTGAATGTGTTGCGTATCGGAGCCTGGCATCTCTTGTAGAGCTCGGTATCGTATTGGTTTTGCTTACAGAAGGTTGGATTCATGAAAATTAATGACCTGCTTGATAATCTTAAAAAACGTCTGGAAAAAGCGGAACTTTCTGACAAGGCAAAGTGTGATCGAATCGATGAGCTGTTGGGCCAGTTGAAGAAGAAAGAGCAGCGCCTTAAAAAGAAGCTCGATGAAGAGAAAAACTCGAAAAAGTACAAACGCCTGAAAACCGACCTGAAGATCGTCCAGGCGCAACTTAAAAAAGGCACCAAGCGGCGTGATGAGTTGAGTAAGAAGTGTAAATAAGGACGTTCTGTTGTCCAGTGATCGAGCGGAAACCCAATACCCAAGTTGCCATGCGGCAGCTGATCGAACAGATCCGTACCCAGATTCCTTTCGATCTAAGTGAAGAGGAGCGCTGTGGCGAATCCTGTGAAGGTTGTTCCGGCAAACTGCTAATCTATCTGGAGAGTGAACTGGATGAGTGGCAGATAAAACTTGATCAGGGCGTTGTACCGAGTTTTGCCGATCTCTCCCGTCTGGCTGCAAAGGCCAAAAAAATTGCCAATGTACTGCGTCGCAACGGGCTGATGCCGGAACAGGCGCCTGTTTAATCCGTCGCCGGTTTGACAATCATTTCCATTCGCTGAGCGTTTACCCCCCCATTCAGCTTTCGTTCAGCAAAGCCTCCATATGCTTTAGGTCAGGCATACCTATGGAGGTTCAGCATGAACAACAGACTCAAACCCCTGGCAATCGGCGCAATCCTTGCCACCTCGATGACATTGGCACCAACCGCTCAGGCGCATGATCTGCCCTATGGCCTACTGGGTGGTGTGTTGCTTGGACTGCATTTCAGCCATGGCCACTACTACCACCATGGTCATCGACACGATCACTATCCCAGTCATCGCCATAGTGACAGCCATGGCTATCGCCATCGCGACCGGCATAAGCATGGTCACCGCCATCGTGACCGTGATCGTGATCGCCACGACCATGACCGTCGTCGACGTTACCGGGACCATTAGGATCTGTCTGCTCGATCCCTTTCGGCCCTCTGCGGGAGATTTCTCATGAAGATGACACAGATATTGATTTGTTCGGCACTGATGCTGTCTGCTTGTTTGTTGCAGGCGAGTGAGTCTGTTGAGCGGTTGAGCCAGTCTGTTGAAGGTCCGGTAGCCAAACAGGACTGGAGAGCACAACTCGACCAGGCGGAGATCGATATCCAACAGCCGATGGTTGTCACCGGAAGCCGTCAGAAACAGTTGAATCGTTCCGAAGCGGGTGCTTTTCACGATCCGGATTTTTCGATTTTTGATGCGCGTACCGTGATCAGTCGTGACGATGATGACGATGGATACTACCATCGGTTGAGTGTCAGCTTTGATCCGGATGTGGTCAGCGGCCGGGCCTGGGTCTATGCGGAGCTCTATCTGAGCCTCGAGGGTGGACCATGGAATCGCTACTACACCACCGAGAGCTTCCCGATCGTGCGGGACGATTCCGACGATGACTACGAGGTTGTCACCCGTTTACTGGATGGTTACCCCAGTGGCTATTATGATGTCCTGATCGAGTTGTATGATGCGGATAGCGACGCCTTTCTGGTCGAGTACGGACCCTATGATGACCGGGACCTCCGGGCGCTCCCCCTTGAGGACAGTTATCGTGATGGGGATGATCACTATCACGGCGGTGGCGGCGCAATGGGCTTGAGCATGATACTGTTTGTCCTGCTTGCCCGGTTGATTAAGCTTAGAAAAGGTTCTTATGGAATTGGTGTTAGGCCCTGGAAATACGCTTATGCATAGACAGACCATCCTCCTCCTATTCATGATCCTGCTGTTTCAGGGCTGCTCATCTCTGCAGCAGGCCGAACAGTTGATGAATGGAATCCAGCCAACCGGTGAGGTCAAAGGGGTCAAGTTGTCAGGCCTCGACCTGAGAGGCATCGATCTGCTGTTTGATGTGGAGGTGGATAACCCCAATCCGGTGGCGATCTCCCTGGATGGGCTCGATTATGACCTGAAACTGCTCAATCGAAGCTTCCTGAAAGGTCAGCAGTCCATGGGCATGAGTCTGGCTGCGGATGGCAAGAGTCAGGTCAAACTGCCGGTCAGGATGGAGTTTGAACGACTGCTCCAGCACTACAGTGAATTGAGCAATCGGGATGATGTGCCCTATCAGCTGGATCTGGGGCTGGGTATCGATGTGCCTCTGCTGGGGCGGGTGCGGTTGCCGATGAGTTATCAGGGGCGTCTGCCGGTTCCCAAGCTACCCGATGTCAGGGTCAATCGGATCGATGTGCAGCGAATGAGTCTGCAAGCCATCGATCTGATGCTTGAGCTGGAGGTTGAGAATCCCAACCGTTTTGCCTTGATGCTGCAGCGGCTCGATTACCAATTCAAACTTAACGGAATCGATGTGGGGCAGGGTGCGGCGGCACAAAGCCTGAACATTGATAAGCAAGGCAAGGGCCGGGTCCGTCTGCCCCTCTCCCTCGATCTGCAAAAGGCGGGTGGTGGGCTCTATAGCGCCCTGATGGGTGGCCGGGGACTCTCCTACGAGTTGAGCGGTATGCTCGACGCAACCGGCGATACTCCGCTGATTGGCGATATCAAAATCCCTTTGGATAAGCAGGGCAACTTCAATCTGAGCCGATGAACTGTTTCCGGCTGGTTGGGCCTGAGATTAGGCCGCTTATTCGAAGAAGAAATCAGTCCGCAAATGAACGCGAATAAACGCAAATTGTATTTAAATAAATCTGAATGGTACTAACTCAAAGCCTATTTGCCATACAGTTTATTCCAGGTGTTACCCATGTCTCCGAACAGGCGCTACCTATGTCTTCGGTCTATAAAATCGATGCGAGTAGCTACTCTATACGCCTGTCCAGCGACGTCCCTTTGCGGTTTGTACTATTCGCTCCAGTCCTATCCGACACAGCCCAACAATTAGCGTTTATTCGCGTTCATTTGCGGACTGTTTTCTCTTGAATATCAGCGAGCCTTGGCATCCAATCGCGTTCAATGATCGTCTAGCTTTCAGCAGGCGTATAGGCCAGGTTTGGCGCCAGCCAGCGCTCCATCTCGTCCAGCGGCACCTTTTTGCGTGCCGCATAGTCTTCAACCTGGTCACGATTCAGCTTGCCGACCGCAAAATAGCGGGATTGGGGATGGCCGATATAGAGGCCGCTCACCGATGCGGTCGGTACCATCGCCATGCTCTCTGTCAGCCAGATGCCGGTATGCTCCTCGGCCGACAGCAGGGACCAGAGCAGATCCTTCTCCGTATGATCCGGGCTGGCGGGATAGCCCATGGCGGGACGGATTCCTGCATACTCCTCGGCGATCAATTGATTGTTATTCAGTGATTCATCCGGGGCATAGCCCCAGAAATCCTGGCGCACCCGCTGATGCAGCCACTCGGCCAGCGCTTCTGCCAGACGGTCGGCCAGTGCTTTCAGCATGATTCCCCGATAGTCGTCATGCTCCTTATCAAAGGCTTCCAGCTTGGCGTCGATACCAATCCCGGCGGTGCAGGCGAAAGCCCCCAGATAGTCTTTCACGCCGGACTCCTCAGGCGCGACGAAATCGGCCAGGCACTCATTATACTTTCCGTTTGGTTGGCGACCCTGTTTTCTCAGGTTGTGCAACCTGGCCAGAGGCTCCGATCGCTGCTCGTCACGATAGAGATTGAAATCATCTCCATCCGCATTGGCCGGAAACAGGCCGACCAGGGCTGAGGCTCGCAGCCACTTCTCATCCACGATCTCCTTCAGCATCTGCTGGGCATCGGCGAACAGTTTGCCGGCCTCTTCACCCTTGACCTCGTCATCAAGAATTTGTGGATAGCGCCCCTTCAGTTGCCAGGCGTGGAAAAAGAAGGTCCAGTCGATATAGTCGATCAGCTCGGCGATGGGGATATCCTCGAGCAGCACCATGCTGGCGGGCTGCTGTTCCGATTCCACCAGGCGGATCACCCGGCACCCTTCAGAAGGCTGGTAGTCCCCTTTAAAGATGTTCGGTGTGGTTGGTTGGTACTCTTGCCACGGGATCGGGGTCGGATTCTGTCGCGCCTGGGTCAGCGGAATCAGATTGCGGGATTCATTCGCGGCAGCTCGGCGCTCCCTGACCTGTTGGTACTCCTTACGCAATTGGTCCATATAGGGCGCCCGCAGCTCATCGGAGAGCAGGTTGGAGGCGACCGCCACCGCCCGGGAGGCGTCGGCAACATAGACCACCGGGTGTTCGTACTGGGGTTCGATTTTGACCGCCGTGTGGGCGATCGAGGTGGTGGCGCCACCGATCATCAGTGGCTGGCTCATACCGAGACGCTGCATCTCCTTGGCGACATGCACCATTTCGTCCAGGGAGGGGGTGATCAGTCCGGAGAGTCCGATCAGATCCACCTGCTCCTCCTTGGCCTTCTGCAGAATGGTATCCGCAGGCACCATCACGCCGATATCGATGACTTCGTAGTTATTGCACTGCAGTACCACACCGACGATGTTCTTGCCGATGTCGTGCACATCCCCCTTGACCGTGGCCAGCAGTATCTTGCCCTGGGCCTGGCTGTCGCAGTCGGCTTTTTCGGCTTCCAGAAAGGGCTCCAGGTAGGCTACCGATTTTTTCATCACCCGGGCGGACTTGACCACCTGGGGCAGGAACATCTTGCCGGCGCCGAACAGGTCCCCGACCTGATTCATGCCATCCATCAGAGGCCCTTCGATCACCTCCAGGGTCTTGTTCACCTGCTGACGGGCCTCTTCCGTATCCGCTTCGATGAATTCGGTAATCCCCTTGACCAGGGCGTGCTGCAGTCGCTTGTTCACCGGCCAGGAGCGCCACTCCGCATCTTCCTTGGCAGTTGCCTGGCTGTTGTCTCCCAGATATTGCGGGGCCAGGTCGACCAGTCGGTCACCCGCTTCTGGGTCCTGGTTCAGGACCACCGCCTCAACGGTGCTGCGCAGCGCTTCAGGCAGGTCGTCATAGACGGCCAGCTGTCCGGCATTGACGATGCCCATATCCATGCCGGCGCGGATCGCATGGTAGAGAAACACCGCATGGATCGCCTCCCGCACCGGGTTATTACCGCGGAAGGAGAAGGAGACATTGGAGACGCCACCGGAGACCATGGCGTGGGGCAGGCTGGCTTTGATCTGCCGGGTCGCCTCGATGAAGTCGACGCCGTAGTTGTTGTGCTCTTCGATGCCGGTGGCGATGGCGAAGATATTGGGGTCGAAAATGATATCTTCCGGGGGGAAGCCGACCTGCTCGGTCAGCAGCCGATAGGCACGACTGCAGATCTCAACCTTGCGGTTGAAGGTATCCGCCTGCCCCTGCTCATCGAAGGCCATCACGATCACCGCCGCGCCATAGCGGCGGCACGCCTTGGCCTGCTGGAAAAACTTCTCCTCTCCCTCTTTCAGGGAGATGGAGTTGACGATGGGTTTGCCCTGCACGCACTTCAACCCGGCCTCGATGATCTCCCACTTGGAGGAGTCGATCATTACCGGTACTTTGGCGATCTCTGGCTCGCCGGCACACAGATTGAGAAAGCGCTGCATGGCCGCCACTCCATCCAGCATCGCCTCATCCATATTGATGTCCACCACCTGTGCGCCGTTTTCCACCTGTTCCCGGCAGACATCCAGGGCTTCGTCATACTCTTCGTTGAGAATCAGGCGCTTGAACTTGGCCGATCCGGTTACATTGGCCCGCTCTCCGATGTTGACGAAGAGGCTGTCCGGACCGATGTTGAGGGGTTCCAGGCCGGCCAATCGGCACTGTTTTTCGATCTCCGGTCGAATGCGTGGCGGCTTGCTCTGCAGCGCCTGGGCAATCGCCTGAATATGCTGTGGTGTGGTGCCGCAGCAGCCACCGACGATATTCACAAAGCCGGAGTCGGCCCATTCAACCAGATAGTCGGCCATGTGGGCGGCATCCAGGTCGTATTCGCCGAACTCGTTGGGTAGACCGGCGTTGGGATGGGCTGAGACAAAGCACTCGGATATCTGCGACATCTCCTCCACATACTGACGCAGCATATCCGGACCCAGTGCGCAGTTGAGTCCGACCGAGAGGGGACGGATATGGCGCAGGCTGTTGTAGAACGCCTCGGTGGTCTGACCCGAGAGGGTACGCCCGGACTGATCGGTGATGGTGCCGGAGATCATCACCGGCAAGCTGACCTGATCCTCTTCGAACACCATTTCGCAGGCATAGGTGGCCGCTTTGGCGTTCAGGGTGTCAAAAATGGTCTCGATCAGCAGCAGGTCGCAGCCGCCGGCAATCAGCCCCCGAGCCGCCTCGGCATAGCAACTGACCAGCTCGTCAAAATGGATGTTTCTGGCGCCTGGATCGTTGACATCCGGGGAGATGGAGGCGGTCCGATTGGTTGGCCCGAGTACCCCGGCAACAAAACGGGGCTTCTCCGGCGTGCTGTATTGGTCCGCTGCCTGTCTGGCCAGGCGGGCGCCCGCCTCACTCATCTCAAAGGCCAGGGAGGACATGTCGTAATCCGCCATCGAGACGCTGTTGGCGCCAAAGGTGTTGGTCTCGAGGATATCCGCGCCGGCTTCCAGATATTGCTGGTGGATGTCGCGGATGATCTCCGGCTGGGTCAGGCACAACAGATCATTGTTACCCTGCAGATCGGAGGGCCAGTCGGCAAAGCGCTCTCCGCGATAATCCTGCTCGCTCAGCTTGTGTCGCTGGATCATCGTACCCATTGCTCCATCGAGGATCAGGATGCGTTGTTGCAGCAGGGATTCAATAGGATGAACAGGGTTATACAGGCTTTCGGAGACCATCAGTTACTCAGGTTTTAAGGTAAACGGTCGCCAATTATAGGACCCTGGCCGGTTCTAGGCGAGTTGCCATTTGCAGAAACAGCCGGCCTGGGGGGTGTTGGTTGACTATGTCATAAATAAACGATGATCCAGTTGCGGTTGCAACGGGTGGGTTATAGGATTCGTGACAGGGTGAATTTTCTGTTCTTTCGCCACACGATATTCTATAACAAAAGCAAAATAATCCATTAACAACAACTCGCTGAATTGCGATCGACTCTTTAAATACCAACCTCTAAAAAAGGAAATTATAGTGTCAAAACAAGCATTTCTGGTAGATGACTCAAAATCTGCACGTATTGTTCTCAGTCGTATGCTGAAAAAAAGTGGTTTTGACGGCGTGGAAATGGCGGAATCCGGGGAGGAGGCTTTGGAGCGTCTGCAGACGCTCACGCCCGATGCCATTTTTGTCGATTTCCTGATGGAAGGTATTGATGGTCTTGAGACCATTACCGAGATCAAAAAGGATTCCCGTTTCGATGCTACACCGATCGTCATGTGTACCGCCAATGAGGGGGATGAGTATGTTCGTGCCGCGGTCGATCATGGCGCCCTGGGTATCCTGGCGAAGCCACCGACTGAGGAGAGTATTGGCAAGATCCTCGAACTGATCGAAGAGCATCAGAGGGAAGTGGCGATGAGTGCCCCTGCGGAGGCTGAGGCTGCCGTGGAGCAGGCGGAGCAGCCTGTGGATCAGGCCGAGGCCTCTGCCCAGCCTGCGCCGGTCGGCCTCACTGAAGAGGATCTATGGCGTATTGCCCAGCAGGCAGCCACGCAGAGCGCAGAAGTGGTTGTTCGTGAGATTGTCGAGCAGGCGGTCTCTGACGCCATCGATCAGCGTCTGGCCGGGCTGATGGATGACTACCTGGAGCAGAAGCTGCAGCCGATGCTGGCTGAACTCAAACAGCAGCAGCCAGAGCGTGCGGCACCTGTGGAGATCGATACCGAGGCGCTGAAGAAGGAAGTGGTGGAGGAGGTCAACAGCGATCTCGAGGATTTTGTCAGACAGCTGAATCAGCGCAGTCTGGAAGAGTTGATCCAGGCGACCACTTTCAATCAGATCAACGAAACAAGGGACGAATTTTCCGATCGCCTGAAACAGCAGGAAGAGCGAATTCTCGAACAGGTTCCTGAAAAGAACGACATGATTGAGCACATCAGAGTGGTCACTGAAGGGTCTCTGGAGGCCCATGTGCACGAGACCGCCACCCAGGTATCCCAGGAGGTTGCCAACTCCGTTGCGACCGAGACAGTTGAGCAGATGCTGGAACAGCATCTGGCTCAGCAAACGGTGGTCAAAGAGCAGCCCGCAGAGGGTAAGGCGATCTGGGCCATGTTGGGCGCTCTACTGGTCGCCTCGGCCGGTGCGGCCTACTACTATCTGCTCTGATTGAGCAGGACCCTGATAAATCGCACAGGGTGTGGGGTTGGTCGTCTCCCATTCAAGGCTATATTGATCATTATTCAATGAATCCCGGCTAGTGGGTCCGGCTGATCGTTACATTATTTACCGCGTGGCCCACTAGCGCTGTCATCGCGATCAAACCAAACAGCGATTCGTCTGTCTATCTGACAGAGTAAGCCGGTTTGTGGCTACAGATTACAGGAGCCTCCCATGTTTGGACTTGGACGCAAAACCAAAATGCCTGCAGAAGATGAGGCGTTACCTGGCCGTGCAACACCGATTCAACCCAAGGCTGAGCACTTCGTCAGCGGGCACAGGATCTTGCCGCCGTTTCCGCAGGGTATGAAAACAGCGATGTTCGGTATGGGTTGTTTCTGGGGGGCGGAGCGCCGATTTTGGAGCCTGGACGGGGTCTATTCCACCGCAGTGGGCTATGCGGCGGGAACCACGCCCAATCCGACCTATGAAGAGGTCTGCACCGGAATGACCGGCCATAATGAAGTGGTGCTGGTGGTCTATGATCCGGCGAAGATCGATTATCAAACGTTGCTGAAGACCTTTTGGGAGTCTCATAATCCCACCGAAGGCATGCGGCAGGGGAACGATGTAGGTACCCAGTACCGCTCTGGAATCTATACTTTCGACGATGATCAGCGGGCGCTGGCTCAGGCCTCCCGGGAGGACTATCAGCATGCTCTGGCACAGGTGACATCTGCGCCGATCACCACAGAGATCATTGATGCACCGCCGCTCTATTATGCCGAGGATTATCATCAGCAATATCTGGCCAAGAATCCTGCCGGTTATTGTGGGCTGGGTGGCACCGGTGTCTGCTATCCCGCCTGACACTCCCGCTGTGCCGGTTTATAGGGGAGAGGCAGCCTGACCGTCGATCCGACAGACAGCATAACTCTGACTTTTAGGGTCAGAATGGATTTCATTTTTCTCTGCATGTGCTATGCCTATAGATAGGGACCCCAAAGTATCTGGAGAGACGCTTTGGGATTTAATTGATCACTAGAGACCTCTCACCTGTGGTGCGCATGGAATGCGAAGATCTAAATCAACACGGCTAAATCACCCAGTTACCCAACTCGTTGGCAGAGCCTCATTATTGGTTTTAATGATGCTGGTATTCGCCAATCTCGTGCTATGGGTGGGTTACAGGCTGAGTGTCGACAACATGCAAGAGGTGTGGCGGGACCTGACCGATCTCTCAGCCGACAGCACGCTCTATACCCTGGAACAACGACGCAACGATTTGAGAGCGGATTTGAAGCTGCTGGCATCCAATCCGGATCTTGTCAGAGCCATTCTCTACTACGATGAGTCGGTATTGAACCGGGTTGCGGCTGACTGGGAGCTGTTCGTCTCGGAAAAGCGCCTCTACGATCAAGTGCGTCTGATCGATCTCAGCGGACAGGAGCGTCTGCGGGTCGATTTGTCCTCCCATGGTGCGAGTCGGGTATCTACCGATCATCTGCAGAACAAATCCAGTCGCTACTACGTTCAGCAGGGATTGGCGATGGATGCCGGTACGATCTATGCCTCGCCGATCGATCTGAATGTGGAACAGGGAAAGATCGAAATCCCCTATAAGCCGATGATTCGCCTGGTAACACCACTGGATGTGGATGGTGAGATCAAAGCGCTACTGGTGGTGAACGCTCTGGCCAGCCATATTTTGGGAGATCTTCAGCGGCATGCCCGGCTGGTGCATGGCGGACTGCTGCTGCTTGATGAATCGGGTAACTATCTGCGTGGATTCAGCAGTAACCAGGAGTGGCAGTTCATGTTTCCTGAATCAACCAGTGAATCACCGCAGTTCAATGAAAGCTACCCTGACGTGTGGGCGATGATGCAGCAGACCCCGTCTGGTCAGATCAACAGGCCGGAGGGGATTTTCAGCTATCGTACGGTCACTTACGGTACAAGTGGTATTACCCACCGCTACCGGTTGGTGGTGGTGATGACCGAGGAACAGCAACGGGCGTTGTTGCTGCCGCAGCGAAACCTGTGGCTCTTCATTGCCCTCGTTCTAACCCTCCTGCTGGTGTTTGCAATAGTGATCCTGGGCGGATATCGCTCGGGGCAGCTGGAAGCAAAGCCTGTGGTTAACCGAAGGCCTGTCGATTTGTGGCATCTGTTCCGTTGAGTTGGCGGCTATTCGGCTTTATGCAATAGCTCTCCTGCCTGGTTGAGTACTTCCACGCCGACGGGGATACCCTCTCTGATACTGGCGGTTACCACGCAAAAGTCTTCAAACAGCGTCAGGCAGCGATCACTCTTTTTCGAACTCAAAAGCTCATCTCCGGCAGTAATCTTCACATCAAGCCGACCCACCCGCAGGCGTTTTTTATCGTTACGTACCATTGTGCAGGTGACTTCCGTGGTAACCTCGTTTGAAGGCACATCCTCTTTCGCCATGCAGAACATCAGGCTGGCACTGAGACAGTTGGCGGCCGCCGCGGCGAGCATACGCGAGGCATTGGGTCCATTGCGCTCACCCAGGGGTGGCGGTTCGTCCATGATGACATCCTCTGCTTTCTTGAGATCGAATTTCACCCGGAAGGCGTAATCCTCTTCCTGCTCTAGATGGATGGTGAAACGGCCAACTTCTTCTGTCATTGGATCTTCCTCGTCGTTTGATTCGTGTTGTCAGGTCCTGGCGCCTCTATTCCGTCGCCGGGTTGATATCTATCCACAATGGTATAAAAACGATTGGATGTAAATTGTTTATCCGTCGCTCCGGTCAACACAGCGACTGCCAACAGTCTGTCGACTGATCGTCTTATCCGTCTGTGATCGCCTGCCAGGCCGGGTGGTTTTGGATAAGACTCAAGGCCTGGTCCAATAGGGTTTTACCCGGTTCTGTTCTATGCCAGGTCGAGGCGCCGGATGGATGGGGTAGTGGTATCAGGTCCGTATCCCCATGAGCCAGGCTGAGGCGTTGTTGTTTGCCGATGATATCAGCCAGTTTACCCACCTCGAGAAACTGACTGATTGCCAGTTTGCCTACCGGCAGCAGAAGTTTCGGCTGTAGAAGCTCAACCTCTCGGTCCAGCCAGCGCTTGCAGTTGGCGATTTCCGCCCTGCTTGGGACCCGGTCGCCCCCCTTCGGGTTTTTGCCTGGAAAGCAACGGCAGACTGCTGCCATATAGACCCGGTTGCGAAAATCCGATTCGCACAACCCGATCGAATCAAACCACTTGAAAAGGGTCTTTCCCGCAGTCCAGGCAAAGGGTCTTCCCGCGTCTCCCTCCTTGTCGCCGGGCGCTTGCCCGATCAGCAGGATCGGCGAGGGTGTCGGGTTGCCCATGACCACTGGCCCTGGCATGGATTCACAAAGGCGGCATGCGCTGAGTTTTTGTTGGTGTGCTTGAAGCAGTTCTATGCGAGACATGTGATTAAATTATGAAACCCCAGGTTTAACTTCTATCATAATCAGGCCCTGTGCATGGTGAACAGCTATTTCAGCCAGAAAAACTATAATTACAGAGTCATGCATGGCTGATTATGAACGCACCCATCGGATACAAACAAATCACAAAAAATAGAAATCGGTATTTAGTTTGTTGCTATCGAGGACAAATCACCGATTAGGAGGAGTCAATGCGAGCAGTGGTGTTGAGGGAGCTGGGGGAGCCGGAGGTGTTGAATGTTGAAGATATCCCTGAGCCTGTGATCCAAAATCCAACTGAGATCAAAGTCAGAATTATGGCGGCCGGAGTCAATCCGATCGATACCAAGCTGCGTCAGAGAGGGGTGTTTACTGACGATGGCCTGCCTGCTGTGCTTGGCTGTGATGGTGCTGGTGTCGTCATCGAGTGCGGTGATGCCGTAACCGATTTCCGGCCCGGTGACGAAGTCTGGTACTGCAATGGCGGTTTGGGGGGGCTGCAGGGTAACTACGCTGAGTTTGCTGTAATGGATGAGTCGGTCTGTTGCAAAAAACCCGCTTCGCTGGATTTCGTCCATGCGGCTGCCGGTCCCCTGGTGCTGATCACTGCCTGGGAGGCGATATTCGGCCGTGGGCGAATGACCGATGGTATGAGCCTGTTGGTACACGCCGGGGCTGGCGGTGTGGGTCATGTGGCGATTCAACTGGCAAAACAGGCTGGGATAAGGGTTTTGACTACGGTCAGCAGCCGGCAAAAGCAGGATTTTGTCAGGGAACTGGGTGCCGACGAGGTGATCGATTATACCCAGGGTGGATTTGTTGATGAGGTTACGCGGCTGACGGATGGTCGTGGCGCCGATATGGTACTGGATTGTGTTGGCGGCTCAGTGTTCAGCGACTCCATTGCAGCCACCGCTCACTATGGCGACCTGGTAACACTGCTCGATCCAGGAAGCGGAATCGAGTGGAAAGAGGCGCGCAACCGGAATCTGCGTATAGGATTCACTTTGATGCTGACACCCATGTTGCGACATCTTCCTGAGGCAAGGATCAATCAGGTGGCTATTCTGAGCGATTGTGCCGAGATGATCGATAGCGGTTGTCTCAAAGTTGCAGTCAATCGGATTCTTCCCTTTGAGCAGGCGAAGCAGGCTCATCGACTGATTGAGCAGGGGGGAATGATCGGCAAGCTTGTATTGAGCCCAGAGGCGGGAGTTGATTAATAACCGGAACCGATGTGAGCGTTTATCCAAACAGTACGCCACCGGTTTGCTCTATAGTTAAATGCAGAAACAGCCATAGGGTTTGCAGTGGGTTGCTCGAAGATCACGGTTCATGAGGCTCTGTGCCTGATTGAAAGCCGGTACTGATCCACTGGTTGTTCAGTCGTTTTATCACCGAAAAGCCATGGAGCATCTTTCAGGTAAGCTGGCATGAGATATCACGAATCCATAGATTATGTTGAGTTTCCAGCCTCTGACCTGGAAGTGGTCAAGGTGTTTTTCAAGCAGGTTTTCGGTTGGGATTTTGTCGATTACGGTAAGGATTACTGCGCATTTTCCAACGCCGGACTTGATGGCGGGTTCTACCACTCTGAACTGACCACAGCGGCTGAGCGAGGCAGTGCCCTAATCGTCTTCTACAGTCGTGACCTGGAGAAGACTCAGGCAAAGATCATCGATGCCGGTGGGCGTATCAAAGTCCCGGTGTTTGAATTTCCAGGAGGCAGGCGATTCCATTTTTGCGACCCAACCGGCAATGAGTATGCGGTATGGTCAGATGTTCAGGCTGGCTCTGACAGAGTCTAGGCCCTAGGGCCTGTTAACACTAATCCAATACGCCCTGCTGGGCGCAACAGGGCGTATTGGATTAGTGCTAACAAGCCCTAATCACTCGGTGTTATACGGAACACTCTGAAACTGGTTTCGGGCAGCACTTCCCGGTCATAAGCGACCTTCAGCTTGAATACCATGGCTTGACTCAGTGGTTGCCCCTTGGCGAGGAGCAGGGCACCGGCATTGGTTTTGATCGGCTGGTCGACGATCATCCCCGGTTCAAGTTGGTCGAGGGGTAGATTCAGTATCTCGACTTTGCGGTTCATCGAACCCTGGATGAGTATCTCCACCAGTGCCGGGTCGAAGTTTTCAGGGTTGTCGCGCAGATATTCGATCGCCTTATCTTCTGAGCTACCGGTGTTGAGAAGTTTATCGTAATTGATGGCGACCTTTAAAATCTGTCCTCCCAGAATCGCCTTTTGCTCATTGTTCAGTTTTCCCTGGATTTCAATCTTGCCGATATCATCGAGTTGATGCTCAATCATGGCAGCGACAGTTTCCAGACGGGGTATATGTTTTAGCAACCGGCTCCCCATCTCCGGGTGGGAGTTATAGAGTTCTGTTTCCGCCTTGCTTAATTCATCACCGGCCATCACTTTGTGTATCAGCTCGTCGGGTAGACTGACGTATCCCAGCTGGCAAAGCATACCGGCAAGATCGTAGTGCCAGCCATCTTCCAGGGAAAGACTTCTGACGATAGTTCTGACATGGTGTTTGATGCGGGAAGATTGGCTGAATGCGTCTGGATTGACCATGCTGAGAACATCAGCCAGCAGATCGACCGCGCCTTTCAGGGTCTTGTTCAGTAACACCTTCTCATTGGTGATCAGGCGATACTGCTTGATGCCCTCTATGGCAGTCTGGTAGAGAACTTCCGTCTCTACCGGTTTATTCAGAAAACGGAAGATATTGCCATCGTTCACCGCGTCGATGGCCACATCCAGGTTGGCGTTGCCGGTGAGCATGATGCGTACCGTGTTGGGTGACAGTTCCCGTACCTTGGATAGAAACTCCACCCCATTCATATTCGGCATCTGCATGTCGGAGACCACCAAAGCAAATGGACCTCCATCTCGTACGGCCTGAACTCCGTCAGCACCACTGGTGGCTGTTTCAAGGTTCAGGCGTTTGCGAAATTGTCGGCGAAAAGAGTCAAGCAGGTTACGGTCGTCGTCCACCATTAAAACTTTTTCAGGTGGTTTGTCCATCAAGGTACTCCTGGGCAATATTCTGCCAACGGTTGAACTCTTCATCACCGAGCAGTGTTTGTAGAGACTGGGGATCGTAGTGTTGCTTGTACTCTTCGTCGCCTAACCAATGCAACAGCTGATTGGCGGCGTAGACCAACAAACAATCCTTCCGGTCGATCGATTGATATTCATGATTATGGTGATGTGCGACCGCCTCAACTGCGGAGAAGGGCAAGCCCCACAAGCCCATCAGATAGGCCCCGATACCGGCGTGATGGCACCACAGGGCTTCTGCTTCAGCTTCGAACAAGGGCTGGGTTTCCTGAGCCGCCTGTTTGACGATACGGCGATACTCATCCTGGTCCTGGGAGGCGAGAATCAGTTTACCCAGGTCGTGCAGCATACCCGCCATAACCGGGGTTTCCAGTTCCTGGCGACTCATCCCCATCGCCATGCCCAACTGCCTGACCAGACCCGATACCGACTGGCTGTGTTGCCACAGGGGTTCAAGCTTGAATTCATCGATCAGCGCCTGATCGAGACGTGAGAAGATGGCTGCCCCCAGGGCCAGATTGGAAACCGTCTCGATACCGAGCAGGGTTACCGCGTGTTGCGGTGATGAGATCTGTTGCGGTAGTCCGAAAAAGGCGGAGTTGACCATTTGCAGTAGTTTGGTCGACATCCCCAGGTCCTTGGCAACGATCTCACCGATCTCTGCCAACGAGGTGTTGTCCGACTGCAGCGCCTCGATCATCTGCTGATAGCTGGCGGGCAGACTGGGAAGTGATCCCAGGCTGTTGACCATCTCCGTCATGGCGGGATTGTTGAGTAGATCCCTCAGCTGAATGACGCGTTCCAATATGACAATCAGCGTCTGGGTGTCACAGGGTTTGGCAACAAACTGATGGGCGTGGTGGACGATTTCCTGGGCGGGTGTGCGGAGAGCCTGGCCGGAAAACAGCAGACGGGTGGTGCTCGGATATTGTTGTTGTATCTGCTTCAGCAGTTCGCTGCCACTCTTGCTGCCGAGCTGGGTCTCACTGATGACGATCGCTATCGGTTGTTGCTGGAACAGCTCCAATGCACTGGCAGACGAATCGCAAAAGTGCATTTGCCACTGGTCGTTGTGATCCCTGAGGGTTCTTTTCAGAGCTTCAAGCTGATTCCGATCGCTATCGACAAACAGGATATGGTTGGTGTCAAATAGTTTCATTGGTGGTGATGCCCACTTGTTTTGATTCTCCCAACACCTCAAGCAGACGCTTGAGAGCCATTGGTCTTCTGCCGCACGACGGGAGATGCATAGAGCCGCTAACCAAGCTGATCATTTTTTTGTTCTTTGTTTACTTCGACTTAACCTGAGTGTAGTACCTCTGCGGGTAATTGTGTCGAAACAGAATTAAAGTTCTCTGTTCATTCTGCTTGATCGATCAACAGCACCACACCCTGAACACCAACGACTTTGACTTTGGTTCCTGCCGGGCAATCGTCACCATGGATTTTCCAGGTGCTGTCGTCGACACTGATTTTTCCCACGCCGTTGATGATCGGCTCCTGCAGGGTGAATACCCGGTCGATATACTGTTCACCCCGCCGGTTGAGATGGGGGCTGTCGGTCTCGATCGGGCGATGGTGCAGAAACAGGCGAACCAGCACGATCACCACAACACTGAAGACAGCGAAAAAGATCAGCTGGAACTGCCAGGCAAGCTCCGGATAGAGTAGCAATGCCAGTCCGGTAATCGCGGCGGAAAGCCCCATCCAGATTAGAAAAGCCCCGGGTGAAAAGACTTCCAGGATCATCAGCACAACCGCCAGGATGAACCAGTGCCAATAGTCGAGTTGAGACAGCCAACTCATTGGTTGCTCTCCTTACTGTTTTTCTGCCAGGTCTGTTTCGCGATCTCACCGATACCGGCAACGGAACCGATCAGGCTGGAAGCTTCCAGAGGCATCATGATCAGTTTCTGATTCTCAGCGGAAGCGATGTTCTGAAGTGCCTCGGTGTACTTCTGCGCAACGAAGTAGTTGATGGCATTCACATCACCCTTGGCGATTGCCTCGGAGACCATGGTTGTCGCCTTGCTCTCAGCTTCTGCCAGCCTCTCTCTTGCCTCTGCCTCACGAAATGCCGCCTCCTTCTCGCCTTCCGCCTCCAGAATGGCGGCCTGTTTTTCACCTTCCGCTCTGAGAATCTCGGCCTGACGCATACCCTCCGCTTCCAGGATGGCGGCGCGCTTGTCCCGTTCCGCCTTCATCTGTCTGGCCATCGCGTCGACCAGATCTCTCGGGGGTGAGATATCCTTGATTTCGATGCGAGTGACTTTGACACCCCAGGGCGTGGTGGCATCGTCCACAACGGTGAGCAGCTGGGTATTGATCTTATCCCGTTGCGAGAGCAGTTCATCCAGGTCCATCGATCCCATCACGGTACGGATGTTGGTCATGGTCAGGTTGAGAATCGCCCCGTAGAGGTTGTTCACTTCATAGGCGGCCTGCGAGGCATCCAGTACCTGGAAGAAGATCACACCATCCACGGTAACCATGGCATTGTCCTTGGTAATCACCTCCTGTGAGGGCACATCCAGCACCTGCTCCATCATATTCATCTTCTTGCCGACCTGATCGATCACCGGAACGATCAGATTGAGACCGGGCCGCAGGGTTTTGGTATAGCGGCCGAATCGCTCCACCGTATACTCATTGCCCTGGGGTACACGCTTTGCGCCCAGCGCCACCAGAACCACAGCAAGAACGAGAAAAACCAGAACAAATATATCCATTTGTATGCCCCCATGATGACATCTCTGTGATTGATATCTCCGCCAGTATCAACTCCATCCACTGCCGGATAGACCTTTATGACCTCAGATCGATTCTGAATCAAGTCCAGCATCAGAAGCAATCTCCTGAGTCAGTTGCAAGCACCGCTTTTCAGCTTGAAAAAGCCATGCAGATTCAGCAGTTACCTGATTGCGGCTAAGACATCCCTAAAGTGGGTGAAGTTCCTGCCTGGTTGCGGGATTGGTGAGTAACGGGCTTCGTGTCAAAATGCCCTTATGAACGATTCAATCAAACCCCCGAAGTCAATCATGCGCAAAGTCGGTAGAGCAGTTGCGGATTTCAAGATGATCCGCGATGGGGATCGAATTCTGCTCGGTGTTTCCGGCGGTAAGGACTCCCTTACACTGCTGCAAGTACTCTCCCATTTGCAACGCTACGCACCGGTCGAGTTTGAACTGGGCGTAATCACTGTGGATCCTGAGATCGAGGGTTTCGATCCGGCCCCGTTGAAAGCCTACTACGAGTCATTGGGTGTCTCCTGGGTCTATGCCGAACAGCCGATCATGCAGGAGGCCAGGGAGAATATGTCGGGTGACTCGTTCTGTGCCTATTGCGCACGTATGAAACGGGGCATCATGTACAGTACCTGTCGTAAGCAGGGATATAACGTTCTGGCATTGGCTCAGCACCTGGACGACCTGGCGGAGAGTCTGATGATGTCCCTGTTTCACGGCGGTCAGATGCGGACCATGAAGGCGCACTACGTGAACGATGCGGGGGATATCCGCATCATACGCCCGCTGGTCTACTGCCGGGAGACACAGACCGGTGAGTTCGCCGTAAAGGCGGGATTGCCGATCATCCCCGACAGCTGTCCCGCCTGTTTCACTAAACCGACCCAGCGCGCCTATATGAAACAGCTGCTGGCACGGGAGGAGCGCAGCAACAGCCACCTGTTTGCGAATATGCTGCATGCCATGAAACCGATGATGGATGAAGCGCCGCCATGAAAATCAAACATATTTCAATTCCCACCAAGGTCGCCCGTCCCGGCATGAGTGTCGGTGAGGTGATGAGCGAGTGTGTCAGTAAAGGGGTTCCCGGAATTCCCTATGTGGATCAGAGCGGTTTGATCAGCGGGCGCTTCTCGGTAAGGCATATGTTTCGTGTCTGCTGTATTCCCGATGACATCATTCAGGGCGCCCATCTGCTTGGGGATGATATCGATCATCTCGATTTTCCGCATATCAAAGCGGAGGATCTGATGGCCCGGAGTGTGGATGATTTCATCTATCCGGATACGGTGCGTCTGTCAGCCAATTTTCAAGCGATCAAGGCACTGGCGATTATGGAGCAGCACAACACAGAGTATCTGTTTGTCACTGAAGGCGAGGATTATCAAGGCGTGGTGACGCGTATGAGTGTGGCTGGAGCGATTGTAACCAGAGAGTGTTGCATCGACTGATGATGGAGCAGATCACAACCGAGATGTGGGTTTCGGCACTTCTGCTGTTGTCTGCCTATATCCTGATTTTCACGGAGATACTGCATCGTACCACCGCCGCCATGCTGGGCGCTCTGACCATGATCGGTGTGGGGATGTGGATGGGTTTCTACAGTCAGGAGCAGGCGCTGCTGGCGGTGGACGGCAATACCATTCTGTTGTTGGCGGCGATGATGATGCTGGTCGCGTTGCTGCGTCCCACCGGGGCGTTCGACTATGCGGCCGTGCATATTACCCGTTGGGCCAAGGGAAGCCCGAAGCTGCTGCTGATCTATCTCAGTCTGGCGGTCAGTCTGATCAGTATGATCCTGGATAATGTCACTACGGTCATTGTGTTCGCTCCGTTGACGGTATTGATCTGTCGCTTGCTGAAGATCAATCCCATGCCCTATCTGATGGCCGAGGCGATGCTTTCGAATATCGGCGGTGCAGCGACCCTGGTGGGTGATCCCCCCAACCTGATGATCGGCAGTGCAGCCGATATCAGTTTCAACTCATTTCTGATGCATATGGGATTTCCGGTGTTGGTGGTGTGGGTCGGTACGGTGGCGTTGATGCTGTTTCTGTTTCGTGAACAGCTGACCGATGTTGGCGAGGACCCCAGAACCCTGGTCGATACCCATGCCATCAAGGATGCCAAAGGGCTGAAGCGCACTCTCTTCTCCCTGGCTGTGGTGGTGTTGCTCTTCTTTATACACCACAACCTGCACATCCTGCCCGCCTATGCCTCGTTTATCGGACTCTGTCTGGCTTTGCTGATGCTGAAGCCCGATATGGAGCAGATTTTCGGTACCGTCAACTGGTCGGTGCTGTTCTTCTTCGCCGGCCTGTTCATGATCGTTGGCGGGGTGGAGGCCTCGGGACTGCTCGATCTTCTGGGAAATGAACTGGCCAGACTTGCCAGAGATCCGCAAATGCTCTTACTCACCGGTTTGTTGCTGATGTGGGTGGCTGCGGTTCTCAGTGCGGTAGTGGACAACATACCTTTTACGGTGACCATGATTCCGATCATTATGGGGCTGGAGAGCAGCGGGGTGAATATCGCGCCCCTCTGGTGGGCTCTGGCGCTGGGTGTCGGACTGGGGGGTAATGGCACCCACCTGGGTGCAACGGCGAATATCATCGCGGTGAGTGAGTCTGAAAAGAGCGGTATGCCGGAGGCGAGAATAACCCCGTTGATTTGGATGAAAACCGGTATCCCGGTGATGTTCTTCGGTCTGATTCTGGCCAGCCTGGTCTACTGGTTGTTTTTTGACCTTTTCACCACCGCCTGAATGCCTTCCTATTGGTGCCTCCCGGGAGGGTCAAACCTAATCCAGTTCCGACAGGGTGCTGGAAGCTGTAGGTCGTTTTAGCGAGAAAATTCACCTCGCTTTGCAACAATCCCCCAATTTCCTCGTCAGTTTTAGATGGCCGATAATCTTGATTGTTTTGCTAGGTATTTCTATAGCTTAAGGTATCACTCTTCAATTCAGCCTTGAAACAGTGAATTCTGAGTCGTAACCGAAAGGGATTTCACTGACCTTCAATCCGGGCGACAGCGGCTTGCCCCTACTCAAGGCCAGAGTATCTCTTGAGGTGTTCCTTACAAAACAGAGGCAGACACAACTTTGATTATCAGAGCGACCTTGGATCCAATCACGCTGCGCGATGTTACCAATCCTGATGATCACCCCGGCCTCTATGAAGGCGATGGTGAGCATGCTGTCGAGATCCATATTGAAAATGAACAGACCCGGCAGTCGTACCTTGAGGACCACAAAGTGATCTGTGGCAACGATTCAGATGACTATCTGGCTGAGGGTTGATCGATGATACTGCGGCGTATCTCTATGCTGGTCCCATCCGGGCGCCAGGCGGAGGAAGTGTTCAGAGGCCTGCTGTTGATCAGTGTGAATCGGCAACACATCCACGCTATGGCCAGATCGGGTGTCGACCTGAACGAGCTGCCGGCAGCAAGGATAAGCCAGAGGCGCGGGTTGACAGCACACTTCGAGAGCTGGTTCTGGGATATCAATCTGCTGCTGTTTTTTGCAGCAATCACGACTCTGTTGATCGGTGTGTGGGCTTCCGAATGGTTGCTGGTGGCAGGCTGCGTGATCGCAGCAGTGGTCTCCGTATTAATGGATTACCACTTTTCGAGTCAGGTACATCAAGCCCAGATCGATGACTTTGATGTGCCCTTGAAGCATGGTGAATTTCTGCTCTTTGTTGACGTTCCGCGCTGGCGGGTTTCCCAAGTCGAACGTTCGATTCGGCAACTGCATCCTGAAGTAGAGCTAGGTGGTGTTGGTTGGGGTATCGGTGCCCTCGGCATCTGACTTGCCAACCACGGGGTGACGCTTTGCGTCACCCGTTTTTTTTGTTTTCAGTCCGCGAATGAACGCGAATAAACGCAAATGTGATTTGTTGCGTCTAGGGCCTGTTAACACTATTCCAATACGCCCTGCTGGGTCTGTTTTTGTGTCCAGCAAGGCAGAATGAGCGTCGGGTGGTCATTCTACATGAGCGAATGATAACGCCGCTGGGCATGAAGGTTCTACTGACGTAGCAAGCAGATAAATCATTTGCGTTTATTCGCGTTCATTTGCGGACTGAAAATATCACCCGCTAATGCCACTGTGTCTCAGCAGAGGCTCGATCTGCGGTTCGCGGCCGCGGAATGCGACAAACAGCTCCATGGCATCCTTCGAACCACCCTGTTCCAATATCTCCTGCAGAAAGGCCTGTCCCGCTTCCTGACTGAAGATGCCCTGTTCCTCGAATCTGGAGAAGGCGTCGGCTGACAGCACTTCGGCCCATTTGTAGCTGTAGTACCCCGCGGCGTAGCCACCGGCAAAGATGTGTGAAAAACCGTGTGGGAAGCGGTTCCAGGAGGGCGGCTTGATCACCGAGACCTGCTCACGCACCTGATCGAGTATCTGATAGATCCTTCCCCCCTGGTCCGGGTCGTACTCCTGATGAATGCGAAAGTCAAAGATCGAGAACTCCAGCTGGCGCACCATCTGCATCGCGGATTGGAAATTCTTCGCCCCATGCAGTCGCTGGAAGAGTTCGTCCGGGATCGGTTCGCCACTCTCCACATGGCCGGAGATCAGTTCCAGCGCCTGCTGCTCCCAACACCAGTTTTCCATGAACTGGCTGGGCAGCTCCACCGCGTCCCAGGCCACCCCATTGATTCCCGCAACAGCGGGATAGTCGATGCGGGTGAGCATGTGATGCAGCCCATGGCCGAACTCGTGAAACAGGGTCTCCACTTCATCGTGAGTGAAGAGCGCCGGCTGGTCAGCCACCGGGGGTGAAAAATTACAGGTCAGGTAGGCCACCGGAACCTGGTCGACTGATTCGCTGAAGAAGCGGGTTGCGCATTCGTCCATCCAGGCGCCACCCCGTTTTTTCGGGCGCGCGTAGAGGTCGAGATAGAACTGCCCGCGAAGCTGGTTCTGCTTGTCGCGGATCTCATAGAAACGCACATCCGGATGCCAGGTATCCACCCCTTCGACGGATTGGATACGGATTCCATAGAGGCGCTCCACCACCGCAAACATGCCGGGTATCACCCGGGTTTCTGGAAAATAGGGCTTCAGCTCTTCCTGACTGATGGCGTGGCGATGCTGACGCAGTTTTTCCGAGTAGTAGCCGATATCCCAGGCTTCCAGCTGATCGATGCCGTAGTTTTCACTGGCGAATTGTGTGAGCTCGGCCAGTTCACGCTCCGCCTGGGCCTTGGAGCGTTGCGCCAGATCGGTGAGAAAACTCATCACCTCTTCCGTGGTGCGGGCCATTTTGCGCGCCAGAGAGCGCTCAGCATAGTTGTTGTAGCCGAGCAGTTGGGCCTGCTCATGGCGTAGCGCCAGGATCTGCTCCATCACCTCGCTATTGTCCCACTTACCCGCATCGGGGCCGCAATCCGAGGCGCGTGTGGCATAGGCTTCGTAGAGCTCTCGACGCAGTTCCCGCTGATCCGCATAGGTCATCACCGGAAAGTAGGAGGGAAACTCCAGGGTCAGCAACCAGCCCTGCTGCTCGCGCTGCTCTGCGGTCTGTTTGGCCAGTGCCATGGCGGACTCCGGCAGCCCGGCCAGCTGTTCCGGGTCGCTGATCAGTTTGCTCCAGGCATTGGTCGCGTCGAGCAGGTTCTCCTCAAATTTGGTGGTCAGTTTGGAGAGGCTCTGGCTGATCTCCTTAAAGCGCTGTTTTTTATCTTCCGGCAGATCGACCCCTGAGAGCCGGAACTCGAGCAGGGTGTTTTCGAGCATCTTTTTTTGCGCGTCGTCCAGGTCGGCTTGTTCGGCAACCTTCTTGTAGGCTTCGCACAGTTTACTGTTCTGTCCCACCTCGGTGGCGTAGTCACTCAATTTGGGCAGGCAGGCGTTGTAGACTTCGCGCAGTTCGTCGTGATTGACCACAGAGTTCATATGGCTGACCGGTGACCAGGTTCGGCTGAGCCGGTCTTCGACAACTTCCAGGGGCTCGACAAAATTGCCCCAGCTTGGGCTGGCTATGGTGTTGAGCAGGCTTTCCATGGTCTGGCGATTCGCCTGCAGCAGCGCATCGATGGCAGGTTCCACCATTGGCGGTTCAATCCGGCTGAAGGGTGGCAGTCCGGTCATGTCGAGCAGGGGATTGGTCATCTATCTGTTCCTGGTTTTTCTAGCTGTTGAAAGCGTATCTTTTACTGCGACCTTCCGCAGATTACCGGTTAGGTGGATCTAAAAAAACCAAAGGGGTTTTGCGGATTCAAACTCTGGTCGATCAGTCAGCCGATACGAAGGCTTTTGTTAGGCTCTGCTGAGGGATTCGGTCAGCTGTGTCTATTAGTCTCTGCCTACCTTGCGATTGTTCCGCATCGCTTCGAAGACCTTCTCTACCGGATTGGGTTCGCCAATCTGCAGGTTGCACAGCAAATCGTCGTAGAGGGTGGCGCGATAATCGGTTGATTCATCTTTTGGGATCCTCTCCCACTCTCCACCGGGCATTGGCGTCAGTCGCTCACTTCCGCCATAGGCATAGACTTTGTAGAGGCGTTCCCGGCAGCGAAATCCTTCGTAAGAGCTGTTTGCTGCGCCGGAGCTGGAGCGGATTACCAGGGTGAAGCGTACCGCACCATCTGAGGCATGCTGAATCGAATTCCGCTCCACAAAGTAACGGAATCTCGACTCATTGGCCGCGACCTGAAACTCCTGAAGATCGTCGCTGTTGATGCTCTCCGGAACCTGAACCTCACCCTCCAGCCAATCAGGCCTGTCGGGTACGTCGTACTCCCCTTCGTCGATAGGGTCATCCATCAGGATATCCCTGGCCAGTGCTGGGGTGGCGACGAGTACTACAAAAAGTAGTAACCAGACGTTTCTAAGGGTCATGCAAGCTTTCCTGTTGTTTCATTCCGGGCGGCCGATCGGCCTATTTTATATCATGCGAGCGGCAATGAACCATGCGCTGGCCGAACCCAAGGCGAAAAAGGCTGCCAGGGTGAAAAATGAGTAGTAGCGGAAGCGTCTGACCAGGTCAAACTCCTCCTTGGTCGAGATCAACATCGGGCGACGCTTGGAGCCGGTAGTGCTGAGTGTATGCAGGGGCTGCTGATCCTCCTTGAGCTGTTCCCTGGTGACCTCCTGTTTGGCTGCCTTGCGGGCGGATTCCCACTCCTGCAGGTCAATTTTTCCATCCCCGTTGAGATCGAAGCGGTCGAGCAGCGTGGCATGGTCGCTCTTCCATTGACGCAGACGCTCTTTGACCATGTCGTCACGTATTGCTTTTCGATCCATCTCCCCGAGGGAGCTGAACAGGCCGATGGCATACAGCGGATCACCGGGCATGATCAACTCCTCGGTGTAGCGATAGTCTCCGTCGAATGTGGTGTTGATCGATATCTGCATCCCAAAGCGCTTGAACTGACTATGGGTGGTACCGATCCCCCGGTCAGGGCCTGCTGAGGGGGTCGAGTTTGGGCCATACCAGATATTGCGTTCACTGGGGGTGACGGAGGCCCCTTCCGGATCGAGTATGCACTCGCCGGTTTCATCTTTGAGCAGAAACAGGGCGTTGCTCTTTTCGCTGCGCACCGAGCGCCAGCCCTTGTCATCCTTGCGGTCGACTTTGTAGCGCCACCAGCAGCATGGGGTCGTACTGAGCGGTGATATCACCGGTTCACCCTTCATCATATCGGCCTCGCCGATCAGCTCGACGTAGCCCTGTGGGGCAGAGCGTATGCGTGAAGTGGGGGTGTCCTCGATCAGGCGGGCTCGATGGAGATGGTAGAAAGAGAAATAGAGCGCCGCCAGCGACAGCGCGATCAACAGGGTGCTCCAGAGGAAAAAAGCCCCTGTTCCCAGATTGGCGATTTCCTGCATCAACTAAATAGTGTACCCATATCCACGTCGGTCTTCTCAGACTCGTCGAACTCCAACAGTTCAGCGGCTTTGAAGGAGAATTGCCGGGCTAGAATGACATCGGGAAACTGCTCGATGCGCACATTGTTGTTGTTGACGCTTTCATTATAAAACTCACGCCGGTCAGCGATGCTGTTTTCCAGCCCGCTGATGCGGCTCTGCAGGTGCAGAAAGGTCTCATTGGCTTTCAGGTCCGGATAGTTCTCCGCCACTGCGAAAAGATTGCCCAGGCCCAGCCTCAGCTGCCCCTCGGCAGCGCCTACCGCACCTACATCCCCCTGCTGCATGGCCCGGTTGACTGCGGCACGGGCGTTCATCACCTTTTCCAGGGTCTCCTGCTCGAATTTCATGTATTGTTTACAGGTCTCAACCAGCTTGGGCAGTTCATCGTGGCGCTGTTTAAGCAGTACATCGATATTCGCCCATGCTTTGGTGACATCGTGTTTCAGACGCACCAGATTGTTGTAAATCATGACGCCGTATATGAGGATGACAACGGCGGCACCAATCAATACAAAAAACACAATTTCCATCGGTTCAGGAACCTCCAATAGCTATGACGAATATTCGCCCATTTGAATCCCATCAACCAGAAATCGCAAAGGATGCCTGGGTCGACGAGACGGCCGTGGTCATCGGCAATGTCCATATTGCCTCACAAGCCTCGATTTGGCCAATGAGCGTGGTCAGGGGAGATGTGCATAAAATCGAAATCGGTGCCCGCACCAATATCCAGGACGGCTCAGTTATGCATGTCTCCCACGACAGTTATTATCTGCCCGGTGGCCGCTCCCTGGTGATTGGCGAAGGCGTTACGGTCGGCCATCGGGTTCTGTTGCATGGTTGTGAAATCGCCGATGACTGCTTTATCGGCATGGGATCGACAATTCTTGATGGCGCCGTTCTGCAGCAGGGCGCGATGCTGGGGGCTGGATCCCTGGTACCCCAGGGCCGGACTCTGGAGGGAGGCTATCTCTGGCTGGGGCGTCCTGCCAAGCGGGTCAGGGTGCTGACAGAGAAAGAGCGGGAGATCATTACCTATACCGCTGAACACTATGTGAAGCTGGCGCAGCGCCATGCTGGCTGACGGCGGCAGCCTAATAGCCTGGGATTTGTCGAGTAGTGAACACTGTCATCCGCTATGGCGCTGGGATCGGTGGGATATGAATTCAGCCGGCTTTAGGGAGACGGTCGCAATTTTCAGAAACTGGATCGTGTAAGCTGGAAGCGGCCTCGACAAAGCGAGGCCGAAAAAAATATAGATGAGGTGTTAACATGAAGTTACACAGTTCCATTGGAGTGGCCGCCTTGACTATAGCAGCACTGCAGAGTGCTCCAGCCTATTCGGCGGTGATGGGTTCTCTGGTTTTTACCGAGCCGACAGCGACTGTCGCTGCCAACGAGATCGTCGATGTCTGGGTTACCCTCAGCCTGGAGGAGAATTCGGATCCGCTCAGCTATGACCGCTCAGCCCCACCGCTACACGGATGGCATGAGGACGATTTTCCCAGCGAGGCGAATGGGGTGCCGTTTGCCAGCTACGAAAGGGTTGTGTTGTTTACCACCCGCACCTGCAGCGACACTTTTACCCTGAATTGTGGTGATGCAGGCTCACAATACAGCTTCAGTGTGCCAACGTCCGATTCCTGGTTCGCTGTTGATGGAACCATGGCTCCGGGTGATACAGCCGACTTTTTGCTCTATCAGTTAACCCCCGATACCGATGGTGCGGAGCCGGGAGTCTATCAACTGCATACCGCAGGCTTGGGTCTCTCTGTTCAGGGTTGGGATGAATCCGGTAACTCCATTGTCGAGGAGATTTTCGGGTTTCGTACAACCTGCCTGGATGCCAGTTGCACCTTTTCAAGGGAAGTTGCCCCGGTACCCGTTCCACCGGCAGTCTGGCTGTTCGGGTGTGCTCTGCTGGTCCTGGCCAGGTTCGTCCGGCAACCTGAGGGCTCTGGCTAAATGATTGATTTGCAATAATATCTCTAAGCGCTAAGTCAGTATTGCCATAGAGTTTGTCGCAGCCGCCATCTGGAGCGGCGGTAATTGACCGGCTTCAGAATGGATTCGCAGCCAACTGATACAGCGACTACACAAGATTCCGTCTATCCGGCCATCGCCGGTGTGTCAGCTATTTAGTATCTCTTACTGAGTTGCGAGAATTCACTCTGGGCAGTTGTGAGCGAAATGAATAAACCGCCAACAATTTTTAATTGAGAAAAAATACTGACTTTTTAAGTGGTTACTGGTTGTGCGTGTTGCTTTGCCTATTGGAGTTCACGTTTATGGAAATGGCTTGGCACCTAACACTCAAGTAGCGCAAAAAGGTGCCGATTATCCGTTTAAGCGTCTGAAGTAATATAGGGGCTATTCTATATTTGTGAAACTTGTCATGGATACCATTGGGCAGGCATGTGAGCGAGATTTGGGCCAACTTAGTAGCAGCTTGGCGGGTGCCTTTCATCCGTTATGGCCTGCTTGTGTCTGTAAGTGCCGTGTTGGCCTTTCCTATACTCTCTTCTCAATATCTCCAGCCGAAATTTTCTGATTTGCTGATCACGGTTGTCGAGCGCAACGCCAAGCTGTCTGCCGGTCACATGCGCAATATGCTTGGCCTGGGCAATCAGCCCATAAACGCCGATCTGATCGATCCTATGTTCAAGCATCATCTTGCCATGCTGGAAAAGGACTATGCGTTGTGGAAAGCAAAACTGTTCAATGCGGATGGATTGACCGTCTACTCAACCGCGGAAGAAGATATCGGTAAATATAATAAATACAGTTATTTTCATGAGAATGTAGCGGCAGGACAGACCTACAGCAAACTGGTAACCAAGCAGGCAACGACCATGGAAGGTGAGACGGTTCCCCGTGATGTATTGGAAATCTATGTTCCGATGATGGATGGCAGGAAGTTTCTCGGTGCCTTCGAGCTCTACTATGACATAACTGAAGATAATCGGGCCCTGCTTACACTGATCCGACATGGCACATCATTGAGCCATAGCTTGTCGTTATTTATTATGATCCTGCTGTTGATTGTCGCCACCAGAGCAGGATTCGATGTCAGAAGACGGCAGCAAGTCCAGGATCAGCTGGAAGAGAAAGAGATGAAACTCAGTGCCATGAGAGAGTCGGCACAGGATGCCATCATCACCACCAATCAGCAGGGAAGGATTGAGAGTTGGAATCCGGCGGCCACGCGTATTTTCGGTTACCAGGAGCAGGAAGCCTTGGGGCGGACCATATTTGACCTGGTTCGTGTCAGCAAAAGTGATCATGGGAATGACCAGAGTCTGATCGGCTTCATGAAAAATGAGAGCCAAATTGGTGAGGGCGTCATCGAGCAGATCGGTGTCAACCGGGAAGGCTTGGAGTTCCCACTGGAAATGTCAATCGCCTACATGCCGTTGCGGGACCAAAAACACACCGTTTGTGTCATACGGGATGTAACAGAGCGGAAAAAGTCTGAGGAGCAGTTACGCCTGAGTCATCAGGTGATGGCCTGTGCAACGGAAGGAATCCTCATAACCGACAAACAGGAGCGCATCGTTTCGGTAAATGACGCCTTTACCGAGATCACCGGCTACTCTGCTGAAGAGGTGATTGGTGAAAAGCCTGCGCTTTTGAGATCGGGTAAACACCCCGAAGAGTTCTTCCAGACGATGTGGACGGAGATCAAAGAGAAAGGTTTCTGGCAGGGAGAGATCTGGAATCGTAGAAAAGACGGTGCGGTCTATGTTGAGTGGTTGGGTATCAGTACTGTGCTGGATGAAAATGGCGATCCTTCCAACTACGTCGGTATCTTTACCGAGATGACACAACGTAAAAACCAGCAGGTGGAACTGGAACGATTGGCATTCTATGATCCTTTGACCGGGCTTGCCAATCGACTGCTCCTGCAGGACCGACTTGAACAGTCGTGCAGCCATGCGCGTCGAAACAAGTCGATGGTTGCCGTGCTGTTTCTCGATCTGGATAAATTCAAGATCGTCAATGATAGTTTTGGTCATGAGACTGGTGACCTGCTGTTACAGGAGGTGGCCAGGCGGATATCGGCCGTGGTACGCGAGGGTGATACGGTGGCCCGCCTGGGTGGAGATGAATTTGTTGTTGTACTCAGGGATTTGAATACCATTGATGCCATGGAGCATGTCTCGAATAAGATCATC
The DNA here is from genome assembly GCA_003676145.1 of gamma proteobacterium symbiont of Stewartia floridana. Classification (GTDB taxonomy): domain Bacteria; phylum Pseudomonadota; class Gammaproteobacteria; order Chromatiales; family Chromatiaceae; genus Thiodiazotropha; species Thiodiazotropha taylori. Next base: position 52,296 of record NAUB01000023.1, on the reverse strand, counting down.
GATGCCGTCAATCAGCCGATTGATATACAGGGTAACCAATGTTCCGTGGATACAAGCATTGGTGTTGCCATCTATCCACACCATCAACAGGTAAGCGAACTGGTTAAGTTGGCTGATCTGGCTATGTACAAAGCTAAGCGGAATCGTGAAAAGAAGATCTGCTTTACAGATCTGCTTGAAATGTCAGACTGATCTTTTGCGTTAAACGAAGCATTCTGCCCACTTGCAGAGATTAGTGTTAACAGGCCTGAGGGCAGAATGCTTATAAAGATGGCTTATTTGCAATCGATCAATGTGTGGTTTGTATCTACTGCTGTTGTTTGATTTTGATCCCCTGTTCGCCTTGTGATCGATTGTCTGAGTTATCCAGCTGACACTCACCCCGATAGAAAGCCCAGCTATCGCACTTCTTATTGGTGCTGGGATTGATGCAGAGATAGCTTGTTGGGATGCCGTTTTCAGTAATCGCTGTAATATCAAACCCCGCCTCTTTGCAGTGCTGAACCGACTTGTCAGGCATACCCGATTTCATATTGTCTGCACTGATCTCCCGGTCGGTATGTGGTTCCGAGTTATTTGAAGAACAAGCAGTTGTAAACAGTATTAAACTCAGGGATATAGCGTATATGGCGTTATTTAACATGGTTGTCTGAATCCTGAGCTGTCGGCATTTGGATGCGTTTGGATCTTGGGGTTATCGCCTGATCTGCAGAGTTGATAACTTTGTTGTAACGCTTTTCACCGGAGATGACGCCTGATTGTTGAGCTGCATCAGCTTTGTCGCTCTCCAACAGTGTCATGGTACGTCTGCCATCCTGCTGATCGGTAATTCTGACTTTCGCCATCAGCACGTTGCTATCGGGGATGCGACGTCCGTTGTAAGTGTGTCTGATATTGTTGCCCGTACCGTCAAATGCCAAAGCCTGCATTTCACTGCTCTTGTCAGAGGCGAGATTCTTGGTTGTTCCCTGGTCTTCAGATGATGACCGATAACTGTTGTTTGTCAGAGTGACCTGAGTGTTGCCGATGGACAGATTGTTAATCTCGTTGGACTCACTCTCATAACCCTGGTCATCTACCCAGAGTGACATATAGTAGGTGCCGCTGGGAATTGAGTTTCCGTTGGTATCGGTGAAGAGATTGAAACTGGCGGCAGACTCCTCGTCCCGATAGACGGACTCACCCGGATCGAGAATATGGTTGGCATGCTCATAGAAGAGGTAATAGCCCCCCTGGCTGGTATCCTCGCCGATGGTCAAGACCAGATTGATATCCCAATCGGTGCGAGTCGTTGGCACGTCACCATCGTTGTATACCGTGTATTCCAGCAGGCCCTCTCCATAGCTGTCCCACTCGGCATACCAGTAGTCGATTGCAATATCGGGTAGAGAGGCGGAGTCGATATGAACCTGAGCGTCGCCGAAGGATTGATTGTCATGTTCGTCACTCTCTTCGACTTCCTGCAGATCGTCCACCCAGGTGGCAATGTAGTAGTCGCCTGGTGGCAGGTTCTGCGGCAGTTTGAAATATCGGGGATTGGATTGATCCCGTGCTGCGCTGTCACCCGGTGCCAGGTTGACCGGGATCTCTTCATAGACGATATACCAATCGGAACTGTCGATCTGGTTATCTGTCGATAGCATCAGATTGACATCCGCACCCATTGGCGCATCGGCTGTGCCGCCATTGATTACCTCCCATTGCCAGGTGCCTTGACCGCCTGCCTGGGTGTCGTAGTTGAGTTGCCATTGGACAATCTCAAGATTGGGGAGATCTCCATCGGTTGGTGGTACCACCGGATCTACATCGTCATCGGTGTTCTCTCCGCTGTTTGTGCCATCGGTCAAAACCAGTGCCTGGCCCATGACCCGACTGACCATGTTGTAGGGGAGCCAGAAAAACCCGTTATCACCCCAGCCTGTTCCCCAGGAGTTGATGACCTTGAAGGCCCCGCCATACCGGTTGTCGTCATAGCCGACCAGGGTGACGGCGTGGCCGCCGCTGGGCTCACCAGTGGTTGAGTTGTAGACCGAATTGGGGCCACTCAGCCGCTCTAGATCGTCGTATACGATAATCCCCGCCACCACCGGATTACGGTTAGCCAGAGCAGCTTTCATCTGTTGTGCGCTGGTAATGGAGCGATACTCTCTCGCTTTGTAGTTGGCTGCCTGTGCGATCGCCTGTTGACTGGGCTGTCTGGTGAAGTCGGTGTGGTCGTAGGGCATGTTCTGCCAGTTGGCAGCACCGCGATCGATGATCAACTGTAACGCGTCGTCGATGCGTGAACCCTGATCCACACCGCCGTTGATCTGATTGTAGATCCAGGCAGGACTGAAGACTGTTGCCTCAGAAAAGGCCCACTGCTCTTCAACCTTCTCATGGTAGGACTTCAAGGCATACCCGGTTGCCCAGCCGACGCAACTGCCCTGTGTGCCCTGGTTGCCCGGCTGTGGAAAATTTCCCGACAGATCGATGGAGGCTGGCAGGCTGGGATCATCTCCAAGCGTTGAACCAAACCGTTCACCGTCAAAGAAAGCCAGTTCCAGGCGGCCATACTCTTCAGCAGGAATTTCATTGGCGCCTGTACCATGCCCCTCCAGCTCTCCGATGGATATGGTGACCTCGGCCAGGTTACTGAAGAGCGTGCCGTCCGTTACTTTGTAGGGAATGATGATGGTCTCTGTGCCGTCGTCCTTGAGGGTGGCGTAGAGGTCACCTGTGCTGGGATTGACGAAGGCGCGTTCATATCCGGAACCATCGCTGGCCGCTTCCATGCTGTAGGACAAGGTATCGTTGTCCGGGTCGTTGCCGATCAGTTTGATGTTGATATAGGGGCTGTTGATATTGCTTGTTACTGAAACATCCTCCGCGGTGGGCGCTCTGTTCGAGGTTGGTTCAGGGTCGTCATCGTCTCCCTCACCACCGCCACAGGCTGAGATGGTCAGGATCATGGATAAATAGAAAATGAGAGATTTTGGATAGTTCCATCTATTCATCTTTGCGAACTCCTTTTCGTATCGGTTAGATAGATGAGCTGGGATAAGAACAGGGATAGGTTGAGATATCTAGCTAGGGATTCCCCTAGCAGTAGTGTTCAATTTTTACCTCGGAATTTATTTGATTCGAAATGCCCGGCCGGATACCTATCTGTCATGGTTATTTTCAAGCTGAAGACGCTTAAATAATTAATCGGCGTTATAAAAAATTGCGTGTAACACTGGGTATTTGCCTGTTTTTGCAATCGGTGAGGATTAAAAAATATTGAAATCAGCACCAGTTCACAGGTTGTGTATTGAGATAAGGCGTCGCGCAAAATTTCATTTACGATCTGCTCTGTCTTAGCGAGAGAGCGTTATTTTTTAACGGTGTTTTGGTGGCGCCTTTGTGAGGATTCAGTGTATCAATCTCCAGGATTGGCATGAGTGTTTGGGGATGGCTTAGCTATCTGGGTTCCCTATGTTTTACGGATTCGAATTGATGGAAACGCAATTCGACAACAGATCGACCTTTATTCTGAAGGTGATGAAAGGATGACGACAACAAAAGCATTTGTCGCAGAGAGTTCAAAGGTTGAGTTGAAGGCAGGTGCATTCACCTTGTTGAAGTTATGCATGCCTGAACTGGATGCCGATGCCATTGATAGTCTGCTATGCGAGCGTATCGCGAAGGCGCCCGAGTTCTTTCGCAATACACCAATCGTGATCGATCTTACGCAGAGTGATGTGAAGATGGAAGAGAGTGATCTGGCTGTTGCCGTGGGTGCGATTCGTGGTTACGGATTGATACCGGTTGGTGTTCGGGGTGGCTCGAAGGCTTTTCAGGAACAGGCGAAACTGTTGGAGCTGGCCGTCTTTTCCGATACCCGACGCGCGGCTAGAAAAGCGTCCCCTAAAAAACCCCGTACTACGCCATCGTCGATGCCTGTGGCGACCAAGGTTGTCGATACGCCGGTACGTTCCGGGCAGCGGGTCTATGCGCAGGGTGATTTGGTTCTGTTGGCGCCGGTGAGCAGTGGTGCGGAAGTGGTGGCAAACGGCAGCATTCATGCCTACACCGCCATTCGTGGTCGGGTGCTGGCCGGGGTGAGGGGTGATGAGCAGGCGGCGATTTTTTGCAAGGACCTCAGAGCGGAGCTGGTTTCCATTGCAGGTCGCTACAAAGTGAGTGAGGATCTGGAAGCCCGTTTCATGGGGCGTCTTGTGCGCGTCACCCTGCTTGGGGATGCCCTGGTCTTCAATAAGCTGTAGCCATCTGGATCAGATCTCCGAACTTTTTTATACCTGATAATGGGAGCATTGAGTTGAGTAGAATCATCGTTGTCACATCCGGAAAAGGGGGTGTGGGTAAAACCACGACGGCGGCAGCCTTGGCAATGGGGTTGGCGGAGCGTGGCTTTCGCTCTGTGGTGATCGATTTCGATGTGGGTCTGCGAAATCTTGATCTGATCATGGGGTGTGAGCGTCGGGTCGTGTATGACTTTATCAATGTCATTCAAGGTGAGGCGCGCCTCAATCAGGCGCTGATCAAAGACAAGCGGAATGAGAACCTGTTTATTCTTCCGGCGTCACAGACTCGTGACAAAGAGGCCCTGACCAAAGAGGGTGTAGGCAAGGTGCTTACCGATCTGTCGGAAGATTTTGATTACATTGTCTGTGATTCACCTGCGGGTATCGAGCTGGGCGCGACGATGGCAATGTACTATGCAGACGATGCATTCGTGGTGACCAACCCGGAAGTCTCTTCGGTACGCGACTCGGATCGCATGATCGGCATCCTTTCGAGTAAATCCCAGCGAGCGGAGGAGGACAGGGAACCGATTCGCGAGTATCTGCTACTGACCCGCTACTCCCCGCAGCGGGTTGAGCGAGGTGAGATGCTGAGCGTCGAGGATGTACAGGATATCCTGTCACTCGATCTGATCGGTGTGATTCCGGAGTCCCAGGCGGTGCTGAATGCCTCCAACTCAGGTGTGCCGGTTATCATGGATGGCGAGAGTACAGCGGGACAGGCCTACAGTGATGTGGTGGCCCGTTATCTGGGGGAGCAGTTGCCACACCGCTTCCTGGAGATCGAAAAGAGAGGTCTGCTGGGCCGCTTGTTCGGGGGTTAAGAGAATGGGTTTGCTGAGCTATTTTAAATCCAGATCCACATCCGGTTCCGCATCGCTTGCAAAGGAGCGTCTGCAGATCCTGGTGGCTCACGATCGCGCGGGTCGGGACGCCCCCTCCTACCTGCCTCAATTGCAGCGGGATATACTCAAGGTGTTGCGCAAGTATGTCGCGGTGGAACCGGGTGCGGTGAATGTCAACCTGGAACATGATGAGCATCACGAGGTGCTGGAGCTGAACATCGTGCTGCCCGAGGGTGAGCGCTCCACCGGCTGACCAAACACCAACTGGCAGGCGCTTAAGGGCCCGTTGGCAAGACGCCGGTCAGCGCAAATAGAGCCTAATCGTTTGCGAAAGTTTGCGGTGATTCGCGTCCATTTGCGGCTGTAATCCTTTACAGCCCGTTTTAATCCCGCAGCTGGGCAATCACCGGGGGGGTTTCCGGCAGGATGCTGCGCCAGAGTCGGAAGGATTCCGCGGCCTGCTCCACCAGCATGCCGAGCCCGTCGAGTGAACGGGCGGCATGATGGGCCCTTGCCCAGATCTGGAAAGGGGTAGCCTGGTTGCTGTACAGCATATCGTAGCACCAGCCCCCCTTGGCCAGCACATCATCGGGGATACTGGGTACTTCGCCATCGAGCCCGGCAGCGGTGCCGTTGATGATCAGATCGAACTGCATGCCTTGCAGCTCTTCCAGTCCACAGCCAGCCACCTGACCGTAGCTGGTAAGCACACTGGCTAAGGCGTATGCCTTGCTGGCGGTACGGTTGGCGATGATGATGCGCTTCGGTTTCTGTTCAAGCAGTGGGCGCATCACGCCACGCACCGCGCCACCCGCACCCAGCATCAGGATCCGTTTGTCCGCCATGCGGAATCCCTGATTGACCGTCAGGTCGCGAACCAGGCCCACTCCGTCGGTGTTATCTCCCCGTAGCAGGTTGTTGTCGAGGCGGATCAGCGTATTCACCGCACCCGCGGTATGGGCCCTGTCACTCAGCTCGTCGGCCAGCCGCCAGGCCTCCTCTTTAAACGGCACGGTGACATTCAGCCCCTGTCCCCCCTCAGCCATGAAGCGACGTACATCAGCAGCAAAATTCTGCTTATCCCCGAGAATGCGCTCGTAAGTCAGGGCTTCACCGGTCTGATTGGCGAAAGCGGTATGGATCTCCGGGGACTTGCTGTGTGCGATCGGGTTGCCGATGACTGCGTACTTATCCATAGGGTGCTTCTGTTCTGCGTGTCGTTTTCAATGGTTACGTGTCAGTTTTTCAGTCCTGCAGCCATTGCGCGGCCTGTTTGGCAAAGTAGGTGAGAATGGCGTCGCAACCGGCCCGCTTAAGGCACAGCAGGGACTCCATCACCACCGCCTCTTCATCGAGCCAACCGTTTTGTGCGGCAGCCTTGAGCATCGCGTATTCACCGCTGACCTGGTAGGCGAAGGTAGGAACCTGGTAGGTCTGTTTGACCCGGCGCACGATATCCAGATAGGGCATGCCCGGCTTGACCATTACCATGTCGGCGCCCTCCTGCAGATCGAGTCCCACTTCGTGCAGTGCCTCGTCACTGTTGGCCGGATCCATCTGGTAGCTGTATTTGTTGCCGCCACCCAGGTTGGCAGCCGAACCCACGGCGTCACGAAACGGGCCGTAAAAACTCGATGCATATTTTGCTGCATAGGCGAGAATCCTGGTGTGGATATGTCCCTTGGCTTCGAGGGCTTCGCGGATTGCGCCGATCCGGCCATCCATCATGTCCGAGGGGGCAACCACATCGGCACCCGCTTCGGCATGTGACAGGGCCTGTTTGACCAGAACCGCCTTGGTCTCATCGTTCATTACATAGCCGCTGTCGTCGATCAAGCCATCCTGACCATGGGTGGTAAAGGGATCCAGTGCCACATCGGTGATCACGCCCAGATCCGGCAACGCGTTTTTCAACGCCCTGACCGCCCGTTGCGCCAAACCATCCGGATTGTAGGCTTCCCGGGCATCCAGGCTTTTTGCCGACATCGGGGTGACAGGAAACAGCGCCATGGCGGGGATGCCCAGGGCGTCAATGGTTTTTGCCTCCTCAACCAGCAGATCGATACTCATGCGTTCCACACCGGGCATTGAGGGCACCGCTTCCCGTTGCTGCTCTCCCTCCAGAACAAAAACCGGGAAGATGAAATCTGCCGGGCTCAATTGATTTTCGCGCATCAAGCGACGAGAGAATTCATCGCGCCGCATTCTTCTCATTCGTGTGGCGGGAAACTGTGATCGGCGATATTGGCTGGTCATGTTTGAGGCTCTGACTGTTTGGGAAAAACCCCTACGATAACCTATGATGCCGGTCTGAGTGTACTATCGACTGGAAAATCTTCCGTCGTAGTGATCCGAAAACCTTAAAATTGCAAGACTCCAGGCTGTATTCATGAGTAAAAAGAAGCAGAATCCTCCCTATATCTACAATGTCGATGAGGCGGGCTTCAGTCAGCAGGTGATTCAACGATCCCATCAGGGGCCGGTATTGGTCGATTTCTGGGCTGAATGGTGTGCTCCCTGTATCACCCTGGCGCCAGCCCTGGAGCGCGTGGTCGGCGAATATGAGGGACGCATAGAGCTGGCAAAAGTTGAAGTGGATGACAACATGCGGCTTGCCGGGCGCTATCGACTGCGGGGGTTTCCAACCGTCATTCTGTTCATCGATGGGGAGGAGAGAGGGCGTTTTCACGGCTCCCGGGCCAGCCACTGGATCAGGCAGTGGATCGTCGAGCATCTGGGGGATTTTTAGGCGTTTCTACATCTGCCGCTCCTGAGCGTTGTTTGATTGTTCTGGCCGCGTCTTGCGCTAGCCGGATTCTGTAAAATACCCAAAAATAATCACTGAAAATACAGATAGTTAGCCATTCGGGTCGAATTTAGGTAATTAACTTCCGGAGATGGTTAAAGATTTTGCCGGTGCAGCCGTCATTATGGGTAAGTTTTGATGGTTTCGATCCTCCTCCGGCGCTGAAACATAAGCGCTTTAAACCCACCCATCCCCCGGGTGGGTTTTTTTTCATGCTCCAGTGAGCAGTCTCTCAACTTCGAATCAGGGTCTCTTTCAGGGCATCTCTGATGACCGTGGGCCGTGATAACCCCCCTGTCCTGCCGTGAACCACCAGGTCAACACCGGGGCTGCAACGCAGATGGACCTGCAGAGGATTCACCGCCGGAGGGTGCTGGCTGAGATTGGCACTGGTGGAGACCAGTGGCGTACCGGCAACCCTGCAGAGTGCCGCGGCGAGTGGATGGTCGGTAACTCGTACGGCGATCGAATCGTACCTGCCGGTCAGCCAGAGTGGGGTGCTGTCTGAGGCGGGTACCACCCAGGTGTTCGGCCCAGGCCAGCTTTCAACAACCCGTTGCCAGGCCTGTTCAGGGATCTCTCCCAGATAGGGCGCAAGTGCTTGCGGTGTGTCGGCGATCAGAATCAGTCCTTTTTCCTGTGGGCGTCGTTTCAGCTTCAACAGTCTGGCTACCGCATCCCCATCCTGGGGGTGGCAGCCCAGCCCAAATACGGCCTCGGTTGGATAGGCGATCAGCCCGCCCGCATGAATCACATCGCGGGCCAGGCGAAGATGCCAGGGATGTATGAACTGTTCCACTGCAATTGCTTTTGCGTCAGCTGTTGGCGAAAGCCCATTGTACGTAGTATCGACTGGCTTAGAAAGCGATCCTATCCAGTTGGCAGAGGGCGTTTGAAGGGTTGGTATACTGCCGGTTTCCGCCGTATGCGCTGTGGGTGTCAGGCGGAACTCCAGCATCATCAGGCCGGGGCGCGACGGGCATCAGTGCAAAAATTCCGCAAATCGATCTTGGCAGATGACTCGGTTCATGGAATAGTCTGTCAAAGTCGCGGTAATGGGGTGAGTCAAGCGGTGAGTTCAAGGACGTTATTGGTTAAATTGGGCATCGGTCTGCTGGGACTGTTTCTGGTCGGGCAGGCAGTCGCTCAGGTTTCTCGATACAGTCTGGCAGAGAAAGCGTGGCTGGATGATCGACAGAATCTCAGGGTTGGTGTGGTTGAGATCAGCGCGCCGATCCTCTATTTCGAGGCTGGACAGACGATGGGTCTGGCGGCCGACTATCTGCGTGCTTTGGCAGCCAAGCTCGGCCTCAATCTCGACCTGGTCACATACACCTCGGCCGATGCTCTGGTGGAGGGGCTTCGCAGTGGTGAGGTCGATCTGATCGGGGCGATGGTTCACTCTGCCGCAAGCCCCGCCGATTTGCACTTTTCCCGCCCCTATATCACCCTGCCCACCGCCCTCTATGCAAAGCAGAAGCTCTCCGCAAAGCAGATTGCCGGTCTGCAAGGGAAGGAAGTCGCCGTGATGAGGGGGACGATCTGGGAAGAGCTGCTGCCCCACTACCTTCCTGACATCAAGCCACGCCCTTTTGCAACCCTTGAGAGCGCTTTGCAATCGGTCACGGATGGACGGACACCGGTCTATCTCGGTGATACAGCCAGTGTTGAATATCTTCGCGCCCAGGGGCGCTTCACAGGGTTGAGTGCCACCCAGCAACTCGATCTGACCATGGATGTGGCGCTGGCCACCCATGCCGGCTCTCCGGCATTGCACAGCCTGCTGCAAAAGGCGATCGATCGTCTCAGCCTGGATGAGTTGCATGAGATCTGGAACAACTGGCCTGAGCTTGAACATACGCTACCCAGTCAATCCAACTTTTTTGTCTATCTGCTGTGGGGTCTGTTATTGATCAGTTGGAGTCTGATACTGATCTGGGTCGTCAGCAAGCGTTCAAAGCGTGGCCTGGAACACCACCGCACAAAAACCCGGCGCTCCATCAAACGGCTGCGTAAACGTGAGGAGCTGCTGAAGCACAAGCTGATGGAGCTCAAGCACAAGACCAAGCGCTACAGAAACAGAACCAAGAGTCTGCGCCGTCAGGTCGATTTCACCAATCGTGTGCTGCCCTGTGCAACCTGGACCTGGGATCCGAACACGGGCGAGTGCCTGTGGGAGGAGGATATGTTCGCCCTTGTGGGGATGGAAGAGGGGGATTTTACTCCGACCTCCGAGGCCTTTCTGGAGCTTGTGCACCCGCAGGACCGGGAGCTGGTATCACCTCTATTTGTTGAGAACGGCATCGAGCCGAGCAAAATCAGTTACCGGCTGATACTTCCGGATGAGACGGAAATGGTGCTGCTGCAGTACAGCCATATCGTTGGAGCGGAAGACAGCGACGATGCCAGGCGCGTCTCCATCTGTTGGCGGATCGATCACTATACCGGCAGCTCAAAACGTCAACATTTGTCAATTGTGCCAAGCAGCGTGCCGATTTCTGATGAGGAGACAGGGGAGTAGGGCTAGGGTCTGTAAAGACGAATCCAATGCGCGCTGCGGGGACTGTTTTGCAGCCTCCAGCCGGGATTTGCACCACATTCCCGGCCGCAACGCCCGAGCACCTTTCGTCAATTCCGTTGTCTCAACAACCAGCCGTATAATAAGGGATAAGATCGATGATGAGATTGTTTTCAATTTTACTACTGACGCTCACTTTTACCGCCAGTCTGCCCGCGGCAGCCAAGGTAACGCCATCAGAGCGGGTCAAAGAGACGGTGGATAAGGTTCTCGAGATCCTTAAGGACGAGAGTCTGGAGAAGTCGGAGCGTCGCAGCATGGTCAAAACCATCGTCCGCTCGCGCTTCGACTATGAGTCGATGTCCCAGGTGATATTGGCGGCCAACTGGCGCAAAGCCACGGCCGCGCAGCGGGAACAGTTCATTATCTTGTTTCGTGAATTGCTCGAACAGACCTACTATTCTGCGATGGACAGCTATACCAACCAGAAAGTGCGTATGGGGCGTGAGCGTCTGAAGGGCAAGTTGGCGAATGTGCAGACCTATATCGTGGCCTCGAATAAAGAGCTGCCGGTCAGTTACAAGTTACGTTTCCGCAATGATGACTGGTATGCTTACGATGTGGCAGTGGATGGAGTGAGTCTGGTCAGTAACTACCGCACATCATTCAGAAACCTGGTGAAAACCAAGGGAATGGACGGGTTGCTGGCTGAACTTGCCGAAAAGGTTGCTACACTCAAATCTCAGAATAAGAAAACTGTAAAACAAGAGGCGCCTGAAGCCTCGGTAAACTGACTTAAATCTGACAACTGGATAGATACCCTGATTGGAAGTGGATCAGCCTGGGGGAGTAGGCTGGTCAGCGGCTGTTCGGTTGTTGGTTTAATCCCCTTATCCCAATCTGGATCATCGAAGGAGATCTGAGCATGTATAAGAAAAAACTCTTGACCCTGATGGTGGCTTCTCTGCTGCCCTTCAGTGCCGTAATCAATGCAGAAGAAGCTGCCGGTGAGGGTGGTGGTATGGCCCAGAGTGAGGCCGGGGAGACGGCTGAGGTGGTGCGAGCTGCTCCCGCCGAGCTGGCTCCGATTGTGTCAGCTGAAGCGCTGGCGGCTGAGGTTGCAGCGGAGACTGAGCCGGCAGTGGATCAGAGTGAAAGCATGGCGGCCGAGACCGCGCAGAGTGAAGCGGCTGGTGGGGATCAGGCAGCTGAAGCCGCTACCCCATCTGAGCCGGTTGCTGAGGCTGAGACTGCACAAGAGAGTGCCTATGCTCAGCGCTGGCAGGAGCGGGAGAGCCGCTATCAGGAGTTGCGCAGTCGTGCGGAAGAGGCTGGTGTTATGCTGCCGGCCAATCCACCCTGGCATATGTCGCAGATGGAAGCCAACAGGCCATCCATGGATGAGCGTCGTCAGCACCATGAGAAGATGATGAACATGACGCCAGAAGAGCGTGACGCCTATCGCCAGGAGCGCTATCAGAAGATGCGTGAACAGGCGCAGCAGCAGGGTATCGAAATGCCTGAAATGCCACCATGGGTAGCGCGTAAAAAGGCCATGGAAGAGGAGTGGGCAAAACATCAGGCGGTGATTGAAGGGATGACCGATGAAGAACGCGCTGCTTGCCACGCGATGCATAAAAGACATATGGGCCATGGTATGGGCCGAGGTCACGGTATGGGGCCAGGACAGGGTAGTGCCTGTGGTCACGGCTGTCAGGGGGGCTATGGCAATCCTGCGGGGATGCCTGCTCCAGCACCCCGGTATCCCGGATATGGCTATGGTCCGGCACCTTACGGGCAGGGGAACTTCTGGGATCCCAGCTACTGATATCTCAAACTTCAGTCAAACTGGAAAGGGGGCTTGCGCCCCCTTCTTTTTAGCTGACAGTAACCAGGGGAGAGGAACCGGCGGCTATCGTTTCTGCAGCTCACGGACCTCTGATTCGGAAAGATATCGCCAGGGTCTGGGTATCAACCCCGGTACTCTCCGCCGGTACTCCTGGTAGATCGTGCCATGAAAAGTGACCAGCTTTTGCTCCTCCAGTCTGGAGCCCAGCCACAGATAGAGGGTAATCGAGATTGCTGAGACCAGGCGGGCCGGATCCATATCCTGAGTCCAGACAAGCAGTAACCCGAGACTATACCAGGGGTGGCGCACGTATCGATGCATGGGTGATATGTGCAGTTTTTCCTGATCGGCCGTCTGCTGCTGGCGCCGGGCCAGTTGGCTGAATCCCAGGAACTCCTGTCCATCATAAAACCGCAGAGACCAGACAAACCCCAGGCAGGCCAGCAGCATCAAAGCGTAAGCCAGCAGGGACCAGACTCCCTGCCACACCCAAAGCGGGTCGCTGCGTAGTGTCCAGGCCATGATCAGTGGCGGGATCAACAGAAGGGTTGCCAGTAGATTGAAGAGAATTCGATACCAGGGGGTCAAGCGGGGAAAGCGGCTGGCGAGCCACTGCTTGACGGTCAGAGAGGCCAGGCTGGAGTGAATCAGAAAGTAACCAAGCCACAGCAGAGCCAGCAGGATCAGGTCGGTGCTTTGGTTCATCGGAGTCGATAGGGTTCCTGTTGGCTGGCCAAGAGATAGGACAAATTTAGCCTGTGATCCAGTGGGGGAGAATCCCCGTCGAAGTGGAACTCGGTAGCCTCAGAAAATCTCGCAAATACAACGCCGGGCCCTGACCCGGCGTTGCGAGTGATCAGCCGACAAATTTGCCCTGCTGCAGAAGTTGAGCCTCCATCAGTTCCAGATCTCTGGAACCGGAGACCACCACGGTTGGATCCGGAACAAAATCAAGATCCGGGTTCAGGCGCTCGTACGGCACTGAATTGAGTATCACACGCATGGCGTTGAGACGTGCCTTGTGTTTGTCGTTTGAGCGGATGGTCGTCCAGGGTGCATGAGTGGTGTTGGTGCGTTTCAACATCTCATACTTCTGTTGGGTGAAATCGTCCCATCTGTCCTGGGCCTGGACGTCGATCTCCGACAGTTTCCATTGCCGCAACGGATCGTTTTTGCGTCGTTCGAATCGTCTCGCCTGCTCCTCTTTGGTGACCGAGAAGTAGAGTTTCACCAGAATCGTGCCCTGACGAACCAGATCCTTTTCAAAACCGGGGCAGCCGATCATGAAATTCTCATACTCTTCATCACTGCAAAATCCGAAGATCGGTTCAACCACGGCCCGGTTGTACCAACTGCGGTCGAACAGCACCACTTCGCCGCCACGTGGGCATTGGGTGACATATTTCTGAAAGAACCACTGGGTCTTCTGTTCGTCTGTGGGCTTGCCCAGGGCAACCACCCGGTAGTGCTTCTCGTTCATGTAGCGGGTGACTCGACGAATGGTGCCGCCTTTGCCGGCTGCGTCGCGCCCTTCGAAGAGAATGATCATACGGGTGCGGGTCTTCTCCAGATACTGCTGCATCTTGATCAGTTCGGCCTGGTAGGGTTTCAGCTCCTCTTCCCGCTTGAAGCGCTTGACCGCCTTTTTCTCCTGCTTCTGTTCCTCTTCGGCGTCCGCTTTCAGCTTGTGATATTCCGCCAGCAACTCATCGAGTCTGACGGGTTGCTCATCAACGAGGATAGTATCCGGGTTACTGATAGTGTCGTTCATATGCCCCCTCTCTACGTCGTTTAAAAAATTAGTAATATCTTATGCTTTTTCGGCGCAAGATGTTGGTGTTTTTTTAAATCGTTTGCATGAGTTTTCAAAAGCGGTAGGCGGATTCGATCTGGGCACGGGTCAGGATGCCTTGAATACGCCAATAGTGCGCCTCATCGAACCACTCGATATAGAGCGCTTCCGCACTGCTGTTGTCCAATGTTTCCAGCGCCTCCTGCAGGGTCGACTGCATGCGGATCGGAGACATCTGATAGCGGGTGGCCGGGATCTTCAGAAGATCGATCTCTGCATCATCCTGCAGTTCCAGGTTGCGTAACAGTTCGACGCTGGGCATCAGTGCCAGCTCATCCTCTGGGCCATTGATCACTACCCACTCAGGTTTCTGGTTGAGCGCCATCATCGCCGCCTGCCGGCTCAGGGTGGCATCGAGCTGAACAAAACTGCGGTTCATGAATTCGGCGGCACCGGTTCGGCGCAGGGACTGCATCACCGGATCGGTATGGTAATTCAGTCCTGTGGCTTCCAGCAGGGTGTGAAACATTGAGGATTTACCGAACACCTCGCTGCTGACCAGGCTGGCCACCACAATGGCCAGCATACCGGGCATGATGATTTCCGGGTTGTGGGTCAGCTCGATCACCGTGGTCAGAGCAGCGAGCGGGGCCTGCAGTGCGGCACCCATCAGCGCCGCCATACCGATCAGGGCATACACACCAGGGTCGGAAACCGGCCCTTCGAGTAGCAGTGAGGGTAGCGGAGCAAACAGCCCGCCGAGTGCAGCGCCAATGAACAGGGCGGGGCCGATGGTGCCCCCCGGGATACCCAGCCCGACACTTGCTGCGGTGGCGATCAGCTTCGCCACCACCAGAAGTGCCAGCAGGCTCAAGCCGATTTCACCCAGCAATATCTGATTGACCGTGTCATAGCCGATGCCCATCACCTGGGGTGCGACCAGCGCGCAAAGACCGACCAGCACACCGGCGCTCAGGTTGCGCAGCCAGATACTCATTTTCTGACTCTTGTCGGAGATGAATTCGATCAGTTGAACATAGGCTGCCGAGACGGTACCCGCGGCCAGTCCCAGCATCAGGATGAACGCCAGTTCATGCAACGAGCCGAGTTGTATGATCTCCAGGTCGAAAACCCGCTCTCCCTCGAACATCATCAGAGAGAGGCTGTTGGCGCTCACTGCCGCCAGCATGATGGGTATGAAGCTGATCAGGGTGTACTCCATCATTACCACTTCCAGGGCAAAGATCACACCCGCCAGCGGCGTATCGAAAGAGGCGGAGATGCCGGCTGCGGTGCCGCAACCGACCAGGATGCGAATGCTGTTGTTGGGCAGTGAGAGGTATTGGCCGAGCAGTGAACCACTGGCGGCGCCGAGAAACACATGGGGACCCTCTCTACCCACCGAGTGGCCGGTAATGATGGCGATGGCGGCACCGAAGAACTGCAGTAACAGCCCGCGCAGGGAGAGGTGCCCCTGGTGGTAGATCAGGCGCTCCATGACCCGTGGGATGCCCAGCACATGGAGTCCTTTGGAGAAGCGCACGAACATCAGGCCCAGCAGCAGTCCGCCGACCACCGGCAGAGCAAACTGAATCAGCGGCGGCAGAGCTTCATAATTCTCCACCTGGCCGCCTGGCAGCATGGATGCCTGGATCGACTCCACAAGCAGGCGAAACAGCACGATTACCATACCGGCAAGAAAGCCGCATACCAGCCCCATTACCGACAGAATCAAAAGCGCGTCATGACGGGAGAGCTGCAGTCGCAGCCGGTCGAACCAATTGACTATCCCATCGAGTAGCACGTTGTGGAAACCTATAGCGTAGAATGGACCGCGAAACAGGATAAGATACTGGAGCAGTAATAAAATGTCAGCAAATCAAATGGTTCTTGATCGACCTGAAGCCTATGTCACAGGCCGGGAGCTGGACCTCATGGAGCAGCTCCTGCGGTTCGATGGGATGCGCGGAATCGAGCTGGGTTGTGGCTCTGCCTGGCTGACAAAAACCCTGGCCCGACGCTATCCCAGTGCCCGTTTCATCGCCACCGAGGTGGACCAGATACAACACCGTAAGAATCTGCAGGAGTCGATTGAGAATCTTGAGTTCCGGCTGGAGGGGGCGCAGTCGATCGGTGAGCCGGACGAGAGTCTGGACGCAGTCTGGATGTTGAAGTCACTCCACCATGTGCCGACAGAGCTGATGGCCCAGGCGATGGATGAGATTGCGCGGGTGCTCAAGCCCGGCGGTTATGCCTACTTCTCCGAGCCGGTCTACAGCGGAGACTTCAATGCACTGATGAGCCTTATCCATGATGAAAAAAAGGTGCGGCAAGCCGCTTTTGACGCGATTCGCAGTTTGGCGGAACGGGATGATATGGCTCTGCAGCAACAGCTGTTTCTGAATGTCCCCGGCTGTTATGAGAGCTGGGAAGTGTTCGAATCCCGGTTTCTCAAGGTGACCCATACCAAGCTGGATCTGGATGAGCAGCGATACCAGCAGATCAGAGAGGCTTTCAGTCAGCACCTGCGAGATGACGGAGCCCATTTTCTAAAACCACATCGAATCGACCTGTTGAGGAAGCGGCCGCAATAGTCCTGTCTGAGTGATGTTGACGCTCAGTCTATTAGTTAATCGGCAATTACTGTAAAAAGATCATTGCATAGCAGGGGGAACCCTGCTCTAATGAGAATCATTAACATTTGATGACTGAATACTCTCCTCAGGACAAGTGGCTTTGAAATCTACCCTCTCAGACGATCTGGTGAAGCTGTCTGATCTACCAGTCGGCAGCCGAGCCGCAATCAAACGGGTTCTGGGTGGACGTCTTCTGGTCCACCGGCTGCTCAGTCTTGGCCTGCGGACGGGTTCGGAAATCGAACTGCTGCAACGTCGTGGAAGCGGTGTGGTTGTGGCTTGTCAGGGCAATCGGGTGGCTCTCGGCTCCGGTGTGGCGGAGAAGCTGCTGCTCAGCCCGTTCGACAAAACGGTTTAATCCCAGGATCCAGAAACACGACATGGCCCGCCACGACTCCGAATCATCCAGCAGCAGACCCAATTCGGGCATCTTGACCATTGCTTTGGCCGGCAATCCCAACTGTGGCAAAACCGCTCTGTTCAATATCCTCACCGGTATTCGACAGCGCACCGGCAACTGGCCTGGCGTTACGGTTGATCGCAAGGAGGGCCAGTTCACCATCGACAGTGACGAGGTGAATGCGGTCGATCTTCCCGGTATCTACTCCCTGGATGCCTCCTCCCAGGATGAAAAGGTTACCCGTGACTATCTGCTCTCCGGTGAGGCGGATCTGATCGTCAATGTGGTGGATGCCTCCAATCTGGAGCGTAATCTCTACTTCACGGTGCAGATGCTGGAGATGGGAGTGCCCCTGATCCTGGCATTGAACATGATGGATGTGGCGCGCAAGCGCGGTCTCGAGATCGATATTCAGCGTCTCAGCGAAGAGCTTGGCTGCCAGGTGATACCGATTGTGGCGGTCAGTGGTGAGGGCGTCACCAAGCTCAAAGGGGCGATTCAGGATCTGGCTGCCGAGCGGGTCAATGGGGGTTTTCCGTTGGCCCAGGATGAGATGGTTGAGCAGGCGATCACCGATCTGGAAACAGGTTTGCAGCTGCCGGAGAGTCGATACCATTCACAACGTCGCTGGCTGCTGTTGAAGATGCTGGAGGGGGATGAGTTCGCCCTCAACTATGCGGATGATCTGCTGCGTGAACGGATCAGGCATTGGGGCAAAATGGTCGAGGACAGGGTGGACGAGGAGCTCGACATCCACATTGCGGACTCCCGCTTCAGCCATGCCCATGCGATTGCCCAGATAGCTACCCGTAACCATGGCCGGCTGGAGAAGACGGTCAGTGACCGGATCGACAAACTGGTGCTCAGTCGTCTCTTCGGCATCCCGATCTTTCTTGCCGTGATGTATCTGATGTTCATGTTCGCCATCAACATCGGTGGCGCCTTCATCGACTTTTTCGATGGGGTCGCCGGGGCGCTGTTCGTCGATGGTTTCGGCCATCTGCTCAATAGCTGGGGATTGCCCGACTGGCTGGTGGTGCTGTTGGCGGATGGTGCTGGCGGCGGCATCCAGGTGGTGGCCACCTTCATTCCCATCATCACCGCGCTCTATCTGTTTCTCTCCGTGGTGGAGGATTCCGGATACATGGCCCGGGCCGCCTTTGTCATGGATCGCTTCATGCGCTCCATCGGACTGCCCGGCAAGGCCTTCGTGCCGATGATCGTCGGCTTCGGCTGTAACGTGCCTGCGGTAATGGCGACCCGCACTCTGGAGAGTGACCGGGAGCGTAAGCTGACCATCCTGATGAATCCGTTCATGTCCTGCGGCGCCCGTCTGCCGGTGTATGTGCTGTTCGCCGCCGCCTTCTTTCCTGAGAGTGGTCAGAACCTGGTGTTCGGTCTCTATCTGATCGGCATCGTGGTCGCCATATTGACCGGACTGATCATGAAGAAGACGCTGCTCTCGGGGGAGAGCTCAGGCTTCATGATGGAACTGCCCCACTACCACATGCCGACCCTGCGCGGGGTGATGCTGCGAACCTGGGACCGGGTGAAGCTGTTCATCAAGGAGGCAGGCCAGGTGATTGTCCTGATGGTGCTGGTGATCAACACCCTCAACTCGATTGGCACCGATGGCAGCTTCGGAAACGAGGATACGGAGCATTCGGTGCTCAGTGCAGTGAGCAAGGCGGTCACCCCGGTACTCTCGCCGATGGGCATCTCGGAGGATAACTGGCCGGCGACGGTTGGGGTGTTTACCGGGATTCTCGCCAAGGAGACCGTGGTGGGTACCCTGGATGCGCTCTACACCAATCTTGCCAATGATGAGGCGGGTATCGAGCCGCAGCATGATGCGTTCGAATTCTGGCGTGCCGTTCGTGAGGCGGCCGCGACCGTACCTGAGAATCTGCTGGGCGTGAAGGATCTGGTCACCGATCCGCTGGCGATGGATGTGGGGGATATCTCCAATCAGCAGGCGGCGGCTGAGGCACAGCAGATCAATGTGGGGGTTTTCGGCGCCATGGCGGCTCGCTTTGATGGCCAGGCCGGGGCGTTTGCCTATCTGCTGTTCATTCTGCTCTATTCGCCCTGTGTGGCCACGATCGGCGCAATCCGCCGGGAAGCCGGACCGAGATGGGCCGCCTTCGTCGTTGCCTGGTCGACAGGGGTTGCCTATATCAGCGCCAGCCTCTTCTATCAGCTCTCCACCTACGATAGTCATCCGGATAGCGGATTTTTCTGGGTCACTGTTCTGCTCGGTATGCTGGTGGCCACCATCGTCGGACTGAGATTCTGGTCGTTGCGTGAGCAGAGCGACAGTGGGGTGAAAGCCTGATGCTGTCAGCAATCCGCGACTATCTGCAGCAACGGGGCGAGGCGTCGCTGGCCGATATCGCCCGCCACCTGGATGCGGATGCCGATGCGGTGCGGGGGATGCTCGAACAGTGGGAGCGAAAAGGCCGGGTAGAGCGACGCAGGCTGAAAGCGGAGTGTGGCAGCAGTTGCAATCGATGTGATCCCTCGTCAATGGAGCTTTATGTGTGGCGTGGCGGGGTTAGTTCGTCAAGGTGATTTTCTTTACTTGAATGATCTGCTTCTCGGTGGTACGGGTGACGATACCTACATCTTCACCGGTAGGTGGTTCTGTGCTACTTAGCCAGCAGGTGGATCAATCGGTCATGGCAAAGGCAGTTTGAGGCCTTTCCCTAGCAGCTATAACCATCCCTCAACATCTTGTTTGCCGAGGATGGCCATGATTTCTACTATGTCGCCATCAATCCGAAAAAAAACGCTCTCTTTACCGCATAGACTTCGTCGATATCCCGGCCGGAAATCGATCTCGGCGTAGAGGCGGGGGTTCTCTGCCAATTCTTCAAAGTGATTGAAAAATGCCGCGTGGTAAGCGTCGGCCGTCTCCATCCCCCAGCACTCGACGCCGTAACGCCAAATCCGTTCCAGGTCATCTCTGGCGCTCGGTGAGATTCTATATTTTGCCATCATGACGGGCTCTTTCCTTGAAGCCGTCGAGCATTTCATTCGGTGTTTCCTTTACCCATCCGTGTTCTTCCAAGGATTTCTCACTGGCGAGCAATTTGGTGCGGATATATTCAGCCTCCCGATCTTTTTCCCTGGCCTTGCGGATAAGATCGTTGACGACTTCACTGCGACTCGCGAACTCACCACTATCAATTTGGGCTTGAAGCCAGGATTCATTTGGCGTCGATATAGAAAGGCTTGCCCTGGTACCTGCCATGTCTGGTTCTCCTAATAAGAAGATCATTGCATGATGTAATAATACATCACATTTACATACCAACCAACTCGGCCCTAGACCAGCTTAATCCGTTTGTTGCATAAAAAATCTTCAAAAGTTTACGCCAACCCTGATATTTTAGGGCTCAAATGTTCCTAACTCCGCTGCGGCTAGATCACCGATGGTGAATTCAGTTCTGGAACCAGTGTAGATGAGCTGACTCCGGTCCACCTTGCTGGCTGGGAGAATGCCAGTTATATCGTGCAATCGCGCAGTGGAGCCGGTGACTGTGCAGATTCGCCTCTTGTGGGTATCAACGCTCTGATTTGCGTTTTTTGGCGTTCATTTGCGGACTTAAAAAAACCTACTCTTTAAGCTTGATCACCAAACTGGTAATGCCGTTCTGCTTGGCCAGTTTACGCGCGCTGTTGAGTTGCGACTGAGAGCGGTAGGGTCCACTGCGTACCCGGTGGTAGGTGTCCCGGTTGTTGATGCTGACCCGTTGAATCTCGGCTTCGATACCGATCAGCGCCAGTCTGGCTTTCAGGCGGTCCGCATCCTGATGTTTTCTGAATGAACCCATCTGCAGGATATAACCCCCATTGCTGCGTTCCCGGTTTGCCTGGCGATTTTCGCTTGGCTCGGGTCTGCGTGGTGTGTTGGTTGGCTCGGGGGTGACGATCTCCTCATCGGGAATCACCACCTCCATCTCGGGCAGTATGGTATAGAACTCGAAATTAGGCTTTGGCGCCTGCTGTTGTGGTTGTTCCCTGTTCTGCTGCGGCTTGGTGGCAATACCGGGGATCTCATGACTTCTGAGTCCGGGGCTCAGCTGCAGCCAGGCGAGTCCCGCCAGAAACAGTCCGGCCACCAGACCGCCGAAAAAGAACAGCCCATGGCTGCAGCTGGCGGGGCGCTTTTTCTTGCTTCTCGCTCGGTGTTTGTAATCCGCCACGACAGTTACATCTTGTCAGGTGCGGAGACACCCAGCAGTCCAAGGCCGTTACGGATCACCTGGCGGGTTGCCAGGATCAGCTGCAGGCGGGCATCACGCAGCTTGTCATCCTCCACCAGGAACTTGTGGGCGTTGTAGTAGGTATGGAAGTCGGTGGCCAGATCCCGCAGATAGTGGGTCAACTGGTGAGGCTCCTCATTCAGGGCTGAGAGCTCCAGTGCTTCCGGATATTTGGCCAGGCTGGTCAGCAGAGCCTCCTCCTGGGATTCGACCAGGCAGGCGTAATCGATGGCGCTGGCGTCACTGGCAATGGTGATCTGCTGCTCCGCCGCCTGCTGCAGCACACTGCAGATACGGGCATGGGCATACTGTACGTAGTAGACCGGATTGTCATTCGACTGGGATTTGGCCAGATCCAGATCGAAGTCCATGTGCTGCTCACATTTGCGCATCACGTAGAAGAAGCGGGCCGCATCGGCGCCCACCTCTTTACGCAGCTCCCGCAGGGTGACGAACTCACCGGAACGGGTCGACATCTGCACCTTTTCACCGCCCCGGTAGAGAATCGCGAACTGCACCAGCAGTACGTCGAGTTTGTCCGCATCCTCACCCAGTGCCTGCAGGGCGGCCTTGACCCTCGGCACATAGCCGTGGTGGTCTGCGCCCCAGACATCGATGACCCGCTCGAAACCGCGCTGCAGTTTGTCCAGGTGGTAGGCGATGTCCGATGCAAAGTAGGTGGTCTGGCCGTTGTCCCGCACCACCACCCGGTCCTTTTCGTCGCCGAAATCGGTCGAGCGGAACCAGAGTGCACCACCTTTTTCGTAGAGGTGTCCGCTGCTGCGCAGGCGTTCGATCACCTGATTCACCGCGCCGGACTCCATCAGACTGCGTTCCGAGTACCACTCTTCATAGTTGACCCCGAACAGGGAGAGGTCATCGCGGATATCGTCGAGTATGGTGTTCAGACCCAGTTCGAAGACAAACCGGTAGCGATTGTCCCCCAGCAGTTTTTTCGCCTGCTGGATCAGGCCGTCGATATGGGCCTCCTTGTCGCCACCATCGGGTTCGTCAGCGGGTACTCCCTCGAACAGGGTTTCCGCCGCAACTTTGTAATCCTCAGCGTGATCCCGGTGCAGGGTGGCGGCGATATCCCACACGTAGTCGCCTTTGTAGCCATTGGCGGGAAAGGTCAGGCTCTCGTCGCACAGCTCCAGGTAGCGAAGCCAGACCGAGGTGGCGAGGATATCCATCTGGCGCCCCGCGTCGTTGACATAATATTCCCGGTGAACCTGATAGCCCACCGCTTCGAGCAGGTCGGCGACCACCGATCCATAGGCTGCACCGCGGCCGTGCCCCACATGCAGAGGGCCGGTGGGATTGGCTGAAACATACTCCACCTGGACCTTTTTACCTGCCCCCAGGTCGCTTCGTCCATAGCGATCGGCCTGACTGATGATGGTGGGAATCAGACTGTGATAAGCCGTTGACGAGAGTGTGAAATTGATAAATCCGGGTCCGGCGATATCGCACTTTTCCACCAGCTCGGAGGCGGGTAGGGCGTCGATGATCGCCTGGGCCAGCTCCCTGGGGTTTTTACCGGCGGGTTTAGCCAGTACCAACGCCGCATTGGTGGCGAAATCGCCATGTTTGCTGTCTCTGGCCCGTTCAATTTTAGGTGCCGTCAGGGAATCGGACGGAATCATATCCTGGGTAGCGAGGTGCTGCAGTGCCGTGACGACCAATTGCTCGATTTGCTTCTTCATTTCAGATATCGGATTAACCACTTTCAGAGGCGGGCAAGGATACCAGGAATTGGCCTGTTCGTGGGATATTCCCGAGAATTTGTTGCATTTCGAGACATTGTCGAAAAATGGCTGAAACTGGGGATAACTCCGGGTGGTGCTTAACTTTATGCGGTTACGCCCAATTTTGCTGGCGGAGTTTAAGAGAATAACCGCCAATGAACGCCAATCACCGCGAAGTAGCGCAAATAATTGTCAAGTTGCGGCCATGATTTGCGTAGATTAGCGGTGATTGGCGGTTTGTCTTGTTGAGCTATCAGAATTCCGCATAACTGCCTTTGTAAAGAGTATGTTTCGGGTTCGTTTTGAGCTGAAAAATCTAATGATTTCAAGTCAGAAAGGCTTCATCCTCTCGTCACACGTTAGTCATATTGGCTACCTACACTTGGCTCACGAAGATACCAAGGAAAAGAAAATGCCAGTTGAGAAACGATACAGTAAGCGCTATCCGATGGATGGCGAGGTCTATATCCGCTATAGAAAACAGCGGTTGCTTCCGGCAAAAGCGGTGAACTGCTCCATGCAGGGGATCTATCTGCGTACCGAGAGCCTGACCATGCTGAGCGGGGCTCTGGTGGAACTGGAGCTGTTCCGTGGTGGCCGGCAGTGGTCGATCATGGGGGTGGTCACCCACACCCAGCAGGATGGTGTCGGGGTGATGTTCTGGAAACCCCAGGCAGAGCTCTATGAGTCGGTGATTGCAGAAGCCTCGGATCTCAGAAGAGTCGCTGCGGTTGCTCTGACCGCCCCTGTGGATGTACATCCTTGATTTCCAGGACCCCAATCCGTTCACAATCACAGGGAGTGTTAGATGAAATCCGCTGTTCAGTTGTCATCTCCATGTAACAAACCTCCTGTTTAATATGGCGCTAAATATTGGCAGCTTATGGATACGGAGATGACAATCCCAAGAATACTGGCAGTTGACGACGAACCGGCGGTTGGTGAGATGCTGCGTTTCATCCTCGAGCAGGACGGTTTTCAGGCGGATTTCGCCGAAGATGCCACCCAGGCGATCAGTCAGATCAAAAAGTCCCGCCCCGATCTGATCCTGCTGGATTGGATGCTGCCGGGGATGAGTGGTATCGAACTGGCCGGTCGTTTGAAAAAAGACCGGGAGACGGAATCGATCCCGATCATCATGCTCACCGCCAAGGGTGAGGAGAACGACAAAGTCGCCGGACTGGATATCGGTGCCGAGGACTATGTCACCAAGCCCTTCTCAGCCAGGGAACTGCTGGCTCGCATCCGCTCGATCCTGCGGAGAGTATCGCCGCTGTTGGCCGGGGAAGTGCTGGATTGTGGTGGTCTGCAACTCGATCCGGTCAGCCACCGGGTCACCTCCGATGAGGTTGTGATCGAGCTGGGCCCAACCGAGTTCCGCCTGCTGCACTATTTCATGACCCACCGGGAGCGGGTCTTCTCCCGTAGTCAGTTGCTCGACCGGGTCTGGGGAACCAACGTCTATATCGAAGAGCGTACCGTCGATGTGCATATACGGCGTCTACGCAAGGCGCTGGAGCCCTCTGGTAAAGAGAAGCTGTTACAAACTGTTCGGGGCGCAGGCTACCGTTTTTCCGACAAGCTCTGATCCTCTATCTTTTCTGCTAAATCAAGCATCTCCCGCCTTTCATTCCGTTGAATCTTGCGTCTCTCCAGAGGGGTGGCGGTGAGCTGTTGTGACTGTAACAAAACTGTCATTCAAATCTCATCCAGTATTCATCTTACGGGCCTATGCTCTGCACACCCAATAAAACGACAAACCCTTTTATTGACAAAATTCTCGTAAGGAGAGAAATACTATGAAGAAGCTGATTTCAGCAGCGGTCGCACTTTCGCTGACCGGTTTTGTGAGCATGGCCTCAGCCCGCGACTACATCAGCGTAGTCGGTTCCTCGACCGTATACCCATTTGCTACCGTGGTTGCTGAGCAGTTCGGCAAAACCACCAAGTTCAAAACCCCGAAAATCGAATCTACCGGTTCCGGTGGTGGTTTGAAGCTCTTCTGTGCCGGCGTCGGTGTTGAGCATCCTGATATCACCAACGCGTCCCGTCGCATCAAAAGCTCTGAAGTTGAGCGCTGCGCAGGTAACGGCATCAACGATATCATCGAAGTCAAAGTCGGTTACGACGGTATCGCACTGGCCAACTCCAAAAAGGCTCCTCAGTTCAAAGTAACCCGTAAGGACATCTTCCTGGCGCTCGCTAAACAGGTTCCGGATCCGAAAGATCCCATGAGCGGTAAACTGGTTGCCAACCCTTACAACACCTGGAAAGAGGTGAACAAGGATCTGCCTGACATGGCGATCGAAGTGCTGGGTCCTCCTCCCACTTCCGGTACCCGTGACGCTTTCGCCGAACTGGCTATGGAAGGTGGCTGTAAGAAGATCGATTGGATCAAAGCCATGAAGAAGAAAGACAAGAAAGCCTATAAGTCGCTCTGCCACACCGTTCGTGAAGATGGCAAATACATCGAAGCCGGTGAGAACGACAACCTGATCGTGCAGAAACTGGAAGCCAACAAAGGCGCTCTGGGCGTATTCGGCTACAGCTTCCTGGATCAGAACTCCGACAAGGTTCAGGGCTCCCTGATCGACGGTGTTGCCCCGACTTTCGAACTGATCGCCGATGGTAGTTATCCAGTATCCCGTCCGCTCTACTTCTATGTGAAGAAAGCACACATGGGCAAGATCCCCGGCATCATTGAATACCTGGCTGAGTTCAGCAGCGACAAAGCCTGGGGTGAAGAGGGTTATCTGGCTGACAAGGGTCTGATCCCGATGCCTACTGAAGAGCGTAAAGCGTTCAAGAGCGACATCGAAGCGATGAAACCTCTAAAACTCTAATCGGCTGATACTTAGGCTGCAAGGAGCGGCTACTTGTGAAACGCAAGTAGCCGCTTTTTTTCCGGGTAGTAGAGAAGATGCACACCTCCACACTGATCATTCTTTTATTGGGCCTGATGTCACTGGCCTATTATTTTGGGCGCAAACGCTCTCTCAGTATTGTCGGGGGAAAGATACGCGATCTTCACTCCCTGCCCTCCTATTACGGATTGCAGACCGCCATGTGGTGCGGCATTCCGGCATTGATTCTGTTATCGCTCTGGATCTCATTCGAAGAGACGGTGGTCACCGGCATCGTGGTCGAGTCGCTTCCTCAGGAGTTGCAGAGCTTACCCCCGGAACGTCTTGATCTGGTGCTCAATGACGTTCGCAATCTGTCGAAAGGCGATATCGTCTCGTCCACTGTGGATCAGACCATGCAGCAGGCGGCAGACCACTACAGCAGCCTGATGGATATCAGTCATATGGCGCTGTTCGTGGTAGCGCTGAGTGTGGCGATTCTGGCAGGCCTGTGGGCACGACGCACCATTACCCGAGAGCAGCGGGCACGCAATCGGGTTGAAAAAGCGATCAACTTTTTTCTGCTCTCGAGTTCCACCCTGGCGATCTTCACCACCATCGGTATCGTGTTGTCGGTACTGTTTGAGTCCATGAGGTTTTTTCAGCAGATCCCGGTCACTGAATTTCTCTTCGGCCTGGAGTGGTCGCCGCAAACTGCAATCCGGCCTGACCAGGTGGGTTCCTCCGGGGTGTTCGGTTCTGTTCCCCTGTTTGCAGGCACCATGCTGATCACTCTGATTGCAATGATCGTGGCGGTACCGATCGGATTGATGTCGGCGATCTATATGGCGGAATATGCAGGTAAACGCTTTCGTACCCTGGCCAAGCCGGTACTCGAGGTGTTGGCTGGTATACCGACTGTGGTGTACGGCTTTTTCGCCGCTTTGACTGTGGCGCCCTTCTTCAGAGACATGGGTACCAATATCGGTTTGACCGTCTCCTCCGAGTCGGCTCTGGCTGCCGGTGTGGTGATGGGCATTATGATCATCCCGTTCGTCTCCTCCCTCTCGGACGACGTCATCAATGCGGTTCCCCAGGCGATGCGTGATGGCGCCTACGGCCTCGGCGCCACCCGTTCCGAGACCATCCGCAATGTGATCATACCGGCGGCCTTGCCGGGTATCGTTGGTGGTGTCCTGCTGGCTGTCTCTCGGGCAATTGGTGAGACCATGATCGTGGTCATGGCGGCCGGGCTATCTGCCAATCTCAGCGCCAACCCCCTCGAGGCGGTGACCACGGTAACCGTGCAGATCGTTACCCTGCTGGTGGGGGATCAGGAGTTTGACAGTGCCAAGACCCTGGCGGCCTTTGCTCTGGCTCTGGTGTTGTTCGTCATCACCCTGGCGCTCAACATGATTGCCCTGCACATCGTACGCAAGTATCGGGAACAGTATGAATAATCAGCAGCAACATCAAAAAACCATGGAGCGGGTGCAGCAGGGGCTGGATCGCCGTTATCGCAAAGAGAGACATTTCCGCTGGCTTGGTCTGGGTGCAATCATCCTGGGCCTGCTGTTTGTCTCGTTTCTCTTTATCACCATCATCTCCAATGGCTATACCGCATTTCAGCAGACCTATGTAAAGCTGGATGTGTTTTACGATCCGGAGATGATCGCGCCAATCGGTGAAACCGATCCAGAAGTGCTGTCACGAGCCAACTACGGTGGATTGATCAAGGCTTCGATGCGGCAGATGTTTCCTGAGGTGACCAACCGGCGTGAGAAGAAGGTGCTGTATGGTCTGATCAGTACCGGTGCCTCCTATGAGCTCAGAAACGCCGTGATGAGTAATCCAGCCCTGATCGGCAGCAAAGCTGAAGTCTGGGTGGTGGCTGACGACGATGTGGATATGTTGATCAAAGGACATATCGATCTGCGTCTGCCGGAGAGCGATCGACGCATCAAGGATAACCAGCTGGGCTGGATCCATCTCCTGCAGGAACAGGATCGGATTGAGAAACGCTTCAATACCACCTTCTTTACCGCAGGGGATTCCAGAGAGCCCGAGCTGTCCGGCATCAAAGGTGCGATAGCCGGCTCTTTTTTCACCTTGTTGATCTGTTTGACGATCGCCTTTCCGGTTGGGGTTGCGGCGGCGGTCTACCTGGAGGAGTTTGCACCGAAGAACCGTTGGACAGATCTGATCGAGGTGAATATCAACAATCTGGCAGCGGTTCCTTCGATTGTCTTTGGTCTGTTGGGCCTGGCGGTTTTCATCAACTTTTTCGGCCTGCCAAGATCGGTTCCTCTGGTTGGTGGTCTGGTACTGGCGCTGATGACCCTGCCGACGATTATTATCGCCAGTCGTGCAGCGCTCAAGTCGGTCCCCCCTTCGATCCGCGAGGCAGCCCTCGGTATCGGGGCCTCGCCGATGCAGACCATTACCCATCATGTGCTGCCCTTGGCGCTGCCGGGTATGTTGACCGGCACCATCATCGGCATGGCGCAGGCGTTGGGTGAAACCGCACCCCTGCTGATGATCGGCATGGTTGCCTTTATTGTTGATGTTCCGGGCAGTGTGATGGATCCGTCAGCGGTACTGCCGGTACAGATCTACCTCTGGGCGGACAGTCCGGAGCGTGCTTTCGTGGAACGTACATCCGCAGCGATCATGGTACTGCTGGCCTTTCTCATCAGCATGAATCTGTTGGCGGTCTGGCTGAGAAAGAAATTTGAGCGTCGTTGGTAAGTTGGCGCAAGTGAGGACATTGTGGAACAAGTGATGAATGATACAAGTACCGCAAAAACGGGTTTACAGAGTGAAGCAGGCGCTGCGATGAAACAGAATCGCACTGCCGAGGGCACCGTGGGTGAGGTCTATGTGGATGACCCACGAATGACCTGCCGGAATGTGGATGTCTACTATGGCGAAAAACAGGCGATCTTCGATGTCAGCCTGGACGTGGGCAAAAATCAGGTAATCTCGATGATTGGCCCCTCCGGTTGTGGTAAGTCGACCTTCCTGCGTTGCCTCAATCGGATGAATGACACCATCGATATCTGCCGGGTTACCGGTCAGATCAAAATGGATGGTCAGGATATCTACGACGGCGGTTTGGATGTGGTGCCGTTACGAGCCAGTGTCGGCATGGTATTCCAGAAACCGAATCCGTTTCCGAAGTCGATCTATGACAACATTGCCTATGGCCCAAGGATTCATGGGCTTTGCGATGACAAACAGCATCTGGATTCCATCGTCGAGAAGTCACTGCAGCGAGCCGGCCTCTGGGAAGAGGTAAAGGATCGGCTCGATCAGCCGGGTACCGGACTCTCCGGTGGTCAGCAACAGCGACTCTGTATCGCCCGGGCAATTGCGGTCAGTCCTGAAGTGATTCTGATGGATGAGCCCTGTTCGGCACTGGATCCGATCGCCACGGCCAAAATCGAGGAGTTGATCGACGAGTTGCGTGAAAACTTCACCATTGCGATCGTCACCCACTCCATGCAGCAGGCCGCCCGTGTCAGTCAACGTACTGCCTATTTTCATTTAGGTAAACTGATCGAAGTGGGGGAGACCGATCAGATCTTCACCTCACCAAGACACAAACTGACTGAAGACTACATCACCGGCCGTTTCGGCTGATTCGAGGGTGGATCTGCAATGAATGAAATGACAAGCGGACATATCGTCAAGGCCTATAGCGCAGAGCTTGATCATCTGAACAAGCTGGTACTGGATATGGGCAACCTGGGGCAGGACCAGCTGCGCCGGGCAGTACAGACACTGAAGGATGAAGATCCGAAGGCGGCCGGCCAGGTGATCGACCGTGATCGTAAACTGAATGAAATCGATATACAGGCGGATGAAGAGATCATCCGCTTGATCGCCAAGCGTCAGCCGATGGCGAAGGATCTGCGAGATATCCTGACCGTTCAGAAGACCATCTCGGATCTGGAGCGGGTGGGGGATGAAGCGCGTAAGATCGCCAACCTGACCATTCACTTCTATGACAATGGCAAAAACCCACCCAGCAAAGAGATTCTGCATGACATCTATGACATGTCGGAGTCTGTCGATGAGATGCTGGGGCTGAGTCTGGTGGCCTTTACCGAGCTCGATCTGGATAAGGCACTGGAAGTGATCGAAATGGACAAGAAACTCTACGAGGATTTCAGAGGAAGTCTGCGTCGTCTTTCAACCTTCATCATGGAAGACTCCCGCAACGTAGGTTCCGTTGTGGATATTGTCCTGGCTCTGCGTGCGCTTGAGCGAATCGGTGGTCACGCCAAGAATATTGGCGGCTTTGTGATCTTTCTGGTAACCGGAAAGGATGTTCGCCACGAGGACATTCAGGCGATCTCGGCTGAGATCGAAGCCAGTCGGATGGCTGAATAGTTGCAGGTTTAACAGAATCCCATCCCCTACGATCTTATCGAGGAATGGGATTCCGTTAGCTTGGTTTCACTTATTGCCTTGAGAGAGTTTGCTGATCTTTTTCGCGGCAATGTTGACGCTACGGCGCATCAGTTCGAATGAGCGGGTCAAAGCGCCAATCTCATCATCTCTTTCTGAGTAAAACGGTTGATTGCTGCGCCCAAGACTGACCTCTTTGGCGATCTCTGTAATCTCCTGTATGGGTTGTATGATCTTCTGTTGCACAACCCGGTTAAGCACCAATAGCACGATCGCAAAGAGTACCGTGATGGATGCGATAACAATCAGGAATCTTTTCAGAACGGCTGAGTTGAGATCGGCCAGGGGCACCCCGACCAGGCTGGCGCCGATGATTGTGCCGGACTGCCAACCGTAACCCGAACTGGTGCCGTATCGCTCGACGATCTCCTGCGGTGCTGTTTTTGCGGAGCCATGACAGATCAGGCAGCCATCACTGACCTTGGTTGCTGCCGCCGAGATCAGATACTGACGACCCTGAATGTCGCCGGTCATCACGAGCCCGTCATCCGGGTTGCCATAGCGCAACATCTCCAGCACCTTCAGTTCAAGTCCTTGTGGGTAGTTGTCCTTGTTGAGTGGATTGTCACTCACCATTCGGATCAGATAGCTGGGTTGCAGTTTTTTGAACTGCGTTGCAAGCTCCTTCGCCATTACGGTGGAGGAGACCACGGGTGGAAAGAAGACCCCCTGGGGTAGAAAGTGGGGTCTGGTCCGCTCCCTGACGATAGAGCGTGCGGAGCGGACCACGTCGACCATGAGCTTGAGTTCCTTGTCAGCTTGAGAATAGAGTTCATCCTTGGTGATAAAATAGATGGTCGGTATGGCGGTCAATATACTGACCAGATAGATGATAAACAGTCCTCTATAAAAAGCGGTTGAAACCGATCCTGTTTTTGTCGTTTCCCGGGACGCAAGACTCATTGGACTTCTCAGCAGCCTGGCTTGCTCATGCCTGACTTACAGGTTGCCGGAAGCGGTTCGAGCATCACGGTTCTTACCGGGCGGTTCTGCAGAGTCCATTGGTGCATCGAACCATCGAACAGGCGTGCTTTGCTGTTGCCGACAAGTTCATGTTCGATAAACCAGGGGCCAGCGGCAAGGTGACCGCTGTTGCAGTAGAAGATGGTCGGTTTGTC
This sequence comes from gamma proteobacterium symbiont of Stewartia floridana, assembly GCA_003676145.1. GTDB lineage: Bacteria > Pseudomonadota > Gammaproteobacteria > Chromatiales > Chromatiaceae > Thiodiazotropha > Thiodiazotropha taylori. The sequence continues at coordinate 20,714 of NAUB01000023.1, read as the reverse complement.
GGCTTCGATGTCGCTGATCTCCAGAATCGAACGGTAGGCCTCCGGGGAGTAGAATTTGATTGCATCACGGTCCTTACGGAACAGCACTTCAGTAGGCAGCATTTTTGCGCCTCTGATATGGCCGAAAGCTGACACATAATCCCGCTTGTTGATACCGTAGAACTGTTCTGTGCCACGGGCATCGATCAGTTGTACCTCGGCTTCGGCGCTCGAGACATCATCCGGAGTGGCGATCAGTTCAGCGCGGGTTGCAGTGGCTTTCCAGTTACCTGGAGCAGTGCTTCCCCCAGTGGTAACGACTTCGTGTCCATCGTTGAGCCAGGCCGCCAGTCCACCATCCAGTACGGCGACATTGTCTTCACCGAAATACTTTAATTGCCAGAAAAGACGCAGTGCTTCGTTGACCCGCTTCGGAGTCATGCCGGTTGAGACGATGACAATCGGCTTGCCGGAATTTAATCCGGCTGCTTGCATGAGTTGTTCGAAGTCGGCCTTTTCCGGTAGCAGATATTTGACTTTCTGACCGTCGACCTGACGTTCACCGCGAATTGACTTGTAGGGCAGCAGAATGGCGTTTTCGATATGTCCGCCAGCCTGTGTCAGTACTTCCCGTTTGGCTTTTTCCTGTAGTTCGAACACAGGTTGGGTTGTGAAAGTGGCTTTGTTGGAACGTACATCGATGACTTGAACCTCTTTCAGGTTTTTCGCCAGCCACTGGGTATCCACAATCGAGCCGGGAAGTTGTGCTGCCGATGCGTTTCCGCTCAATATGGCGATTGAAAATGATATGGCCAAGAGTATCCTGTAAAACTTCATTGGTTTCTCCTCGTGTAAAGTTTTCTAAATTTATTGAATGGGTAGTCTCAAGTGTTGCTGCAATTTATCGATCAGTATGAAAATTCGATATTGGTTGTGCAGATTGACTGCTGGGGTTGATGGTTGGTTTTTATGAATAATTCCTTGTGCTCCTGTTGAATACTTTCCGTGTTGTAGCTGTTGGACATTGATGGTTGTGATGACGGTTTTTTTGGGGTGATTGCCGGGCTGGTTATCTCTTTGTGTAATCTGCTTTTGCGCCGACGAGGTGGTCTGGCCAAATCGGTTGGTTTGATTGAGCGTAAGCTGATTTTGGATGTCGGCTTTGAGTTGAGAGTCTGTTGCATGAACAGCAGAATAGACTGGGCAATCCGGAATATCGGACCAGTGAATTTGTCTTGTTTCTGACTCTCTACGGGTAGCCGAGTGTAGAGCAGCGTGTTAAGACTGATTGGCGGTTTCAACAACCGGTAACGCCAATACGCCATCGAATCACCAACAAACTGATACGTGTCAGTTCCTTATTAAATGAATCCAAGGTTGTGTGTTGATGTTCAGTGATCCTTCACATCCCTATAAAAACCAGGGTAATCTAAACCAAACAAATTAACGGAAGCAATAACTATAACTAAATGGTGTTCTAAAACTCATCGGTTGAAATTGTCTTCATTTCACTCGCAGTCTGGTGATAGCGAGCACTTATCAGTTTGATTCAACTGTTTGGTATCAATGGTTGTGAGTCGGTGCGATGAAGTGTTAACAGGCTCTAAGGTAATAATTGGTCAGTTGAAGGTGGTTCGGTTTTGTTTTCAATCAATTCCAACTCATGCGGTTTGGTTGATAATTTTATCGATCTTCATTAGAAGTGCCTGAGCGATATCGGGTCGGTCGATCTCATCATTGATGATATCTTTGATTGAATCAAATTCGTTGCATTGTTCAATTGTATCCATGACAAAACTGCCCATCGGTCCAATCTCTTCCATCAGGCTGCTCTCTATGTCGCTTCTCTGCTGATCGGAAAGTTGTATGGGACGATTATCGCCGTCGTTGTTTATCGCAGCATTTTTCGGTTGCTCTGCTTCAGCTTCAATCAACTGTTCGTGTAGGGAGAGTATCTGGTTGAAGATGGTTTCGTTGTCTTCAAGCTGCATCTTTCTTATCAGGCTTATGCTCTCCTCAAATCGACAGGAACCATATTTGATGTTGGCTATCAGAGGAATGGCTTTTTCGCCAGTGCGAAGTCTGCACTGGAGGGAGACGATGCGGCCCTGTTCAAGGCCGAATGTGGCAGAGTGTTGTTCGCTGCTGACGATGAAGAGATAGCCGGTTGACTTGCTCCTGGTCAATGAACGGAGCTCAATAATGATCTCGTGAAGTGGCAGGTAGTTTGTATCCATAAGTCACCAACCAGAGAGTCACATGGCCTGTTTGCATCAGTTTGTGGTTAATGAAACAGGTTTTAAATAATAAGAGGTAAAGCTAACTTAATGTCTGCTTGAATCGAGAATCTTTTTAATAACATATAAACACTCGAACTCATAGCATGTTGCTAGTGGGTTGTGTTCTATTTGCGTGGCAGTCGACAAGTGAATGACCCGTCATAATCTATTTCGCTCCAACTAACTGTTTAAGTGTTCGAGCGATATTTTATGAATCGTATTTTTAATTGATACTCTGATAATGGTTGGATTGCTGAGTTGGTGAGTAAAAGAACGCTGTTGAGTTAGTGACTCCCCAGTCCGTTTCCATGAAATGGTCCATTGAGTTGAGGTTTAAGAGTCTGGATCTATTTTTCTGCTGGCGCGAGCCATCTTCAATTTCTCAACCGATCCCGATTCTTTGGATGATGCTAATCAGACTAGAGCATCTCTTGTGGATCCACATCCACAGACCAGCGTACCTTGCGAGCATGGTGTAGTGTCGGGAATATCTCGATAGCTTGCGATAGCCAACGGTGCAAAGGCAGACGTTGATTGGATTGAATCAGTAGATGGGCTCTGGTCTTACCGGCACGTCGCTCCATCGGGGCAGGGACCGGTCCCCAGAACACCAGTTCAGTGGCGTGTTGGAGCTGCTGACAACTTTCCAACAGCTGCTTGAGAAACAGTTCCGGATAGTCCGATCGGTTGGCTTCTGCGCGAATCAACGCCTGATGGGCATAAGGGGGCAGCATGGCCATTTGCCGCTCCTGCATGGCCAGCTCGGCAAAAGCCGCATATCCCTGTTGGGTCAGAAGCTGCATCAACGGGTGGTCGGGATGACGGGTCTGGATCATCACCCGTCCCGGACGTTCGGCCCGGCCAGCCCGGCCAGCCACCTGGAGTATCAGCTGGGCCATTCTTTCAGAAGCTCTGAAGTCGGCGCCAAACAGTCCCTGATCCACATCCAGGATGGCCACCAGTGTAACGGCGGGGAAATGGTGTCCTTTGGCAATCATCTGGGTGCCGATCAGAAGAGGGATGCTGCCTGAATGGACCTGCTTCAAGAGTTTTTCCAGACTTCCCTTGCGGCTGGTTGAATCCCGGTCGATGCGTGCCAGGGGATAATTCGGAAAGTGTTGTTGTAAGACCTCTTCAACCCGCTCGGTACCCTGACCGACCGGACGCAGGTCGGGGCTGCCACAGCTGGGACAAACAGCCGGTTCTCTCTGCTGGTGACCGCAATGGTGACACCAGAGCAGTCTCTGCTGGCGGTGATGGGTCATGCGTGCATCGCAACGGGGACAGTCGGTCAGCCAGCCACAGGCGTGACAGGTGAGCATCGGCGCGTATCCGCGACGGTTGAGAAACAGCATCGCCTGCTCTCCGGCCTGCAGGGTCTGTTGAAGGTGTTTCAGCAGGGCGGGAGACAATCCCCCTTTGAGATGGCCATTGCGAATGTCGATCAGCGACAGGCTCGGCATGCTGGCGTCGGCGGCCCGTTTCGGCAGATCCAGCTGGCGGTAACGGCGCTCCTGAACGTTCCTCAACGACTCCAGGGATGGGGTTGCTGAGCCGAGTACCACCGGGCAGCCGGTCTGCTGAGCGCGAACCAGGGAGATATCCCTGGCGTTGTAGCGAAAACCCTCCTGCTGTTTGTAGGAGAGATCATGTTCCTCGTCGACAATGATCAGACCCAGCTCGGGCATTGGCGTGAATACAGCGGAACGGGTTCCGATGAGGACACGCTGGCGCATCTGACGCATCGCGTGCCAGACCTTTTCACGCTCTCCATCCGCCAGTCCGGAGTGCAGTACGGCAACCTCATGCCCCATACGTTGTTGAAAACGCTGCAGCAGTTGCGGGGTCAGTCCGATCTCCGGAACCAGGATCAATGCCTGCCGCCCCTGGGCCAGAACATCGGTGACCAGATGCAGATAGACTTCGGTTTTGCCGCTACCGGTTACCCCGTTGAGCAGATAGGCCTGAAATCCGTCCAGCTTTTCGCGCACCGTGTCGACCGCCAGTTGTTGTTGCGGGTTGAGCTGATGAGCCGCTTCGCTGGGCAGTGGCTGGGGGGGGAGCTCACAGGGGGTGATCAGCCCTTTATCCAGCAGGCTGCGCAGTACCGCCGGGGAGAGCTCGTGATTCTGCATAAGCAGGCTTTTCGCCAGCCCCTGCGGGTGCTGTTGAAGTGCAAGGATTACGCTGCGTTGTTTGGGTGCCCTGGAAAGCGTGTCTGGATCCAAAGCCTCACCTGCCTGGGTCAGTCGCAGACCTGGATGGCTGGTTTTGGCAGCGGTCGGTTTTTTTCTCAGGTTCAAAGGCAGGGCATGAAATATCACATCACCCAGCGGGTGCTCGTAGTAGTCAGCCGCCCACTTCAGCAGGCGCAGGTCTGAAGGTTGAAGCAACGGGGTATGGTCGAGTTGAGAGAGGGCGCGTTTCAGTTTGCCTGTCGGAACTGAAGATTTGCTGCTGGTTGAAATCAGAATGCCCACTCGGCTGCTGCGGCCAAAAGGTATCTCAAACCGGCATCCGGGGGTGAGTGTGATGCCGTTGTGTTCAGGGGGAAGGTAGTCGAAGTAGCCGCGAAGGGGGCCGGCAAGCGCTATCTTTAATATGGTATCCGATTCCATCACGAGACTTCTGGGCCTGTTAAGACTAATCCAATCAGCCCTTCTGGGGCTGCTCTATTTTCCGGCAAGGCGGAATGAGCGATGTGTGGTCATTCTACATCAGTGACGCTGTTTCGGTTTGCCATAGCAGTGGCCACTCTGCATTGTGCATCGTTCAATTGCAATCATCAGGGCTCATTGTGGTGTTGTGGCGCCTTGAAGTGGGATGGGAAAAGAGTGGTGTTATCTGGGCATAAAATGGTGTTATCAATGGGTTGGCAAAATGCACTGTTTTAAGGCAGAACTTTTTCCACAAGTGCTGTGGATAACTTTGTGGACATTTATGGAATAGAGGGCCCAAGGCCTTGTGTTTGTTGGATTCCTGTTAATTTGACTATTTTTTTAACAGTTTCACTAACACTATAATTAACAAGTAGTTATAGTATATTAATCACTTCTAATAGTAATAAAATTCGCAAAGCCTTGTATGTTGTGATGCAACATTAGCACATTGTGAATAAGCACTGACTGCCAGAGGCGTGAACGGGCGGGGTTTGATCCGCAGCAAAGGGGGATTTGGCATGAATGATTGGCAGATTATCGCGCAGCATATTGCAGACTCAACTGATGCTCCATTCAATCCGTTAGAGCCTAAAATGATCGGTGGTGGATGCATCAACACCGGGGTGCGCTTGACCGATGGTGAGCGCAGCTACTTCATCAAGCTCAACCGAAGTGCCCTGCTGGATATGTTCGAAGCGGAGTCTGAGGGGCTCCAGGCCCTGGCCGATACCCATACCATTCGAGTACCCAAGCCGGTCTGCAGTGGTGTGAGTGGAGATCAAGCCTATCTGGTGATGGAGTTTCTGGAGATGGGACACGGCAGTCGGGATGGTGCGGAGATTGCCGGCCGCAGGCTGGCCGCCATGCATCAGGTGGCGCAGCCCTACTTCGGCTGGCATCGGGACAATACCATCGGCTCAACCCACCAGCCGAATCAAAGAGAGGATGATTGGATCGAGTTCTGGCGTGAGCAGCGTCTTGGTTTCCAGCTGCAATTGGCAGGGGAGAACGGTTACCGGGGAAGTCTGCAGCGGCGGGGTGAGCGGTTGCTCGATCACTTTCATCTGCTGCTGGACCACCAGCCGACAGCCTCGATCCTGCACGGTGATCTGTGGGGTGGCAATCTGGCCTATGATCAGACGGGGCAACCGGTGATCTACGATCCGGCAGTCTACTTTGGTGATCGGGAGGCGGACCTTGCGATGACCGAACTGTTTGGCGGCTTCGGCAACCGCTTCTACGATGCCTACCGGGAGAGCTGGCCGCTGTCGCCGGGTTACTCCACCCGCAAGGTGTTGTACAACCTCTACCACATTCTCAACCACCTGAACCTGTTCGGTGGTGGTTATCTGAGTCAGGCGGAGGGGATGATCGATCGGTTGCTGGCTGAGGTTTGAATTTAAGACAGGGAAGAATTTTGGTCCGCAAATGAACGCTAATAAACGCCAATGAAAATGAATTCCAAGGTTGTCAGCTGTTGCTGATAGTGGTGGTAAACATGAGCAGACCGGTTCCGCCAGAACTAAACAATCCCTTAAATCACCAGGTTTTATCGGAGCTGGAGGGGCAGGGTTGTCATGCTGACATCATTGCTCCGATTGAAAAATGCCTGTCCGGGCTTGAGGGTGTGAAATCATTTTGCCCCGACAGTCAGAACTTCGCTTATGTTATCTGGTATGTGAACGGGACTGTTTTTGCTTATGCTTCAGGAATGAGGCGTGTCGGTTTAAGACTGTCAAAAAGCGCTGAGTTGGATTTGCCGATGACCCGAGGCTTTGAAAGTTATCAGACAGAATATGGCTGGTATTCGGTGCCCTATGATTCGGACAGTCTGGATATGTTGGTTAACAGTGCTTATGAGTCGGCTGTCAACGTATAACCGAATTTGATCAACTGCTGACTAATAAGCTCAGACGATCTGCTGTAGCGCTTCCAGCAGTCTTTGGTTCTCTTCCGATGTGCCGATGGTGATGCGCAGAAAATCTTTGATTCGGGGCTGCTTGAAGTGGCGAACAATGACGCCCTGTTCGCGTAATTTGGCCGAGATCATCTCTGCCTGATGTCCAGGGTGGCTGGCAAAGACAAAGTTGGCGGCGGAAGGCACTACCTGGAAACCCAGCTTGGTCAGTGCATCGGTGAGGTTTTCCCGGGAGCTGATGATCTGTTGGCGGATCTGCTGAAAGTAGTCCTCATCCTTGAATGAGGCGATCGCCGCTTTGGCGCCGATACGATCCATCGGATAGGAGTTGAAGCTGTCTTTGACTCGGATCAGCGCTTCGATCAGACCCGCATCCCCCATCGCCAGGCCAATCCTCAGGCCGGCCAGAGAGCGGGATTTGGACAGGGTCTGCACCACCAGCAGGTTCGGATAGCTATTGATCAGTGAGGCGGCACTCTCGCCGCCGAAATCGATGTAGGCCTCATCCACGACCACGGCAGAGTCCCGATTACGCTTCAGCAGTTGTTCGATATCAGACAACGCAAGCAACCGTCCAGTGGGGGCGTTCGGATTGGGGAAGATGATGCCGCCGTTCTCCTGCTGATAATCATCCACGCCGATGGAGAAATCCTCCCGCAGCGGGATGGTGCGGTAATCGATGTTGTAGAGTCCGCAGTAGACCGGATAGAAGCTGTAGCTGATGTCGGGAAACAGCAGCGGCTTGGGCTGCTGGAACAGGGCGAAGAAGGCGTGGGCCAGTACCTCATCGGAGCCATTGCCGACAAAGATCTGGTCGGCTTGCAGAGCATAGTAGTCCGCCACCACCGTGCGCAGTTCGGCGGAGTCCGCCTGGGGGTAGCGTCGCAGGCTCTCCCCCGCCTCCGCACGGATCGCCTCGATCACTTTGGGTGAGGGGCCGTAGGGATTCTCATTGGTGTTCAGTTTTACCAGTCGCGCAAGCTTGGGCTGCTCCCCCGGAACATAGGGGGAGAGCTTATCGATGCCCGGGCTCCAGTAGGGATTCATGCCGATTATTCCTTGTCAGCCTTGAAACGGTACTCGGCAGAGCGGGCGTGGGCGGTCAGCCCCTCACCCCGTGCCATCACCGAAGAGGTTCTTGCCAGCGTGTCCGCCCCATCCGGGGAGGCCATGATCAGGCTGGAGCGTTTCTGGAAATCGTAGACCCCCAAAGGCGAGGAGAATCGCGCTGTGCGGGATGTGGGCAGTACATGGTTGGGCCCGGCACAGTAGTCACCCATGGCTTCAGCGGTGTGTCGACCCATAAAGATCGCACCGGCGTGACGGATGCTTTTGACCATCTCCTGCGGGTCGGCAACCGACAGCTCCAGATGCTCAGGGGCGATGTGGTTGGCCACACTCACCGCTTCGTCCATATCCTTGACCTGGATCAGCGCACCGCGCACACGCAGCGCCGTGGCGATGATCTCCTGGCGCTCCATGGTGGGCAACAGTCGGTCGATGCTCGCCTCCACCTGTTGCAGGTAGTCGGCATCGGGACAGAGCAGGATCGATTGGGCATCTTCATCATGTTCCGCCTGGGAGAAGAGGTCCATGGCGATCCAGTCCGGATCGGTCTGGCCATCGCAGACGATGAGAATTTCGGAGGGACCGGCCACCATGTCGATACCGACCTGACCGAATACCGCCCGCTTGGCGGTCGCCACATAGATATTTCCCGGCCCGACGATCTTATCCACCGGTGGTACGGTCTCCGTACCGTAAGCCAATGCCGCCACGGCTTGTGCGCCACCCACGGCAAATACCTTGTCGACCGAGGAGACGTGTGCGGCTGCCAATACCAGTTCGTTGAGTTCGCCGTCCGGGGTGGGGACCACCATGATCAGCTCATCCACCCCGGCAACTTTGGCAGGGATCGCATTCATCAATACCGAAGACGGGTAGGCGGCCTTGCCGCCAGGCACATACAGACCAACCCGATCCAACGGGGTCACCTGTTGACCCAACAGCGTGCCGTCCGCTTCGGTATAGGACCAGGAGTCCATCAGTTGACGTTCCGCATAGGCGCGAATCCGGTCGGCCGAGACCTGCAGCGCCTGCTGCTGCTCCTCGGGAATCGTCTCCCAGGCCTGTTGCAGTCGACTCAGCGGAATCTGCAGATCATCAGCACTGTTGGCCTGCCAGCGATCGAAGCGATGAGTGAACTCCAGAAGCGCCTCATTACCGCGCTGGCGGATATCCTGAATGATCTGGTTGACCGTATCGTTAACACCGGTGTCGGAGACCGATTCCCAGGCGAGCAGGGCGTCGAGCTGCTGCTGGAAATTGTCGTCGCTGGTCGACAGTTTGCGTATGTCGCTCATCTTCAAGTTCTCTAAATGGATAGTCCGGCTCCATCGGGAGACCGGAGTTTCAGTGAATCCGCCCGTCAATCATAGCGGATCGGCTGGGGCTATTTCTTAACCGCTTCGCGGAAGGCTTCGATCAGTTGCATGATCAGGCCGTGCTTCATCTTCCAGGAGGCCTTGTTGACCACCAGTCTGGAGCTGATATCGGCGATATGCTCAAGCGGTACCAGTCCATTCGCCTTCAGTGTGTTGCCGCTCTCAACCAGGTCGACAATGATGTCCGCCAGGCCGACGATGGGTGCCAGCTCCATTGAGCCATACAGCTTGATGATCTCGACCTGTTCACCCTTGGCGGCAAAATAGCGTTGCGCGCTTTTGACATACTTGGTGGCCACCCGCAGGCGTCCCTTCTGTTCCACTGCGTCCGGGTATCCTGCGGTCATCATCCGGCAGCGGGCGATATTCAGGTCGAGTGGTTCGTAGAGCCCCTCACCCCCATGCTCGAGTAACACATCCTTACCGGCGATACCGAGATCCGCAGCACCATACTCCACATAGGTGGGTACGTCGGTGGCGCGAATGATCACCAGCTTAACCTGTTCATGATTGGTATCGAGAATCAGCTTGCGGCTCTTCTCCGGGTCGTCGGCCGGTTCAATGCCGGCATGGGCCAGCAGTGGCAGACTCTGGTTGAAGATGCGGCCTTTCGACAGGGCGATGGTTATGGGTGCGTCAAATTTCATGATTGGTTCAGGGTTAGTACAGCTCGCAAGCTGCAAGGATAACAAATGACGAAGCGTATGAAATCCGGGAAACAGCGATTATTCGCGGTCACCCGGTTTTCCAAGCCTTAACTGGGGAGTCGCCGTATCTCGCCTCCCAGGCCTGCCAGTTTCTCTTCGATGTTCTGGTAACCCCGGTCGATATGGTATATCCGGTCGACCAGGGTCTCGCCTTCAGCCACCAGTCCGGCCAGTACCAGGCTGGCGGAGGCGCGCAGGTCGGTGGCCATCACCGGTGCACCGGTGAGGTTCTCCGAGCCGGTGCAGATCGCGGTATTGCCTTCGAGTTTGATCTGGGCACCCATACGCTGCAGTTCATGGACGTGCATGAAGCGGTTTTCAAAAATGGTTTCGGTGACGATACCCACCCCTTCCGCGACGGAGTTCAGTGCCGTGAACTGGGCCTGCATGTCGGTAGGGAAGGCCGGGTAGGGGGCGGTATAGACATCCACGGCCTTTGGACGGTTACCCTGCATGTCGAGGCTGATCCAGTCCTCACCGGTCTCGATCACCGCGCCGGCCTCGCGCAGTTTCTGCAGTACCGAGTCCACCAGTTCCGGGCGGGTATCGCGCACTTTGATATTGCCTCGGGAGATGGCGGCGGCGACCAGGAAGGTGCCGGTTTCGATCCGGTCGGGCAGTACGTTGTATTCGGTGCCCTGCAGACTGTCGACGCCCTCGATGGTGATGATCGGCGAGCCGGCGCCGCTGATCTTGGCGCCCATCAGATTGAGGCATTCGGCCAGATCGACCACTTCCGGTTCCCGTGCGGCATTCTCGATCAGGCTGGTGCCTTTCGCCAGGGCGGCGGCCATCATCAGATTCTCCGTACCGGTCACTGTCACCATATCCATCACGATACGGGCTCCGTGCAGACGTTTGCAGCGGGAGCGTATGTAACCGTTCTCCACATCGATGTCGGCGCCCATCGCCCGCAGGCCTTCGATGTGCAGATTCACCGGGCGGGAGCCGATCGCACAGCCACCCGGCAGAGAGACATCGGCCTGACCGAAGCGCGATAGCATCGGTCCCAGTACCAGGATCGACGCACGCATGGTCTTAACCAGCTCGTAGGGTGCGTTGAACTCCTTGATGGTGTTGGCATCCACCTCGATCCCCATCTTTTCGTCAACCATCAGGCTGACGCCCATGCCGCCGAGCAGTTCCATGGTGGTGGTGATGTCCTGCAGGTGCGGTACATTGCCGACCCGCATCGAGGTTTCGGACAGCAGGGTGGCGGCCAGAATCGGCAGTGCTGCGTTTTTCGCGCCAGCAATCCGTACCTCCCCCGATAGGGGTGTACCCCCGCGAATGATCAATTTATCCATGGTTGTCCCGGATAGCCAGTGTTAACAGGCCCTACTGTAGATTGAATCAGCCCTGGGATTGCTGCCGGTGTCTATTGAAGGATTTAGGCCTGGTTGGCACTTGCTTGTCCAGAGTTGCAACACAGCTTTTATTGTGTGGCAAGGCATCGGTATGTAATTCACCGCAAATGAACGCGAATTACCGCGAATCAACGCAAATAGTTTCCGTATCGTTGACGCTGGTTGCGGCATTTTGCGGTAATTCGCGTTCATTTGCGGTTCCATACTCTCTAAACCAAGTGTCATTCAGCATCGGCCTGAAATCCGGTTTTAGAACCAGGTCGGGTATGGAAAGCGACAGTTGCGGAAGCCCACTGTCCGGCTGAAATCCACCCAACCCCAGGGTTTCTGACGAAAAAGACAGGAGATGATAACGAAATTGGATGGAAAACGGGAGTATTTGTAGAAAACTTACCCAATCGGTCCGGTCAGCGTCGGCTCACCGCCTGGTCGATGTACTGTTTGATGGCGCTCTGCCCCGCTTCGTCGATGCCGGTAAACTCCATCCGGCAGAGCCAGTCCTCGCCGTTTTGCTCGTTATCCAGAATCTTCGCGTAGATGTGGCTGCTCTGCTCGCTCATCATCGAGGTGTAGAGGGTGATCCGGATATCTGACAGGGTCTGCAGTTCAATCGGCAAACGCGCCTGCAAGCCGTAATAGCTCAGATCGATTGCCCGGCCCGCGTAACTGGTCTCAGAGACGGTTTTGTTCTTAAGAGTTTGAAATGTCAGTGGAAAATCCACCTCTATGCGCGGGCTCTTACGGGATTCAACCCGCGGTACCTCGAGAAATCTTGGGCGGTTGGTTGAAATCAGCTCGTAGAGCTTTACCGGTGTCTGCTTTCCCTTGACCAGTACCTGGTTCGGTTTTTCACACTCAATGTACTCTTTTGCCAGCTCCCGGGAGTGCTCGCTGAGCAGTATCTGGCCTCTCAGGCTGTAGGCCTCGATGCGTGAGGCGAGATTCACCTCATCGCCGATCACCGTGTACTCGTGATGCAGTTCCGACCCGAGATTACCGGCCACCACCTGACCGGTGTTGATGCCGATGCCCATGAACAGCCGGGGGTGTCCATGCTGAATGTTTTCGCTGTTGATGCTCTGCATGCTGCGTTGCATCTCCACGGCGCAGGCGATGGCGCGCTCCAGATCGTCATCCCGCTGCTCCGAGAGCCCGAACAGGGCCATGATGGAATCACCCATGAACTTGTCGATGGTGCCGCCGAATCGGAAGATGATCTCGCACATGCGGGAGAAGTAGAAATTCAGGATCTCGATGATGATATCGGGTTGGTAGTGTTCCGAGAGTGCGGTGAAACCTCTCAGGTCGGAGAGCAGTATGGTGACCTGTTTGGTCTCCGGTCGTATACCTCCCTCCGGGTTGTCGAGGGATTTGATCAGCGCCTGGTGCAGCCGGCTTCTTTCAGTCGGTGAGAGCTGGGTTTGCAGGGTCTTGCCGACGGTATCGATAATTCTCTCGATCTCTTCGGCTTGTTTCATGAAACAGCTCCTTATTGAATTTCTTCTCTGTCCCGAGTGCTCGGCGGTCGTGCGGGGGAACCTCGTTGGCCTCACCGCAGAGTGGTACTGAAGTGCCGGAATCGGTTGTCAGGCCATGGTTTCAGTATAGCCAGAGAGGCGCGATCTGAAACCCGATGATTAACGGGTGATAGAGATCTAGCAAGGGCTGGCCAGCCGCTTGAAAGATCTCATCTACTCGTCGAATACCGGGCGCTCTCCGGAAACGGTTTTCAGATTGAAGGCGTCGCTGCCGCGCCAGCCACCAATCATCAGTTCGGTGCCGGGTGGCAGGCCAGCAATGTGCTGCATCAGGGCCTGGGAGTTATTCAGTTGGATCTGATTGATGCTGGTGATTACATCACCGGGCCGTAAGCCGGCTCTGCTTGCCGGGCCGTCTTCCAGCACCCCGGTCACCAGAACGCCGTCTTCGATGTGCAGGCCGAAGGCTTCAGACAGCTTTTTCGTCACATCCTGGCCCTGGATACCGATCCAGCCCCTTACCACATGTCCAGTATCGATCAGCTGTTGCATGATGCCCTGGGCCAGATCGAATGGGATGGCAAAACCGATCCCATGAGAGCCGCCGGTCTGAGAGAAGATGGCGGTGTTGATGCCAATCAGTTCGCCATGGCCATTCACCAGTGCGCCTCCGGAGTTGCCCGGATTGATCGCCGCATCGGTTTGTATGAAGTTCTCGAAGGTGCTGATACCCAGTCTTGATCTGCCGGTGGCGCTGATAATGCCCATGGTCACGGTCTGTCCCACACCGAACGGATTGCCGATGGCGAGCACCACATCCCCGACCTGCTGGGTGCTGGAGTGGCCAACCGGAATCGGTTGCAGGGTTTCTTCGCTATTGATCTTCAGCACCGCCACATCGGATTCCGCATCACTGCCCACCACACTGACGCTGACACTCTGACCATTGGCCAGCACCACCTTGATCTCGTCGGCACCATCGATCACATGGTGGTTTGTCAGCATGTAGCCGTCTTCCGTGATGATCACCCCGGAGCCGAGGCTGGTATCCAGGCGTTGACGGGTCTTTTCCGGCAGAATACTGCCGAACAGGTGCTGCAATACCGGATCCTTGAAGCGCATCGCCTGGGATTCGGTGGTGATTTTCGTGGAGAAGATATTGACCACCGATGGAGCAGCCCGCTCGACCGCCTCCGCATAGGATACCGGACCGGACTCCCTGGGCAGGTTGATGTTCGGTTGATTGGCAGTCGTCACGGCGGGAGGAGCTGCCGTTTGCGGCGCTAATGTGCGTTCAGGCATCAAAAACAGAACAACGATGGCCCCTGCCAGACCGGCGGTCAGGGCCGTGAGTAGAAGTGATAGCAATCTTTGCATACGCATCGGATGATCTAGTGTGATAAAAACGTTACTTCTGGCAGCTATAGAACAAAGTTTAGGCTGAGTTGATGGTCGAGAAAAAGTTACAAAGTCGCTGGATCGTGCTCGATACCTTAGTAAGAGAGCACGTCTGGCTCCGGTAGAGCCCCATAGCAGGCAAACATAACATGATTGAACTGATAACGCTTGAAAACTACTGTAACCAACTGTTGGATGCGGATAGCTTCGATGACTACTGCCCTAACGGCATTCAGGTCGAGGCCAGCGACACGGTTGCCAAGTTGATGGTGGGAGTGACCGCCAGTCAGGCGCTGATCGATGCGGCTGCAGACTGGGGGGCGGATGCCTTGCTGGTCCATCACGGCTATTTCTGGAAGGGTGAGTCACAGCCGTTGCGCGGTATCAAGGGGCGGCGGATTGCCAGCCTCTATCGTCAGGGCATCAGCCTGCTCGCCTACCATCTGCCACTGGATGCTCATGATGAGTTTGGCAACAACCGCCAGTTGGGCAACCTGCTGGGCCTGCCCGAGGCGCAAGCTTCAACCGCTGGTCAGGGCCTGGTATGGACGGCTGAGTTCGTTCAGCCCCAGTCGCCGCAATATCTGAATACAAAGCTGGCTCAGGTTCTCGGCAGGGAGCCACTGCATATCCGTGCCGAGCGGCCACAGATCAAGCGGCTTGGCTGGTGCACCGGTGCGGCCCAGGGTTACATCGATCAGGCGGCCGCTCTGGGGCTCGATGCCTATATATCCGGTGAGGTGTCAGAACCCACGGTGCACCTGGCCAGAGAGCTCGATATCCACTATTTTGCGGCAGGTCACCACGCAACAGAGCGTTATGGGGTTGAGGCCCTGGGGCGCCATTTGGCTGAGCATCATCAGCTGGAATGGCGCTTTTGCGATATTGAAAACCCTGTTTAAATGCAGTGGCATTACAGGGTTTTTTTTATCTCCGCCATGTGAATGCGCCTTGACCAACATGGTCACATTGTGGAGAATGCGCGGTTAATTTTCATTGTTTTATGTAAGTATATTCTAATGTCCTGAAAATGTGGGCTGGGAAGGGGCCGTTTCGGCTTCGAAGGCTCATGACAGTATCCGGGGAGTCCATAAAGTTATGAGCGCAGATGGCGTTGATTTAAAGAAGCGGCGTACCCTTACGCTTGCTACCAGTGCGGTCGGAGCGGTTGGTGCCGGTTTCGTGATCTATCCATTTCTGGCGGCCTGGGCCCCCAGTGAGAAGGCCAAGGCGGCAGGTGCGCCGGTTGAGGCCGATATCAGCAAACTCGAAGAGGGTCAGCTGATGCGGGTAAAATGGCGCGGAAAGCCGGTTTGGATCGTTCATCGTACCGATAAGAACCTTGCTGATCTGCCATCCCTGGATGGCGGTCTGGCCGATCCCAACTCCGACGATACCGGACAGCAGCCAGACTACTGCAAAAACCCGACCCGGGCTGTCAACGACAAGTATCTTGTCGCAGTGGGTATCTGTACTCATCTGGGTTGTTCTCCCACCTACCGTCCCGAAGTGGCTCCCGAGGATCTCGGCCCTGATTGGGTAGGGGGCTTCTTCTGTCCTTGCCACGGTTCGCGATTCGACCTGGCTGGTCGTGTCTACGCCGGTGTGCCTGCACCGAAAAACCTGGAAATTCCCCCTTACCAGTATCTCTCTGATACGAAGATTCTGGTCGGTGCCGACGGAGGTTCATCCTCATGAGTATGATGAAAAATTTTATGACTTGGATAGACGACCGCTATCCGGCGACCAAGGTCTGGAACGAGCACCTGGCGCAATACTACGCCCCCAAGAACTTCAACTTCTGGTACTTCATGGGCTCACTCGCTCTGCTGGTACTGGTTATTCAGATCCTCACCGGCGTCTGGCTGGCGATGAACTACAAGCCTGATGCGGAGCTGGCATTCGGTTCTGTGGAATACATCATGCGTGATGTGGATTGGGGCTGGTTGATTCGTTACATGCATTCAACCGGTGCTTCAGCCTTCTTCGTGGTGATCTATCTGCACATGTTCCGTGGTCTGATGTACGGTTCATACCGTAAGCCAAGAGAGCTGCTGTGGATCATCGGTGTGATCATCTACCTGGCGATGATGGCGACCGCCTTCTTCGGTTATCTGCTGCCCTGGGGTCAGATGTCCTACTGGGGCGCCCAGGTTATCGTCAACCTGTTCTCTGCGGTACCGGTGATCGGTCCCGATCTGGGTGTCTGGGTACGTGGTGACTATGTCATCTCCGATGCGACCCTTAACCGTTTCTTTGCGCTGCACTTCCTGCTGCCTTTCGTCCTGGCCGCACTGGTGTTCATCCACATCGTTGCGCTTCACAAAGTCGGGTCCAACAACCCGGACGGTGTGGAGATCAAGAAAGGACCCAAGGGCAACCGCTGGTCTGACAAAGCGCCTGCCGACGGCATTCCTTTTCACCCCTACTACACGGTGAAGGATATTGCCGGTGTTGCCGGATTCCTGTTCCTCTTCGCCGCGGTGGTCTTCTTCGCGCCGGAGATGGGTGGCTACTTCATCGAGCATCCGAACTTTGAGCCAGCCAACCCGCTGAAGACCCCTGAGCATATCGCACCGGTGTGGTACTTCACTCCGTTCTACGCGATTCTGCGTGCTGTGCCCTCGATTGCCGGCTCGGCCTTCCCGGGTGTGGTGGCGATGTTTGCCTCGATCCTGATCATGTTCTTCCTGCCCTGGCTGGATCGCAGCCCAGTCAAGTCGATCCGTTACAAAGGCGGGCTTTATAAAGCGATGCTTTGGATCTTCGTGGTCAACTTCATTCTGCTGGGCTATCTGGGTACTCAGCCGACCACTGACCTCTACAAGCTGTTGGCGCAGATCGGCACCATCTACTACTTCGCCTTCTTCCTGCTGATGCCGATCTACAGCAAGATGGACAATACCAAACCCGTGCCAGAGAGGGTGACCGAATGAAAAAGCTGATTGTTGCATTCTTATTAGCCGTGACCCCGATGCTCGGGCTGGCAGCCGGTGGCGGTGTGCCGCTGGACGACGCAGACATCGATCTGAGCGATCAGGCCTCTTTGCAGCGTGGTGCCAAGTACTTCATGAACTACTGCCTGAGTTGTCACTCGGCCAAGTATCAGCGCTACAACCGTATGGCGAAGGATCTGGGTCTGACCGAGCAGGAGGTCATCGATAATCTGATGTTCACCACCGACAAGATCGGTGACACCATGAACATCGCCATGACCGCCGAGAAAGGGACTGAGTGGTTCGGTAATCCGCCACCGGATCTGAGTGTCATCGCCCGTGCCCGTGGCGTGGACTGGCTCTACACCTACCTGCGTGGCTTCTACCTGGATGAGAAGCGTCCATTCGGTGTCAACAACCGGGTCTTCCCCGATGTGGGCATGCCGAATGTGCTGTGGCAGTTGCAGGGTGATCAGAAAGCGATCTACAAGACCGAGGTCCACAACGGTACTGAAACCGAAGTCCTGGAACGCCTGGAGCCGGCCGGTGAAGGCACCATGAGCCCGGAAGAGTTCGATCAGGTTGCGCGTGATATTACCGCCTTCCTGAGCTACATCGGTGAGCCGATTCAGATGGAGAGAAAGCGTCTGGGTGTCTGGGTGTTGCTGTTCATCGCCGTGTTCTTCGTGATGTCCTACCTGCTCAAAAAGGAGTACTGGAAGGACGTTCACTAGAGCGGATTCTGGTATAACTGACAAAAAGGCGCACAGTTGCGTTATACTGTGCGCCTTTTTTTATGTGAAAACGATTAAATCTGCACAAAATCCAATCGTCGATGGCGTGTCAGAAGTTTTGGAGAGAGGCAATAAATGGCAGCAGTTGCGAATAAACGCTCAGTGATGACCCTCTATTCGGATCCGACGGACCCCTACTGCCACCGGGTCAGGATGGTACTGGCGGAAAAAAACATCACCTACGAAGTGGAGGATATCGATCCGCTGAACGTGCCCGAAGAGGTGATGGAGCTGAATCCCTACGGAACCCTTCCCACCCTGGTGGACCGGGATCTCAAGCTGTATGAGTCCCGCATCATCATGGAGTATCTGGATGAGCGGTTTCCCCATCCGCCCCTGTTACCTGTCGATCCTGTCTCCCGTTCCACGTCGCGTCTGCTGATGTACCGGGTTGAGACAGACTGGTATCGTCAGTTGGATATCATTCTGAGTGGTAAGAAAGAGGCGGCAAAGGCTCGCAAAGAGCTGCGTGAGAGTCTGATCTCCACCGCGCCGGTATTCGGTGCCAAGCCCTTCTTCATGAGCGACGAGTTCTCCCTGGTGGATTGTGCCATCGCACCGCTGCTGTGGCGCCTGCCTGAGATGGGCATCGAGATTCCGGCCAGCGCCAAAGGCCTGCATGAATACTCCAAGCGCCTGTTTGAGAAAGAGTCATTCATCAAGAGCCTGTCCGAAGCTGAACAGGAAATGCGCGGATAAACCTGGAATCCGCAGTTGACCGCTCCATTCTGCTACTTGTGTTGAAGCATGAAATGAATAAGTGTTCGATAAAGGGTATTACCCGCTGGGTGAATCACGCTACAGGGCGAATTGTACGCTTGTGGCGGCGCATGGCGGCGTTGCAACTCCTTGCAATAGAGGGCTATTGCGCGTCGTTGCGCCTTGCCCTGCACCCCCACAAGCGCACACTTCACCCTGTCCATCTACGGATTCCAGGTTAAGCCATGTCAGAGATGACATCCAATCGTCCCTATCTGATCCGCGCCCTCTATGAGTGGTTGGTGGATAATGGCAAAACCCCCTATCTGATGGTCAATGCGGAGTATCAGGGGGCGGTGGTGCCGATGCAGTTCGTTGAAAACGGACGCATCATTCTGAATGTGGATCCATCCGCCGTATTCGGGCTGGAGCTGGGCAACGATTGGATCAGCTTCAGTGCCCGCTTCAGGGGGGCTGAGGAAGAGATCCTCATCCCACCAGGGGCGGTAATGGGGATCTACGCCAAGGAGAATGGCCAGGGTATGCTGTTTCCGGAAGAGGAAGTGGATAGCGACAGCGAACCGGAAGACGATCCGGATCCCAAACCACCCAGCAGCCGTCCGGCGCTGAAGGTCGTCAAATAGTTCAATCCTGCTGCTGTTCCGATGATTCGGCTGCGGCTTGTGGCGGCTGAGGGATATCCATGTGCAGACTCACATTGTGGATGCCCAGCATCACCAGATAGCCGGTTCTTCGTCCCGATCCCTCAAGGCTGTAGTCAAAGGCGTAGACCCGTCGCAGTTTCGGACCACTGCGCAACCAGCGGACTCCCAACCGGTGCAGTGCCACCGTCTGATCAAGAAACTGAACCCCGTGGCTCTGGCAACTGCTGCGGCTGATGCGGATCGCCACCTCTCTGACTTTTAGACTGTCCCGCCAGAACCAGGCAACCAGCATCAGCAGCAGTAACAGATTGAGTGTTGAGTAGGACATGGGGTGTTGTTGTGACTTGTAGAAGTTGAGGATTCTACCTGATTGGAGGCCGCTTAGGGATTGAGCTTATACTATTAACCCGGCTTACTGCGGCTGAAAGTGAACGATTGGTCACCAGGTTAATAAGGCTATGGGTCAGATACATATTGTAACGGCAGACATCACTTGCCTGGAAGTCGATGTTATCGTCAATGCCGCCAACTCAACCCTGCTCGGCGGTGGGGGCGTGGATGGGGCTATCCACCGGGCCGCCGGTGGGGAACTGCTCGACTACTGCCGAACCCTCGGTGGCTGCCAGGTAGGCGAGGCGAAACTGACGCCCGGTTACAAGCTGCCTGCCAAATGGGTGATTCATACAGTGGGGCCGATATGGCAGGGTGGCACCTTGGGTGAGCCGAAACTGCTTCGGGCCTGTTACGAGAACAGCCTCGCCCTGGCGTCGCAACATAAGCTGCAGCAGATCGCCTTCCCCGGCATCAGTACAGGCGTCTACGGTTATCCCAAGTCCGAGGCGGCTGAGATCGCGCTGTCGGTGATGCAGGCCTGGCAGGAACGCTTCCAGCGCATCATCGCCTGCTGTTTCAGTGAAGCTGATGCGGAGCTCTATCAAAGCCTCTGTTCCGGGTGTATCAGGGAATAGGCCGGTATGGCGCTTAAGTCAAAGCCTTCAGGCACTGGTTCAGGCTTATCGATTAACCGCAAATTCACGCCAGTCACCGCAAATTCACGCAAATAGTGGCTGCACTGTAAAAGTTATTTGCGGCCTATTGCGGTGCTTGGCGTTGATTCGCCGCATATTACTGGATCTGCAGCGGCGTTACGGCCCTGAGTGATCGCCCTGTCAGCTATGCCGAGCTCCGTCATATGATCTGCATCGGGGATATCAGTGGATAGGTCGGAATGAGGTTTGAAACCAAGTCTTTAAACTTCGGGTCACCTTGATCGACTAACCGCAAATGCACGCGAATCACCGCGAATTCACGCAAATAGTGGCTGCACTGTAAAAGTCATTTGCGGCCTATTGCGGTGCTTGGCGTTGATTCGCGGCTTATCACTGGATCT
>NAUB01000024.1 GCA_003676145.1 gamma proteobacterium symbiont of Stewartia floridana | reverse complement strand
TCGTCGTTCATTTGGAATCACCAAACCTCTCTCCTCGCGCCTTGATTGGCGCTTTTTCAGGCACAACAGGGCCAATTGGATTAGTGTTAACAGGCCCTGATTGCCTGTATTTTGCTCGTTAGGTCGGATTGAGAACGGATAGGCGGCACCATCAACCGCCTAGCAGCTGCTGATCCACCAGGTCACACAAACAGTGAATGATCAAAAGATGCACCTCCTGTATGCGGGCGGTGACACTCGATGGAACGCGAATTTCGACATCCCCCGGGGCGAGTAGTTTCGCCAGCTCCCCACCATCTTTGCCGGTCAGGGCAACCACCGCCATCTCCCGCTCGTGAGCCGATTGTACCGCATGATTCACATTACTCGAATTGCCGCTGGTGGAGATTGCCAGCAACAGGTCGTTGGGCTGACCCAGGGCTTCGACCTGGCGGGAGAAGATCAATGAAAAATCGTAATCGTTGCTGATCGAGGTGACGGTGGAGCTGTCGGTTGTCAGGGCGATGGCGGGCAGGCCTGGGCGCTCCCGCTCGTAACGGTTGAGCATCTCCGATGAGAAGTGTTGCGCATCGCCTGCCGAACCCCCGTTGCCACAGCTCAGGATCTTGTTACCCTCGAGCAGACGGTCGAATACCAGTCTGGCGGCATCGGCAATCGGTTGGGTTAACAGGGGCAGAGCTTCGATCTTGGTCTGAATGCTCTGGTTGAAGAGTGTCTGGATGCGCTCTTGGTCTAGCATCTGTCTATAAAGCCTGGTGGTGGATCTGATGCGGATTCGCAGGCAAGTGTCTCATAAATTCCTCACTCCGGCATCATCCAATTCCGTGTATGTCAGAAGAAGAATCGGTCCGCAAATGAACGCGAATGAACGCAAATGGTTTGTAAATTGCTGGGCAATTCTGAGTGACTCCATTCGGCCTTGTCACAATAACAAATTCCGATATTGCCACTTGAAGCTCTGAAACTAAATTTATCGAAAAAAACAGACTATTTGCGTTTTTCGCGTTCATTTGCGGACTAAATTCTTAAAAGGAACAATCAGCCAGATGGCAACAGCACTGCCTAACTCTGAATGGCATCCTTGATCCAGGTTGTGCGCTTGTTCGCGGAACCGTTTATTGCCACCACATCGAACCGGCAGGCCTGATCGATCCGGTTCTTTTGCAGGTAGAGATTGGCGGCGGCCAGCAGCTTACGTTGTTTGCTTGGGGTGATGCTCTCCAAGGCGGAACCGTAGTCATCGGATTGGCGATAGCGCACCTCAACGAATACCAGGGTGCGCTTTTCACGCATGACCAGATCGATCTCTCCCACTTTACAGCGAAAGTTGCGGGTGACCAGTTTGAGTCCGCGACGACTCAGGTAGTCAACGGCCAGCTGCTCTGCGGCTTCTCCCTGCTGCAGATGGTCGGCTTTCATCGCTGGCTGGCGGGCTCGGAGAGATCGTGATCCGACACCGGGGGCAGACCCGACTCGATTGCTTCGGGACGATCCGCTTGCTGGTCTAAGTGCAGCTCATCGATGCTGTTGATGTCATCGATGGATTGACTGTTGTGCGGCATCTCGATACGTGGTGCATAACCGATGATACTCGCCTTGCCTTTCTCCATATCGGCCCAGGCCAATAGGCGGTGCATGCGGTTCTGCGCATCCAGATAGATGGTGCCGCTCTTGCCGTTGTAGAGTCTGCCCGGCTGCTCCTGCATGGCCTGTAGTTGTGAGAGCAGATTGTAGCTGTCGATCCCCATGGCATAGAGTCTCGCATAGCGACCTTTCACCCCGGGCATGAACCGCTCGAGACTTTTGCGCGACAGAGCGCCACCGTGATTGTCTTCAAGCAGCCAGGGAGTGTCGACAAAACTGATCTTGCCCAGGTCCCGGTCCAGCTCGGCCTGTTCGATCCCCGAGTAGATGTGGGAAGTGGAGAGAATCGGCAGGTTGCCGGCACGGAAAAACTTCAGTTGCGGGCGGATCTGTCTCGCCTTTTGTGGGCGGGCCGCAAGAAAAATGAAATCCGCGTCCTGACGTGTGCGTGGTTCAGATTCAAATTTTTGCCCCATCAATCGGGTCAGTGAGCGTATCCGAGCCTCGCTCTCATTGATATTCAGCAGCATTCGGATCGGTACCGAGAAATCGTTCTCCTTGGGCAGATAGGTCTGGCTCTCCATGATTTCACCACCCAGAGTCAGCCAACGATTGCGGAAGCTGTTGGCCAGACGGTCTCCCCAATTACCCTGGGGGGTCAGTAACAGGGCCGTTCTATGGCCTTCCAGCCAGGCACGCTCGGCGACCTGTTCCGCCTCATCCTCCGGCGCCAGGCCGAACTGGAACAGGTTGGGGTTGGTCTCATAGAGCTCGTCCTCCACCTGGTTGAGCGCCAGCACCGGGATATCCAGTAACTCCAGATTGGAGATCATCTTCACCGAGTCCTTGTTCAACGGGCCGACGATCATCTGTGCGCCATTCAGCACAGCCTGCTGATAGATGGTCAGGGTGCTCTGAAGCTCGCTGCTGTCGTAAAACTGCAGTTTGGGACGATATTGGGGAGGCTGCTGATACCAGGCCGCCATCAGTCCATCCCTGACCGCCGCCGCGACTTTCGCATAGGGTCCGCTGCGTGGCAGCATGATGGCAATGTGGTCATCGGGGCTGAGCCCCTGCAGTTCAAGCAGGCCCGCCATCAGGGTCTGCATCGCCGGGTGGTCAGGGAAGCGCTGCCGCCACTCCGCCAGGCTGTTGCTCAGCTCCTCCGGATCCGCGGTCTGGGATTTGATGACTTTTGCCAATTCCATCCAGCCGATCAGGGTCGAGGGGGGTTGCGGCTGTAGCAGGGTCAAGGCGGTATCGGTCATGGTGGTCAGGGTCTGCACCAGCAGCTCCTGGATCGCCAGACGCTGATCCTCATCTGCCTCCATCAGCGGATCGAGTACATCGAGTTCCCGGGCGCTCTCCAGCAGGTTGCCTGAGAGACGGAAGATCTCCGCCATGTTGCGGTGATAGTGCTGGCGCAATTCAATGGGCGCGTCCGGTCCCGGTTCCGGCTGCATCAGATCCAGGGCCTGGTCGATGTCGCCCTGCAACACCGCCAGTTCGGTTTTCAGCATCCGCAGTTTCAGGTTGAAGTCCTCATCGGTCTCAGATGGACGGATCAGCTTCACCAATGCCAGGCTACGCTCCTGCTCACCCGCTTTCAGCCAATATTCCACCGCCTCCAGCAGCAGTTGGTCGCGAAACGGGGGTTGAGACTCCATGGCATAGCTCTCAACAATCATCGCTGCCGTTGCGTAATCCTCATCCTCAAGCAGAGCGGTGACCTGCAGTCTGAGTTCCGGAGACATCTGTTGAGCGGGCAGGGGCTCTTTGGTGACCGTGGTACAACCCTGCTGAAACAACAGGACAAAGATCAATAACAGGGCAAAATGGCGGATGATGTGCATAACTCAGTATCTGTAGCGGGATCCAGTATAATCAACCCGGCAACATAATCGATTGCCAACTGGGCTTCAACAATGGTGTTGATCCGAACAGCGCTTAACTGTCAGGATTAATTATCAAAATCAGTAACTTACATTAGACACTGCCTAACAGTGTCTGTGAAACGGGAAACTCTGTGTCTAAGGGCGTACTTTACGTTGTCGCAACACCAATCGGCAATCTTGATGATCTGACCCCCAGAGCGGTCGAAATACTCAAACAGGTCGATTTCATCGCCGCTGAGGATACCAGGCACACCCGCCCTCTGTTGCGCCATTATGCCATCGATACCCCGATGCGATCGCTGCACCAGTTCAACGAACGGGCAAAAATGGACTCCCTGCTGGCTGAGCTGAATGAGGGAGCCTCAATTGCCTTGGTCTCGGATGCCGGCACGCCACTGATCAGCGATCCCGGATTTCCCCTGGTCAGGGGCTATGCCGCAGCGGGGGGGCAGATCGTACCGATTCCTGGCGCCAGCGCCCTGGCCTGCGCCCTGTCGGCCGCCGGTCTGCCCACCGATCGGTTTCTGTTTGCCGGTTTCCCACCGCGCAGTCGCTCCCAGCGGAAGAAGTGGTTGCAGGAGCTTGCTGCTGAGCGGGCAACGCTGGTCTTATATGAGGCAAGCCACCGGGTGGTGGAGAGCCTGGAGGATATGAGTGCCGTGTTTGGCGGCGAACGGGAGGCTGTGATTGCTCGAGAGATGACAAAGACCTATGAGACCTTCCTCAGGGGAAATCTTGAATCTCTACTGCAAACTTTGCAGCAAGAGGAGGATCAGCGGAAAGGTGAGTTTGTCGTGCTGATCGAGGGCTCGACTGTTGTATCCCAGTCACGCGTGGAAGTGGATGTGGAGCAGATGCTGATCACACTCCTGGCGGAACTACCCCTCAAACAGGCGGTTTCCCTGGCTTCAAGCATCACTGGTATAAAGAAAAATAAACTATATAATCAAGCACTTGAGTTGTCTCGCGCCTAAGTTGTGAATTGTTACCATTAATTTGTGAGCATTTTGGACGATAATTAGTCTAACAAGGTGTTTCATTTGTACGACATGATGCGCGGACCACAAATTCTGACAATCTGGCTACTGGTTTTCGGTAGCACTTCCAGTCTGGCGGCAGAGGGTGAGCTGGAGTTCACCCCCTTCGTCGGTTATCGCTTTGGCGGTACCCTGGATGATGAGCGGAACGACCGCCGTTGGGATTTCGAAGAGGCATCGGATTGGGGCTTCACCTTAAGCCAGCCGGCATCTGAAACAACCCGCTACGAGTTTCTCTACAGCCATCAGGATACCTCCCTGGCAGACACCACCGACCCGAACAATGCCTTCGACCTGGATGTGCACTACTTCCACATGGGTGGCACTGTGGATGTCTACCAGGATCGCTTCACCCCATACTTCTCCGGTGGCCTGGGAATGACCTACCTGCATCCCACCCAGGCGGGCTATGAGAACAAGACCCGCTTCTCTCTGAGTGTTGGCGGTGGTCTCAAGTGGTACCCCACCGAACGTCTGGGGATTCGTTTCGAGATGCGCGGTTACAGCACCCTGGTCAACTCCAACAGCAGTCTGTTCTGTGATAGTGGCTGCGAACTGCAGATCAGTGGCGATGCCTTCCCCCAGTTCGAGACCAACCTGGGTCTGATCTTTCGTTTCTGAGCATCGATTCCTGCTTGCCTAATCTGTTCCAAGCCAGCGCCTGGAGCCTGTTCGAGTTTGTTTAAGAAATCAGTCCGCAAATGAACGCGAATGAACGCAAATTGCGCGATAAGAGTCCTATGGGCTGGCAGGTTGATTCAATCCCATCCAGGCATAAGTTGAAATGGCGTGGATCGCTGCAGGTCTGCTTGATTCACAAAATCCATTTGCGTTTATTCGCGTTCATTTGCGGACTAAATCTTCTTAAAAAACCATTAGCCAACATTAGCGGTGCTTAGCGTCCATTAGCGGCCAAAAGATATACACAACAACCGGGGCTCATAGAGAGCCCCGGCAACAGCGTTTAGTGGGTCACCTCGATCCGTTTCGGTTGTTTATCTTCCGTTTTGGGGATGGTGATTTCGATGACGCCATCTTTACCGGTTGCTTCCACAGCTTCCGCATCGGTGTTTTCCGGCAGTGAGAAACGGCGATAGAAGACACCATGGGAGCGTTCCACCCGTCTGAAGTCATCCCGCTCCTCAGTCTCTTCGAAGCGGCGTTCGCCGCGAATGCTCAAGAGACCATTTTCCATGGTGATCTCGATATCTTCCGGTTTTACACCGGGGATATCGGCACGGATCACGAAGCGATCCGTCTCTTCCTTGATATCGACAGCCGGTGCCCAGTCACCGCCTACCAGGTGGGAGGTCTCCTCATCCCGATGCAGTTGAGGATGGAACATCCGGTCCATTTCCTGGCGCCAGTCCTCAAGGGAACGCCAGGGGTCATAACGTGTGATATTCATGACGTACCTCCTTTCGTAACGTGCTTCCAGAGAGGCGAAATGCGTCGAAATTACGACTCGCCCCTACTTTGAATATGGTTCTGTTTGAGTGCTTTTTCAAGCCCTGAGATGGGTAATTTTAGGCTTCGGGAATATGTTCCCAACTAATTGAAATTAAAGGAATAAAAAAGCTATCTTGAGCGGCTTTTGCGGGCTCGTTTGGGACTGCTGCCGCGCTTTTGTCTACGCTGTTGGATAGCAGCTTTGGGGGGTTGGCTCCGGCCTTTGGAAGCGGGCTGTTTCTGTCTGCCGTCGGCGGCGGGCTGCCAGCTCGGTACCAGATGTTTTTTGCCGTTTCCGATCAGGTCGCTGCGTCCCATTCGGGCCAATGCGTCACGCAGCATGGGCCAGTTTTTCGGGTCGTGGTAGCGTAAAAAGGCCTTATGCAGGCGGCGCTGCTTGAGGCCTCTGACCACGCTTACATTAGCCCGATCCCGACCGATTTTCCTGAGCGGATTCCGGCCGGTGTGATACATCGCCGAGGCGATGGCCAGCGGGGTTGGCAGGAAGGCCTGTACCTGATCGGGGCGGAAGTTGTTACGCTTCAGCCAGAGCGCCAGGTTGAGCATATCCTTGTCACTGGTGCCGGGGTGAGCGGCTATAAAATAGGGTATCAGATACTGTTCCTTGCCCGCTTCCGCCGAGTATTTGTCGAACAGCTTCTTGAACTGCTCATAGCTCTCAATCCCCGGTTTCATCATTTTATCCAGGGGCGAGGCTTCGGTGTGTTCCGGGGCGATCTTCAGATAGCCCCCCACATGGTGGGTGACCAACTCCCGGATATACTCCGGGGATCGAATCGCCAGGTCGTAGCGCAGACCGGAGGCGATGAAGACACGCTTGATGCCCGGCAGTTTGCGGCTGCGCCGGTAGAGATCGATCAGCGGTTTGTGATCGGTATTGAGATTCGGGCAGATGCCGGGAAAGACACAGGAGAGCCGGCGGCAGGCGGACTCGATCTTCTTATCCTTGCAGGCCAGCCGGTACATGTTGGCTGTGGGGCCGCCCAGGTCGGAGATGTTGCCGGTGAAGCCCGGTACCTGGTCGCGGATTGTCTCCACCTCGCGGATGATGGAGTCCTCCGAGCGGCTCTGAATGATGCGTCCCTCATGCTCGGTGATCGAGCAGAAGGTGCAGCCGCCGAAACAGCCGCGCATGATGTTGACCGAGTGGCGGATCATCTCCCAGGCCGGATTACGCGCCTCCCCGTAGGCCGGGTGGGGGGTTCTGCTGTAGGGGAGCTCATAGACCTGGTCCAACTCCTCCGTGGTCAGGGGGATGGGCGGTGGATTGAGCCAGACATCCCGCTTGCCATGCTGCTGTACCAGCGCCCGGGCATTGCCCGGATTGGTCTCCAGATGGAACACCCGGGAGGCGTGGGCATAGATGATCTCATCCTCCACCACCTGATCGTAGGAGGGGAGGCGAACCACACTGCGCGCCCGGTCCAGCCGGCTCGGGCGGTTGTGGGGCGTGAAACGGATTGCCTGCTTGCAGTCGGGTTGATGCTGGTAGGGATCCTTGTGGACCGCCTTGGCGCCCGGGGTATCCAACTCGGTGGAGTCGATCTCGAACCACTCATCGGGGATCCCCTGACTCATGAAGCCGGTGCCGCGGATATCCCGGATCTGATCGATCTTGTCACCTTTTGCCAGCCGGTGCGCCACCTCCACGATGGCCCGCTCCGCATTACCGAAGATCAACAGATCCGCCTTCGAGTCGGGCAGAATGGAGCGCCGAACCTTGTCCGACCAGTAGTCGTAGTGGGCAATCCGCCGCAGACTCGCCTCGATGCCGCCAATGATCACGGGCACCCCTTTAAAGGCCTCCCGGGCGCGCTGAGCATAGACGATCACGGAGCGGTCCGGACGTTTGCCCGCTTCACCATCGGGGGTATAGGCATCGTCACTGCGGATGCGGCGGTCCGAAGTATAGCGGTTGACCATCGAATCCATATTGCCGGCGGTGATGCCGAAAAACAGATTGGGCCGCCCGAGCGCCCTGAAAGCATCCGCATGGCTCCAGTCCGGCTGGGCAATGATGCCGACCCGAAAGCCCTGCGCCTCCAGCAGCCGCCCGATCAGCGCCATTCCGAAACTGGGATGGTCCACATAGGCGTCGCCGGTCACCAGAATCACATCGCAACTGTCCCAGCCCAGGTCGTCCATCTCCTCCCGGCTCATCGGCAGGAAAGGGGAGACACCAAAGCGGGCGGCCCAGTAGGGTCGGTAGGAGAAGATGTTGGCAGGCTGAGTCATTGGTTAGTGATTATATCGTGCTTTTGAGTGTCGGGCAGAGTTGTCATTCCCATGGCAGTTGCGCAGCCGGCAATGGTCCGAACGGCAGCTCACAACTTACCTCGCCATGGATTTGGAAATCCCTCCCAATCCCTGTGCATTTATCACTGCGCATTGTCGTACCAAAACAGGAATCCTATTCCTGTATCAAGTTGCCTAACCCACAGCCGCAACCTATTCTGAAATGAGAATTGAACAGGATAAAAATACAACACGGATCCCTAAGGGAAGCGCATGGTCCCCCACCAGAAGGAAAGCCCCGATTTCATCTACGACCTGACCACCGAGCGCCAAGCCCTGCGTGGAAACAAAGCTCACCGCGGCATCCCGGACAAAGCCCCCGACCGGCTCCTCGCCGCCACCTGGAATCTGACCAATTTCGGAGTCCAGCAACGCACCGATGACGACCTGGCACTGATGGCCGAAATCATCAGTTGGTTCGACCTCATCGCTATCCAGGAGATCGCCGATGACCTTACCGACCTATCCACACTGGTCGGTCACCTGCCAGCAGGTTATCGTGTCATACTCTCCGACATAGGCGGCAACGAAGAACGTTCAGGCTTCATCTACGACAGCCAAAAAGTATCCCGACTGGAACTCGCCGCTGAAATCGCTGTACCCCCAAGTGACCATCGCTTCATCCGCATGCGTGGTGTCTCAGGTGCCTATAAAGGTTTTGATCGTAACCCTTACGTTGTCGCTTTCAAGGCAGGGGGGCTGGAGTTCACGGCTGTCTCTGCTCACCTCTATTTTGGCAGCCACAGGTATTACGATGAAGACCGCCGCGCCCTCGAAGCTTATGCTCTGGCCCGTTGGGCTGACCAACGCAACCGAGCCGCTGGAGCCTATTCGCAGAACATCCTTGTCATGGGCGATCTCAATCTTCCCATTCGAGACAACTCAAGCTCAGTCTATAAAGCCTTGAAGGCCAAGCGCCTCATCCTGCCACAGCACTCTACAGCCATGGGCAGTAACCTGGCAGGCGACAAATACTACGATCAGGTCGCCTTTCATGCAGGAGCGATGAACAACGCCTATCAGGGCAACTCAGGGGTGTTCGACTTTGATCGCGATCCGTTCTTCAGGGCAGCCTGGAATGTCAGTCCAGACTATTTTAATAAGACAGTGAAGTATCATATTGCGGATCATCGGCCGTTGTGGGTGGAGTTTTTGGTGTGAGGGGTTCCTTCGATGTAATCGGTTGGTCGATGTTGAGTTGATAGTTCATAAAATATGAACTATCGTACACATATTATGTACTATGATTTATCGGAAATATGAGCCGGTTAGCAGATGCCCTTTTCACCACTACCCAGCAAAAGGTGCTGGGTCTATTGTATTCAAGCCCTGAGAGAAGCTTCTACACCAAGCAGATCATCCGCACCACAGGGATGGGTGTCGCTACGATAAAGCGCGAATTGGACCGCATGCTTGCAGCGGGCATCATCGACATGACCAAGCTGGGTAACCAGCATCACTACCAGGCCGATAAGTCATGCCCGATCTATGAAGAGCTTTCGGGTATTGTCAAAAAGACCTTTGGTATCACCGATGTTATACGCGAGGCGTTGTCTCCCTTCACCGACCAGATCGACTGGGCGTTCATTTTTGGATCTGTGGCGAGCGGCAAGGAGAACGCTTCGAGTGATATCGATTTGATGATCATTGGTGATGCGGATTTTTCTGAGTTGGTGGCAGCGCTCTATCCGGTACAGGAGGCATTAGGGCGTGAAATCAATCCGAAGATCTTTCGCAGGGATGAATGGATGCTGAAAAGAGAGGGCCAGGATACCTTTGTTATTGAGGTGTTGGCTAAACCACGCATGGATGTGATAGGAGATGGGTATGAACCTGGAGAACTTGCTAGGGATTAGTTTAGAGGAAATTATTGCAGACAAGGTGCGGATCAAACGATTGCTTGAGGCGGCAGAACGTAATATTGCCGACTCTCATGTGACGGAGATCAGTGCCGAGAATCGATTTGATGCAGCCTATAAGGCGATTATTCAATTGTCGAATGCCGCGTTGCAGGCCAATGGCTATCGGGCATTGACCAGTAAGCCCGGTCATCACATGACGTTGATCCAGACACTCAAGCAAACGGTCAATTTAGATATACAGACTATTATCGTGCTGGATGCCTTGAGAAAACAGCGTAATGTCGCTGATTACTCCGGCGATATGGTACCTGATATTGCGGTGAGTGAATGCGTGACACAGGCTGAAAATTTATTACGGCTTGTTAAACAGTGGCTAGAGGGGAATGAAGCTAAGATGCTTGATTGATCTGTGCTGTGCAAACCCATAAACCGGGTTGCTCATTACTTATCGTGGTTACTCAAACCCGATTTGGTGGGGCACACATCTTTCAGGGTGAAAATAGAGCGCTATAAAACGCAGCCAAGGGTTCAACCTGATCACTTTAAACGATTCCATGAGCTGGGGATAAGCCATGCAAAAAAGACACAAACGGTTGCTGGTGGCCCTATTGATGTTGTTTGGTTTGACTCTCCTGGTTCCCGGTGTCATCGCCATGTTTCACCCGGAACCTGCTGGGCTGAATGGGCAACTGGTGGATCAGGCAAATCAGTTTCGGGCGTTGCACGGCATGATGGCAGGCTTGGGAGTGATGGCTTGTTTAGCCTGTTATCGCATTGAAAGAGAACGCACGCTTGTAATCGGGATCGGGCTTACTCTGGCATTGGTAGCGGCTGCGCGTGTCTACTCCCTGGTCAGTGAAGGTTTACCGGATTGGTCAACACTCCTCTATCTTACGATTGAGTCGATTCTGGCTCTGATATTTCTCATGTATCCACCTCCGGCCGATAACACCAGGGTCAGCTAACAGATCTTGACTCTAAAAGTCCAGTCAAGTGACACCTCTCCAAGAAACGCGCTTGCCGATGGTGGTTTGAGTAACTCAGCGGTCAGGGGCATCTTCCAGTTCACGCACGAAAATCGCATGATGGATATCACTGAGGCTGATGATCCCGGCCAGCCGGCAATCCTGGTCTACCACAGGAATGCGACGAAAACTGTGCAGGTCCATCTGTGCCGCCGCCTTCATCACGGGGGCGTCTATATCGATGGCGATGACTGAGGGGGACATCAACTCACCGACACTCTTCTGCAGCACGCCACCATATGAGGATTCCATCGCATGGAAGTCCAGGGCCTGGGCAGGATCCTCAAGAAACTGGGTATAGCCGGGTAGCAGGGCCTTGAGGATATCCTTCTCCGAGATGACGCCCACAAGCCGGTTATTCTCATCAACCACCGGTAGTCCACTGATCTTTTCGTTTGCCATGGTCTCCGCAACCGATCGAATGGTGTCATTCACTGTGGTGGTATAGACACCGTGGTGCATGACATCACGCACCTTCATGGCGCCCTCTGCCGCCGAGGTTGGCGTTGATACGGGAGTCCTATCGGGGATCTCTGGAAAGAAGTCCTTACCCTCACCGGGGACGATGACCCGCTCCTCATCGCTTACCGGCTCCGGTTTTGGCCATTGACCCGGTACCGGGTTTGGCTCAGTCAGAAAACCGGAGGTCGCGGCCAGGTCCTTCATGACCGGATTCCAGAAGAGATCATGACCTGGGACTTCACAGCTGAACTCGATGGGAATGCCGTTAGGGTCGTAGGAGTAGATCGACAGGAAACAGCCGTGATCGATAATATCCGAGCAGTGGAATCCGGCTGCATCCAGACGGGACATGATGTCCCAGAGGGCATTCTTGTCGGCCACGCCGATGGCGATGTGGTCGAAGATGAACGAACCTTTCACCGGATCACCGTGTCGACGTGGTCGAACGGGCTCCACATCGTGCCATTCGAAAAACGAGATGCGGTTGTTGCCGGAGACCAGGAAGAAGTACTGCCGGTAGCCGGGTGAGCCGTAGGCATAGACAAGGCGCATCCCCAGCAGATCCCGCCAGAACTTAACCGTCAGGTTGATGTCATGGGTGGCAAAGGCGGTATGGTGAATACCGGTGAACTCAGTTTTCATACGCGTGCTTGATGCTTGTGATGATTCTGTTTAAAAACCCTATCCATCGCCTCTTTCTTCGTCAAGTTGTCCGTGCAGGCCCTAGATAAAAGTAGGCTTGATTTTGTAAACCTTGCTTGACGCTACTGATCATAGACTGGTCGATCGCTGTCGGGATCAGTGTGCCAGGCAGAACTGTGCTGAACCTAACTCTTGTCGAGTCATCGGAAATAAGCGGTATTCTCTGCGAAGGTCAATCGAGTTCAACTGGTAGTCTGTCCGGAAACAGCCTCCGGATTGAGGTTGGGTAGAATGTTGTTCTGCTCTTTCTGTTTCGGCTGATCCTTTCGATCCATTCTCCAGATCTTCAGGCTGGGCCGGATTTCATGTTTGAAGGCCTCTTTCCACAGGTCGAAATCGAGATTATTGTGGCCGTAGATCGCCTCTTCAAGTTGATGGATCAACTGCCTTATTTTGAGCGGCTCGGCTTTCGGGTGGAAATCGAGGATGTGGTCGGCAATCACGCTATAGGGTGCGTTGGTCGGTAGACTCAAATGTTTATTGGCGAGAAAGCGCAAGGTGTAACCCCAGATCTCCGGATCGCTCTCCTCGTCAACAAAGCGCACGCAATAATAGAAACGCACTGACAGGGGCAGGGCGCCGACAAGACGACGGCGCCAACGATGCCAGCGCGTCACCGGATTGAGAATCGCCGTGGTGCTTCTCAGTTTATCCTTGAGGGGTGAGAAGGCGGGCGCCAAGCGCTGCATCGGGTTTCTGAAGAAAACGACCAGAGGCTCCAAAGGTGAGGTCTGCTTGCCCTTGGCTTTTCTATGTGAGAGCCAGAGTGCCATCCAGTAGCCGAAGATGACGCCGAAGACCAATCCCAGAGGTACCCAGAAGGCGGCTGAGGTTCCAGAGGGGAAGAGAGAGCTCTCGGCTTCGAAAAATCCGCTCTCTTTTCGGTTGCCGCTGACCGCTATGGGCTGGATCGGCACCGAGGCCCGCTGCGCCATATCGGATCGGGTATTCCACCAGTTGATACTCAGTTGGGGCAGTTTCAGGTCTCCTCCGAACTGGGGCACCAGGGTAAAGGTCTCTACCCGACGTCCAACGATCCGGTTGGATTTCTTATCCAGATAGGTGTGAGTCTGATTCCTGTCCCGATAGACTCTGAAGGCATCGCTGCTCAGCTGACTCTCCAGGCTGGGAAGTTTACTGCCGGAGATACCGAGGGCGGAGATTTCCGTTGTGAAGGGCAGTGGCTTGCCGGCGGCCGCCTTGAAGTTCTCGGGCAGTTTGACTTTCAGGTTCAGCTGTTCAACCGGCAGCCAGGGTTTACTGGAAGGGTTGGCCTCTCTCACGTTGAGTTTGATGGCGCTGCTCATGCTGGCTTTAAACGGGCTGTTGCCCCGCTGGTAACCGGTCATCTGTTCTTCGCCGGTGACACTGATCGCCGGGATTTCAAACTGACCGGGTTTCAGCGGGGTGACCTGGTAGTAGAAATCGTTGACGATCTGCCGCTTGCCTTTGATGGTGCGCGAGTAGGTTACCGGGCCCTCCTGCAGATTGAGCAGGAAACTGCCGATTTGGGGTAACTGGGGTAAAACGGTCAACAGGTTGTTCTGGCTGACGACGCTCAGCTTGAGAATGACGTTTTGCTGTACGTAGGGATTTTCCTGAGAGAGCTTTGTCTCTATGAAGGGTTTGGTTGTCTGGTTGCCGTAGTAGTTGGAGGCCGGGTAGCCCGGTCTCTGCTGGGAGGGCCAGGCATTGCCGTAGGGATTGTTCGATCTTTGCCCCCCGGTGGACGGTGCCGGCTGCCTCTGTTTAGGGGCTGGATAGTTCCATTGACCGGGTGCCGGGTTGTACCAATAGTTTTGACCCGGATACTGATTGGCCGTTGCAATGGTCGACAGGACCATGAGCATGACGGCGCTTAAAGCGAGCTTGATGATGTCGATAGTGCCTCCCCCTATATCTACCAGGGTCTGGTTTCTCTATCCCTGCCTCCACGGCTGCGTAGATAGTTGTACTCTTCCAGTTTGAATTGTTGTTGCATTAACTGGGTTGGATCCCCTTCGACCTGATCCAGCCACTGTTCCATGAGTGGATTGAGCTTGCTCTGGGGGCCGCTTTTCTCTTCGCCTTCCTCGGCGTCATCCTGCCCCTCTTCTGATTGGGGGGTGTCCTGCTGGTCTACCTGATCAACAGCCTCGGAGTTTTGCGGGTCGTCAGGATTCAACTCGGGATCTTTCTGTTGCTGGCCGAGACTCTCCTGCGATCGGCTTCTGTTTTTATCGTTATCCGGTCTATTCAGGTTAGCAGACCTTTCACTGTTTTGTTCCTCTTCATCGCCTTCCTGACTCTCCTCTCTCTGCTTGGTGCCACTCTCTTGGGAATCGGTTTCCTGCTCTTCGCCCTGATCGGACTCCTGCTGCTGGGACTCATCCGGTTCACCGCTCTCTCGCTGCTCGTCCGATGACTCACTTTGCTGTTCCTGCTGCTCCTCTTCCTCACCCGCCTGGGAATCACTCTGCTCGTCCTGGTCGCCGCTCTGCTGCTGCTCCTGATCCTGTTCTCCAGAGGATGACTGCTCTTCTTCCTGCTCTTCCGATTCACCCGAAGACTGATCCTGCTCCTGTTGCTCCTGCTCCTGTTGTTCCTGCTCCTGTTGCTCCTGCTCCTGTTGCTCCTGCTCCTGTTGTTCCTGTTCCTGTTGCTCCTGCTCCTGTTGCTCCTGCTCCTGCTCCTGCTGCTCCTGCTCCTGTTGCTCCTGTTGCTCCTGTTGCTCCTGTTGCTCCTGCTGCTCCTGCTGCTCCTGCTCCTGTTGTTCCTGCTCCTGTTGCTCCTGCTCTTGTTGTTCCTGCTCCTCTTCCCCTTTCTCTTCTTCCTGCTCTTGCTCCAGCTTATCCCTGGCGAGTGCCAGATTGTGTCTGGCATCCTGATGATCCGGGTCTTCCTGGAGAACGGATTCATAGGCTTTAACGGCCTGCTCAAACGCCTCCATCCGGTAGTGGCTGTTGCCCAGGTTGTATTGAGCGTCGAGCTTTACCTCTTCCCGTTCAACCTGTTTGAATTCCTCGATCGCGCTTTCGTAGTCACCGGTCCGGTAGTTGGCCACACCCCGACGATAGGGATCCTGAAAGCCCTCGGCCGCCTCTTCGTAGAGGCCCTGCTGATAGTTTTCTGCGGCCTGTTGCTCTTTGTTCAGGAACCAGTCCGCGTCCACCAGGGTGGCATAGCAGAGCAGCAGCAAAACCGAGTAGCGCCTGATCATGCTGATGGTTTCCCCGCTGCTACAACGCGAAAGTAGGGCAGCAGCAGGAGCAGCAGAGGCACCAGCAACCAGTAGAAACGTTCATTCCAAATTCTTGTCTTCTCCTGGGTCTGGGTCAGCGTGCCTGCGCCAACGCTCGAGAGATCGAGTATCCGACGGCTGTCCTGGTCACGAAAATCGGCCTCCAGGTATTGCCCGCCACCAGCTTCTGCGAGTCGCTGTAGCAGGGGTTGATTGAGTTGCGATTCGATTACTTTTCCTTTGTTGTCGCGCATCAGGTCACTCTGTCCAATGCGGGCCGGAACCGGACCACCACCGGCGGTACCGATACCCAGGGTATGCAGGGTGATTCCCTGATTCCTCATCGCTTCCACTTGTTCAATCAGCCCCGCTTCGATGAAGTCCCCGTCACTGATGAGTAGAACGCTGCGGCTGTTCTGCAGCGTGTCACTGCTGAACAGCTGTTCGGCCCGCTCCATGGCCGCAACCAGGCGACTCCCCTGCAGGTTGGCAAGCTCCGAGGTCACGGCGGGCAGTGCCGCCAGAATACTCTGGCTATCTTCCGTGATCGGCGAGATCACATGGGGGACTGTGGCAAAGGCGATCATGCCGATGCGCAACTGATCATTCAGCATCACCAGGTCCTGAACTTCCTGGCGCGCTCTGGCAAGTCGAGAAGGTGGGGTGTCAGCGACATTCATCGAGCGGGAGATATCCATCAGCACAACCAGATCATTGGTCGGTGAGAATGCCTGGATATCCTTGAAATCCCAACGGGGGCCTGCCAGCGCCACGATCAGAAACAGCCACAGCAGCGCCCATCGGATGAAGCGGCTCCAGCGTTCGTTGACGCTCAGTTCACGGATACCCACCAGATGGGGCAGCAGATGCTCATCGGCGTAGCGGTGAAACAGACCTCGACGGGGTCGCACCACACTGAAAATCAGCCAGGCCAGAACCGGGATAACGCCAAGCAGGGCGAACAGCCATTCAGGTCGGGCAAAATGGAATACGCCTTCAGACATAGCCGCCTCCCTTGAGCTGCCGTTGTCTGCCCTCCGGGTAGATACCCAGGATCAGCAACAGCAGCAGGGCTACCGTCAGCGGCCAGTGATAGAGCGGCTGGGGGACATAGACGGTGCGGGATTCCGCCTCGGTCTTCTCCAACTCATCGATCTTCTGATAGATCTTCTCCAGGGCTTCCGTGTCGGTGGCCCGGAAATAGGCGCCACCCCCGGCTTCGGCAATATCCCGC
The DNA here is from genome assembly GCA_003676145.1 of gamma proteobacterium symbiont of Stewartia floridana. Taxonomy (GTDB): domain Bacteria; phylum Pseudomonadota; class Gammaproteobacteria; order Chromatiales; family Chromatiaceae; genus Thiodiazotropha; species Thiodiazotropha taylori. The sequence continues at coordinate 383,959 of NAUB01000024.1, read as the reverse complement.
ATCGCCTGTTCATTGAAGTTCAGGTCGGTGCGGGTGACGATGCGGCCGTTCTCTTTGATGGGGATGCGTTTCTTGTTACTGCCGACACCAATGCTGTAGATCCGGATCTGTTCCTGACCGGCCAGTTCGGCGGCGCGTAGAGGGGGGATGGTGCCGGCTGTGTTCTCCCCATCCGCGATCAGCACCAGCACTCTTGAACCGGCTGGCCGCTCGCGCAGTTTTTTCACCCCGAGTCCCAGGGCGTCGCCAATCGCGGTGCCATCCCCGGCAATCCGTGGCACCACGTTCTGAAGCAGGCTGTTTACCGCTTTCCGGTCATAGGTGAGTGGGGAGAGGACATAGGCGCGACTGCCGAAAATCAGCAGACCGACCCGGTCGCCCTGGCGTCCTTCGATAAATTTGGAGACCACGCCTTTGACCACCTGCATGCGGCTGACCTGTTTCTCATTGAGGGTGAAATCCAGCGCATTCATCGAGTGGGAGGCATCCACCAGCAACATCAGGTCGTAACCTGCGGTGCGATTCTCGGTATAGGGTTCAAGCCATTGCGGGCGCATCATGGCCAACACCAGCGATAACCAGATCAGGGAGAGCAGGCCGAGATAGAGCCGTTTGCTGAGCGGCACCTTTGGACGTTTGGTCTGAAAGGCGGCTTCCAGATGGGGCAGGCTTGGGTGCAGCAGGGTGGCCTGTAGGCCCTCCACCGTTTCGAACTGATCTGCGGCAGGTCGCCGCCAGAAGAGCCTCACCAGCAGTGGCAATATCAGCAGCAGCGCCATCCAGGGCCAGTGAAACTCAAACATGGCAGGCGTCCTCACTGACCCAGTGGATCGCTGCGTCGATCAGCTGTCCGAGCATCTCTTTATCGGCTGAGTGGTCGGGTGGCGCGTAGGGCAGATCGAGCAGTAGCCGCCCTTTCTCCTGCCAGGGGAATCCACTAGAGTCATTGCGCTGCAGCCACGCCAACCAGGCTTCGTCGGTGAGCGAGGCGGTCATGCTTCGGCCGCAGCGGGCGATCGCAATACGCCTGAGCAGTTCGGAGAGATCGCTGGCAACCGGTTTTGCCGGTTCCCGTTTGATGCGGCGTTTCAGGGCGATCAGGTGGCGTCGGGCATCCTGTTGCCAGCGGCCAAGCGGGTAGAGTCTGCGTCGTCGGATGATCCACCAGACCAATGTCACCAGCAGGACGATACCGATCAGCAGCAGCCACCAGCCCGGGGCGAGGGGCCACCAGGAGACCGTATCGATGCCTCGAATATCGCGTAGTGGATCCATCAATGCCGACCGAAGTGTTTCGCCAGCCCACGGGTCAATGTGAGGTGTATCTCTTCATTGGTGGTGATCGGCATCAGGCTGATACCCAGAGCGTTGGCCATGGCGTTCAATTCATTACGATGTTTCTGCCAGGTCTCTGCATAGCGCGATCTGGCCCCCCGGTCACGGGTGTCGATCTCGATGGCATGTCCATCCGGGCCAACGAAGGTAACCCGGCCCATCTCCGGCAGTTCCCGGTCGGCTGGATCATCCACCGGGATCAGTACCACGGTATGGTGCTGACACAAGCGTCCCAGGGTCTGCTGCAGCCCCATCACCTCCCGGTTCAGGTCGGCGATGACAAAGATCAGGGAGCCGGTTGAGGTGCCTTTATCGGCCCGCTGCAGGGCTTCCGACAGGCAATCCTGGTTGGGCTGATTGGGGGTGCCTTCATGAGTCAGGGCGTGCAACAGTCGCCATAAGGCACGCCGGTCCTTGGTCGGTTGAAAATATTGCATGCCCTGCTGCAGGTCACCGAACAGCATGCCGCCGACCCGATCGTGCAGCCGCGATGCCGCCCAGCCCAACAGGGCCGCCGCTTTCGCTGCCTGTACCGATTTGAAGGTACCGCGGGTGCCAAAACTCATGTGTGGACCCCGGTCGATACACAGCACCACACTGCGCTCCCGCTCTTCGCGGAAGATCTTCATATGCGGCACGTTGGTACGGGCGGTGACATTCCACTCCATGTTGCGGATGTCATCCCCCTCCCGATACTCCCGCACCTCTTCGAAATCGAGGCCGGTGCCGCGAAACACAGAGGCATAGAGTCCGCTGAAACTGGTGTTCACCAGATGGTGCGAAGCCAGGCCCAGGGTATGGGCCTGGTGACGCAGTTCGAGCAGGTCATCAATATGCGGATGAAGACTCATAGAGGTTGCAGAGACGGCCGTTAAGGGATGGCGACCATATCCAGCAGACGGGATAGGAAATCATCGGTGGTGATACCTTCCGCCTCGGCCTCGAAGGTGAGCAGGATGCGATGCCTGAGAATCGCCGGTGCAACCGCCTGGATATGGTGCGGTGCCACGAACTCCTCATCGTCCAGCCAGGCACGTGCACGGGCGCAGCGGGCCAGTGCGATACTGGCGCGGGGCGAGGCGCCGAAACGACACCATCGGGTCAGATCCTTGTCATAGGCTTGCGGGTTTCTGCTCGCCTGCACCAGGTCGACGATGTAACTGTTCAGCTTTGGATCCAGATAGAGTTTGTTCACCTCCTGACGGATGGCGAAAAGCTCCTTCTGGCTCAGCGGGTTGCTTGGCGGTGTCGGTTTCTGCTGTTGCTGGGCATTGTCCAGCTCCAGGATCTGCAGCTCTTCATCGCGATCCGGGTACTCCACATTTGCCTGCATCAGGAAACGGTCGAGCTGGGCCTCCGGCAGATGGTAGGTACCCTCCTGTTCCACCGGGTTCTGGGTCGCCAGCACCATGAAGAACTGCGGCAGCTGGTAGGTGGTCTGTCCGACGGTGATCTGATGTTCACCCATCGCTTCCAGCAGGGCGGATTGAACCTTGGCGGGGGCCCGATTGACCTCGTCTGCAAGCAGAATATTGTGGAACAGGGGGCCCTGACGAAACTCGAAGTCACCCTTTTCGTGGCGATAGATATCGGTGCCGATCAGGTCGGCAGGCAACAGGTCAGGGGTAAATTGGATCCGGTGGAAGTCGCCTTCGATTGCTTCTGCCAGGGCTTTCACCGCAGTGGTTTTAGCCAGTCCGGGGAGGCCTTCGATAAGCAGATGACCATCGCTCAACAGACAGATCAGCATGCTATCGATAAAGCTGGTCTGGCCGATGACTCGCGTAGCCAAGTGCTCGCGTAATGGAGCAAGGACGGATGAGTTCATTAACTTCTACTACTTTAGGCTATGTTGGTTGTTATTCAGCACTTTGGTATCAGAGGACTCAGTCATCGATCCAGGCTTTATCTCTGCCTGTGCTGTTGTGTGTCTGACTATCCTGGCTATTATTTTGTTCAAGTGCAAGCTCTAGAAGCAGTCAAATCTATTAGATTATTCTCATCTCTTAATTCACATTGCCATCCAGCCTGATTGATCCGGCTTGGGCTGCATGAGTTAACTCAGCCCTGTTGAGTCACTCTGGGACAGATTCAAAAACAATAATTTAATTATGGGTATTGATTTCCAAGTCAATAACTTGACGCGCTGAAATCGAATCTGTTCACAAGCGCTCTGTTTGCGCAGAATGGCTCACCGGCAGCGCCTGTAAATAGATTTTTTATACACTGTGTAATATCTAATTAGTTGATTTATAAGGAGGTTGAGCAGCTGTTCATTTTTTTTACGATTTAATGTCCGGTCCCGGATTTACTGGCCTGGGCAGCAATTTTCAGCGTTTATCAACAATGTTATCCACAGGAGCTGTGGGTAAATCTGAAAGTTTCGTAATCAAAAGAAGTTGACGATAGTTTCTCTCTATTGTTTTTAATTGTTGAAGTAACTTGCTGTATTTTAACAGTTAATTAAATAAAGAGAACCGATCCCATAATCATGGGTATAATCCGCCCTCATTTTTGTTTGCTGGACCACCCTGATGATCGAGAATCTTAGAAATATCGCCATAATCGCTCACGTTGATCATGGCAAGACCACCCTTGTGGATGAGTTGCTGAAACAGTCCGGTACCCTCGGCGAACGATTCGGCAAGGTCGAACGGGTGATGGATTCCAATGACCAGGAGCGGGAGCGGGGCATCACCATCCTCTCCAAGAACACCGCGATACGCTGGAACGACTACCGAATCAACATCGTCGACACCCCCGGACATGCGGATTTCGGTGGTGAAGTGGAGCGGGTGCTCTCGATGGTGGATTCGGTGCTGCTACTGGTGGATGCCCAGGAAGGCCCGATGCCGCAAACCCGGTTTGTAACCCAGAAGGCGTTTCAACACGGTCTTCGGCCGATTGTGGTGGTGAATAAGATCGACAAGCCCGGATCCCGTCCGGACTGGGTAATCGACCAGGTGTTTGAGCTCTTCGATCGCCTCGGCGCAAGTGATGATCAGCTCGATTTTCCGATTGTCTACACCTCCGCGGTCGGTGGCTATGCCGGTCTGGAAAGCGATATCACCGAAGGTGACATGACGCCCCTGTTCGAAGCCATTGTCAGCCACTGTCCTGCCCCTGAGGTGGATCCCGAAGCGCCATTCCAGATGCAGATCTCGAATCTGGATTACAACAGTTACGTCGGCGCCATCGCGGTCGGTCGGGTGACCCGGGGAAGTATCAAGCCCAATCAGCAGGTGATGGTGGTGAAGTACGACGGTGAGCAGCATCGCGCCAAGATCGGCGTGGTTTATGGCTATCTGGGGCTCGAGCGATTTGAAGTCAATGAGGCGACCGCCGGAGATATCATCGCGATCAGTGGTATGGAGGCGCCGAACGTCTCGGATACCCTGTGTGATCCTGAACATGTGGAGAGCATGCCCCCGCTGACGGTGGATGAACCGACCGTCTCCATGACATTTCAGGTCAATACCTCGCCCTTTGCCGGTAAGGAGGGCAAATACCTGACCTCGAGACAGCTCAAGGAGCGACTTGAACGGGAGTTGATCCACAACGTTGCACTGCGTGTCGAGGAGGGGACCGATCCTGAGAAGTTCAAAGTGTCCGGACGGGGTGAGCTGCATCTCTCGGTACTGATTGAAAGTATGCGACGGGAGGGCTTCGAATTGGCCGTCTCCCGTCCCGAGGTAATATTCCGCGAGGTCGATGGTGAGATCTGTGAACCTTACGAGCAGTTGACCGTGGATGTGGAGGAGAACGACCAGGGAACGATCATGGAGGCCCTGGGTAACCGCAAAGGTGAACTCAAGGATATGGTGCCGGACAGCAAGGGAAGAGTACGCCTCGACTACATCATTCCCTCGCGCGGTCTGATCGGTTTTCAAACAGAGTTCATGACCAGCACCTCAGGTACTGGCCTGATCTACCATGTCTTCGATCACTACGGTCCAGCCCAGCATGGGGGTATCGCGCCACGTAAAAACGGCGTACTGATCTCCAACAGTCAGGGTAAATCCCTCGGCTTTGCCCTCTACAACCTGCAGGAGCGGGGCAGACTCTTTACCTCACCGGGTGATGAAGTCTATGAGGGGCAGATTGTGGGGATTCACGCCAGAGATAATGATCTGGTGGTCAATCCTCTGAAGGGTAAGCAGCTGACGAACATTCGTGCAGCCGGCAAGGATGACGCCATCATTCTGACTCCGCCACTGAAATACAGCCTGGAGCAGGCACTGGAATTTATCGAAGAGGATGAACTGGTGGAGGTCACGCCCCAGGAGATTCGTATTCGCAAGAAATACCTCAAGGAGCATGAGCGGAAACGGGCCTCCAGGGAGTAGCCCTGCGGATCTCTCATCACGGCTCCATTGTTCGAGGTCACCCTCTCATGGAGCTTCTATCCGAGCTGAAAAGAAAAAGCCCAACCGCAATCCTTGCGGTTGGGCTTACAGTCGTCGGCTTGGTTGGCTAAGCATTTCTTCCCTGTGCAATCCTTTGCTACATATCCCTGAAGTAACGTCCTTGATGACGACAATTAAATTGTGACATAAAAGTTCACATTTGCTGTGGGAATTTGCACCATGTTCATGTGAGAATTTTCGTAATTGGTTGTAAGATTTTTCTTACATCCTAACTTATTGATTTTTATGATTAATAATTGTGTCAAATTGAGGAAATTGACCAATTTCAGACATTATTGCGAAGAGTTGGCGGATTTCGGAGTTTCTCTACGGCTTTTGAAGCTGTCGTCCCATGCCTGCTGAGCGAGTTTTTTGGCTTTGCGTCCCTCTCTACAGACCATGGATGCCATGTCCGAACATGACAAACCATCGTCACAGAGGGGGCTATTCAGGTCTGAAAAGATAAAAGCCCAACTGCGATCCTTGCAGTTGGGCTTATAGTCGTCGGCTTGGTTGGCTAAGCTTCCCTTCCCTGTAAAATCCTTTACGAAGTTTTCCCTTTAGAGACGTCCTTGATGACGACAACTGAATTTTGACACAATTTTTTACAGCAAACTTGGCAATATTCACAATTTATGTGTGAGATTTTTCTCTTATGGTTGTAAGAAAATTCTTACATTAAATAGGGCAGGTCAGGGCAACCGGACGCTGGTATCGGTTGCAGTGATCCGGCTCGGTTCTACTGGGGATGGGGTAGGGAAAACGAAAAAGCCCAACCGCAATCCATGCAGTTGGGCTTGGTTGTCATCGGCTTGGTTGGCAAAGCTCCTCGTCCATCTACCATCCGTTGTGGCTTGTCCTGTAACACGTCCTTGATTGACGACAATTTAATGATGACACGAAATCCCACAATTTAAATTGGGAAAAGTTACCTTTGTGGTGTAAGAATCATCCTGTTAGCGTGTCAGAATTTTCCTACAGGGGCTCTGACCACCGATTCCGGGTCGGCTGTCGCAGGCGATCTGAATTGCTGTTTTCAACCGTCTTAAAAGTGAAAGCCCAACTGCAATCCCTGCGTTGGGCTTTCTGTCATCAGCTTGTTTTGCTAAGCAACCTGTCCATGGTTTACCTTGTGCGCTACAAGCCAGTTCTTCCTTGATGATGACGGGATTATCTTGGCATAAAGCCCTGCCTATTAAAGTGGGAAAATTAACCGGCAATACGTAAGAATTGTCTTGTCAGAGCATAGGGTGATTCTTACACTGAACAAATCGATTATGAATGACCTCTATCCAGCCATAGAACCCTATAAGACCCAGCGGCTTGCTGTTGATGCTCAACACCATCTCTACATTGAGGAGGTGGGCAATCCTGCGGGAATTCCGGCGCTGTTTCTGCATGGCGGGCCGGGTGCCGGTTGCGAACCTTACCATCGACAATTCTTTGACCCTGAACTCTACCGGGTCGTACTGTTTGATCAGCGGGGTAGTGGACGCTCAACACCTCATGCCTCGTTGCAGGACAATACCACCTGGGACCTGGTCGAAGATATTGAACGTATCCGTGAGGCACTGAAGATCGAGAAATGGCTGCTGTTCGGTGGATCATGGGGTTCAACCTTAGCGTTAGCCTATGCCCAGGCCCATCCTGAGCGGGTGACGGCACTGGTATTGAGAGGCATCTTTCTCTGTCGGGATCAGGAGATCGAGTGGTTTTATCAGCAAGGTGCGAGTTGGGTGTTTCCCGATTATTGGCAGGATTTTGTCGCTCCGATACCGCAACATGAGAGAGAGAATCTGCTGCATGCCTATTACCGGCGATTGACCGGTGACGATGAGATCTCCCGTATGGCAACCGCCAAATCCTGGTCAGTCTGGGAGGGCAGAACCTCCAGCCTGCTGACCAATCCATCGGTGGTCGGTTTCTTTTCAGACCCCCATACTGCCCTCAGTCTGGCGCGCATCGAAGCGCACTATTTTGTCAATCATGCCTTTCTACGACCTGATCAGCTACTCAAGGAGGCGACACAACTGGCCGGCATCCCCGGGACGATTGTGCAGGGGCGCTATGATCTGATCTGTCCAATGAAGTCTGCCTGGGAGTTACACCAGGCCTGGCCCGACAGTGAACTGAAAGTGGTTGCGGACGCGGGTCACTCAGCGACAGAAACCGGTATTCGCAGTGCACTGGTGGAAGCCACGCAACACTACGCGAGATTGCTGGGATGATCGGACTGCTGCAGCGGGCCAAACAGGGACGGGTGTTGATCGATGGAGAGTCGGTTGCCGAGATTGGCACCGGACTGGTGGTGCTGGTTGGTGTCGAGAAAGGGGATGACCGGAGCCGGGCGGATCGCTTGTTGCAACGGCTGCTCGGTTACCGGGTGTTTCCTGATCAGCAGGGTCGGATGAATCTGAGCCTGAGTGAGATTGCCGGTGGTTTGCTGTTGGTTCCCCAGTTCACACTCGCGGCCGATACGCGCAAAGGGATGCGCCCCGGTTTTTCCACCGCCGCCGAGCCACAGCTTGGTAAGGAGTTGTTCGGTTATCTGGCAGAACAGGCGGCAGATCACCACAATCCGGTTGCCTGCGGGGTATTCGGTGCGGACATGCAGGTGGAGTTGATCAACGATGGCCCGGTGACCTTCTGGTTGAATAGCTGATAACCCTGACGAATCCACAGTTTTAATAGATACCAGGCCCGGTCACAATCTGATCTGCTGTCTGATGCCCATGCGGTTCTCTGCCACGAGCGGGACACAAAAGAACTCCACTACAGAACATTTATCACCATGAACCAACTGATATCGAAATGCCTCTTGCTGATCTTTCTGTTTCACTCTTTCTCTGCATTCGCTGAGCGGGGTGCTGCCATACCGGACTATGCCGCCGATGAGATAACCAAAGGGGTTTATGTCATACACGGCCCTCTGGGTGTGCCCTCGGTGCAGAACCAGGGCTTTATCAACAATCCGGCTTTTATCGTCGGTGAGAAGGGTATTCTGGTGATCGATCCGGGATCCAGTGTTCAGATCGGTGAAATGGTGCTGCGTCAGATTGCCAAGGTCAGTGATCTGCCGGTGGTGGCGGTGTTCAATACACACATTCATGGGGATCACTGGTTCGCCAATCAGGCGTTCAAGGAAGCCTATCCCGAGGTGCTGATTTTTGGCCATGAGACGATGCGTAAACTGGTGGCGATCGGGGAGGGTAAAAGCTTTATGCAAACCCTGATGCGAATGACTAAGGGCGCCGTCGAGGGGACGGTCGAGGTGCCGCCCAATCGGTCTGCCGCCCATGGGGAGGAGATGATCCTGGCAGGCGTCAGCATCAGGATCCACTATCAGGCCAAAGCCCACAGTCACTCAGATATCATGCTTGAACTACCGCGGCAGAGAGTGATTTTCCTTGGCGACAATGTGATGAGCAAGCGCTTGGGCCAGATGGACAGTGCGACATTCCGGGGCAACATTGAAGCCATCGACATGGCGCTGGCAACCTCCGCTGTGTTGTTTGTTCCCGGCCATGGGCAGACAGGTGGCCGAGAGGTGCCGCTGCGCTACCGTGAATACCTCTCGCTGCTCAAATCCGAGGTGGCCAAATACTATGAAGAGGGTATGAGCGATTTTGAGATGAGTGAAGCGGTGAGCCAAAGTCTGGCCGGGTTTCACGACTGGGTCGATTTTGATCGTAATGTGGGCCGCCATATCAGTCTCGCCTACCTGGAAGTTGAGGCGGAGTTATTCTGATCTGCTGAGCTGATGAGCGGCTGAATCAGCTTCCATACTGTCATTTTCTCCGATTTTCTCTAGAATAAGCGGTTTGACCGGGGGGATGGGAACATCGTCCTGTTGACCATGGCATTCATTGATCGGAGTCTTTAGCTATGCAGCGTACCGCGCAAGTTGAGCGCAATACCCTGGAAACCCAGATCAGCATCACGCTGGATCTGGATGGTCGTGGGGAATCGGATTTTGCTACCGGTGTGCCCTTTCTCGATCACATGCTGGATCAGATAGCGCGCCACGGACTGATCGATCTGAAGGTGGTTGCCAAGGGAGATCTGCACATCGATGCCCACCACACGGTGGAGGATATCGGGATCACCCTGGGACAGGCACTGAGCAAAGCCGTCGGGGATAAAAAGGGCATTCGCCGCTATGGCCATGCCTATGTACCGCTTGATGAGGCCCTGTCACGGGTCGTCGTGGATTTTTCCGGACGACCGGGGCTGGTCTACGAAGTGGTGTTCACCCGTGGCCGAATCGGCGAGTTCGATGTTGACCTGTTTCAGGAGTTTTTTCAGGCGCTGGTCAACCACGCGGGTATCACCCTGCACATCGACAACCTGCGTGGTACAAATGCGCACCACCAGGCAGAGACGATCTTCAAGGCGTTAGGTCGGGCGTTGCGCTTTGCGCTGGAGCCGGATCCACGCATGGCTGAGCAAATACCCTCGACCAAGGGCTCTCTGTAAAGAAACGCTTCACAGGTATCAAGATGTCACAGCGTATCACCGTCATCGACTACGGTATGGGAAATCTGCGCTCAGTCGCCAAAGCGGTTGAGCATGTTGCATCTGCCCGGGATGAGGTACTGGTTACCGATGATCCTGAGTTGATTCTGAATTCGGACCGGGTGGTATTCCCCGGTCAGGGCGCTGCCAGGGACTGCATGGCGGCCATCTCCGATCACCATCTCAACCGGGCGGTTCTGCAGGCAGCCAACAGTAAACCGTTTCTTGGTATCTGTATGGGGCAGCAGGTGCTGCTCGAAAAGAGTGAGGAGAATGGCGGTACCGAACTGCTGGGACTGTTTGCCGGTCAGGTAAGGCACTTTCCCGGTGGCGTGGCCCCGGATGGCGAGGCGTTGAAGATCCCGCATATGGGCTGGAACAAAGTCAACCGACAGAGCGACCACCCGCTCTGGCAGGGTATCGACCAGGATAGCCGTTTCTATTTTGTGCACAGCTATTATGTCGACCCGGAACAGCAGGATCTGATTGCCGCGACCACCGATTACGGGGTCAGTTTTGCCAGCGCCATTGCCCGGGAGAATCTGTTTGCCGTGCAATTTCATCCGGAAAAGAGTGCGGATGACGGCTTGCGCCTGCTGAAGAATTTCGTCAACTGGAAGCATTGAGACCCAACTCACCCGGCTGAGTTGGGATAGGCTGAATCAAGTAACCAAACAATCAGGATATCGCTTGTGCTGTTAATACCTGCAATAGACCTTAAAGATGGCCAATGTGTGCGCTTACGCCAGGGCCGCATGGAAGACGATACCGTGTTTTCCGACAACCCCTTGCAGATGGCAACCCGATGGGTTGAGGCTGGTGGGCGAAGACTCCATCTGGTGGATCTGAATGGCGCCTTTGCCGGTGAGCCGGTGAATGGCAGCGCGATTCGTGAAATTGGCAATGCCTATCCGGATCTTCCGATCCAGGTGGGTGGCGGAATACGCGACGAAGCGACCATCGAAGCCTACCTGAAGGCCGGGGTGGACTATTGCATCATCGGAACCCAGGCGGTCAAGGAACCTGAGTTCGTTGCCCGGGCCTGTCGTGAATTTCCCGGTCATGTGATTGTCGGACTGGATGCCAAAGAGGGTATGGTGGCGATCAATGGCTGGGCGGAAGTGACCGATCAGGAAGTCACCGAACTCTCCAGACGTTTTCAGGATGACGGGGTCTCAGCCATCGTCTACACCGATATCGGGCGGGATGGCATGCTCAGCGGGCCGAATGTGGAGGCCACCAGGGATCTGGCCAACGCGATCACCATTCCGGTCATCGCCTCCGGCGGTATCACCGATATTGGTGACATCGAGGCCCTTTGTCAGGCGCAAACCGACAACATCATGGGTGCCATCACCGGTCGGGCGATCTATGAGGGTACACTGGACCTGGCGGAAGGGCAGCGCCTGGCCGATCAACTGACGGGTTCATAACAAGGGTCTACCGGAATGCTAGCGAAACGAATTATTCCCTGTCTCGACGTCGATGCGGGACGCGTGGTGAAAGGGGTAAAGTTTGTCGATATACGGGATGCCGGGGATCCGGTAGAGGTGGCACGGCGCTATAACGAAGAGGGTGCGGATGAGATCACCTTCCTCGACATCACCGCCAGTTCCGACAACCGGGAGACCATCGTTCATGTGGTTGAACAGGTGGCCAGTGAGGTCTTCATCCCGCTGACCGTTGGCGGCGGGATACGCACCGAGGAGGATATCCGCAGGATGCTCAACGCAGGCGCGGATAAGGTCGCCATCAACACCGCAGCGGTATTCAACCCGGAGTTCGTCAAGCAGGCCACCGATCGATTCGGCTCCCAGTGCATCGTGGTGGCGATTGATGCGAAAAAGGTCAGCGCTGAAGGTGAACCCCTGAAGTGGGAGATATTCACCCATGGCGGACGCAAGCCCACCGGCCTGGATGCCATCGAATGGGCGCAACGGATGAGTGACTACGGTGCCGGGGAGATCCTGCTGACCAGTATGGATCGTGACGGTACCAAAATCGGCTTCGATAATGAGTTGACCCGGGCGATCGTTGAGGCGGTGCCGATCCCGGTGATTGCCTCCGGCGGTGTCGGAGAGTTGCAGCATCTGGTGGATGGGGTCAAAAAGGGTGGTGCGGATGCGGTATTGGCCGCGAGTATCTTCCACTTTGCCGAGTACTCCATCGGTGAGGCAAAACAGTTTATGGATCAACAGGGTGTCGAGGTAAGACAATGACCTGGCTCGAACAGATCAAGTGGGATCAGGATGGCCTGGTGCCTGCGATTGCCCAGGAGTCGGGTAGCGGCAAGATTCTGATGATGGCCTGGATGAATGCAGAAGCACTGGAACTGACCAGGCAGACCGGGCATGCCGTGTATTGGTCCAGATCGCGAAAAAAACTCTGGCATAAAGGGGAAGAGTCCGGAAATCAGCAGGTTGTGCATGCAATACGCCTCGATTGTGACGGCGATGTTGTATTGTTGGAGGTTGAGCAAAAAGGTGGAATTGCCTGTCATACAGGAAGACACAACTGTTTCTTCCGGGAATTGCAGGGCGATCAGTGGCAGGAGATACTGCCGGTACTGAAAGACCCCAAGCAGATTTACAAGTGAGCTGAGGCATGAGTGATCTACTGCAACAACTGGCACAGGTGCTCGAAGAGCGAAAGCAGGCGGCGCCGGACAGCTCCTACGTGGCCAAGCTCTACGACAAAGGGCTCGACGGGATCCTGAAGAAGATCGGCGAAGAGGCCACCGAGACCGTGATGGCGGCGAAAGATGGAGATGCCGATAAAATTGTCTATGAAATCGCGGATCTGTGGTTTCATACCCTGGTACTGCTGGCACATCAGGGGCTGGGGCCCGATCTGGTACTGCAGGAGTTGCAGCGTCGTTTTGGGCTCTCCGGACTGGAAGAGAAGGCTCAAAGGGGCAAATCGGCCTCATGACAGGAGCCGTTTGTTGTCTCATTAGTATGAGAGAGCACTCTTAGGTATCATTCCGGGGCTGTACTGAATAAACAAACTAGGCGCGCAGAGACTGATCAGGTTTAATAGCCGCGCTACATTCAAATGAAACCGGCATGTCCGGAGGTGGAGAAAATTATGGGTTTTGGTGGTATCAGTATCTGGCAACTGTTGATTATCCTGGCGATTGTCCTGTTGCTGTTCGGAACCAAACGGCTGAAAAACATCGGCTCTGACCTGGGTGGTGCCATCAAAGGCTTCAAGGGTGCCATGAAAGATGGTGAGAAAGAGTCGGCAAAGGCCAAAGAGCAGATCGAGCAGTCCGAGTCCGGAACGGTTGTGGATGGCGAAGTCACCTCGAAAGAGCGTGATAAGCAGTAAAACGTCCTAATTCATACCCACAGCTGAACAGAGCACACTATGTTTGATGTCGGTTTCTGGGAGCTGACGATTATTGCACTGGTTGCCTTGATCGTCATCGGTCCCGAACGTTTACCCAAAGTGGCCCGTACAGCCGGCCATTGGCTGGGCCGTGGCCGGCGTTTCATCGCCAATGTAAAGGCTGATATCGATCAGGAGATCAAAGCGGAAGAGCTGAAGGATATCCTCGATAAACAGGCAAAAATGGCCAACCCTGTACATGAGATACTGGAAGAGACGAAACAGGATCTGACCCAGTTCAAGCAGCGTACGGAGAGCCAGATTGAAGCGGCCCGGGATGAAGTGGACTCTGCACAGGCCCCCGAGAATAAAAAACCGAATCAAGCAGAATAGATGTCGGCACCCAATTCCCCAGAAACCACCAATCAAGAGCAACCGCTGGTCTCGCACCTGATCGAACTCCGTGATCGTGTGCTGCGCATGGTATTGGCGGTATTGGTGGTTTTTGCGGTGCTGTTCCCCTTCGCCAACGATCTCTACAGTGCGATTGCCGGACCGATGCGCGCCGCCCTGCCGGAAGGCAGCACCATGATCTCCACCAAGCCCATCGATCCGTTTCTGATTCCTTTCAAGCTGAGTCTTCAGCTGGCCATCTTCATCGCCATACCTTTCATCCTGTCCCAGTTCTGGGCGTTCGTGGCGCCAGGACTCTACCGGCATGAAAAGCGTATGGTGGTACCGCTGCTGGTCTCAAGTACGCTGCTGTTCTATCTGGGTATGGCGTTTGCCTACTTTGCGGTCTTTCCCCTGGTCTTCACCTTCCTCGCCGGAACCGCCCCGGAAGGTGTCGAGGTGGCCACCGACATGGGCAGTTATCTCGATTTTGTGATGACCCTGTTTTTTGCCTTCGGTGTGGCCTTCGAAGTGCCTATCGCTACCATCATTCTGGTGTGGCTTGGCATCACCACACCGGAAAAACTGCGTCATAAGCGTCCCTATGTGATTGTTGGTGCCTTTGTGGTGGGCATGTTCCTCACCCCCCCCGATGTGATCTCCCAAACCCTGCTGGCACTGCCGATGTGGGTGCTGTTCGAGCTGGGTGTGATCTTCTCCAAAGGGTTTGTGAAGAAGCCCGATGAGGAGTCCGAAACTGCGGCCGTAGAAACCACCTCAGAGGCAGTGGAAGAGGCGCCGCTGGAGCCGGCCGAAGCACCTGTGGGGAGTGATATCGATCCGGCCAGTGCCTATGTCGATCCCGATCGATTCGTCCCCATGACCGATGAGGAGATGGAAGAGGAGCTGGACGCCATCGAAGCCGATGAGGAGAGTGCACCGGCTGAGCCGGCGCAGAGCCAGTCTCCGGTTGAGACCAAGCTCCAACAGGTGCAGCAGTATCGGGCGGCTGGTGACCTGGAGCAGGCGCGAGAGCTGCTCTACGAGATCCTTCAGGATGGCAATTCAGATCAGCGCATGGTGGCCAGAAACATCCTGGCTCAGCTCGATTCCGAGGATTGAATCATCCGCTTACCCGCAGTCGGGTACCGTGAACCAGTGACAGGGTAATCTCTTCAGCCGATATGGATGCCGGGAAGTAAGTTCCTGAGATCTTTGCGCTATTGATGCTGGCGCCTTCGAGTATCGTCTGTCTCAAGTCTACCCCTCGCAGATCCGCATGACGCAGATAGGCGTCGGCCATGTTCAGGCCTCTGGCATCCAGGTTTCTCAAATCCACACCGCGCAGGTCGGCGCTCTCCAGGCTGCACTCCTCGCCTGCTGCCCGCCGCTCATTGAACTCCTCGACCTGTCCATGTTTCAACAGCTGATACATGGGATCCTGACTAAGCTCTCGGTGTGCCATGGCGACCTCTTTCAATCAAATCGTTTCGGGTTTTTGGAATTCTCAAAGTGATAATTTAGTTCATAGATGCGAGGAGCCGATATTAACGATGTATGTATTTATTGTTGATCTTAACGCACTCTGCATCTAGTATTGGAAATATTAATGCTTCGAGTGACGAAAATGGCTGGCACCCCACAAATTCATTATAAACAAAACCGACTAAAGCAGTTGAGGGCCTTTTGCCATGCGGCGCAAACGGGATCCATCAGCGAAGCGGCAGAGCGACTCTATTTGAGTCAACCTACTGTGTCACTGCAGATACAAGCCCTGGAGCGGGAGCTGGAGACCGTGCTGTTTGAGCGGCGGGGGCCGAAGATCAAGCTCACCCCGGAAGGTGAGACGCTCTACAAGCTCTCTCAGCCCCTGGTCGAAGGTATGGACAAACTTCAGGAGACCTTCTCCGCCTCCTGCGGAAAACTGGAGAGCGGTGAACTGAATATCGCCGCTGGTGAGTCCACCATTCTCTACATCCTGCCCGAGCCGATTCGCCGATTTGCTGAGCGATATCCAGGCATACGGGTAAAGCTGCACAATGTGACCGGCCGAGACGGCATGGCCATGCTCAGGGCGGATGAGACCGATCTCGCCATTGGCTCGATGATCGAGATTCCGGATGATGTAACCTATCAACCGGTGGTCAACTATGCACCGGTACTGATTACTCCCCAGGATCATCCCTTGGCCAAGAAAGAGCAGATTCGGCTGCACGATATCAGCCCATATGGTTTGATCCTGCCGCCCCACCACCTGAGCACCTGGCGGATGGTTGATCTGGTGTTCAAACAGCACAACGCCAGTTATAACGTGACCCTGGAAGCAGGGGGTTGGGAAGTGATCAAAAAATATGTGGAGATCGGCCTTGGTATCTCGATTGTCACCGATGTCTGTCTGACTGGGGAGGAGCAAGTGGCGACCATCCCGTTGGGTGACTATTTCCCTGATCGGAGCTACGGCATCGTGCTCAGGCGGGGCAAGTTTCTGTCGCCCCAGGCCAAGCGATTTCTGGAGATTGTCCGCGAACTCTATAACTAACCGCTGAAAACAACTCTTTTTCCTATTATTGAGAGGTAAAAAATCCTCTATTTTCAGCAGGTTAGCAGTATTCCTGTCTGTTTGGTCATTGTTATTTTCCTCACGCAAAAAAGTGTTTTAGAATAGACCGGCTTGTAGAGGAGATGGATATGATCGGAAAGGCCCCGGAATTTCAAACCCTGCTTCGCGCCATGCGAATTGTCTCTGCCACAGATGCAACTGTGCTGGTGACCGGCGAAAGTGGTACTGGCAAGGAGTTGCTTGCTCAGGCACTGCACGATAACAGTCGTCGGTGCAATAAGCCTTTTGTCACGGTGAATTGTGCTGCGCTGCCCACCCAGTTGGCCGAGAGCGAGCTGTTTGGTCATCGCAAAGGTGCTTATACCGGAGCGACCTCTGACAGTATGGGTAAGGTTCAGGCGGCACAGGGCGGCACTCTGTTTCTGGACGAGATCGGTGAATTGCCACTCAGCGTACAGGCAAAGCTGTTGCGCTTTCTTGAGACCGGCGAATGTCAGATGGTTGGCCGGGCCAACAACCAGCGGGTCGATGTGCGAATCATTGCCGCAACCAATCGAGACCTCTCCAAATCCCTTGATGAGGGAACATTCCGAAGTGATCTCTATTATCGCCTGAATGTGGTTCCATTGGAGCTGCCGCCCCTGCGTGAGCGTGCCGGCGATATGGAATTGTTGCTCAACGGGCTGACCTTTGAGCTCTCCAAAAGTTACAATCTGCGTGCGCCGATCTACAGCAGGCAGGTGTTGAAGACTTTGAACGCCTATCCTTGGCCTGGAAATGTTCGCGAATTGAAGAATTTTGCTGAACGTATGCTGATTCTCTTCTCAGGCAGAAAAGTCGAAGTTGAAAATCTGCCGAATGAGTTCCGAACTCAGGTAAAACGGAGTGCGGTCAAGGAAGGTGGGTTTGTCCTGCCGGAACAGGGGTTGAGCATGGATCAGCTTGAAGCAGACCTGATTGAACAGGCGCTCTCCAAAACGCTGGGTAACCGCAGCAAGGCGGCTCGCCTGCTTGGCCTCACCCGGGATACACTGCTCTACAGGATGAAGAAATACGCGATCGATTGTTAACCGGGCCTGGTGGTCCAGTCGGTCTCAGTAGATTCTGAAACCGCCGTGGCGTCTACGGCTGCGATAGTCGAATAGGGCAATCCCGGCGACTATGCCCACAATGAAAGTGATCGCAGATGCAATCAGCCCCCATTTCAGCGGGAGCATGGTTCCAAACTCCCCCTGCTGCGCTCTGAGACTCTCGTTCTCCTGCTGAATACGATCCAGAGCCGCAACGATTCCCTCGGTATTTTCCAACTGATCCTGTAGTTCGGTATTGGCTTGCTGTTCCTGGCTTTTCAGACTATTGAGCAGCTTTTCTGTCTCACTGAGCTGTTGTTCCTTTGTCTGCAAACGCTCCTTCAGCTCGCTGTTTTCATCGGTCAGCTCGATCACAAGGGTACGGGCAGGTTTGGATTTGATCAAAAAACCGGCTTTGGTCCAACCGACCGTGCCGTCTTTTGTTCGTACTTCGGCGAAAAAACCCTCTTCACTGAGTAATTCCAGCTCAGTTCCGCTTTTGAGGCGTTTTAAAAGCTTGCCTTTGGAGTTGATCAGTTCATAGAGAGATAGATTCAGTTCATCTGTGACATAACGGGTCTCGGCATGGGCAGACAAACTGACACAGAGCAGACAGCTGCAGAGCAGTGAAACGATATAGAACTTCATTAGAGTTAAAGGCCTAACCTATCTCGCGGGAAATCCGCATCAAATCAAACAATCAGTGAGAAAAAAGCATATCGAATAGGTGACCCGCATACTAGTCCCAATCTTGCCAGTGAGGCCTGGTTCACTGAAATCCCGGTCTTCCCGGTCTGTTCAGTTTCCGTTCAGTAAGCCCCGATTATGCTGAACTCGAAACAAAGCAAAAGATCACAGGAGACATCTGATGAACGCAATCCACAAACTGGTTGTTGCCACCACATTGAGTCTGATCATTACCGGTCCAGCCTTGGCTGGCCATACGGATCGACAGAGAGCTTGCGATCACGAATGGGTGGAAAGAATTGACCAGCGCTTGGATCGTCAGCATCGACGCATACAGCGGGGTGTTGATCAACATAGCCTTAGCTACAAGGAGAGTAAGCAATTAAAGAAAAAACACAGAAAAATTAGAAGATTGTCTCGAGAGTATCAAGAGGATGGCTATCTCTCCCGAAAGGAGTTCAAGCGGTTGAGCCGAAAACTCGACAGACTGAGTGATAGAATCTGGGAGTATAAGCATAACGATCTGGAGCGCTACGTGATCTATCACGATCGATATGCACATCAGAACAAGGGCTGGTAATCGATAAACAGCCACTTAACTTAAGGGGATAATCTGCCAATGTACACCAGTCACCACGAAATACTTTATACAGCGGAGTTTATTAGCGAAGAATTGCGGTGACTAGCGTTCATTGGCGGTTAATCTCTTAGGGTGGTCCAATTTCTTCCGGTGTTTGGACCGCTTATCTCTCAGGCTTTGAAATGATCTGAAAAGCTTTCGATGTGAGCCAATAGCTGCGAGAGTTCATCGTCAATCTGTGCTTCCGGTTGATTTTCACGTTTCATGATCGACTTCAGGTACATGGCTTTGGCATGGATCGATGTGGCTCCGCTGTTGCTCGCGGATCCCGCCAGTTTGTGTACCGCCTGATAGAGCGCGGCCTTATCCTTTTTCAGTGAAGCCTGTTGCATGACATCGGATATTTCCGGCAGCATGGCTAAAAACTCTTTCAGGATCAGGCGAGCGGCCTTTTCGTTTCCCGCCACACTGGCCAGGGCTGTATCACGGTCATAGATTGGGTTGCCCGTTTGCAGATTGTGCTTTCGTTGGCCGGTTGAGTTTTGATAGTTAATGTTCTTGCACCATTTTGCGATGATGCCGTATAACTGCTCAGGCAGGTAGGGTTTTGGCAGCAGGTCATTCATTCCTGCATCGGCCACCTCCTTACGTTTTTCTGGCAGCACATGGGCGGTCACAGCAATGATCGGTATGTTTTCCGTGGCTGAGTTGGGTTGCCTCAACTGAATGGCTGCTTCGATACCGCTCATAACGGGCATCTCGAGGTCCATCAGAATCAGATCGAAATTGATTTCAGAGATTCTCTCCATTGCCTCTATGGCACTGTATACAGCCACCACTTCCGCCCCTTCGTTGAGCAGCAATGTCTTGGCCAGCATCAGATTGACGTTACTGTCGTCTACCACCAGGATCTTCATATTTTTAAGCAGTGAACCATGTGGCTCCAATGATGCAGCTTTCACTTCATCCGAGTGATCGATGACCGACATGTTCTCCATCTTCTCTTTCTGAGGGAGCGACAGGTAGATGGTGATGGTGAACTCCGATCCTTTGTCGGGAGCACTCTTCAGAGAGATGCTGCCGCCCATCAGGTGGATCAGGCGTTTGGCGATTACCAGACCCAAACCGGTACCTCCATAGTGCCGGGTCAATGATCCGTCGGCTTGCTGAAACGGCTGAAAGAGTTGTTCCTGCTGTTCCTGCGCTATGCCGATTCCGGTATCACGGATTCTGATGGTGAGGGCAATTCGCTCATTTTTCTGTCGCTGCTTCTCAATATTGATGGTGACCTGACCCTGGTCGGTGAATTTGATGGCGTTACCCACCAGGTTGATTAAGATCTGTCTCAATCGTGTTGAATCGCCGTACAGGACAGGGGGTATGTCATGGGCCACATAGGTGACCAGTTTTAAACCCTTTTCCAGTGCTTTGGGGGTAAACAGAACCTGCACGCTCTTGATCATCGATTCCAGGACGAAATTACTGTTTTCCAGCTTTACCTTACCGGCTTCCATTTTTGAGAAGTCAAGAATGTCGTCGATGATATCGAGCAGAGAGTTTGCGGAGCTGGTTATGATACGCAGATAGTCTGTTTGTTGATCATCCAGTCTGGTTTTCTCAAGCAAGTGAGCAAAGCCGATGACACCGCTCATTGGGGTACGAATTTCGTGGCTCATGGTTGCCAGAAAATCGCTTTTTGCCTGGCTGGCCGCTTCTGCTCCTTCTTTTGCCCATTCCAATTCCTGTGTGCGTTCTGCAACCAGTTGTTCCAGATCCTGTTGGTATGCATTCAAGTCCCGGTCATATTGCTCGATTTTATTCAGCATGATGTTGAACTCATCAACCAGTGTACCCAGTTCGTCATTACTAACCCGTATCGCACGACGGCTGAAATCCTGGTCTGCTGTAATGGCTTCTATGGTGGTTAACAGCTGTTTGGCTGGGGCAGAGACGATTTTTTGAAATCGATTGGAGAGCAGCAAAGCAAAAAGCATGGAGACAATGAAAACACCAAGTATCAGGAGTGCCTGTTGAATCAATACTGATCGGGCATTACTCATATCGCCAACGATAACGAAATAGCCGATCAGCTCGTCATCGAGCACAATCGGCTCTTCGACTTCAATAAACCCAAACAGCACAAAAGAGCTATTCGAAGCGTCGGTATGTTGTTCATCCGGGGCAGTTGCTGCGCTTTGATACTTTGCAAATGGGGTTCGATTCAAATTAAGTATTTTCGCACTGACAACATCGCTTTGTGTGGCCAGGGTTGAGAGAATCTCCTCAGCAGCCTGGTCGTCACGAAAAGTAATCGCTGCGCTGCTGTTGGCGCCTAACACCCTTGCCAGTGTCTGTAGCCTTGAGACGGTTTCATCGTGAGTCGAGGTGATCTCCAGAATCATAAACAGAAACAGACTGAGCAACAGCACAGAGGCCGCAGTGGCGAGAATGATCGCCTCAATTTTTTGTTTGATTGATGCGTTGCGCAGCAGGTTCATTACTGAGCCTCATTGTCGATAATGATGGCCAGGTCAAGTAGCTGTGAACTGAGTCTTAAGCCGGATGATCGCGTCGTGTTGAGATTGATGATGAAACGAAGTTTTTCCTGATCCTGTGTCAGTTCGATCATTCCACCATTTTGACTGAATTGCTGCATTTCACTGATTGTTAATATTGGTCTCATCTTGATCGGCTGTAGGATTTCCTGAATGCGATTATGTATTGATTGTGCAATATAGAGTACATGGCACTCACCCAGCTCTGATTCGTTGCTGATTTTGACGCTCTTGATAGGCTTTCCTCGTAGCACCCGGCCTGCCAGTTTAGGCAGGTTGTTGGTTATATTGTCGTCGCCGATCGAGCATAGTGTTAAGGCGTCCTGTTTTGGTATGGATCGATTCTCAGGCCAGCGAGTGAACTTCGCAAAATTGTAGATAAAAACTGTTTTCAATAGAGCTGTCTCCAGCTCAGAATCCTGAGCGGCAGAGGCTGTCATTGCGGACAATGAAAGCACCACTATCGATATGTAGGTCAACAGCCTTGTTGCCACGATCTCAATCCACTTGCAAGTGTTATTCTGTTATTTCAATACTGTTCTCTATTCGTTACCTGACTGTTGCCGGTTGCCACTGAATCGAAACTTGTTGATCACCTTTATGGGTGTGGAACAGAGATGAGTTGCTTACTCTGGCTGTTGCCTTGGATTGTGGAATTTTGTTCATAGTGTCGTTTAACTCTGTTATTTCGGTATTATTGAATGTTGCTTGTGGGATCAGTCGTGAAATTTATATCTGATCTCTGCGTAAAAATTTCTCTCCGGTAGAGGCAGGCCTTCAGGAATGTTCGGGCTGGTGTATTCCCTTGCATCTTCATCGAAAAGATTGCGAATTGAAGTGGCAAACTCCCAGTTATGACCCGGAAAGTATCTGAATGTCGTGTCGACAATCAGGTAGTCATCAAGAGTGGCTCGGCTGTCGTTTGCCCTGCGTTCCCGTTCGCCGATCCAGTTGAGCTGAAGATTCCAGTTCCAATGGTGAAGAAAATACCAGTCACCTCGTAGATAGGCATCCTGCTCCGGTTGATCAAACGCGCGAAACCCACTGTCGTCCTGATCCCGAATGGTGTAGTTTCCGGAAATTCTCAGATTATTTGCCAGTTGCCATTTAGCCTCCAGCTCAATACCTTGAATGGTGTGCTCTCCGATATTGGTAAAGGTGCCGACTGTGTCTTCCGGTGCTTTTACATCGTCAATCAGATCGGTCTGCTGGTAGTGGAACAGATTCATGCCGAAATTCAGATTCGAATTGAGTCTATAAGAGAAGGCCAGCTCCCATGTCTCAGAGCGTTCGGGCTTCAGTTCCGGGTTGGGTAGGGCATTCGAGGTGCTGGCATAGAGCTCTTGAAACGATGGCGGGCGGAAAGCCCGTCCATAGAAGAGTTTGGTTGTCAGCTGATCAGTGCTTTGCCAGACCAGGCCAAGACGTGGATTGAATGTGCTGCCGAAGTCTGAGTAGTGATCATACCTGGCTCCGGCAGTCAGTTCCCAATCGCTCGCCAGCTGCCAGATATCCTGGGCGAAAACATAGTAAATCTTACGTCTCTTTTCCGGAGAAAAGGCATAAGGGGTGTCGCTGAGGTCAACCAGTTCACTACCCAACGGGATCTCTTCGCCATCGGGCCCGGTTCCGAAGTTCACATACTGCTCTACCTGATAGAGATCCTGCCAGATGTAACCGGTCCCGAGGCGAACGGATTGCCCCTGAAAACCACTGTAGAGACCGCTGGCTTCAGCGGATACTCTGCGTTCAGCCGAACGCATCTGATTGATTATTCCGGATCTGTTTGCCTCAGACAGGGCGCCTGGGGGGCGCTCCTGAAAGCCGTCGCCGGATGAGTAGCTGTAGTCCTGAAAACGTAATTCTGCATCGACAATCCAGTCTGGATGGAATTGACTGTCGTTGTAAAAAACGTCTGCATTGATCCTTTTATCATTGGCTTTGGTGATTGGGTCCAGTACACCGAGTCCCGTCATGCCGGTTTCAATATCGTCATGTTTGGCATAGTCAAGATTCAGGCGCCAGTTTGAGTAGGCTGCTGAAAAGCGGATCTCTTCACTCTTCCAACCATATTGGGCATTATCCGCTGCGAGCGAGGCAGTGGTGCCGGATCGTCTGTCTGAGATCGATTGGGCATCTGTATCGATCTGGGGGTCGTGACCGTCGGTATTGAAAAAATCCATCGTCAGTCCGACATCGACACCATTCAGGCTATCAGCGTATTGAACCCAGCCGTTATCCGTATCAAAACTGCCACTGCGAACACCAACTTCGTTGTGGCTGATCTTGCTGGCTGCTTTGGTAATGACATTGATGACACCGGCTGAGGCGTCAGCACCAAACAGAGCAGAGCCGGGGCCGCGAATTATCTCAATTCGCTCGATGCTGCTGACTGGCATGCCTTTCCAGAAAAAACCAAAGCCCCACAACAGATCACGCATTGAGACGCCATTGACCATTAGCAGGGTCTGGGTGGCCGTGGCGCCTCTTATCTGTATCAGTGGGCGGAAACCAAACTGATTGGCTCTGATGTGTATCCCCGGAACACTCTCGAGAACGTCAACAAGATTTGTCGCTCCGGTTGCCTTGATATCCTCTTCAGTAATCACGGTTACCGCAGAGGGGGCTTTGGCTACCGTCTGCCTTGTGTCGGTGGAGATGGTCACTTCCAGATCCATCAACTGTTCCAGGCTGAGGGAGAGGAAATGGTCAAGTTTCTCGTCGTGTAGGGCGTGAACCTGTGGTCCGAAAAGTAACAGGAGTGATAGCGTGTAAATGTTTTTATGGAACATTATTTAACAGTGCTTTTTTAGTCCAACAATGCTGGTTCATTTCAAAGCAAGAGAGGTAGATGCAATGAATTGAGTGATAATAGGTCATCAATTTCAGGGCAGCTTAAAAAAAGAATTAAGACGCTTTACTCGTTACATCTATTGTAATTCAAAAAGCACAAAAGCGATAAAAGACAATGGGATTTAATTGATCTATTGCAATCGGGAGTGAGGTAGATGCTGTTGGGATTGGGTGTTTTATTAATATCTCAGGCTAAGTTTATTATTCAATATCCTAGGACCTGTTAACACGAATCCAATCGGCCCTAGCTTCAATTGGCTTGTTCAATGCGCTTCAAATACCACAATAGCGTTGTGCCAATGGACATCATCCCGGCAGCCAAATAGAGCCCGAGGTGGTAGTTGCCGCTATAAGCTGCAACAGCACCAGTCACCGCAGGCGCCAGGATTTGGGCAATGCCATATGCCACCGTCATTTTGCCCATCATTTTTGCGGGCCGGGTTGGGTAGTAACGGCCTGCCATAGTGAGTACCAGGCTGACAATGCCGATGAAAGTGGCTCCGAATAACAGGGCGCCAAGCATGGCCAGGATCAGGTCAGCCTTAACAACCGGTAGCAGAATACCGATGATTTGCAGGATTGAAGCGATGATCAAAGCATTCAGGTAGCCGGTTTTACGTGCAATCAGATCCCACAAGATACAGGCCGGTGTTGCCGCCAGGCCGAGCAGCAGAAATGTCCAGGCTCCCTGACCATCAAGTCCGGGCAATCGGTCCACAATGGCCACAATGAATGTGGCACTGACCACATATCCCACACCGGCACAGAAGTAGACCACCATGAAAAGTCTTAGAAACAGTGGGCTCGGTGGATTGTCAGTCATCGACTGCCCGCTCTGGGTCACGCTTTGGGTTTCTGGGCGTGGCAGCCAACGCCAGGCAGGAAAGATCAGGATCAATCCGAGCAGGGAGAGTAATAGCCACTGCTGGCTCCAGTCCAGATGTGACTTCATCACTTCTACCAGCGCAGCACAGATTGCGATGCCTGCCCCTAAACCGCTGAAATGGATACCCAGTTCACTTCGATGGTCGTGTCGAATCAGCCAATTGAGAATCAGCCCGGAGCCCAACAAAAGCCCCGCGGCGCTGCTCAAGCCGGCAAAAAACCTGAGCATGGACCAGATCCAGAAGTTTTCCGTCATACCCATGCCGATTGTGGTCACTACCGCGACGATCAATCCAATCCGGTATAAGCGGTCTTTCAGCATGAGGTCGCTGATCAGGGCTGCGATAATCGCGCCGCTCAGGTAGCCGATGTAGTTGATCGAGGCCAGCCAGCCCGCTTCCGAGATTCCAAGTCCGGCTTGCTGCTGCATGATCGGCAGCAGGGGCGTGTAGGCAAACCGGGCGATACCCAGGGTGAGGATCAGGCTGAGAATGCCGGCTACCAGTATCTTCAATCGCTCTGTTTTTGGGTTCATCGGCCGCCCTTGAGTTTGATGGACAAAACTTACATACTTCTACCTATCAAATAAAGCGAATATTACAGAAGAATTCATTCTGTATTGGAGAATGGTTATGGAGTTGAATTCACTCTTAACATTCAAGGCGGTAGTGGAGGAGGGGGGAATTCTCTCGGCTTCCAGAAAGCTGAATACCGTGCAATCCAATGTCACCAGCAGGATCAAAAGGCTCGAGCAGGAGCTGAATTCAGAGCTCTTCTATCGCAAGGGGCGAGGTCTGGCTCTGGCGCCTGCCGGTCATGTGTTGTATGAGTATGCGTGCCAGATTCTGCAACTGGAATCTCAGGCAGGTGTGGCGGTTCGTCAGGTTGGTGAGCAGTCCGGTGAATTACGCATCGGTGCCATGGAGACCTTTGCTTCCCTGCGTCTGGCACCTGCATTGAAAAGATTGAAAGCCTCCCACAAAGGGGTGGAACTGAGAGTCGTGACCGATACTTCCTCAGCGCTGGTTGAGCGGGTGTTGAATCATAAACTGGACTGTGCTTTTGTAGCCGGCAGGGTGGATCAGGAGGAGCTGTTGGTCTGTGATATCGGTCGTGAAGAACTGGTCCTGGTTCGGGCCAAAGGAAGTGACTGCCAATCCCAGCTTATCCTGTTTCGTGAAGGTTGCGCCTATCGGGCCCGGGCGCTGGCCTGGCACAGAGAGTGTGGTCAGCAGGTCAGTGAGGTGATGGAACTGGGAACCCTGGACGGCATACTCGGATGTGTCTCGGTCGGCCTGGGTTGTACCTTGATGCCTGCTTGGGTAGTTGCGCAAAGTCGTTATGCTGATGAGCTGGCGATCGAGCAGATTCCACCACACCTGGCCATGGTGCCAACCGTTATGATCCGGCATAAACAGGGGGTGCCGATGAAAGCGTTGGAGACCCTGGCCCAGTCAGTCATCGAGTCGGCAGAAAAAGACAATCGGACTGCTCAGTTGAAATCCGCCTGATTGAATCTGACTGGAGCCGGCTGCTCGCTTGAATCGAAACAGTTGCAGGCCATAAGAGTCTCAATAACCGGGCTAACATGCCCTGATCCGTCAATCGCAAAAAACGGTTACTGACCTGATGGAAGAACACAAAAGTATTGCTCAATTCGATCATTTTATACCGGTTAGTACATCCCGATTGATTACCGCGTTGGTCAGAGCAGGCCTCTCCTCCGAACAGGTAAGGGTCGTGCATAAGATCCGCAGGCTGATTACTCTGCAATACTCTGATCGATTGATAAAGTTGAAGCGGCTCTATCAACCTTTCAATCCTGACCGGGAGCTGTTGGCAGAGGAGGTTGAAACGATTCAATCGGCAGATACCATCCAACAGGTAAAGCAGCTGCTACAGGAGGCGAATTATAGCGAACTCACCCGGCAGCAGATCGAATATGCATTGGAGCAGACCTCTCCCTACGGTCTGGATGTAAAGATCGATTTCGAACAATTCAGCGACGTCTCGCTGTTTTATCGTGCTAAAAGTCAGCGTACCGTGATGGTTCGGGACTGGAAGACCTTGTTTATCAAAAAACGCAGTGTCAATCTGATCGCCTATCAGAGAATCTGTCTGCTGCTTCACTATCCAAAAGAGCATCACAAGTCGGGAATTCACATCAAGTTGTTCAAGGATATTTTACGACCTGATCTGGAGATGCTTTTTCCTGACTGTAAAATAAGAATGAAAACCACTGATAAGATCAAGCTTGCGATCACCGGCGGTGGTGGTACGGCTGGTGGCTTGGTGGCTACCATTGGAAAATTAACCGCCGCCGTTTCACCACTGGCTATCGTTATGGCGGTGGCAGGATTTGCGGCACTACTCTGGCGTCAAATCAACAAAGTGTTCGTGCAGCGAACCCGGTATATGGCCTCGCTGGCTCAGAATCTCTATTTTAATAATCTTGACAACAACATGGGGGCAATCACCTACCTGGTCGATCAGGCCCGCCAGGAAGAGATCAAAGAGACCCTGCTCGCCTATGGGCTGATCAATCTGCAGAAGTTGAACAACAGCATGGAGCTCGACTCGGCTTGTGAAGCCTGGCTGATGGAACAGTTTGATTGCACAATCGATTTTGATATCGAGGATGGTCTAAAAAAACTTGTTGAATACAAACTTATCGAACAACAAAACGAACCATTGAGTTGCCGCTCAGCGGAGGTCCTGTGTGACTTATTGGATCACCAATGGCAGGCGTATATGCAGCTGCCAGAGAGTCGGAATTGATTGGCGATTTTCAATATCCATATCTTTCAAGGGTTGGTAACACTTGTCCGTTTAAGATATAAAAAAACATCAACTGGTGCTGACCAGCGATAGTTCGGATCAGCACGAAACGCCTCATTAGGCTTTTAAGCGGACTGCGGAATGAACTCTAAACTGATTGTCTCAACTCTCCTGGGAATGCTTTTTACAATCACAGCTCAAGGCCTTGAGGTGAACATAACCCCGCAGGTCGACGAATTTGAGGTCAAGCATCAGGGTAAGGTGATCACCATCCGTCGGAATCAGGATACCGAGGCCATGCTGGAGTTTGATTTTGCACGGACCTCTCGCCCATGTCCGCCTTTCTGCGCCCAGCCAATGAAGGTTGCGGATGGGATAGAAACCATCGGTGAGGTTGAACTGATCGCTTTTTTACAGAATCAGCTTGCTGAGCAACAAGGCTTGATGATCGATGCCAGGACCGAAGATTGGCATGAGCGCGGTACCATACCCGGCTCAATCAATATTCCATTTACCCACCTCAATCCTGCTCAGGGCGCTGATGAATTCACCCTTGAGGAGTCCCTGCAACGCTTAGGCGCACGAATTGTCGACGGGGAATGGGACTTCAGCCAGGCAAAACAACTGGTTATTTGGTGTAACGGTCCCTGGTGCGGTCAATCGCCTACCGCAATCCAAGGCTTGATTGGCATTGGATACCCCAAGCAGAAACTACTCTACTATCGGGGAGGTATGCAGCTATGGCGGATATACGGTTTGCCTGTGGTCTCTCCCGATGGCGACTTGCTTGATGAATGATTATACGGCTTGATTCAACCTGCCGTTTCGCAAGGCCGATGATGGCGTCCGGTATTTCTAAATTGCACAGCCGGCTACTCCCGTTTCCAGATCCTCAATAACGCTTCAGTGAGTGATCAAACACTATGATCCTTGAAAAATATGACCAATAGTCATAAAATGACCATTAGTCAGAAATTTCGATGGCAACGATCATGAAATCACTCAGAAAACAGAGAGAGTTTGAGCGCCGGGAAGAGGATATCCTGGATGCCGCATTGACACTGTTTTCAGGCCCGGGCTGGGAGTCCGTATCGATTGACCAGATTGCCAGACTGGCGGAAATCGGCAAGGGCACGGTTTACAACCACTTTGGCAGCAAAGATGAACTGCTGTTTCGTCTGATGTTGAGGTTTTATGAGGGCCTGTTAGTTCAGGTGAAGCAAGAAACTTTTGACCCCAATCAGACACTAACGAGTTTTGAGCGTATTTTCAGGCTTGCCTTCAAGTACCACCTTGATCACCGGGAATATCGCTATGTTGTTGAATATTGTAAAAGAATCGATTTCAGGGAGCGGGCAGAAGAGGCCTGGCGCTCCTCCTTCCTGGATCTCGACAGGGCATTCAGTGAATGGGGAGACCCGATGTTGATCTCGGCCATGGAGCAGGGCCTGATCGCGAATCGTCCTACAGGCGATATCCATATGGGTATGCACGCCTGTTTCAATGGCGCGATTGAGATGTTGTGGGCCGGTAGTGACTGGTGCCTGCATGGCGACGAAACTGAAATACTGGAAGCCGTAACGGCTTTTATGATGGCTGGCGTAATCGGCCAACGGTAAAAAAAATTTGCTATTAGGTGACCGCTGGTCACAAACTGACCATGAGTCAGTAATGAGGACGTAATGAAGAATTCTACCTATCTATCCATCGGGCTCCTGATGCTGGTTGTGGTATGGATGTTGAGTGGTGCCATGGCGAAAGTGAACGACCCTGTTGCCACAGAGGAGATCACATCCAAGCCGGTGATGCAGGTTCAGGTGCTTGATATCAAGGCTGAGATGATCGATCGGGAGATCGTGGTGCAGGGTGAATTGATACCGAATCGCACCATTGAAGTACGTGCACAGACCGCATCAAAAGTGGCTGAATTACCTTTCGCAAAAGGCCAAAGGGTTGTTGCAGAAAACGTGATCGTTGAACTGGATGCTGAAGATCGCCATGCGCAGCTGAAGCAGGCTGAGGCGGCGGTGGATCGCTTTAAACTCGAAGTGGCCGGGGCGCGTAAGCTAGAGCAGCGTGGGCTTCAGTCGGAGAAGCAGTTGAAATCGGCTCTCGCCTCACTGGCGGCGGCAGAGGCTGATCTGAAGCGGGCCAGGCTTGAGTTGGACTATATCCGGATCAAAGCGCCCTTCAGCGGTATTCTCGAACAGCGCTATGTGGAATTGGGCAGTCATCTGGAAAAGGGTGACAAGGTTGCCTTGATTCTCGATGAATCGGTACTCAAAGCGGTTGGGCTGGTCTCACAGCAGGCGGCTGGAAAACTGGCTATGGGACAGCTGATCAAAGTACGTCTGTTGGACGGCCAGGAGGCTGAAGGCCATATCACCTACATCTCCCAGCTCGGTGATTCGGAAACCCACAGCTTTCGGGTGGAAGCTGAGATCGACAACCAGCATGGCCGAATCAATGCCGGCGTCAGTGCGGAGTTGCGAATCGTCATCGGCAAGGAGCAGGCACATTTCATTTCACCGGCCGTGCTTGCGTTGAACGACAGTGGCACCGTTGGTATCAAGAGTGTTGATCAGGCCGGTTTGACGGCGTTTTATCCGATCGAATTCGTACGTACCGAAGCAGATGGAATCTGGGTTTCCGGATTACCTGAATCTGTACGGATCATTTCCCAGGGACAGGGCTTCGTCAACGCGGGTGAAACCGTCATACCGGTGCCGGCATCCTAGGGCCTGTTAACACTAATGAATAACCTGATCGATCTTGCCTTCTCGCGCAGTCGCGCCGTTCTGCTCTCGCTGCTGTTTATTCTGCTTGCCGGCGCGATGGCCTATAACGGCATACCAAAAGAGTCGGAACCCGATATTGCCGTACCCATCATCTATGTCTCGATGAGTCATGAAGGCATTTCGCCTGAGGATGCTGAAAGGTTGCTGGTCAGACCGATGGAGAAAGAGCTGCAGTCCATCGCCGGTCTCAAAGAGATGAAGAGTACGGCAGGGGAAGGGCATGCTTCGGTACAGCTGGAGTTCAGCGCAGGCTTTGACAGTAAACAGGCATTGACCGATGTGCGTGAAAAGGTCGATATCGCAAAAGTGAAGCTGCCGGATGCGACAGATGAGCCTGAAGTGGTAGAGGTGAATGTCGCTCTGTTCCCAGTCTTGACTGTCTCCCTCTCCGGTCCCATTCCGGAGCGCAGTCTGGTGAATATTGCCAGGGATCTGCAGGATCGAATCGAGGCCCTGCCCGGGGTATTGGAAGCGGAGATTGGTGGTGATCGTGAAGCGGTGCTCGAGGTGGTTGTCGATCCAGCGATCATGGAGACCTACGGTGTCGAATATGACGAATTGATCTCCATGGTGACGAATAACAACCGGTTGGTTGCCGCCGGGGCGATGGACACAGGTGCGGGTCGGCTGGTGCTCAAGGTACCCGGTGTCATCGAAGAGTTGGATGATGTGTTACGACTGCCGGTCAAGGTGGACGGCGATCGGGTGATTACCTTTGGTGAAGTGGCGAGCATCCGGCGCAGTTTCAAGGATCCAGAGAGTTTTGCCCGAGTGGATGGCCAACCCGCATTGACGCTCGAGGTGAAAAAGCGGGTTGGTGCCAACATCATCGATACCATCACTGATGTTAGAAACGTTGTCGAGGCTGAGCGCAAACATTGGCCAGCCGGATTGAATGTCTCCTACATGCAGGATAAGTCGGACCAGATCAGAGAGATGCTCAGCGACCTGCAGAATAACATTCTCTCGGCCATCATTCTGGTGATGATCGTGATCATCGCCGCATTGGGACCGAGGTCTGCCGTTCTGGTCGGATTGGCTATCCCCGGTTCATTCCTTGCGGCAATACTGGTACTCGACTCAATGGGCTTCACGCTCAATATCGTAGTGCTTTTCAGCCTGATCCTGGTGGTGGGTATGCTGGTAGACGGTGCCATCGTGGTGATTGAAATGGCTGACCGCAAAATGCAGCAGGGGAAAGCGCCCATGGAGGCCTATGCGTCAGCGGCAAAACGTATGTCCTGGCCGATTACCGCATCCACTTTGACCACCCTGGCGGTATTTGCCCCATTGCTGTTCTGGCCAGGTTTGGTTGGGGAGTTTATGAAGTATCTGCCGATCACAGTGATTATCGCCTTGAGTGCATCGCTGGCAATGGCATTGGTGTTTGTGCCTGTGCTGGGTGGAACGATCACCCGGCGTGGGCAATCGACCGACACAGTTGCAGAAGGAAGCTTCACTCAGCGCTATACTAAACTGCTTGCAATGGTCCTGCATCATCCGGCAAAGACCCTGGGAGTCGCCTTGTTGGCGATGTTTGTGGCCTACCTCTCCTATGCGCAGTTTGGTAAGGGTATGGAGTTCTTTCCGGATGTTGAACCGGAGTTTGCTCAGATACAGGTGCATGCCCGGGGTGATCTCTCTGTCCATGAAAAAGATGCCATTGTGCGCCAGGTCGAACAGCGGGTGTTGGACTTTGCTGAGCTTGATTCGGTCTATGCGCGCTCTTTCAATTCGGCCCAGGGACAGAATATGGCAGAAGATGTAGTTGGTGTCATACAGCTTGAATTCATCGACTGGGACCAACGACGTCCGGCTGCTGAAATTCTTGAAGAGATGCGTCAACGCACACAAGACATTCCGGGTATTCAGCTTGAGTTTCGCAAAGCGGAGAATGGTCCATCCGGAGGCAAACCGATTCAGATCGAACTCAGCAGTCGAGAGTTCGAACGGGTATCCAAAGTGGTCTCCCAATTACGTGGATTGATGGCTGACCAGGGTGGTTACGTGGACATTGAGGATGATCGACCTCTGCCCGGTATCGATTGGCGGCTTGAAGTCGATCGTGAACTTGCCGCTCGCTATGGCGCGAGTGTGTCGATGCTGGGTAGTGCGGTACAGATGATCACCAGCGGAATCAAGGTAACCGAGTACCGGCCCGACGATACGGATGATGAAGTGGATATCAGAATTCGCTTTCCCTACAGCGAGCGTAATCTGGGTCAGCTGGATCAACTCAAGGTTTCCACCGTAAAAGGTATGGTGCCGATCAGTAATTTCGTTACGCTGCAACCTGCGGCGAAAAGCGGTAACTTGCGCCGTGTCGATGCGCAACGGGTGATTACCATCCAGGCGGATGTGGAGGAAGGACTGCTGCCCGACACCCAGTTGAAAGGACTGCAACAGCTGATTGCGGATGCTGATCTGGATGCCATGGTAAAGATTAGCTTTAAAGGTGAGGATGAAGACCAGAGAGAAGCCATGAACTTTCTTATGGGGGCCTTCATCAGTGCCATCTTTCTGATGGCGCTGGTATTGGTGATTCAGTTCAATTCCATTTATCAGGCGTTCCTGGTGCTTTCCGCCATTGTGTTTTCAACTGCAGGGGTTCTGCTCGGACTGCTGATTACTGCGCAACCGTTCGGTGTGGTCATGGTTGGTTTGGGCATCATCGCTTTGGCCGGTATTGTGGTGAACAACAATATCGTCCTTATCGATACCTATAACCGATTGCGTCGTGAAGGATTGGACAGTTTCAATGCGGCACTGACAACCGGGCGTAGACGCTTGCGCCCGGTGTTTCTGACCGCATTCACTACGGTATTGGGATTGATGCCGATGGTACTGGCAATGAATATCGACCTGATTCACCGCGCTATCAGTTTCGGTGCACCATCCACTCAATGGTGGACCCAACTTGCCAGCGCCATTGCAGGCGGCCTCTCATTTGCGACGCTGTTGACACTGATTCTGACGCCCTGTCTTTTGGTGCTGGGAGAGAATCTCTCGGCCAGCATCTCAGCAGGTTTCAGAAAGCTGTCCGGGGACCCGTTGATGGAGTCCAAGTCTTCATAGCTGATATATTAAGAAAGTCTTAAGAAATAGATTTTATTTCTGAAATCGCAGTTAGAAATAGTTGGCTTGACCGGTTTCTATCAGGGCAGTTGATTATGCTGTAGCAACAACTTCGCTGGTAGAGGATTCAGTCGCTGGATCTCGATGGTCAATAGTGCTAAAAACGATCTTCATCAAGAATATTTGACATTAAGTTTTCAAAAGTTAACTTGACTCCATAGGCCAACAATCCATACTCTTGAAAACAACTGTATATCTAACTGTTTAAGTGAAACACTCTAGTCGTTTAAATCTTCCGTTTCTGTTACTCCTTGGCCTGATATCCCCTCTGTTCTCAATTGCTGCTGAGCGGAACTCCACCGATTCAGAGACAGTTCTGCTAACACCGAGTTCAGCTGCATCAATCGATCAAGAAGCTGAACTGCATTGGCAATGGCTCTCCGAGCAGGCCGATCAGCTCGATCAGTTGATCTCACATCAAATGTCTGACCGGTCGACCAGAAATCTTTTGAAGACGAATTGTGAAAGATCCCAATCGGTAAACTACCGGCAACAGGCCCTGTTGAAGGAGGCCGACCTTTCACGTAAGGATCTGGGCCTCTATTTCGATGCCGGTGTACGGGACGAGTGGGATTCGGACTTCGAATCCGAAGACAGGCAACGCGCCTATGTGGGGCTGACCTGGCGAGTACTCGAGGATGGGTATCGGGAAAAAAGGCACCGCGCCAATCTCGCAGAGACAAGAGCAGAGACCGAGGCCTTACAGGCGAAACTCGATCTTCGTAAGACCCTGGAGAACTGCCGCTACGACTCAACCAGAGACAGCTTTGCCCCTGTCTGGTTGCCGTTGCTGACGCTCAAGGAGGCGTTTCTGGCAAAACTCTTTGCGATGCAGAAAGAGAGTTATCTGATGGGGGGGCTCTATCTGGATGACCTGCTCGACAGCCAAAGAGAGCTGAAATCGATCCTGGAACACTATCGAATGCTGCAGAGAGGGCTGGATCGCCAACTGGACGAGGTCGGAGCCGGAATGCCGCCGCTGCTGGATATGGATATGGCAGAGATCAGGCGGCGTATAACGAATGACCCGGAACAGCAACGATTGGTCGAGTTACGGCATTCGATTCTGGATGAGCAGAGCGTTGCCAACGACGACAAGCGATTGCGTTTTTATCTGCGCTACAACATCGATGAGGATCGTGACGAAAACGGAGCGACGGTCGGGGCTGCGTTTTCCATGCCGCTTGCCGGTGGTCGCTACTCCGAATCGGTGGTTGACCTCCACAAAAAGGAACTTGAACAGGAGCTGAAGGAAGAGCAAAGGCGCCGGCTGAGACGGGCCGAGCTGGCCTATGGTGAACTGTTGGAACAGCGGGAGCGGGTAGTCAAACAGAACTACCGCTACCTGGCTGCCTACGAACAGTTACGCCGCTCCATTGGGCGACACCACTGGTTGCCTCAAGAGGGTGGTTTCAAGTCGGCAGTAACCCAGATGACAACCTTAATAGAAGGTGCGGTGGAGTTGATGCGTGCTGTTGAAGAGATGTATCGCCGGGTACATCGGGTGTTTGCCCGGTCCGGGGTTGCCTACAGTACCGAGCTGGTAGAGACGATACCATTGAAGAACAGTTTTTACCGGGCCAGACGGGGAGAGCGCTCCATCTACATCTGGTCTGACAGCTTCATCAAGTTGCCGAATGGTGTGATTCAGGAGTTTCTGCGCGCGAAAGGTGTTTCAAAGGTTGTGCTGAGCGGGAGTGCCAGGATACCTGAGCTGAAACTGATCGACTTTATGAATGATGCCCAACAACAGGGGATTGATATCCAGACCCTGGTAGGGGATAACGGCTGGCTGAAACAATCCAGACAAGCCGGTTTACTGGACAGGCTCGAACAGTTAACGGAAGGCGGCGGTTATCTGCATATCGATGTGGAGCCTCATACCTTAGCGGATTTCAAACCGAACAGGCGCAACTATCTGGATCGCTATCAACAACTCATAAGCGACATTCAGCAACGTCTTGGTGAACAGGTGAAACTCGCTGTGTCTGTACCATTGCATTGGGATGCTGAGGATTATCAAACACTGGATCGCAATGTTGACCGGGTCTATCTCATGGCCTACGAAATAAACCGGGTTGAGAGTTTAAAACGCCGACTCGCCAAAGTATTGCCTCATTTGTCGGTGGCGAAAGTGGTGGTGGCTTTGCGCCCTGAGGATTTCATGCATGAAGTCGAACTGGAATCAGTCATTGAAGAGCTCGCTTCAGCATTTGGAGTTGAGCAGTTCGCACTACACGATCTCGACAGTTATCTGCAACTCAGTGATGGTCAATAGATGAGAATTAGAAACAAAAAAAGTTTTGTGGTGGTCGGACCGGAAGGGCAGGCGCCCAAGTCGATCTGGTCTCGCTTGACGCATGCGCTCTACCTGCTGTTTCTGGCACTACTGGCGATCTATCTGATCTATTTCACTTTCACCCGGTTTACCCAATTCAAGGTTGACGGACAAGTGGCCGTTGAACGGGTTCGAGTTGCCGCGCTACAGGGTGGACGCATCGCCACACTCAAAGTAAAAGCGGGAGATCGGGTGGTTTCGGGTGAGCAAATCGTGGTGCTTGAAACCAACCAGCAGTGTGCAGCCAAATCCGATAAGGCGATCAGAAAGCTCCGGCAATCGATTGCGCTGGATAAGCAGAGATTGAAGGGCTTGAAGCTTCGCAGGGATAAGAGTGCGGCGAGGAAACAGCAGCTGATCGATGAGCGGCGTCTTGGCCGGGTGTTGGAACTGGAACGACGCAAGCAGACGGAGTCCCAGTCGCTGCAGAGACTGCTGGATGAGTTGGACGTAGAGATTGAAATCCTCGCGCAGGAGATCGAGTTACAGCAGCAGGAGCTGGAGCTGCAACTGAAAAGCCATAGTGAGGTTGAAGATTGTGGCTTTGAGCGAATCGCCGCTCCGGTGGATGGTGATGTGATTGCTGTTAATTATCATCTGCATGAGATCGTCAACCGAAAAGAGACGATTCTGATTCTGGTGCCCGAAACTCCGGAGGTATGGGTCGATGCCTTTACCAGGGCGGATGATCAATTGCCGGTTTTGAGCGGGCAATCCGTGAATGTCAGGTTGCCGGACGGAACTCTGAGCCGAGCAGAGGTTTCCAGCCTGAAGTCGGCTGCCGTGCCCTTTCCTGACAGAAAGTTTGATGACTACACACCAAAAGAGAGCGCTTTGCATCTAAGGGTCAAGCCCATCAATAGCGACGAGGCAAAACGGTGGCTGGAGTTCGACCGAATGGCAGTGACTGTTGAGGGGGAAAGATGAGCGAAGGAGTGTTGATTACAGGGGATCAGAACCCGCTGCATCTGCCTGCCAAAAAGGCTACAGATGATACTCAATGGCGCAGTCTGGATGTGGGTGCGGAGGCTGACTATTTTCTTTTAGAGGTTAGCAGTGAATCAGAAGCCTATAGAATAATCGGATTGGTAAGGCAGAAATTGCTCCCAGCGGTCTATCTGAAGCCTCTGATTCTGATCAATCGTGGTGGAGATGTGTCGAAATCCCTGCAGGACCAGGTCGATTTTGTGATCTCTTCCCAGCAATTGGAGCAACAGCTGCCTGCCAAGCTGTTGGATGAAGTCGAGTCCATTAATCGACGTATCGATGCGCTTCAGGAGCAGCGCTTGAAAGCGGATACCAATATTGCTCTACGGGTCGTCCGCTATCTCTACAGCAGAGACAGAGAGGTGGAACCGATAGCATCGATTCAGAATCGTGGCGGTTATACTTTTACCGGTATCGAAAGCTTGTTCGGTGGCCATGATCAAAGCATCTGGCAGACCCTCGATTTTCTCAACTCACAACATCTGGTTCAGACGCGCTTTGTAACCCGTACACATCAGTGTGCCAGCTGTGGCTGTGCGTTCCTCAATTTCAAAGAGACCTGCCCCCAATGTGAGTCGGAAGAGCTTGATGCGGATGACCTGATACACCACTTCCGTTGTGGCTATACGGCGGAGCTGTCAGACTTCAGGCAAGATGATCGGTTGGTCTGTCCCAAGTGTGATCAGACCTTGAGGCATATCGGTGTCGACTATGACAAGCCCTCGATGATGTATCACTGCAGGAGTTGTGATCATCGATTTCAGGAGCCGGAAATTGTAACCACCTGTTTTGACTGTCATCGAACTGCGCCACCTGAAAATCAGATTCATCGCAATATCGAAGCCTATAAACTGAGTATGCTCGGTGTCAACGCGGCTCTTTATGGTTTGGATTCGCTTTTTGCCTCGATACTTGAACGCAGACTTCAGTTATTGCCGCTGGATGTTTTCGAACGCTTTATCGCTGTCGAAAAGGCGAGAATAGGTCGCTATAAGGTTTCCCACTCAAGTCTGCTGTTACTCGATATCAAAGGTTTGGAGGAGATCTATCTTACGCTGGGAGAGAGAACCAGCGAGGTTTATGAAGAGCTGGCCAATCTTTTTTACGCCATGTTGCGTAGTTCCGATCTGATCAGTAGTCGTAATGAGTCCATGTTTCTGATGCTGCTGACAGAGACTTCGCCTGACGATGCAAAGATCGTCGAGGGACGGCTGAGTAGTGGTGTGGGGGAGTTGCTGAAAGCCAGCCTGGGAGCCAGTCCGGAGATTATCTCACAAATCGTCAACGTGGATAATGCGCTGGATTTGACCGAGTATCTGGAATCCTTTTTAAGCGAACATCATGCTGAATGATACCTGGGACTTCATTACAGGACTGAGTGCGGCACAGCTGATCAGCTACTTCTGGCCCTTCTTCCTGTTTGATTTAACCCGCTATGTGGTGTTTGATGTTCTTATCCTGACCCTTTATCTGCCAAGACGTAAACGAAATAAACAACGGCGTGCTGAAGCCAGGAAGCTGCTTTTTCACGAAAAGCCACTGGTCTCAGTGATCGTTCCTGGAAAAAATGAAGGCAAGCACATTCCCAGACTTGCCGAATCATTGACCCGACAAACCTATAAAAAGCTTGAAATCGTGATCGTCGATGATGGTTCCGATGATGATACGGAGATCATCTGCCGGAAGCTGCATAGGGATGGCAAGATCGATCAATATGTGCGCAATGAAGTGCGGGGTGGCAAGGCATCGGCGGCAAATACCGCACTCTACTACTCAACTGGTAAGTATGTCATCCATCTCGATGCGGATTCAGAGCTTCGCTACGATTCGATCGAGACCATCCTGTTACCATTTTATATGGATGCCAATATAGCTGCCGTCGGTGGTGATATCCGGGTTGCCAATCTCAGCCAAACCATGGCAACCCGAACTCAGGCAATCGAGTATTTCAAAGGGATATCGACCGGACGAACCGTGTCATCGATGCTTGGTATTCTGCGTATCATCGCGGGTGCCTATGGTGCATTTCGTCGCGATACACTGGATCGACTCGGAGGTTGGGATGTGGGGCCGGGACTGGATGGTGATATCACCATGAAGATCCGCAAGCTTGGTCTGAAGGTGGTGCATGAACCCCATGCGGTCTGCTACACCAATGTGCCCACGAGTTTCCGAAAACTGGCCCGGCAGCGATTTCGCTGGGACAGGTCGATGGTGCGTTTTCGTGCCCGTAAGCATGTCGATGTGTTGATGCCGACATCGAATTTCAGGTTGAGTAATTTCGTCGCAACGGTGGAGAACCTCTTTTACAACCTGTTCCTGAATTTCAAGTGGTGGTTCTATGTGGCGCAGGTGATCTTCTTTTACGGCGCTTTATTGCAACATATCATTGTGGTCAACTACCTGCTCTATACCCTGGCCAACCTCGCTGAGTTTCTGGTGGCTACGGTGTTATTGCGAAAAACCCTGCGCAAGCAGGATCTGCTGCTGTTTCTCTACCTGCCATTGATGCCTCTCTATACCGGTCTCTATCTGCGTGTCGTGAGAACCTATGCCTACATCATGGAGTTCATACACAAAGCCTCCTATGCAGACCGATGGAATCCATGGAAGGTCTCGAGAGTTGTCAAAAAAGACGGTTTATAATTTACATCGAACAACACTTGCCTCATTTAATTAGAGCCTGTTGTTTAAAGCTGCCGAATATATTGCGCCATCTTTTGCCGTGTCTTCTCATCGGGCAGGGCTCCATGGCAGGCTCCCATGTTGTCCACCATATGATGGGGCTTACTGGTAGCCGGGATCGCACAGGTGATCGCTGGATGGGAGACGATGTATTTGAGGAAAAACTGCCCCCAGCTGTGACAGTCGAACGCCTTGGCCCATTCGGGCAGGCTTCTCCCTCTGGTCTTTCTGAAGAGCGCGCCCCGGGCATAGGGCCGATTGGCCAATACAGCGATATTGCGATCCCGGGCGAGCGGTAACAGGCGCTGCTCCACTTCCCGGTCAACGATGTTATAGCTCAGTTGTACGAAGTCGAACTGATGCTGTTTCAACGCCTGGTAGAGTTCACTGTGGTCGCGGCCATGGGAGGTTGTAATACCGGTGTAGCGAATCTTTCCGGCCTCTTTCATGGCTTGCAGTGTCTTCAGGTGGACCTGCCAGTCCACCAGGTTGTGAATCTGCATCAGATCGAATTGTCCCACTCCCCAAAGTTTGCGGGAGTTTTCCATCTGCCTGATACCGGAATCCTTGCCGCTGGTCCACACCTTTGTTGCCGCAAACAGCTCAGATTTTTTGGCTTCCGTCTCGAGTAACTGACCAAGCACCGCTTCTGAGCTGCCGTACATGGGTGAGGAGTCGATTAAAGTTCCGCCGTTTTCAAAGAACAGGCTGAGTACCTTGGCAAGCTTCTCCATCTGGCTTGGATCGCCCGCTGAATCGAATGTCCGTGAAGTTCCCATACCGATTACCGGCAGCAACTCACCACTGGCTGGGATTGGTTTCTTTATGATCGTGGCAGGATTGGCAAATAACCGGCTGGAGGGAAGCAGCAGAGAGCCACCAATAGCGGCGATGCTTTTCAATAGCGAGCGTCTGCTTAAATGGATATCGGTTTTTTTCATCTCACTCATCTCCATTCTGTGAATTGGTTTGAGTCGCAATCCGGTTCTGCTGCTGACCGAGCCTGTAGGCCACCCAGGCCCAGATCAGAGCGATCGGGGCTGCGATCCAGGCAATGGTCGAGAGACTCATGCCGAGTGTTCTGAATCCGGTATAGACCCAGGAGCTGACAGCATCGCCTCCCCGGTAGACGACCGTATCGATAAAGTTCTTTGCCTTGTATTTCTCATCCCGTCTGAGTACCACATAGAGCATCTCCCTGGATGGACGCATCACCGCGTAGTTACCGGCACGTCTCAATACCTGGACAGCAACCAAGACGGGAAGTGCCGGAAAAAGGGCCAGCAGCACGAAGCCAAAACAGAGCAGCAGTGGGACCAATGCCAGCACCATTGCCAGGCCGAGACCCTTTATCAGGCGAGCGGTGATCAAGGTCTGAATGAGCAGGGTGAGGGCGTTCACGGAGAGATCGATGGTTGCAAACAGGGCGGTGCGGGCTTCGGAATCGGCAACTGCAAGTTTGATGATCTGTGCCTGCTGGAAATAGAGAAAGGTGGAGAGTAGGGTGAACAGCAGCATCAGCACACAGATCCCCATCAGGTAGGGGGAGCGTAACACCAGCAGGATGCCATCCCAGATGCTTCCGCCAATCGGCTTCTCAACCCTTTCACTCGATCGGTCGTTCTGTTCCTCCCGGTCATCGTTTGTCGCCTGCCAACGGATCAACCGGTTAATGCATAGAATCGACAGGCAGAGCAACCCGGCGGAAATCAACATCATCTGACTGGTACCCAACTGCTGCACCAGTGTGGCAGTCAAAAGCGGTCCGGTCATTGCACCGATCGTTCCACCACTGGCGATCAAACCGAACAGGCGTTTTGCCTGTTCGTTCCGGTATAGATCGGCCATGAAACTCCAAAAGACAGAGACCACGAAGAGATTGAAAACACTCAGCCAGATGAAAAACACACGAGCGACATTTGTCAGAGATTCGGCGGATTCAAAGATCAGGTAGAAAAGGATCAGATTGAAAATGAAGAAGAGATAGACGTAGGGAAGAAACTGACGCCGCTGCAATCTGGAGGTAATGAAGCCGAACAGAGGCACCACCAGCAACATGGCGATGAAGGTGCCGGTGAAAAGCCACTGCAGCTGATCGATACCTGCAACTATGCCCATTTCGTCGCGAATCGGTCTTAGTACATAGTAGCTGCTAAGAAGTGAAAAGAAATAGAGAAACGACCAGAAGAGTGCACGGCCTTCTCCAGGTTGAACTGAAGCCAGGCGTTGTAATAACGACTGCCATACCGAGGTTAAATGTTTCGTGCCGCTGTTCATCAGTATGTGGCTATATGACCCGTAACATCTGTTGATGGTGAGCCTTAATGCAAGGTCTTTTTTATGCTTTGATGCCGGTGGGCGTCAGAACTTATTTGATCAGTGACCTGAATTTGGGTATGCGCCGTGATGTTCCCTAAGAGAATTGAATCGAGACCGCTTATTACTCTCTATCGTCTGTGATTCCCAAACTCGTTAAGCCTTAATAGTAGATAAGACGCAGAGGATTCAACTTCATTGAAGTGTTCGATCGTGACAAAATTGTTTATCACACTGAAGATAGTAGTCTTGTCACTGCTCTCTGCAGGTCTGTTAAATAATAGCCGTTCTGGCACTGACTACCAGATCCAAAGTGATCGATAGATGGTTTAGTGATCCCCTATTCAGGGAGCCTTTATGTCCTGATTTAAAGTGGGGGAATACGATGCCTCTCGACCGAGTTGAGCTGCTTACTCCATGTGGAACGGGTACGGCTATTCGGCTCAGGCACTCCTGATGTTAATTCGCTGACACACAGCTAATAATCGTTTGGTTCCTGATTAATCAAGAACCCTTTTTGAGTGGAACGTCTAAGCGGTTTCACTGCAAGACGGGGGCCCGAAATAGTCGCTCTTGAGATCGTTTTTGAGTGAAATGTAGACGCTAGAGGGCTGATTTTGCGTTGGAAAAGTGCTTTTTTGTTGCCGGTTTCTTAGCGGGTATTCACACTGTTTCGGCGAGAATTCTGAATTAATTATGATCTAAATCAATACTTTATGACTTAGGTGTTTTTGTCGTTCAAGTCGTTTTTCTGGATGAATGTAAACCATGGGGGATTTGTGATCATTATCCCAAAATTCGATTTCCAACAGATACTAATAAAGTAATGAAGGCAGTACCTCACAGTTTTCATTTGTTCGTAGCAGTAGCATTTTTCCATACCAGTAGGTTATTGAGATTTTCAATTAAATACTGATTGGTCATGTTGATGATCAATAACAGAAGTGTTCCAGGACAACCGATGTTGCCCGTTTTTATACTGAAATGGTTGGGATGAGAACTATGAACAGATTGTCTTTCCAGATGTTGTCAATAGTGGTTTTGGTTTTGCTATCAAGCAGCGTAGCTATTGGTGCAGAGTTTAAAATCGAGAAGGCGCTATGGAAGGCAGAAAAGTCCCTGTTGATCGTCAAGGCTACGGCCGACATCGGACAGAGACTACGTATCGAAAATGCCTATGATTCGACTCAAGTGTTAAAAGAGTCCAAGTTGAGAAAAAAGGAGACTCTCACCTCCAGAGTTCGCTCACCGGAGCAGCTTCCCTGTCGGATCAGGGTTGTAAATCTAACCACAGGTCGTGAGTTGGAGCAGGATGTCAAGAGCAGTGATACGGGACAGATTCCTCAAGGCTGCTCTCCAACCGGTCCTTCGGAACCACCAGCCAATAAAGCACCTGTTGCAGATGCCGGTATCGATCAGTTGCATCAACTGCAGGCAGGACAGACCAGCATGACAGTTACCCTGGATGGTAGCGGTTCAAGCGACCCGGACGGTAAGGTTGCGGACTATATCTGGACCGGTTCGCCGGATCCTGCCGATGTAGTATCTCCTTCAATTTCGCTCAACGAAGGAACCCATAAATTCAGTTTGATCGTGGTGGATGATCAAGGTGAATCAAGCGCATCTGACTCTGTTTTGATTACAGTGGAAGCTGCGCCTGTCGAACCGCCACCACCACCGGCCAATGAAGTACCTGTCGCCGATGCGGGTGCAGACCAGACTCACCAACTGCAGGTTGGCCAAAGCAGTCTGACAGTGACCCTGGACGGTAGTGGCTCAATGGATCCGGACGGCTCCGTGGTGAGCTATGTATGGGACGGTTCCCCCAACCCGGCCGATACCGCTTCACCAAGTGTCACCCTTGCAGAAGGCAGCTATGAGTTCACCCTGATGGTTGAAGATAATCTAGGTGAAATAAGTGTCTCTGACAGCGTATGGATTACTGTCAATGCCGCAACCACAGAGCCACCTGCGACTGCGGCAGAGGCTCATGCCAGTATCGTCATCTATGAAGGCCCCTCAACCTGCATCAGCTGTCATGAAGATGAGGCAGTGGCCATGCACGGTTCTGTTCACTATCAACAGTCCGGGGATACCATCAACCTGACCAATGATGTGA
This sequence comes from gamma proteobacterium symbiont of Stewartia floridana, assembly GCA_003676145.1. Lineage (GTDB taxonomy): Bacteria > Pseudomonadota > Gammaproteobacteria > Chromatiales > Chromatiaceae > Thiodiazotropha > Thiodiazotropha taylori. Next base: position 339,634 of record NAUB01000024.1, on the reverse strand, counting down.
CACCCTTCAGCAGCAGCGGTCTGCCGCGTGCCGGTGAGCGTGGTGATGGCGCAATCGGTATCAACACCTATTGTGGTTCACACTTGAACTCGCCCCGTTTTACCTGTGCGGGCTGCCATGTGGGTAATGGTCGATTCCCCAATTCGGAACTGCCATTGGACGAAACAGAGCGCCAGGCAGAGCTGAGCAACATCGACTGTCTGATGTGTCATCAGGATACTTACAAGCGCTTCCCGAGCGGCGACTTCGAGCCTCTGGAGATCGTTGAAATGGGTACGGACGGTAAGCCCGATCCAAGCCTGCCACCGATCGTAAGAACCGGTTCCCAGGGTATCCCTGTGGTCGATCCAGTGACGCTCGATTTCGAGTTCGAGCCGGCTGACGCCAACAGTACTCTGGTAGATCTGGGTGGTTCCCCGATGATGCAGGATCGCGTCTCTGCAGCACAATCTGTACACGCGACCACCAGAAAGTCCTGCCTTAACTGTCATGCCAAAGCGGGTGGCGGCGACGGAACCAAACGTGGTGATCTGTCATCCGCTCTGATCGATCCGGCTCCCAGCATCGACATTCATATGAGCTCAAGTGGTGAAAACCTCTCATGTGCCGATTGTCATGATGCGGGTGGACATCGGGTGAAAGGGCGTGGTCTCGATCTCAGACCGAACGATGTTCCTGAGCACTTTACCTGTGAAAGCTGCCATGATCAGCCACACGGCGACTACAGCAACCGTAACGGCGGCAGCCGCGACAAGCATGCCACACGGGTTGCTTGTCAGACCTGCCATATTCCAACCTACGCCAAGGGCGTGCCTACTGAAACCAATCGTGACTGGGAAGACCCACACTTCTCAGCAGCAGCCTGTAACGGACGCGGTGGTTGGTTGCCTAGAGAGGATAAGGCCCTCAACCTGACACCGACCTACCATTGGTTCGATGGCACCAGTCAGGTCTATGTGCTGGGTGAAGATCTGGCGGACTATCCGGTAACTGTATTGGAAGATGGCAGCGATGCGATCACTCTGGGTCTGCCGAATGGTTGGGTCAATAAGCAGAATGCCAAGATCTATCCGATGAAGGAGCATACGTCCAAGTCTGCCGTGCATGATGCAAGCAACAGCCTGATTGCCCATTCGACCTTTGAGTTCTTCCGCACCGGCAGCTTCGACACCGCTGTACAGCATGCGCTGGAGCAGACAGGTCGGTCAGGCGACAGCTACAGCGTCAAAAAAGTGCATACCTTCCAGACTCTCAACCATGGCGTGGAAGCCTCCTCGGCAGCACTTGAGTGTGGCGCCTGTCATGCGAGCCTGAGTGGTGGTCCTCTGCGCATGGATCTGGCGAATGACCTGGGTTACGGCATGAAAGGCAAGGAAGCTGAGGTCTGTACTCAGTGCCACGAGAACAAAGGCAGCATGAGTTTTAGCAAAATTCATGAAAAGCACGTCAAGGATAAGGGCTATGATTGCTCAACCTGCCATGAGTTCAGCAGACCGGAACGTGGCTTGAATACAAATATTGCCCAGTTCGTAGAGGACTAAAAGCAAGATGGATTGACAGCAGGGACGCTGCATAGAACTCAAAATCAAACCCATCCTGTTATCAGGGTGGGTTTTTTTTATTGCACTACATCTACATCAGAAGTGGCCTATCTTAGTGAATGCCCATTGCCGTATAAACAGGCTACTGAATAAGGAAAATAGTCCGCAAATGAACGCCAATTAACGCAAATAGGAGTCGAATTTTGTGATTGTGTTGAGGTTGAATTGGCCTCATAGATCAATATGTCTTGTGAACATTGCACGGCTTGATTCAACTGCTCAAGGCTCAGCTGCATCAGCAAAACCATTAGCGTTTATTCGCGTTCATTTGCGGACTTAAAATAACAACAATTCGCTACAGGCTTCCAATGCAGAACCCACTGCCATATAAGAGCAGGATCATCCGACCCCTGGCAATAGTGATTACAGGTCAATCGTAGTCCGGCCCTTGCAGCATAATCAATTCAAAGCCAAGATTCTGGTAGTCACGTATCTGTGCCGGACCGGAAGGTGAGACGTCGATATAGTCCGGAAAATCCTCGGGTGTGTAGCCATCCCAACTGGCATGGGTACCGCAGACATGCAGATCGATCTCCTCGGCTTGCAGCTGACGTGCATCGTCATGGATTGGGGCCAACAGACCATCGGCTTCGTCCGCCAACAAGGCAAATTGTTCCTGGCCATGAGTGACCACGGCTATCGCCAGATCGGGATAGCGCTCCCTTAAACGGGCGCTGAGTTTTACTATTTTTGGCAGAGCCCAACCCAGAGCGTCATCATCATCCTCAAGGATCTCAAAGACCACGCCCGCCGGTTCCTCCTTGGCCTGCAGGAGACGGTCGATCTCGCTATCAGCCATAACCGGAATTGAAAACAAAAGTACCAATAGAAGTGATACAGCGCGCATGAAGCCAATTCCTTCCTGTTCAGAGAGTGAATAGATAGACAATTATCAGAAAATCAAGTTTCAAATATGCAGGATACAAGCTTAGCAAAATCATTGGTAAACAGTGAAAATGAGTGACCGGAGCTTACTGCCACCTGGGGAGCATACCTGTAGTTTTGCCCATTGGTATAATGGTATCGGTCATGCCCGATACTACACTCATTCGAATTTCAAAAAACTAACCATATTCATCATCAGCTTCATGAACAGGCTGGTGCATTTGTGGATTGTTTGACTTGGGGCAGAGGAATAGCGCCGAGCGAGGATTGGATAAACTTAAAACGATCAGTGCTGAACTGATCGATAGCCTGAAAAAGCTTCCAAGCAATTCACATTAAGTTGAGACTTGCGAATCGATAATCACCACTTCGATCCCATAACCGATTTTTACTCGAATTGCACGGTAACATTCACTTTGAATGGATATCTTGCCACCTCTAGACTGGAATTATATTCCCATGAGTCTCCTTCAATGCTGTTGTCTGACTAACACTTCGGATGTCTCAGAGGAACAGGATTCAAGACCTCGGTTTTTTCAGAAACTGTGGGTATCTCACCCCCGGCAAGGGAGCATGCCAGTGATCAGTGCAAATAAATCATCATTGTTTTCAAAGGGATCCGAATAAATCCCGGTACGCTGATTTGCAGATGACTCAGCTATCTGGTTTTGAATCCGCATTGTCTCAGCAGATGGATGGGCACCAGCTGGAAAAGTAAAAAATGTCTGAAAAGAAAGAAGTCTGAGCAGTAAGAATTATCTTTGGGAGGAAGTTGGAAAAGTACTGTTTGTACTGGGTTCCCAACAGGTTTGATTGTTCCAATTACGGAGGAGAGCGATGAAACATGGAGTCGAAGCAGATCTTAACGCCACAATCACCCGCAATGAGGACGGCACCATCCGAGCAATCACATTTACCGGCAAAGACTCGCCGCCAGGTACTGCCTCGGCCAAGTCTCATGTACGACGACTCGCCGATAAAATCGGGCTTGATATCACTGAGCTGAATGAGCTGGATCGTAGTGCGTCTCACGTCGAGCCTAAAAAAACCGGGCCATCCTTCCATCTTGCAGACAAAAAGAGCTTCTTCGATACCACCACTTACGTCTATGACCAGACCTATCTCGATACACCGGTTTGGGGAGCGGGGATTTCAGTAACCCTGAATGATGAAACCGGCCGTATTCTATCAATTGTCAATACAAGCAAGGTAGGAATTGATGCTGAGCTTCCAGCAGCACGTGACATCAACCGCTACCGTAAACTTTTTTGCGCGGGAGAGTCGGGCCCGGCTGCAGAAGAGAGCCGATCGAAACAGTCAATAAATGCAGCAGCTTCACTGCTCACAGAGATTCTCGGCTCAAGTATCGAGGGGACGGGTAAGGGTAAGCAACGAGCGACACCTGAACTGATCTCCGGACGTTTCTATGTACATCAACTCGATCGTGCAAAACGCCAGCATGACCATCCGGAGCCATCTGAAGAACAGGAGTACCCAGCGGAAACCCATGAGCATGAAGATCTGCCTACCCTGCCGCTTCCCGTCTTGTCGGACTCGTTAGTGGATGGTAGCTGGCATCTTGTCGCCGAACTTGTTATCCGGCTTCCCTACCAGGGACATAAGATGAACTGGCGTTTGTTGGTCAATGTCTCGACAGACGAGATTCTCTATCTGCGGGCGCTTACCTCCCACGTCAACGGTTTGGTCTTTACCTACGACCCGATCATATCAACCGGGGATACGGCAAACGATGCGAGTCAAAGCAATGCCGTGCTCAACCCACTGAGGGACGATGTGGAGCTGCTTGGGCTGGATCCTGCGGTGGCCGGAACCCAGTCCCTCAGCGGGGAGTATGTTCAGGTGACGAACGTGCATAATCCCAATATCGCAGCGCCTACTCAGCCTGAAGGTGTGGATTTCGATTACGACGTACGCACTGACGAGTTTCTTGCGGTCAACGCCTACTATCACAACGACCGTTTTTTCCGTTTGGTCGAAGCGTTGGGTTTTCCCCTGGATACCTATTTCGATGGTACAAATTTTCCGATCGACGTGGACCACAGAGGATTCGGCGGCAGTAACAATGGTCACTGCATCGGTGACGGGGATGGTATCGACCATACCTGTTACGGCCGTATCGACAACACCGGCGGGACACCCACAGGGAACGCCTCGGACTGGTATCTGGTGCTGCACGAACTGGGTGGTCACGGCATCCTCTACGACCATGTGAACAGCGCCAACTTCGGTTTTGCCCACAGTGCCGGTGACAGCTTCGGTATGATCCTGAACGATCCCTATTCCGGTTGGCACGATGGCGGTAATAACGACCGCTTCCTGCTCTGGCCCTATTCCGCCCTGGGGCGTCGCTCAGACCGTGACCCTGCAGCCGGCTGGGGTTGGGGCGGCACCAACGATGTGGGCAGTTACTCCTCGGAGCAGATCCTCTCGACGACCCTGTTCCGTGCCTATCGCGCCATTGGCGGTGATTCCACCGATCTTACCCGGCGGGAGTTCTCGGCCCATCTCATGAGCTATTTGATGCTGCGAGCCGTAGCTACCCTGTCGCCTGCGACCAATCCAAACTCGCCGGCCGGTTTTCTCGATGCGTTGTTGACCGCCGATGCGGGTGATTGGACAACCCGTGGTCTCTCGGGTGGCGCCTATGCGAAGGTCCTGGAGTGGTCATTCGAGATGCAGGACCTGAATGATGGCGATCCACCGCTGGTGGATGTCTATATCGATGACGGACGCAGTGGTGAGTATGAGTATCTGGCCGATCACCGCGCTACCACAACCATCTGGAATCGACATCAGCCGGATGGAGGCGGTACCCACCAGGAGCCGGTGATGGGGACCAACTACGCCTATGTCCGGATCAGGAACCGTGGCAGCTCACAAGCCAATCATGTCAACGTCCGGGGTTTCCACTGCAAGCCATTGGCGGGACATATCTGGCCAACAGATTTCAACGCCATGCAGACCGCGGAGATCGGTGCGCCTTCGATCCAACCGAACAATGCGGAAGAGGTCACCGTCGGTCCCTTCGAGTGGATTCCCAACCCGAACCAGGATGGTGACGACAGTATGATGATGGTGGTGTCGGCCGAAGGTGATGATGACCATGCAGATAAATACCATGCAGGGCGCACCATCGAGGATTGGCGGCTGGTACCCAACGACAACAACATCGCGATCCGCACCGTGCAACTGCGTCCCAGACTGGTCACTGTACTACCCGATAACGGTGCCTTCTTGAATGTCTGCGTTGGGGGGGCGAAGGATATGCTACTGACTCTCTCCAACAGTGGGTTTGGCATGCTCTCGATCACGAATATCGTTTCGAATTCGGGGGAATTCATTGCTCCAGGTGTCGGCACATACCCAATCGTGATCGACTCGGGGGACAGTATCGATATTCCGATAAGGTTCCAACCCACATCCTTCGGTAACAAGACCGCTTTGATCCGGGTCTTCTCCAACGACCCCGATGGGAATCGTGTGCTGAACGTCTCCGGAAATGCCGAGCCGCCGCGTCTGGTTTCTGTGATTGCCGATAATGGGGATTTCGGAAAAACCTGTGTCGGCGAAATCAGCGATCGGATGCTGACCCTCTCCAACAGTGGCCAATGTCCGTTGACCATTCAAAGTATCGAATCATCGAGTACGGAATTCGTACTGCCAAGTGTGCTGAGCCTGCCGATCATGATCGGCGCAGGTGACTCTGTCCAGATCCCGATCCGTTTCCAGCCATCCGACTTTGGAGTCAAAACGGGTATTCTCAAGATCAAGAGCGATGATCCGCAGGGGCCCAAGACCATCCGTGTCAGTGGTACGGCGCCTTCGGGACGTCTCTCAATCACCGGTTCGACCTGCATCGGTGGCGTCAAGGCCTGCTGTGTGGGTGAGCGGATACTGACCCTGGCAAACGTTGGCCACTGCCCATTAGATGTGGCTCATGTTGGACTGGCTAGACAGAGTAAGTACTGGAAGTTGGTCAACAATCCTTTTCCGGCAACACTTCAGCCAGGTGCAAGTCTCGATCTGCTGATCCGCTACAAAGCCGAGGAGAAATGTCCTCGCGCCCAGGGACTGGTGATCAAGAGCGACGACCCTGAGAACCGGAAACTAACCTTAGATCTGCTAGCCTATACAGTTTGGGAAAAGAGCTCAGGTAAGGCGTGTGGCGATTGTGGTTGCGATGAGTGTTGCTGCGATCGGGGTTGTACACCGCAAAGCATCGATGCCTGTTGCTTCGATGAGGGTTGCGCTGAAGAGGGCGACGACTGCTAATTACAATCACGGGGGCCAGATCAACATGGCCCCCGGCCTGTTTCGTAATAAGGGATCAAAACTCATTCACCGACTTCACGGATTAGTCTATTCGGGCTTGGCTTATTGGTTTTTCAGATAATCGATCAAGGCCGCGCGTTTTTCAGCATCCGGGATTCTCTGCAGTGGCATTTTGGATCCGGGGACAACATGATTCGGCCCTTTGGCAAACAGTTCATCCATGGTCTGTTCAGTCCACACCACCTCGGATTGAATCAATCCCTGAGAGTAGGGGTATTCAGTGAGGGTACCCGCCTTACGCCCCATGATTTTATACAGGGATGGTCCCGCACGATTGGTCACTTCCGGATTGAGGCTGTGACAGACGCTGCATTTACGGGCAAACTGCAATTCGCCAAGGGGCACGCCGGATGTCACCTGGAAACGTCTCTGGCTATGGTGTCTGCCCCAGTCCGTGCTATCGGTATCCGATATCTTCCAGTATTTAACCTCATCATCGAGCGAGCCGAAATAGACGCCCTTGCCATCAGCGGTAAACGCCAGTGCCCACACCGGGCCAGGTATCCCGGTCGTTTCACCGACCACTGACCACTCCTGAGAGTCCCATACCCGGATTACACCATCAATGCCGCCGCTGGCGATCAGACCATGTTTGTCAGAAACCGCGAGTCCCATTACTGGCTTTTCATGCGGGATCAGGACTTTGGATATCGTCTCGGATTTCACATCGAGCAGTTGTACATCCCCACTACTGGCGCCAAACAGAATCTGATCGGCAAACCAACGCATGATGTTGATGGGCCAGTCATGGTCATGAAGAATTTTTATAAAATTCCCCGTTTGCGTATCCCAACTTCTGATCTTGCCATCATAGCCCCCTGAGTAGACGGTTTTGCCATCGTCTGAGAGCAGCACGGAGTGCATGGTCTCTTTATGTACTTTGATCTCATGCAGAGCCTTCCTGGATTGCAGATCCCAGAGACGTACAGTGCCATCCCAACTTGCCGAAGCAAGCAGGCTTCCATCTGCTGTGACATCAACTGAAACCACCTTGGCCTGATGACCGACGAATCGGTGCAGCAGTTTCTGATCTTTCACATCCCACAGATAAATCGTGCCGTCGTCGCCACCGGAAACTGCCTCTGTTCCTGAAGGCAGAAAGCGGACTTCAGCGACAGCACCCCGATGCTCCAGGAAACGTTTCGTACTCTTGGGTTGTGGGGAATCAAGGTCCCATAACATCACGGTGTAATCGAGGCTGCCGGAGATCGCCTGTTTACCATCCGGGCTGATCGATACACAATTCACCGGTCCTCCATGACCATTGAGCTGCCTGTTGGCGTCAGGGGTTTCAGCACCTGTTGATGAAAAATGGCTAAACAACAGGAAAGCAAAAAAAGAGCTTTTTAAGGCTTTCATCTGTTTTTCCTTTTATATCGGCACTGTTGTTAACTGTTTGGCCACGGGGTAAAAAAGGTATGGAAATAGAAGGATATACCTAAATCAGACTTAGGCTAGTCTGTATACCGGTCAGGTTGTTGCTGGATTGGTTGCATGGAGAATGAACTTTGCGTGTTACATCGGTGATTTCAAATGAAATATGCCGATGCATTTGAAATCACCATTGACATATTATGGTTAAGCGCAAACTGTGATGAAACTTTAAGTTCTTAGCCGTCTCACCCAGCTATAAAAGTCCCTCTCCCGCAAGAGGCGAGGGGAGTGAGTACCCAATATACTGACGATGAATCTAGCCTTTTCTATCTGTTGGTCACTGGTTTCTCAGTTTCGATAGAGTGTGTTATCGAGTCACTCTCTCTTCCAGGACTCCAAATGCTTTCGCATAAACATGGCGGCGCGAACGGTTGCGTCTTTGGTTGCCAGGTCATCCGCAAAGGTACGAACGTGTATCGGTCGAAAATCGAATCCTCGACCAACTCCTGGATAGGTGATCAGGCGTACATCCTTACCGGATTGTTTCATCGATTTAACGGCAGTCTCTATGGAACGCCGGCGCTGGTACTGTTCATACTCGCCAATCACAATCATGGCAGGAATCTCCAGGCGATCGGCTTCAATCGCATAGCGGTATACCTGCATCGGCTCTTCGGCGTTGGGATTCTGCCAATGGGGGTAGAAGGCGACATAACAAGCGACATCTTTCTGTTGCCGATTGAATTTAACCGCTACCTGTAAGGTGTAGTAACCGCCGCGTGTGTGGGAGTAGAGACAGACTCTGGAAGTTGAAACATCGGGTTGGGCAAGCAGATAATCCACGCCCGCATTGGTGTCACCTTCTGTGGCCTCGAGATGCTCGATGGGTAGCTTGTCTATGAACCGGGCGCTATAGACATCGGGTGCCAAAACGACAAAGCCACGTGCGGCCATACGGCGAGGTAATCTTTGTACCAGGTTATCCAGGCCACGGCGACCGTGCTGAAACAATACGCCAGGGTACTTACCTTGTTTGCTGGGCCTGTAGAGAATAGCCGGAATCTCCGTATTGTCATCCGGATTCAGATAGGTCACTTTTCTTTCAATGACTTCATAATTTGAAGGGGGTTGTAGTATGCCCTGCTCATGCCAGCTCTCGTTGAACCAGAATTTCTCAGATATGGGTCTGGTATTAACAGGGGCCTCAAGTAGCCGGCCAACCACAGTGTCGGAGGGGGTGACGGGGGTTGAGCTTTTCTCTGCGGCCTGCGTCTGATGGATTATCGGAGAAAATACGAGTAAGAAAGTCGTAATCGAAAACACACTTGCTTTAGCATACATTGTTATATCCTACTGAGTTTATTTCGCTACTATTACAGGTAGTATGGCCGGTAATTGATAAATAGAGAAACCAGAGAAGCCCTTTGATCATTCCGCCATTCCGGTGACTGTCGGAATCCGGATGTAAGAATTCGCAGGAGCCCTGAATCGGTGGAGATGATGAGAGCCTTTAGATGAGCGATTCTGGAGGTTCTGAGTAAAGTGCTGAGGTTTAAACAAATGACCTTGTTACAATGATTTACTTTGGATGAACGCAAATATTACGGGATGATAGCCATGATATCGGAAAGCTCTTCAGACAAACTGGACCAGATCGTAGCCGAAGCACGCCGTAACCGGGAGCAGCGGGAAAAAGGCTATCGTGAACAGGCGTTGAAGATGTACCCCTGGGTATGCGGGCGTTGCGCAAGGGAGTTTACCCGGGAAAACCTGCGCGAGCTGACTGTCCATCATCGGGATCATAATCACGACAACAATCCGGCCGATGGCAGCAACTGGGAGTTATTGTGCGTCTACTGCCATGATAACGAGCACTCCCGCTATAAAGATTCCAGTTACGGTGATGCCTCCGACAGTAAGCAGACAAACAGAGCGACCCATAACCCTTTTGCCGATCTGGCAAGCATGCTCAAGGAGAAGAAGTAACAGATGTCAGCAATAGAGTTTTCCAACGATGAGAAAGCACTCATCGTGCATAAGATCAAAAACTATTTCAGTGAAAAACTCGATCAGGAGATTGGTCAGTTCGATGCGGAGTTTCTACTGGACTTCTTCTCTGAAGAGATCGGTTCATATTACTACAACCGCGGTTTGCAAGATGCCCGGGCAGTGCTTGAGAGTCGCTTGGATAACATCGATGAGGCTCTGTATGAGATTGAAAAGCCAACTGAGTTTGCACGCTAGCTGCTAGCTGTAGAATCAGTTGACACAATCTCAATGTGGGTACAGATAGGATCTGCTATGCGGGCATATCATCAAGGGTTTTTCGTAACTTGCTCAATGCTTCCTCACGCTGCTTTGTCGATAGGCTCTGTATGTTCTGCAGTTTCCAAATCACAGCGGGTAGCTGTTGTGCATGAGAGTGTTTCAGAAGATCCCAGTATGGTTCTCCACTCTTGAGTGACAGCAGAAAACGTTTGTGACTGTCGGTCAATTGGTGCCTTATGGTTTCTATCATTCTATGACGGGCATCTTCCAACTGTTTGACAGTAACAGTTTGTAGAGACATGCCTTGGAACTGTTGCTCAAAGACCGGTTGCAGCGGCTGCAGTCTCGGTGCGAGTAGTTCAGCGATAGGGCGGTTACTGCTGATCAGATAGACAACGAACAGCTCCATCAACTCGGAGGTTATGCCTTCATTTTCAAGCAGAATCTTTACGTCAAACAGGTCGCGGGGATGTTGCCTGTCGAGTGCGGCTACCAGCTTGCCGGCATACAGCTCTTCCAGCGGCAAAACCTGGGTTTCAACGTAACCAAACTGATCGGCTACCGAATCCATGACAGGGATCTCACTGGCATCAAGCACGCTGCCACGGAGAACCGGGGAGACCTCAATCTTGATCGCGACACCGCCAGCGGTTATTTGCAGACGTTGAATGTTATTACCTTCCCCTGGTATCCCATTCACAGATGTTTTTGCAAGTACGCGCTCTACATCAGTGGCAATCCTTTTCACTCCCTCTTCAATCGCAGACAACGCGGTATCCCGATCATCCAATGGAAGATAAGTCAGATCGATATCCACAGAGAGGCGTGGCAGGTCACGAACAAACAGATTGATTGCTGTGCCGCCCTTCAGGGCAAATCGAGGCTCCTGTGCCACCAGCGGTAGAACACGCATGACAAGCTCGACCTGACGGTAATAAGGATTACTTCGGTTTAGCATGGAAGGCGTCAGGCACCGTTATTTGGTAGTGCTTGTCCAGTCTGCCCCCTCGCGTCACCAGGCGCTTGCCGCGCCCCAGCTCGATAGCGTCTAAGTCTATGCGCTTTGTCCACGGGTAGGCATAGTGGCTGGCGAGAAAAAGGAACAGTCGTTTTGCCTTATTGTGAACACAAGCCCCCAACAAGGTGTTGACTACGCTTGGTCGTGCTGTGGTCAACCCTTCGAAGAGCTCTGCGGCAAACGAAAATGAGGCGGGTGTTTCATCCACTTCGCTTAAAACTTCAAGGATCGCCCGCTCCGGAGCAGATATGCGTATTGTCCAGTCGCGCATCTTTGTTGGTAGCATCACCCAAGCCTCTTCAGGGTCTTGGCCGAAGAGACACCGGCGATGAAAAGACAACGGCACATCGGTAGAAACCTGTTCGACCCAGGAGGGAGGTCGGTCTTTGCCCCACACATGCACACTGGCATCGCCGCTGAGCGAAAGGTAGTGGGCCAAACCCTGGCGGTTGAGGGCGCTGACTCCCCCGATATGCAGCCGTAATTGCGCCAACTTTTGTAGCCCTAGTACTACCCCTTCCCAGGTAACCGGTTCCCCCGGTCGAGCGTAAACACGACTGCCAACCGCGTTAAGCCATCCACTTTGTACGTACTTGCGAACCAGCTGGGGGTTGTAGCCATTGGCCGATAGCCAAGTGCTGGGTATCGCCACGCCCTCAGGAATCTGCTGTTGGAGCCATTTTAATTTTTCGTCTTTTCGTATACCCATGGTTTATGTGTTAGTAAATTAGTGAACCTTAGATACTGCATAGTTCAATGATAATCAAATAAATATACTAAAGGTATAGTATTATATAATAAAATGAACCAAAAATACTTAATGACTTTTCCAATATGTACTGAAGATTTATAATTGGCATATATATCAATACGTTAGGCTGTTCCTTTTTTGTGGCCACAAGTACGCTAGATACAATATACATCCTGTCAGATGAACCGTTTTGATCCAGAAATCAATGGTTGTCCCACGAAGTGAACGACATTGTGGTTCTTCTAATAAAACATTTTCATACATTCATATGTTCGGATTGTCGATGATTCTCCCCTACAACCCCCGAACCCAGTGTTGACTTGGGGTTAACAGTGACTCTTCGACATCAGGTGGCATGAATTGGACGTACCTAACAGGGATTTCAGTCAAGAAACAATCACCACTTGTAGTAACTAGGAGAGATTGTGTATCTAAAATCATATCGTTCAAAATCGTAGGATTCTTTCGCGAATGCTTGATGTAACGGTTTGAATGGATAGACTCTAAAACCTTATGAATCACAGGTATTTAGTAATTGAATATAACTTAAAACTAATGGGTGTATAATATTTAAGTATTTAATAAGAATTAAAAAGATCATTAAAATGCTTTTTCAATTATTAGAGTAGCGTTCAAATTGACACAACAGTGTCGAGTGCATATATCGCTTGGGAAGATAGGATTGTCTAGTCGATATTCAATAAAAACCACTCGAGGAATAGACGTAGTTAAGCGTGTAGAATTTCTACATGAAAAACACGGCGTGAAGATATCAACTATTTTCCTATCGAATAGCAGTTCTGAATATCAACTATATAAAAGACTAAAGCGTGGAGAACAACTCACACATACGAGTTTACTGTGTTTGGAAAGATGCATAGATAAGATATTTTCAACATTATCTTATGACAAAAAAATATGGACACAAGAAGAAGTTTTAGGCACAAATATCTCTAGCCTCCTATCATATCTGGAACATAAATTAGGTCCATCCTCGATAAAACATCTCAAAGATAACCTTGATCTATCTCACTACACTGTTTACGACTCTACAAGCCAGAGTTTAATTCCGCTTACTTATGAAAATCTAGTTAACGGTACAAATGTTTGGATACCAAACAGGTTATCTTTAAGTGTATTCAAAGAAGCTCTAAATTTACTTGGCGACGAAGTCGAAATAGAAAGGGCAGGTAAATATTCAGTTTTAAATACAGACCTCAGATTTAAAGCTGCTTGGGCCATTCTAATGATGTCACCAGCTAAAGTTATCGAACGTGTTACAAAAGAGAATGAGTCTTATAACAGAACAAAAGTTGTAACGATTGAAAGTATCTGTGCTAACAGTGCAGTCATCAAAGCTGAATACAAACAAAACATAACACATTTAGACTCAGGTGAATTCGTTATTCCTGCTATATGCGCCTGGAATAAAGGGCTTTACCATGGATATATGGCCTTAGGCGGTGCCAAGAACATCAGTATCAAAGAGTTAGCTTGTGCCGCACGAGGCGATGGCTGCTGTGTATTTCAAGCTAATTGGACGGAAACATTAAGTATTTTCAAAAGGATACGTGCGGCTATAAGCCTGTTCGAAAGTAATTGAATAATTGTCCTTGAATGTCCTCAAGGTAAAAAATAACCTGCTTTTAATGCAAGATGATATCGATCAAATTAGCAGAATACTAATGTGGTCGGGTGTATCAATGACGCCCGTATAGAATTCAATTGAACGGTGTATTTATATTTTGCGCAGTTGAATGATTGGTCAACTTTATTATTTTGTTATTAGCGAACTATTTGCATTTCGAATTTCTTGCAGAGATGCATGCGTGACGCATTCACGCACTGGAAAGTAGTTAATAAATAAAAAGGGTTCGACTAATGAAGAGTTCAGGCTTAGTAGATTTGCTTTTTAGCAAGTCACATATTCTCTTGCTAGTTTTAATAATTGCATTGGCTGGTTGTGGAAGTAGTGATACCTCATCCAGTGGTGGTGGAGGTGGTGGTACCTCGCCTCCTCCCCCTAGTAATTCTGATACAGATGGAAATACATCCATTAATAGCTCTAGAACAATCAGTTTAAACAGTTCTGGCAGTGGTTCTTACAGTGCTAGCCTGAGGAACTCTTCTGATAGAGACTATTATCGTATAAATATCTCAGTTGCAGGTGAGTATGTTATATCCAGTTCGGGTAGCACCGACACAGTTGGACGTTTATTAGACGCTAATGGCAATACTATAGCGGTAAATGATGATGGTGGATCAGGAAATAATTTTAGAATCACGAGAAATATTACTTCAACTGGTACTTACTATATTAGGATTTCTGCTGGATCTTCATCAGGAGGTTCCTACACGATAACTATCTCTAGATCTGGTTCCGGGGGTGGTGATGGTGATGCTGGGCAAGATGTAGGTGGTAGAGGTGATATTTCATGGACTTTAACCTGGTCATATACTGGATCTGAAACAGCAGAAGGTCCAGATATAGACTTATGGGTTTTACATCCTAATGGTACACGTATCTCTGGTGTTAACAGGTCCGGAAGTAACATGAGATTAGATGTAGATGATCTTGGTGGATTTGGTTCAGGCAATGGTGGTGGGCCTGAGAGGATTTATTTCACCGGTTCAATCACGCTAGGCTCATATGACTACGGTTTACGTTGGTATCGCGGGAGATCCGGATCGATAAACTACAGATTGAGGCTATATGATGGTCAAAGAATAGTCGGAGAAGATACAGGTAGAATTAGTGCTCCTAGTTCCGCTCCCGGACCATGGGTCAAAGTTTCAGATGTAACAATCGATTAAGGAGTTGATTCAATGAAAAAATCTCTACTATCTTTCTTTTGTGGGCTAGGTTTCATTGTTTCTCCAATGAGTACCTTTGCAGATCATGCATTCCTCGATTCTCTAAATAGCCAAATTACTGCCAACGAAATTGAAATGCTATTTAGTGGTGAGCCGTATGAGAGAATTGATACATCGTATGAACTGTACTTGAAGGGTGATGCAAATCGAGAAGATGTTATTAGTTTTTGGAATCGTATTTACAATACTGCAGATTCAGAAAATGAACTTGATCAAATAGTATTGCAAATCCAAGAAATTGGTGATTCTAATCTCTGTCTGACAGATGGAATTCCCGAAAACACAAAAGCTCTAAGCTTTAGGGATATGTGTCGATAATTTTGATTTGATTATGGCACAGACATGATATAAATTCCGATTGGAAAAATCAAAATCACTTCTTAATAACTACTATCCAGACTGTTAATGCCCCTGCCTGTTATGGGTGGGGGCGTTAAAAATAATGATGAGTAAACTATTGTCGGCTTTGCTCTATAAATAAAAACACAAGTAAAACTATCAATAAAGTTGGTTGCCTGTTGTCTCATCATCTATTTTCATAAAGTCGCACCAATGGTGAAATGGATATTTTGGAGGATAGTCATAAGGAAGGTCACTGGATCTTTAAGTCGTGCTCCTTTTGCTCTCACTGTAGTTCCTGCTGGTTATTGTTGTTTATGTGCAGTGTCCACATGATGTGCGAAGTACCCAGAATCGTCCCAAAAATAGTCTGGTAGTCTTTAATGATATAAGGAAGAGAGCTGCTAGTTGCGGCTATCGGTGCGGTGAGTACGTCAATGGTCACGATAAAAGATTCTCTCTCGCGGCACACTAATAGCTCATCAGGCTGGATGGTGTAGTGATCAACTAAATAATTAAAAAAATATTTTGGGTTTGTTGACAAAGAGGTAAATCGATTAGAGCCTGTGGGTCATAACCCATTTGCTCCAAAACTGTTACCTATGTCCTCGGAATAAAGTGTTACCTATGTGCCCGGTAAGCACCCTGATTCTATTGGTGGGCCCACTAGGACTCGAACCTAGGACCAAGGGATTATGAGTCCTATTCTTTCCACATTTCCAACGCTCCGTTTTCTAGCCATAAATAACGTAAGTAATTGAATATATGTTGTATAACCTCCTTAATGACCTATAATAGAACTTAACGTAACATATGCATTATTGATGCATCAATGTGCACCAGATGTGCACCGAGTATTTTGGGGGGGTAGTTTAAACCATGGTGGAAAAGCTTAATTTCACAAAGAAATCACTAGAGGGACTACCGATCCCCGAGAACAAGCGCACCTACTACCTCGATACCAAAGTTCTTCGTCTTGGCTTGACCATTACTCCGAAAGGAACCAAATCTTTCCATGTCCGGACCACGGTTAGCGGCATGACCAAGCGTATTGCCCTGAAAAATGGGACTTTCCCTGAAATGACGATAGAGAAAGCCAGGAAAAAAGCACAAAAAATACTCTCCGAGGTGGCAGACAGTATCGATCCTGTCGAGAAAAGGCGTGTGAAGAAATCACTCTCTGTCACGCTGCGAGAGGTTTTTGAATCCTATTTAGCAGATAGGGATCTGAAACCGGGGACAGTGAAGGACTACCGGCGGGCATTCAAAGAAACATTTGATGCTTGGATGGATAAACCTCTATCCTCCATTACTGACCGTATGGTACAAATCCGCTATCAGGAGAGGGGTAAGACCAGCAAGGCGCGTACTGACAATGCTGCACGAGTACTCGCGGCTGTTTTCCGATATGCTCAGGCAAAATATCGGGATAATGATGGAGCTACCCTATTTCCCCGAAATCCTGTGGATATCATCAAGGAGACAAAGACCCGTTACAAGATACCCCGGAAAAAACGCATCCTCTCAAGAGATGTATTCCCGGCCTGGTTCAAAGCGGTTAATGGGCTGAAAAATGAGGTCTCAAGAGATTATTTCCTGTTTTTGCTGTTCACAGGGGCAAGACGGGAGGAGGCAGCAAGTCTCGAATGGCAGGATATCAACTTTCAGGCTAAGACATTCCGCCTCACTGATACGAAAAACCGTGAAGTGGTGGATCTGCCTCTACCCGAATTCGTAGCAGTCCGTCTATTGGAGAGGAAGGGGCGGAAGCGAGGAGGGTGGGTATTCCCGGCAAAGGCAGGTAGGACAGGGTACCTCTCCGATCCCCGGAAAAGTATAGCAATAGTCCGGGAAGCGTCGAAAACCACTTTCTCCCCCCATGACCTACGCCGAACCTATATTTCGATAGCTGAGAGTCTGGATCTTTCAGTTTACACCATTAAGGCGCTTGTTAATCATAAGGTGACTACTGATGTTACCGCCGGGTATGTAGTGCAAACTCCTGAGAGACTGGCTAAAGCATCTAAACGGATAGAAAGTGAAATTTTAAGGATTGCTGATATAAATTCTGGGAATATTGTGCATATCAAATCAGCAGGATGACTATTCCTGCCACCTATGCAACTGAGATGAATAATTTAACAAAACAGGGTTGATGCATTGTCGAGTAAACCGAGTCTAGGGTAGCTCCCGAAAAGGCGGAAACCTTCGCCGCTCTGGCTTGGTTGTTAATTGCGAAGGTGGCACTGGAAGGATTGCTATATGAATGATGAACTTTTACATTTAGCAGAGAGTTTTATTACTACCATGGAGAGAGGTCAAATATGTGAGGATCGCTATTTTTCAGCAGTAAATCCATATATCTTAAAAGAAGAAGAAGAATTGCACGGCCGTGAAAGTAGGGTGTCAGGTGAAAAGTATTTACTACAGCTTGATAAAGACTCAATTTTCAGCGGAATATCATTTCCAATTACATCTCATAAGAATTTGTTAAAGAGGGGGGCGCTGTATGTAAAACAGGTGAATACTCTAAAAGATCGTTTTTTTCTTGAAGATTATTATCAAGAATACTACGAACGATTAAGTAGTAGAAAAGAAGAGTTTCAAAAATGGCTAGATCGCCAGCCAGCATATAACGAGGCACTACGGAAGTTTAGGAAGAAAAATATATATAAAATAGTTGATTATGGGTACTCTCCTAGAGATGTAGAACCTCTACCACTTGAGGTGTTTTTAGATAAGATCGCGGCCAAAGCAATTGTTATTTGGCATTTTATCTCTAACGACTCGATTGAGAATTATCAAGAGTTACCTTTGCAAGAGCTTACTAGAATTTCTGAAAAGTCATCAGAACTATTAAGAGTTATTGAAAGCTCTGACTATCCAATTGAAGATGGTTTAAATAGCTACTTTATGAAAAAACTGAGAGAGCTATCTCACGGAGTAGCTGAAGATTCAAATAAATATGTGCATATTGATAGAGAGATTGTTCGTTACAGAGTTCGAAGAAGACATACAAAAGCTCGGAGAGAAATACTTATCAGAAAAATAGTATCTCATTATATGTGGAATTTTGGGAGACTTAAGGTTGTAAATAATATTAAACCTTCTGAAAGTAAGACTTATAAAACTATAATTCGTCAATTCCAGAATGCACTATGCGATGATGTTAAAGAAGGATTAGGTATTATAGTGGCTAAAAAAATGCCAACTATACATGCCGATGTGATTGTTAATTTGTTAGGAATTATAGAAGACTTCTCTGATGATGATGTAACTGAAAGAAAAGTGCAGGAAATAGCTAGTAAGCAAAGAGATCGTGACTCAGAATATAAATACCCATGGTTAGCATGTCGGTAATTTTGATATAATTGATAGTTACCGTCATGTCAGGGTTTTCAGTAAATAGCGAATATACAGACTTAAACTAAGAATTTATCATACGGAAAAATAGTCACTGTGAACTGAACATTAGGAGTTTTACAGTGACAACACCAAAGCAAACAACAGGGGCTATTCAGCTCCAAACCTTAATACCACCGGGTCAAGCTGCTCAGACTCTTGGAATCTCAATCGGAACACTACAGGTCTGGCGATCAACAGGACGATATAACCTCCCATTTGTAAAAGTGGGTGGTCGTGTTATGTATAGGACTGAAGATGTCCAGAGTTTTATCGAAAGACGTACGATAGATCATACTTAGTAGAGGTTTAGTTATGAGTACAACAAACCTCTATTATGCGAATTACTTACTTAGTCTCTGGGCATGTGAATGAGTGAGTACTTCAATCAATTTGAATCAGCGATGAGAGAGACTGGCATTGAACCACCAGAGAATCTCATTGCTGATGGTGAACTTCATCGATTTTCCTCTAATGGTAAGCCTACCGACTCAGCTGGTTACTACATTTTGCATGGAGATGGTATCCCAGCAGGTCATTTCGGTTGCTGGCGTACTGGTATTTCTCAGGATTGGCGAGCTGATACCGGCCAAGCGTTTAGTGCCGAGGAAAAGCGGGAGTATGCCCAACGGATGGAGATGATCCGAGAGAAGAGAGCAGCTGAAGATCAAAAACGTAAGGCACAGGCAAGACAAACAGCTGAAGAGAAATGGACTAACGCAAAGCCAGAAACCGGGATTCATAAGTACCTGTCAAATAAGGGTATTTCAGGGCATGGATTAAGATCAGATGGATTCAATCTACTAGTGCCACTGCGTGATGAAAATGGAACGCTCCACTCAATCCAGTCTATTGATCCCAATGGCAGCAAGAAATTCCTATCTGGTGGTCGAGTAAAGGGTTGTTACTACCCGATCGGAAAACCAAATGGTGCGTTGTGTATTGCTGAAGGTTTCGCCACTGGTGCGAGCATTCATGAGGCAACAGGGCAAGCGGTAGCGGTTGCATTCAACAGCGGCAATCTAAAGCCTGTAGCAGAGGCCCTCAGAAAGAAACTACCTAACATCAAGTTACTTCTGTGTGCTGATGATGATGTAAACACTGAAGGGAATCCAGGGATCACAAAAGCAACTGAAGCCGCTAAAGCGGTTGGCGGTGTTGTGGTTGTCCCTGATTTTGGGGATAGCCGGCCTGAGGGTGCAACTGACTTTAACGACCTTCACCAGATTAATGGCTTAGAATCGGTTAAGGCCTCATTTGAGGTCGCGCAACTTTCAACTGAAGACGGTTTAACTGCGCTCGATGATTGGCCTGAGCCACAACCTCTTATTGCTCAGTTTGATCCCCAGCCCTACCCATTAGATGCTTTGCCAGAGCCCATCAGGGCAGCGGTCAGTGAGGTGCAGTCTTTTACCAAGGCACCTATACCCCTCGTCGCATCAAGCGCCTTGGCAGCAATCTCATTAGCTACACAGGCCCAAGTTGATGTTATGAGAGCGGAGCAATTAACCGGCCCATCTGGATTGTTCCTTTTGACGATTGCGGATTCTGGTGAGCGAAAATCGACCGCTGACAACTTCTTTATGAAGCCAATCAAGGAATATGAGGCTGAGCAACATGAATTGTTCAAGCCCTTACAAAAAGACCATAAGGCAGCACATGCTGCATGGAAAGCTAAACGAGATGGAATTAAGGAAAAGATACGACAGCTCACCAAACAGGAGAAACCAACAAGGAACCAGGAGCTGAACTTGCAAGATCTTGAGCACAATGAACCCGTTGCACCAAAGCAACCGCGCCTTATCTACAGTGATGCCACACCTGAGGCCCTGAGATGGAGCCTGGCCACAGGTTGGCCGAGTGGGGGTGTTGTATCGAGTGAGGCTGGATTGGTCTTTGGTTCGCATGGGATGTCAAAAGATTCTGTTATGCGGAATTTGGCAACGTTGAATATATTGTGGGACGGTGCCGACATTGTTACTGAAAGGCGTAGCAGTGAGTCGTTTAAGGTGCGTGGCGCAAGGCTATCCATTGCACTGCAGGTCCAGGAGACCACACTCAGGGCCTTTTTTGAAAAATCTGGTGGCTTGGCAAGAGGTACGGGATTTCTAGCGCGATTCCTTGTTGCATGGCCCGAGAGCACACAAGGCTACAGACCTTTCACTGAAGCACCAGCGGCATGGCCAGCATTAGCGAAGTTCAATCACCGTATTTCTGCAATCCTTGGTCAGGAGGTTCTATTTGATGAAGCTGGAGGTTTAACTCCTGCAGTTTACTCGATGGCCCCAGATGCAAAACAGGCCTGGGTGAGCTTCCATGATGCCATTGAGTCTGAATTGAGATCGGGTGGTGAACTTTATGATGTGCGAGATGTAGCCAGCAAGATCGCTGACAATGCCGCTCGAATTGCCGCGCTTTTCCAGTTCTTTGAGCATGGCGCGAGTGGGGCTATATCGCTAGACGCCTTTAAGCGGGCTTCAATTATTGCTGCCTGGCACCTGACAGAAGCTCGCCGATTCTTCGGTGAATTAGCCTTGCCGAATGAGCAATCGGACGTAATTCGGTTGGATAGTTGGTTAGTCGACTATAGCAGGCGTGAGAATACCAACATTATCCCTCGCCGTGAGATTCAACGAAATATCACCCCACACCACCTAAGGCAGAAATTAACCCTGGATATCGCTTTGAATGACCTAGTGGAGTTTGGGCGGGTGAGATTGGTTCAGGATGGACAAAAGAAAGAGATTCACCTGAATCCGGCAATCCAGAGGAGTGTACAGAGTGAAACTTGAAGCTTTGATAAAAGAGAGTTTAGACAGTCTGGCGACGGCGACACCTGCGACAACGGCGACACCTAAGCAGGAAATCACCTCAACTGTCGCCAGTGTCGCCACTGTCGCCGTCATGGCTTGTTCAAATTCCCATCACGAACAGCAAGAAGATGTTCAAGAAGCTGTCGAGGAAAGAAAGGCAATTCTTGAATATGAGGGCAACCTGGACAGGACTAGCGCCGAGAAGGTGGCCGAGCTCGCTGAAGACTTCTACTCCCACATCTTTGGTGAAGCAAAGAGAACTCACTGCTGTTATCCACGCTCAGGGCGGTATTGCACAGAAGGCCAACGGTTGAAGGATGCTTACTATCTGGCGGTCAAACAGGCCAATTCCCACATACATTGATATCGAATATTTGGAGTTATTGAAATGTCAGAAAATCAGCATTTATCTAAAGTAGACGAAAGTAGAGACCTGGTTCAGCAACCGAATCCCAGTGGTCTGGCATTTGGCGCATTCGATCAGCTCAAACCCCAGCAACAGCAATTTGTTTTAGAGCTACTCAAGCACAATTTCAACGCCACAAAAGCAGCAATTGATGCCGGTTACAGTGAGAAATCAGCACGTCAGTCTGCATCTCGGTTGTTAACAATTGATGACATTCAAGAAGCAATTTCAGAGCAGGTCAAGGCACAGCAGGAACGGATCATGGTTGATGCAGATTACCTCCTGGAGGTGCTCAGAGATGATGTTGAAGCAGATATATCAGATCTTTTTAAGGAAAATGGCAACCTGAAACCCGTGAAGGAATGGCCTCGCGTCTTTCGTTGTGGATTAGTCGCTAGCCTGAAGATTAGAGTAATTCAGGCTCGGGGTGATGACGAAGAAATAGTCGAAATGAAAGAGGTCAGGTTTGTTGATCGCACAAAGCTGATAGAACTTCTTGGCAAACACAAATCTGTCCGAGCATTCGAAAGAGATGCTGATAGTAGTGATATTCACATTCATATCGATGGCAAGGATGCGCTGGTTTGATCATATTTGTTCTTTTTTCCTCTAACAGAATCACATAGGAGATGATACCCATGAGCTTTGCTGATTGTATTCGTAATTCTGATATTGGTGTTGATGAGCAGGATATCACTGCTATTCAGGCGTTGATTGATTCAGGAATGAGCGAGAGGGCTGCGGTAGAGGTACACCTTAAATCGTTGCAAGAAGGCGCTACAGACAAAACACCGTATCAGCCAGCTAATTCCGGATTAGATATGGAGATGCCGGATGATACTGATATAGCAAAGAAAACCCCCGCTGGTATCTCGGTGCAGCAGAACTCTGAATCTTCAGAGGGTACTCCATCGCCGTCAGCAGGGGCTTCAAAAATAAGTCTAGGTGATTTGATTGGTGGAGTAAAGGACGACGATGGGAACCTGTACCATCAAGATTTCGATAATGAAAACAGTGACTTGAAACATGGTTCAATCACCTTCACTGATGTGCAAAGCATAATTCAGCTCACAGAGCACTCCAACCTCTCTACATTCCTTCACGAAGCTGGGCATCTGTTTTTAGAAACTGAGGCCAAAATGTCCAAAGCCTATGGGGCACCAGAAGACCAACAGGCCCTATTCAACTGGCTTGAGATCGAATCTTTTGATCAGATCGAGAAACAGCACCACGAGAAATTTGCTCGTGGTTTCGAGTCCTATCTGAGAGAAGGTAAGGCTCCCTCGATTGAACTCAGCGAGGCCTTTGCCGCTTTTCGTCGGTGGTTGATCAGTATTTACCAGAGTATCAGATCCCTGGATGTGGAGCTCAATGACGAGATCCGTCAATACATGGATCGTCTGTTAGCCACTGAGGAGGAAATCGAACGGGCCTTTGCCAATCCCGCCTATGATCAATTCTTCCGGTCAAAAGAACAGGCTGGAATGAGTGACAAGGAGTGGGAGACCTATCAGAAAAGCCAGGCCAAGGCTAGGGATAAAGCAACTCAGACTCTCGATGAGAAGCTTCTAACCGAACTGACGAAGCGTAGATCGAAAGAGTGGGCAACGGAAAAGGCTCCGATCATTGAAGAGGAGAAAGAGAGGCTATCAAAAGAGCCCATCTATCAACTCATGGAGAACCTAAAGAATGCCCCGATGGACTACTTTCTTGTGAAAGATATCATGAACGGTGTTCCTGCAGGGCTCCTCAAAAAAACTAAGAAAGGTGGTGTCAATCCGGATGAGTATGCCCAGGCCTATGGATTCGCCACGACAAAGGCAATGCTGGAGGCGATCCTTTCTACACCCTCGCTACATCAGGCCGCCGATACCGCAGCAGAATCGAGGATGATTGGCAAATATGGCGACATCTTGAATGATGGATCTATTGAAGAGGAGATTCGCCAGGCCGTTCACAATGAGGAACAGGCCAAGGTATTACTTGATGAGATCAAGGCCTTAAACAAGCAGACTTCAGCAAAACGCCAGATCGATCGGGATTATCTGAAAGCCCACGTTCGTCAAATCGTCTCTCAGATGACTGTCCAGGAATTAAAACCAGGGAAGTACTACTACGCTGAGATCCGGGCTGCAAAGAAGGCTGTGACCGCTACAGATCCACAGGATCAACTGGATGCGAAGGTCCAGCAGATCATCAATCACTATCTGTACAAGGAAGTGTCTGAAACGAAAGCCAAGGCTGAGCGGATCAGAAAGCACCTACGCGCCATCCAGACCAAGAAGTATGATCCCAAACAGGTTCACAAGGATTACATCCACTATTTGAAACTACTGGTCTCAGCCTACGATTTCCAGCGATCACACGGAGAAGAGCAGGATGCCATCAGAAAGCTTAGGGAGCTGGCGAATTGGGCTAAAAACCAGTTCGATCAAGAACAGGGTATTACTGTTTCTATCTACGATCAGAACCTGATCAAGATCCTGGATGCAGACAGTAAAGGTCTCCTGGCGAGTGTTAGCCTCCGGGAATGGTCTGAAATGACTATCGAGGAACTGGAGGGCATCGATGCCATGGCCAGGCACTTGCGCTATGTAGGTGGGAAAATGGCTGAGGAAGCGAGAGGTGAATTTTCGCTGAAAGCGGATGCCGCAGGTAACTCGATACGAGAAAACGCTGTCAAGGGTCCGAAACAGGGGGAGAGTGGCACCATAAAAGGAAAGGCCAAAAAGGCAGCCTACGAATATGGCGCGAATGTCTTGCTACATGCAGACTCAGTGTTACGGAGACTGGATGGGTACAAAGATGGGTTGATGTATCAGTTGATCAAGCGGCCTATAGATGACGCCATCACACAGAATCTCATGCCTGCTGAGGAAAAAGCGGGTGAAGAGATGGATGAGATCTATCACCGCTACTACAAGGACAGTGAGATGCGGAAAATGAACAAGCAGGAGGATTTTGAGGGGCTTTCTCTTTCAAAGTGGGAGCGGATCTCACTGGTGCTTAATTACGGGAATAAGTCCAGCCGTGAAGCCGTGCATGATAGCGTTCTCGATGGAGTCAAGCCTTACTCAGAGGATATGATGACCAAGGTCATTGATTCCCTGGATAAAAAGGACATGGACTTCATTCAGGATGTCTGGGACAACATTGAGCAATACAAGCCTGAGCTTTTTGCTCTTGAGCGTAGGCAGAATGGGGTAGCGCCGCCATCAGTCGAGCCTATGCCCTTGCTGACGAAACACGGTATCTATAAGGGTGGCTATTATCCTTTGATGTACGATCGCAAGGCATCGCTGAAGATACAGGAAAGCGAATACAATGAGATGTCCAAGGCCATGACCGCAGGGCGGTCAGCACACGCTCATACAAAAGATGGCATGACGAAAGAACGTGTGGGCTCTGGTGGTAATCCTGTCCGCCTGGATATGATGGTTTGGCATCAGCATGTTCATGATGTTCTGAGGAGAATTCACCTCACTGAAGCAGTCAATCAGGCACAGTCCATCATTGCGAGTAGTGCGGTGCGGAATGCAGCCGTAGAGACCGGCAATCAGGAGCTGATTACGGCCCTGGATGTCTGGATCAAGGACACGGCTGCCGGTGAACTGATGCCTGGTGATATCCTTTCAAGGGTCTTGCGTGGCATCCGCTCTGGTTTCTCAGTATCGGTTATCGCCTGGAACGTTGGCACCATATTGATGCAGCCCCTCGGCCTACTGCAGACTATGCCGGTGATCGGGTACCGAAACACCCTTAAGGGATTGATGGCGCTATCTGCACATCCAGTGAAGGTCATTAAGGAAGTGCAGTCAATATCCCCATTCATGCATAATCGTGGGAAGACCTTCAACAAGGATATCCACGATACCCTCAGGACACTGCACGGCGATCCCAACAAGCCATCCTTTATCCCGCCTGTGGTCCGAAAGTCCTATTTTGCAGGTATTGTCTTCGTTCAGCGGTATGTCGATACCATCACCTGGCTGGGGGCTTATGAGGGCGCAAAACAGAACTCGGATAAACAGGAAGATCTGATCCATGCAGCAGACCGAGCAGTAGCACGATCTCAGGCCTCTGGGGTGTGGTCCGATCGAACTCCGATCGAGCGGGGCAGTCTCAGCCCGACCATACGACAGGCCGAATTTGTGAAGATCTGGACAGCCCTGGGCTCTTATTTCTTTGCAAAGGGTAATGTGGCCATGGAGCTGTTTGGGAAAACGGATTTCCGGAATCCTACTGAAATAGCCCGGTATGTCACTGACATGATGTTCCTATTTGCTGTAGAAGCGATCTTAGTGGGCCTCATACGTGGTGAATGGCCCGATGGGGATGACGATGATGAATCAAAGGCGG
Source organism: gamma proteobacterium symbiont of Stewartia floridana (assembly GCA_003676145.1). Classification (GTDB taxonomy): domain Bacteria; phylum Pseudomonadota; class Gammaproteobacteria; order Chromatiales; family Chromatiaceae; genus Thiodiazotropha; species Thiodiazotropha taylori. The sequence goes on along the minus strand of NAUB01000024.1, from coordinate 313,191 downwards.
CATACATAGCAAAAGAGGTGGGGCTCTCTGTGCTTGGTGCATTCCCATTATTCCGAGAAATAGGTAGTGAGATCAATGGATTCAGAGGGGGATCGACAGCCGCTACGTTTTATGAGGCAATTGGTAATGCAGCAACCCAAATTGGGCAGGGCGAGTTAGATGTGGCATTGGTTAAATCTATCAATAAACTAGGTGGAATAGCCTTTAAGTATCCATCGAGTGCGACCAATAGGGCATTCGATTCCCTCGTGAAAGATATTGAAGGTGAAGATGTTGAGCTAATGGACTATTTAATGTACCGGGAAAAGGATTAATGTAATGTTTGGTATTTTTCGATTAAAAAAAACACAACTTGAAGAGTTTTGTAGCAATCTCACTATTGACGATCTGGTTAGCTCTCATACGTCGTCAGTAGATGGAGAATCAGTAGTTGTACCACTTGCCATGCTTCTTCTCTACCAAGCGGGAAGCTTTATAAGAGACATTAGCAATGACAAAAAACTTCGCAAATACTATCAAACTGTTAATACAGATCTTGTTGTCCTTGAGACAATATATTATCTCCATTCAGCGCTAAGTTATTTATTCATGGATGAAGTATATGATGAGGATGAAGGGTTGAGTGCCCTAAACTCAGCTCTTGGTGCAGCATTGACATTTGTCGAAAGTAAGTCGGATATTACAGGGGCGTATGAGTTTTCACTAGCTAGAGGGTATTCACCGAATCTCAAGGATGCTACAGAGCGTTTTGCATTAATTCTAGAGCATAACTGCGGTGGTCCTAAACCAATTCGGAAACCAAATATGGATATAAACAATTCCAACCTTGAAACTCATTTAAGCTTGAAGGCTCATACTATTGCTTTTGCACAAGTACAAATTCCTGTGTGTAACGATATTGTCCAAAAAATCATAGAAAGAGAGTATTAATCTAATTCAAATGTGGTGGAACTAGCAATGGATGTACCGAAGGATATCGTGGATCTCGTTAGAAGCAGCGGGAATAACTTTCATGCGAGGGTTGCGCGGTGGTTGTCAGAGCAAGGGTGGCATGTAATTGTTAGCCCATACTACATGGATCAAGTTCAGAATAAAGCACGTGAGATCGATCTCATTGCAGAACGCTTGTGGCCTACAACTGATTATGCCGGCCGTAGAAATGGTGATATTGCTGTACGGCTTTTTGTTGAATGCAAGTTTGTCTCATCTTATTCAGTATTTTGGTTTGCCGATAAAGATATGGAATCGGCAAAAAAGCTTGTTTGTTCAACCAGTGGATTTCGTGCAAATAACAGTTATACGAAAGAGCATCACTACTTGTCCCAAGGAGAAAGGGTTGCAAAACTTTTTGCAACAAAATCGAAAAAAGAACCTGATAAAGAAATCTTCTACAAAGCAGTTAATCAGGTGCTTAACGCAATGACGTCGATGAGTAAGCGACCTGTTTCAATTCCAGGTGTTAAGATAGAGAATCGATCTCTACAGGAAGTTATGGAATTCCCTGTTGTCATATGTAGCTCATTCGAGAAGATGTTTAGTGTAGATTTTTACACAGAGACTGTGCCTACTCTTATCGAAAACAATTTTCAATTCGAGGTTGATTACGCATTTATTGAAAAAAGTGGCAATCAGAGAACAAACTATTTCTTACTAGATTTCGTGGAATTCGATCAGCTCTCTAAGTACTTTGAGGGTATCAGCAAAGATGCCGAGGCTTTAGCGATACTTTCTTCAGATTAGCGAATAAGCTTCGATATCATATTGGCCATCTAAGTAGGCACTATTTAAAAAAAAGGCTCGTCAACTTTTACCCAGGTTAGAAGCCCGGGGTGTTGGCGAGCCTTTTTAGGGTCAGGAATTTCCTGATCTCCTATCCAAAGATTAGGTAAATGGTAAGTGCAAATCAATTGCAACGAGATAGATTTAAAAAAACCAATATAAACAGTAGCTAACGATCTATTGAGACTATGCCGGCTTGATAAGCTAGCAGTTTAAAGAGGAAGAGACCAAGGTCTATAAGCCAAGATTAGGGTTTTATCAGTTTGTAAAAAGACAAAACCCCTCATGATCTACGACCGTCCGGCTCCAATTGCCATAGGTGGTTCAGTCCACGAGAGGTTTGTAAAAATCTTAGTTACAAAGCTGGACAGTGTCAATTTAAAAAAGAAAGGCTCGCCAACATGAACTCGGGTTAGAAGCCCGAGGGGCTGGCAAGCCTTGTATGAATCAGGATAACCCTGATCCTTTCTCTAAGTCTAGGCAATTACTGATATATATCCAGTATATATAAAATAACCTATTGAGATTCCTTGGAAATTTCATTTTGGATTAACCATACAACCCAGTTACTCAGGGTTCTACCCTCCTTGTCAGCTAATTTCTTGGCCTCTTCCTTTAGTTCCGGTTCGATCCTTATCTGGATAAATTCTGTCTTTGGTGGTGTCATGACGATGTATTGACATTCTCTGTTGTTGAGCTAGTATGTAATTGTAGCACATTGTCATTACATTATAACTAGGGATATTATTATGGACACACATATTCACAGTGTTGCTCTAACGCTGGAAAACATCTATCAAAGGCTTTATCACATTGAAGCCGCTACCACCCTTTTACAGCAGATTGAGTGTGGTGATATAGAGGATCTCCAGGTAACTCATGTTACTTATACAACACTGATATCAGAGGCGTTAACAGATTCTATGTCAGGTACTTTTGACGAATGCGATGAGATAAATTCCTATTTAGAAACACAAGGAGGAGAGAGTTTCTTGAAACTCGTTGAGAAAGCCAAACAGATTCAGTTGAATGAGCTTTCCTGCAAACATGGAGAGTTGCTGTCATGAGTCAAATATCAGAGCTAATCAGTAGTCTACCTACAATCCCTGATTCTCACACAACACCCCTGAGTCCAGCAGAATATGAGCGCTTAAAAAAGCTCAGCACCATATGTAATAGCGAGATATACAGCATCACAGTAGGAATTGCTGCCATTGGTAATATATATAGTGACGTAGCTCATCAGATTCAGGATGAAGAAACGATAAATATTGGTCAGTTACTGGCAGTCTTAGCTGGTACAGTTGACGGATTGCGTAATATAGAGTCAAAAGTCAGCTCTGTATTGGATGGCCATCAAGGGGCAATTGGGAGTGAGTCATGACACTAAAAGAACTCGAAATGATGCAACGCTCCCTAAATGGCATTAACGGTATTAGTGAGGTTCTGGATTTCTTGCGGCTGTATCAAAAGGACGGAGCAACAAGGGAGCGAAACCCAGATGTAGCTGATTACATCCACGTGGATAGTATTGACCTCAGACTTCGTGCTGCACTTTCAATATTGTCAACATTGGCGTGTAGTGAGGCTATAAAGATCAATGTCGAGAACCTTATGGAAGGAGCTGAGTCATGACAGAAGTAATCCAATTATCTGACTTCAGACGTGGTATTGTTAGGTAGAAGAGCAAGCCAGCTAAAAAGAATACATCTCGTCCTCAGAATGCCATATCAAAAGCAGATAAAGCAGAACTCGATGAGCGCATTAATAAAGTAGTGCGACGCTTTACTAACAAATGGACAGTCAAAGATGCGATTAGGCGTGATATACGTCAAAGCTGTGGAGTATCGAGGTACTACCATATTACCCCGAGTCAGATGTCCAGTTATATCAATGAGATTGTTAATCTAGATTACAAGGCCTACGTATTTCAAAAACTGAGATATGTCCTTGATCGCTGGGATGAAAGGACTCTCGAAAAATTATTCATTGATTGCGAATTTGACCTAGACAGGTTTATAGATCGGGTTGTTGAGTAATTTTAATTGGAATATGTCGCCAAAGAAGGCAAGCGCAATATTATTGATTATCGATATATTTATGTGTAGAAATCTAGACCAGATCTGGCATATATTGAGAACGGTTCCGATGCCACCTGACAGCGGAGGGAGGCTACCCATCTCGCTTGGATGGCGCTTTTTATTGACGAGGATGAACTGACGTATCCTGTAGACATAAGACTTTCCAGTTTTGTGACTGAAATGTTTCTGCGGACAGGCGATTCGTACCTGATCAAGTAGATGTTGTTCACGGAATTCAGTTGGCTGACGCCATGATTTTACACCGAAATTAACAGTTTGCCACTGTCATGACTTGCTGAGAATGTATAACGAGAGGCCATGATTCTAAGTAATTGATATTCAGTCAATTAAAGTGTTATATAGAGGTCTTGCTATAAATGTAAAACGAGACAAGGGGTCTCATTAATAAAGCTGTTAGCCTACAACCATGAACACACTGCTAAAAAACGCGATTGAATCAATACAGATAGGTGTAGAGGACTATAAGTCCAATGATCCACGTCGCGTTTTGTCATCGGTTCGGAATATTTCAGCTGGCGTTTTGCTGCTTTTCAAAGAAAAGCTAAGGCAATTATCCCCACCAGATTCAGATGAAGTGTTAATCAAGCAAATAATTAAGCCTAAAATGGTTTTTGGCCAGCTGTCATTTGTGGGCAATGGAAAGAAGACTGTTGACGTCCAACAGATTAAGGAGCGTCTTAATACACTAGGGATTGAAATTGAATGGCAACGCTTAGATAAAATAATTAGAGTCAGAAACGACATTGAACATTATTGCACAAGCCAACCGGGCTCAAGGGTAAGCGAGTTAATAAGCCAGTCCTTCTTAATAATACAAGATTTTCTAAAAAACCAATTAGGGTCGGAGCCAATAGATACTCTTGGAGAATCCACGTGGGAAGCTTTGCTGGACGCAACTGAGGTTTATGAAAAAGAACTAAAAGAATGTCATGAAGCATTAGATGATGTAGATTGGAAAACAGAAGCATTGGCGAAGGCTGTTTATGAAATTCGATGCCCGGAATGTCACTCAGAACTGATAAAGCCAAATGACATTTCGGAATATGGCACCGATGAGTGCGTGTGTTTGTGTTCATCTTGCGGTAACAAATATACACTGACACCCGAAATTCTTGAGGAAGCCATAACAGAGGCATTTTATGGCGAAACATACATAGCAATGACTGATGGTGGAGAACCACCTATCAGTAGTTGTCATGAATGCGGCATGGAATCCTATGTGTATGAAGAAGATTCGTGTGCTATATGTCTCGGAGCTAGGCCGTATTCTTCGTGCGGTCGATGCGGGGCCAGTTTGAGTACTGACGAACAAGATTTAAACGGATTGTGTGGTTATTGTCACCACATCACATTCAAAGATGATTAAAAAAAAGGCTAACAAGGCCAATTCAGCCGAAACAAAAAGCTACGCGCCTCCTTCGTCGGCGCTTCACTTTTAGGTCGGCTGATTGGCAACGTTATTCTCAAAAAGGAATAGATTAACTTGACAAGAAAGAATATATGGGATGAATACATTGATCCATTAATAAAGAAATGGTTCTTGTCACCTTTCTCAAATACTGTGACCAAGGTGTTTCTTTATGTTGGCGCTGGATTGCTTGCCGCGCCGCTGTTAGAGCACTTGATTATAAAAGTAATACTGTTGAAGTATTTTGAGATTGAAATACCTATTGATGTGCCGGACACCTCTGCTTATGTCGCAGGTGTGATTTTGATGATTAATGGAGCTCTGTACAATATAGCTCATTCATTTCTTATGAACCGTGGCAAGAAAATAGAAGCTGAGGAAGCGAGAGAGAAAAAGAAGGTTGAAGTACCACATGACCAAAAAATAATTGAAAAGCTTTTATCAAATCTTCCTTACGAGAACACACGTTATTGGGTTGAAAGAGCACCCACAGCAGGAATCCTAAGGGATTTCGCGCATGGGCTTGAGCAGTGTGAGAAATTTATAACCCCACCATACAGGCTTTACAACGAAGTTGTTGAAAAAAAGAAAGTAGAACTAGTATCAAAAATATCAAGCTTCAACCAGGCTGCTTATGGTTCAGGTTATCTTGGTGCTCAGGAAGATAAATCCGGAAAAATGTATCTCCCTCCTTATCACTGGAAAGTGCCGGGGCAGGAAAGCGAAGAGAGGTACTATGATCTCCTTCATAAGCTGACCGATGCAGGACAAGATTTCTTGAAAGAATATGATGAGTTCATATTATGCGTAAAGTCGCAAGGGTTTATTATTGAAGAAATATAACAAGGCCTTCCAGCGGATACTGAACATCCCCCGGTAAAACGGACACTTTTTTCTAACAAAGAAAGAGGTGTCACATGCCGAAATATAGCAATCCGAGGAAGACCTGGCGGTATACAAATGAGTTTAAAGCGAAGGCGGTTCAGTTAACGTATTTGGATGGTGTACAGATCAAGAAGGTAGCGGAAACACTGGACATTCATCCATTCATGCTTTCACGATGGCGCAAAGAATACCGGGAAGGAAAGATCGTGGCAGATAAAAGACACAAGGTCACCAGCATCCGGAACGGGGAAAAGGAGCTAGATCGAGTCAAAGCCCTGGAAAAAGAAGTGGCTCGGTTAAAGCAGGAGAATGACCTGCTAAAAAAGTGGCAACGGTATCTGGCGGAACAACATCAGAGCGATTTGGATTCATCCAGAGATATGGACGAGAAATAGGCGTCAGATACCTGTGTCAATGGTTGGGTGTGTCGCGCAGTGACTATTATGACTGGCTTAAGCGTGATCTCAGTAAAAGGGCAAAGTAAGAAATTATGTTGTTGGAGCGAATACGGTGTATCCACCAAGTCAGTCGTCAAGCCTATGGCAGTCCAGGTGTCTACCGCAGTCACAAGGCATCGGGTATTACTGTGGGTAAGAACCGGGTCGCCCGGATCATGCGCGAGAATGGGATACAGGGTGGGTGGTGACGGTAACACGGCGAGCGCCAGGGTTGCGGCAATTCCAGCAGGATGGAGAGAACCTCCGGCTTCAGTCCTCATTTCCAAAGGCAAAAGATAAACAGTGGGTAGCGGATCTCACCTATGTCAAAGTCGGTTCCCAATATCATTACCTGATTACGATCATGGATGTTTATTCGAGACGTATTCTAGGCTGGTCACTGTGTCAAAGCCGAACAGCGGCTGATGTCATAGCGTTACTGAGGCGTGTGATCCTGAAACGCCATCCCGACCCGGGGCTGATCTTCCATACGGACAGAGGCATAGAGTTCATGGCATATACACTCCAGGAGGAACTTGCCAGGCATGGACTGAAGCGTAGCTACAACCGTTTGGGGCATTGTACTGACAATGCGCATATGGACTCGTTTTATCAAAGCCTTAAAGGCGAGTTGATACGCGGTAGAATATTTAATCGTAAGCAAGACCTCAGATCAGCATTGTCATCATACATAGATGGCTTTTACAATCGTTCTCGATTGCATTCAGGGATCGGATATACCAATCCTATCGAATATGAAAACAGAGCGGCTTAATCATGTGTCCGATTTATCGGGGGAAGATCACACAGTCGCTAATGAACCTGTTCTGCTGAAGGTAACGTTATACGCGGTTATGGTAGATACCTATGCGCATTAAAATACCAGTTCAAATGGACGCCAATATACGTCCAAGCAATATTGAGGCATTTCAAGTCAATCCATTTGATCCAACAAAATTCACTGATACAGAAGTGAAACAAGCTCAGGGGGTGATAGATTGCACCAAGATCATACATACTTGCTTAAAGTCATATTTTGATGGACAAGTACACATGTACAAACCAATATCATCTCAGTTGCGCATATTATTTTGTGATACTCATAGAAAGAAAGATCATTCGCTTATAAATAGGATTCATCCAAATATAAAGCTATTAGCTTTTAGGGAATTGAAATTTGAAAATAAAGGTGGACCAATAGGTATCGCTACTGCGCCTTATGTTATTACGCAATACGCAGATGGGTTGGTAGATGCAAAATTGGACATTGGTTCTCCATATAAATATTTAACTCTATTTGAATGGAGGAATCAAATTGTAGAATTACAGCCACCACTGACATTAAACGATATTGTCAGGTTGGTAGCAGATCAGGACGGAGGGGCGCATTTGGATGATAATGAATGTGAAAAGCTCACAATTATTAGGGGACACAACCCAACAAAGGTCGGTTCAAATATATTGTTCATTGTTGCTCTTGCGCATTATGCTATTGATCTAGCAAATCAACTTGTACCTGCTTGGATTAAAAATGAAAAAATCAGTGTTTAAGAACGTATAACGAGACAAGAGGCTTCGTTAATAAAGCTGTTATGCCTAATATGAATAATGGATAGTACTGATATTTATCTAATAGGGTTCTTAACACTTGGTGGGGTAATGGCACTACTCCCTACCGCGATAATTGGAAAACAAAAGTAGTTGGTTTACTAAAATGAAAGATTGGAATATTTATAGTATTTAGTATTTCTGTATTAAATTGCCTAGCATCTATAGACGCAGGTAAAACAAATACTGACGCAGAAGGCCAATACACATTATTTGCCAAGATAGAGTATTTTCGGTGTCATATGTTTTAATGGCAGTTTTACTGTTCTTATGCCGACAGCAGTTATGCGAGGAATTGTTACAAGTGAAGGAAGCAAGACACAATCATACGCTCGTTTGGGCGCTTTGCCGCACAGCTATATTGTTAATGTCTTCTTTAGATAAGGACGGCAAGAAAGTCTTTGCGTCGGCTATGGTAGCGTAGCAGGCATTTAAGCAGAAAACTCGCTATGTCTTCTTTTACCCGGATGGAAGCTATGACTGGCAGATGACACCAAAACTAGACTTTCCATCTGTCAGATCAAGTTTAGACTTCTGCAATTTATGTGAGTGTATTATGACAAAAGATTATACATCAACCGAGAAAGTGCTCAAAGAGCCTGTTTTTATTGAACTATCTGACTATGCAAGAAAAGTTAAAAATAGTCTCGTATTCAGTTCAACTCTAGGTATTGGATTATCATTTACCTCGATCTTAGTTAGCAAGGATTCTACAATACTCGGCATTCAGCTAGAAAATTTTAGTCACAAGCATGTACAGGTACTCCTTTTACTGCTAATTATATATTTTGGAATTCAATATATATGGGTAGTATTAGATAACTTCATAGAATGGAGGTTAAGGATTACTGGTACAAAAACGACGTTTAGTACTGGTGCTACATATGGTTCCGTCGATGCAGATTATCCTGTAGATCCACGGCAATCAAGTTTATATAACTGGTGGTATAGTCAACATAAAGAATTAGCTTCGCTACATGATGCAACAAGTAGGATAAAATCGTTAGAGGCAAGTTTGTTACAAAAGTCAAAAAAATATCCAGAAAATACTATAGATATTCAAGCCTCTCTGCTAGAGCTGAATGATAATTTGAGGATTTACAACGAAAATAGTCGACATATTGAACGCGTTGTTAATTCAGACAGAATTCCTGTATCTCTAATGAGATTTGATAATTGGTATAAACTCTTTATCCAAAGTCAAAACGCCAGGTGGTTTGTTATTGATTTTAGCTTTCCAGTTGCAATATCGTTGTTAGCAATATTTGGTTTATATTATAACTTACGATAATTACAACCTATAAATAGTGGTATCGTATTGAGTAGTGATATTGAAATATACAACAGAAATGGAAGAAGAAAAGACAGTAACATGTTGGATTTGTGGTCAATCAGGGGATAGTAAAGAACACATGATTAAAGCGACGGATATTAAATCTGTATTTCCCACGCTTACGCAGAAAAATCCCGTGTGGTTCCACTCTGATGAAAAGGTAAATATTCCCGTCGGGAGTCATAAGTCAGATCGCTTTAAATTCAATAATCCAATATGTGAAGTATGTAATACAAATAGAACAGCACAACATGATAAGTCATGGGAAAAAGTGTCTGCACATCTAAAACAATATGATTTGGAGGTTCGTGGGACATTAAATATACGACTGGCTAAGATATTTAGAGACAAAATATATACTAATGCTTTGAATGTACATTTGTATTTTATAAAGCTGTTCGGTTGTAGAATAGTGGAGTCTGAGATTCCAATTGATACTAGTACATTTTCAGATTCAATCATGACTAATACACCAAACCCATATTTGTTTTTACGCTTTAAAAAAGCGATTGGTAGTAGAGAAAAGATGCTTTCACTTAGTCCTGTACATATTAAGCAGAAAGGGTCTGAGACAGTGGTAGCTGCTTGGATGTATACTGTAGGCCAGATAAATGTTGAGTTATTATATGCACCTAGTGGTGCATGTAACGATTTTTTAAAAAAGAGTTTCAATCCAATACATCAATATAAAGTGTTGAGAGTTTATGACTTTGAAACAGAAGACATCTGAAAATAATATACTAGTAAAAATCAGATTGTAACTAATTTACATAATCTAACACTCGACTTTGAGATGGTTACTTTTTAAATGGAGCGATTTAAAGATCGGTATGTAGAATGGCTATAAATTATAGAATATTTTGTCAAGTATGGCAGTGTTATTTGGATTATCTAGCAGATGATAATAGTAGAAGTTATAAGTAGGACCATGGATAAAAAACGATCAAATTGTTAGTTCTAAATTTACATGTTATGAAATGTTTGAGATTGCCTTGACAGAGAGCTAAGTGTGAAACATGATGGGATTGTAAAATCGGATGCACTAGTGTCTGCCCTCAACTGGGTTGGAATACCAATTGCTTTTCTATATTTCATTGATATGTTTATTAGTCCTTTTGTTGAAAATGCCCTGAATTGGGAAGAAATTTATAAATGTTTGGGAAAGATGGCAGAGCCTAAATATTGTTATGCTGGCTTTTATATCTAGCATCATTGCGTTTAATATATCTAGGTTCAATGCACATATGCAGCGTGAAAGAGATTTTCTTGCAGCAAAACAATCTTACAAAATGCGCTAAGTGATCTTCTCGATCATTTTGAATCAAGCGCAAATTTACTTATTAAAGGTTGGGAAGCAAATGAAGATCAAGAATTAGAAGAGGATGCATCTGAGCTACCTGAAAATTATCAATTGTGTTTCAGTAATGTATCAAGTATGCAGAGCCAGACATGGAAGATTATTTAGCTAAAATTCTCGTCAAACTCCAGATTCATATTTCTCGACTTAGAGGATTTGTGCGTGACTTCAATGATCAGAGTCATATCGGTATGTATAAGCCTATTATTGTAAGCTATCTATATGGACTTGGTGAGCTTTATGCTTTGGTAGCTAAATTATTTCCATTTGCGAGAAATGAGGAGAATATGGACTACACGCCGCTTGACTGGGATGATTTTCATAATGCATATGAAAATCTTAAAATATGGACTGACTTACACCATGTTGAGGGACTGGATCTGGAAGGTCTTACTAAGAGAGCTATTGAGAGAAATGACAGTATAGACTAACGAATGCTATTAATCATTATCTAAACGAAAGCCACAGGAATATTTAGAGAATAAGATATCAGCTATACAGTTGATGAAAAAATCTTCTCTATATTTAAAATTGCACTTTCGAATGGTAAAGTAAAATATTGGTATCGTGCTTTTGCACCAGGTCCAAGGATTCCACTAAATCGTTCATAAACGCCGCCTGACTTATCAGGATTATAGACAACTACCCTTTCCAACGGAGAGGGCCCAACTGTGCCAAGTGCGTATAACAATCTAAAGAACGCATCTGTTTCAGGTAAAGAATACCCAATAATAAATATTGACTTTGCTTCACTTAAATGCTGCGCTGCCTTACTCCATATTGTGGATAGTGCTTGATGATAATCGGCTTTGTTCCATGTGGGAGGAACAATGAATGGTTCATCTTCGACTTTAACATCAGTATATCTAGTGAAGTAATCTTTAAGTTGAGATCCAATTTTTATTTTACATGTACTAGAGCCATCGTTTCCGGGAGCTGAGTATTCCCGAAAATACTGATTCAACTGAAGTGGATGAACGGAACCGGTGTCTTTACGTAGCGCCCAATTCAAAGAGCCATGAAGCTTGTAAAGAGGGATGGGTTCTTGGTCTCCTGAATCAGGAGGAATTCCATAGTCCGGGCCTAACCCAGACTTACAAAGAGCCATATCGATTGCGATATCGTAATTAAATGTAATAATAGATGTGGTTTGCTGAGGAACTGCTTCTGAGGTTAAAAACTTTAGTAGTTTAGCAAATTCTCCATATGGCTCAGGTACGCCAATTAATGTTTCCCGTGTAGGAAATGTAATAGTTTCTTCTAATGTTGTTACTATTAGTTCTTTTAAGGAAGCTATAACTTCTGGAATCTCATTTGGATCAAATCCAGGTAATTTACCGAGGACATTAGATATTTCAAAAGCTGTAAATATTGATTCAATATTTGTCAAATCAAGCTGTGACTTTGAGTGTACGGCTTGTAATGCGCCAATGGCCTTAAATACTCTTTTAAAATGTTCCTCTTTATCCTTTACTTTCTGTGTGCTTAACAAATGACGGGCAACATCAAGAAAGTCGCCCATTAATGGTGCACCAGATTGTTTTGATGCGCCAGCTCCAAGTATAAATACAACGTCACTCACTTTTTTACCTCTAACCTTTATTGTTTCAATAAATCAGTAGTCAATGATGGCTATCGCTCTTTCCTTGAATTTATCTTGGCTCCTTTTTTCTTTCTGAGTGAGGATAGATGTCCCCGTGCTTTACCTAATTCACTCTGATTAGTATGCCTGCTTCTTCAATAAAAATAGTTATCATAAATCGTTGAGCAACAACTGTGTCTAGCTTCTAACCTTCACTGATATTATCTGTAGAGATTGCAGGTCAGGTGTTGTCTCTATCAATCAGCCCAAGAATCTAAATCTTGGTGATAGAATACAATCCTAGGAGGTTATATAGGAATTTCTACTAGATATGGTTTCACCTCCTTTATAGAGGTGGTAGAGGGCAATGCCAAAATACCTTCCTTTAACAACCGATAAACATCGTAAACTAGTGTGACGATGCCAGCAAGAATTGATATATAAAGCAGTGCAAATCTCAGTATCACTATCCTTAAAATATATCTAAAAATTAATAATGCGATTATATTAGTAGATTCCAAATATTTTGATTCTGTACCTAGTCAGAATGCATTTGAGGTTGGCGTTGAATGAAAAGGGGTAAGTTATCAAGAAATCAATATGTTAGCTTTTCTATAAGAGTGAATGATTATTCTGCTCGGTCTGATGCTGGGATAAACTCTAGCCTGCTCAGTCATCCATGTGATGTTAAAGATGAAAGTGAGCTTGTTCATCATTTCGAAACAAAGCTAGAAATAATTGGCGAGTGCATTGATGCTGGTGATAGCTCTGGTCACCGCTTTGATATCTACCTATTTGGTGATTCCAAAGTAAATGAACGAATACCCAGAATCAGAGATCTACAGGAGCGAGATTCAGAGGGAGAGGATATCTATCGGACGTACCGTGGAAAACAGTATCCTGTCTATAAACAACCTCCAGCTGTGGCATACTTGGAAAAGATCTGGGGTAAAGACAGATGGCTCTCATCGATATGGGTCACACCGCAGATAGTCACAGATGCGCTTCTGATTCTTTCAGGTCTGAAACAAGCTTATGTATCCATCCATACGATCAAAGAGAAGCGACACTACCGAATCTTGAACCTATCCGTGCAAACGGTAAACCCTACAGAGGAATAAAATAAACGGCGAAATCGCCATATATTTTAATTTCTCAGGCTTCTTTTGTCGTGACTGTAGCACTAAAAAATATACTTATTTACGAAATAAAACACGAGAGAATATTGATTTGATCGTATCTGCAGTACTTAGGTGATATTTTTTTGTGTATGTATTTTCAAGTGCATCAATGAGATCCTGAGCGGCCCCAGCAATATTCTCTATAATCTCATCGGTAAGACTAAGCGCCTTATGGTCCGGAGTGTCGAAATTATGAAGACTAATTGAGTTTCGGAATTGAAATGCCAAATAAGGAAGTGAGGAATCAATCATTAAATTTAAAGAAGAAATGGCTTTGGTTGTTCTGGCGATTTGTGATTTTAGTTTTCTCTCTGCCGAAAGGTCTCTGTCTGAGGTGTGGTAACTAGTGGCGTCATCAGCGATTTCCATAATCCAAGTCTGAATTTGATCTACTCTAGCTCGAATCTCCTTTCTCGTTTCTCTCTGGTTATTTAAATGGTCTACGAATACCCAGCCAATGATGATGACTGCCCAAGTGCCTGGATAAAAAAGCCCACAACTGCTAGTGTCCTGCATTGTCGATATAATCCATTATCTCTAGCAATAAACTATCGTCATCAGTTTTTAAGGTTATGACTGATAGAATAGCTTCCTTTGTATAACCAGCACGAACTAGTCCGCCAAAGGCCTCTTCAAGAAATGATGACCCATAGCCTCTTGTCCCATCTAGATCAACAACTAGAGATTTTTTACCCTTTATCGCGGGTACTAAATAGTCATCACGGAATTTCTCGCCACTATAAGGCCCGTCACTGTTGAAGCGACCTGCAGGATACCGGCTGAACTTTTCTGCTATATTTAAGACATCTTGATTCATGTTGCTTGCTATATCAATCGGTTAGTGGCAATGACCAGCTGATTAATGTGCCTCTTATTGAGTCTCGGTAGTCCATTGTACTCGTATTTCCATCAATGAGATTATAGCAGCCATGATTGCTAAATAACCGCAAATCTCCTCCAGCTATACCAGCAAGAACGCTAGTCAGTTGGCCAAGTCCCTTTCCTCTGTATTCATGACCAGTTCTAGATCGACTGTGTTTAATGGCTTCACTTATAATTCTACTGTCCGGGGGAAAACCACTTACCTTCGCTAAAAGTTTTTCCCATAGTCTTGGTTGTTTCTCTGGTAATGATGTAGGTATTCCTACACCTAAATCGCAAAAAACAACGTATATCCGACCATCCTTTTCCTGGGAGAACATCCACCACTCATTGGTCCCGTCATCATTATTGACTTTTGAAGAAACTCTTTCTGGGTAAGCGTGTTGCCTTGTGTTGGTCATAGCTTCAGTTAAACCAAGGTAAAGCCCCCTCTGGAGAGGTTCGGCAATTGTACCCTGATAGGGGCCAAGTATCTCTTCGAATTTTTCTCCTAAAGCGCCTGCACCTTCAGCGTATCGCCAGTTCACTACATCTGGGTCGTCTGTTTCAATATTTGGATGCTGGCCAACTAAATCAAGTACGCCGATTTGTTGTAATACCTGGTTAATCCTGTTGTTGGATGAATACTTAATTCGAACTGATGAGTAGGATTGGTGCGATACCAAGCGGCAGAAATGTGCTCTGAAAAGTAATGTTCCATCTGAAACCATGTGTTCAGTATTGTTAAAATCGATCAGTATTCTCTGTCTTGCTTTTGAGCATAGAGCCCTTAGTTTATATATAAATTTTAGGAATTTACTCCTCAGCTTACTATCACCTAATGTGAAGTATTTTGGCGCTGTTATGATTTTGTCATATTGTAGTGCGAACTCTATTAACTTACGTTTTTTCAGTCTTTTTCTTTTTAGATTCTTGTGTGTACGTTTTCGTTCGACAATTATAAAAAACTTCTTCCTTTTTGAATCACATTTCTTCATGAGTTTTCAGTGGATTTCTTTCTTTGAGCGCATATGTGAAATAAGCCATCAAATGAAGAATAACAAAATTGAAATGTGCACCAGATGTGCACCGAGCTAATATTTAGAAAGTTTGAAAATGATCTAAGTTATTGAATTTACTTGGTGGGCCCACTAGGACTCGAACCTAGGACCAAGGGATTATGAGTCCCCTGCTCTAACCAACTGAGCTATGGGCCCGAAAACGGCAGGATTCTAACAGATCGTATCACCGCCGGTATAGCTGGTGATGTTACCTATCTCCAATCCGGGTTTAATCGTTGTCGAGGAAGCTGCGGAGTCTGTCGGAGCGGGAAGGGTGGCGCAGTTTGCGCAACGCCTTGGCTTCGATCTGACGGATACGCTCACGGGTGACGTCGAACTGTTTGCCCACCTCTTCCAGGGTGTGGTCGGTGTTCATGTCGATGCCGAAGCGCATGCGCAATACTTTCGCTTCGCGGCTGGTGAGACCGGCGAGCATGTTCTGGGTGGCTTCTCCCAGTCCCTCGGCAGTGGCCGATTCGATCGGGGATACCACGCCGGAATCTTCGATGAAGTCGCCAAGATGGGAGTCTTCGTCGTCGCCGATGGGGGTCTCCATGGAGATTGGCTCCTTGGCGATCTTGAGTACCTTGCGGATCTTGTCTTCCGGCATCTCCATGCGCTCCGCCAGCTCTTCCGGGGTGGCCTCGCGGCCCATCTCCTGGATCATCTGACGGGAGATACGGTTCAGCTTGTTGATCGTCTCGATCATGTGGACCGGGATACGGATGGTACGGGCCTGGTCCGCGATGGAGCGGGTGATGGCCTGCCGGATCCACCAGGTGGCGTAGGTCGAGAATTTGTAGCCGCGACGATATTCGAACTTGTCCACCGCCTTCATCAGGCCGATGTTACCTTCCTGAATGAGGTCGAGGAACTGCAGGCCCCGGTTGGTGTACTTCTTGGCGATCGAGATCACCAGTCGAAGGTTGGCTTCGACCATCTCTTTCTTGGCGCGGCGGGCTTTCGCTTCACCGATCGACATCTTGCGGTTGGTCTCCTTGACCTCACCGATGCTCAGCTGGCAGTCGGCTTCGATGGCAACCAGGCGCTTCTGGGTGCGCAGAATCTCTTCTTTGTGCTCCTGCAGGGCGTCCGCGTAGGATTTGCCGCTGTTGAGCTGGTCTTCGATCCACTCCAGGTTGGTCTCATTGTCCGGGAAGGAGGCGATGAACTCTTTACGCGGCATACGCGCCTTGTCCACGCAGAGATGCATGATGATGCGCTCCTGATTACGGATACGCTCGATGATGTCTCTCAGGGTGGCGACCAACAGATTGAAGGTGGCGGGTACCAGTTTGAATTCGAGGAACGTCTCGGAGACGGTATCCACCGCTTTCTGGGTTTTGCTGTTGGCCCGGCCATTCTTTTTCAGTGAGGTGCAGAGGGCGTTGTAGCGCTTGCGCAGCTCTTTGGCCTTGGCGGCGACCTCTTCCGGATCCGGACCGGTATTCTCCGGTTCGTCATCTTCGGAGTCGTCGTCATCGTTGTTCGCCTGGTTGTCCCCGTTGGCTTCCTCTTTCAGGGCCTGGGGCTGTACCGGGGTGGGGATCTCATCCGGCTCATTGGGATCGATGAAACCGCTGGTGATATCCGCCAGACGGGCCTCACCCTCTTCAACCTTCTCCAGCTGGGTGCAGAGCAGATCGACCGTGGGAGGGAAGGTGGCCAGGGCGGCCGAGACCTGATTCAGGCCCTCTTCAATGCGCTTGGCGATACGCAGCTCGCCTTCACGGGTCAGCAGCTCCACGGTACCCATCTCACGCATGTACATGCGGACCGGGTCGGTGGTGCGACCAAATTCACTGTCTACGCTGGCCAGAGCGGCCGCGGCGGCCTCAGCGGCGTCCTCGTCGGTGGTGACGGCCGAATCACTCAGGGTGTTGTCTTCAAGGTCAGGTGCGGACTCATGGACAGTGATGCCCATGTCATTGATCATCCTGATGATA
Organism: gamma proteobacterium symbiont of Stewartia floridana; assembly: GCA_003676145.1. Lineage (GTDB taxonomy): Bacteria > Pseudomonadota > Gammaproteobacteria > Chromatiales > Chromatiaceae > Thiodiazotropha > Thiodiazotropha taylori. The sequence continues at coordinate 295,651 of NAUB01000024.1, read as the reverse complement.
TCCTCGATCTGTTCAGGCTCAACGATGCCTTCAGGAAGGTGATCATTAACTTCCGCGTAAGTAAGGAAACCCTGTTCCTTACCTTTTGCAATCAGTTGTTTCAATTGAGATTGCTGCTGTTCCTGGTTCATCTTCTACCTTGTTGTGAGACGAGGTTGGTTATGCCGAGACTGAACTCGCCATATTAGCACATTTTCATATTGTTGCACTAGTCACTCGGTGGGATGGTCTGGGTTACGATTTGCTTTCATCCTGTTGTATCTTTCCCGGATAGCGCTGTTTTATCTCTTCAAGCTGCTGTTCAGACAGTTCACTTGGCGGAATATTCCCCAATTGAGGGCGTTTCTGCTTATGAAACTGCGCATTCAATCTGCGAAGTGCATCACGAAACTCTGTGGCCTGATCCATCCCTGGCAGGTCAAATTGGTAGTTCGCCTGAGCCAGTTTGTTGAGATGGGCAAAGTAGTCTGTGTCCCGCCAGCGCTCGATCAGAGCTGCTTTACTAAGCGTAGGTTGAGTTCTAATAATTTCAAGTAGTTGCTTGAGAATTGTGATACCCGGATTATCCCAACCCTGCCAGTCTGCGGAGACCTCGTCGGCCACTTCATAGAGATGGGGATGGTCGAGCAGAAGTGCAATGGCGGTGCGGATCGGAGTGGGTGCCTGAGACTTGTTCGGCGTCGCTCTTGCCGGTTTCCGTTGAGGTGTGGCTGGTGTGTCGTCCAGGTGTCCCGCTTTCAGGCCCACCAGCTCTTCCAGCCGCTCGAACATCATCTGCCGGAATACCCCTTTTGGCAGCTTCTCCAGGTGAGGTTTGGCCAGCTGGGCCAGTTTGGCGCGGCCGTCGATACTCTCCATGTGCACCTGGGATGAGAGGTGCTGCAGAAGGAACTCGGAAAGGGGCGTGGCCGCTTCGATGCGCCGCTGGAAGGCCTCGCTGCCCTCTTGGCGTACCTGGGTATCCGGATCCTCGCCTTGGGGCAGAAACAGAAAGCGTACTTCCCGGCCATCCCGCATCAGCGGCAGGCTGGTGTTGAGTGCCTTCCAGGCCGCATCCCGACCGGCCCGGTCCCCATCGAAGCAGAAGATCACTTCCGGGCAGTTGCGAAAGATCAGCTCCAGATGTTCGTGAGTTGTGGCGGTTCCCAGGGTTGCCACGGCGTTCTGGATGTTGTGTTGCGCCAGTGCCACCACATCCATATAGCCTTCCACCACCAGCAGGTTGCTGATCTCCCGGTTGGCCTGACGGGCTTCGTAGAGGCCGTAGAGTTCCCGGCCTTTGTGAAACAGGGGGGTTTCAGGGGAGTTCAGGTACTTGGGCTTGTCGTCTCCCAGCACCCGGCCGCCAAAACCGATGGTTCTGCCGCGTGGGTCCCGGATCGGAAATATGATTCGGTTTCTGAAGCGGTCGTACTGTTTGCCGTTGCTCTCACTCAGCAGGCCGCACTTGTTGAGCCTCTCCAGGCTCGCTTTATCTCCGCCCAATGTGCCGGTCAGGTTATCCCAGCCGGGCGGGGCGAAGCCGATCCCGTAGCTGGCGGCGATCTGGCCGCTCATGCCCCTCGATTTCAGATAGTCCACCGCTGCCGGGCTCTCCGCATGGTGCTTGAGCTGGTGCTGATAGAAGCGGGCGGTTTTTTCCATCAGCTCATAGAGCGGCCTTAAGTCGGGGCCCTGCTCATTTCCTCCCTCTCTGGGCACTTCCAGTCCGGCTGACTGGGCCAGCTCTTCGACTGCTTCGACAAATCCCAGATTGTCATACTCCATGAGAAAGCCGATCGCCGAGCCGTGGGCGCCGCAACCGAAGCAGTGGTAGAACTGTTTACTGGGGCTGACGGTGAAGGAGGGGGTTTTTTCATCATGAAAGGGGCAGCAGGCCTGGAACTCCTTGCCAGCCTTTTTCAGCGTTACCCGTCGGTTGATGACATCGACGATGTCAACCCGATTGAGAAGCTGATCGATAAAGTGTGTGGGGATCTTTCCTGCCATAGTTGTCAGTTGGCCACAGTGGAGGCCCTGACAGCAAGGATAACCGAAACTCGAGAGCGCTGCTTCAGCGGGGTGTTATCCGGCCAGCTTTTGTTTGACCAGGCCGCTGACCTTGCCCATGTCGGCCCGCCCCTGCATCTGAGGTTTGAGCTTGCCCATCACCTTGCCCATGTCCTGCATTCCGGCGGCACCGACTTCCTGAATGGCGCTTTCGATCATGCTGGCGACTTCCTCGTCACTCAGACCGGCAGGGAGGTACTCTTCGATGATGGCAATTTCGCTTTTTTCCTGGTCTGCCAGCTCCTGGCGACCGGCGGACTCATACTGTTCCACCGAATCCCGGCGCTGTTTGATCATCTTGTCCAGGATGGCCAGAACCTGACTGTCGTCAAGTTCTGCCCGTTCGTCGACCTCACGTTGTTTGATTGCCGCAGTGATCAGCCTCAAGGTGCCTAAACGCTCCTTGTCCTTGGCTTTCATGGCCGTCTTGACATCATCTTGGATGCGCTGTTTCAACATGGAGGGAGTCCGTGAGGGTCTGACGGGATCAGTGATCAGTACTGACGTTCGAACCGACGGCTCTCGCGGGAGACCTTCTTCAGGTTGCGCTTTACGGCTGCAGCGGCTTTGCGCTTGCGTTCCCAGGTGGGCTTTTCATAGAACTCGCGGCGACGGACTTCGGCAAGAATACCGGCCTTCTCGCAGGAGCGCTTGAAACGGCGCATGGCAACTTCAAATGGTTCGTTCTCTTTAACGTGTACGTTTGGCATCTATGCTGTATCCTCGCTACTTTTAGCTTCGCCGACAATCGAAAGGCGGGAATTCTACTCATTGCCACCCCAGTTTGCAAAGGTGTGGCGTAAAAAAATCGGTTCAAATCCACATCACTATGCGAATTTTAGGTATTGAGACCTCCTGTGACGAGACCGGGGTTGCTATATACGACCATGATCAGGGGTTATTGGCGGAGGCTCTGCACAGTCAGATTGCTATTCATCAGGAGTATGGTGGGGTGGTGCCGGAGCTGGCGTCCCGGGACCATGTGCGGAAGCTGCTGCCGTTGATCCGCCAGCTGTTCGCAGATGCGGATATCGGCCCGGAGAGCCTGGATGGGGTGGCCTTTACCACAGGCCCTGGGCTGGTCGGAGCGCTGATGGTCGGTGCTTCGGTGGGGCGCAGTCTGGCCTGGTCATGGGGGGTTCCGGCGATCGGCGTACACCATATGGAAGGGCATCTGCTGGCGCCGATGCTGGAGGCAGAGCCTCCAGAGTTTCCCTTCATCGCCATGCTGGTCTCCGGAGGGCACACCCAGCTGGTGGAGGTGCAGGGTGTCGGCCACTACCGGTTGATGGGGGATTCTTTGGACGATGCGGCCGGCGAGGCCTTCGATAAAACCGCAAAACTGCTCGATCTGCCCTATCCGGGTGGGCCCGAGCTCTCCAAACTGGCGACCCAGGGCAGTCCGGATCGCTATCGCTTTCCCCGCCCGATGACCGACCGACCCGGTCTCGATTTCAGTTTCAGTGGCCTGAAGACCTTTGCCCTCAACACCCTGCAGGATGCGGCCAAAGCGGAGGGGGAGCCGATTTCACAACAGACCCGGGCCGATATCGCCCGCGCTTTCGAAGAGGCGGTGGTGGATACCTTGACGATCAAGTGTCGGCGCGCGGTGCGCGAGACCGGCATCAAGCGCCTGATCATGGCAGGTGGTGTCAGCGCCAATCAACGCTTACGGGAGCGGATTGGCGAGATGATGGCCAAGGAGGGTGGGGCGGCCTACTATCCCAGGCTGAAGTTCTGCACCGACAATGGGGCGATGATCGCCTATGCCGGGTGTCAGCGGTTGATGGCCGGTGAGCATGACGGATTGAGTTTCTCGGTTACGCCTCGTTGGCCGATGGAGGAGCTGAAAGGGTTGTCCTTACCTGATTAACCGCAAATGAACGCTAATCACCGCAAAATGCCGCGAATAACTCTACTTTTTGCGTAGATTTGCGGTGATTAGCGTTCATTTGCGGTTAAACTCTTAGGTCGGCCAAACTGCTCCAATAAAATTGGACATCAATGTTTCAACTTAACTGGCATTCGGTTTAAACGGGGGTTTTTGAAGCCTCCCCGGCAATCTCCCGGACCATCCTGGGCACCAGGTACCCCGGCAGCTGTTGCAGCAGTTGCCCTTTAAGGGATTCGATCCGGTCGGGCTCAACCTCGAAGTGCCCTGATCCGGAGACCCGGTCGAGCAGATGCAGGTAGTAGGGCAGGACACCGATCTCAAACAGTCCTTCACTGAGCCGGACCAGAGTTTCCGCATCGTCATTCACTCCCTTCAGCAGTACCGACTGGTTGAGCAGCGTGATTCCGGCGGTACGCATTTTCTCACACGCCTCCGCCAGTGCCGGTGAAAGCTCATTGGGGTGGTTGGTATGCAGTACCATGACGCTCTGCAGTCGGTTGCTGCTCAGCAACTCAAGTAGTTGCGGGGTGATGCGTTGCGGTAGCACCACCGGCAGGCGGCTGTGCAGTCGCAGGCGTTTCAGTTGTGGCAGGGCCTGCAGCTCTGCCACCATCCTGGCCAGTCGCGGGTCATGGATCATCAGTGGATCGCCACCGCTGAGGATCACCTCCTGGATTGAGGGTTGGTTGCGGATGGTGTCGAGGATGCTCTGCCACTGGGCCGGGGTGGCGGTGCCATTCTGATAGGGATAGTGGCGCCGGAAACAGTAGCGGCAGTGTACCCCACAGGCTCCGGTGGTGAGGATCAGTACCCGACCCTGGTATTTGTGTAACAGCCCCGCTTGCTGCTTGGCCAGCAGATCCCCCACCGGATCGTCGATGAAGCCTGGTCTGTCGACCAGCTCTTCACCGCAGGGCAGTATCTGGCGAAGGAGTGGGTCGTGGGGATCCCCTTTGACCATCAGATCGGCGTAGTGCCGTGGCACCTTGAGGCTGAACTGGTGCTGTGCGAGCTGGCGCTCGGCCATGTTCTCCGGCTTGAGTTGCAGATAGCTGAGCAGGCTGTGTGGCTCATTGAATGCCTCCGCCAGCGCTGTTTGCCAGGCGGGTAACTGCACACCGGGCCCCGTCTCAGGTATGATGTGCGCCGCAATTGAAATGTTTCGTGAGGATGACATGGCTAGCTATAGCACCAATGAGTTTAAGGGTGGTCTGAAAATCATGCTGGATGGCGACCCCTGCTCTATTATTGAAAACGAATTCGTCAAGCCTGGCAAAGGGCAGGCTTTCAATCGGGTCAAGATTCGCAATCTGAAGACTGGCCGGGTTCTGGAAAAGACCTTCAAATCGGGTGAATCCGTGGAAGGCGCCGATGTGCATGAGACCGACATGCAGTATCTCTACAACGATGGCGAGTTCTGGTACTTCATGGATCCGGAGAGCTTCGAGCAGGTGAGCGCAGACAGCGCTGCCGTGAGCGAAAGCTCCAAATGGCTGAAGGAGCAGGATCTCTGCATGGTGACCCTGTGGAATGGCACACCGATCATCGTCGAGCCACCAAAGTTCGTGGTACTGAGCGTTTCAGACACCGACCCGGGGCTGAAAGGCGATACCTCTGGCAGTGGCGGTAAGCCGGCCACACTGGAGACCGGTGCTGTGGTTCGGGTACCCCTGTTCGTGCAGATTGGCGAGTCGATCAAGGTGGATACCCGCACCGGCGAGTATGTCTCCCGAGCCAAGGATGAGTAGGTCGATCTGAACTTCCTGCCATGAGCCAATTGGATCAATGGCGACCGTCAGCCTCCCTTGGCATGATGCGTCGCCGGGCAAGATTACTGCGGGAGATCCGAGAGTTTTTCTGGCGGGCCGGGGTGCTCGAGGTCGAGACCCCGGTCTGTTCCCGTTTCGCCGCCACCGATCCGGCCATCGACAGTTTCAAGACCCGCTACACCGGACCGCAAGCCGCACAAGGCCTTCCCCTCTACCTGCAAACCTCTCCAGAGTTTCCGATGAAGCGTCTGCTGTGTGCCGACAGTGGGCCGATCTATCAGATCTGCAAAGTCTTCCGGGAAGGGGAGTTGGGTGATCGACACAATCCCGAGTTCACACTGCTGGAGTGGTATCGCCCCGGATTTGACCACCATAAACTGATGCAGGAGGTGGCTGAGCTGGTCAACCTGCTCAGTGATGAGGTACTTCCTGTGGAGCGCTTGAGCTATGCAGAAGCCTTCCAGCAAAACCTGAAGGTGGATCCTCACAACGCCACCATCGAACAGTTGAGAGCAGCGGCCATCGATCACGGTCTGCCCGGTATCGAGGATCTGGTACTCGATCGGGATGGCTGGCTCAATCTGTTGCTGAGCCATCTGATCGAACCTGGCCTGGGTCAGCAGAAGATGACCTTTCTCTATGACTACCCGGCCAGTCAAGCGGCATTGGCAAGAGTCAGTGGCGATTCACCCGCCGTGGCGGAACGCTTTGAGCTCTACATCTCAGGTGTTGAGATTGCCAATGGTTTTCATGAATTGGATGATTCTGCAGAGCAGCAGCGTCGCTTCGAAAAGGATAATAACCAGCGCTTTGAAGCGGGGCGGCCAGCTGTTCCCATGGATGAGTGGTTGCTGCAGGCGCTTGAGCAGGGTCTGCCTGCCTGTGCCGGGGTGGCACTGGGTGTCGATCGATTGATGATGGTGTTGACGGGAAGTGACAACATCCGGGATGTGATCAGTTTCGATCTTGACCGGGCCTGAGTGCAATTGGCCAGCCTTTGGACCGGGTAACCGGTTGCTTCAGGTTCAGCCACCGGATAAACAAAAAGCCGTTTGATTTCCCCTAGGGTGCGCCTTTCCATTGGTTGCAGAGTGAACGTGACTCAATGAAATGGATGGGCTGCCGTTTAATATCCTGGTCGCTCTATACCGGATTGCCAGTTTTGTTTGGGCAATCCAGGTTTACGCAACTTCTGACTTCATTCACTTTTACACATCCCGGTGAATGGTGGATTGATCGATTCATCAGAGGCTCTGCGTTTCTTAATTCGTAACAGGCACTGTGCAAGGTAATGCAATGGCTTCTGAAAACGACATCCGTAAGTTGAATGCTGAACGTATTGAGCTTCTGATCGAATGCAGTATCCAGGCCTATAACGCCTTATCGGAAACTCAGATCGCCCAGTGTGCAGTGGACAAGGTAACCGCGCCAGCGGGTTTCGAGCTGATCGATTCCTGGAGTGGTGTGGATTCTCTGTTCGGGCGTGAGAAGACCGTTGAAACCTATGGTGTGGTGTTTCGTTCCCGATCCGCTCCCTGGCGATATGTTTTTGCCTTCCGCGGTACCGACAGCGCACTCGACATGCTCGATGACTGCGGGGTGGAGCCACAGGCTTTTGTCCCCTTTGAGTCGGATGCTCCGGTACCCGATCAGGTCCGGGTGGAGTCGGGTTTCAACGATATCTACAGAAGCGGGAATGGATCTGTCGCTGCGATGCAGACTCAGCTGTTTGCCTTGGTCGATCAATATCAGCACTCATCCCAAAAGCCCAGTGAGATCTATATAACAGGGCACAGTCTGGGTGGAGCACTCTGTCAGCTGTTTACTCTCGATCTGGCGCTCTCCAGACCGGAGATCAGTGCTGAGAACATCAACTTTGCATCGCCCCGGGTGGGTAACAAGGCGTTTGTCGAGTTCTATGGTGCACACTCTCACCATCCAACCCTGCGCGTGGTGAACGTGCATGATGCAGTTCCCCATCTGCCACCGACCGAGCTGGGTTTCAGGCACCATCCTTCCGCTTATCTGATCGCCTTTCACGCCACGGACATCCTCGGCAAGATGGATCTCAAGGTTGCCCATTCTAGTGACAACTACCAGGCGGTGATCCGCTGTGCCACGCGTAGCGGTGTCGGGAGCTGCAACAACAAGCGGCTACAGGTTGCGGAGCGTCTCACGATCTGTTCTGAGCTGTCGGCACAGGAGGATCACTGAGCAGAGCAGACCCGATCTGATCTGCCATGCCGTGGGCCGATTGAATCCGACCCGGTTCGTCTCCCGTCCGACTACAGGCTCCGGTATCACACGACTATCTTCGACGCCGAGGGATTCACTGTCGCCCTGCATCGGGACGGTGGGGGCAAAAAATAGTCAAACCCTTCCTAAACTATCCGGACCTATGGCCGTAAAGCTGACATGGCCTGAGGCTAGGAGCCCCCGACAAGGGGAGTTTCACCACCGCCATTTTTGCAATCCAAAGGAGCTTGATATGGCGATAATGAAAGATCTGTTGGACACCGCGGAAGAGGTTGCGGTCAAGTTGCATAAACAGCCGGAAAGTTACGATCCGGCAACACTCAAAACGCTGGATGAAGTGAGTCCGGCAATTACCTGTGGGTCTGTCCTGCTGTGCAGCGGAACGGCCGCTGAAAGCCGTTTGATCGAAGAGGTGGACCACACCGATTTCAGCCATTCGGCGATGATTGTCCGTTTTCATGACGATCCCCAACTCTATCTGTGGACTGCCGATACGGTGGACAAGATGGCGGATCAGATCGACAAGGAGTCGGACCCGGATCATCCGGGAACCCATCTGCTGGTGCTCAGAGACTATCTGGCCAATCTGGATAAATACTACCCATCACCGGACGGTTCAAAATACCGTTTTGCCTTTGCCGGGCTGCAGGGTGTGGAGATTGATGAAAAACGACTCTGGTCGGTGATGTATGAATATGACGGTACCCCGTTTCCTCCGACCAAACAGGAGTTCCTCCACTGGATAGAGGGGCAGGTGGATATCGATAGCGGTATGTTGAACTCATTCTGTGCCCAGATGGTGGCCAACACTTATCAGAAAATGGGTTGGCTGAAAACCGAACACCCACCCAACCATTACAATCCTGGCTCATTCGCCAAGACCGAGTCGATCAACCGGGAACTGACCGGAGAGGTAAGTCTTGAAAAACCCTATTATTTTAAACTCTGATAAATGATTGGAGTGACCAGTTTGTTATTCGATTATTAGTTTGATGCAGAGCTAGGCACTGTTTCAGCTTCTCTGACTGGGCGCTTGCTGAGTGACTCGTTACCTATTCACGGAACTGCTTTTCAACTAAGATGCGATCAAGCGAGGGATGCGCTTTGTTGTTGAGTTGCGTTTTATTTTCAGTCAAGAGTAAACCTGACCTCGCATGACACTTGATATTCCATCCATCTATTTCGTCAGCATCGTTACCAATCTGTCGATGACACTTGCGGTGATGATTGTTGCGCTACGCCAATCCATACCCGGATTGAAGTTGCTGGCGTGGGGTTTGGTAACCAATAGTGGGTACTATCTGGTGCTGGGTGCGAAAGGGGTGCTTCCCGATCTGCTGGCGATTGGTGTTGGTAATATGCTGGGGGCGCTGACGCTGACCCTGGTATTGAAAGCGGTGCTCAGCAGCCGTCGGGCGCAGATGGAGCCGGCTCTCTACATCACGCCGGTTGTTCTGATGCTGGTGGTCAGTCTGATACTGATTGATGACAGGCACTCAAGGCTGATCATAGCTTCATTCATTATCAGTTATCAGATCGCGCTGATTCTCTGGGCTCTGGTGAGACCGGGTAATACCTTTGTCGGGCGGGGCAGAATGATCATGTCCCTTGCCTGTGTTGTCGGCATGCTGACCATGGCCTATCGGGGCGTCTCATTCCTGGTTGGCTGGCATGAAGTGACACCCTTTCAATCCAGGGATGTTTTGACAACCCTGTTCTACATGATCAACTATCTGGGAATGTTCTTTCTCGCCTTCGGCTTTGTGCTGACAACCGTGGAGCAGGGGGCCGAACAGAATCGCAGAATGGCGCTGATCGATCCGCTGACCGGGCTGTTCAATCGCCGTGCCCTGTTTGAGTCGATGGACAAGCTGTTCGCCAAAGCGGAAGCGGACGGCCAGCCACTGAGTCTGATGATCATGGACGTCGATCTGTTCAAACAGGTCAATGATCGTTATGGGCACCAGGTCGGCGATCTTGTCCTGAAGCGGGTTGCGAATACCATCAAGGGACGTCTGCGCCAGGAGGACATCGTCGGTCGTATCGGAGGTGAGGAGTTTCTTGCCGTATTGCCCGATACGCCACCCGAGGGTGCGATCCGGCTGGCGGAAGAGTTACGCGAGACCATGGCGGCAGAGTCGATCGTTTTCAAAGAAGAGACAATTCAGGTGACCATCAGCGTCGGGCTCTACAGCTCGGTTAGTCTGGCCTCCTCGCAAACCCCGGATTCGGTCATCGCCTCAGCGGACAAGGCGCTCTATCGGGCCAAGACCAACGGCCGGAATCGGGTTGAGGTGCACAAAGTGATGACGGCGATTTCGGCCTGATTCCCTGACAGTTAACAGGCCCTAGACCCCTATCTTGAAATGAATGCTCCCACCACGCTCGATGTAGTTGTGCTGTGGATGGTTGTATTGCTGATCCTCTCTCGTGGTGTGGTAGAAGGAGAGGTCAGCGGTGATATTCCTAACGACCGGCATGGAGAGTGAAATGGTCCATTTGTCTTCATCCCGTTTGTTGTTATAGGGGCCGAAACCCCCAAGAATGGCTGCATACAGAGGATCGGCGATACGTGCGTTGGCCTTATGGTTGGATTTGACATTCTCAACGGTCAGACTCCACGCCTCCCAGCCTATGCCGATACTCAACCGATTACTCTCCATCTTTTCGGTCAGGTTTTCAGTCGCTGGAAGATAGGGGCGATTGCCTTCGCCATCGTGGCGTATAAAAGTCAGCTCGATCTCAATCCCTTTCAATCTTCCTGCCAGTTCGATCCCCTTCAACAGATCGTCACCCTCCAACGGATTGAATGAGCCCCGATAGGAACCACTGCCAAACACCGGAGCGATCAATGTCAATCCATCGGATTCCGCTGGAAGCGCAATCCCCAGAGCGAAATCGGTATGGTCGAACTCAAAGCTGTTGGCGGGAAAGATCGGGGTGGTGTAGACATTATCCTTGTTGCCACTGAGATGCGTAGCGTGGAGATAGAGTTGTCGATACTTGACGGTTGCTTCTGTGGTGTTTTCAGCGAAGTCGATCAGACTGTTGTAGTCGATAACAGAGGATTGATGCTGCAGGGTGTAGTCGTGGACAGCCCGTTGCCAGGATAAGTTGATGTCTAAATGATCGCTATCATAGGCAATCAGAGCGCCTGCACCTTCAATGCTGATATGTTTTCCACCCGGTTCATCATCTGTTTTACCAAGATAGTCACGCAGACCGATGCCTGCTTTGAAGCTTCCACCAAAACCCTGCCACTTTGCGCCGTAACGGCACTCCAGGTCATGGGCCGAGAAATCTTTCCATTCCGCATTGCGTACATCGGAGATACCAATGATGTTGTTGAATGAATCGATTCGGGTTTCACCACGCAGCAGCCCCGGTTTGCACTGGAACAGTCCTACCGGGGTGATCAGTGAGGCGGAAGCGCCCAATGTGTTGAGCTGGTAATCCACATCCTGTCGGGTGTTGGCAAATAATCCAATGGTTGAACCCTCTGTGGCTTGGGCATCCATTGCCATAAACAGCGTAAATAAAACGATAACTCGGGATTTGTTCAATGACTTGACCGGTAGGCGTGATTGAGTGGTGATGGCTGGTACAACTGGAGATTAATGAACGTAATTAGTTTAGAGCTATCCTACTGCCAATTGCGGATCGAATGAAAGTGATTCATATCAGGCTGAGCGACTTTTTTTGTTATCAACCGTGGTGCGGGAAGAAGGGTAGTAACGTAAAGGCGTTATTGTGACGTGGCTCTTGCCTAGCTCGAAGAACTGTTCTATAGTTCGAAACATGTCGAATAGTAAAATAGATGATGATCAGCTCACAGAGATGTTCAAGGCGCTGGGTAACACCCACCGTTTAATGATATTCAAGCGATTGAGCAGCTGCTGTCAGCCAGGCACACAGTGTGATCTGGAGCAGGCCATGGCCTACAGTGTGGGTGAGCTGGGAGAGGGGCTGGATATCGCATCATCCACCCTCTCTCACCACCTGAAAGAGCTGCACCGATCCGGCTTGATCGAAATGGAACGCCAGGGAAAAAGGGTGGTCTGCTGGATTGCCCCCGAGACCTTGAACAGCCTCGGTGATTTCTTCAATGCTGACATCAAACGCTGAAAATCCGGAGGGATTATGACCGAAAAAACGAATTGTTGTGATACCGACTGCTGCAGTACGGATCCTCAGGTGGAAGTTGGTGAAGACAGCCATCGTCAGCAGGTACGGGTAGCCTATGCCCAGGTGGCGATTGCCAATAATGAAGGTTCTGGGTGTGGTGTGGAGTCGAGCTGTTGCGGCGTCTCGGACGACGCGGCGATCAACACACTGATATCAACCCGGCTGGGCTACAGCGAGTCGGATCTGCAGGTGGTTCCAGAGGGTGCCGACATGGGTTTGGGTTGTGGCAACCCAAAAGCCATCGCCGCACTGCAGTCGGGTGAAACGGTGGTCGATCTTGGGTCGGGCGGTGGTTTCGACTGTTTCCTGGCGGCCGCGGAAGTGGGCAGCGAAGGAGCGGTGATCGGCGTTGATATGACCCCGGACATGCTCTCAAAAGCGCGAGGAAACGCGGCAAAGGGCAACTACACCAATGTGGAGTTCCGGCTCGGGGAGATCGAAGCGCTGCCGGTTGCTGACAACACGGCGGATGTGATCATCTCCAACTGTGTGATCAACCTGTCGCCGGACAAGGCGCGGGTTTTCAGAGAGGCCTTTCGGGTGCTGAAGCCGGGTGGCCGTCTGGCCATTTCCGATGTGGTGGCGACCATTGAGTTGCCTGAAGAGATGCGTAACGATCCGCAACTGATTGCCGGCTGCATGGGTAATGCGTCGTTGATAGAAGCCTTGCAGGGCTGGATCGATGAAGCGGGTTTTACCTCAATTCGTATTCAGCCGAAGGATGAATCAAAGGCGTTCATACGGGATTGGGCGCCGGGGCGTGGTGTTGAAGACTATGTGGTCTCTGCCACCATCGAGGCGATCAAACCCGAACAGGGCGCTTGAGTCCATATCACCTATAACCGGGTCATCAGGTCAAATCGGCGATCGCGCTTCCCATCTTGACCGGTGATCCCGGAGTAAAGGTTTCAGACCACTCAACCGCATCCTTGCCAAACAGCAGGATGACGGTGGAGCCCATATTGAAACGCCCCATCTCTTCCCCTTTCTCAAGTTCCACTGTCTCAGGTTGCTGTTGCTGGTTGTAGTCCCAGCTGGAGACCCTTTGGTTGGCCGGTGTCACGGTGCCGGCCCAAACGGTTTCGATACTCGATACGAAGATTGCACCGACCAGGATCATCGCCATCGGGCCTGCCTCGGTATCGAACAGGCTGATGACCCGTTCATTGCGGGCAAACAGCCGTGGCACTTTCCGGCAGGTGGTCTCATTGACACTGAACAGTCGACCAGGGACATGGACCATTTTGCGCAGTTTTCCAGCCAACGGCATATGCAGGCGGTGGTAGTCCCTGGGCGAAAGATAGATAGTGGCGAAATGGCCCTCGTCAAACAGGTTGGTCATCTCCTGATCGCCGCCCAGCAGTTCAAACAGGGCGTAGTCGTGCCCTTTCGCCTGAAACAGATAACCCGACTCGATATCGCCGGCCTGACTCAGGGTGCCGTCCGCCGGAGAGGCGATCTCATGTGGCTGCTGAGTCACCGGGCGGGCATCCGGACGCAGCGCCCGGGTAAAGAAATCGTTGAAGCTGCGATAGCGGGTGGGATCGCTCTCCATCGCTTCCTGCATGTTCACGTTGTACCTGTCGATGATGCTGCGGATGATCATATCCTTGACCGGCTTCAGCTCGATCCGGGTCAGCTTGTGCATCAGCGCGGAGAGAAAGTGGTGGGGCAGCAGATACTGAAGCGCGACGAACACCCCTTCCAGCAGCTTTTGTGGAAACTCTTTTCGCGACGGTTCAGTTTGATTCATGGTTCAACTACGGGTTTGAATGGATCAGCTTGATTAAATCCCTGGCGATAGTAGCGGCATCTATCGCATCGGTAAATAGGGCATGCAGATTTCCTTGCGGACCAATCAGGTAGAGGGTCGGTTGCCCGGTCTCCTCGGTGACGGCAAAACTGAAAAAGGTCTGCTCTATCTGTTCGGCACTTCCCTGCAGACCAAACAGGTTGCCACTCAGATAGGAGGTTGAGCTCTCCAGGCTGGCAGCACTGAATTTCGGCAGATAGAGAAAATGGGTCTGTTGCTGCAGTTCAGGGTGGGATGCCAGACGGTTGTGCACCTTCATCAGCCTGTTGAAGGCAGGGGCAGGTTGGGCCTGACCGGTTGGATCGAGCATCAACAGGCTCCAATGGTCGTGCAGCCGCTGTTCATCATAGTCTGCGCCAGTGTGATCCTGCAGCGTGAAGGTTGGGGCAGGAGTGGGCGGCACGATACTGACTCCCTGAATATCCGGTATCTTGTGATCCTTCTGGGTGAAGCCGGCATAGTAGGCCATGCCGAAGGTCAATAGAGCCAGCGTCAGGATAACGAAACGGCGCTGCTGGGTGGAGGGACGTCTCATGGCATGGCTTTCGGGGTGTCATCCCGGTTTCCCCAGTCTGACCAGGATCCCGGATAGCCTTTGCAATTCTCAAACTCAAGATAGCGCAGCACCAGCCAGGTCAGGGAGGAGCGGTGATGGGTCTGGCAGTAGGTGATAACCTCTTTGTCCCGGGTAATACCCAGTCTGGCCAGCAACGCCTCCAGCTCAGCTTTCGGCTTCAGGCGCAGATTGCGCTGTCGGTCCATCACCTCCAGCCAATCCAGGTTGACGGCACCGGGAATATGGCCGGGAAACTGGGAGAATCTGGAGAGGCCGCGAAACTCATTGCGGCTGCGGGCATCCCAGAGTGCCAGATCCGGGGAATCGAGTCGGCTCAGAATGTAAGCTCGGCTGGCAACGGCGCTCTCATCCACTGTCGCCTGAAAGCTGCCCGGCGTAATCGAACTCAGCTCCCGGCTGCAGGGATGGCCTTCATTGGCCCAGGCATGCAGGCCTCCATCCAGTAGCGAGTAGCGCCGATGTCCCATGGCGTGCAGGGTCCACAGCAGACGGGAGGCATTACCACCGCCTTCATCATCGTAGGCAACGACATGGGTTTCATTTCCGATGCCGTGATCGGCAAAGACCTGCTGTAACTGCTCAGGTTCAGGTAGCAATCCATGGGTTGGATGGTCAGATGCGGTGATTGCGGCATAAGCAAGATGCACCGAACCCGGGATATGCAGCTCCCGGTAGGTACTTGCTTTACAGAGATCCACCAGGAGCAGGCTGGGCGCCTGCTCCTTCAGGTGGTTTTGCAGGTCGTTCGGTTGGACCAGCAGCGGTAGCTGAAGGCTCAACTTTCTGCGGAGAGGGACTTCTGTACGGCAGCCAGTGCAACACCACGGTTGATGGGTGCCTCCATCTCGCTCAATACCGCTTCGAGGGAGCTGACGCAGAGCAGGATATTCTCCGCTCTGGCGCTATGGCCCATCAGGCCGATACGCCAGACCTTACCTGCCAGCGCGCCAAGGCCGGCGCCGATTTCCAGATTGTACTCATTCAGCAGGCGACCGCGCACGGCGGCATCATCCACACCTTCCGGAATGGAGACGGCATTCAGCTGGGGCAAACGGTGTGCCTCATCCACGATGAAAGTGAGTCCCATCGCTTCCAGCCCGGCCTTCAGGGCGTTGTGCATCTTGCGGTGGCGCGCCCAGGAGTTCTCCAATCCTTCGTTCTGCAGGATACAGAGTGCTTCGTGAAGGCCATACAGTCCATTCACCGGCGCGGTATGGTGGTAGGCACGCTTCTGGCCGCCCCCCCAGTAACCCATCACCAGGTTCAGATCGAGGAACCAGCTTTGCACCTTGGAGCTGCGGTTTCTGACCTTGTCCAGGGCCCGCTCACTGAAGCTGATGGGTGAGATGCCTGGAGCGCAGGAGAGACACTTTTGTGTGCCGGAGTAGATGCTGTCGATTCCCCACTCATCCACTTTCAGTTCGCTGCCACCCAGAGAGGTGACTGAGTCGACGATGGTCAGACAGTCGTGACGATGGGCCAGTTCGACCAGCTCTTTGGCATCGGATCGGGCGCCGGTAGAGGTCTCGGCGTGGACAAATGCCAGCACTTTCGCATCGCTGTTGGATTGCAGGGCCGCTTCAACCTTCTCCAGGTCGACGGCTTTGCCCCACTCATCTTCGACCATGATCGCGGTGCCGCCGCAGCGCTCCACGTTCTCCTTCATGCGTCCGCCGAAGACCCCATTCTGACAGACGATGACCTTGTCACCAGGCTCCACCAGATTGACGAAGCAGGTCTCCATACCGGCTGAGCCAGGTGCGGAAACCGGCATGGTCAGTGCGTTTTCCGTTTGAAAAGCGTACTGAAGCAGGGATTTGGTCTGTTCCATCATGTCGACGAAGACAGGATCCAGGTGGCCAATGGTCGGGCGTGCCAAGGCTTGCAGAATCCTCGGGTGAACGTCTGAAGGGCCAGGACCCATCAGGGTACGGACAGGTGGATTAAAGCTGGGAGTAGTCATGAAGAACTGCCTTATTGTTGAAATGTGATATCAAAGTCGTTGTTTTCGGTTGCTGAGTATAAGTGGCGAGCCGATTCATCATCAAGCACCTACAGCCAGACGGGCTATAGGGTATTGGTGGTTTGGCGCTGCGAACCAGCGACCGAATCGTGCTGGAAGAGGGGGTGCCCGATGCGTGAGAGCTGTTTAATTCCGACTAAATCAGTCGGCTAAATTTCCCCCCAACGGGCCTCAAATACCCTACGGTGAGCTCTGTTTAATTAAAAATCAGGGGCTTTGTATCTACATGAATTTTCAGTGTTTTTAAGCACGGAAAATCAGATTTCAATAATGAGACGAACGTCGTTCTGTTATGTGATCCAGTTCCTCAGGGTAGTTCCATACTTGCCGTAATCTATTGGCAAATAGAGCGCGTCATTGAGGCCACATAAATGAAATCATTACAGATCATAACAGCAGCTTTCGCACTAAGCTTGATTCTTAGTGCCTGCGGTGGAAGTGGTGATCCGGAGTCGAGCGAAACAGCCAATAATTCCGAGCAGGAGACCATCGTATCCAATGATGGGGAAACTTCAGAGGCACCTGCCGATGATAATGGCGGTGATACTGGCCAGCAAGAGAACACCGAGACTCAGACCCCAGTCATCGTACCACCTGCACCGGTTGTCGAATCTAACCCGGCCCCTGCTGAAACCGTAAAACCAACTAATCCCAGCCAACCTTCGGATCCGGTCGTAACGGCCCCTGTTGAGAATGATACAGCCACCGATCCTGCACCTGAAGAGAGTGCTGGAACAACCGATCCTGTCGAAGAGCCGGTTGCCGATAACACCGATCCTGCGCCAGAAGAGCCAGCAGCCGAAGAACCGGCAGCGCCTGTGGCAAATACCGGTGCAGCCCGCCTGAATTCTGCAACGGTTTCCGGTGACCAGGTCATTCTCTCCTGGAGCAACGATTTTGACGCCCCTGAAGGCGGTTTCGATGTTGTCATCGACAACACCGATACCGGTGCGGACCGCACTCATGCGCTGACAGCGACCATCAGCGGTCTCGATCTGACCACCCAGCACTGCTTTCTGATTGAATCCCGCTACACAGATAGCGCCGAGTTTCTGCTCTCCAATCAGGTCTGTAGTGCAGCCCAGGCGCCAGCGAACGAAGCACCCACCATCAGTGGTACGCCTGCTGCATCCGTTGATGCCGGCGTCGCCTACAGCTTTACTCCAGCGGCCGATGATGCGGATAACGATCGTTTGACCTTCTCCGTTACCAATCTGCCAGCATGGGCCAGCTTCAACAGCTCAAACGGCCGGCTGACCGGTACCCCTTCCGCTCAGGACGTAGGTGACTACAACAACATTCGGATTAGCGTCAGCGATGGTACCGATAGCGCAAACCTGGCCTCGTTCAGCATCCGCGTTAACAGTGTACAGGTAGCCGCAACCACCGGTTCCATGTCACTCAACTGGACCGCACCAACAACCAGAACGGATGGTTCTTCACTGAATCTTTCAGACATCAGCGGTTATCAGATCTATATCGGTACAACACCATCCAATCTGCAGATGCATGTCGATCTGAGCCAGGGACATATTTCCAGCTATACGATCGATGATATGGATCTTGGTGACTACTACGTCGCTATCACCGCGTATGATCGCAGTGGTAACTCAAGCGATTTGTCAAACATCGTTCAGAAGAGCGTCGTCAACTGATAGGGGATCTTTGTTAATCAGCCATTCGGCTGAATAACAGCTACCCGGAACGCGTAATCCCGAGGATTGATGGTCAATCCTCGGGATTTTTGTCTTTTAGGGAATTTCAAATGGCTAAGGGATAGTCAAATCACTCTTTAAGCACTGTAGCAAGTTCACGCACCATGCTTGGTTCGTGAGTATTGATCAGGGGTAGAGGGAAATAGGGTAATTTCAATCACATTCTCGCAGGTTGTCTTTGGCAGTGAGCTTCCTTATGGCGCGATAATGTGTTTTGATGCCCTACAGTAATCAGAGGGATTTCTGAATGATGGACCATGAGAGGGAAGACGGCGGCTATGTATGAGTCGTTTTTTGGATTCAAGGACACGCCATTTCGCCTGAGTGCGGACGAAAAGTTTCGCTACGCCCATAAGAACTATCTCCGCGCCTCCGCCTATCTGGCCTATGCGCTGCAGCAGAGCGAAGGCTTTGTGATGATCACCGGACAACCGGGCTCCGGTAAAACGACTCTGGTCAGAGACGTAATCTCCGAGATCGATAACGCCAAATACAACGCACTCAATCTGGTAACCAGTCAGCTCCAGGCGGAAGAGTTATTGAGAAAGGTTGCGCTCGAGTACGGATTGCCTGCCGAGACTTATAACAAGGCAACCTTGCTGACCAGCATCAGCAAGCATCTTGCTGACTTGTATGATCGCGGACAACGCTCAATTCTATTCCTGGATGAGGCGCAGAATCTCTCGGTGAATGGCCTGGAAGAGTTACGACTGCTATCGAATCTGCAAAAGGGGAACTGCTCGCTGCTGCAGATTGTGTTGATCGGTCATGATGAGTTAAGGGAACTGGTCCTTAACCCCAAGATGGAGCACATTCAGCAGCGTCTGATTGCAACCTGCCAGATCAAACCCATGTCGGTGCAGCAGAGTCGTGAATACATAATCCATCGGTTGGATATTGTCGGTTGGCAACAGGATCCACAACTGGCCGATGAAGTCTACGGATTGGTTCATGAGGCTGCGCAGGGGGTGCCAAGAAAGATCAATCATCTGATGAGTCGACTGTTGCTCTTTGCCTCTCTGGAAGAGAAGCATTCGCTAATCGATGAAGATGTCCTGGTGATCATCGAGGAGTTGGTGGAAGAGCGACGTATCACCTTGGCAGAGGATGAGTCCTTTGCAGACTTTGCCGGGCGATATCGAACTGAAAAACAACAGCACTCGATGGAACAGCCGGCTGTGGTGCAAAAGGCGGCTGTGCACGATATTTTTGAAAACCGTCCGCTACAGGAGCAGCTCTTCAGTGAAGAAGAGATCGGCAAACGGCAGGAATTGATCGCCAGTACAAATCAGATCACGGCGAATCTGCTTTCAGCCATAGATGATGCCGGACAGAATATCGAGGAAGCCTGGGATCTTCCGGACTCCGATTGGGGATCCTGGGAGAGTGACCTGACTATCAAAAAACCGTTGCCGTCACCAAACCTGGAGTTGAATCACGCCTCGTTATTTGAAAGCAGTGAGTTAGAGGAGGCGCATACTGATGAGAGGGCACCGGTTAACGAACTGTCCGTTGAGTTTCCAGATGCAGATGAGATATGGAAAAGCGGTTTGGACAGTCATGCTCTGGATAGTTTGATTTCGCAGCAACCTAAACAACGAAACATCAGTCCCTCCCAGGTTGAACAGACGCCAAAACATCAAAATTCAAAACAGATGGATGATGAACATCGCTGGGGCGGTGTATGGTTCATGTCGAGTGGTAGAAGTGAGAAGTCATCGGCCACCAACAACAGTCCGGTTGAACATAATCGTAAAGTTGTCGTGCAATCCTCTCTGGCATCAGATCGGGTGGTCAACCGTATCAATGTTGAAGAGAATTTGAGTATGCCTTCGATGTGGGTCGATGCTTGTCCGGATGTGGCGATGGCAGGACTCCCCATACAACCGTTTGCCAAACCACCTCAAGGTAAACTGGGCCGATTGTTCTTCCGCTTGGTGTCCTGGCTGGGCATCGTTCTATTGGTCGCCTTGTTCTATGGTCTTTTCGCCAAGCAGATCAATCAATCCTTCAGTGATTTGCAGGGGGGGATAGTCGGCACGGAGGTTGAGGATCAGCAGATACCCAAAGTCCTGGAAGATGAGACGACGGCCGGGTTGCCACAGAATGATTCGACTCAACAGTTGTTACAAACAATAAATGAAGAGCGTGGTACGGAGTATGCTCAGCAGGATGATGATGAGCCATTGACGCTTCAGCAGAGTGATATCAGTCGCTATCCTGAGGATCTCTCTGGAGAGGTATCAGAGTCCATTGAGTTGGCGACACGCTATGCAGTTTTCTTTGAGTTTAACAAAGCCTCGATACCAACTGAGTACATCGCATTATTAAAAGCGGTTCAATATAAGATGCTGACGGAAGAGGCGACCTTTCTCAGGATCATCGGATATGCGGATACACAGGGTGACAGGCAATATAACTATCAGCTCTCTTTAAAACGGGCCGATGAAGTGAAACAATATTTTATCAAACGTGGCATCTCCGGCAGTCGACTGCATGTAGCCGCTGTCGGAACGGCTGAGGATGAGATCAAGGTTCTGACGCTGAGTGAATCTGCAAAGCGAAGACGGGTTGAGATGATTCTGTTTCCGAATTGAGTCCGATCTGACCACTGAATATTGTTTAAAAAATGCGCTTACTGATCTTTGGTTGATTATTTGCAACCCACTTTGCAAAAGCTCAAGGTATGGGATTTTACTTATTGTTTAGAATCAATATAAGTGATAGCGTGCTTAAGCAGATGCAAGGGAAGAAATTGCATCTATATCAACAATCATTTAAGGATGAAGATAATGAAGAAGTTACTTATACGTTCAATTGCCTTGGTTGCCTTTCTGGCATTTTCAACGGTAGGTGCTCAGGCGGCGTCGTATGATGCAGGTGTCTTTTCCGGTCATGGAGATAGCTATGGCACTCCTCAGCCGAACGGAAATTTTCTCGATTCCTACAGTCTGACTGTGGACGCTGCATCACTTGATATTACGATTGCCGGTACTCACGAAGGAATGTACGGTGATGACCTGCTGTTAACCAACATCACCACAAATCAGCAGTATCACCTGGGTACCACATTCTCCGAGACTCTGAGTCTTGGTGCCGGAGACTATATCTTTACCATCTCCGGTTTTGCTCTTAATGCAATCGATACCAAAATAAGCTCAGATTACGATCTGACCATGAGTGCAGTACCGCTTCCAGCGGCTGCCTGGTTGTTTGGTTCTGCTCTCCTTGGCTTCGTCTCATACAGCAGACGTCGTAAAGTATAAAAAATTCCGAAATTCATAGCATTTCGGCAAGGCCATGGAGGGTCTTCCTCCATGGCTTTTTTATATCTCCCTGAGACCTTCCGATGGTTCTATATGAGCCGCTTTGTATCCAGCCAGGGATGCGGCAAAGATGGCGGAACCCAGGGTCAGTAAAAGGGCTATCAGCAGATGTTCCGGCAGCAGATGGCAGACTTTTTCATTGTTGTTGAGTTGCGAGGCGAACATCTGATTGATGGTGATGCTGACACCAAAATAGATCAGGCTGGCGCAGAGCCAACCGAGTATCGCGGTAAAGCTCGATTGTAAGACCGGGAACCAGACGATCTCTGCCGTGCGGAAGCCAACCAATCGCAACACACTCAACTCTTTGCGTTTGCGATCCACATTGGCCCACAGGCTGGCCCCCAGGGAGAGGGAGAATCCTACCAGGCCGATGATTGCGATCAACCAGAATACCAGGCTCAAATTACGGTCCATGTTGCGTACGATCTCGATATCCGCCGCACGGGTTCTGACCTCGATGCCGATTTTATCCAGAGCATCACTGATCCGGCCCACATTGTAGATCGAGTCTGTATAGAGGCGAAAACTGGGGTACTTACGGCTGCCTGGATCCACCTCATTGCCTTTCCAGCCGAATTCAGCGACAGCCCGTCCATCTCTGAAATCCTCCGCACTCTCGACCAGACCGATCGGGGCAAATGCGCCATCTCGGGCGAAGCTGGCAGTCGATGCAATATCAACGACCTTGAGTGTCAGGTGAACCCGTTCACTGCGTCCTTTGAAACGCCGCGCCAGGCTGCCGGTGATTTCGTCACCGACTTCGACATTCAGCTTTTTTGCTGCGTTGCTGGAGAGCACCAGTTCGGTTGCAGACACTGGGATTTGCTTGTTTTTCAGCAAAGGATCACCGCTGCCGGTGGGGATCATCTCCACCGAAACGATGCGTTTCGAGGTTTCACTTTTCAGATCTATGGTGGCGGCAATGGCTCTTGTTCTCGGCACGATGAACTGAACTTCCGGTCGTTCATTCAACTGCTCGATCCAGGCTTGGTCATACCGGCCACTGCCGATGGGTCGGATCTCCCGGTTACGGGGATCCTCGATCAGATTGTTGAGCATACTGCCGACAATGCCGAATTTCAGCGCGAACAGAATCAGCATCGGTCCGAGCACGGCCGCCAGGGCCAGAATGAAGAAACCGGACATCTGCCACTCGTTGCGGTAGTCCTTGCCGGCCAGCCAGATAATATCTTTGAGTCGATGTCGCATCAGCCGCTCACCACGGTTTCTGTCATGGATCCATCCTCTTTACGCTCCGTATGGTGTTCCAGGTGGCGCAGTCCCAGTCGGTTGATGTGACGCCAGGCATGGCTGGCCAGGATGACAGTGATATGTAACTCATCCACCAGCTCGATAAACAGTGACATGATCCGTTCAGCGGCGATGGGATCGAGGGAGGCTGTCGGTTCATCGGCGATTACAATGGAGGGTCGATGAGCCAGTGCCCGGCCGATGGCGACCCGCTGGCGTTCGCCGACAGAGAGTTTGTGGGGCAGCTTGTCCAGGTGTTGCCGGATTCCCAGATCCTTGGTCAGCTCCTCTACCAGTCCATCGTCACTCATATCGAGTAGTCGACGGGAGAGGTTGATATTCTCCCGTACTGTGAGATAGGGCAACAGGCCGCCGGTCTGCATCACATAACCGATACGCTGACGACGCAGATCACCCAACTGGTTGAGGCGCTTTTTTTTCCACAGATTGGTGATATCCACCGGCTCTGCTCCCTGTTCCGGTCGAAAGCGGAATGAGCCGATCTCGGTTGGGCGCAGCACCATCGACAACATGTCGAGCAGGGTGCTTTTACCACAGCCGCTCTCGCCGATCAGTGCAATCTTCTCTCCCAGCGCAATCTGCAGACTGGGGACACGAAGACGAAAGGCGGTGCCTTCGGCCTCACGGGTTTTGATTACATCACGCAGGTGATAGATAAGGACGCGATCACCTGTCAGGCTCGCTCCTGCTAGAGCTTCAGGGTTTACCATTTTGACTCGTGTTAACAGTAGATCAGGTTAGGGCCAAGGGTGCTGACTTATAAGAGAATAAGCCGCCAATGAACGCCAATCGCCGCAAAATGCCGCGAATAACTTTCATATTGCGGCCTCGAATTGCGTAGGTTTGCGGTGTCTGGCGTTCATTGGCGGTCAATTCTCTTAGGCTGGCCTAACTTCTCTTGCAATATTGGGGCGCAAATATCTTAAGTAAATACCAATCAGGTTAAGGCAACATTTCCAGACCGATTGGAAATACAGAGTCTCCAGAGACCGGACCGCCATCCAGCGAGACCCAGAGATCGGTGTGGTCATGCAGAACCTGGTAGTAGTTTATCTTCTCTTCCAGTCGATTGATAAACTCAATCTGGTCTTTGGCTGGCCAGTCCTGCCAATGTTCAAGAGAGAGGTTCATCACTTCGCCGGTGTAGGGAAGGTCTTCAATATACTCTCGCATGAAACCCATATCGGCCAGATTTCCCTCTCTGGCGCCAGTAGCCCGGGTTGTCGTACCGAGTTGATCGGGATCACGGGCGATGGTCGCGGCAAGACTCTTCAGGTCGTTGAGAAAACTGCGTGGTGAGAGCAAGCCCTCTTCAGCGGTTATCAGTACCTGGCGCATGATCGTGTGCAGGTCGCTGAGTTGGTCGCGGGTCAGCAGTACTCTGACATCCAGGGTCTGGCGTTGCGGGTTCTGGATATCCCGGTCCACCAACCAGGCATTGAAAATGCTGGGAACCTGCTGTTTTTCATCCTGCTGCAGGTAGCGCATTCTCAGCGCATACCCAAGTTTGGCCACCTTCGCCTGAAACTGTGCCAGTTGATCATTGTTGGCCTCGGCCTGTTCTGTCTCTGCCTGTTTTGCCTGGCGCTCTTCAGCCAGCATTTTACCGGCGGCAGCCATGGCCGCTAACTTGACCTGCTCGGTGATCTGCTGGGCCAGTGCATCAAGCACCCGGCCAAAACGTTCCACGTTGCCTGTTTCGACACCAAAATAGAAACTGCCGATACCGGGATAGTAGGAGAGATCCCGATAGGTCTCTTCCGCATCGGCATGATCCGCCATGACGCTGGGGGTCAACAGATGCAGCACAGAAAGGGCGATGCCCTTGTTCTGCGCCAGACTTCTCAAGGCACTGCTGGATAGACCGGTTCCGGAGAGTGGATCGCCAGCCTCGCGGGGGCCCGCATCGGTGATCAGTACCACATATCGGGCATCCTGATTCTGCCAGTCGATTCCAGCGATGGCTTCATTGACGCCGGCATAACTGTCCTCCTTGAAATCCCGACTGGAGACCGTGGCCGCTTTCAGTGTGGAGACCTGAGAGAAAAAACTGTCGGCGTTCTGACCCTGGTCGAGGTCCACATAGGTTTCCGTCAGATACTCAAGTCCTGGAGCGGCATCCGGATTGTCACGAAAGGCAACCAGTCCAAAGCTCACATCACCGGTCAGATCCTCTTTGGTTATGGTGTCGTATATTTTTCTGACCGCTTCCCGGGTTCGATCGATATAGGGATCCATGGAGAGCGTCGAGTCGATCACGAACACCACGGCAGAGCGGAAGGCTTGCCGCTTGGGTTCACTCTCGGCTGGGGCTTGCTTCTTTTTCGCTGGTTGCTGGATAGGCTGCAGCGGCACACTGGAGATTTGCAGCATCCTTGCCTGCTCACTGCCAATGTAGATATCTTCGTGGTCCCGGATCGGCACCAGATAAAAGTCTTTGAGAATGTCGATATGGGTTCTGGGCTGGATCGCAACCACTGGAGAATCCGCGGTCAGTTTGCCGGTCTCCGCCGCTGTATAGAGCGCCCGGTAGTTGTCTGAGCTCTGATCCTCGATGACCTCTTTCAGGGCATGCTTTTCGTTGAACAGGAGTACCCGGTCACTTCCCAGAGGATCTCTGAATGCAACGGTGAGACCCTGATTCCAGGGTATGGTGTCAATTTCAGGTATCCAGCCTTCAATCGTCCCATGGCGGCTTAATCCAACCTGTATCCAATCGGAACCCTGCTGCTGTATTCGATCGTAGACGTAGTAGACGGAAAACGGTGCGGTTGCTGAACCGCTACCCTGTTGGACCTGGCTGAAAACCTGTGCACCCGGTTTACTCAGTACCCGTTGATAGAGTGACTGTTTTCCCTCCATCAGGAGTGGGCGTGCCTGGGGAGCGGCGAGGGTGGTTGCAGAGAAAATTATCGCTGCAATGGTGATTGGTACCGATTTAAACCATGACATCGGAGGCATCCTGAATTGTGTGGATCATTGCCAGTTCAACAACAGACGCCGGGCGGCCGGGTCTCCTGCTTCAGCCTGCTTCTCAATCTCACTGCGCAGTCTGTCGAGACGAAGCTGGGCCTCAGGAATCTGTTGTTTTGCTGCTTTGCTGTACCATTTGTAGGCCTGGTAAACATCCGCTTTATCGAGTAAGGCGTTGCCTGGTTGAAAGTGTTTGGGGTCATACAGAGTGGCCAGCGCAAAAGCCGCCTGACCGTCACCTTCACGGGCGGCATAGAAAAGCAGCAGGTAGGTGTCGGTAACTCGTCCCTGCTGACTGAACTGCTCAGATTTTTCAATAATTTCAGCCGAACTCAGCACCAGTTCACCACGGCGAATTTCAGAGATCATCTGACGCGCGTCACTCTCTGATTGCGCTGTTGTGACAGGTTCCGCAGCTTCCTCAACCTGCGCTGCCGCAGGGGTTGGCATCTCTTCGCTTGGTGGCTCATCAGTCAGGGTTGCTGCCGGTGTCTCCTCAACTGCGGGCTGCCCGGTGACGGGCTGCTCGCTGCTTTGATCAGTTTTGGCGGCCTCAATCCGGTCACGAATCACCGGGTCGATCTGTGTCTCATCGATTGGTGGGGCCAATTCGATGGTCTCTTCCGGTGCAAAAATATAGTAGATACCTACCAGTATCAGAGCAGCTATGGCAATCTCAATGGCTACCCTGAGATGGCCGGAGGTGTTGGTGACCTCCAGGTCGTCCGGGGTACTTTCAGGTTGTGTTGAATCCGAATTGGTCATACTGCCGTGTTTTATTAGGTTTCTGGCTGACGAGCCTCACCGGTGGTTGATGAGTACCTGAACTGCACATTTCACCAGAACGGGGATTTAAAATCTACTCAGGCGGTGAAACAGGCAAGACTCAAACTGCCGTTTACTGCTCAAGCTGATTGGCAGCGATCGGTGGAACTGATGTGTGTTCGATGAATCGACACCCGGGGGGATCTTGCTTGCGCTAGACTGGCCGAGGCGGTTCCAAGCCAAGCGTCTGTCCCGGCGGGGAAAGGAGTGGTACCAGAGGCCGGACTCGAACCGGCACGCCCGTGAAGGCAACGGATTTTGAATCCGTCATGTCTACCAATTTCATCACTCTGGCATACAGGGAATATTATCATCTTAGCCAGGCCAGCCAAAACGCAAGGACTACATAAGCCATTGATTTTAGGTGGATGGGCCTGGAAGCGGCACAGTATACCTGGAAATCATGGGTTATGCAGAAAAATTTAAGGCGTTTTTATAGTCCTGATTTTCAGAAATCTCAGCCTTCGGTTTGCCGAAATAGTATCCCTGGCCATAGCGGAATCCAAGCTGTCTCAATTGGGTTGCGGCAGATCGGCTTTCGATCCCCTCTGCCACCAGCAGGTGTCCCGATTCGTTGATCATCTGCGCCAGATGATCGAGGATCGGATTGGAGTCAGACTCCTCCAGTAGCCTGGTCAGGGTGATATCAAACTTGACCACATCCACTGGCATCGTGCCGAGATAGCGGATTGAGGAGTAGCCACTGCCGAAGTCGTCCAGTGCGATGCGAAATCCCATCGATCTCAGTTTGTTGAGATTTTTTTGTGCCGTTTCAAGTTGCGTGATCAAGGCGGTCTCAGTGACCTCGATCAGCAGCTTGTATCGCCCAGTATAGGGGATCAGTGCTTCCAGCCAATTGGTTAAATCACTATCCACAATCGTTGGGGCGGAGAGGTTGATCGAGACACCCGAACCGGGCGGTATTTTTTCAGCCTCCAGATCGGCGCAGATTTTTCGGATTACCTGGTGGTCCAGGTCGAGCTCCAGACTTCTGGCTTCCACCAACGGGAAGATATGCGACGGCAGGATCAACTGATCCTCATGAGTGATACGCACCAGGGCCTCATAGTACTCGGCCTGCCCGGTTTCCAGGTTGACAATGGGCTGGTAGAAGAGCACCAGTCCACGGCCATTGTCTATGGCATCGAAAACGACGCTTTGGGTGCGGTTGGAAAAGAGTCCTTGAGCATGTTGCGCCAATTCTGCCGAAAAACTGACAATATTCGAGTAACCAGGGCGTTTTGCAAAGTGGACTGCAACATCCGCCTGCCAGAGCAGTGAATTGAGATTGCAATCATCCCCGGCCGAGCTTTGCGCCAGACCGATACTCATCCGCACAGGCTCCAGGATTTCCAGCTTTTCAAACGGGTAGTTTGAAATCGCCAGATGGCACTGTTTGGCAAGCTGCATCGCCTTACGATGATTGTCTCCGATCAAAATTGTGGCAAATTCATCACCGCCGAGACGAAACAGCTGTTCACGTCCACTCAACAGGCTTTTGATGAGCTGGGCTATTGTGATCAGCACATCATCACCGGCCTGATGGCCATAGCTGTCATTGAGTGCCTTGAAGTGATTGATATCGAACAGGATCAGGCAGGTTTGCACTCTGTTGTTGTCAGTCAGCTGATTGATCTCACGCCAGTAATCGTCGAAGGCGCTGCGGTTAAGCACTCCGGTCAGGTTATCCCGCTGGGAGAGATGCTGAAGTTGCTGGTTTCTTTCGTCCAGTGTGGTGTTCACCTGATTCAACTGATTGTGATAACTGTCGAGGGATTGCCGAATGGTATCCAGTTCGGTGATCAACAAGGGGGCATCCTTGGTGGTATCAAATTTCTTGTAGGGATACTGCTTCAGCTCATTGACATGTTGTGTGATGGCCATGATCGGACGGCTTACAAGCCAGGCGGCCATGGGAAAGATCAGCAGCGTGAGAATCGCCGTGATCGCGGCAAGTCTAAACAGAAAGTCGGCCAACTCTGATTGAATGGCTTGACTGTATGGCGTGCTGATCAAATGGTAGTGCAGATGTTGTTTGAATTGCTCAAAGGTGAGATTCCTCGACTGTTCGATGTCGATGTTGAGTGTCGCCGGATCAGCATTGCTGAAGTGATGGGACTCGATGATCGGCATCAATTGATTGAGTGTTGAAATATAACCCTGTAGCTGGTTGTCATGTCGGCTGAAGACGGGTTCGATAAGGGTGACAAATGGCTGGTATTCACTGATCTTTATCGTTTGACCCAGTTGATCACGCGCGATGTTATCAGGTAACAGGGAGGTATCGATCGACGCCAGCACATTACCCTCGGCGTCATACAGGGCCAGATCGAGGATATGGTCAGAGGTGAAGCGATTTTGTTTTGCCCGATGGCGATACCAGTAGGTGTAGTAGGTCGGCTGCTGAAGCTGCTGAATCACCTCTTCCCAGCGAGCCAGTTGGCGTGTTTTCTGACTGATGGTATTGAGGGATTCAGTCAATGCTGAAGTGACCTCCTGGTCTGCCTGCTGTTGGTTGGCGTTGTGGAAACGCTCATTCAGTTTTTCAATTTCCAGGTAGGTCAGGCGCCCCAGACTGAACAGCAGGAGTAAGAAGATGGCAACAAAAAATGTTGTAAAGAGGCTTAATGGTATCGGTCTGAATTGCATACCTATGACAACTTACGGATCCTGTTTTTCACTCAAAGCATCTGAATGATGTTATCAAAGAGATCAAATTCGTGTGAGTGATCAAAAAAATGGTTGGCGCCTTCGATCTCGATGACATTGGTTTTTAATTCGATCAGTATCGGTTTCCATTCCGGGCTAAGACGATTGTCGCTACCGCCTAAAATAATACTCGGTTTTTTTGATAAACCAAGTAATGCACGGCTGGCCTGGGTCTGATCCCAGTTGAGATAGGATAGGTAGTGGTCAGGTTGAGATGGATAGCTGTCACAAAAAGCCAGCCGATAGTTATGTATCCGATTCGAACCCATCGTCAGGTGTTGTTGCGCGCGCTGTCTATCCGTTGTGTCCTCCTTTGCTATCGGACCCTGTGCGAATGCGATCAGACTGATCAAGATTGCCTGATTGATGAGTTCCTGGTCAGGCTGGGAATGCAGATAGGCCAAAAGTGTCAAACTGCCCATGCTGTGACCGATCAGAGTGACCGGTTTTGAACTTTTTTGATTCAGCCAATCGACCCATTGGGCCACCTCGTCCCGGTCCTGCTCCATGCTGTGGGTGTGTATCGCTTCGCAGGGCAGGCTCTGATCACGCTGATCGATACCCAAGGAGAGATTGGGCAGCAGCACACTATACCCCTCCTCATGTAACGCATCGGCTATCCGCCGTACGGTGAAAAAATCACGGGTTTGCAGAAAGCCGTGCAGGATCAATATCGGCGATTGTTTATCTCCTGCATCCAGATAGTCCGCTGTGGCCAGCAGGCCGTTCGGCATGCGCAGTTGAATGGTCTCCGCAGCAGCGTAGTGACTGAGCAGCAGCAGGATGACAAAAAGCAGTTTTGGTCGTGGTCGTATTATGGGGTTGAGCATCCGGGTAAGCATCCATCACCTCCGTTCTTCTCCCTATTTTACAGTCGATTGTCAAATATCTCGGAGAGCGGTTATATGAGTAAGATCAATAAAGCAGGGAATGGAGTCTGCCGAACAGTGTTACCAGCCCGATAGTCAATACATCGAACGCTGCACGTGTTAACATCCGCGCCCTATGCGTTTGTCAGACTTCGATTACTTTCTACCGGATGAGCTCATTGCCCAGTATCCTCCAGAGGAGCGTGGCTCGAGCCGTCTGTTGGTGCTTCCGTCAAACCAGACATTACCTGAGGACCGGCAGTTTTCCGATCTCCCTGACTTACTCTCCGCAGGGGATCTGCTGATCTTCAACGACACCCGGGTGATGAAAGCCAGGTTGCATGGTAGAAAGGAGACTGGTGGACGGGTTGAAGTGCTGATTGAGCGGGTCTCAGAGCCTCGCCTGGCACTCGCCCAGGTGCGGGCGAGTAAATCACCCAAAATCAACAGCAAGATCCTCCTGGGTGAGGCGGGTGACCGAGTCGATGTGATTGGCAGGGAGGGGGAGTTCTTTCAACTGCGTGCCGTTGATCGGGACTTCCATGCCTTGATGGATCAGCAGGGCCATATGCCGCTACCGCCCTACATAACCCGTCAGGACGAAGGGGTGGATGAGAGCCGCTATCAGACCGTATACGCTGAGAAGATGGGGGCAGTCGCCGCTCCCACGGCAGGTCTCCACTTCTCCAATGAGATGTTGGCGGAGCTGACAGCAAAGGGTGTCAACCAGGCAAGAGTGACTCTGCATGTGGGGGCCGGTACCTTTCAACCGGTGCGGGTGGATGACCTGGATCGGCATGTGATGCATCGGGAGTATGCGGAGGTTGATCAGGCCGTCTGTGATCTCATTGCCGAGACCAAACAACGGAAAGGGCGGGTGATCGCGATTGGTACAACCAGTGTGCGAAGTCTTGAGTCGGCAGCTCAAAGCGGGGTTCTGCAACCCTTTCGGGGCGATACCCGGCTGTTCATCCGTCCCGGCTTTCAGTTCAATGTGGTTGACGCCATGATCACCAATTTCCACCTGCCCCAGTCGACCCTGATGATGCTGGTCTCCGCATTTGCCGGATATGAGAGGCTGATGGGTGCCTATCGGCATGCTGTCGAGCAGCGTTATCGTTTCTTCAGCTACGGGGATGCGATGTTTCTCACGCCTGGGGAGTCATCCGGGGCTTGAATATTCCGGTGGTGAGTTGAGCAAGGTTCTGAATTCAGAGCAAAAAAAAGCGCGGCAGGGGTGCCGCGCTGAAAAATTCCACCAAAGGAGGATGGAGGAGTGTGTGCTGATGCATAATGATCAGCACATCGGTATTTTCTAATATTATGTGCATTGAAGTCAAGAATTATTAGGGATTTCCCTAATACGAGTTCACAGAATGTGACATTATCGGTCGATGATCGGCTTCCAGGATCAATTAAACGATGAAATTCAGTATCTTCCAGACTGATGGCGCCGCCCGCCGGGGCCAGTTGAGCTTTCCCAGGGGCAGCATCGAGACGCCGGCTTTCATGCCGGTGGGCACCTATGGAACGGTCAAGGCCATGACCCCAGAGGAGTTGCAGGAGCTCGGTGCTGAGATCATCCTGGGTAACACCTTCCATCTGATGCTCAGACCGGGAACCGATGTGATTCAGGCGCATGGGGATCTGCACGATTTCATGCATTGGCAAAAGCCGATTCTCACCGATTCCGGAGGTTTTCAAGTCTTCAGCCTTGGGGATATGCGCAAGATCACTGAGAAAGGGGTCGATTTCCGTTCGCCAATCGATGGCAGCAAGGTCTTCATGGGGCCTGAAGAGTCGATGCAGGTGCAGCGAAAACTTGGTTCCGACATCGTCATGGTATTCGACGAGTGTACCCCCTATCCGGCCTCGGAAGAGGAGGCCAGGCAATCCATGGAGCTCTCCCTTCGCTGGGCCGGACGCAGCCGGGATGCCCATGGGGACAATCCCTCTGCACTCTTCGGTATCGTCCAGGGAGGAATGTACGAAGGCCTGCGGGAAGCCTCCCTGGAGGGCCTCAAACAGATCGGCTTCGACGGCTATGCGGTGGGTGGTCTGTCGGTAGGTGAACCTCCTGCAGACCGATGGCGGGTACTGGATCATCTCAGCAGTCGGTTGCCCGGGGACAAGCCCCACTATCTGATGGGCGTGGGGACACCGGAGGATATTGTGGAATCGGTCGCCCGCGGCATCGATATGTTCGACTGTGTCATGCCGACCCGCAATGCCCGCAACGGCCATCTGTTTACCCATCAGGGCGCGGTGCGGATACGCCATGCGGCCCATCAGTATGACGACAGCCCGGTGGATCCGCTGTGTGACTGTTATACCTGCCGCAACTACAGCCGCGCCTATCTTCGCCATCTGGATAAATGCAATGAGATTCTCGGCGCCAGACTCAACACCATCCACAATCTCTACTACTACCAGAAACTGATGCGGGATATTCGCGGTGCGATCGAGAACGGGCGCTTCGAAGCGTTTCGTAAAGCGTTCTATGAGATGCGTGCCTAGGGCCTGTTAACACGAATCCAACAAGGCCTGCTGGGCGCAAAAAAACCTGAACGGTGTCTACCCTGACCCTGTTTGGTGGGGCCATGCCCCACCAAAGACGCTATTGCTTATCCAGACTATCCAGTCCTGCGGAGGTTAACAGCGCTCCCTGCCGGTCGATGATAATTGCCTCCACATCATCGAGACGGTCAACCAGGGCCATGCCTGCTTCGGCTCCCAGGACGAAGATGCTGGTTGAGAGGGCGTCGGTATGCAGGGCATTCGCACCGAGAATGGTAACGCTCTGAACACCCTTTGCGGAGTGGCCGGTCTGCGGAGTGATGATGTGGTGATATCTGACCCCATCGGCCTCAAAAAAACGCTCATAGTCACCGGAGGTCGAGATCGCAGTGTCAGAGAGGGGAAGTACAGCAGCCATGGCCTGTTTGTTCCTCGGCGCCTGGATGCCGATGTGCCAGGGTCTGCCACGATGATCGCCGATCAACCGGCTGTCACCGCCGGCGCTGATCAGGGCATGTTCGATGGCTCTTTTGCGTAACAGTGCAATGCCCTGGTCGACGGCATAACCTTTGGCGATCCCTCCCAGATCGATCTTCACCCCCTTGCGCAGGAAGCGCACCCTGTTGCGCTCAGGATCGAGTTCAATGTGGCGATAGTCGATGAGTGGCAGGGTTTGCCGGGTGCGTTGCTGATCGGGCTTTTGGCCTGTCCGGTAGTCGTATTGGTGACCGATCGAGGCAAAAGTGATATCAAACGCACCGCCGGTCAATTCAGCATATTTGCGTGATTCCTGCAGCAGATGGAACAACTCGCTCGAAATGTCGATGGCTGACTCTGCAGCCATCCGGTTGACCAGGCTGAGTTCACTGTCGCTTTTATAGGGACTCAGTTTTTCATCGAGTCGTTTGAACTCATCGAATACGGCGGCAATCGCCAGTTTACCCAGGGTCGGATCATCATGCCACAATTCGACACTTATCCGGGTGCCCATGATGTCGGCCTGCTGGCTGAGCCATTGCGCCTGACAGACTGCCGGAAGCAGCAGCCACAGCAGAAGCAGACCCGGCGCCATCCTGATCATGGATTAGCGGTTGTGTTGTGTGCCGAGCAAGCGGACTGACTCAAGAGGGCAGGAAGTCGATCGGATAGGATACAACGGCGGTCTCCACATCCTTGCTGGCAAACTTGAACAGCTTGATGCGCGAGACCAACTTGCGCTCCAGTTTCGGATTGTTGAGTTCCGAAGAGATGATCCGGCACTTGCTCACCTTACCGGCGGGAGTGATAGTCAACTCGAGGACGACTTTGCCGCGCAAGGATGGATCTTTACGCAGTGCCCGGTTGTAGAGTGCATAGACCGCCCCTTTGTTCTGATCGAACACCAGTTGAATCTCTTCCCGGGTACGATTGCCCTTATGGTCTTTACCTTTGGCTCCCCGATTGTTTGCCGCAGCTTCACTGCCCTGGGTGATATCCTTACTCTCAACCTGAGTGGTGGCCCGGTTGCTCAGACCACTGCCTCCGGTGTCACGACTCAGCGCTGCGGTATTGATACCGCCACTGCCTTTGGCCGCGCCAGAGGAGATGATCGAGCGTTGGCTGGTGTAGGTCTTGCGACCCTCTTTGGAGAGTTTCTGGCCTCCACGGACACTTGATACCACCGGGTCTTCGCGCAGATCGGCGAGTTGATCGGCGAATGCCAGCAAACCAGAGCTGGCTGCCTTTTTACGCGCCTCTTCCGTCGAGGGTTTTTTCTTCGCGATCTTTTCAACCGGTTTCTTCTCCGGCTCAGGTTTTTTCTTGACCTCCGGCTTCTTCTCCTTTTTAGGCTTCGGTTTAGGCAACTCCTTTTTGACAATCTTCTTCGGTTTGGGTGGTGGTGCCTGTTTCTGTTCCAGTATCAACCTTGCCAGACGGGGGGGCAGGGTCTGTTTCTTGAAACGTTCCTTTTCCGGTAGCTGGATCATCGGAACCAATAGCCCCAGTATCATCGCAATCATCAGGGCGGATACGATAATCAGATGAAAGCGGCGCTCATCAGCGCTGGTATTGTTCCAGGGCAGGTTGGAGGAATGTCGGTAAGAGACGCTCACAGGGGCTGCCCTCCCTCTTTCTGCTCTGCTTTTCTAAGCACAGCCAGGGAGACACGGGGGTACTCGGATTGAGCGCAGGTTGCCATCACACGCTTCAACAAATTGTAGGGAATGCCTTTATCACCCATGATGGTGATTGCCCCTTTGAAGGGTTCGATGCTGCTGCTTTTGGAACGCTCGGCATGACGCTGCAGTTCATTTTGCAGGGCCGGCAGCAGATTGCCTTCCGGCAGTGGCTGGGAGAGGTCGATGACCCGGTGTCCCTGCACCAGTATCTCCCGTTGATTGACCATCACCACCAGGTTTTCCTTGGGTTTCACATCCGCCAGTGATTCAGGCAGGCTGAGGGCTTTCGCATTGGGCAATACCTGCACCTCGCCGGAATTGACCAGCAGAAAGAACACCAGGATGGTAAAGATATCCATCAGTGAGACCAGATTCAGTACCGCTGATCCTTTGTTCCTTCGGTGGTGGCGATCCATGCGTTTAGCACGACGCGACATCTTCATGAGGCGTTACCTTCATCCATTTTTGGAGCTTGGGTTGGTGGTGCGTCTCCCAGAGAGATCTCTGGAAAAAGTTCATATTGGACCACCGATCCAGACTCGACATTTTCAGTCATGCGTACAGCATCCATGACTTGAACCATGGTTTCGTAGTTGGTTTCCGGTTCAGAGAGGATGAATACACTGCGCTTGTCCTGAAAACGGACTTTGATCTGTACCAGCAGTTCATTCAGCGCCTTGACATCATATCCCTCGGCGTTATTCGGGATGCGACGGATCAAGCCTCCCTGTCGATCGGCAACTTCCAGACTCTCCTTTCGAATGATCACTTCCAACTGAAGCTCTTTGATCTGTTTCAGCGTACCTTCACTGGCAGGCGGCAGATAGAGTTCGATAATGGAAAAGCGGGAAAACGCCGCCGTGATCAGCAGAAAAGGGATCAGGATCACCATCAGGTTAAGAAAAGCGGTGATATTCAGTTCCGCTTCTTTGTGATGGTGGCGAAAGCGACCTCTCATGCCTTACTCCTGGAGTAGGCCTTCTCGTTGAAGATATTGAGGAATTTCACAGAGGCCATCTCCAGGCTGTCGACGATCGCTGTGGTTTTACTCTGCAGCAGGGCGTAGACCAGCAGTAGCGGGATGGCTGCCATCAGGCCGAAGGCGGTGGTGTTCATGGCCACCGAAATACTGGCGGACAACAGGTCGGCCTTCTCAGCCGGGTCGGCGTTGGAGACCGCGGTAAAGGCCTGGATCAGACCGATGATGGTGCCCAGCAGTCCGAGCAGGGTGGCGATATTGGCGAGTGTGCTCAGATAGTGAGTGCGCTTCTCCATGCGCGGGATGGCTTCCATCAGACCCTCTTCCATGGCGACTTCCACATCGTCCCGGCGACGGGCCGTGCGTGCTCTGGCCAGGCCATAAGTGAGCATGGTGCCGATCGCTGTCTTCGACTTGTTTGCCGTCTCCATGGCTGTTTTGAAATCCCCGTCATTGAGATGAGGCAGTACCTGCTTCCAGGTGCGTTTGTTACTGCCGGTTGCCAGCGTCAAATAGATCCAACGCTCCACGGCAATCGCAATACCACCTGCAAAAATCAGCAGTATCGGGTACATAAAGAGTCCGCCTTCCTGGAAGAAACGGATGATTGTGTCGATGAGTTCCATAGGGTTCTCCGTTATTATTCGACGAGGTTTATAAGACCTGATGACAGGTCATAACAAAATCAGGGTTGTTTGCCATAGGGCGTTCGCAGTCAAAATCTTTAGGGCTTTTCACCATATCTCTGATACCAATCGATCTGTCTGCGAAACACATCACGGTCCAGCGGAGAGAGCAGTTCATCCCGCCGACCGGTTTCCGGCGGCATCATGCCGGTCAATCGTTTTGCGGATCGCCAAGGTACGACATAGAGTACGTTGGGCGACTCCTTGTTACCGAAAATCGCTGTACCTTCCAGGTCGAGCCGTTGTTCTGCAAAGCACCAGGGGCTGAGCATCAGCAGACTCAGCAGTAGGGCGATCAAGCTTGTATGTTTTTTCATCAGCATCCCGGTCACCTCTATTTACCGACCCTGCGTTGCAAATCGATGATCCAGTTTTCCATCTCTTTGTCTTTACTTCCCAGCATGGTTTGATACTGCTGGTAGTGCTGTAGAGCCTGTTTCGGTTTGGCCAGATAGAGATCGTAGAGTATTCCCAGATTACGATGCGCAAGCAGGTAGTCCGGTTGATGGGTAAGGGCGGCCTGATAGGCCTCTTCCGCCTGCTTGAATTTGCCCTGCATTCTCAACGCAACCCCAAGCAGATTGTGAGCAGTTGAACTCTCAGCATCGATTGCCAGGGCGGCATTAAAGGATTGCTCTGCTGCCTTTGGCGCCTGTTCATCGAGTTGAATGATGCCAAGGTCGATATGCGGGGCAGTCTGTTTCGGGTGCGCTTCGATCAACGCCTGAAGTTCCTGCTTGGCCTGCTCCAGTTTGTTTTTCTTATAGAGGCGATGAATCGACTGAAGCGCCCTGGTCAGTTGCGGATCTTTGCTTTCACTGGGTTGTGCAGCGGCGGTTACGCTGCTGGTGCTCTCCACATCACCCTGTTGCTGTTGAGATGTGGGCGTAGTGCTGCAGGCGACAGTCAGCAGCATCAATCCAAGCGCAGTCAGTCGGGTGTCAATTGATCGCATCGATCCAACCCTCCCACTTTTCCTGCTTGGCATATCGACCAGGAATCAACTTGGCAAGTTCGGCAAAACTCTTTTTCACCCACTCGTCATAGATGCCTTGAGGCGCTCTTTCGATATTCGACTCATACAGGGTGATCGCCTTCTCCTCGAAGGGGTAGGCCTGCTCTTCGAGCAGGATCTCATACTGTTCGAGCTCTTCCTCATTCAGCCCTTTGGGGCGTTCGGATGCCATCAATGCGGCACCGAACTGCTGGTAGATCTCGCCGATTCGATGGGTAGCTGCGGTGGTCACTTCAGCCACACCATACTTGGCAGCTCGCTTGTAGGCATTGATCGCTTCCTGCATTTTGCTTTTCTTCGATTTCAGGCTCTTTTCGATCGGAGCCTTGAGTTTAACCTTACGGAACGCACGACGTGGTGGCTCGGCCAGTTGAATGCTTGAGGTTGCCGCCAGATAGCGGCTTCGGTCGGTACGCTGTTTACCGGCCTTGGCGTCAACTTTGATGATCTGCCTCATCCACCATTCCCGTTTACCCCACTCCCCGGTCTTTTCATAGAGTTCCACCAGGCGTTGTCTCGCCTCAAGGGCAGGATCATAGGGATTGGGAAAACGTTTTACATAGCTTTTATAGGCGCTGATGGCCTGCTTGTTTTTACCCGCTTTGTCATACAGCTCAGCGGCCTGCCAGCCGGCTTCACGCTGCAACTGTTTATCGCCGCTCTGTTTCGAGATCAGGGCGAGTTGGGAGGCGGCCTTCAGGGATTGTCCTGACTCCATATAGGCAACCGCCAGTTTGCTGTCCACTTCGGCAATCAATTCACTCTTCGGGTAGCGCTTCTTGTAGGATTCAAGAATGGTGACCGCGCCGGCCCAGTCACCCGCGGCGATCAGACTGGCTGCGGCGTCGTATTCAGCGGTTGCCAGGATGCTGGATGCCGGGGCCAGAGCAGCAATGCGCAGAAACTGGTTGGCGGCACCGCTGTGATCCCCTTGGGCGCGCTGCGCCGATCCCTGTTGATAGATACTGGCAGCCAATCGTTCTTCCAGTTTACTGCGCTGTTTGTCTTTGCCGGAGGTCAGTGCAAGTGCCTGTTGGTAGGCCTGTTCGGCTGCCTTGAAATCCTTCTGCTCGAAGGCGGCATGGGCGGCGATGATCCAGGCGGTACGGCGCAGTTTTTTCTCCGCTGCCGGTTTCAGATTGGCAACCTGAAGGGCCGCTCCCCGGGCACGTCCCAGGTCCTTCAGATCGAGCAGTTGATCGGCCGCTTCGGTGAGTACCCTGGCGCGACGGGAATCCTGTGGAAAGGTATCGCAAAATTTCAGCGCACTCTCAACGCCCTGTTTTCGCCACGCGTCAGCCGGATCTTTCTTCAGCTGTTTCTGTTGCGCTGCATAGGCGAGCAGGGCGGCATAACCTGCTTCCGCCCGTTGCTCATGATTTGGCAGTTGATAGGCGCTCTGTTCATAGGCGCTCACCGCTTGTGGATAGTCTTTCAGCTCAAACAGCAGTTCACCCAGCAGAAAGCTGATGTTGCCCGCTTTGGGATCCGTCGGGAAGTTGTCCAGATAGAGTCGATACCAGTGGGCCGCCTGTTGTCCCTGTTTGGCCTGCTCAGCGGTGATTGTCTTGCTCTTCTTATTACGATTTTTCTGAGCCAGTGCGTGGTGGTATTCCGCCAGCTCCTTGAGGTAGACCCGCAACTGCTCGTTCAGCCAGGTCTGATCCTCGGATCCGAGTTTCTGCCAGGTATCACCAGCAACGGCGTAGTGCTGGGTGAAGGCTTTTTTACTCTCAATGGCCTTGGCAGGGAAACCATTTTTGGTATAGATCTCCACCACCTCCACCGACAGTCTTGGCGATTGGGGGTGGGCGGGGTTGAGGTTTACGAAAGCCTGATAGGCATCCGCCGCATCCTGGATTCGCTCCTGTTTCAGATAGAGGTTGCCCAAGCCCTGGTAGATCATATATTCATAGTTACGATGACCGTGGCGATCGAAGTACTGGCTGATCCGCTGGGCGCCCCCCAGTTCGGAAAAGGTCAGGCTGATGACTCTGAGGGTCTCTTTCAAAAGCTCCTGATCGGCCGGTGAAAGTTTGCTGGTATCGACGACCTTTGTATCGCCCAGGTTTCTGTCGAGCAGTTGGGTGAATGAGTCGAGGCCCTGTTCCACCTTACGTTGTTTGAAGAGTGACCAGCCATGCTTGAACAGAGAACGGTCGTAGTAGGGGGTCTGCTTTTGCTGTTTGAGGATGTCTCCATAGGCCTGTTCCGCATTGCTGAAGCGCTGCTCAACAAAGAAACGTTCACCCTGCCTGAAACGGGCCTCCTGCCAGTACTCACTTTGCGGGTATTTTCGGATCAGGGTGTCCAGTGTCTGCATCATCGCCGGCATCTCACCCTGCAGTTCATAGGCTCTGGCCAATTGGTAGAGCACCAGGTCGCTGGCATTGTAGTCTGGATCGTTTTCCAGCAATCCCTGATAGAGTTTGATTGACTGATTCAGCTCTTCACTGCTTGGCGCTGGTTCATCCGCACTCAGCAGTTTTGTTTCGCTGCGCTCCAGTTCCAGATCGGCCAGACGGCGGGTGGCTTCACTGTGCAGCCGCTGATCCGGCTTGAGTTTCAGCAGCGCCCGATAGTTTTCGATCACCTCGTCACGCTCGGACGGGGCGATGGCGCTCTGTTCAATCTTGACCGGCTCTGTCTGCAGGTCCGCCAGTGTGGCCTCATTGGGGCCTCCCCCTTTGGTTACCGGGGAGGAGCAGCCATAGGCTGCCAGGCTCAACAGGCCGAGGTAGAGAGCGGGTTTCACTGCGGCTGCACCCCTCTGTCCGTACTGATGTCGAGCAGACTGGCAACTCCGAAGCGCGCCTGGATCAGATAGTTGTTAACCAGTGTTTTACGTTGTTCCAGCCTGGCCAATGCCATCTCCTGAAGGTGTTTTGCCTGTTGTCTGCGTAGTGCCGTAACCTGTTCGAGTAATTCGGGAATCTTCTCCTGCAGATTGTCTATACGAGTAGAAAGATCACTGAATCGGTTTTCCGCCTGCTCTGTTGAGGCAGCCAGCTCTGTCTGCTGAACTTTCACCGACTCGATGTTCTGGGTCAGTGCCTTCATCTGTTTTTTCAGATTCCAGATCCGGGTCGGGTGTTCCGTAACGGTACGCCAGACCAGGATCCCCTCCATCAGTTGGGCAATCTCCTTTTGTACCTGGAACTGCTCCGGTGAGGCGGATTGGCTGATCAGAGTGTCGATACGCTGCAAACGTTCAATTAACTTCTTCTCCTCACCGGTTGCCAGAATGAAGGCCGGTTCTTCTTCCGACACGGCTCGCTTGTAGTGCGCGTCCAGCTCCGCGTGCTCTGCCTGCAGCTGCTTAAGCTTGTCACCCCTGAGGAAGGCTTCCACCCGGGGAAGTTGTTCTTTGTAGGTCTGCTGCTGATTGTCGAGCATGGTGAGATAGGCGGTGACCTTGGTCTGCCACTCCTGCAGGTTTTTCTCCAGTTCCAGCAAATCCCGATAGTCCTGAAATCTTTCCTGAAAACGGTTGCCGGTCAGCAGAAAGGGCAGCAGGGTATGCAGTTGCTGTTTATCTTCCTGGTTTTCCACCATCAGGCTGTCGGGGAAACCGCCCTGGTTGATCTGTTGAATGATCTGATCGACCGAGCCGAGCGTCTGATCGTAGGTTGTGATGGCGTTCTGGTAGGCGTCCAGGGATTGCTGTTCAGCTTTCAGCTGGGCCAACACATAGGGTATCGCCAATTTGGCTTCCAGAACCGCAGGATCACTCGGATTCCGCTCGGCGAGCAATTGCCAGGGAGCGAGTGCCTGTTGCTGCTTGCCCTGTTGCAGCGATGCCCAGCCTAGCCCCAGCAGGGCCTGGTTGCTTGAGGCCCCTTGCAGACGGACTTTTTGCAGGGAGTCCTTGGCGGGTTGCGGCTGTTCAGCCTCCAGCAACAGATAGCCTCGGGTGAGATTCGCCCGATCCCGTATCGCCTTGATCTCTTCGTTGTCCTGATCGCTATGGCCATCACCGATGGTTTTGAAGATCTCCAGCGCAGCAGTCGACTGATCACTCTGCAGCAGTGCCAATGCCCGGTTGAAATCCCCATACAGGGACCACTCACTCCCACCGGAGATTTCCGTCAGCGACTCAACCGCATCCGTTGGCTTGTTGCGTTTCAATGCGATCAGCCCTTCAAGGTGCTGTTTTTCATCTTTTGCATCGATCGGCTGTTCCGTTCCGATCTGACTCAATGCCTTGGCTGCGGCAGGATC
Source organism: gamma proteobacterium symbiont of Stewartia floridana (assembly GCA_003676145.1). Lineage (GTDB taxonomy): Bacteria > Pseudomonadota > Gammaproteobacteria > Chromatiales > Chromatiaceae > Thiodiazotropha > Thiodiazotropha taylori. The sequence goes on along the minus strand of NAUB01000024.1, from coordinate 253,816 downwards.
CTCTCCCCGGCGAAAACGGGATTTACCCAGCTGCAGCCAGGCCTTGTTCTCGATTTCGGGGGTGGCGGTTGTCTTCAGAACCCGGTTGAACAGGTTTTCCGCCGTATCCGGCATGCCATAGGCCAGATAGAGTCCGCCAAGCAGCAGCTCAGGTTCATCCGCATAGTTCTGCATCAGCCCCTGTTTTCTTGCTGAGAGCAGACGCACAATGGCTGGGAAGTAGGCCTCCTGGTAGAGCTGGAAGAGTGCCTCACCATAGTGCAGATCACGCAACTCCTGAGGCTCTCCCGCTTTTATCTCCGCGTTTGCGGTGATCGGGAGGGCCAGGCAGGTCGTGAGGAGCAGACGGGGTATCAGACCGTGTGGCACCTATCTTACTCCCACTCCCGGATCTCGAAATCCGGCTGCTGCAGGGCCGCGCTATCGACGATCTTAAGCTCCAGGTACTTGGGTCCCAGGCCTTTCTCGAAACTGACGGTGGCGCCTCGTTTGTAGTCCCGGCCTTTGGGCCCGACGCCGGTAAAGAAGGCAACCAGTTCGTGGGTGCCCGCTTTCAGATTCCCCAGATAGATCCGCTGTACACCACCCCGTTGCAGCGCTTTCAGTTCACGCTCTGTATAGAGATGGTTGGAGAGCTCCTTGTTATCGATCTGCACTTGTACGGAATCGAGTTTGAAGTAGGTGCCGATGTCCAGGGAGAGAAATACCGAGACCTGGGTATTTCCAGGAAACAGCAGCTCTTCCTCAAGGATGAAGAGTTCTCGGTTCAACTCGATCACTGCCTTTTTCAAGCTCTCGACCTGTTTGTCCAGGCCCGGGCCAGGATCGGCGGCCCATGTGGGCAGACTGAGGCAGCAGGCGAGGAGAAATAGAGTGCGGAATAAGATCTTCAAGATGTCATTTCCCGGGTCATGAATAAAACTGTGTAATGAAGAAACAAATCTATATGAATTAGTGTGTTGCGTTTGCGATCATAGTCACAGGTTGATCCTGGAAGTTGGTAAAAAATGCCCAAACAGGTAAATCATATGTGATGTCGCAGTTTCTCGCTACGGTTTACTGGTGATTTGGGGCTACCGCTGAAGCTGGGTTAGGGCCTGCACAATTCTACTCGATCGCCATCTCTCAAGTATTAAATGAATTTATTATAAAAACTAGGGTCATAGCTGTTACTTAGATTGGGGTTGTATGTAATATTTAGCAGACAGTCACCACTGAACAAGAACAAACTTCTAGTTGACCAGCTCCATGTTGGTTGACCCAATATAATTTCTTGCTTTGCTTCATGGCTAAAACTAACCGGTTCTGTCGATCCTGGGAAGGGCATTCCCTATTTTTGATCAATATCTGGTCAATCCTGCTGCTGTGTCTGGCACCAGGCGGGCTGGCTCTGGCCAGCCAGCCGGAACCTTTCCATGTGCGCAACATGAATCCCTTCACCCTGCTGCACGGTCTGCCGGTGGCAACCCCCTCTGAAATACTCGACGATCAGCAGAACAGCCTCAGTCTGCAACTGGATGTGGCCAACACCTCGATGGAGACCATCGAGGAGAGTGAACAGGTGACCCTGGATGGTGAGACCTACCGGCTGGCCCTGACCTGGCAGCGGGGAATCGGTTCGGGCTGGCAGGTTGGTATCGAAGTGCCCTATCTCTCCCATCGGGGGGGTGGGTTGGACAGTCTGATTGAAAACTGGCACGACCTGTTTGGCTTTTCCAACTCTGATCGGGATGACTGGCCGCAGAACCAGCTGCGCTATCTCTACATCCGGGATGGTGTGACGGAAGTCAACATCCAGCAAGAGGTCAGCGGTATCGGTGACATCCATCTACAGCTCTCGCGGGAAGTGATCGTGGTCGATGAAGAGATGAAGGCTTCCATGCATATGGGATTGAAGCTGCCAACCGGGGATGAGGACTCTCTGCTGGGAAGCGGTGCGCCTGACCTGTCGATCTGGTTTACCGGTTCTGACCGCCAGCTGATGCCGGGCTGGCCGTTTGGCGGCTACGGCCATGTTGGTGTATTGATGATGGACAAGGCAGAGGTTCTCGAAGAGGATCAGCGGGAGTTTGTGATGTTCGGTACCCTGGGAATCAACTGGCGCGCCTATGAATGGTTGGACCTGAAGGCCCAGGTCGATGCTCACACACCCTTCTATCACAGTAAATCGGATCAGCTGGGCGGCTCAGCGGTGATGCTGACGTTCGGCGGGACCATTCCTCTGGAGGGTGGTGATCATATCGATCTCTCTCTGGGAGAGAATTTGACCACCGATATGGTGCCGGACCTGATTTTCAACATCCGTTATGAAGCCAGGTTCTGAAGCGGAATCGCAACAACTCCAGTCAGTCTGACTGCCGTTCTTTTTTGTCGGCGCTTTTTCTCAGCGCCAGAATGATCAATACAACTCCGGCGGCGATAAAGGGCAGGCTGAGCATCTGCCCTGTACTCAACCAGACATCGGTGGTGTAAGCGGCTTGTTTGGATTTAACGAACTCAACCAAAAACCGGGTGGTGAAGACGCCGATCAGAAACATGCCGAAGATCAGTCCATCCTCGATCTTCAGGCGCATGCGTCGGTAGAAGAGCATCAGTATGACAAAGATCAGCCCATAGCCTATCGCCTCATAGAGCTGTGCCGGGTGTCGCGGAATCTGGTCGATCCGTTCGAAGATGAAGGCCCAGGGAAGATTGGTTGGATTGCCGTAGATTTCCGAATTGAAAAGATTCCCCAGCCGAATCAGCATCCCCACCAGGGCGGTCGGTATGGCGAAGCGGTCGAGCAGCCAGAGAAAGGTCTCACCGGACTGGCGTTTGTGAATATAGAGGGCGAGGATCACCCCGAGCCCGCCGCCGTGACTGGCCAATCCCCCCTCCCAGAAGGCGGGTATCTTCCACGGATTAGCCAGAAAATAGGCTGGATCATAGAACAGACAGTGCCCCAGTCGGGCACCGGCGATTGTCGCAATCACCAGATAGATGGATAGGCGTTCCAGGTGTGCGGCATCCCGGCCATCGTTTTGATAGATCCAATAGATGGTCTGATAGCCCAGAAGATAGGCCAATGCGAAGAGTGCGCCATACCAGCGGATCTCCAGTCCGGCAAAGGCAATCAGAGTGGGGTCCACATTCCAAACGATGAAATCGAGGGCTTGTTGCTCCATCTTGGGATTTTCCTAGGGGATAACTGCTGGAAGGATTCTAATCAATCAGAGGCTGGATTGGCAGCGGTTTTTATACCTTATACGAGTCACCTTCAGCCGACCTGTCAGGAAATGTCATCAATGCTGTCAGATAGAGCAGAATTGCACAGAGTAAGACGGTTATGAAACCGTACTGGATGGCAATCACTGTGGAGAGCCCGGCGCTGATCACCGATGCGTAGCCATTGATTCCCCAGGCCCAGGGTATCTGTTCTGTCCGGTTCTGCTTCATGGCTGCGATCGCCAATGGAAAAGGCATCCCCATGCAGATTGCCATAGGGGCAATCAGCAGAATGGTGATTGCAATTTTTATTGCCATTGGGAGGTGGATGAGGGCATCAAACAGCGCAGGGAGTATGAGTAGATATGCCAGACCGATCAGACACAGGGCAACGATCGCACTGCCGGCGCTGCGTCTGTAGCTCTGCTTTTCGGAGAGTCGTTCACTCAGATAACTGCCCAAGCCCGAGAAACACAGAAAAGCTGTCAGGGATGCGGCGATGGCGTAGATCGGGTGGTGCAGAAACAGCTGAAACTTTTGAATGGTACCGATCTCTATCAGCAGAAATGCCAGACCGATGGCGCCGAAGTAGCCGATCACGGATCCACCCTGCTTGCTGCTGCCGGGTAGCGATGGGCTTTTGGGCATCAACAGCAGCGGCAGCAGAATCAGCAGACCGCTGAGCAGACCGGTGATCCCCAGGCTGAGCAGTAACACCACATAACCCCACTCGATCAGCGGCATGCCTCCACTGCCGCGCAGCTTCAGGGCTTCGATAAAACTCTGCCATTTAAAGAAGTGATTGAAATAGGGGCGATCGTCTGTTGCGGGCTGCAGTTCAAATTTATAGTTTTCAATCAGATTCTCCAATTCACCCGAGGCAATTTGTCGGGTCGCCTGATAGAAGCTGGCTTCGCTGAGCAGGTTGTAGCGATTGCTCTGCTGCGCTTTCAGTTGATGGTGGTAAGCCTGGTCAAACAGACGGGTACGGCAGAACTGTTCTGTTTTCTCCAGCTCCCGGTTTGTGAACAAACCGTTCTTGATCAGCAGCGTACTGGTCTGCCAGTTACGAATCATCAGCAGACGTTTTTCGATCTCATCAAGTTGCATCGACTGGAGAGCCTGGTGAGCGGTTGCAAACAGTTTCAGGCTGTCCCTGGGGGGTAGCTTGATCCATCGGGTTATCGACAGGATACCGTCAGGACGCAACTTGGAAAGATAGAGCTGCATCGCCTCCAGGGTATAGAGATAACTCTCATTGAGTGCATAGAGCCCGGATGACGAGGCGCTGGCACCCTCGGTCAATGAGAGCTTGATCAGGTCATACTGCTGTTGGCTCTGCAGCAGATGGTCCCTGGCCTCTCTGATGTGCAGTTGCGTGAACGGGTTGTCATAGACCGGTCCGGCGAAGGATCTGTAGTCGGAATTGACCAACTCCACGATCTGCGGATTGAGCTCCAGGGCCTCGATCGATTCAACCCGGTGGTAGTGAGCCTGCAACAGGTCTGATCCGGTACCACTGCCGATCACCAGCAGCTTGTCAGGTTTTTTAAGATGGTAGGCCAGTGCGGAGGTGGTCTGATCGAGATAGCTCAGCTCCTCGAGACGTTGCGGATAGCGGGTGATGGCACTCAGATTGTCCCCATCGATGAACAGACCGATCTGTTCAAGCGGTTCAGCCGTGTTGAGCAGGCTCAGTCCAGGCGCATGCCGGAAAGGTATCTGGGGATTGCTCACCAGGGTCAGATGGCCCAGCGGGCTGGTGCGTTGATCGATGATGCTGGCACCTTTGACATTCAGGGTCTGGGCCAGCGCTTTGTAGGGTGAGTAGTTGAGTTTGATCTCTGGGATGAGGGCGAAAAACAGTCCTGTGAAGGCAACAGTCAGCAGTTGCAGAACCACTTTTTGCTTGATCTCCGTTTCCCGGATTGCGATCAGTGTGGCAAGCACGCCGGTCAGACTCAGGCCGATCAGTAAGTTCTGCGGCATCACATAATAGATCGCGATCAAAGTGAGGATTGCACCCAGGCCGGCGCCGATCAGGTCAGCCGCATAGAGTTTTGAGATGGTGCTGCGTGGATAGTGCATGAATGTCATACAGATGGCTGAGGCGGCAAAGGCAAAAGGCAGCGCCAGCAACAGAAAGATCAGAATCAGTCTGAGTATCTGGGCGGGATTCCAAAACAACTCTTCGATATTGAAGCTGATCGATTGTGCGAATATGAATCCGCTGATGCTGCTGAAGGCAAACAACAGAACTGCGAGGGCATAGAGCTTATTGAAGCGGCGTAATACGATGGCTGGTCTGAGGCTCAGCAGACTGCCGCTGATACCGTAACCCAGCAGTGCCAAAGCGATCACCAGGTAGGCGAAATGGTGCCATTGTATGATCGAGAAGAGGCGCATCAGCAACAGCTCGTATCCCAGTGCCGATGCGGAGAGCAGCATCAGTGAGAGATAGGGCGGTGAGCTGTTGTCGGTCACAATTCGGACTTGTTGATCAGCGGTACGAAGCGAACTGGCAGAACCTGGCGTACCGTCACTTCACCCTGCTGGTCCTTATTCACCAACAACAGTTGCTGGGTCATGAAACGGCTGCCCACCGGTATGATCATTTTGCCACCCGGTTTCAGCTGCTCGATCAGTGGGGGTGGGATATGGCTGGCGGCGGCAGTAACGATGATGATGTCGAAAGGCGCCTCTGCAGCCCATCCGTGATAACCATCCTCGATGGCTACTTCGATATTCCGGTAGCCAAGCGCCTGCAGACGTTCCGTTGCCAGCTGACCTAATGGTTCAACGATCTCCATGGAGAACACCTGCTTCACAAGACGCGACATCACCGCGGCCTGATAGCCGGAGCCGGTACCGATCTCCAACGCCTTATGCTGCGCTTGAGGCGCGATCAGGTCGGTCATGATGGCAACGATGTAGGGTTGTGAAATGGTCTGTCCGTAACCGATCGGCAAGGGTCTGTTTTGATACGCTGACTGGCGCTGCGCTTCCGGTACGAAAAGATGCCGGGGAACTGTCTTCAAGGCTTCGATGACCCGCTCATCAAGCTGTTTCTTTTCAAGGTAGTCACTGGTTTGACGCACCTCCCGCTGAATGGTTTGCACCATTCTCTGTCGCTCTTTGGTGTAACCCTGATCCGACTGCTGGGCTGTTAAACCGGTAGCTATCAGGCTTAACAGAAGCGCTGTGAAAAGTTGTCGAGTTGTTAACATGGTGCAGCTCCGCTAATGTGCGGACTGAAACTTATTGGCCGCGAATGGACGCCAATCACCGCGACTATTCGCCAATAAGTATGCAGTTCCCGATGGATATAACATTTGTCATCTCAGCTTATGCTTACTGCTGTCCGGAATAATCAGTGCGTCTTTGCTTATTCGATCATCATGGCGATGCTTCACCTTATTTCTAATCTGACCATCCGTATTAAAACTGGTGGTGGCTCAGCAACTACCAAGGCGCTTAATGGTGTTTCATCCAAGCTTATTTGGTGGAGCCATGCCCCACCAAATAGGGTTTGGATTAGTGTTAACAGGCCCTAAGCAACCCTGATATTTTAAATATAGCTTGAAGTGAATCTGCGCAGTGTGTTTGTTTCAGCAGCACCTTGCGGATGGAGATTATTGGTAGGTACAACTGTCACCGCTGGGTAGGGTTTCCGATCTGAGCCAGGCGATGGCGCACGCTTCAGGATCATAACCACTGCGCTGCTCGACCAGTTGCAACAAATCATCCATCGATGCCGCAGTGCCAACGTAGGCAAGGAAGAACTCTCTGAGAATCTGATCGAGCCGATCCACCCCCAGCGAAAACTCCAGATGTCGGAAAAAGAAAGCCCCCTTCATGTAGGGCGCTGTACCGAACAGCCCATCCTGCAGAATATCGATCTGTTGGCATCCGCTCGGCCAGGCGATTTTGTTGCTGCTGCTCTGTTGCAGTTGGGCCAGTCTGGTCGCATAGGATGTCCAGACCTCATCACCGGTTGTCTCACCGGCGATTGCGCTGACAGCTCGCGCCGTGAGGTATGAGACGATGCCCTCAGAGAGGACGAAATCCTCCCAGCAGGCGATGCGCACACCGTTGCCGAACCAGCCATGTGCGGCTTCGTGAACATGTACCCATGGGTCGGATATGGCGCTCGAGGCGATATGCCAGAACGGGTGGTGCTCCATGCCGCCAAACTGACCCGGTCCCCAATCGACCGAGACACTGGCAACCGCCTGACCGAACGGATAGGGGCCGTAGGTACGTTCATACCAGTCAAACACATCACGCAGATAGCGACTGCCATCGAGCGCCTGCTGCTGCAGTTCCGCCGGATAGTAGACGCCGATCTCCGTACCGGCTGAGGTCGTTCCCAGACTGCTGAAGGCGTAATCGCCCACCACCCAGGCCAGCATGTAAGCCGGTGCGTCGTTGATTATCGATGCCGGGTAGATCGCTTCAGAACCAGTTGGTGCACCATTGATCTGCAGTTCATAGCCGCTTCCCTCGGCCGGCCCGGATTTGCATGGGAACAGATTGCCGCAGTAGTAGGGCCAGGTGAAACTCATACCGCCATCCAGTAAGCCATCAAAATTGCTCTGCAGGTTGAGGCTGTAATCGATGGAGAGTGTCACGTCATCAGACGATGGGGGGATACCGATATGCAGCGCGCCGTTTTCATTTCGATAGTTGAGCTGGCGGCCGTTTGCGGTGACCTGTGCAATGATCAGGTCACCGCTCTCAAAGGAGGCGCCGCTGGATGTGGTTGAACCCGCCAACTGGATATCCGCGCTGCCCTGCATCGCTTCCAGGTCGATGGTCAAGCTGGTGAGCAGGATATCCCGCTGCCAATCTTCTGTTGCCTGCGGTGTGGTGCTACTGGAATCGTCACCGCCACCGCCACCACAGGCGGATAGCCACAATGCGAGGCTGACGGTTGCCGGGTAGAGTAATCGTTGTCGCTTATCCGCGATAGAGTGCTTGGCCTTATCCACTGGCAGGTCTCTGAAATCAACTCTCCGGCTTGAATGTTAATCTCTTAGATTCATAAACCGCAAATTAACGCGAATCACCGCAAATAAATCGCTAATAATAAGACTTCTTTTGCGTCAATTTGCGGTGATTCGCGTCCATTCGCGGTTTAGCAGACAACAACGGCCTGCCGCACCACACTACATGATCGGATTGAAGGCGGTCAGGCTGTCGAGCATGGTGGCGTTCCCCAGACTGGTGCCGAACAGAGAGCTGAACTGACCCTGTTCGCCATGCAGTGCGAGGTAGTTGAGCGCCACGGTCAAGACCAGCTGATTGACGTTGTTGGCTGCCGGGCTTGAGCCGTTGTCCACCGCCCCATCGGCGGTGAAATAGCCGATCTGCTGATGGCGCAGCTGCTCATCGGCAGTGGCGCCTGCCAGTGTCGGCTGGCCGGCTGGATTGAAGACCAGGAAAAAGGAGGCGGCGGTGGATTGATTGTCGCCAGTCCAGACCCCCTTGCCTCGACCGTCCGCCGAGTTGTCCAGGGTGCCGTTACTGGAGACAGATCCGTCACTGAAGACATACAGCATCAGCGGGGTGCCGATGCGTGCGGCATACTCGATACAGGCCCCTATGCAGCGACCGGCTCGAAGATCCCGAATCTCTCCCACGGCACGGTCACCGGTGTGGTAGTCGTAACCGCCCATGGTGATGGTGCCGGCGCCGGCATAGCCGTTGATGACCAGTTTCATGACGGAGGCGGTTTTGCGGAATTCCCCATCGCTGTCGAACTCCTCCTGAGTGAAGATCGGGCCGATGATGTCCGGGTCTGCAGTGACATCCAGCGCCGCCGGATCGCCATATCGATCCACCAGGTCGGCACTCTTCACATAGCCACAACGGACCAGCTCCTTGACGATCTGATCGGTGGAGATGCCGGTGTTGACGCTGTCCAGTTTCATATCGGAGATCCGCTGGATCGCCTCCATCACCGCCACTGCATCGGCCTGGTCGAGCATGCCGACCAGCTTGCCGGTGTCCACCAGGCCGGTGGTGTCACTGGGACGATCGACTTTGGTGGGTCGCACGGCAGGATCCACCTGATCCGCCGGCGCCAGGGAGTTACCGCCTGAGTCCGAACTGCGGGAACCGATCAGCGTCAGCAGTTCCCCATCGGCACCACAGCGGTTGATCGCATACATCGGATTGTGGGGATTGTTGCCGGTATCGTTTTCCGAACGGGCGGGAATGATCGCACCATTGATGTTGGCCCGATTGCCCACCGAGACCTTCTCCAGGATGCCCCGCAGAAACGCACTGTCGGAGTGGAATGCAAGGCCCAGCTCGCTGTTGATGAAGTCGTTCAGGTTGGTGTCTGGATTGACGATCGAGGGCACCATGTCACCCGGCAGCCCGAGCCGGTTGTATCCGGCAGTGGTGAGGAAGTCGAGCTGACCGCCCTGTCGTCCGGCCAGGACATTGGAGCCGGCGATATTCGCGCCGCCCGCCAGGTCGAAACAGATGAAGGGGATCTTGCCGCCACCCAGGGTATCGATACCGCAGCTGTTCTTGAGCGTCTCAAGGTCCGGCGAGAGAGCCGCTCTGGCTTCACCGGGATTGGCGAACAGCCCGAACAGGGATGGGGTGGTGACCGCGCCGAGGCCGGCCAGCATGCCCTGACGGATAAAATCCCTGCGCGTCACCGGGCGAGGGTGATCCGGGTGGAGCAGGGGGGCGTCCGGTGAGAGGTTTTTCACTTTTCTACGCATCTTTAGTCTTTCCGTCTGGGTTTCTATTGCAGTAGCACTACGGCACTGCCCAGCAGCGAGGCACAGGCGGCCTTGGTTGCCTTTTCGGTTCGGTCCGCGGCACATTGACCGCTGCAGCGGGCCAGTCCGACACTGCCGGTAAGCAGCCTCATCAATTCACTCTCGACCAGGCCCGGATCGGGCTGGGTGGTGAGGTTCTCACCCATGAAGTTGACGATCAGTGGGTTAACCACCTGACTCTGCCAGGTCGCTGTGGCGATGTCGTTGGCGTTGGCATTGAAATCGAATCCGGGGAAGAAGCCCGCTCTCAATGTGGTGTCGTCAACCATCGCACTGCAGTATTCGATCGCCAGTTGCGAGACCGCCACCTGGTGGGATGAGAGAAAGCCGTTGATCGCTTCCGCCGAGGGCAGTTGCTGCTTGATGGTGGTATAGGTTGTCTGTACCGCTTCAAGGGTCTGGCTGACACCGGTGAGGGACGCCATGGTGGCGTTGATCTCATCGAAGGTGCGCAGGCCGACCTTGGAAACCGGTTCACCATCTGCCGGTTCTGTCGGCGGTAGCGCTTCAGGTTCGATGAAGACATTGGTATGCTCACCCAGCCGCTCGAAGGTGAGGAAGAACTGATCGTTTTCCGAACCTTTTTCCGTCGCGATGGTGGTACCCATGTTCGACAGCAACTGACCGTTTACCGTGTACTCGGAGTCGTTGATGGTGGTGTCGAGGGTGGCGTAGGCCTGACCGATGGCCGCCTCTTTTCCGTTGATACCGATGCGCATCCCCTGGATCGGAATCGAGCCCGGCAGTACGCTCTCATCCAGGCTGATGAATTTCGGCTGACGGAACAGGTAGCTGTAGTTATCGAACTGACTGACCTCGATCATCACATAGCTTTGAGGCAGGTTGAGCAGGCTGCTGACATTGAACAGCAGGAAGTACTTCTCACCGACACCCGCTTCGAAGTTCTGTTGGATCTGTGCCCCATTCAGTGCCCGGTTGTGGATCGCCAGCAGTCGCACCTTGCCCGCCCAGGGGCGGTCGCCTGAGGCCTCATTTCCCAGTACCAGGGCGTAGGTGTCGTCCCAGTCGTTGAGATTGCCCGCTGCGGTCTCATCCAGGTCATCGGTGTGGATGCCGTTGACATAGACCTGACGCCCATTCTCCGGGTCGAAAGTGACCACCACATGTTGTTCGGTTGCCTGCAGATCCTCATCATCATCCGAGGTGGAGTGGGCTGGCTCACCGTTGCCGTCGGTGGTGCTGGAGCGGTGCAGGAAATCGTAGTTGTAGAGCGTCTGGCCCAGGGTGAAGTTACGATCATCGGTACCCGCAGAGTAACTGATGATTCTGGCCGGTCCCTCCTGGGTGACATTACTTGGCACCACCCAGGCCTCCACCGTGTATTCACCGGTTGCCTGGATCAGCTGACTGAGCTTGCGGCTGTCACTGGTGCTGCCCTGGGCCTTGCCGGTTCTGAACTCCAGACCCCAGCCCTCGACCCAGGTGGTGTCACCACTCAGGGTCAGGTTGATCGCCGGGTCGACACCACTGGTGTCGTAGGCAGTGTTACCGCTGCCGGTCTTGAATTCGTACAGGGCGATGACGTCGCTCTCCTGGCGACTGCCACCGCTTGCCACCGTACCTTCCGGCAGGGTCAGTGCCCGACTCACCACCAGATCCGGATCGACCGGAGTCGGTGAGATGCCGCTGGCCATGTTGTCGATGGCGGTCTCCATCTCCTGGGCATTGCTCGGGCAGTCATCCCAGCAGTTGTGCAGCTCGATCAGACGCTGAACCAGACGGGAGTTGGATGGGGTATCGAGATCGATCGACGTCTTCACGGCTGCATAGGCAGTCTCCACATCCGCGGCGGCAAAATAGGGGGATTGAGGCGCGGCCGCATCCTCCACATGACACTCGGTGCAGTAGTCGGTCAGCAGCGGGTGGACATGGCTGGCGAACAGGCTTGAATCGTCCGGGAAGACCTTGCTCTCACCAACCACATTCTCCGGCGGCGCCTCCAGTTCGATCTGTCGGCCCGCATTGGCGCCACCGCCAACCCAAGATTCGATGTAGTTGGCGATGATGGTGGCGCAGGCGCTGTCGCTCGCTTCCCAGCAGTTGTGACCATTGGCCACCTTGGTGACCAGGGAGGACTCATCCGGCTCGCTGCGATTGATGAAGGGATTGACCGCTTCATAGGCCTGATTGACATCATCCTCGCGCACGAACAAGGGAGCCTGACCACCGGCGTTGTGGCAGGCGCCGCATCGGTTCTGTGCCCGCAGAGGCTCCCACACACTGACCCGGAATCCCTGGATGTCACTGGTACGGGCGGCCGGACCACTGTAGGTGCTGGAGGTGACCGTGGTCTCCTGCTGTGGATCGTTAGAGACTCCATCCTGGCAGGCCTGCAGACCGAACAGTGAGAGTAGCGTCATCAGCAGCCAGGCAGATCCGTTGAAGCCCCGATTGTTTTTATCTCCGTTTAACCTGTTCACTGAATTACTCTCCCGCACAATGGACGGCCGCTTGTGCGAACACGTTCTTCATGTTGTAACCGGATTTGAAGCTGTTGGTGATTTCAGCGATCTTGCTGCGGTCCGCACTGTCCACCGGTGCGCGCAGACAGACTGCCTGAAATGCCTTGGTGACCTGGCATTCGGCGAACGCATGGCTGTTGGCCAACTCCTCACCCATCGACTTGGCGCCGTAACCTGTACCCGGCAGGCTGCTGTCCCACCCCAGGCTGGCGTTTGGTCCCTCCCGCCAGTAGTTGTCCCATTGATCGTCCGGTGTGGCATAACCATCTTTGAACACCGAGCTGTTGATCAGATACTTGGGCTGAACAACGCCTGGTGTATAGTCCAGCGCGCCGCTCTCCGGATCATCGGTATATTCGAAGTTGTAGTAGGCGTAAGCCTGTCCGAGGGGTTCCATACCGGCGTGGCAACCCACACAGTTGTTGAAATAGACGCGGCTGTCACCGCCTGGGCTGCGCGAGGCGTCCTGGCGTACCCGGTCGCTGGGGCGGGTCGGATCCTTGATCAGCTCCAGGTCCTTGCACAGATGGTTGAGCATGGTGAAGCGGAACATGCTGCGATTGGTACCATCGATGAAAAAGGCCCGTGCCGAGGCGCGGGTGGTGATCACCCCGGCGGTGCCCTCCGGCGGCAGACCGGTGACGCTCGATTGGGTGTTTTGCTGCAACACCTGTTGCAGGTCGAGGCCCTGATTCTCCATGGTTTCATAGTGATCGTTGTTGCTGTTGGAGTAGGCCGGTGAGTTGCTGCCGGTGTAGATGATGTCCGCTGAGAGCAACTGGTTGAACGGTACCTCGTCGCGCACCATGCCGATCACGGTCGCCGTGTAGTCATTCAGGGGAGCAAAAGGGGTCTGGTCCTCATTGGTCCAGGGTGTTGCCCAGTTTTTCAGGGTAACGTTATAGAAACCGGGATGTTCAATCGCCAGCATGGCGGCGGCCAGTGGATCGTTGTTGTTTTCGATCTCGTCGACCATCTGTGCCAGGGTGTCGGCACTCGGTGGAACTCCCGCGATGCGATCGTGTATGCGCTTCGCCTGTTCCCTGGGGCCGGAGACCGCCGGCATCATGGTGCCTAGCGCCAGAATCAACGCAACCACCCTGATGGTTGTTGTATAGCTGTTTCGAGCCGTAGATGGGTGTGTTTCCGACATATTGACTTGCCCCTGAATCCCTATTCTCTACACCGACGGCTGAACGCTCGGCCGGCTGAATGCAACGCTTTCCCTTCCTTCTATATCAGGGGTTATTTTTGTCAATCCGAAGTGGCGGATTCGTGAACACTGTTTCTCCAGGGTGTGAACTTGAGCACTGATTGGGGTTTTCGATCAGGTAGACTCTCAAGTCCATGATTTTATTAGTCGATAGCAGAATTTAACTTTATTCAGAAGAGACCTCTGTCCGAGCTGCGACAATCGTAATTTAAGGGAACGGACTGTTTAATGAGACCAGTGAAATCCAAGCTGCTATTGAGTCCCCTGTCAGTGCTCTCAATGGCCTTGTTACTGTTCGGTTGTGGTGGCGGTGACAGTCAGGATCCAGACCCGGTGGTGGTCGACTACCCGGTCGCTTATGTGAAACGGCCGATCACGGAAGAGAGTACAACCGATATCCGGGTCAGTCAGGCTACCGAAGCGGGCGGTGATCTCTATCTGAAAGAGAATGCCTCGGCCGGCGCGGATGAGACCAATCTGACCGGCAACATAACCGGTGGCGAAGGGGATGTACGGGATGTTTCGGTCTCTTTCGACGGCAGCAAACTGCTGTTCTCCCTGCGACTGCCTCTGATCGAGGATGCGGAGCCTGAGGATCAGCCGACCTGGAATGTCTGGGAGTACGATATCCCGGCAACACGACTGCGTCGGGTGATTGTCTCCGATATCACCGCAGAGGATGGGCACGACCGTTTTCCCCACTACCTGCCCGACGGGCGCATCGTCTTCTCCTCGACCCGCCAGCGGCAGGCCAAGGCGCGACTGCTGGATGAGGGCAAGCCGCAATACCTGGCGATGGAACAGGCGGTGAACGAACCGGCGATGGTGCTGCATGTGATGAATGCTGATGGCACCAACATCAACCAGATCTCCTTCAATCGCAGTCACGACTTCTCACCCACAGTGGTCACCAGCGGCAAGATCGTCTTCAGTCGTTGGGACAATGCAGACGGCAACAATGCGATCCACCTCTATCGCATCAATCCGGATGGTACCGAGCTCGAGTTGCTGTATGGTCTGAACAGTCACGATACCGGTACCGACGGCAGCACCATTCAGTTCATGCGTCCCCAGGAGATGCCGGACGGCCGGATCCTCACGCTGATCCAACCTTTCGACGGTACGCAGGAGGGTGGGGCGCTGATCTTCATCGATACCGAGACCTATATCGATAACGAACAGCCCACCTGGGACAACCAGGGGATGACCGGGCCTGCCCAGAGCAATGCCACCAACCACCAGATTCCCACAGATGGCAGCATCACCATGGGTGGACAGCTGCGCAGTGCCCATCCCCTGTTCGATAACACCGACCGGCTGTTGATCAGCTGGAGTCCCTGCCGGCTGATGGAGGATGAGCGCATCGTCCCATGTGACGATGAACGCTTGGCCGATCCGGCGGTTGAACAGGCGCCACCCCTCTACAGCCTGTTCATCTACGACCCCTCGAAACAGACCCAACTGCCGATCGTGAAACCCCAGGAGGGGATCATCTACAGTGATGTGGTGGTAGCGGTAGAGCGTCCCGAGCCGCTGATCATCCACGACAAGACAGCGGGCATCGATCTCGATCCCACCCTGGTTTCCGAGAAGGCGGGGCTGCTGCGTATCCGCAGTGTCTATGACCTGGATGGTGTGGACAGCGCCGAGCCGGATATCGCTACCCTGTCCGACCCGACGCTCACCAGTGCCGACAATCGGCCGGCCCGCTTTCTGCGCCTGATCAAGCCGGTTACCCTGCCGGATGACGATGTGCTCGAGTTCTCCAACTCCGCCTTCGGCGCCACCGCTCAATTCGGTATGCGAGAAGTGTTGGGCTATGCGCCGATCGATCCCGACGGATCGGTACAGGTCAAAGTCCCGGCCAATGTGCCGGTCAGCTTCAGCGTTCTCGACGCGGACGGCCGGCGTACCGGTGAGGTGCACAGTTTCTGGTTGCAGTTCAGACCGGGTGAGGTGATCGAGTGTGGCGGTTGTCATGCCGGTGACAGTCCCCTGGCCCATGGTCGACTGACGGCCGCACCACCCAGTGTGAACAGCGGCAGCCTGGTGACCGGTCAGCCCTTCCCGAATACCAATCCGGAACTCTGGACCGATGTGGGTGAGAGCATGGCTCAGACACGCAACCGTCTGCAGTGCCGGGCCGGCGCCTGCGATCCGGATATGGATCTGATGTTCGAGGATGTCTGGAGTGATCCTGCGATGCGCCAGCCCGATTCCCCATTCGCCTATCGTTACGCCGATCTGGATAGCCCGAATCCACTCAACGATGCGCTCTGCACCAGCAGTTGGAATGATTTGTGCCGGGCCATGATCCATTATGAGTTGCACATCCATCCACTCTGGTCACTGCCCCGGCTGGTCTTGGACAACGAGGGGAATACCCTTGAGGATCGCACCTGTAACGTCTGTCACGATACGGACGATGCGGGTGAAACCGTGGTTCCCGACGCCCAACTCGATCTCAGTGACGGCCCATCCGAAGATGAACCGGAACACTTCAGCGCCTATCGTGAACTGCTGTTTGCCGATAACATGCAGGAGGTGGTGGATGGCCTGCTGGTGGATATCCTGGTGCCGGCGGTGGATGAGAACGGCAATCAACTGTTTGAAACGGATGAGAACGGCGAGCTGGTTCTCGATGCTGGGGGCAATCCGATCCCGCTGCCCGATGTGCCGGTGCCGGTGCCCGGCGGAGCCTCGATGGTGGCAGGTTCCGCCAACGACAGCCGCTTTACCGAGGTGTTTGAAGCGGGAGGCGCGCATGCGGGGTATCTCACGGATGCGGAACTGAAACTGATCTATGAGTGGCTGGATATCGGTGCGCAGTACTTCAACGATCCATTCCTTGCACCTGCGGATGATTGACGCTTGAGACGGTTTAGTAACATTTCACTGCGCATCGGCGGGCTGCTGCTGGGGCTGTTGCTCTGCTCCCCCATGCTGGCGGAAGAGACACGCCTGAGGGTTCAGGTCTTCGCCCCGTACATCGAGATGCATACCGGTCCAGGGGCGGTCTATCCTGTGCACCATGTGGCCGAACGGGATGAGTGGGTGGTGATTCACAAGCGTCGCACCGACTGGTTCCTGGTGGAGACCCGCAAAGGCAAGCAGGGTTGGGTGGCGATCGATGAGATGCGCCGCACCCGTCTGGAGGATGGTACCCCTTTACCATTGAAGGCCTACTCCGAGAAGGATTTTCGGGATCGTACCTGGGAGTTCAGCTTCTATGGCGGTGACATGGAGGGTGCGGCACTGCTGGGCCTCTATGCGGGCTATGCCTTTAACGAGAATCTCTCCACCGAGGTCAGCTTCTCCCAGGCGCTCGGGGATTTCTCCAGTGAGTATCTGTTTGATGTCAATCTGGTCTCCCAGCCTTTTCCGGAGTGGACATTCAGCCCCTTCTTTACCCTGGGTGGCGGTGTGATCCGCACCAACCCGAACGCCACCCTGGTGGAGACTGAGGATCGTACAGACACTACCGCCCATGTGGGTGCCGGATTGAAGGTCTATCTGACCAGACGCTTCTTCCTTCGCGGGGAGTTTCGTCACTATGCCGTGTTTACCAGTCGTGATGAGAATGAGGATTTTGATCAGTGGAAAATCGGACTCGGTTTCTTTTTCTGAGTACAGCAGCCCTGCTGGGTCTGTTTAACCTCTCTACCGGCCAGGCGGAGGAGCAGATGCTTGGCGAGAATCTGCGTGAAGAGTTGCTGGTGGAGCCCGAGATCGCCCGTCGGGAGATCATCGAGCCCGATTTCGATGAGGAGGATTTCGAGATCGGTCTCTATGCCGGGCTGATGAACATCGAGGATTTCGGTACCAGTGCCGCCTACGGTCTGCGGCTCGCCTACCATGGTACCGAGTCGATCTTTCTCGAAGCGGCGATTGGCACGTCAGAAGCCAACGAAACCAGTTATGAGCAGTTGAGTGGTGATGTACAGCTGCTCACTGACAGTGAGCGTCGCTTTACCTATTACAATCTCTCCGCCGGTTACAATATTCTCCCCGGCGAGGTTTTTCTCGGCGGTAAATATGCCTATAACAGTCAGTTCTATCTGATTGGTGGCATCGGCACCACCCGCTTTGCCGGGGATGATGAATTTACTGTGAATGTGGGTGCAGGCTATCGCCTGCTGATCAATGATTGGCTGACCATCCATCTCGATGCCAGGGATCACATGTTCGAATCGGACCTGCTCGGCGAGAGCAAAACCACCCATAATTTCGAACTCACCGGTAGCCTGAGCTTTTTCTTTTGAGGTACAGATAACGTGAAGATGAACTCCTTGTTGTTGAAGCGGATCCTGAAATCCACCCTGCTGCTTGGTCTGCTGACCAGCTTCACTGTTTCCCTCGCCGCCTCTGGCGACGCCACTCCGGCGCCGGACTTCACTCTGAAGAGCCGCAGTGGGGAGAACATCAAACTGAGCGAACTGCGGGGCAATGTTGTGATGGTCAATTTCTGGGCCTCCTGGTGTGGTCCTTGCCGTCAGGAGATGCCTCTGTTGCAGCAGCTCTATGATCGCTACCAGGGGATGGGATTCACCCTGCTCGGGGTCAATGTGGATGAGCAGCCTGCCGCTGCGCAGAAGATGCTGAAGGAGATTCCGGTCGACTTTCCGATTCTCTATGACAGCAGCAACAAAGTCAGTAAGCAGTATCAGGTGAAAGCGATGCCCAGCACCTTCATGGTGGACCGGGATGGCAACATCCGGCATCTGCATCAAGGTTACAAACCTGGATATGAAGATGACTATCAGCAGCAGATCCGGGCATTGCTGAAAGAGTGAGGCAAGTCGTCATGTTAACCAATCATCGTCTGCTGCCGCTTGTGCTCCTGCTGGCGCTCACTGGATGCGCTATCGAGCCCTGGGTGCAACCCTATGAACGGGCGCGCCTGGCCGATCCGATCATGAGCTTCGAGCGGGATCCGGTAGCCAATGGATTCCGTCACCACGTCTACCAGACCAGAGAGGCGGCGCGTGGCGCAGAAGGTGGTGGAGGAGGCGGTTGTGGCTGTAACTGAGCCTGCTGTGCTGATTCATAGGATCGCTTTGCTGTTCTCTCCCGGTCGTCACTGGCTGCTGCTGATACTGGCGTCTCTGCCCGCATTCAGTCTGTTCGCCACGGTCCTGCCGGAGGATCGGGCCGACGTCATGTATCACCGTTACGACGGTGGTGGTGTCGAGGTGGACGGTCCCTCGATCCTGGTACGCAAATCGGTAATGGATACGGTCTCCTTGAGCGCCAACTACTATGTGGACTCGATCTCCAGCGCCTCTGTGGATGTGGTTTCAACCGCATCGCCCTACACCGAAGAGCGGACCGAGACCAGCCTCTCGATGGACTATCTGCACAACAAAACCCTGATGAGTCTGGCGCTGACCAAAAGTGACGAGAGTGACTATCTCTCCGAGACCGGCAGTTTCAGCATCAGCCATGACATGTTCGGCGATCTGACCACCGTCTCCTTGGGTTACTCGGTCGGCAACGACGATATCAGTCGTAACGGGGATGCGGATTTCGGTGATCAGGTGAAACGCCAGAACTATCGGCTAAGCCTGAGTCAGATTCTGACCAAGAACACCATTCTGGGGGTTGGCTGGGAGACCATCACCGACGAGGGTTTTCTTAACAACCCGTATCGTTCCTATCGCTATCTGGATCCCCTGGCCGGCAATGGTTACAGCTATCTGCCGGAGGTCTATCCGCGCACCAGGACCAGCAACGCGCTGGCGCTCAGGTTGAAATACTACCTGCCGTACCGGGCCGCGCTGAGCAGTGAGTATCGCTACTTCAACGACACCTGGGGAGTTGATGCCAACAATTTCGAGCTGGCCTACACCCACCCCTTCAAAGAGAAGTGGATCTTCGATATTCGTTACCGTTACTACACTCAGGATGGGGCCGATTTCTACAGCGATCTGTTCACCCGGCGCGCCCCCCAGACCTATCTGGCGCGGGATAAGGAGCTGAGCAGTTTTCAGAGCCATACCCTGGGATTGGCGATGAGCTATGAGATCAAGCCGGGTTTTCTGCAGTTCGTCGATCGCGGCACGCTCAACCTGGCCTATGACTACATACACTTCGACTACGACGATTTCCGCGACCTGACCCGGGGTGGGGTGGTCGGCGAAGAGCCGTTCTACTCATTCTCCGCCAATGTGATCAAGGCCTACGTCTCGATCTGGTACTGATCACCTGATTCCATTGGGTGCGGCTTTGCCGCACTTCCAAGTGCGTTTCTGCCAGCGTCATTGTGATGGGAATGGAATTTAGAGAGTAAACCGCAAATAAACGCGAATCACCGCAAAATGCCGCGAATAGCTTTAGTTATCTGACTTCTTTGCGATAATTTGCGGTGATTCGCGTCCATTTGCGGTTAATCAGATCGTGTGAACGCCTCAAGTGATGGGTTAACTATCCCCGGCAGATGCGAGTGGGGTCTGAAATCTGCAATCAAAACCCCGCAATTCCTGATTCTTGCACGCTTCTGTGTCATAATCGGCGGCTGATTTTTTTGCCTGGTGCGGCCACGACTGAACCGGGCTGACTTTTATTACCCCCATTGAGAGGTTGATAGCGATGAGTTTCTTTATTTCCGATGCCATGGCGGAAGCGGCACCCGCCGCCGGTCAGGCTGATGCACTTACCGGTTTACTGCCTTTGGTGATCTTTGGCGCGGTGCTCTATTTCCTGATGATCCGTCCCCAGATCAAACGTCAGAAAGAGCATAAAAAGCTGGTTGACGGTCTGTCGAAAGGGGATGAAGTGGTAACGGCAGGCGGCGTAGCCGGAAAGATTTCCGATCTGGGTGAGAACTTTATCCTGGTGGAGATCTCTGAAGGCACTGAGGTCAAGGTCCGCCGCTCGGCTGTGGAGACCGTGATGCCCAAGGGGTCACTGAAAGAGCTCTAGTCCTCCTCAGGCAAGCAGGGGCGGCCTGTCTGGGCTGCCCGTTTATCGATGGCAAAACTGAATTAGAAAAAACACAATGAACCAATATCCAATTTGGAAGAATCTGATGGTTCTGGTGGTGGTCCTGCTGGGTGCGCTGTATGCGCTGCCCAACCTGTTCGGTCAGGATCCCTCCATGGAGATCTCGGCGACCCGTGATGCGGTGGTGGACCAAACGACCCAGAGTCGGATCGAACAGGCACTGCAGCAGTTGGGCATCAGTGCCAAAGGGATGGAGATGCAGCAGAAGAAACTGCTGGTACGTTTCAACTCCTCGGAAGATCAGCTGAAAGCGATGGATCACATCGCCGCAGCCCTGGGTGAAGACTATACCCCAGCGCTGACCCTGGCCCCCGATCTGCCCGATTGGCTGATCGGTCTGGGTGCGGAACCCATGTATCTGGGCCTCGATCTGCGCGGTGGTATCCATGTGCTGATCGATGTGGACATGGAGTCCGCCATCACCCAGGCGGCGGAGCGTTACAGCAGCGATATCCGCACCCTGCTGAGGGAAGAGAAGCTGCGCTATGTCCGCATCAGCCGTGAAGGTGAACAGGTCGTAGTGAAATTCAATACCGCTGAAAAGCGGGACCAGGCGATCGAATTGATCGGTAACGAATTCCGCAATCTGAATGTCCAGGATGTGGACCAGGAGGAGGCGTTCCTGGTGGAAGTCAGCCTCTCCCCGGCTGAGAAGCAGGAAGTTCAGCGATTTGCCCTGCAACAGAACATCACCACCCTGCGCAATCGTGTCAACGCCCTGGGTATCTCAGAGCCTTCCATCCAGCAGCAGGGGGTGCGGCGTATCGTGGTCCAGCTCCCCGGTGCCCAGGATCCCGGCAAGGTCAAAGAGATTCTCGGTGCCACCGCCACTCTGGAGTATCGTCTGGCGGATACCGAACACAGTGTCGAGGATGCGGTCAACGGGCGTGTACCGCCGGGTGCCAGCCTCTACTACGAACGTGATGGTCGACCCGTATTGCTGAAGAAACGGGTGATCGTGACCGGTAACCAGATCGTTGACGCCTCCTCAGGCCTGGATCAGCAGACCGGTTCACCCGCTGTATTCGTCAGTCTGGATGGGGTGGGCGCCAAGCGTATGCGGCGCATGACCAATGAGAATGTCGGCCGGCCGATGGCGGTGGTGTTCATCGAGAACCGCACCACCACCCGTATGGTCGACGGCAAGCCGGTGAAGGTGAAGCGCAAGGTGGAGGAGGTTATCTCCATCGCCACCATTCGTGAACCCTTTGGTCGCCGCTTCCAGACCACCGGACTCGATACCACCGAAGAGGCCCGGGATCTGGCCCTGTTGCTGCGCGCCGGTGCTCTGGCCGCACCGATCGAAATCGTCGAGGAGCGGACCATCGGACCCAGCCTGGGACAGGACAGTATCGACCAGGGCTTTGCCTCTGTGATGATCGGTCTGGCGATGGTGATGGTCTTCATGGCGGTCTACTACCGGGTCTTCGGACTGGTGGCGGATATGGCCCTGGTGATGAACCTGGTGCTGATCGTTGCCATTCTGTCGATGCTGCAGGCTACTCTGACACTGCCGGGTATTGCCGGTATCGTGCTTACCGTCGGTATGGCGGTGGATGCCAACGTGCTGATCTTCCAGCGTATTCGTGAGGAGATCGCCAACGGCAATTCGCCCCAGGCGAGTATTCAGGCCGGTTATGAGAAGGCCTTTTCAACCATCATCGATGCCAACATCACCACCCTGATTGCGGCGGTGGTACTGTTCAGTTTCGGTACCGGCCCGATCAAAGGTTTCGCCGTAACCCTGGCGATCGGTATTTTAACCTCCATGTTTACCGCCATTATCGGCACACGTGCCGTGATCAACTGGATCTACGGTCGTAAGCGCGTGCAATCCCTGGCGATCTGAAGAGGCTAAGCAGATGCAGATATTGAATAAAGGCACTTATCTCGATTTGATGGGGAAACGCCAGCTGGCGATCTATTTCTCTATTTTTCTACTGCTGATCTCTCTGGCTGCGATTTTCATCAGGGGGCTCAATCTGGGCATCGATTTCACCGGCGGCACCCTGGTCGAGGTGAAATACCCCCAGGCGATAGAGCTTGCGGTCGTTCGCGAGGCGTTGGAGAAGGATGGTTTCACGGAATCCGTGGTACAACACTTCGGAACTTCCCAGGAGGTACTGGTCAGACTGGCCCCCCAGGAGGGAGTGGAGAGTTCTGAACTGAGTGATCGCGCGTTTCACGCCATGCAGAGTATCACCCCGGAGGCTGAGCTGAGACGGGTGGAGTTTGTCGGTCCTCAGGTGGGTGAAGAGCTTACCGAAGATGGTGGTCTGGCCATGCTGTATGCCTTGATCGGCATTCTGATCTACGTCGGTTTACGCTTCGAGTACCGCTTTGCGGTCGGTTCGGTGATTGCACTGGTGCATGACGTCTTGATCACAGTCGGCTTCTTCGCCCTTTTTCAGGTGGAGTTCGATCTACCGGTGCTGGCTGCGGTACTGGCGGTAATCGGTTACTCCCTCAACGACACCATCGTGGTGTTCGACCGCATCCGTGAGAATTTCCGCAAGATGCGTAAAGGGGAGACGGTGGAGATCATCAATACCTCGGTCAATCAGACCCTCTCCAGAACATTGATCACATCCGGTACCACCTTGCTGGTGTTGATCGCGCTGTTCCTGTTCGGTGGTGAGATCATTCACGGTTTCGCCCTGGCCTTGATCGTGGGCGTGGTGATCGGTACCTACTCATCCATCTATGTGGCCAGTAGCTCAGTGATATCCATGGGTGTCAGCCGAGCCGATCTGATGCCGGTGAAAAAGGATGATGAGGTGGTGGATGAGACGCCCTGAGGGGGCGTAACAGGGAGCGTATCCCGTACCGATGCGGATCAGATCGGTTCTTGTTGCCGTTTAAGGTTGATAGCAGGCCCACATCTGATGGGCCTGCTATCACCCGTCATTGGTGTCGTTTGCTGTTACTTCAGCTGGTTTTTTTTAACGCTTCGAACAGCCTCCGTTTTTTCGTCATGTGAGGTCATCAGGATCTCGGCCGATGATGTTTCCAGGCACTCTTTCCCTAACTGCATCGAGACATCCATCAGTCCACTCATCACATCACGCATGACCAGCTCAAGCGCTCGGTCGCTCAGAGTTTTCTTCTTTTTAAGGTCTTCTAGCATCTGCAATTGCCCATCTGGGTGAGAGGTTATCTACACTCCAACTAACGGTTATTTGGGGCAATTCTTGAGCAGCAGATTGGCAACTGACTGCAATCTGTGAACCCGGTTCTTACGCCTGGGAATTAAGCGGTGAGTTTGTCGTCCAGATGAGGGCGGATGCGTCTCAGCATGGCGTTATGGACCTTCACATTACCGGCAATTACATTACCGGTCTCCAGGAAGCGCTCTCCACCGCCAATATCGGTGACCAGACCGCCAGCTTCCCTGACCAGTACCGCACCGGCGGCAAAGTCCCATTCACTCAGGCCCAGCTCCCAGAAACCGTCCGTCCGGCCGGCGGCCAGATAGGCGAAATCGAGGGCGGCAGAACCGGGGCGACGGATACCGGCGCTGTCCTTGATCAGGTCGCGCAGCATACCCATGTAGTTCTCTTCGAATCTGAAATCCCGATAGGGGAGTCCGGTGCCGAGCAGGGCGCCATCCAGACTCTTGCGCTGGGAGACCCGGATCCTATGGTCGTTGAGCAGCGCCCCTTCGCCACGACTAGCGGTGTACATCTCTTCACTGATCGGATCGTAAACCACGCCCAGTTCCAGGCGCCCTTTGACTTTCAGGGCAATGGAGATGGCAAACTGGGGGAAGCCGTGCAGAAAATTGGTGGTGCCGTCGAGGGGATCGATGATCCACTGATAGTCGTCACCGGCCTGATGGCCACTCTCTTCAGCGAGAATGCCATGGCTGGGAAACTTCTCCCGCAACACGTTGATGATCGCAGCTTCCGCATTGCGGTCCACTTCGGTGACGAAATCGTTACTGCCCTTGTCAGCGATGGTCAGACGGTCGACCCGGTTGAAGTTGCGGGTGATCACTTTACTGGCCTCGCGGGCAGCGCGTACAGCTATGTTTACCATGGGATTCATGGGCGGCGAGGATACAGCATGTGGCTGGCTGGATAAACACTTTCTTCCGGATGCGCATCGCCTGGCGATGAAATCGCTGATTTTCAGGGCTTCAAGAGTGCCCTTGCCACCCGGTGTGGCGGCAGACCAGTGGCAATCCCATCTCCGGGAGTAGACCTTGCGGGCAGCCCCAAATTGCCCTGCTGAATGGCGTAGCGCCGCTACAATCGAATCATCGATTCAGGTACCCTTTACCGGTTATGCTGAACAATATCCGAATCGTGCTGGTCGATACCAGCCACCCGGGCAATATCGGTGCGGTTGCCAGGGCGATGAAAAACATGTGCCTCTCCCAACTCTATCTGGTCAACCCGCTGCAGTTTCCCGATGCGGAAGCCACCTCCCGAGCATCCGGAGCCGATGACCTGCTGGATCGGGCCAAGGTGGTGGAGACGCTGGATCAGGCACTCGATGGGTGCCGTCTGGTGGTTGGCACCAGTGCCCGTGCTCGCACGGTCAACTGGCCTGTGTCATCCCCCAGAGAGTCGGCACAAAAACTGGTGGCCGAGGCGGAGCTGGGGGAAGTGGCATTGGTATTCGGTCGGGAACGCTCCGGTCTCACCAACAGCGAACTGGATCGTTGCACTTTTCTGGTACACATCCCCACCAACCAGGCGTACAGCTCTCTCAATCTCGGCATGGCGGTTCAGGTGTTGAGCTACGAGGTCTATCTGGCCCATTTGCAGAAGACTCCTGCCGAGGCGGAGCTGGAGCGGGATCTGGCCACGGCGGATATGCTGCAGAGCTTCCATAGCCACCTGGAACAGGCGCTGGATGATATCGGTTTTACCGATACCCGGCAGTCGGAAAAACTGCTCAGACGACTGCGCAGTCTGTTTCAGCGGGCGCGGCTTGACAAAGATGAGGTCAACATCCTGCGGGGTATTTTCAGCGCCATGCAGGGGCGTAAGTCGATGCGCCGTTAGGCGGCTTGGCAAGCGTACCTTTCCACTCTTTGAGCTCAAGTTGCTATCTCTAATAAAAACAGATAGTTAGATTATTTTTTCGTGCCAGGCATGGAACTCGATTGATCAATACCCTAGTATTTTGTGCGGGATTGTGGATAATCTGCTCCCCTCATGCCACCATTATGTTTATGGAACCTCTGTTTCATACCAAATCCGGCCTTTCCAATGAGGGCCCGATTGCACTTTCTGGACGCATAGAGTGGCCTCACCGTTAACACAATCAGATGTAGGTAAGCAGTTGGAAGAATCAGGAGAACGTAAAGTCTCACGCTGGAAAGAGGATATCCAGAGTGTTTTCGAGCGTGATCCTGCCGCCCGCAATGCCTTTGAGGTGGTCACCACCTACCCGGGTGTGCATGCGGTGATATTTCATCGTCTCTCCCACGGATTATGGAATCTGGGGCTGAAGTGGCTGGCGCGGATCATCTCCAATCTTGCCCGACTGCTGACCGGGATTGAGATCCATCCGGGAGCGGTGATCGGCAGACGGTTTTTTATCGATCACGGCATGGGTGTGGTGATTGGTGAGACAGCGGTGATCGGTGACGATTGCACCCTCTATCATGGAGTGACCCTCGGTGGCACCAGTTGGGAGAAGGGCAAACGACACCCGACCCTGCACAACGATGTGGTGGTAGGTGCCGGTGCCAAGGTGCTCGGCCCCATCGAAGTCGGTGCAGGAGCCAGGATCGGTTCCAATGCGGTGGTGGTGAAAGATGTTCCGGAAGGGGCCACGGTTGTGGGTGTCCCCGGCAAGTTGATAACGCCGAGTAAGCCTGAGACCAAAGGCCACCGGGAAGAGATCGCCAAGAAGATCGGTTTCGATGCCTATGGCGCAACCAAGGACGCCACCGATCCAGTGGCGCATGCCATCAACTGCATGCTGGACCATATCCACGTCATGGACAACAAGATGCAGTCGATGTGCGAGGCGATGAAAAAGCTCGGCATCGATGAGGATGGCACCCGGCTGCCGGATCTGGATTCCTGCGAGATCATCTCCACGGCGGATGAGCTGAAAAAGCTGGATGAGGTAGCCACAGAGAGTGAGAAAACCACCGAATGATCAGGGTGGGATAATCTTGACTAATTTGGTTGGGAATGTATATTAGCGTTTGGAAATATTCATGGAGCTGACGAAGTGAAGCTGACCACTAAAGGCCGTTATGCGGTGACTGCAATGTTGGATCTTTCACTCCATTATGGAGAGGGTCCAATCACCTTGGCGGATATTGCTCAACGGCAGGGTATCTCGCTCTCATATCTTGAGCAGCTGTTCTCACGCTTGCGCAAAAAGTCTTTGGTTGCCAGTGTACGCGGACCCGGTGGCGGATACAGTCTGGGACGCAACGCAAATGAGATCTTCGTTGGTGAAGTCATCTCTGCGGTGGATGAGAATATCGACACCACTCGCTGTAACGGCGCCCACAACTGCCAGAACAATGAACGTTGTTTGACGCACGATCTGTGGTCGGATTTAAGTAATCAGATCTACGGCTATCTCAACAAAATAAGCCTTCAGGATTTAATGGACCGTCAGGCGGTTCGTGAAGTTGCTCAGCGACAGGGACAACCGGAGCAAGAGACGACTCCGGGCATGGATGTTTCAATGACGGATATGTCCAGCGGCCCTGCCGGGGCCTGATCAGTTCTAGAGTCGGAGTTTGAGATGAAGTTACCCATTTACATGGACTATTCGGCAACGACACCGGTGGATCCCCGTGTTGCGGAATTGATGTGCAGCTATCTGACCCCGGATGGTGATTTCGGCAATCCGGCCTCCCGCTCCCACGCCTTTGGCTGGGCGGCAGACGAGGCGGTTGGCAAAGCCCGGCAACAAGTGGCGGATCTGGTCAATGCGGATCCGAAAGAGATCGTCTGGACCTCCGGCGCGACTGAGTCCAACAACCTGGCCATCAAAGGTGTTGCGGAGTTCTATGTGAAGAAAGGCCGCCACATCATCACCTGCAAGACCGAACACAAAGCGGTACTCGATACCTGCCGCCAGCTTGAGCGTCAGGGTTATGAGATTACCTATATGGATCCTGAGCCGAATGGCCTGATCGATCTGCAGAAGCTTGAATCAGCCCTGCGCGACGACACCATTCTGGTCTCCATCATGCACGTCAACAACGAGATCGGTGTGATCCAGAACATCGAAGCGATTGGCGAGATGACCCGTGAACGCAAGATCCTGCTGCATGTGGACGCCGCGCAGAGTGCCGGAAAGGTGCCGATCGATCTGCAGAATCTGAAAGTCGATCTGATGTCCTTCTCGGCACACAAGATTTACGGACCCAAAGGCATCGGCGCCCTCTACGTGCGGCGCAAACCGAGAGTCCGTCTGGAGGCCCAGACCCATGGCGGTGGCCATGAGCGGGGGATGCGTTCCGGTACCCTGGCAACCCATCAGATCGTCGGCATGGGTGAGGCTTTCCGTCTGGCCCAGCAGGAGATGGCGGCGGAGAATGAAAAAATTCTCGGCCTGCGGCAACGTCTCTGGGACGGCATCAAGGATATGGAAGAGGTCTATCTGAATGGTGACGAGAATCATCGTGTGGCCGGTAACCTGAACGTCAGCTTTGCCTTTGTCGAGGGGGAATCCCTGATCATGGCGCTCAAGGATCTGGCGGTCTCTTCAGGCTCCGCCTGCACCTCAGCCAGTCTGGAGCCGAGTTATGTACTGCGCGCACTGGGGCGTGAGGATGAGCTGGCACACAGCTCGATCCGCTTTACCCTGGGGCGCTTCTCCACCGTGGAAGAGGTGGACTACGCGATCAACAAGATCCGTAGCGAAGTGGAGCGACTGCGGGAGCTGTCGCCCTTATGGGAGATGTTCAAGGACGGCATCGACCTGAAGTCAATTCAATGGGCTGCGCACTAAGCGCGTCATTCCGAGGTTAGATTATGGCATACAGTGACAAAGTCCTGGATCATTATGAAAATCCACGTAACGTGGGTGCCTTCGATAAAGATGACACTCAAGTCGGTACCGGTATGGTCGGTGCGCCCGCCTGTGGCGATGTGATGCGCCTGCAGATCAAGGTGAATGACGATGGTGTGATCGAAGATGCCCGCTTCAAAACCTATGGCTGCGGCTCTGCGATCGCATCCAGCAGTCTGCTGACCGAGTGGGTCAAGGGCAAAACCCTGGAGCAGGCACAGGAGATCAAGAATTCAGAGATCGCCGAAGAGCTGGCTCTGCCGCCGGTCAAGGTTCACTGCTCGGTTTTGGCGGAAGACGCCATCAAGGCAGCGATCAAGGACTATTCGGACAAAAACGAGAAATAATTTCGGCACTGTTGCCTGCCGATCTGATAGAGTAGAGACATGGGTATCACGATCACAGAAGCCGCCGCACAGCGTGTTCAGAACTTCCTTGCCAATCGGGGGAAGGGAATCGGTATACGTCTGGGTGTTCGCACCTCAGGTTGCTCCGGCATGGCTTACGAAATGGAGTTCGTCGATGAAGTTCAGGATGATGACCAGGTGTTCGAAGACCGGGGCGTGAAGGTCATCATCGATGAGAAGAGCCTGGTCTATCTGGACGGCACCGAGGTGGATTATGCCCGCGAGGGGTTGAACGAAGGCTTCAAGTTCAACAATCCGAACGCCAATGGCGAATGTGGTTGCGGTGAAAGTTTCACGGTTTAGAACACCATTAACAAAGAATAAGGGACGGCTGCCTCAGGGTGGCCGTTTTTTTCGATATGCTGGATTTTTCGAAAAATTACTTTGATCTTTTTGGCCTGCCTGTGGGCTACATTGTCGATGCCTCTTCCCTGGCGGATCGCTATCGTGATCTGCAACGGGTGGTCCATCCGGACCGATATGCAAACGGTACCGAACAGGAGCGACGTCTCTCCGTACAGGGCGCATCATTGATCAACGAGGCGTTTGAAACCCTCAAGGATCCGGTCGCCCGGGCCGCCTATCTGCTCTCCCTGCACGGGGTGGAGATGGATGCTCAAAACGAGTCGACCCAGGACATGGAGTTTCTGATGCAGCAGATGGAGTTGCGGGAAGAGCTGGAGAGCCTGCGGGAACAGGCTGGGCCCTATGAGACGCTGCTCGACCTGAGTGGCAGGATCAACAAACAGATCACCGAGCTGGTGGCACAGATGGCGATGCAGTTTGAAACCCCGAATGATGAGCAGCTGCAAGAGGCTCGAGAGATTTTACGGAAAATGCGCTTTCTACAGAAGCTCCGTGCGGAGATGGAGCGTGTCGAGGCGGAACTTGAAGATCGTTTGAATTGAGTGGAATGAGATAGATGGCACTTCTTCAGATTGCTGAACCCGGTCAGGCCCAGGCCCCCCATCAGCACCGACTCTCTGCGGGTATCGATCTCGGCACCACCAACTCGCTGGTTGCCACAGTTCGCAGCGGTAAGGCTGAGACGTTGCCGGACCAGCAGGGGCGTCATCTGTTACCTTCCGTGGTGCGCTATCAGCAATCCGGCATACAGGTCGGCCACGAAGCCAAACAGTCGGAAGTGGATGATCCACTGAATACCATCTCCTCGGCAAAACGGCTGATCGGTCGTGGTGTCGACGATATCAAGACCCTGGGCAGTCAGTTGCCCTACCACTTTGTCGATCAGCAGAGCAGCGTCCCCAGAATCAAAACGGAAGCCGGGGATATCTCACCGGTGGAGGTCTCAGCCGAAGTGCTCAAGCAGCTTTCGGAACGGGCAGAAGGAACCCTGGGCGGTCCGCTGGAAGGGGTGGTGATCACCGTGCCCGCCTAT
Organism: gamma proteobacterium symbiont of Stewartia floridana; assembly: GCA_003676145.1. Lineage (GTDB taxonomy): Bacteria > Pseudomonadota > Gammaproteobacteria > Chromatiales > Chromatiaceae > Thiodiazotropha > Thiodiazotropha taylori. The sequence goes on along the minus strand of NAUB01000024.1, from coordinate 223,310 downwards.
TTCGATGAGGCGCAGCGTCAGGCAACCAAGGATGCGGCCAAGCTGGCGGGACTGCATGTCCTGAGACTGCTGAATGAGCCAACTGCCGCTGCCGTCGCCTACGGTCTCGATAAAGGGGCTGAAGGGGTGCACGCGATCTATGACCTGGGTGGTGGCACCTTCGATATCTCCGTACTCAGACTCAACAAAGGGGTCTTCGAGGTTATGGCCACCGGTGGCGATTCGGCACTCGGCGGTGATGATTTCGATCGCTGTGTGGCTGAATGGATCATGCAGCAGGCCGGTATCGATGAGAATGTCAGTCAGGGGATGGCGAAGCGTCTGATGCATGCCGCCTGCACGGCCAAAGAGGCCCTCAGTCAGGCAGAGCAGACCGAGATCGAAGTCCCAATCGGAACCGGTCAGAGCTGGCAGGGTAGTTTGAGTAGGGAACAGTTCAACACCCTGGTCGATCCTCTGGTGACAAAGAGCCTGATGGCCTGCCGACGCACCCTGCGAGATGCCGGGGTGAGTGTCGACGAGGTTCAGGAAGTGGTCATGGTGGGTGGCTCCACCCGGGTGCCCCGGGTCAGGGAAAAAGTCGGCGAGCTGTTCAATACCGAACCTTTGGTGGACATCGATCCGGATCGGGTGGTGGCGGTCGGTGCCGCAATCCAGGCGGATATCCTGGTGGGCAACAAACCCGGTGATGAGATGCTGCTGCTGGACGTTATCCCACTCTCCCTGGGTATCGAAACCATGGGCGGTCTGAGTGAGAAACTGATCAGCCGAAATACGACAATACCGGTAGCCCGGGCCCAGGAGTTCACCACCTTCAAGGATGGCCAGTCGGCGATGGCGATTCATGTGGTTCAGGGAGAGCGTGAGCTGGTTTCGGACTGTCGCTCTCTGGCCCGATTTGAACTGCGCGGTATACCACCGATGGTTGCCGGCGCGGCGCGCATCCGAGTAACCTTTGCGGTCGACGCCGATGGCCTGTTGAGTGTCAGTGCGATCGAGCAGAGCAGTGGTGTGCAGGCCAATATCGAGGTCAAACCCTCCTATGGTCTGACCGATCAGGAGATCGAAACCATGCTGCGTGACTCCATAGCCCACGCGGATGCAGACAAACAGGCACGCAGCCTGAGAGAGCAGCAGGTCGAAGCGGAACGGGTGATCGAAGCACTGCAGGCCGCACTGGCCGAGGATGGGGAGAGGTTGCTGGACGCGACCGAACGTCAGCAGGTGGATGCTGCCCTCGAGACTCTGCGTAGCGTGAGCAAGGATGGGGATCAGGAGCAGATCAAGAATCAGATAGCCGAACTCGAAAAAAGCTGTGGCTTCTACGTGGAGAGACGCATGAATCAGAGTATTCAGCAAGCCATGTCAGGCCACAGTGTCGACGAGTTCGATCAATAGTTAAACCTAGTTTCCGCAGCTTAAAGGAAGCCGTATGCCTCAAGTCATCTTTCTACCTCACGAAGAGATCTGCCCCGAAGGGGCGGCGATCGATGTGGAACCGGGAACGACCATCTGCGATGCCGCACTGAAACACGGTATCGAGATCGAACACGCCTGTGAAAAGTCCTGTGCCTGTACCACCTGCCACGTGATCGTGCGCGAAGGTTTCGACTCTTTGCAGGAGGCGGAAGAGGTGGAAGAGGATATGCTGGACAAGGCCTGGGGGCTTGAACCGGAATCGAGACTCAGTTGCCAGGCCACGGTCGGCGATGAAGACCTGGTGATCGAGATACCGAAATACACCATCAACATGGTTTCAGAACACCACTGATTGGGAGATTGTCATGGGTTTGAAATGGGTGGATAGTCTCAACATAGCGATTGAACTCGACGAAACCTATCCGGACGTGGATCCACGAACGGTCAACTTTGTCGATCTGCGGGATTGGGTGATCAAACTGGATGAGTTCGACGATGACCCACACCACTCCGGTGAGAAGATACTCGAGGCGATCCAGGCTGCCTGGATCGAGGAGCGGGAGTAACTCCCCAAACAGGAAACATAAGGAAAAGCTGACAGCGGAATCGTTCAATGAAACAGGAGAGCTCTGTAAAACCGCCTCTGACCCGTCGCCTGCTCAGCTGGGGCTTGCAGTTGGCTGGCCTCCTGCTGGTGTTGTTTCTGATCCATCTTTGGCAGACCCGGGATCTCGTGGCGGGTGTCGCGCCACCCCTCTCTGCAAACAGCCTGGAAGGGCTACCCGTCGATCTGGAAAGCCTCGGAGATGAACCGGTGGTGGTCCATTTCTGGGCGACCTGGTGCCCGGTGTGCAAACTGGAAGCGCCGGCGATCGAACAGCTGGCGGAAGACCACAAGGTGATCACCGTGGCCATGCAGTCCGGACACGAGGCAGAAGTCAGTGACTATCTCAAAGCCAATGATCTTGGCTTTACCACCATCAATGACCCACAGGGAAGACTCTCTTCCGCCTGGCGGGTCCGGGGGCTGCCTACCAGCTACATCATCGATGAAAATCGCCAAGTGCGATTCGTATCCGTGGGCTATACACCGGAGTTGACTCTGCGGCTGCGTCTCTGGCTGCTGGATAACGTTCTTTAAGATCGAATTTTCCTGCTCCAGTGTGCTGTCTCATACTCATGCGTGATATCAGTGTGAGTATGAGACAGCACACTGGCATCGCAGCCTGGCGAAGGCAATGATATGATGAGGGGATAACAGTAGATTGACCCGGTGACTCAGTTTACCCCTTTCAGCCGCCGGGTTAATGAGTGGGCAGAGAGTCGATCTGAATGTCCCTCTGACGCTTGGAACGCCCCGGAGATGTAAGCTATGACGCTTCTAAAAAGATGTGCTTATCTGATTGTTTTGGGAGTGTTGTTTGTCGGTTGTACCACGGCCCCAACCCTCTCCCAGAGCGATGTGTTTGAAACCTATGGTGAGATCGCAAGCTTCAGGAAGCGGCTGGCTGAGGATGAGTCGAACGGGCTATTCAATCTGGCGCCCGAAGGGTTCCGCAAGGCAGAGAACAAACTCAATCAGGCCATCTCCCTGGGACGATCCAAGAAAGACGAAGCGGTCGCAGATACAATGCGTGAAGGGCGGGTGATCCTCGACAAAGCGGAAGCCGATGCGATTACCACCAAGTCATTGATGCGTGAGGTGCTGGAAGCCCGACGCTTGGCGATCGCCGCAGAAGCCGACACGATAATGGCGGATCAGTTCAAAGCCCTCGACAAAAAGTTACGTCAGGCAGCTGAACAGGTGGAGCAGGGTGACCTTGAAGCGGCGAAGAAGTGGCGTCCCGAGATGTTGGAAGGCTACTCAGAGGTTGAACTGGAGGCGCTGAAGCAGGATGCCACCGAGAATGCCCGCTATGACATCTCCCAGGCAATCAAGAGTGAAGCGGATGAGTATGCGCCGAAAACCCTGAAACTGGCGCGCGAGGAGTTGGCGTTGGCAATCGCGGTATTGGAGACCAACCGAACCCAGCGAACCAAGGCGAAGAACCATGCGCTGGAAGCGAGTAAGCAGGCACGAAGAAGTATCGAGCTCACCGAACTGATCAAAGAGTTCGACAACCGGGAGTACACTTCGGAGGATGTGCTGCTTTGGTATCAGAAACAGTTGGCACAGATCAACGAGTCCACCGATGAGCGGCTGCCATTCGATCTGCCCAATCACGAAGTGGTGAAGGTGCTGCAGGACAAACTGGCCAACTATGCCGAGTTGCGCAAAACTGAACTGGCCACGCGCATCGATCTGCAGACCCGCTTGGCCGCCGTGGAGCGTCAGAACCAGGAAGCTCAGGCCCGCTTCGATAAGATTCAGGATCTGTTCAGTGCCGAAGAGGCCAACGTCTATCGGCAGGGTCACAACATCCTGTTGGAGATGAGAGCCTTCAACTTCCCCAGCGGCGGTACCGATATCCAGGCTGAAAATTTTGAACTGCTGGACAAGATCGTAACGGCCATCAAATCCTTTCCCAGTCCCGATGTGGTGGTCTCCGGACATACCGATTCGGTAGGCGGGGATGAGACCAACCGCACACTCTCGCAACAGCGGGCAGAGACGGTGGCCTCATTTCTTGAAAAGGTCGGTGGAGTGGAGAGAACCCGATTAACCGCGATCGGCTATGGCGAGGCGCGTCCGGTGGCCAACAACGAGACTGAGATTGGACGCAAGAGCAATCGCAGAATCGAGGTGCTCATCATTAATGAATGATCAACAACCCTCTGCCCTGAGCAAACCCTACTCGGTAGCGATAACCGGTTCAGGCGGCAGTGGCGCGGTGACCGCTGGCCGGATTCTGCTTGAGGCAGCAGCACATTGCGGTTATCAGGGCTTGATGACCCGCTCCGCTGGTCCGCAGATCCGTGGTGGCGAATCGGCGGCGATGGTCCGGTTCAGTACTGACCCGGTGGAGTGTATGGGGGATGAGTATGATCTTCTGCTGGCGCTCGACTGGCTGAATATCGAACGCTTCGCCGATGAGATCCCGCTGTCGAACAAAAGCCTGATACTTTGCGATCCCAAAGCGGGCGAGGTTCCGGCTCTGTTGCGCAGCAACGGCGCTGAAATCCGCGAAATCCCCTTCAAGACCTTCGCCTCCGGTCTACCGGATGGACGCATCAATATGGTGGCCTTGGGTGCTGCGGCGGTGGTCTGCGGTCTGCCTCTCGACGCCATGGGAAACAGTGTCCGCCAGGTACTGCAAAGCAAGTCAGCTGAGGTGATCGAGAGTGCGTTACGGGCGCTTGAGCTGGGCTACAATCACGACCGGCGTCCACAGATCAAACAGCCACCTCCGGGTAAGCAGGAGAACCGTTGGAGCATCACCGGTAACCAGGCCTGTGGCCTCGGTGCCCTGCGTGGCGGCATCAAATTCGTCGCGGCCTATCCGATCACCCCGGCCAGTGAAATTCTCGAATGGCTGGCGCCAAGGCTGGAGCAGGTCGGGGGAGCGCTGCTGCAGGCGGAGGATGAGCTTGCCTCGATCAACATGATCATCGGCTCCTCGTTTGGCGGGGTGCCCTCCCTGACCGCCACTTCAGGGCCGGGACTCAGCCTGATGGTTGAGGGATTGGGCCTGGCGCTGGTCAGTGAAACCCCGGTGACGGTGGTCAATGTGATGCGTGGCGGCCCCTCCACCGGTATCCCAACCAAATCTGAACAGTCTGATCTGAATATCGCTGTCTACGGTCTGCATGGTGATGCGCCGCATCTGGTATTTGCACCGCTTTCCATCCGTGATGCCATCTTCACCACCCAATGGGCGGTACAACTTGCCGAGCATCTGCAGACCGTATCGCTGGTGCTCTCCGATCAATCGCTCGGTCAGTCCCAGGCGATCATCGAAGCCTCGGAGGAGGTTGACCTGCCACTGAAAAGGTCTGTCACAGACAATCCCGGTGAAGACTATCGGCGCTATCAGATCGTGGCGGAAAACATCTCACCGATGAGCCTGCCGGGAACGCCCGACGGCATGTATACCGCAGATGGACTGGAGCATAACGACCGGGGTACCCCCTCCAGCATGGCCAGCGACCATCGTGAACAGCTCAACAAACGGCTGCAGAAACTCAAGCAGTTCGATTACGGAGAGTATTGGGCTGAGGTATCCGGCGAGGGCGATACCTGTCTGATCACCTGGGGCTCCAGTACCGGTGCTGTCAAAGAGGCCGCGGATCAGCTGAACCAGGCGGGCAAACAGGTCAGAGTCATCGCGCTGCGTCTGCTGGCGCCGTTGCAGCGGGATAAGATCCTTGAATTGATCGACGGCGCCGCCAAGGTGCTGGTGGTGGAACAGAATCACGGCGGTCAACTGTTTCACTATCTGCAGTCGGAGTCGGTACTGCCGCTGACAGCTCAGTCACTGGCCCAGCCCGGTCCATTGCCAATACGGCCAGGCCGAATCATGCGTGCCTACCACGCCCTGGATTGATTACTTCGCAGCTTCCCACAACTCGATTGGATTGCCCTCGGGATCACGGAGTCTGGCGAATCGGCCGTTAGGGTAGTGGGTTTCGTCCACACTGACCTCAATGCCATGGCTGCGCAGTTGAGCAACCATGCTGTCCAGGTCTTCCACCCGAAAGTTGATCATCCACTGTTTTGACGGGTCACCAAAATAGTCTGTCTCTTGTTCAAACGGGGCGAACACGGTTGGACCTGACTGCTGTATCCAGGGGGATTGGTCATAGTCGATGGGCACCTGGGTTACCCCCAGATGCTGTTCATACCAGGATGCCAGTTTTACGGGATCCTCGGCACGAAAAAAGAGTCCGCCAATACCGGTAACCTTTTCCATGGGGTTTTCCTCAGCCTGTCTTACAGAGCACGTTCATTGTAGAACCGGATCAACCGCCCTTGATCTCTTTGATGGCGTTCAATCCCAGTGAGAGTGTGCCGGCAAGGAGTACCAGGATCGCCATCAGCTGATACTCAGGGTTAACGAACCGGATCATGGCGAAGATCGCAGCACCCAGCAGTAGAAGCACCAGTAAGATGACGCCGGTAAGTACCGGTGTCCAGCCAGTGACCTTTTCAACATGAAATGGGTTTGTCGTTAGCGATGGGTGGAAAGCACTGGGATTATGGATACTGAGCGGCACCGGTTTCGATGTCGTAGTCTGGTCATTCTCTGTTTCATCCTGAATCTGTTCTATGATCTGCCTATCCCGGGCAATGGCTGAGCGGAAGGAGAGATAGGCGCCGAATCGACTCTGATAGCCAACCATTCGGTGGCTCATGCCGCCTTGTTTCAACTTGTCGGCGGTGCTGAAAAACATCTGATGCAGCGGAAACAGGGAGGAGAATATTTTCGTTACACCACTGAGTAGTTCGATAAGGCCGTTATCATTGGATTTATGCAGGAAGTTGTACTCAATGGTGTCATCGGGTGTTGGTTTCTCCGCGATGGCATCAAAGTAGCTGCTGACATCGTAGGAGTTGTTCCATAGCGCATTGCCTGAGACTCCGCAGTGCTCGAAATTGAGAAATCGTGGAGGCACCTTGGGTACGATGTCATCAGCGATTCGGCTTTGAAAGGTGACCTCTCCAAGGGTGAGTCTCTCCTGATCCTGTGGCTGAATGCCGGCCGGTGTCTGGTTGTATTCGGCAACAAAAGCAGACGAACCGACCCGTGGGGCGCCGAATGTGACGACCGCTTCAATCCTGTTGAGTTGCTCTTCGGCCAATGCTTTTGCGGCAATTACACCCATCGCGCCACCCAGTGAGTGGCCGGTGATGACAATGGAAGGGGTGGTTGCAGAGACCTCCCGGTACCATTCGATTACCCTGTTTTGCAGGCCTGACCATGCGTCATGAAATCCGCTATGGAGTTGCTCATCAGTTTTGAAAAAACGAAAATTGGTATCCCAGTCATAAGCATCGTCAGATCCCCGGAATACCAGCCAGGCCCGATGTTGAAAAACAAAGCCCATGGCGACTTTTGAAAAAAGTGCTGTGTTGGAAGGGAGGCCTTTGCCAAATTCCGTGGTAAAGCCCTGAAAAGCATCAGCCCCTTCGAGTTCGAGCAGTCGTCTCAGCCCTTCCAGGTTATAGCGATAGATCAGAGCAGAGAGGCCGGCACAAAAACAGTGAAGTTCTTTCAATACCTGACTTCGATCTCCCCGGTTATCGAGAGAGGGGGGGATAGGCGCAACGCCCCCACAGTTGAGCCGTGCGAGTTTCGGAGATGGAGAGGGTTCGTGACTCTGTTTGGATTGAGCAGACTCGATCAGCATGAAGATATCCTTGCTTCAATAGGTGAATGATTTACTCCATCAGTTTAATAACTATAGATGATATTGACTTTAGCAAGCTGAATAACCCCATAAAGCCCGGCTGTATGAAGACCAAAGAATGGTTCGGAATAGATGCATTGGGAAGGATCCATAAAGCAACACGGATCAGTACTCAAAACAAAATTTGTTACTCAAAACCAGAGATTCCAATCCACTCAGTGCCAAACCAACCTAGCCACCATATACGAGTGATAAGCCTGAAGCCACTCGCCTCTTATATCCCCGTCCCGGCACGAGCGAGAAGCGCAGGCAACAACCGATCAGCGGGCCTGACTGTTTGAGCGCAGCGAGTTTCAGGCACGCCGGTTTTTGCCGAGCATCTCAGCGGACCCGAAGGGGCGTGACGGCCGGGCGCCCTTTCTTTTGGTCACTTTTCTTTTGGCGCAAAAGAAAAGTGACTCGCCCAGGAGGGCGAAACAGGGAGTCTCCGACAACAGGACAATAGCGAGTGGCTGCGACCTAATATGGTGGTTCATACGAACAAAGAAAGTAGAAGCACTAAACCGACCATTCAGAGACTAAAGCGTGATAATTAATTCCAACCACAATTTGGGGAGGGCTGAGAGATAGGTACGCTTCCTAACCACTAACAATACTCTCCAGGCAATCGACTTTCTCAACAGATCCGCTATCTTGGCATCAGTTATGTCAATTAAACGATCATCAAAGGCAGTAACGATGAGAGTACCAACAACTGCATCGACGCTGCAGGCGCAAGTGAAGATGAGTAAAAAAACCGGGAGCTTAACCTGACTCGGCGAATATAGGAGAGCGCCGGTTTGATCTTGTTGTGAAAGAAAATCCCAAACAACGTCACGATCTGCAGTTCAACCATCAACACAAAAATTTCCAAACCAACCGCATCAACAAAAAGCGCCAGACCAACCGTCTCCGGATTGAGTATGAGGAGCGCAAACACGAAGAGGGTAAGAAATTTCCAGATCGCCGGTTTGATCTTCATCGCTTCTTCTTGATCATCGCCTTGGTACCAGGGATATGTTTTTCACCCCAGGCAACCATGGACTTTAAGATTGGACCCAACTCCCTGCCTTTTGCCGTAAGGATATACTCATAGCGAACCGGGTGTGTCTGGTAAGGTTTCTTCTCAACGATTTCATGATCGGTCAAACGCACCAATCGATTGGCCAGGATATTGGTCGGTACTTTTTCAGGAGAGTTTTGCAGCTCGCTGTAGGTTGTTTTACCGGCAAACAGATCCCGGATGACCAGCAGGCTCCATTTGTCCCCCAGAATATCCAGAGTCGAAGCGACAGGGCAGATTGAGCGCTTTGTCGAGATGTTGCTTTTGTCAGCTTTAACCATGCCTTAAACCTAGCATGGGAATCACTTACTTGCAATTAACAAGTCAGTGGGCTAGGCTTGAGTAACTTGCAAAAAGAAAGTGACAACTTGGACTGTCTCCAGTTCAGGGCGATCAAATTCAAAAGAGGCTTGGTCAATCCTCAGCAGGTTCTATTCCACTCAGGAGCATGATATGGAACCAATTGAAAAGGCGACTGTATTAGTCACCGGAGCATCCAAGGGAATCGGTCTTGCGATCGCTGAAGAGTTTGCTGCACAAGGACATGACCTGGTGCTGGTTGCCCGGGGAGAAGAGGCATTACAGCGTGTGGCGGATTCAATCAAGGCGACGTCAGGGGTCGAGGTTACGGTAATCAGCAGTGATCTGACGGAAGCAGACGCGCCCAGAAGGCTCTATGAGCAAATGGAAGAGTCAGGTAAGCTGATCGATATTCTGGTCAATAATGCGGGAGTAGGGATGAGTGGGCTGTTTCAGGAGGCGGATTACGCAAACCTGAGTCGAATGCTGCAACTCAATATGCTGGCACTCACGCAACTGACGCACCTGTTCCTACCGCAGATGCTGACCCGCAAGCGTGGACGGATACTCAATGTGGGGTCACTGGTCTCCTATTTCAAAGGAGGACCTACCTGGGCGGCCTACGTGGCAAGCAAACACTATGTGCGCGCCTTGAGTGCCGGTTTATCCAAGGAGTTGAAGGGGTCGGGAGTTGCCGTGACCTCGCTCTCGCCTGGTGCAACCGCCACCGATTTTGTAAAGACGGCTGATACAGAGGATATGCTGGCGTATCAGGTGCCCCTTGGGCCATCGCCTGAACAGATTGCCAAGCTTGCCTATCACGCCTGCCAGACTGGAAAGGGATCGGTAATACCAGGCGTATTCAACAAAATACTCGCCTTTATGGGGGAGTTGCATCCCCGGGTTATCGCTTTTGAGGTCTTCAGCTTATTGTCGAATAAAAAAGCTAGGGATTAGGTTTAGTACCTAAAGGCGTCTTCAGAACGGTGTCGCATCATTTTTCACTATCCTTAGCTGCGCTGCTCCAAACAAGCTACTCCTGATCAAACTAACTGTTTTCAATAACTGACGGTGATTTGCAACCGACGATTGCCGGCGCTTCATGGATCAGTTCATCTCTCTCCATAGCGTCAACCATAAAAAGTGCAAAATCGATCCGTCGTGTCAGATTACTCTTCAATATGGGATCGCCCACATGTCGACTCCAAACCGGCAGTCCCTGACTTTCACCCTCTTCGAGGTCGCTGCCGCGAACCACTGTCCATCGGGTGTCGCTTTCAAACACTCTTCTGCAGGCCTCAACCTGATCATCCAGTTCAACCAGTCGAAACAGTCTGCCAAGTTTACCGAACAGAGTGACCAGGGCTTTGAATCCCCAGGAATAGAGATCTTTCCCATCACGACTGATGTGCCAGCCACAGGAGAAGATCAGCCGGGCATCAGGTTCAGCAAAATCCAGAACAGCTTGTGCGGTGCCCGATGAGTATTGTTGCACTCCCCAGGGAACGAGAACGGTCAGAACCCCATCACAACCGGAGACCGCCTGTCTGATCACATCCCGATCATTGGTTGCACCGGGAAATAGGGTTATTTTATCCGCGAAATCAGCGAGCTTGTTGACGCTCTGTTGTCTGCAGACCGCAACGACCTGATATCCACGTTCCAGGGCGTGTTGCACTATATATCGACCAAGTTTACCGGATGCACCGATGATACAGACTCTCTTCAAGTTATCTCTCCTGGTGGCAGAGATTGGATCAAAAGACAGACAGGCTGAAGTCTGGTTGAGTAACTCAAAATATTATCAGAGAGGATAGTCTTACCCTAAATTGCCCTTAATTCAGGATTCTGGAAAGAAGGGTAACGAGTATTATCAAAGTGATTGGTGGAGCATGGCCCCACCCTACACCAAATTCAACAGGGTAGGGCCATGCCCCACCATATAACGCTCACGTGCGTGCCATTTGTATTCTGCCCCTTACACACTCATATTATGGGGGTTGTATGAGAGTTGAATCAGATGGTTAAGATTGCACACTCAATCAATAATCTCAACGCCTTTCCAGAAAGCCACCATGCCCTCTATGTTCTTAGCCTCATCTGATGCAGAAGGGTAGTACCAGGCTGCATCAGAGTTATCGTTCCCATCGACAGAGAGTGAATAGTAGTGTGCCTCACCCTTCCATGGGCAAACCGAAGTCGTGTCACTGGGTTTGAGATATTCCTGCTTCACAGAGCTTGCCGGGAAATAGTGGTTGGATTCAACGACAACCGTCTCGTTGCTCTCAGCGATTATCTGACCATTCCAAATTGCCTTCATGATAACGATCCCAAATTGAGTGTCTGCTGGCTTATTAATATGTCCAATTATAGGTCTGAATAATTGGATTATGGGGAGATGTACGGAAGAATGTTATGGAACAAACCATTGGATTTGTAGACGAAATCAAGGCCTGTAAACTGCCTACCTATCATCCGATTCAAGTGGTGCATATAGATAACGTATTTGTGTAGGCCCCCCATCGCTTTCTCTATGCACCCAGGCAACATGCAGGTCACCGGAGCTATCCAGTGTGATACTGGGATGATCCTGAACTCCCTTCCCGGAAGCGCCGCTCAGTGCCAAATCGTCACTCCACTCTCCATCCTCCAACCAGCTATACCAAACATCCTTGGATCCATCTCTTTCATCCGTCCATGCCACAATCAGCTGTCCGCTCTGATGGCCGGCTATGGTGGCATGCCACTGCCGGTAATTGGCGCCAAAGTCATCCTGAACTCGTACATTACTGCCAAATGCCTGGTCGCCCTGCTTAGTGGCCCCGTAGATATCGTAGCCTTCCCGAAAATCCCGCTTATCAGCCCATGCGGCATATAGACTGGAATTGCCATAATCGGCCAGTGCGACTCTCGCAACCCCATGTCCGGAACCAAAATCGGCCTTTGGTCCTGGCGGTTCCTCGCTGATACGGCCTGGAGGCAAAAACTTGCAGGGCTCTCCTCGTTCACTCTGGCTATGCATGATTACGGTGTGTCCAAGCCGGCGATCTTCCCAGGCGATGTCGAACCCTTCAGCGTGCGCAGTGATGACTGGATAGAGCTGATCATCTTTCATTGGAGCCGGGTCAACAGGGCAGCGTTGTACGGGTGATAGGTGCAACTGATCGTCTACAGATAGCTGATGCAGAATGATTTGACCAAATCGGTGCAGTTGCTCTCTATATACAATCAAGAGTTGATCGCTTGAACTTGCCAGGTTGACCTGGCCTGAGTATTTTTCTCCAAGCTTAACTATCGGCCCCATCTTGGTTGCGTCGACGATACGGGCAGAGGCCTGCTCATCCTCCTCCCACCCAATGGCAAACCGGCCATCACCTAAAGTAACGATCGATGGCTCATAGGCCTCACCTTTCCCACTGATCTTGAGTTTGGGCGAGAAAGACGACCCATCCAGAGGCTTTCTGGCGAAATAGATGCGAGGTGTCCCGTCACTGTCATCTTCCCAGACAATACCCACGATGCCATTAGAGACTGCAATGTTCTGACGTCCCGAAGATTCCAAGTGGTGAAAGACGCCTTGCTTCGCCGGTTCACTGACGTTAATGGGCGGTGAAACTGTCCAGGGCTGTGCGGATAAGTGGTTAGCGAACAGCAATATGCCGGTAAGAACCCATGGAAATGTTCTAATCAAGATGAGCCTGCCTTTATCAATGCCTGCTGGACTCTATTATGGGCATCAACCAAGTCTTCAACTCGCTGAACGCCTACCATTCGAGTAATGATCTTGCCATCCGGTGACATGAAGGAAAATATTGGTGTCACAAATGCATTGTAGCGCGTACCCAATTCCCGTTCGGTAATCCGCTCTCCTGATGGCAGGCGCAATCTTTTTCCGCTCTCTGCATCCACATAGGCCAAAACATAGTTCTTCGAGTAGTCTTGTTTAACGCCGGGATCTGAAAACGCTTCCTTATTCGTCTTGTCGCAGTAGCCACATCCATAACGGCCGAAATAGACAAACATCAGTTTGGACTCAGCATTTGCTTGTGCCATTGCTTTATCAAAAGGCAAGAAGGGGTAACCCTCTGGCGGGTCAGCGACGGCGGCGGTTGCTGCAAGGAAGAGTATGAAACCAAATATCTTGGTCATAAGGTTCTCCGGTTAAGGTCAAACACCCGAAATGAGTTTATAAGTCTATAGCATGTGGGTGCCAGCCCAGCGAATGAAGACTGTGCGGTACCAGGGTGCGCAAGCCACATCCGGGCTATGGTATGAGGATAGGAGCAAGCCTATCAGTAGTCAACGAAGCGATCTGGATTCTGAAAGAGCTGATGTAGTAAATCGTGGATCCGGCTACGTTATTATTGATGCCCTGGTTCAGGCTCATCTTTTCTTGAAGTTAAGCAGGATTGCTATTATGGCGATATTTTACTACTTGATTCACAAGCTAAACAGATTATTTCAAGTCTGTATCAGCGTTGTCTGTGCTAAAACTGGGCAGATCGGCTTTGCCGATGACAGTAAGAACAACACCAACACAGACGAAGAAGAATGTGGATGCCATAAAACTGGCGGAAATGGGGTCATCCTTGCCCACGCTCTCAATCCGAAAATAGAGCAATACCGCAGAAACGATGGCTAGAAGAAAACTGACACCCGCCGAGATGAGAGAGGCCTTCTGAAGTACCCCTTTTCTTTTAGACATAAAATATATACTTTCCGTTTCACGTGATAGGGAACAATCTAGAACATCTTCAGAATATAATATTCATTTATATCAATAGTTTATGTTAACTGCTAATGCGCATAGTGATTGCAGTTAACCTCAGTGATTCTGATAGATAAGATGCATGCTGAGTAGGTAGGATATCTTGTCACAGGTGGATCGCATTGTCGATTGATCCAGATCTAGAGAGGAATTGAGCAACTTTTTGGCTCCTCTGATGCGGGATCACACTGTGGAAGAGAATCAGTGTAGATCGCTATTGTGACTTTAAGTAACAAATAAGATATGCCTTGGGTGAACCCGGATGCTTTGATTGTATTGCTCTATCTATTCCTTATCGGTTTATCCTGCCAACTCTTCCATACCTTTAAACCTTTTCTTGGAATGCCTTCAGAGTCCACTAGACCATTACTATTCCACTGGCTCAATATCGGGTCAGCTCCAGCTTCTTTCATTTTTTCCCAAAGCCTATCGAGATCTCGTGGAACCCACCAATTCACGAATACTGCGTTGAGACGATTTGCTTCACTCAAAAGAAAATCTACAAACTTCGCTTGTGAATCTTCACTGCCTGGAATCCAGATAAAACGACTCAATAAATGCCAGGTTTTGGCATTGAATCCAGTTTCTGCAATCGCAAATGGCTTATTTCCGATATATGAGCGTACTCTGGATATTAAATTAGGTGGTATTTTATCTGAATCACCGCCAATCTCATCAAATAGATAGGGATAAAAACTGACAGCATAGATATCACTATAAGGCAGTAGCTTTTGCACCATTAATTTACGCTTATCCATATCTTCTTCTGGCGCAAGCATAAAAGTTAATATAAGCGGTAGTTCCGGAAACTCTTCACGAAGCGTTTCATAGACTATGCTAACCATGCTTTCGAGAGCTCTAAACTCCTCGCTTTGCACATCTAACTCTACTGAATCCACCTCCATACCATAGATGAAGTAATCCGGTTTATAACGCATGATCATAGATCGGCAGTAAGAGATATAGGTGTTAATTACATCCGGGTGGTTTATATTTAGATTATTCCACTTTCCTGGGCGGGGTAGACTATCCTCTGCTCCCCAATAGGCTGCTAATGTGCTTCTGTCTTTACCAAGGAAATTCACACCCACTGCAACTTTCTGATTATCGGTGATACTTTCTACGCGTTTAGCAAGTAGTGATTCCACGTTTTCATGATATTTAGAATCTTTGGAGGCTTCTTCCCAAGGAACACCATCATCAAAGTAATGAAAAACCATGTCACTATGCGTATCGATAAAAGAAACTGTATCTTCAAATGCGGTTTCTGACCAATCATATGGTTGGTAGGTAAAGCTAAGATAGAATGATCGGGTGTCAGGCAACTCATCTGATATCGCCAGATGACTCATGCCTGTGTAAAGAATTATTACAAGAGAGATGCAAAATCTATAATTTTTGACTTTATACACAAGTGTGCTCAATAATTTAGAGATGTAAATGCCAAGATAACGGGCGCGGGCAATCGCATCCATATAAGCGAAATCTAACGCCATTTAAGTTCATGTTAGGGATGTGACTACTTTAAAAGCCATTCTATAGATGAATCCCATAGAGAGCTTGCGGAACCTCTTGTGGTGTTGATCAACTGCATGCTAGAACTCTTGACTATGGCCCATTTGTCACTACTATAATTAGCGGTAGCTTGCATAGCCTCAAATACAGCTGCAACTGACGAATTCTTTAAACTGGTTAATATCGATTTTGTTTCATCAGATGCATCTTCAAAGCATTGGCTGTAATCGAACTGAAATGCTGTGCCATGTAAAATATTTGCTTCAATCTGTAACTCTTCCAATTTTTCGCAATAATTCATTATTTCAAAGCTAGTCATTGTGATTGCGACGGCTGTTGTGCCTATAGTAGCTGCTGCCAAGGCGCCGGATGCTACACGTTTCCCTGATTTTTTTACAAACCTCTTATGGAGGCCTTTTTTCTTTTTTTTATGATTAGCTCTAATCTTTTCAGTTAGTGAGTGTGATGCTTGTAGTGTTTCAAGCGTTGAAATAGATGTTACAGCCAACCCAAAAACACCTAGCATCGAGTTATAAAATATCGATGATATTAGGGCTAATGCAGCAATAGTTGATGATGCTGTGATGAGTATTGTTTTTATCATAGTTTTCTAGCCTAGCGCCCAACGTACGGGGCGGCTGGCGAAGCCGGGCGCCCCAGCCCAAAGACCGATATGATGTACTTGTATGGTGTGTTATTTATAAACACGATTGTATTTAATATATACATCATTAACTGGGACGTTTAAAATATGAGTGGGTTTAAGTTGTTCTGGATAGTTTATGAGTAATTCACTATCACTAGACCATGTTAGTTGAATATTTTCTGTTGTTGTGGCAATGGAGGAGAAGATAAGTGAGCTGCTATTGCTACCAACATGACCAAGCCATATTTTTATTTCAGTTGGTTCGGATTTACATATTTTTTGGTCGTACTTGACCTCTAAACTACCGTTTGGTGAATTAATTGTGTTGATTCGGTTGGTATAGCAATCAAGAAAGAACGAAATATATAACCACATGGCTACATAAAACGTCCCAACAACTGAAAGTATAATAATTATGGTTTTCTTGATCATCTTATATACACCTAACGCTAGCCATAACCGGCGGTAAAAAGCTGCGGGGCTCGTTCCTCGCTCCGCAGCTTTTTACCGTCCGAGTTTATGGCCTTGTTATGTGCTAATTGGTGTTTCCGCCGACGCTAGTACTTGTATTTCCAGCTCCAGTGGTGCTAGCACTTGTGCCCATAGGATTAGGGCCTGCCGTATTTGTCGGCTGTGTATTTGCGAGATGAGGGAGCTCTTTTTCAATTAATTTTGTCGCTTTATCAAGAAGCGCATCTGCACGTTCGATAAACGTAGCATCGTTAATAATGCCATTCATCCGTGCTTGGCATAAGTTATACATGCCATCTCGATAGAGCTGAAGCCCTTGTGTTCTTTTAAAAAGGTGTTGAGCCGTGGTAGCCAACGTTTTGGAGATGCTTGCTGCTAATTCTGCGGAAGTTTTGTCTCCCGAGGAGGGTCCTTTTGCAGTCATTGCAGCGGCGAGACTGCTAGCGATGTTGTCAGAAACATCTGCGGAGGGCTCGGCGCAAAGAACTATTCTACCGCTATTTTTCTCATGCTCCGTTAACACTACCATCCTTCTCGAGGGTATAGTCGCAAAAGTAGTTATGCGGCCATCGTGGCTGTGATCTTCGATTATCGGTCTCTCCATTGGTGGGGTTAAAGAGGTGCAGCCAGCCAGAGAGACAGCTATTGAAGAATAAGCAATCACATTTGTTAATTTCATTTTCTTCTCCATGTGAAGTATTTTTTGAAGGCAGTGACCTTAATCAGTATCCAATGTTTCCAGGGTGCGCACCTCCATCTCTTAGTTTAAACACTGTATTCGTAAGCAATCCTCTGACTTGTGTCCAGTTTTCATCAGTTCGGGTATTTCTATCTTCTAATGCAAGCCTTATTATTTCAGACAAAACAGCATATAGATTTGGTTGGCTGTAATTGCTATCAGTATCATCATAGTGCTTATCTTCTTTCTTGTGATCATGTGAGCTTTGTTCAGAATAGATGCCGAACCGAATTATGTCTCCATCCTTTCTCTCGGTATGACTTTTTGAAAAAGAATCTTGAATAACATGGATTAGTGAACCCAGAGCCATGTTTTCAATTTGCCTTTCCGACATATCTTTTTGAGCACATTTTAATTTTGTGAGCTGCCCATTTGAAAAAAAGGTAAAGTCTCGATCACATGACTGGGAAAACAGAACATAGGGAGTCCATTTTGATCGCCCGCCTGTTTTAGATATCATTATTGCCTTGAACAGCCGAGCACCTTCATCTGACATTTTTCTATCAATACTTCGGAATCTCCACCTTGTCGGTATTACCCCAACAGCTACTTTGTATGAAAACTCAGTCCATGCTAGTATTTTACGTTTCGTTACATTTGCTATCTCGTCATTATTTGATGCCATTGAATGTAAAAACTGCATATCTCCACAGTGAGTTCTGTACATAAGATCCCAAGTAGCATCAATAGACTTTGATTTCTCTTCTTGACATGAATCTAGAAAGGAGAACAGCGCGTCCTTTTTCTTTTTTCTGATAAGGTCCAAAGGGTCGTCATTCCATCGGGTTCCGATAGCTATTTCTTGTATTAGCTGTGCCTTCTCGATAACGCTAAAATTAGTATCTAGAGATTGATTCATGACCTCAGCAAGAAGGTTTTCATGGACTGGTGAAGTGGGCCACTTTTCCTCAAACTTCTTTTCAGAAACTAAGTATGAAGAGTGCACATTAATTTCAAATGCATGCACGCTTATAGATAGCATTAATAATACTATCCCACCGAATGTCTTCATGCTAAATCTCCGTGTTGTTTTCACTGATCCTACCCACAAAAAGTAGACACTAATTCACGCGCACTGTGCATAGTAGTCTTCTTCAATTTGTCTTGGACTTTTATAATCGATAGCTGAATGTCTACGTACACTATTGTAGAACAGTTCGATATATTCAAATACGCATGCATAAGCGTCCTCCTTGTTAGTGAATCTCTCTGCATAAATCGACTCTACTTTCATCCTTGCAAAGAAAGATTCAACTGCGGCATTATCCCAGCAGTTACCTTTTCGACTCATACTAGGCCGTATGCCTTGTTCATACAATCGCCCTTGATACTCAGATGAACGATATTGCACGCCTCTGTCTGAGTGAAGAATGAGCCCAGGCTCTACATTGCGGCGTGCTTTTGCCATCTCAAAGGCCTCTATGATCAGCTCCGCTGTCATCGATGTATCCAGAGTCCAACCGATAATCTGACGCGAGAAAAGATCCATGATCACAGCCAAATAAACAAAGCCACGCTCCAGCTTAATATAGGTGATATCCGAAACCCATTTTTCATCCGGGCCGTTTGCACTAAAGTCTCGCCCAAGTAGGTTATCACTAACATGATTGATGGCGTTGCCCGATGGATAGAACTTGAAATTCTTACCATTACGAGCCCTTCTGCCACTTGTTTTACCTGTATTCCTGGCTGGTAGCTTAACTTGACTGCCTTAACTTTGAAATCCTGTGTGTACTGCCATGTCTTTCTGGGTTGGGTGTATCTTGGCAGTTGACGCCTCCTGAGTTATCAGAAGGTGTCCACTAAACTAGGGGAACTTCCTTGTCCGGTGAAGCTACTTGTTAAGTTTTTATTCGAATCTATAGCAAACCCGGCACAAGTTTCCTTGGCCACAAGTCCCACCAGACCAAGTATTATCTTCGGTAATGCCACTGTCCCTCCAACCATCAGGGCATTGAGGTATAACTGGCCTACAGTTATTCGCTGCTCTAGCCACGCAGGCTTTGGTGAATTTGAGAGAGTTTAGGCGACTGTCAATTTTAGAGTTTAACGACAAAATCTTACTCTCCATGTTAGAAATCTGGGATTGCACCTCAACAAGACGACTAGCTGTGCTTTTATCGATATCGGCGGCCAAATTATTTATCGCGTCTATTTTTGTTAAAGCTTTATCGATATCATATGAATCCAATCTTTCTGAAGCTTCGCTTATCTTTGTTTTTACGTTGTTTATTTCTTCGCGAAGGCTATCTAGATCGAAATTTGCGTTTTTGGTGCCAGTTAACGCCTTTTCCACTTGATCGTTAACTTGCTGACTTATTGCAGAGACATCATCTTCCACATTCGATATCGATGTATACAGATAATATCCGGTGCCCACGAATAAGACAGTGAACATGGCTAACATCAATGACTGGGTAGCCATTGATTTTTTCATCATTTCATCAGATTTTTCTCTTGCATCTAGCAAGTGTTTCACTAATTCATCTTTGTCATTGCTCATTATCTTCACTAACCTTGAGTTCTGTAATTGTGGTCCAGTATTGACCGCAAGCGTTGTTTTTAACGTAGTTAAGTAATGCTTTTTTTCCGCCCGCCAAAAGCACGACCTCTAACTGAGATGCCTCCCACATACACCTCCGAATGGCTTCAATTCGCCGGAACGTAAATATAAGTAAAGGTGATGATGCAGCGCTTATACCAGCAGCATTTAGCCCTCCCTTACCAAAAAGAGCATAAAGTAATGATGCGATGACAACTGCGCCTAGGGAGAGAGTGAATCCCATATACATTCTTTCGGACACAACAGCATGAGAGCGGAAATTTTTGACGCTCTTCTCTAGTGCAACTTGCAGTTGTTTAATGTCGTCAGATGGCATTGCCTTTGTCTATTTGAAACTTAACGACCAAGCTGTGCGGTGCAAACGAAGCGCAGCGTAGTTTGCATCCGAACGAGTGCCTTGTTATATGCTGTTTTACTCACTATATATCTAGCTCTATTTGCTCTGAAGTCAAAATACGGCTTTTTAGTCTGTTCAATGTGTTTGTACTAAACCTTTTTTTTACATTCATAAGATGATCTATGAGTTCGGATATTTCATTATCACGTTCGACTATCAGGTAGCGTATATCTTCTGGCTCAAAATGAAGTACAACATTTCTAATACTCTCATTTAGTTCGCTTTTCTTTTTCTCTGTTTTTATTGCCTCTAACGGCACAAATGGTTGCAGACTCGTATTATCTAAAGGAGGCACATACCTCCATTCTCTTTCATCAGCAAATCGATATTTTTCAATCTTTTGATGCCCCTTGCGATGCAAGGGCGCCTCATAGTTTTTAACATACCTGTACGTGTTATAAATATTCATATAGTCGGTAGATAATTCTTTACTATCTCCTGACTTCTCTAACTTTCTTCTATGTGCATGAATACTGTTTAGCCCACTCAATAAACCATCAGTGAATGGAGAATGCCGACTTATATACAAGACAGGGTTTAATCCATTTTTATTAGCCCATTCCTTAGTTAAACCTATTCCGTAATTTCCATACTTATTCATATGTGAAGTAATCTCTGACAACTTGAGATCACAAAAAGAAACCATTGGGACGCCGATTTCTCTTTCTTTAGATTTGCCAATTATTTTTTCTTTGGCGTACGAAACACGAAAAGTACTTCCAAGAATGCCAAACAATGCCTGCTTTTGGCAGAAGTGAAATAGTATTTCTGGATATAAACTTTTCTCTTTCAAGTGGTTACCCTAAAGGCATATAACAGTTGATTATCTTACTGCCGCCGATATTGGAATATATTGCTGGCGCTGATATTGGAATATCATGCACAAAGATCTCATAAGCCTGTAGATAAGGCGTATGTCTCGACGGGACTTTTTTTGAAACTTGAAAGTTGGACCAGCAAGCAACAGGTGGGTTAAGTGAAAGCGTGCTAAAAGGTCAACTTCTCTGCAGTGTGCTTCTGCGCCTGTATTTTTATTAATGCAAGTAGAAACATCTGTCGGATCAATCGAGTTCTCAATTTCCATAATGAGAAGCATCCCTGTGATTAAGTCATATTAGTTGTGAGTCCCTTTTTTAGAGCATTTCGACTTGATTCTCAACATATATAACTCGCCGAGTGGATCTGAAGTCACATCAAAGGTTAGAGTCTACTATCAGCGGATCTATTCTAAGTTACTGAAAAGGTAGTAATTAAACAGGGATTAGATAAATGATTGTGCTTGAGTAAGCAGGATATCAGTGAAATAAATTCACTTTGGTTTGTGGCAGGCTTTCTTTTTGCTTTAAGGAATTACGTCAGTCTGGGTACGGAATCGATTTACTCTGGGTGGGGCATGGCCCCACCTAAAGGGGTGAGGTAGTTACAACATCGACAGCTGCCCCTCCTGACTGATATGCAGCTTCTCCACATCGATCTTGAAACTGGCCTGTAGCAGTTCTCTCGCCATGTTTTTGATGTTTGTCACCATTTTCTGATCCGGACCTTTCTTGAAGGTGTCCTGGAACATCACCATCCAGTTGCCGGTCATGGCAAGGTATTCGTAGAGTTTCTGTAGATCGGCCTGGTTGGCGTTCTGCAGGCCCTGACTCAGGGCTTGATTGCTCGCAATGAGTTGCGCCACCTGGTTGTGCAGGTGCAGCAGATTCTGCTCCGGTATCTCGGCACCTTCGTTGTAGGCTGACCAGATGCCATAGAGGAAAGAGGCGGTGGCGGTTGGAATGTCACCTTCAGGTACCCGTGCCGCCTGTTCTATCCTCTTTTGTACGAACAGGGCGATGTTGAATATCTTCTCCATGTTGGCCCGATTGGGTTCCGGGAAGTTTCCGGCCAACTGGGTGGCCGTTGCGGATCTGTTGTTTGCGGCGGCCTGGATGTCCTGGGGAGTGATGGTGCTCAGCTCCTCAACGAAACGCTTCCCCGCATCCCCACTGCTTTGAAGGCTGCCGATGGTTGGGGCCTTTACCGGTTGCTCAAACAGCTGATCGAAACCATCCACCAGGAAACCTGGTGTTGCCGCAGTGTTGTCAGCCGGTGCACTGTTGATCATGGTGGAACAGGTGGAGAGAAATCCCCCCAGTAACAGACGGGTAAGCTGTAGCCTGATGTTCATCTTGTTAATCCTTTACTGGGTTGTGTGGCTCTGCTCAGTGATGGTCAGCTCGCCTTCCTGGCTGATGGAGATCGACTCGGGTTCAATCTTCAGGCTGCGGGTGATGATCTCTCTGACCATGATTTTGACGTTGTTCAATGCGGTCTCGTCCGGTTGCGAGGTGAGGTGGTGCTGAATCATCAGCAACCAGTTACCGACCATGGCGAAGGTCTCATAGAGGGCCGTGCGGTTGCCGCTGGTCGATTTCTCATACTCTTTGAGAAACTCGGCTCTTTCACGCATGGTATCCCGGGTCTGTTTGACCAGCTTGTCGAACTGCTTGCCTGGGATGGTGGCGCCCTGGTTGTAGATCGACCAGATGCCATAGAGAAAGATGGTGATCGCGCCGTGGATATCCTTTTGCGGCAGCTTATGGATCTCTTCAAATCGCTGGTGAATGAACAGCGAGATATTGAACAGCTTTTCCATCTCCCCACGATGCGGCTGCGGTGCGTTTCTCGCCAGTTTGGTTGCCGTGGATGACTTCTTGCGCACAGCGCTTTTGATCTCCTGTTCGGTCAGTTCATTGAACAGGCTTTCATGATCCCGATAGACCGCCTGGGAGTAGTTGCCTTTGGCTTCGCCGGGATTGCTCTCGGATGTGTTGAGTGTGTTCAAGGGTTACCTCGCTGAGTGGTTTGCATGCTGCTGTCTGTGGACTGATCTGTTACAGCGACGCTGTTCAGGCTTCGAGGGTCAAACTGCCCTGGTTTGAAGACGGCAGATAAAGGGGGCAGAGCAGACAGATACTCATCCCTGCCAACAGTCGTCTGATCGGGTAGCAGGATTAGCGATGAGCCTGCACGCAGGATGGGCCGGGCCGAAGGGTTTGCCGAAATCCAATGGCGATACCCGGTGCTCTGCTGAGCGGAGGTATGGTGAACGGGATTCAATCTACACGCCATGTATGCTATCCATCCCTGATAAATACAGTATGCTGAATTTCCATATAAAAAACTGCAGATGACATAACGGCCATCTGACGCGCTCCTGGCCACATTATGCCATTCGCCAACTGGCTGGATATCAGGGATAACCCCTATGCACCAGGCGGATGTAGCGTAAGATTGTCGAGAACGGTTGATTTTCGACATGTGGATCCTGGCGAGTTTGGTATATGCTTTTAATCGTTAAGGGGTTTATTTTCCTGGGGTTGATTCGCTGGAGGGGAACATGCCGGTACCTTCGCTGAAGGCAAAAGACTATAAATCGGATATCAAGCCGGTCTGGTGTCCGGGTTGCGGTCACTTTTCGGTGCTTGCTTCATTGACCAAGGCGATGGCCCATCTCGGGCTGGTGAAAGAGCGTGTGGCGGTGGTCTCGGGGATCGGTTGTTCATCCCGCTTGCCGGCCTATATCGACAGCTATGGTTTTCATGGTATCCATGGTCGGGCGCTGGCGGCGGCCTCCGGACTGAAGGCGGCACGCCCTGATCTGACGGTGGTGGTGGCCGGTGGTGACGGGGATGGATTCTCGATTGGCGGCAACCATTTTCTGCACGCCTGCCGACGCAATATGGATATGACCTACATCGTGATGGACAATGAGGTCTACGGTATGACCAAGGGGCAGGCGTCCCCCACCACCAAGCCGAACTGGGATAAGAGTAAATTGACCCCCCATGGCACCGGCATACCCAGCTTCAATCCCGCCGCCATCGCCCTGGCCGCAGGCGCCGGTTTTATCGCCAGGGCTTTTGCCGGAAAACCATCGGATCTGACCAAGGTTCTGGTGGAGGCGATCGAGTATCCGGGATTTGCCTTTATCCAGGTGTTGAGTGGTTGCGTCACCTTTCGTCCGGACCAGAAGGCGTGGAAGGAGACAGTACACCCGTTCATCAACGAGGTGCCGACCGAGGATCGGATAAAGGCGGCTCAGATTATCCAGGCGGATGATGGGCTCGCTACCGGGGTAATCTATGCCACACCGATACCGGTGTGGCAGCCCGAGAATATAAAAAGCTGCGAAGTGGCGGAATTGGAGGAGGAGTTTTGTCTATGAGTGATGATCTCGTCGACCCGATAACCAGTATCGAAGAGTTCCTGGTGCACGCCCTGGAACTGGAAGAGGCCTCCAGTGACCACTATGACGAACTGGCGGACAGCATGGAGATCCACAACAACCTGCAGGTGGCAGAGCTGTTTCGCAAGCTGGCGGGTTACAGTCGCCAGCATGCCAAAGAGGTGATGGAGCGCACGCATGGTCTGGAACTGCCCCAGTTGACACCCTGGGATTTCAAGTGGCGCTGTCCCTCGTCGCCGGAAGCCTTCTGCATGGAGGAGGCGAACTACATGATGACGGTTACCCAGGCGATGGAGGTCGCGCTCTATAACGAGATTCGTGGGCGGGAGTTCTATCTGCTGATCTCCGAACAATCGCCCAGTGAGGATGTACGCAAGCTGGCCGCCGAGATGGCAGAAGAGGAGGGCTGGCATGTGGCCATGCTGAAGGAGTGGCAGAGCAATCTTCAGGATGAGCTGCCGGTGGAGGATCTGGATCCGCCGAATATTCCCGAATAGGTTGATTGTCAGAATCGACTCTACTGCTTAACCCGCGATCAAAGGGTCTCCTGACAGACCTGGTGGGTCTGCCATGGAAAACCGTGCTTATCTCTGCGGGTTAATTTCGATCAGCTCGTATGTATACCGCTCTCGCCATCATGAGACTCTTTACGTTGCTCCATCTCTGCTGCTTCCTTCTCCATCTTGCTCAGCAGTTGCCCGAAATAGAATGCGAGATAGGTTGAGGTGTTGAGGGTAAACCAGAAAAAGATAAAAACGCCGAGATAGATATTGAAGCTACTGGTCTCGGTCTCTTCTGCCAGATTCATGACCGCCGCAATGGCAGCAGGATCGATGAATGAGAAAAATATGAATGTCAGCACAGCGGCTGCGATTGCACTGGTCCATAAAAAGCCGAACAGGCATTTGCACTTCAGTAGGTTAAGCACGGATTTCCTCCAGGTTTTGTGGTGTTACCGGATTGGTGTTCCGGTTTGGAACCTCAACGCTCTTATCTTGCCGACGATCGCTCTTTCAGATGATCCCCAGTCACTGAGTGTGCAGTGAATCGGCAGGATCGGGTCAGGCAAGGGGGCTTTTTTAGGATTCCTTATCGTTATCTTCTAATTTCGCCAATACAAGATTAGCAATCTCCACCGGCCGCATAAACCATAATAATTATCAGGAATTGTTAATTGGCCTGGATTGCCAGCGCAAGTCTGTGCGGATGGCGTGGATATTTGTGGCCGCGAATGGACGCCAGTCACCGCAAATTCTCGCGAATGCATGAGCTGAATGATGAGGCTGCTCCTCGTCATCCCGGTGTGGTCAGGATCCGTCTGCCTCCATGCAGGATCTAATCCCTTCGTTCGACACAAATTACAGCACTTTCGGGTAAATAGCAGGCACCGGTCACTTGGAGTTTGGCAAAGTTAATTAATCTTCATGGCCATGGAGACCAGTTAAGTTGAAGATTAATAATGAATTAATCTGTTATTGAACTGTTAAGATTTTAAATCTGTGACTCAATTACACAATTTTAATGCTGATTTAAGGAATGACCGCTAGGATTTAAATGATTTTACAGGAATGGACTCTGCTTTAGCAGTTAACAGAGCATTTTTTGGAGTTTGTCAGTAACTGGTTGGTGATGGTGGTCTGGTCGTTGAGTCCTGAGTGGGAGTGCGATCACCGCCGTTTTTTACCTGAACCCCGAATAATAAACTTAAGGACAGGTAGCGTAATATGTTGAATTATCTCTTCGAGAAAAGTCAGGAAAGGAAGCAGTTAAAGGTCGAGCTCGCCCAATATGGTCTGAGCCTGTTGGATCTGGATCCCAATGATTTGAAGACACTGCTTTCCACCATCCATCGGCATGTCACCATGGTCTCGAAAAAGTATGGCCAGCCATCATCCGATGTTCAGCACCAGGTCATCACGCCGGTGGTATGGGCGACCGCTTACTGTCTGCTGGGCGCCAGTAAGATCGTGCGCATCGATCCTGGCTTTCGAGACATCATCGATGAAGTCGAGACCGAACTGATGCTTCATCTCTCTGGAGAGAGTAGCGACAATCAAAGCATCTATCCGGAGATCTTCTCCACCTTGCTGGTATCGCATGCCTGTCATCCAGAGGTGTTGGCGTTCCAACGCAATCTGGAATACATCAGCCATAGCATGAATCTGCAGAGGCCACTGGCTGGTTGATTGCCTGGCCCATCACTCGTGTCTGCCGGGCAGGGATCTCCTTCTGATCAGCAGCACCAGTGCCGGGATCACAAACAGTGACAGCAATGGGGCTGTCAGCATACCTCCGATGACTGGTGCAGCGATGCGCTGCATCACTTCCGAGCCGGCGCCGTCGCTGAGCATGATCGGCATCAGTCCGATCACAACCACCAGTACCGTCATGGCTTTGGGGCGTACTCTGAGTGCCGCGCCTTCGATGATGGCCGCCTTCAGCTCCTGCCGGTCATTCAACTGGCCGGCTTCCTGATAGCGTTTGATGGCGCTGTTGATGTAGATCAGCATGACGACCCCGAACTCGGTGGCAATACCGGCCAGGGCAATGAAGCCAACGGCTACCGCGACCGACAGGTTATAACCCATAAACAGGACAAACCAGAAGCCTCCTACCAAAGCGAAGGGGATACTCAACATCACCACCAGTACGTCGGAATAGCGCCTGAAGATCAGATAGAGCAGGGCGAAAATAATGATCAGCAGCATCGGCACCAGTTGCTTCAATTTGGCTTCGGCCCGCAGCATATACTCATACTGACCTGTCCAGGTGATGGCGTATCCCGCCGGAAGCTGGATCTTCTCTTGCAGCAGTTGTTCACCTTTGCTGATGTAGCCACCCAGATCCGCATCCTTGATATCGATGAAAGTCCAGCCGTTGAGACGGGCGTTTTCAGTTTTGATCAAGGGCGGTCCATCCACCACATCCACTCTGGCGACCTGTGAGAGGGGCACCTGTGCGCCCGAGGGTGTGATGATGGGGAGTTCACTCAGTTTCTTGATGTCATCGCGAAGTTCGCGTGGGAAGCGGATGTTGATCGGATAGCGCTCCAGGCCCTCCACGGTCTCACTGATGTTGATGCCGCCAACCGCCGCACTGACCATCAGGTTGATATCGTCGATGTTGATGCCAAGACGGGCGGCTTCAAGACGGTCCGGTACGATCTCGATATAGCGTCCTGCCACAACCCGATCGGAGAAAGCGGAGCGGGTCTCCGGCAGGGTGGAGAGCTGCTGCTCGATCTCCCGGCCGATCTGCTCAATGATCTTCAGATCCGGTCCGGAGACCTTGATGCCGATGGGCGTCTTGATGCCCGTCGAGAGCATATCGATTCGGGTTTTGATCGGCATCAGCCAGGCGTTGGTGAGGCCAGGGAAACTTACCGTTCTGTCCAGCTCGGCAATGATGTCCTCAAGGGTGAATCCGTCGCGCCATTCATCCCTGGGTTTGAGTCGGATGATGGTCTCGATCATGGTCAGGGGGGCAGGGTCCGTAGCACTGTCGCCCCGGCCGATCTTGCCGAACACCCGTTCCACCTCCGCCACCTGCATGATCAGACGATCGGTCTGTTGCAACAGCTCCTGCGCCTTGCCGATGGACAGTCCCGGCAGGGTGGTGGGCATATACATCAGATCGCCCTCGAACAGATCGGGCATGAACTCGGATCCCAACCCTTGTCCCAGTCGCTGCATCCCGGGTGAATCGGAAAAGAGGTTGCGCCAGTGCTTCTGCATGCTCTGCTGGCTCTCTTCGATCTGATCGATCAACGTAGTGCTGCTCTCCAGGCCCGCTGCCCTGCTCAGTTGCAGCGGCCATTTGACGGGCTCAAGCAGGCCGCCGATGCCATAGATCGGAATCACCAGGGTGAGCATAAGCAACAGTGCCACCAGCAGGGAGGGGCTGGGCAGCCACAATACGATTCTGAGCAGTGGCCGATAGAGGGTGATCAGCGCCCAGCTCAGTGGATTGCTGCTCTCAGCAGGAATCCATCCCCTCAACAGATAACCCATCAATACGGGTACCAGTGTGACCGCCAGGCCGGCTGCCGCGGCCATGGCATAGGTCTTGGTGTAGACCAGCGGGCCGAACAGACGCCCCTCCTGTCCCTCCAGGGCCAACACAGGCAAAAAGCTCAGGGTAATGATCAGCAGGGAGTAGAAGAGTGCCGGTCCAACCTGCAACGAGGCCTGCAGGATCACCTTCCAGTGCTCTTCCCGAGAGAGTCCGCCGCCACGCTCCTGCAGTTGGCGGTGGGCATTTTCAATCATCACAATAGCGGCATCCACCATGGTGCCGATGGCAATGGCGATACCGCCAAGCGACATGATGTTGGCGTTGATGCCCTGCTGTCTCATGATGATGAAGGCGATCAGAATCCCCATCGGGAGGGTAACCACAGCCACCACGGCTGAGCGAAAGTGAAACAGGAACAGCAGGCAGATCAGCGCGACCACGATAAACTCTTCAACCAGTTTATTGCTCAGGTTGTCGACGCTCTCGTTGATCAGTGTCGAGCGGTCATAGGTCTCGATGATCTCGACACCTTCAGGCAGCCCGCTCTTGAGTTGCTGCAGTTTCTTTTTCACCCGCTCGATCGTTGCCAGGGCGTTCTCACCATGGCGCATCACGATGATGCCGCCGGTGACCTCTCCCAAACCGTCCAGGTCGGCGACAACCCGACGCATCTCCGGACCGATCTGAATGGTGGCGATATCCTGCAGCAGGATCGGAATACTCTCTTCGGTAATGGCGATGGGGATATGGCGTATATCGTCCACCGATTTAAGGTAGCCGCGGGTACGCACCATCAACTCCGCTTCGCCCTGCTCGATGACCGAGCCGCCCACTTCGTAATTCGCCTGTTTTACCGCCTCGATGGCCTGTGAAATGGGAATGCCCAGCGCGCGTAGTTTCTCCGGGCTGAGTACGATCTGATACTGGCGCACCATACCGCCAACGCTGGCAACCTCGGCCACCCCTGAGACACTCTGCAGCTCATACTTCAGGAACCAGTCCTGCAAGGATCGTAACTGGGCGAGATCGTGCCTGTTGTGCCGGTCGACCAGGGCATAGCTGTAGATCCAGCCCACTCCCGAGGCATCCGGTCCCAGTTTTGGTTGCGCATCGCTGGGCAGATCGGAGCTGGCCTGATTGAGATATTCGAGAACTCGGCTGCGGGCCCAATAGATGTCGGTACCGTCTTCGAAGACCACATAGATGTAGGAGTCGCCAAAGAAAGAGTAGCCCCGCACCGCCTTTGCACCGGGTACCGACAACATGGTCGTGGTGATCGGGTAGGTGACCTGATCTTCAACCACCTGCGGCGCCTGGCCCGGGTAACTGGTCTGTATGATGACCTGCACATCCGACAGGTCGGGAAGGGCATCGAGGGGTGTCTCACGCAGTGAGTTCCAGCCCCAGATGGCGATGATCAGACTGGCGAGTAACACCAGTACGCGGTTCTCGATCGACCAACGAATTAACTGCCCAGGCATCTGAACTACTCCGCCATGCGCAATAGGCTGCTTTGGATATTCGATTCCGAATCGATGAGGAATTGACCGGAGACCACGACCTCGGCACCTTCGTTCAGTCCATCAATAATCTCCACCTGGTTATCGCCCCACAAACCGGTTTTTACATCCACCGGCTGGAAGTGACCCTTACCCTGATACTTGACGATGATCTCCCGCTCTCCGGTCAGAATGATCGCTTCCCGGGGTACGGTCACAGCGTTTTTCTTGCTTGCACCATCGGAGATCTCCACCTGCACGAACATGTTCAGCAACAGGGCTTCGTCCGGGTTGGTCACTTCAATCCTGGCGCGCAGGGTGCGGCTGACCGGATTGATCTCCGGGTAGATGAAATCGATTTTACCTATCCACTCTCTGCCGGGGATCGCTGGTGAGGTGACGCTAACCTTATTACCCTTCTTTACCCAGGGGGCCTGGTGTTCAAAGATATCCACCATGATCCAGACTTCGCTCAGATCGACTACGGTGAACATGGTTTGGTAAGGTTCCACGTAACTCCCTTCACTGACATTCAGCTCGGTAATCCAGCCACTGGCAGGTGAAGTGATCTGCACGGTATTCAGAACCTTGCGGTATTGCTCGATCCTCATCAAGTCCATCGGAGGTACTTTCAGAGACCTCAGGGTGTTTCGGTAGGAGTCGATTTTTGCATCCAGTTCCGCTTTACGTTCCGGCTCAAAGGCGACCAGATCGAACTCCTCCAGAGCCTCGATGAGATCGAGTTGAGCCCGGTTGATCCAGGGAGAGTAGAAATCAACCAACTCATCTTTACGCTCGATATGATCACCTTCGGTTACCAGGTAGAGATTTTCGATCCAGCCACCGGTTCT
Source organism: gamma proteobacterium symbiont of Stewartia floridana (assembly GCA_003676145.1). Taxonomy (GTDB): domain Bacteria; phylum Pseudomonadota; class Gammaproteobacteria; order Chromatiales; family Chromatiaceae; genus Thiodiazotropha; species Thiodiazotropha taylori. The sequence goes on along the minus strand of NAUB01000024.1, from coordinate 192,507 downwards.
CGAGTGGATGTTATAGATCCTTTCATCATCTGCGGTGACTCTACCCTGGGTTTTTATGGTTTTACCCAGATTGCGGCGTTCTGCCGTGATGGTGCGAATGCCCATATTCTGAATCACGGCACTGTCAAGAAAGACCTGGGGGTTTTCACTCTCCATGGACTGCTTGGCGGTGGTCACCGGTACCAGATTCATGCCACAGATCGGGCAGGATGCATCCGCGTCATGGGAGATGATTTGCGGATGCATCGGGCAGATATAGGTTGTGCCAGAGTGTTGGTGATCATGATCGGTATGAGTGTCCTGGGATACTGCCACCTCTTGCTCGGGGGGATCGTTGACTGGCACTCTCTTGGCTTTGCTCAAAAGCGTGTTTTCACTCTTCTCACTGTTTGTCTTGGATCGGGAGGAGATCGACGGAAGCTGGTCGCTGTCCCAGTAACGTTTCGGCTTGGTCATAGCCTTTGGCATTTCAGATTCAGGCTGCATGCTTTTCATGTCATGGCTGTGGGATTTCTCCGCCTTCGGATGCCCTTCAGTCTTATGGTCAGAGTGGCTCATCAATTCATGATTGTGGCCTGAATGGTCCGTATGGCTCATCGGTTGATGATGATCATGCTTGGAGTGGTCGGTATCCGTCTGAGCGACCAGGTGCATTCCGCAGAGGCTGCAGCGACCGGGTTTGTCGCTGGTCTCGTTGGGATGCATGGGGCAGGCATAGATTGTTTGATGATCTTCATGCTCATGGTCAGCGTGCTCCATCGCTTGATGGTGATCATGTCCCGAATGGTCCATGTGGCTCATCGATTGATGATCATGCCCGGAGTGATCGGTATCCGCCTGAGCCACCAGGTGCATCCCACAGATGCTGCAACGACCGGGTTTGTCGCTGGTCTCGTTGGGGTGCATGGGGCAAGCATAGGTCGTCTGATGATCGTCATGCTCCTGGTCAGAGTGATCCATTGGTTGATGATCATGTCCCGAATGGTCCATGTGGCTCATCGATTGATGATCATGCCCGGAATGGTTGGTATCGGTCTGAGCCACCAGGTGCATCCCACAGATGCTGCATCGGCCGGGTTTGTCACTGGTCTCGTTAGGATGCATGGGGCAACTGTAAAGGGTTGTCGTTGGCGCATTTTCATTGCTTGCGCCGGATAAACCTTCAATCGTTGTATCCATCGCCTGATTGGAGCTGTGGTGAGTTTCGCCAAAAGCCATTGAGCCGGCCACAAATGACAGCGCTGCTGTCATCGGAATGAGGAATCTGAGTATGGCGTAGAGAAATCTTTTGGCAGTCATCTACAGGTCCTTGTTGGGTGGAGCATTTCATCCGCATTAGAGCTGATATGAAACGCTCACAGCTTATAATTATTCATCTGTCACTCTGTCTGAATGGCAAGTAACTGTATATCGAAAACCAACGTGCTGTTGGGAGGAATTCTTGGTGGAGAGCCCTTCTCACCATAAGCCAGTTCAGGCGGGATGAACAGCTGCCAACGATCGCCTTTCTTCATCAGCTGCAGCGCTTCACTCCAACCTTCAATCACACCATTGACCTTGAAGCTTGCAGGTTTGCCGCGATCAAAAGAGCTGTCGAAGACTTTTCCGTTGAGCAGCTTACCGGTGTAGTGTACGAGTACTTTGTCGTCGTTATCCGGCTGGTTCGCGCCATACCCCTTCTCTACCATGCGGTACTGTAAGCCGCTGTCGGTGGTGATGATGCCCGGTTTCTCTCCGTTTTCCTTATGAAACCTCTGGCTGGCTTCAAGCAGAAGTTTGAGTTGGTCGGCTCTCAACTGCCGCTTTTTCTCGGCAAGGCTTCTTCCCAACTCAGCCATGACCTGTTTCATTTCCGCGGCAGACAATTGACTCTGATTGTCATGCAGTGCATCACGTATGCCCTGGATCACCGCTTCCGGGCGGATCTCAATATCCTGAAACCTGAAATCACTGCCGATCTGGTAACCAACGCTGTAGTTGATCCTGGAGGTCTCGTCAGATAGCGGCGCCTTCTGTTCCGCCATTGCAGGAAATGCCAAGAGGTAAGCAGTAAACAAAGTTGTGGTGATTCTGTACATGCGCCTCAAATTCCAATTTATAAGAAATCGATCAGTTGTTATTTGCTCAATGCTGATACCAAAGCAGAGATTTATCTATTCAATTCTGATAGGCAATTGTATCAAGGTTTTAACTGGCTAGAAAAAGGGTTTTAAGACTATTTTGCCCAAATCTACGGGGGCTATGCTGTATTGTTTGATGAATTCAATCCGGCAAGAGAATGAGTATGGGTAGTTCTATGTATTTTATATTTTTTGTAAGGGTATATTGGCTTCTGCCGGGCTTTAAATAGAGCCCCCTGTATTGATTAAAACGGCAATCCGTGTTGTATTGCCAGTGATTGATTTTTCTGACCACAAAGGGTCCGGTTTGGGGAGATGATGATGTTGAAATCGAAAGATTTGACCGCCTTGGTGTTAAGCCTTGGACTGATTGGCAGTGCACACGGGGATTCAATGCTCACTTTTGAAATGGGTGGCCCGAAACAGGAAAAAGAGACAAGAACCGTATCGATTACCGGCCGCTGGTTGAGGATCGACAGTGATCAGCCGAGCGCTTCCGACTACACCCTGATGGACACTGGCCGTATGCTGATGTTTGAAGTCAATGACAAGGAAAAAAGTTATAAGCAGACCCATATGGGTAGATACTATTGGCCCAAGGATGTCAAACCAAAACTAAAGCCGATGAGGGAGAAGGGCGTGGTTGCCGGCAAACGTTGCAGAAAAATACATGAGGTGGTTGGCGCCAAACATGCCTTGAACCACTGTATGCTGCCAGGCACAGATCTGGGGTTGGATGAACGTTCAACAAAAACCCTGTCCCGTCTGTATCAGGTCTCAAGACGCATGCAGCTCGACTGGATTGGTGCCATGACACCCGATGAGCGACAGATTTCAATCAGCAGTCAGGACCTGGAGAGCGGCGCCAGTCTGAAGTTCACCTCCATCGTGCACAAGGGAATTCCTGATAATCAATTCAAGATTCCCGACACCTACCAGCGTATTAAAGTCGAACAAAAGAAATACAAACACTGAAGACTAAAGGGGCCTCTGATTTATTCATCAGGATGACGAAAGAATTGCTCTCAGAGGTTTCATGATATCCGCTGTTGATTGCTACTTCGATGCCTGTGAAGGTGACACCTTTGCTTCAAGCAATTCCACTTCGATGATGACTGTCTCATGGGCAACCGGTCCATTGCGTCCGTAGGCCAGTTGATTGGGGACATACAACTCCCATTTGGCACCAGGTTGCATCAGCTGCAGAGCCTCGGTCATACCGGGAATGATTTCAGCAACACGATGGATTTTTGGCCCACCCTTGAGATAGGTGCTGTAAAACACCTGACCATCGAGGCGGCGAGAGACGTAGTGCATCTTGACCAGATCGTTTTTACCAGGCCGGGCACCGTTGCCAGGCTTGAGTATTTTGTACTGTAATCCACTCTCGGTGGTGACAACGCCAGGCATGTCACCGTTTTTCGCCAAGAACTCTTTACCGGCCTTTAATCGCCTCTCCTTCTCTGTTTGCCTGTTTTTCATTTTTGCCATGGCGTCAGCTTTCATATCCTTGGTTATCTGACGCTTGAGATTGACCAGCAGCTCTCTCATCTCACCCGGTGCCAGCTCAGGTTGACTGCCGGAATGGCCGTCATTCATACCCCGTGAGATCGCTTCAGGATCCAGATCTATATTCTGCTTTCTGAAGTCCTGGCCGATCTGCTGACCAATCGCATAGTTGGTCCGGTCAATTTTATCTGAAAGTTTTATGGCTTCCTCGGCGAACAGAGTATTGCTAATAAGTAGCATTATGATGAGTTTAGTCGTGGCATATTGCATGGAATTCATAGCCTCTGTTGTTGCTGATCAGACATAGCCGATAGGCACCATTGTAGAGATAAGAAAAGGGCCGCACGAGGCGGCCCAAAGATTCTAGTCTATTGGTTATTGTTAGAACAGTTTATCTGGGCAGACATCGCCAACACAGAATGGAACCATCATCTCATTGTCTTCGTGCTCAACGATGTGACAGTGCCAGACATAGAGACCCGGCAGATCGAACTCCGCACGGATCGTGGTTACGTCACCCGGATAGGCGTTGACCGTATCCTTCCAGCCATACTCCCAGGCTTCCAGACCATTGGGTGTTCCAACTGCCACACTCTGTCCACCACCGATCGCTTCGCGACCCATGACCTTGTGCTTGACAAGATGGACATGGATCGGATGGGCATCGGCTGAGTAGTTGTAGAGTCTCCAATCCTCAACATCACCCACTGCAGGATTGGTCGAGATGGGATCCGACCAGAGCTGACCCTGTGAGGTACCGGCGGCGTCAATCGTGCCAAGTATTGCGGATTGAGGACCATGGGGAACCGCGCCATTGTCACAAGGTGGCAGCATGCCAATTTCCTGAAACAGGTTGCCGGCCGCATCCTCGCTGACACAGACCAGCTTGGACTCTTCTTCCAGCAGCACCATTTCACGGGTGATGGTGGGTGTGGGCAGGGAGCTTTCGACACCGGTCAGCCTCAGATCCCATGGGGAAGTGGCGGCTGTGTCCGGGTTTCTCAGACGACCGCTCGCGCTGCGATCCTCGTCTGTCGGGCTGGTGCCGAGCAGTGCATGGTTGACGACGAACTGCATCACCTGACCGGTTGTGTCCGCATCCGGCAGTTCGTCCGCCGGGAAGCCACCAAAGGGTGAATCGGGTGCGTTGTTGAGCATACGGATCACGGTGCCGTCGGGCAGGCCGCGGAAGTCGACGATCACATCGGCTCGCTCGGCAGGACCAAGCAACAGACCCTGACCATCAAAGCCCTGGTCGGTTTCGCCAATGATCAGCTGATTGTTGATCTCGATGTAGGGCATCTGCTCAAAGGCCCAGGCTTGTGAGTTATAGTTCAGCTGTGTCGCCTTGCCTTCCCGAACTGCCACGACCTTGGGCAGCAGAGCCTGCTCAGTACCGATCTGATACATGAAGAGCTCTTCGACCGGCACCTGATACGGCATCCATGGACCTTTATACTGACCGTTTCGGGAGTTGACCTCGCGGTACCAGTGATCCTTGATGACAGGGACTCTCAGTTGTTGAGTGACCGGGTTGACGGTTGGCAGAGAGAGGCTCAGCCAACGGGCATTGGTGCCGTTCAACAGACGGAAACGGTAGAGTGACGGAGCCACTTCCAGTTCCGGCCATGTGGTGCCGTTGACCACCATGGTGTTGAAGAAGGCCTCCGGATTCCAGATCGGGGCGATGTCAGAGACCTTATCCTGGGCGTTGTTGCCGGAAAAGTTGATCTGTAACTCACCAGCACCCGGATACTGCTCATTTGCCGTACCGGCTGTGCCTTCCACATTCAACTCATCGAAGAAAGCCCGGTTGTCCGGATACCACAAGGAACCGTCCTGATTGAATGAGCGATCCTGAATAACGATCGGAATCTCACGATACTTCTCACGGGAGCCGCCCAACTCCGCAGGGAAGTTGGTGGTGACCAGGTCTTCTCCGGCGATCGGTGCAGGCCCGGGCAGAATGCCTTCCTGCATACCGGTCTCGCCACTCACCGCAGAGGGATCACGAACCAGCCAGAAACCCGCAGGGCCCGCATAGACGTTGAGGCGGGTCATACCCAGGGCATGATCGTGGTACCAGAGTGTTGCTGAGGGCTGGTCATTGAGGTATTCAAAGTGGCCGACACCGTTGCCGATGTTCTGGTCGTTGAAACCGTCACGATCGGTCAGCAGATTGGCGATGGTGCCTTCACAGACATACTCGCCACCAGCCGGGCGCCAGCTGGGATCACCGTTGACGTCACGGGGCACACAGCTGATGTTGGAGGCATTCGGCAGCCACCAGCCCTCTGTGTAACCGTCACTGCTGGCACCGGTGTGGGCGCCATGCACGTGGGTAACGATGGGCACAGGGCCGTTGTAGGTCATCTGTGTCTGGCCATGACAGTCAGTACGCAGTTCACCTTTGTCGCAACGGGCTTTCGGATTGGCCCAGTGCAGTGTCTGGTCGACCGGCAGGATGTGTTTGATGAATTTACAGTCGTTGGCCCGCTCGGTACCGATGTTACCGCCGACGGCACGACAGCGATCGGCGCGTCGCACCAGCTGGTTGATCCAGTCAACGCTGGTATTGGTGTCTTTCACCGCCTCGATGGTGTAGGCGGGGTAGTTGAATTGTGAGTTGGGTGCCGGGGCCACATTCTGGCCGCCACCCAGGGCTCGGGAGTCGGGTCGAGGATCGGTTGCCGGTCCGTAACTCCAGACCGTGGTCGGTGGAAACGAGTCGTTTCGGCCATTCAGGGTGTTCCAGATGCCGCCTGGCAGAATCTGCTGTTGGAACTGGCGCATGCCGATGTCGTAGTCGTCACCGATACCGGTGTCATTCATCACCGGTGGTATCACCAGTGGCGTGACATATTTGGGTATATCGTTAGGATTCAGTGTGCCTCCCGGTACATAGGCCTGTGCCCCGGACGCGGTAAAGGCACCCATGATTACCGCCAAGGATAATCGTGAGAGTTTATAGTTATTCATTGGTTTCCCCGTACTGATTTCTTTAAAGCGCTTTTTGAATTAAACGGATTAATGAAATCACCCATAATTTGCCGCATCCCTTAGACGGAAAATCTGTCTCCAAACTATGAATTCATTTCATTCTGCAAGTCTCATCCTGACTTCGGCTTAACACTGTTTATTTGGCACGCGTGCCCCATCTTGCTTTTTTTTAAGCAAGCTACAGTGAAACTCCGAGAGACTCCCCCTAGGTTGAAAGTGCGGGTATTGAAGTAGAATGCCCGATCAATTTTCCATCTTGTTTTTGCTGCTCCACCCACCAATCCTGTCGTTGTAAAACAGTTTGATCCGCTAACAAGCCCTGTGCATGCCCCAAACTTTCAAACTGATTTGAATTGTAAAAGTGTGTGGCAGTTCACATAAATGGGAAATTAGGCCCATTTCCCATGTGGGTGAATCCCTACCCATATGGGGATTAGGGTGTAGATTCCTAATCGAATTTGCGGAAACTCACTACAGGGGTCTGGGCTGCACTGGAAAATTCATAGGAATGTCACAGGGCTGTAATCACTCTGCCACTGCACAAAGTAACCCGGTCTGTCGATCAAGCCCGCCGCAAAACCAGGATCGGCGGTGTGTTGAAAAGTGACCAGCTGGCCAGTGTGCCGGCAGCCCCGATGCCGATCGCCCCACCGAAAACCGCCACCAGCCAGATCTGGGGATTGAACTGCCAGGGCAGATTGAAGACCCCGGTTGAGAGGCTATAACCGATGCCGCTGGCAACCCCTGCGGAGATCACCCCCGCCAGTCCGCCGAGCAGGGCGAACTCCAGGGTGATGGAGAGGATCAGCTGTTGTCGGCTGAGCCCCAGGGTACGCAGGATGGCGGTCTCCTGAACCCGCTGTTCATGGCTCGCCTGGATGCCGGCATAGAGTACGATCAATCCGGCTGCCAGGGTAAACAGGAACACCGACTCCACCGCCATGGCGCCCCGATCCATGATCCCGCGTACCTGCTTCATCAAGGCGGTGACATCCAGTGCGGTGATGCTTGGGTAGTTCTGAATCAGTTTGTGCAGCACCGATCGCTGCTCATCCGGCAGGTAGAAGCTGGTGATGTAGGTGGCCGGCAGGTCACGCATCAGGCCGGGTGTCCCGACCACGAAAAAGTTGACGTTGAAGGAGTCCCACTTCACCGATCTGAGGTTTGTCACCTTACCGCTGACCTGCTGTCCGGCCACCTCGAAGGTCAGTTCAGCGCCCATGGGGATGCCAAGGGTTTCGGCAATCCCTTCCTCGACTGAGAACCAGGGCTCTCCCCAGTCGGCTTGCGACCACCAGTTACCCGCGACGACCTTGTTGTCGGTCTGCATGCTGGTGGCCTGACTGAGATTGAAATCCCGGGTCGCCAGCCGTTGCGCTCTCGGGTTGGGGTAGTCGTCGGCGGAGATCGCTTTGCCATCGATGCTGATCAGCCGCCCCCGCATCATCGGGTAGAGGCCGACCGACGGAATGCCGCTCTGTTCCAGATGATTCCTGACTCCATCCACCTGATCCGGCTGGATGTTGATCAAAAATTGATTGGGACTGTCCGCCGGCAGTGCCTCACGCCAGTTGCTCAGCAGGTCGACCCTGACCAGGGCGAGTAACAGCAGCACCGTCATCCCCAGGCCGAAACCACTCAACTGGACGCTGGTGGTAATTGGGTTGCGTGAAAGACTGGCCAGGCCATAGCGCCAGGAACCGGCGGTTCGGGTGCGCAGCGGCGTCAGCAGGGTGACCAGCAGTCGGGCGATCAACAACAGCAGCAGCAGACCACCCAGCAGGCCTCCGATCAGTTTGAATGCCATCTGGTCGTCGCCGATCTGCCAGATCAGCAGGGTGGCCAGGGCGCCGACCCCGGCCGAGATGAACAGCAGATAACCGATCGGCGGCGCCCCCAGGTGGCGTTGGAACACCCGCAGCGGTGGGACTTCGGCGAGCCGGGTCACCATCGGCAGTGAGAAACCGAGCAGTACCAGGATACCGGTGGCCACACCGGAGAGCAGAGGCCAGGCTGAGGGGGCGGGAATCTGCTGGGTGAACCAGTGCCCCACCAGTTCAACCAGCAGGGTCTGTGCCGCGAGACCCAGCAGACTGCCGATCAGGCTGGCGATCAGCCCCAGGCCGAGCAGGCGAATGACAAAAATCTGCAAGACCTGGTTACGCTTGGCTCCCAGGCATCGCAGCAGGGCGCTGGTGTCCGCCTGCCGCTCAACGAAGCGCCGGCTGGAGAGGGCTACTGCAACCACACAGAGCAGAATCGCGGTGGCCGCGGCCAATCGCAGGAACCGGCCGCCTTGGTCCAGTGCGGCACGCAGCTCGGGACGGGCGGCACGGATATCCTGTACCTGAATGCCCTCGATCTGCTGTGCCTCCACCCAGCTCCGATAGTCATTGGTCTGAGCTGGGGTACCGGCAATCAGCAGATTGTGTCTGACCCGGCTGGCTGGCCCCAACAGGCCGGTTTTTTCCACGTCCTGTTGATTGATCATCACCCTGGGAGCCAGCTGAAACAGGTTGGCGGAGCGGTCCGGTTCGTAGGTGATGATGCGGGTCAGGGTGAACTCAAGCTGGCCCAGTTTGAAACGGTCGCCGATTTGCAACGCCAGCAGGGGCAGCAGTCGCTCCTCGAGCCAGGCCTCTCCGAAGCCGGGTATCTCTTCTGCATAGCGGGTTGCCCCGTTGACCTGATCCCTGACCTGCAGCTTGCCCCGCAGGGGATAGTTGTCCGACACCGACTTGACCTGAACCAGCTGGGTGTTGCCGTTGTTCAATACCACACTAGGAAAGGTCAGGGTTCTGGCCTGGCGCATCTGACGCTGCTCCGCCTCGTCACTGAGCACTTCATCGAGTCGGCGGTTGCTTTCGATTCTCAAGTCGGCGGCCAGTACCTCGGTGGCCTGACGGGCCATCGCCCGTTCGATGCGATCGGTGAAGAAGCCCACTGCGGTGACCGAGGCGACCGCGATCACCAGTGCCGTGGCCAGAAGCCGCAGTTCGCCGGCGCGCCAATCCCGGCGCAACAGTTTCAACGCCAGTATGAAGGGATTCATCGGTCGCTCTCCAGGCAGCCCTCACGCAGATAGAGGCGGCGGTCGCAGCGTTCTGCCAGCATCTCATCATGGGTCACCAGGATCAGTACCGTACCGCTCTGCTCCTGGAGTTCGAACAGCAGTTCCGCCACCTTCTCGCCGGTGTGGGCATCCAGATTGGCGGTGGGTTCATCGGCAAACAGCACTTGCGGACTGGGGGCAAAGGCCCGGGCCAGCGCCACCCGCTGCTGTTCGCCGCCGGAGAGTTGTGAAGGGTAGTGGGTCAAGCGCTCCGCCAGGCCGGCTTTTGAGAGGGCATCCCTGGCCGCCTGTTCGGCGTTGGCGTGACCGGCCAGCTCCAAGGGCAGCATGACATTCTCCAGCGCAGTCATACCGCTGAGCAGTTGAAAGGATTGAAATACGAAACCCACCTGACCGGCCCGCAATGCGGCGCGGCCATCCTCATCCAATCCGCCCAGGGCAGTGCCGAACAGGGTAACGTCGCCGGCGGAAGCCTCGTCCAGTCCCGCCAGCAGGCCCAGCAGGGTCGATTTGCCGGAGCCGGATGCGCCAAGGATCGCCACCGCTTCCCCGGCAGCGACTTCCAGATCGATCTGTTGCAGAATGTCCAATCTGCCTTGGGAGGTTTCAACGAACTTCATCAGCCCTTTGGCGGTCACAGGATGAGGGTTGGGAGATGTCTGCAACATGAAAAGATTCCTACGGAAATTGTTACTCTTTTTGTTTCTGTCTCTGCCGGTTGTCACGCTGGCACAGACCACACTGCTGGTGGTTGGCGATAGTCTTAGCGCCGGCTACGGTGTCACCACCGAGGTTCGCTGGGTCAATCTGCTGTCGCAGCGATTGAACGCCCATTGTGGCCCGTTCCAGGTGATCAACGCCAGTGTTTCAGGCGATACCAGCCAGGGAGGCTTGAGCCGTCTGCCAGCCCTGTTGTCGAAGCATGAACCGAGCGTGGTGATCATCGAACTGGGTGGTAACGATGGCCTGCGTGGCATCAACAGCCGGGCGATGCATGACAATCTGCAACGCATGGTCAGTCGCGCCAAGCAGGCCGGTGCGGCGGTGCTGTTGTTGGGAGTTCGTCTGCCCGCCAACTACGGACCGGAGTTCACCAATGCCTTCCATCAAGTCTATTATGATGTCTCGGAGGCAGAATCGGTTCCCCTGATTCCCTTTTTTCTTAAGGGGGTAGCGCTGGATATGTCGCTGATGCAGAACGATGGCATTCATCCCAACGACAAAGCCCAACCGATCCTCGAGGAAAACGTCTGGGCTGGCCTCGGGCCGCTGCTGAAAACGCTTGGTTTCTCAAAAGATGGCTGTGTACAGCCGTAGTCGATCGGAATCAAACGGCTTGAGACTTTTTTCCATGGCAATTATCGGTATAATCCCCCGTCTCACCTTTTATGGCGGTTGGTATCGGTCCCCCCGCAACGAGAAGCTGTGAACCCCGTCAGGCCCGGAAGGGAGCAGCGGCAGCAGTGGCATCGTGTGCCGGGGTGTGGCTGGTACCCACTGCCACCCAATTCCAAAGCACAATAGCTGTTAATCCGCTAACCAAATAGGCTATTGTTGCTGTTGTGGAAGTCTCGGATAAATCCTTCACAAGCTGGCGCTTTCTGCCGCGCAATAGATGGCTCATCGCGCTCCTGGTGGTGATCGCCTATGCCGTGCTGTTGTGGCAGGTCAGCGGATTCGTACGTCACCGGGTGCAGCAGGAGATGCTGGTTTCCGGTGAGCGCCAGCTCAATATCTATGTCAACAATCTGCAGGCTCAACTGGAGAAGTATGAGTTTCTGCCCGAACTGCTCTCCACCAATGCGCCACTGGTGGAGCTGCTGAAGCGTCCCGGAGACAGTCAGCGCATCGATGCACTGAATCGCTATCTGGAGACCATCAATACCATCACCCATGCTTCGGATACCTATCTGATGGACAACCAGGGTTTGACCATCGCCGCCAGTAACTGGCAGTCGGAAAAGCCATTCGTCGGACGCAATTTCAGCTATCGGCCCTATTTCAAACAGGCGATGCAGGGACAGCTTGGACGCTACTATGCGCTGGGCAGCACATCCGGTAGACGGGGTTACTATTTCGCCTACCCGGTACGCCATGAAGGTGGCATCCTGGGTACGGTGGTGATCAAGATCGATCTGACCAAACTGGAGCAGCAGTGGCAGGGGCGTGACACCGAAGTGATCGTTACCGACCCGGAAGGGGTTATCTTCATCACCACCCGAGCGGGCTGGCGGTTTCGCAGTCTCTCTGCGCTATCCCCTGAGGAGCGGCAGCGTATCCTGGAGAGTCGGCGCTACTCGGGTGCCGCGGTTGAGCCCCTGGATGTGGCCTATCGGGAGCAGCTCTCCGAGTCGGCTCAGTGGATCGAGATCAGTGGCCAGAAGCGGCGGCGGGCCGAGTCCTATCTGATGCTTGCCCAGCCGATGCCGGAGGCGGGTTGGCTGGTGCATCTGTTGATTCCCATGAAAGAGGTCAAACAGGAGGTGCTGGATGCCATCGGCGCCAGCAGTGTTGCCTTCACCGTGTTGCTGTTGATCGGCCTGGTGATGTCACAACGATATCGGAGAAACCGGGAGAGGGCCCTCTATGAGGCCGAAGTCAATCAATCTCTGCGGGAGGCGAGGGACAGGTTGGAGCAGCGGGTTCAGGAGCGCACCGTCGACCTGCATCAGGAGATCGAGGAGCGAAGGCGTATCCAGGAAGCGCTGCAGGAGACCCGGGACGAGTTGATCCAGGCGGCCAAACTGGCGATGCTTGGACAGATGTCAGCGAGTATCAGCCATGAGGTGAATCAGCCCTTGGCGGCGATTCGCACCTACACGGACAATGCCCGACTGCTGCTGGAGCAGGAGCGTTGTGCCGATGTCAGCTGGAACCTGGAGCAGATCTCCGAGCTGATCGAGACGATGACCCAGATCAGCTCTCAGCTGAAACTGTTTGCGCGCAAAACTGATGGCTCGAGACGCCCGGTCTCGGTGCATAACGTAATCGAGTCGAGCAAACGGATTCTGAATCCCCAATTGCGCAAGAGCGCGACGGAGATACAGTACAGACTCGCCAAGCAGGACCCCCTGGTGATGGCCGATCCGGTACGTCTGGAACAGGTGTTGGTGAATCTCATCGCAAATGCAGTGAATGCCATGGAGAACCAGCAGAGCCGATGGGTTTCAATCGAAACAGTGAAGCAGGGTGGGGAGCTGAAGATCGACATTCTGGACAATGGACCGGGTATTCCCGCCGACCACCTGGAGCGGATCTTCGATCCATTCTTCACCACCAAGGAGAGTGGTCTGGGGCTGGGCCTCTCCATCTCCCATCACATCATAGAAAGCATGGGTGGTACACTCTCGGCTCAGAACAGCGAAAAGGCCGGGGCGCTGTTTACTCTGCGTTTGCCATTGGCGGAGTGATTGGTTGATAAGGCAGGCTCATGGACGGGATTGGATCGGTCTAAAAAAACGAACAATCAAGCTGGGGGGAGAGAAGATTGAGTAATACAGATGGGCAGCAAGTCATGCAGCAAACCGCTTCAGTTGATGAGCAAAAGGCCTTTGCTGTGAGTGTCTCTGGTAGCACTCAGATTCGCTCATTCTGTTTTGACGACTGGACATCACTGCCGACAGACGCCACTCGTGCCGCGACAGGGGGTGTGCATGTCGAGTAAACCGCCAGTTCTGTTCATCGACGATGAGAAACATATCCGCATCGCCAATACCCAGACTTTGCAGTTGGCAGGCATTGAAGTCAATGCCATGGAGCGTGCAGACAAAGCACTGCCGATGCTCTCCTACGACTGGCCCGGGGTTGTGATCTGTGACATCAAGATCCCTGGCATGGATGGTATTGAGTTTCTGCTCAAGGCGCAGGAGATCGACCGGGATCTGCCGGTCATCCTGATCTCCGGGCATGGAGATATCGCCATGGCGGTGCAGGCGATTCGGGACGGTGCCTACGATTTCATCGAAAAGCCGTTTGCAGCGGATCAGCTTGTGGAGACCGTGAAACGGGCTTTGGATAAGCGTGCCTTGACCTTGGAGAACCGTTCCCTGCGGCAGGAGCTGGACGCCCAGAACAATACCCCTGGCCCGCGTATCATCGGACGTTCACCGGCGATGCAGCGTCTGCGTTCAACCATTGCCCAGATCGCCGACACCGATGCGGATGTGCTGCTGCTGGGCGAGACCGGAACCGGTAAAGAGCTGGTGACCCGATCACTGCACGAACACAGTCGCCGACGGGAGTACAACTTTGTTGCGGTGAACTGTGGTGCGGTACCGGACAATCTGATCGAGAGTGAGCTGTTTGGCCATGAGCCCGGAGCGTTCACTGGGGCCAAGGGGCGACGTGTCGGGCGTTTTGAACACGCCAATCATGGCACCCTTTTTCTCGATGAGATCGAGAGTATGCCAACACCGGTTCAGGTCCATCTGCTGCGGGTGTTGCAGGAGCGAGCGATCGAGCGTCTTGGCTCGAATGAACTGATACCCCTCGATCTGCGGGTGGTCGCGGCGACCAAAGTCGATCTCAAGGCGGCCAGTGAAAGGGCGGAGTTCCGTGAGGATCTTTACTATCGATTGAACGTGGTGACCCTGGAGATCCCCCCACTGCGTGACCGGCGGGAGGATATTCCACTGCTGTTCCACCATTTTCTGTTGATGGCCGGCGCCAGGTATCGCCGCGAAGTGCCACAACCCAACAGCGATCAGATCCGGGTGTTACTGACCCATCCCTGGCCGGGTAACGTGCGTGAGCTCTGTAATATTGCAGATCGCTATGTGCTGCTTGGGGAGAATGTGGGCTATGACCTGAATACCCTGATGCAGGAGGTGGACAACGAAACGGCGATCACCCTGCCGCAGCAGGTCGACTGTTTCGAGAAGAGCTTGATCAAGCAGCAGCTTGAGATCCAGAAAGGTAACTTGAAAAGCACCATGGAAGCGCTGGGGATTCCACGTAAGACCCTGTATGACAAGATGCGCAAATATGGTCTGGATAAGAGTCACTACAAATCGTGACAAGGGGCTTGTTTGGTTAAGAGCTGTAAGCCTGCTTATAACTGTTGTACTCGTCGACCACTTTCTGCATATCCTCTTCCTGATAGGCGCGTAATCCACGTAACGCCATGTGCTTGGCTCCGTGACCCACTTCGCGACCGTTCTCCATGATATGGAATTTAAGTTCCGCCATCGCCTTTTTGCCCTGAACCTCAAGACTGGAGCCGGTGGATTCCAATAGCGGTTGCTGGATGTCGAGCGTATCGAGGCTGATCTCCATGCTCTCATACATCACCAGCGGGCGACCCGGATTGATCATCACGTTCTGTTCCGCCATCAGCGGAACCAGCAGATGGGGAAAGGTCCTGCCGGAGAAGGAGACGTAGCTCTGTGTCAGATTGCTGATCAGCTGTTGATCCTGACTGAGCGGGCCCTGGCGCTGGATGGAGAGATATTTTTTACCCTCATCGTCGCTGATATCGATCTTCTCCCCGGCCGAATCGGAAAAAATCAGCTGGCTGTCAGTAACCATGCCGGCAAAATGGAAACACATCTTCTGGCTCAGGCCGAAGCGATCCAGCGCCACCGCAAACAACAGATCCCCTGGTACACAGAACATTTTTGCATCAATGTCATGTAACGGATTGAAATCATTGGCTATTTCTTTAGCAAATCGACTCGCCTGCTGACGGGAAAAAGCGACTTTATCGCCTTCGGAGGTAAAATAATCGGCCAAAATCATGGTCTAACAATGCCCTAAAACAAAATTGTGAGCGATCATAACACAGTTGTAACAATCCACCGGTAGGCCCGTGATGGCCCAGGGTTGGATTTCTAGGTAATATGAAGTGCAACTGCATCGATACAAATGCACCACAACAATCATGGGAGCCACTCTTGTCAAACTCTGAAATTCAGACCGGTCAGGCTAAATTCGGTGTGGGGGATCTGGTGCATCACCGCCTCTTCAGCTACCGGGGCGTGGTGGTGGATATCGACCCTGTTTTCATGCTCTCCGATGAATGGTATGAGCAGGTGGCCAAATCGAGACCACCGAAGGATCAGCCCTGGTATCGGGTGCTGGTGCACAACTCCAGCGATGAGACCTATGTGGCGGAGCGGAATCTGACCCATGACCTGGAGATGGAACCGATTGAACATCCCCAGTTGAACGCTTTTTTCACTGCTTTTGCAGGTGGTCGCTACGTCAGCGGCGAAACCATGAACTGAAGCTTCCTGGCGAGCTGTTTTCAAGCCCGATTAAAACCACTCGAACCCGGATATCCGTTGTGTCTCAACTGAAGAATATTGCTTTACTCTCGCTCTTGCTGGTTGCCGCCTATTTTGGTTTGTGGTCACCCGGTGAGCATGATACGACGGCCTCCGTCGAGTCGCAGCGGGGCGGATCCCAGGGTCAGATTGAGCAGGCTTTTCGCAATCGGGCCACCGATCTGCAACTGACCCTGGAGGGTCGGGTGAAGCGGGTGTTGTCCGACGATCGGGAGGGCAGTCGACATCAGCGCTTTATCATCAACGTCGAGTCCGGGCGTACCCTGCTGGTCGCCCACAACATCGATCTTGCACCACGGGTGAAGAACCTCAAGCCGGGAGATCATGTACAGATTCATGGGGTGTATGAATGGAATGAGAAGGGGGGTGTGGTGCACTGGACTCATCACGACCCTCAGGGGCGACACGAAGGAGGCTGGATCAAACATCAGGGTCAAACCTATCAATAGCGCATCAGCGATCTCTTGATGGATCGATCTTGAGCCTGAGTGAACGCCCGGCCTGGTGCCGCTGAAGGGCGAGATCAGGTCCGGGTTAAGAACAATGCAGGTTGGAACAGAACCACAAGCAATGGAAATTCCTTTGCCGGCAGCCCGTCGGTTGATGCTGCTGTTGCTGCTGAGCAGCGTATTTCTGATCGCCGGTCTCTGGCTGCCGATGCTGACCCTGACCAAGTTTCTGTTTATCGCCAACTCCTTTTCGGTGATCTCCGGTGTGGTGGAGCTCTACAATCGGGACCAGTGGTTCCTGTTCGTTGCGGTTGGCCTGTTCAGTGTTTTGCTGCCCCTGTTCAAGCTGGTGTTTCTGTTCCTGCTGTTATGCAGTCGGCAGATTGGTTCAGCCCATTTTCAACGCTGGCTGAAATGGATGCACGATTTTGGCCGTTGGGCGATGCTCGATGTGATGGTGGTGGCGGTGATGATTGTCACCGTAAAGCTGGGCGTGGTGGCCGAGGTGGAGATACACAGCGGACTCTATCTGTTTGGCGCGGCTGTGCTACTGATTATGTATATCACCCATCAGGTCGTTGTCTACTTCGAGAGGGGCCAGCAATGACACCTGCGGTAAAAATGGCCAAACAGGCCGGCATTACCTACCAGACTCACAGTTACCAGCATGATCCTCAACATGACTCCTATGGGATGGAAGCGGTGGAGAAACTTGGACTGCCGGCGGAGCGGGTCTTCAAAACCCTGGTGGTCTCAATCGATGGTGGCGGGCTTGCGGTTGGTGTACTACCGGTTTCAGCAAAACTGGATCTGAAGGCTTTGGCCAAAGTCCTGAAGGTGAAGAAGCTGGCGATGGCCGAACCCCGTGCGGTGGAGCGCAGCAGCGGTTATGTACTGGGAGGAGTCAGCCCCCTGGGGCAGAAGCGACAGCTGCCGACAGTCATCGATCGTTCCGCGGCCCAATCCGCCACCATCTATGTCAGTGCCGGCAAGCGGGGGCTTGAGATCGAGTTGAATCCCGAAGATCTGGCGAACCTGCTGGATGCCACCATGGCAGCAATCACAAAATGAATACGACTTACCGAAACTCCCATCAAAGACCATGTGGCAGTGGGTTAGTACTACCCCTGTTTGTTCTGCTGTTGTTGATCGCCTGGTTTGTTGAGGCGTCCGAGTCGCTGCCCGCTTTTCCCGGGGCTGAAGGTTTCGGCGCGGTGTCGGTCGGAGGCCGGCATGGAAAAGTGATCCGGGTAACCAATCTGAATGCGGATGGGCCAGGCAGTCTGCAGGCGGCCGCGTCGGCATCCGGTCCAAGGATCGTGGTATTCGATGTGGCGGGTGTGATCCGAGGGGATCTGCAGATCAAACATCCGAACATCACCATTGCGGGTGAGAGTGCGCCGAGTCCCGGTATCACCCTGGTTGGACGGATCGTTGCCCGGCCGCAGGACGGCCAGCGCCTGCACGACATCGTGATCCGGTTTCTCCGTATCCGTCAGAAGCCTGTCCGCGGCCACACCGGCGATGTGATTCAACTGCCGAAGTCGGAACGGATCATCCTCGACCACCTCTCGCTGGCCTGGGGAAATGATGAACTGATCGATATCATTCACTCATCTGAAGTAACCGTTCAGTGGTGTACCCTGGAAGAGTCCGACCCGACCGGCCACAGCAAAGGGGAAGCCCATAACTTTGCCTTGCTCAGCGCCTACCCACTGAGTGGTAATATCTCAATCCACCACAATCTGTTCGCTCATAACTCAAAAAGAAATCCATCCCTCTCACCCTATGTGGAAAACAAGCCGGCGGATTTCAGAAACAATGTGATCTACAACTTCAAGCAGGGTTTGGGTCACGATGGACACAAACCGGCGGCCGGTATCAACCTGATTGAAAACTATTACAAGCGGGGGCCCAACAGTGAGCGGATTCAACTGTTTGAGTTCAGTGATCGGGGTAAGTACTTCCTGAAGGGAAATCAGCTGGCGGATTTCGGCCCGGTCAATCGGCCCGGTGATGTGGGTTTTTTCTCCTCGTTTCATATTGGCGTCAGCCGCGAGGGTGAACTGCAGGAGAACGAATTTCCAGTTGCCACTGTCCAAACGGATGATGCGGTAACGGCATATCTGAAGGTGCTCGCCCTGGCCGGCTCGTTTCCCCGGGACAGAGTCACCCGACGCACCATTCGTGAAGTGATCACAGGCACCGGCAGCTGGCGCAGAGGCGGGCCGGCCGAACCGGATGATGATTGGTTTCTCTCGGGAATCGGCCAACAGAGCAAAGCAGAGGATCGGGATGGAGACGGTATGCCGGACCAATGGGAACAGCAGAAGGGACTGGATCCAGATCGGGAATCAGCCAATCAGCTGATGGCCAATGGCTACACGGCAATTGAGGTCTATCTTCATGAAAGGGCGGAGGCGCTGATCAAAGGGCCACGGGATAAGGGGGCGATCGAGTTGGCCATCGACTGATGTGGCGTGATGAAGACGATAATCCGAGGCTCCGGGTTGATCGCTGGATTGAGCTGATCTGAGAAGATAACAAGCGGGGGCGGATCGATATGAGCGAACAACAAACAGAAGAACTGCAACGGGTATCGGATCTGAGAGTCTCCAGTGTTCAGCCACTGATACGACCCTCTGAGCTACTCGAAGCGATGCCTGTCAATGCCCAGGTCTATGATCATGTGATCAGGGCGAGGCAGGCGATACATCAGATACTGAGCGGGGAGGATCAGCGTCCTTTGGTGATCGTTGGACCCTGCTCGATTCACGATCCCGAAGCGGCAATGGTGTATGCACAGCGATTGAAACCGGTTGCGGAAAGTCTCAGCGACCGGATGATGATCGTAATGCGGGTCTATTTCGAGAAACCCCGCACCACCATCGGCTGGAAAGGGCTGATCAATGATCCGGAGATGAACGGATCATTCGATATGGCAACAGGTTTACGCCTGGCCAGACAACTGCTGTTGGATATCAACCAGCTCGGACTGGCCACGGCGAGTGAAATCCTCGAGCCCTTTACGCCCCAGTATATCGGTGATCTTCTGGCCTGGGTGGCGATCGGTGCCCGTACAACCGAGAGTCAAACCCATCGGCAAATGGCCTCCGGACTCTCCACGCCGGTTGGATTCAAGAACTCCACCGATGGCAATACCCGGGTGGCGATCGATGCCATGCTATCGGCGGCCAATCCACATACCTTCCTCGGTATCAACGAGGCGGGAGAGACCTCCATCGTGGCTACGACCGGCAATCCGGATACCCACCTGATTCTGCGTGGTGGCAGCCAGGGGGAGAACTACGATGAGTCCGAGGTGGTGCGTGTCGCATCAGCATTAGAGGATGCCGGATTGACGCCCCGATTGATGGTGGACTGTTCACATGCCAACAGCCGAAAAGACCATATGCGTCAGGTGGTGGTCTGGAGTGATCTGATCAATCAGATTGTTCAGGCCAGAGAGAAGGGGGCAGGGCAGTCGATGATTCTGGGGGCGATGCTTGAGAGCCACCTGAATGCGGGTCGCCAGAATATTCCTGAGGACCTCGCTGACCTGCAGTACGGGGTATCGGTGACGGATGCCTGTATCGATTGGCAGACCACGGAGCAGTTGCTGCGGGAAGCCTATGCGCAGCTATAGGATCCGTTGATCCACATCCTGTCCACCATTTAAACAATTCTTCAATTCTGCCGTTGTATACGGGAATCCGGATGAATTAAGTAGAAGAATCCGCGATACGCCGGGGTGATCGACTACTATCCAGAGAAAGCTATATGTCAGAGCAATTGATAACCGATCTGCAAACAGTGCAAAAGGCGCGGGTGTTTTTTGGCCACCAATCCGTGGGCAACAACATCATAAGCGGTTTGCAGCAGCTGGCAGAGAAATCCGGGTTTGGTCTGAACATCGTGGACCTTGCTTCCATTCAGGCGGAGAGTCAGCCGAGCGGACTGCTGCATGGGCCGATTGGTGAAAACCGCAAACCGGTCAGCAAGTGCCGGGATTTCGAGCGGATCATCGATCAACAGCTGTCGGACAAAGTCGATTTTGCTCTGTTCAAATTCTGCTATATCGATGTCAATCGCAATACAGACATTGAGAATCTGTTCCGGGTCTATCGGTTTACCTTGGAGCGTTTGATGGAAAATCACCCGCAAATCCGCTTCATCCACAGCACCATTCCTGTCAGATGCAGCCCGAGCACACTGGATGTCCGACTGAAAGAGCTGGTCGGAAAACTGTTGGGCAAGAAGAACAACAGCAAATTGGATAACTTCCAGCGCAACCAGTACAACCGGTTGTTGATCGAGACCTACGGGCAGGATCAGGTCATCGATATCGCTGCTGCGCAAGCCACAGGCAGCAACGGCCATCAGGAGTCCTTCAAAATGCAGGGTGTGGTCAATCATGCCCTGCTGGAGGAGTACAGCTCCGACGGTGGTCATCTGAACGAACTGGGTCAGCGTCAGGTGGCCCGATCTTTCGCCCATCAATTGGCCGATATCATAAGAGCCTCTGACCACTGATATCCTGCACTTTTCAAAAGGTCGTTCGGGAACCTATTTCATTTAAGCAGACGGTTGTTTTGCCGCTACAATTTATGGGCCGGTTTAAAAAACAATCCATCGGTTGCTGCTGCCCGTGTAGTACGAATAAGAGGCATCAGGACCCATGGGAACGCGGTTAACAGGCCCAAGAGAGAGGCAGTTTGCAGAACCAACAGAGTGATTCCGGAACAAGTTTTTTACTCTACTGAAAAGTACATAAGATCTTGTTTGGTTGGGATTTTGCAAATCAACATCGAAATGGGAAAGGAGCCGAGATGTCTTCAAACGACCCACTCAACCAAAGCATGCAGAATGATATTGCCAAGTTAGAGGGCAAGCGCAAGATCCTTCAGCAGATTGTTGAAATCACAAATGCTTTGGAGAGTATGCAGGAGAGTCTGAATGCGGTGCTGGTATTGGGCGTTGCGTCCAAGGATCTCCCCGAAGATGCCCTCAATCTCTACAGTTCCCTGAGTGGCAGCCTGCGCAATCTGCCAATCAAGCAGGTGCAGCTCTACTACACAAACCTCGAAACTCTCATCAAGAGCCAGCTGGAAAAGATTATGCAGTATTCCGGGCTGGACTACTCCAAGGATGAGAATATTGAATTCATTTCACTCTCCAGTGACGATGAGGAGGCCTCTGAAAACCCACTCGATATGCTGGATGAGTTCAAGCGCACGGCTCAGACCGCCGTATCGATGCGGGTACTGCTGCGCAAGCGGGGTGTAGCCACTCCCGGAGCAACGATTCCTGTCTCTCCCGAGGTGATAAAACGGCAGCTGGTCGATCTGGACAACCAGGAGAAACAGCAGAGGAAAGAGGCTGGGGAGAAGATTGAAGAGATGCAAGCGGATGTGCAGGGTATGCTGGACAATCCCGACTACCCGGATGGCATGAAGGAGATCCTCAAAGGGGTGGTATCGAACCTGGAACAGGATAAAAAGCTACTCAACGCCGGTGCTTCCCTGTGCAAGCTCAGTTTTGTCGCAGAGGCTGAAGAGATCGTGGATGTACAGGATGTGGAGGTCGAAGAGACCATCGAGATAACCGGGGTAGCGGAGCCGGCGGGTGAATCCGATTTTTCAGAACGGGCCAGTCGCTGGCTAAACAGCCCCTGGGATGTCTCCTGGAAAGACACGGCAGATCGGTAACTGTTGTATTAACAAGCTTTTCGACCGAATAAATGGGTGGAACTCCCATCCTCACATCGCTTGAAATCGGCGGTATTCCGCCGATTTTTCCTTTTCTGACACCACCTCAAACTGACTCATCCCCAGTGGCAAACTGTTTTTGTTGCCTATGGCCGGTTTTGGCCCCTTTTTTGCTCCATTTAAGCGCGAATCCGCGATTTGGATTCATGTATGGAACCTCTGACTGTTGCCTGTCCTGGAACCATTGGGTGGCACTTGTGAAGCAGTACACTCAACCTATCTGCCAGGAAAAAAGATCGAAAATCTTGAAGACGAAGGAGTAATCAAGTCCGTAATTAAGATGAAGGAGCATCTGTGGACTTTTATGTCATGTTGAGATGCAACTAATCTCAGAGAGAAGTTCCAAAGTTAAACAGATACCGGTCACCATCGGTCATCCGGCCGACCGCATTCCTCAGCAGGCTGCCAAACATGATGTGGAGAACGTTGTGTTAGGAAGCTGTAGCAAAGGATTTATTCGAATTGGTTTGTTAGGATCCACAGTTCGTCATGTGACCCAAGTCAGTCACCACCCTGTCGTGGTGGTGCCAAACTGTAACCGTTAAATCTGGAATCTTTTTATAGTATGTCTGAAGAGTTGAGAAAGGCGGCGCTCGATTATCATCGATCCCCCAAACCCGGAAAGCTGGAAATCAAATCGACCAAACCAATGGCCAATCAGCACGATCTGGCCTTGGCCTATTCACCCGGTGTTGCCGCTGCCTGTGAAGAGATTGCGGAGGATCCCAATCGTGCCGCTGACTACACCGCCAGAGGCAATCTGGTTGCGGTGATCTCCAATGGCACCGCGGTATTGGGCCTGGGGGCGATCGGCAGTCTGGCCTCAAAGCCGGTGATGGAAGGCAAGGCGGTACTGTTCAAGCAGTTTGCCGATATTGACGTTTTCGACATTGAGGTCGATGAGCTGGATCCCCATCAGTTCATCGAGACGGTGGCCCGCCTGGAACCCAGTTTCGGCGGTATCAATCTGGAAGATATCAAAGCGCCGGAGTGTTTCATCATAGAAAAGGCACTCAAGGAGCGGATGAATATCCCTGTCTTTCATGATGATCAACATGGCACTGCCATCGTTGTCTGTGCCGCCATTCTGAATGGTCTCAAGGTGGTCGGTAAAGACATTGGTGATATCAGACTGGTCACCGCCGGCGCCGGTGCGGCCGCCTTGGCCTGCCTGGGGTTGCTGGTTGATCTGGGTCTGAAAAAGGAAAACATCATCGTTACCGATATTGCCGGTGTGGTCTACAAGGGCCGCAGTGAGGAGATGGATCCCTACAAGTCGGAGTATGCCGTCGATACCGAGCTACGTACCCTGGAGCAGGCTCTGGATGGTGCCGACCTGTTTCTCGGTCTCTCTGCGGCCGGTGTCCTGAAAGCCGACTGGCTGCCGAAGATGGCGTCCAATCCATTGATCATGGCATTGGCAAATCCCACCCCTGAAATATCCCCAGAGGAGGCGAAAAGGGTACGACCCGACGCGATTCTGGCGACTGGACGGACCGACTACCCGAATCAGGTGAACAACGTACTCTGCTTTCCCTTTCTCTTCAGAGGGGCACTGGATGTGGGGGCGACAGAGATCAACAGCGCCATGAAGATGGCTTGTGTCAAGGCGATCGCCGAGATTGCCCAGGCGGAATCCTCCGATGTGGTTCGATCGGCCTATGGTGGACAATCCCTGCAGTTTGGTCCGGAGTATCTGATTCCCAAACCCTTTGATCAGCGGCTTATGGTCTCTGTTCCCTGTGCTGTTGCCAAGGCGGCTATGGATTCCGGTGTAGCGCTGAGACCGATCAAAGACCTGGAGAGTTATCGTGCCCGTTTGCAACACCGGGTGTTTCGCACCAGCCTGACCATGCGTCCGCTGTTTGAACGTGCCCGTGCGGATATCCGCCGTATCGTCTACGCGGAGGGTGAAGAAGAGCGGGTGCTGGAGGTGGCACAGCAGGCAGTCGACCAGGGTATCGCCAGGCCGGTACTGATTGGACGTCGCAATGTGATACTGCAACGGATTGAGCAGTTGGGACTGCGCCTGACCGAAAACAGTGATTTTGAAGTGGTTGAGCCACTTGATAACCCAAACTTTGAGTTACACGCCAAAACCTTCTTCGAAATGGTTCAAAGGCGAGGATTTTCACCAAAAGAAGCAAGGAAATATCTGAATCGCAACCCAACAGTATTGGCTGCAATAATGCTTTCTATAGGTGAAGTTGACGCAATGATTTGTGGTACGGTTGGCCGCTACCGCAAGCATCTTAAGAATGTCACAGAAATCATCGGTACCGAAAGTGGCATAAATAAGCTATCTTCCATGAATGCCCTGGTGTTGCATTCAGGCACTCTGTTCATGGCAGACACCTATGTGCAGGAAGACCCCTCTGCAGAGGATCTGGCTGAGATTGTCTCTCTATGTGCAGAGGAGGTGCTGTGGTTCGGAGTGGAGCCTAAAGTGGCACTGGTCTCGCATTCGAATTTCGGCAGTCACGACTCACCTTCTGCCGGAAAGATGCAACGTGTGCTTGAACTGGTCCGACAGCGTATGCCCGATCTTGAAATCGAAGGTGAGATGCATGCTGATCTGGCACTCTCGGAAGAGTTGCGCAGCAGCCGCTTTCCAAATTCGCGTTTGAAAGACAGCGCTAATCTGTTGGTGATGCCGAATCAGGATGCGGCGAATATCGCATTCAACATGCTGAAAGTTTTGGGCGAAGGTATCGCTATCGGCCCGATTCTGATCGGCACGGCCAAGTCAGCTCATATTGTGACGCCGAGTATCAGCGTTCGCGGGCTTCTGAATATGACCGCACTGGCGTCTGTGCGTGCCAGTTGCATGATGAAGCGTGATTGACAAAGGAAGTCGATCAAAACCAGTTGCAGGTTTGCTGGTCGGTAAAACGGATTTCAATGAATTGTTAACAAATCTAGTGGTCCACTAGTCCCACAAGTTTATTTTGAATTTTATTTGGAATAAGACACTATGCTAGACACGAAACCAAGACCTGTGTTTCTTAACCTTTTCAAAATACGTCTGCCTATGGCGGGCATCATGTCGATCATTCATCGGGTAACCGGCGTGGTCATGGTGCTCTCCATTCCCTTGTTGATCTATCTGTTTGATCTCTCCCTTTCCGGGGCGGACGGGTTTGCAGCGGCGAAAGCCATATTCGACATGGGATTGGTCAAGCTGATTCTGTTTCTGATGTTGTGGGCGTTGATGCACCATCTGTTTGCAGGTATCCGTTACCTTTTGATCGACATCGATATCGGTGTTGAAAAGCCCCTGTTTGGTCAGACGTCCTGGGCCGTCACACTGGCTGCTCCGGTAGCCGCGCTGATTCTGCTGGGAGGTCTGCTATGAGTCGTCGTGCAAGCGGTTTAAGAGCCTGGTTTCTACAGCGTGCCACAGCTATCTATTTGTTACTGTTTTTCCTCTATGTGCTGCTGCATTTCATAACCAATGCGCCGGCGGATCATGCGGCCTGGCAGAGCTGGGTGGCACAACCCCTGGTTGGATTCGGTCTGTTGCTGTTCTTTGCCTCACTATTGCTTCATGCCTGGGTCGGGATACGTGATGTGGTGATCGACTACGTTCATCCAACCGCGATTCGTCTCTCGGTACTGAGCGTGATCGGCTTTGTACTTATCGGCTGCGCACTTTGGGTGCTGCAGGTCATCACTCTCGCGCACGTCGCCTGAACAGAAAGGGTTACTCTTACATGGCACTTGAAAAACAACGATTCGATACACTCATTCTGGGCGCCGGTGGCGCTGGTCTGAATGCAGCGCTTCAATTGGCCAACGCAAATCTGAAGGTGGCTGTTGTATCCAAGGTCTTTCCTACCCGTTCCCATACGGTGGCAGCCCAGGGTGGTGTAAATGCGGCTTTGGCCAATGTATTGCCGGACAACTGGCACTGGCACATGTTCGATACCGTGAAGGGATCGGACTACCTGGGGGATCAGGACGCCATCGAGTACATGTGCCGTGAAGCAATACCCACGGTCTATGAACTCGAACACAACGGTGTGCCTTTCTCCAGGCTGCCGAATGGCAAGATCTACCAGCGGGCGTTTGGCGGCCAGAGTCAGAATTTCGGTGGGGATCAGGCAGCACGAACCTGTGCAGCGGCCGACCGTACCGGACACGCCATACTGCATACCCTCTACCAGCAGAACATTCGCGCCAAAACCCACTTCTATGATGAGTACTTTGCGGTCGAACTGATCAAGGATGAAGAGGGGATCGTACTGGGTGCACTGGTGCTGAACATTGCCACCGGTGAGCCGCTGTTGATCGAGTCGAAGACAACCCTGCTGGCCACTGGCGGTTGCGGACAGGTATTTCGTACCACCAGTAACGCCCACATCAACACAGGTGATGGCATGGCGATGGCGCTGCGCGCCGGATTGCCGCTGATGGATATGGAGTTCTTCCAGTTTCACCCGACCGGCATTGCCGGTAAGGGAATGCTGATCACCGAAGGTGTCCGTGGTGAGGGTGGCTATCTGATCAACAAGGATGGGGAGCGCTTTATGGAGAAATACGCCCCCAACGCAAAAGATCTGGCCAGTCGGGACGTGGTTGCGCGTTCCATCGTTACCGAAGTCAGAGAAGGGCGTGGCTGCGGTCCGGATGGCGATCATGTGATGCTGAAGGTGGATCACCTCGGTGAAGATGTGATCGCCAAGCGTCTGCCCGGCATACGTGAAAGCTCCAAGATCTTTGCCGGTGTCGATCCGGTACAGGATCCGATTCCGGTCTTTCCAACCGCCCACTATGTGATGGGTGGTATACCTACAGACCGTTTCGGTCGGGTGATGCCAGAGGCCAGTGATGATGGTGACCCGCTGCCTGGCTTATACGCAGCCGGTGAGTGCGCCTGCGCTTCCGTGCATGGTGCCAACCGTCTGGGCGGCAATTCACTGCTCGATATCTTGGTGTTCGGCCGTCTGGCGGGACACAACATCATTGACTACGTAAAGCAGAACAGTGCGCATCGCCCACTGCATGATGACAGTGTTGCTCAAGCCGTAGGCAGACTGGAAAGGTGGGATGTGAAAGGCGAGGGTATCACCGTCAGCGAACTGCGTAAGGAGTTCCGCAAGACCATGGAGGATCACGCCGGTGTATTCAGGGTTGAGGATATGATGGCGGATGGTGTCGAAAAGCTGAAAGGGATTCGTGACAAACTCAAGGATGTGCGCCTGACCGATCACTCCGCTACCTTCAATACCAACCGTACCGAGGCGCTGGAGCTGGAGAACCTGATCGATGTTGGACTCTCGATTGCGGTCTCAGCACTGCACCGCAAAGAGAGTCGGGGTGCCCACTCCAGACCCGATTTTCCAAAACGGGAGGATGGGGAATGGATGAAGCATACCTTGTACTGGAAAGAGAGCGATAAGCTGGAATACAAGGGTGTGCGCTCTCAACCGCTGACAGTGGAGAGTTTTCCACCGAAAGAGCGTGTCTACTGATTGAGTTCGTTTTGACAATCGTGCTGTATGCGGTTCGTTGCATAACAGCCCATTCAAAACGCAAACAAGAGATGAGGTTTGAATATGAAAGTCAGCGTATATCGCTACAACCCTGAGACCGACAACGAACCCTACATGCAGGAGTTCGAGATTGAAACCCGTCAAGGCATGATGTTGCGCGATGCCCTGATGGCGGTGCAGGATCAGGATGAGTCCTTTACCTTCAGACACTCCTGCGGTGAGGGTGTGTGCGGCTCTGATGGGGTGAACGTCAACGGCAGCAACAAGCTGGCCTGTATCACACCCTTGAGTGAATTGAAGGAGCCGGTTGAGGTCAGGCCTTTTCCAGGTCGTCCGGTGATCCGCGATCTGGTTGTGGATATGAGTCAGTTCTATGCTCAATACAAACAGGTCGATCCCTGGTTGATCCGTAAGGAACCGATGCCGGAGCAGGAGATTCTGCAATCTCCGGAAGACCGGGACAAACTGGATGGTCTCTACGAATGTATCATGTGCGGCTGCTGCTCCACATCCTGTCCCTCATTCTGGTGGAATCCGGACAAATTCCTGGGTCCCCAGGCACTCTTGAGCGCCTGCCGTTTTCTGGCGGACAGTCGGGATCAGGCCAAAGATGAGCGCCTGGATAATCTCGAAGGGCCCTACAAACTGTTCCGTTGTCACACCATCATGAACTGTGTCGAGGCCTGCCCGAAAAATCTCAATCCCACCAAGGCGATCGGCCATATCAAAGCAATCATGTTGAAAGACGCGATTTGAGTTTCAATGGTGCAATGTGACTGACGAAGGTGAGTTGAATAATCTGGATCGCTTACGCTGGCAGTGCCGGCGAGGCATGCTGGAGTTGGATGTGCTGCTGGAGGCTTTTCTTGAGCAGCACTATTCAGAAATGCCGCCGCGTATGCAGCGGCAATTCATTCAACTGCTGGAGTTTCCCGATCCGATCATTCATGCCTGGTGTGTCGGTGGTGAAAAGCCTGATGATGAGGAGTTTGCTGAATTGGTCGCCTCCATCCGGGCAACGTCAGTGGCCTGAATTTCATCAGGCTGGCGCAGCAACTGCCCCACCTTATCGATACCACCCGTGGCCCGCTAGGATTCACCGGCCGTATCAAGCGCTCTACTGATCCATGCTATCGAGTTTAATCAGGATGTTCACCAGGGTGCTGGAGAGTTTGAACATCTCGGTCATGGCATCCTCCATGCCGATTCGGTCACCCGCAGCCTTACACGCCAATGCCCGTTTGCTGGCATGATGGAAGCGCTCATGTGGATCGAGCAGATGATCAAAGGTTTCGCGGGCCTGTGCACTGATTGCGGATGACTCTACGGGGCCGTCACTGTCCAGCCAGAGACCCAGCTTACAGCTGTGGTGATCGGTCCCCTGGAAATCCCCCTTATCTTCCAAAGTGGCTTTGATTTTGCTCAGATATTGCACATGATCATTCATGCGCCTTAGAAAAAATGCACTTTCATTCATCGTTCCCTGCCTTTGGTCGGATGCTTTGACCGGTTGCTGCTGTAGGTCTGATTTAACTCAACTCCCCAATTCATGTTGCCTGATGTTGTTCATTCCTCGATTCCTGGATCCAGTGAGTAGAGCAGAGCTTCGAGAAGGATCGAGACATCTTTCCTGATCCTGGCATCGATATCGAATACCGGGATCTTCACGCCACTGTTTTCCAGCTGCAGGTGATAGTCTTCGATTCTCGGCATCTCGGCCTGATCCATCCGGGTTACCCCAATCACCACTTTCCCCTGCTTGATGAACGCCTGGAAGGCATTCAGGAAAAAATGCAGATCGCCAAAAGGGTCAGGTCTCTGGTTGTTGATCAACAGCACCAGACCGATTCCCCCATTGCTCAATATCTCCCACATGAAATCGAAACGCTCCTGGCCAGGGGTGCCGTAGAGGTGAATCCGTTCCGTGCCGGGTAACTTGATCAGACCGTAGTCCATCGCCACCGTGGTGCCGTTTTTCAGATTGCGGGTCATATCGCTGGCCTGTTCATCCGTTGTCACCGGCAGGATATCGCTGATCGACTGGATGGCGGTGGTTTTGCCAGCGCCGACGGGACCGCTGAAGATGATCTTATAGTCACTCATGATGAATCCTTTTATCCTCTAAGTCGGTTCAGAAGTTTGCTGAACAGTCCTCTGTGTTTAGCCTGCTCTATCACCGGTGGTTCAAGCAGGGTGTCCACCGCCCGTCGTGTTTCGCCAGCCAGTTGAAGCGCATGTGCTGCGCTGTAGAAGGCAAATACATAGCGTTGTGAAATACCGAGACTGTTCGCCGTATCGATCAGGGAGCGTGGATTTCTGCTCCAGAGAGCCGCGATGGCCAGCGCGTGCGGTGTCACTACTAGGCGGCTGAAATTTGGCCAACGTCGAAGATAGATCGGTTGGTTGAGATTGGTGCCCGAGGGCAACCGGCCTCGGGATGCCCAGAGTGCCAGCTGCCAGATAAATGCGTAGACTGAGTACTCCTTCCGGCCGGTGGTCGGTTTGTGTTGTTCATGAAACCGCAGTTCAACTTCACGGGTTGCATCAGGAACGGTGCAGAAGGGGCGCAGGTGTTTCTCGCCGGCATCGACCATGATCTGCTGATTGGCGATGATCAGATCGATCGCGGGCCAGGGGCCTTCGATGGTGACATTTTTGTTGTAGCGTGTTGCCTGATTCAACGCTTGTTGTACGTGCCCCTGCAGATAGTGTTGAGGATCGTAATAGATCTTTGCCAGCTGCTGCTGGTTGTCTGGATCGATGTCCGGTGAGGTACCGATGAATACCGTC
The DNA here is from genome assembly GCA_003676145.1 of gamma proteobacterium symbiont of Stewartia floridana. Classification (GTDB taxonomy): domain Bacteria; phylum Pseudomonadota; class Gammaproteobacteria; order Chromatiales; family Chromatiaceae; genus Thiodiazotropha; species Thiodiazotropha taylori. The sequence continues at coordinate 162,019 of NAUB01000024.1, read as the reverse complement.
TCCTGGGCTTCGGTCATCAATGAGGCCACTTTGCGGGTTACCGGGGCTGCTGGGTGTCGGGGTTTTTGAGGTAGTGACGGTGTCGTTTCAGGACTCGCTACCGGGTCGATTTGTTGCTCTGCAGTTCGGTTGTTGAGTGTCTGGCTCAACTGGCCGATTGCGTTCATCAGTTGAATGATCGGGATCGGCTTTTTTACAAACAGGGTGTGTCCATTCTCCACTTGGCGGGGTTTCAGTGAGGCCAGAATCAATGGGCGATCCGGGTGGCGTTGACGGAACTCCTGCCAGAGGCGTTCGCCACCGTACAGATCCAGATCGATGATGCAGATTTCCGAGGACTCCTCTTCCACCAGGATATAGCGCTTGTGACAATGGCTATTGAACAGCATGACCAACGCGTTACGCTGACGTTGATCCATACCGATGGCCGCGACTCTTATCGGAGAGGCTTGCTGATCACTCATGAGATTTCCCTATGGAGTGGATTGGTCGATGGATTTGATTCGTGGGGCTGCTGTCCAACAGGGGCAGTTGGGTAGGAGGAGATGGCCTGGTGGTTAATCACAGACTGATCCAAGGCCAGAGAAAGTGTCCCATCCGCAGGCGATTGGTGATACGAATGGGTTTGATGGTGCTGTCCGTTCAGCTGGTCCATGCCATTGCCGTTCCGTGTTGAATAGGTCTACAGGTAACGATGCGCTAACCGGTTCAACGCATCGACAACATACCCGGCATCAGAGGTGCTTGGCGACGTTTTTACTGATCGTTGTTTATTAAATCAGTGGCTTAGTTATCCCTTCCCCTCTCTTGAAAACTATCGTTCAGGGGATCGATCCCTTTAGTCTTCGCATTCCTCAATTGGGGGCTTACAGGAATGAATCCGGCAGCTTGAGCCAGTGCCGCAGTTGCGGATCATTGCAGAGTGGGAACCAGATTCGATGCTGCCTGCCGCTGCCATCCCCATGTCTTGCCGAGAGTCTGTAGTGGAGCAGCACGCCTTCACCCGGATGGCCATGCTGTCGGATGGCATACAGGTCATCCGGCAGCTGCCGATAATTGATCAGCGTTGCCTTGACGATGGCTTGCATAGGGATATATGTGGCCACGGAATGGCCGACGCTTTGCACCATAAGGGTTCTCTCTTCCGGCTGTTGCAGATCCGATTCGATGCAGATCCGGTAGCCGTAGCCCAGGTACATGGTCAGATAGGTCACGGCAAAAAGGGTGATGAAACTCCAGGAGCGGATTGCCGTATCACCCTCTGGCGCGCTAACGGCTTGCATGAAGAGTGGCAGTAACAGCAGGGTGAACAAGAGCGCCACGACGAGAGCAACCAGCATGCAAAACCGGTGTGTGGATTTTACATGGCAGCAAAACTCACTTTTGGACAACAACAGAATATCTCCTGAAAATCGATGAATGGGCCATACCCCACCAAACAACACTTAAGTTAACTGCCATTCAGGCCGGGTTCCGGTGATTCTGCCATGGAATCAAGCGGCTTCAGTCCGCCAATCCCGATTCATTACTCAGATTGAGAACCTGTTGGATTTCAACTCCGGGGGGAATCGCCGTCTCTCTGACGGTTGTCGCTGACGGACCGTGAATCCACCCCGGATTCGGGTTAAACTTCCCCCTTTAATCGGTAGGTTACAGAGCGATAGGTTATGTCATATCAGGTACTCGCCCGCAAATGGAGACCGCAGTTGTTTGGCCAGTTGGTCGGTCAGCAGCATGTGGTGACTGCGTTGAATAACGCCCTGGAGCGCGAGCGTTTGCATCATGCTTACCTGTTCACCGGTACCCGGGGCGTGGGCAAGACGACCCTGGCGAGAATCTTCGCCAAGTCGCTGAATTGTGAAAAGGGGATCAGTGCGGTGCCCTGCGGTGTCTGCGATGCCTGTCGGGAGATCGATGAGGGGCGGTTTGTCGACCTGCTGGAGGTGGATGCGGCCTCCAGGACCAAGGTGGATCAGACCAGAGAGCTACTGGAAAATGTGCCCTATGCGCCGGTAAGGGGACGCTACAAAGTTTATCTGATTGATGAAGTTCATATGTTTTCCGCCAGTAGTTTCAATGCCTTATTGAAAACTCTTGAAGAGCCTCCTCCGCATGTGAAATTCATACTGGCCACCACGGACCCGCAGAAGGTTCCGGTGACTGTGCTCTCCCGTTGCTTGCAGTTCAATTTGAAACGCCTCAGTCGGGAGCAGATTGAGGGTCAGCTGCGGCACATCCTTGGGGAAGAGAAGATCCCGTTTGACGAGGAGTCGCTCAGCCTGTTGGCCAGAGGGGCGGACGGCAGTATGCGTGACGGCCTCAGTCTGCTGGACCAGGCCATCGCTTTTGGTGGTGGTGAAGTGCGGGGTGAGGCGGTCAAGTCGATGATCGGCGTGATCGGATCCGATCGCATCTACGGCTTGGTCGAGGCCTTGGCGGCTGGTGAAGGCGCCGGTCTGCTCGATCGGGTGTCGGAGATGGCCGAGATGGCGGTGGACTTCAGCCAGGCCCTGCAGGAGCTGCTGGCCATGCTGCACCAGATCGCGTTGCTGCAATTGGTCTCGGGTTATCAGCCCGACGATGGCTATGACAGGCAGCGACTGAACGTTTTTGCCGAGGCCCTGTCGACGGAAGATGTGCAGCTCTACTATCAGATTGGCTTGATGGGACAGCAGGAGTTGAATCTTGCCCCGGATCCTCGCAGCGGTTTCGAGATGGTGTTGTTGAGAATGCTCGCCTTTCGCCCGGAGGAGGGCGGCAGCGGTTCTGCCCAGCCGAGCGGTAGTGGTCATCGGGCCCCTCGTCAGCCTGCACCAAGATCAAAAGCTCAGGCACCGAAGAGCGGCGCAGCGGCAAGTGCCGCAGCCAAACCGACCCAGGCTGCTGCTCCAGCAGAAGCAGCCAAGCCGGTGGCCAAAGTGTCCGACCCATCCGATTGGGAGGCCTTTTGCGCCGCCCTGCAATTGGGAGGGATCACGCGTCAGTTGGCGCAAAACTGCGCCTTTGGCAGCTGGGACGGCAAGACACTGAATCTGACCCTCGATACGTCGAGGCGCCAGCTCCGGGTTGGACAGTCTGAAATGCGCCTGCTGGAAGGGATAAGGAGACAGCTCGGTGAGTCGGTGCAGCTGACGATCACCGAAGCGGTGCCGCAACAGGAGACGCCGGCAATGCGTGAAAAACGTCAGCTCGAAGAGCGCCAGGCTGAGGCGGAAACGAGCATGGCGGTGGACCCGATGGTGAAAGAGATGGAGGAGCGGTTTGGCGCAAAACTGATGCCGGAGTCGATTCGTCCTGTGGATGATTCCACCGGTTGAAACGGCTGATGCTCTGTCAGAGTTATGTTTTATAACTAACTGTTTTACAGTTATATAAATGATGTTTTAAAGTAATTTGTTAAATTGATTTCAGGTGCCGGCAGAGGCATAGGCGTCTGGGATTGGCCATGAATATGAGGTGTTCGACATGAAAGGCGGTATTGGTAATTTAATGAAGCAGGCGCAAAAGATGCAGGCTGAAATGCAGCAGGCACAAGAGAAGCTGGCGCAGGAAGAGGTGACGGGCGAGTCCGGGGGTGGGCTGGTCAAAGTGATCATGAACGGTAAACATGAGGTGCGCCGTGTCGAGATCGATGAGAGCCTGATGGGTGATGACAAAGAGATGCTCGAAGACCTGGTGGCAGCCGCTGTGAATGATGCGGCCCAGCGGGTCAGTCACAAGATGCAGGAGAGTATGTCAGGACTGACAGCTGGACTGGGTCTGCCTCCTGGTATGAAACTGCCGTTCTAAATTCAATCAACCATGCCGATCAACAGCTGCCGGGTCTCTCTATCTGGCTCAACTCTCAGGTACAGGCCGGCCGATGCCTAATACTGCGCTGCTCGACCAATTGATGACTGCACTGCGCTGTCTGCCGGGTGTTGGGGCAAAAACGGCCCAGCGCATGGCCTACCATCTGCTGGAGCGGGACAGGGATGGGGGCCGGGTGCTCTCCCGGATGCTGGCGGAGGCGATGGAGCGGATCGGACACTGCCGCCAATGCAGAACCCTGAGTGAGCAGGAGCTGTGTCAGCTCTGTGCCAATCCCAGGCGGGATCAGAGTCTGCTCTGCATCGTTGAGAATCCCGCCGACCAGGCGATCATCGAACAGGCGGCAGACTATCAAGGTGGCTATTTTGTCCTCGGTGGCCACCTCTCGCCACTGGATGGGATCGGTCCGAAAGAGATCGGTCTGGATCTGTTGCAAGAGCGATTTGCCAGTGGCGGTGTCAAAGAGGTTATTCTGGCAACCAATCCCACGGTCGAGGGTGAGGCAACGGCACAATACATCCACGACATGGCGCAACAGTTTGGCATTCGCACAACCCGTATCGCCCAGGGGGTACCCATGGGGGGCGAGCTGGAGTATGTGGATGGTGCAACCCTGGCCCACGCCATACGAGGGCGATCGGAATTTTGAGGAGATACCATGAGTGACTGCTTATTCTGCAAATTTGTCAGCGGTGAAATATCCCCCCAGACCGTCTATGAGGACGATGATGTGCTGGCCTTCAGGGATATCAATCCACAGGCCCCCTGTCATGTGCTGATCATTCCGAAAAAGCACATTTCCACACTCAATGATCTGACTGAGGAAGATGCCGAACTGGTGGGAAAACTCTATCTGGCGGCGGCCAAGGTGGCCAAGCAGGAGGGTATCGATGAAGCGGGATATCGTACGGTGATGAACTGTAACGAACAGGCCGGTCAGACCGTTTTTCATATCCACCTGCACCTGTTGGGCGGACGGCGCATGAACTGGCCACCGGGTTGATCCGCCTGACCTGAGCCTGTTGCCAAACCAGTGAATACCAAGTCTGAATCCAGTTACCGGCTGTCGATTGACGGTATGTCGTGTCAGCACTGCGTAGCGTCTGTAGAGAAGGCGGTCACTGCCCTGCCCGGCGTGAGCCGGGTGGCTGTCGATCTGCAAGGGGCGTCTGCCGAGGTCACCGGTGGGAATCTGGATGAGGTCCTGTCAGCGGTCAGAGAGGCGGGCTATGACGCGGAACTGATCAGAGAAGAAGTTGCATCGATCCCGGTCTCTCTGCCTGTGCTGCAGCCGGCTCCCGCTGCACAGCGTCCGGTGGTAAAGATCGAGGGAGGCTATCAACTGGCTGTGCAGGATATGACCTGTGCCAGCTGCGTTGCGGCGGTGGAGCGGGCGATCAATGCGGTGCCCGGTGTCACTCAGGCGGCCGTCAATCTGGTGGAGAAGCGGGCGCAGGTTGTGGGAGGCTCACCCGAGGCGGTGGCTCAGGCGGTGATCGATCAGGGCTATGGCGCCCATCTGATCGAGTCCCAGGCGCAGAGCAATCAGCTGCAGCTTCTTTTTAACGATCAGGCGCTGGATCAGGTCACTCAACAAGCGGCGCTTGAGCGACTGTTTGCCAGGCTGGACCCCCAGGCAAGCTTTGAACTGAAAACGTCGCTGTGGCATCTGCAAACCACACTGCACCCTGCGGATCTGCTGATCGAACTGGAGCAACAGGGTTACCCGGCACGCTTCAAAGAGCGCTATAACGATCCCTATGCCGAAGAGGCAACGGCCGCTGCCAAGGAGATCAGACGTTCCTGGCAGAGAGCGGCGTTGGCCGGGGTTGTCGGCATTGGTCTTATGGCGGTCGAAATGACAGGCAACACGCCGCTGGTGACAGCACCTGGCGGACAGAGCTACTGGCTGGCGGTTGCCATCATCTGTCTCTTGGTGATGCGTTTCAGTGGCGCACACTACTATCTCGGTGCACTGAAACAGCTGAAGCACTGCAGCGCCAACATGGATACTCTGATCGCATTGGGAACAGGCAGTGCCTGGCTCTCCTCGCTGGTTATCGTATTGCAGCCTGAAGGCATGATCCTGCAAGGGGAGAAACTCTACTTCGATGCCTCGGTACTGATACTGGCTTTCCTGCAACTCGGACATGCTTTGGAGACCCGGGCCAAACGCACCACCAGTGAAGCGGTGGGCAGTCTGGTTGGATTGGCGCCGAAGCAGGCTGAAGTGGTGCGTGATCGGGGTTCCGCCACCGTTCCGGTCTCCCTGTTGTCGATCGGTGACCTGATCCAGCTGCGCCCGGGAGATCGCATTCCGATTGACGGTGAGGTGGTCGAGGGGATTTCAAGCGTCGACGAGGCGATGCTCACCGGCGAGTCCCTACCGCAAAAGAAACAGGTGGGGGATCCGCTGATCGGCGGCAGTGTCAACCGTTCCGGCCAGTTGCGCTTCAAAGTTACCCGCTTGGGAGAGGAGACCACCCTGGCCCACATCATCGCCATGGTGCGCCAGGCTCAGATGAGTAAACCTGAGATCGGTCGTCTGGTGGACAAGGTCTCTGCGATTTTTGTGCCGGTGGTGGTGCTGATTGCCGTTGCGGCTTTTATCGTCTGGCTGTTGGTGGGCCCGACGCCACCCCTCTCCTACGCACTGACCGCCAGCATCGCAGTCCTGGTGATCGCCTGTCCCTGTGCCCTGGGGCTGGCTACCCCGATTGCGATTATGGTTGGCACCAGCCGCGCCGCCCAGATGAACGTGCTGATTCGCAACAGTGACGGTCTGCAATCCGCCAGCAGACTGACCCATCTGGTGGTGGATAAAACCGGCACCCTGACTCAGGGTGCACCGAAAGTCACCGATGTCTATGCGGAAAATCTGCCGCAAGGGGAGATGCTGGCCCTGGCCGGGGCTGTTGAAGCGGTCTCGTCCCATCCGCTGGCGGAGGCGATTCTCGATCATCTCAGGCAGCAGGGTATCGAGATAGCGGCGGTAACCGATTTCCACAACCATGAAGGCCTGGGCGTTGAGGGGCGGGTTGCCGGGAAACTGGTTCAATTGGGGGGGAGTCAGTATCTGAAACAGTTGAAGATCACCCCATCAGAGCCGTTTCAGAACGCGGCGAATCAGCAATCTGCCGAGGCGGGAAGCCTGGTCTGGGTGGTCGTGGAGGGTCAGCTGAGTGGCTTGCTGGTGCTGAGGGATCCCCTGCGAAATGACTCGGCTGCTGCAGTAAAATCTCTTCAGGATCAAGGTGTTGAGGTGATTATCTGTAGCGGTGACAATCACCGTGCGGTGGAAGCGGTTGCTGAGAGCCTTGGCATAAAACAGGCACACAGCGAACTGCTGCCCGAGCAGAAACTGGAAGTAGTGAAGTCGCTTCAGCAACGGGGAAATCGTGTTGGCATGGTTGGGGACGGGGTGAACGACGCACCGGCCCTGGCACAGGCCGATACCGGATTTGCCATCGGCAGTGGCACCGATGTGGCGATCGAGCATGCGGATATCACCCTGGTTGGGGATTCACTGCGGAATGTCAGTACCGCAATCGGCATTTCCAGAGCAACCATCAGGAATATCAAGCAGAATCTTTTCGGTGCTTTTGTCTATAATATGATAGGTATTCCTATGGCAGCCGGGTTGCTTTACCCTGTAACGGGCTGGCTGCTGCCACCCATGTTTGCCAGTGTGGCAATGGCAATGTCGTCAGTCACTGTGGTGGTTAATGCCAATCGATTGAGATTTTATGGTCCTATGACAACAACCCTCAAAGTATCCGGTATGACCTGTCCCCACTGTGTCAACAATGTGCAGAAAGCACTATTGGGCGTGCCCGGTGTGGATGGTGCTGAAGTTGCCTTGGAAGAGGGTACTGCGGTTGTCCATGGCTCTGCACAGGCGGCAAGCCTGGTCCAGGCTGTCGTTGATGCCGGGTATGCTGCAGAGACTGAGGCCTAAGGTCTTTGGAATGATCTGATGCAAGTCTCCAACTCACCACTTGCCCTGCCGAACCTAGCGGTCTCTCTGGAGCAACAGAGAAATGCCGCGACCCATCTGGTTCAGGCTTTGCCATTGGCGTCGCAGGTTGGACACAGCGACGCAACCCTGCGCAGTGTGGAGAGTATCAAGCAGGCAGAACAGTTGCTGCAACGCCGTCAGTCAGAGCGGCAACTTACCCAGATGCGGGATGATCCCCAGCGTCAGAAGGCGGTATCGAGCTACCAGTCAGTACAGACGGGTCAGGAACGGGATTATGTGAGTGAGGTGCTGGGCATCGATGTCTATGCCTGATCCTTCACGACTGACCTGACCGGGACATCCCTGTCGCCGGGTCAAGCCCCATCAGAGTTCAAGTCGTAGCCGGTTGCATGGTCTCACGGATCTTGTCGTGGGCCAGTATCTTGTCGTCACTGCGGATCAGGTGTTCGATGATGTGTTCACCACGCATCGCACGAGGATTGATGCCGCTGCCCTTCAATATTTCGTAGGCCTCGAAAAAACGCTTCCAGGTTATCTTTCTTACCTGGAGTTTTGCGCGAATCTCCGGGTTGTTGGTTTCCAGGAAAAGGCGGTCAATCTGCTTCCATTCCTGGTAACGATCCGGGTGATCCATGCCCAGTTTATTGAGACGTGACTGACACTCTTCATGGGTCAGTCCGGAGACCAGTTTACCTTCCATGAACAGCAGTCCCTGTCTTACCGTTGTGGTAGGCGGACGGTTGTTCCACTCCGCTACTTTTGCCGGGTCACTGAAGATTTCACGTATCACATAGTGCGCCATGGTCTGGTTCATTTTGAACGAGTAGGGAATGTTGAAGTGTTTTAGAATGTCGACCTGTCGGCCATCGGGAGGGGAGAACAGACCAAGAATGTTCATTGCCTGACCTTTGCTGAGTTCCCGGTTCAAGCGGATATCCTTTTCTGCCAAATCGTTGAGCATGACTTCGGTTGCCGGTTCATTCTGCCAGGCTTCACCAGACTCGACCGGCAGGCTTAAAGCGGTTTCAATCTGTTCCTGAAGTTCATCAACATTGACCTGTTTAGCGTCAGCTTTGGATTGGCTTTTCTTAAACAGCAACAGCAGAGCAGCAATCATCATTACGGCAAATAAGCTAGCGATCTCCATGGGTTAACTCCCGAGGTTATTGATTATTGAGAGTTGAGTATAAGCAGATTGACTGGCGCTATTGTGAGAACTGAGGCACACAATGTATAGTGATTGTCAATAGATGAACAAAATGATTATTCCGATTCTTGAGCTTTTTTTCGGCATTTAATCTTGGAAGTGTGAGCTGTATCAAATTTAAGGTTCTGTTCGTTTAACCTGGATTGCTTTCTTAACGTTTTGAGATGGATTGAGTAAGGGTAGGTCACTCTGCGGATCTGTTAGAGATTTTTATTCGGGTCAGTCGGAAGGGTGATACTTAAGTGTTATTTGGTGGGGCATGGCCCCACCAAAACCCGTTGATAAAACGAGATGCAATGGGTTTTAGTTCTTAAGTAAGCACTATTCCGGATCAGTCGGGTTACTGACAACACTAGCTGATCCGTATAACGGCAGACTATAGTATCAGGATGGTCAAGGAGCGTTGATGAAAGGTTGCAGGATGAAATTGGTAATGGATTTTTAAGCGATGGGAACAAGGTCGAGCCGTCTGTTTCTTTTGATCTCCCTTTTCATATTGGTCACAGACAGTTTCTTTGTCTGGTTGAACTATATCTCATCACGGGATGCCATGTATGAAAGCCTGCAGGATGAGTTGTCCGAGGCGGGCAGTGCTTTTAATATTTCTTTGGACAGCAATATGGATATGCTGGTGCAGACGGCCCTGTTTGTCGCCAGTGATAAACGGGTGCAGGATCTGTTTCTTGCCGGTAAGCGGGCTGTTGAATCAGAAGGCGGCGGTGCGGGTGGTGAGTTATCTGAGCAGATCCGTCAGCAGTTGTATGAACTGCTGGAACCCGGTTGGAGTGAGATGAGAAAGCAGTTCAAAGTGCGACAGTTGCATTTTCATCTGACGCCTGGTGCGCTCTCCTTTTTAAGAGTGCATCAACGGGAGAAGTATGGCGATCGTCTGGATGAAATACGTCACACGGTGGTGGATGCGAACCAATTACAGCGTACCACAAGAGGCTTTGAGATCGGCCGGCCCTATGCCGGGATACGCGGAGTAAGTCCTGTCTACGCCAATCATGAGAACGTGCGACTTCACGTAGGCGCTGTTGAAGCGGGCATGTCGTTTTCACAAATATTGGATCTGCTGATACGTCATACCCATTTCAACTATGCGGTGTTGATCAAACAGCAGGAGTTACAGCATCGTGTCTGGTCCGAATCCCTGAAGCAACTCTATGCAGGACGTCCACCGGTGGCCGGTTTCTATATTGAAGCCAGTAGCGACGATGAAAAGTCAGCTCAGTTATTGTCTGATCAAACGTTGCACCGAATTCTGTTCGATGAAAGCGAGATCTATATTCAGGATGGGGCAGAGCCATTGGCAATGATCGCACTGCCTTTTTATGACTATCAGGGGCGGCAGGATCCCGAGAGAGGGCCTGTCGGACATATCCTGATGTGGCGTGATGCGTCGGCTCTCATCGCGAATTTCAATAAGAGTTTCAATAACAACATACTGTTTGCTGTTGCCGTATTTGTGTTACTTGAGCTGATTCTCTATGTGGGAATGCGCAGGGTGACTCAAAAACTCGAGAGTGAAGTGCGATTTCAGACCGGCCAGTTGTCTGAAACAAATACCAAACTCGCACATCGAAACACGGCGTTAATCCACTCGTTGCATGAATTGAAAGCGACTCAAAAGCAACTGATAGAGTCTGAAAAGATGGCTTCACTGGCAGGCATGGTTGCCGGTGTGGCGCACGAGATCAATACCCCCGTCGGCACCAGTATAACGGCGGCCTCCCATCTCAAAGACCGGGTTGTGAAGATCCGACAACACTTCGAGCGGGATGAGATGACGCGTACCGAGCTGGATCGTTTCTTCAATAGTTCGCAAAAGGCCTGTGATATTCTGCTGTCAAATCTGCAAAGATCCGGTGATCTGGTAAAGAGCTTCAAACAGGTGGCGGTCGATCAAAGCAGTTTGAAGCGTCGACTCTTCGATATGTGTGATTACCTTCAGGAGATCAAACAGAGTCTACAACCCAGACTCAAGTACAGACGACATCAGCTGGAGGTCGAATGTGAGTCGCCAATTGAGCTGAACACCTGTCCAGGCGTATTGTCCCAGGTCATCACAAATCTGGTTTTGAACTCCATGGTCCATGGGTTTGGAGATGATCCGGATCAATCGGGAATGATGCGTATTGAGGTAACATCTGTCGGCGATTCCAATGTGAGGCTGGTCTACACGGACGATGGGGCCGGAATTCCGCAACACCATATCGATAAGATATTCGAGCCGTTTTATACCACCAACAGGGAAGCCGGTGGTTCGGGCCTGGGTTTGCATTTGGTGTATAATTCAGTAACAACTCATTTGGGTGGCACAATAGAGGTTGAACCCAATCCTCACGCCGGGGTGCGGTTCATAATCGAGTTTCCCAGAGTTTTCAGTCACCACGAGGACAAGGATGACCAGTAAGTCTCAAGACATTCTCTACGCTCAGGAACGTGATGATACAAAGCCGCCCAATTCGGCCTGGCGGATTCTCATCGTAGACGATGAACCTGATGTGCATGCGGTAACCGAGCTGGCTCTGGAGGATCTGCTGTTTGCGGATCAGGGTATCGAGTTTGGACATGCCTATTCAGCACGTGAAGCGAAGGAGTATCTGAAGCAATATCCGGATACCGCTTTGATCCTGCTCGATGTGGTTATGGAGAGTGACCAGGCCGGCTTGGAGCTGGTGAATGTGATACGAAATGAACTCAACAATGAGCTGGTGAGAATCATCCTGCGTACCGGGCAACCTGGCCAGGCACCGGAGCGAGAGGTGATTCTTCGCTACGACATCAATGACTATCGGGAGAAGACGGACCTTACTTCACTGAAGCTCTTCTCATCGGTCGTATCGGCTCTGCGTAACTATCGTGATCTGATGGTCATCGAGAAGAATAAAGTTGGCCTGGAGAAGATCATACGCTCTTCCGGTTCGTTATATAACATCGACTCCCTTGAGACCTTCATAAGCGGTGTTCTTACCCAGTTGGAAGCACTGTTGAACTTGGGTGGGCACACTTTTTACAGCCATGCTTTCGGGGTTTTGAAAGATGACTGTGAGACAAGCATTGAGCAGCAACGCATCATTGCCGGTACGGGAAACTACGCTTCAGCCACCAATCAGAGTCTCGTCGACGTTGTTGATGAACAGGTTATGGAGCGGATCAAAAAGGCGCTGTCCGACAGTGGCAGTTGCTTCTATTCGGATGCCTGCCTGATTGAGTTGAACAATGCCGAAGGGCGTGACGGGCTGCTCTATATCGAAGGTAAACTGCCACAGCTCGATGACGTCGATCACAATCTGGTTGAGATCTTCATCAGTAATGCAGCAATCGCACTGGGTAACCTGTTTTTAACTCAAGAGATTGAGTTCACTCAGAAGGAAGTGCTTTACACACTGGGTGAGTTTGCTGAATGCCGCTCTCAGGAGGTCAGCCGACATGTGGCGAGAGTGAGTAAACTGACAGGCCTGATGGGACAAAAGCTCGGTTTTGAGAGTGACGACTGCGAATTTCTGCAACTCGCTGCCGCGATGCATGATATCGGAAAAATTGCCATCCCCTCTGAATTGCTTGAAAAGCCCGGTCCGCTCTCCGATGAGGAGTGGCAGATCATGCATGATCATTGCCGCTATGGACACTCATTGCTCAGCAGAGCAAAACGCCCGTTACTCAAGCTGGCGGCGATCATTGCGCATCAGCACCACGAGCGTTGGGATGGCACAGGTTATCCTCAGGGCCTGAAGGGTGAAGAGATCCATCTGTATGGCCGTATTGTCGCCATTGCCGATGTGTTTGATGCGCTGGGTAATGTCCGTGTCTACAAAGAGGCCTGGTCACTGGAGCGGATCGTTGACTATTTCAAGCAACGGCGCGGTCGGCAGTTCGATCCGCAGCTAACCGATCTGCTGCTGGAGAATATCGAAGAGTTTGCAGCGCTCAGGGAGATCTATAGCGACGAGAGTTACCAGCGGCCGCAACTGGCCGATGGTGGCAGTGGTCCTGCTCTTGATCCATAGAGATTTTTATTGCCAGTGATTTCAGGCTCAAGCCTGTAGGCATACTCAGTGGATGAATAGTCCATGCCCCACCAATATCCTTAGAAGGAATCAGCGCAATGCTTTATGGTGTGGTGCCCTTTCTGACAGTGACAAGAAGCAGGAACAAGATCGTAATTCTCCAGGATAAGTACCCATAATGATCGATTGTGGGGACTAGCGGACCTTCTCCGGGAAGGGCATGACAATTGCCTTGAACACGGCGTCCTGAGACGCCGGATATCTAAGACTACAAGCTCAACTTGTCTGCCTCGAAGTCCAGGGTCGCAAACAGATCATCCAGTGTCTCTTCACGACGGATCAGCTCAACGGTGCCATCTTCGCGCAGCAGTAACTCTTTCGGTCTGACCTTTCCGTTGTAGTTGAAACCCATCGCCTGTCCATGGGCGCCGGTATCGTGAATGCAGATGATGTCACCATCTTCAATCTTTGGCAGAGGGCGCTGGATTGCGAATTTGTCGTTGTTCTCACACAGCGAACCAACCACGTCCACCACCTCATCCTCACCATCCTTGTTGAGTACCGAGACATGATGGTAGGCACCATACATGCCGGGACGCATCAGGGCCGACATGCAGGAATCGACACCGACATAGGTTCTGTAGATCTCTTTGCGGTTAATCGCAGTGGTGACCAGCACACCGTGTGGACCGGTAATGTAACGACCGCTTTCCAGATAGAGCTTAGGAGTATAGCCATGGCTGTTTTCAAAGACCTTGAACAGCTCTGAAATCTCTTTGCCCATGCTGACGATATCCAGCGGCTTCTCTTCGGGCCGGTATGGTATGCCCAGACCACCACCGATATTGATGAAATCGAACTTGATGTCGAGTTCATTGGAAATCCTGTCGATGCGGTCGAGAAGCATACGCGCGGTCTCTACCATATAGGCGTGGTTCAACTCATTCGAGGCGAGCATGGTGTGCAAGCCGAATCGTTTCACACCCAGTGATTTTGCCTTGCGATAGGCATCGATCAACTGATCATGTGAAACGCCGTATTTGGCCTCCAACGGATTGCCGATGATGCTGTTGCCGGTTCTGCGCTCACCCGGGTTGTAGCGAAAACAGATCAGCTCCGGAACCTCGGGCACCTTGTCGAGTAGGGAGATGTCATCAAGGTTGAGGATACAACCGCCATCTGCCTCAGCGACATGGAATTCACTGCCACTGGTGTTGTTGGAGGTGAACATGATCTCTTCACCCTTGGCACCGATCTGGCGACTCATAACCAGTTCAGCAATCGAGCTGCAATCGAAGCCAAAGCCGATTTCCTGCATCAGTTTCAGGATGGTCGGGTTCGGCAGAGCTTTTACTGCGAAGTATTCACGAAAGAAATCCACGCCACTGAATGCCTTGATCAACTGTTCTCCGGTTTCACGGATGCCTTTTTCATCGTACAGATGAAACGGGGTGCCGTAGTGTTCGACAATTTTTTCAAGGTTCTGAGCAAGACGTTCAGAATAATCTTTTGATACTGGCACTTGTGTACCTCTTAATACTTCGTAGCGCTGATGTTCAATGGCCTGGCCACAGATGGCGGTGAGTTGTCCGCCATCCCGGCCAGGCCGGATTCAAGATCAAAGTGACGCTTTGACCCTCTCCATGGCCTGCTGCACGTTTTCAAAGCTGTTGAAGGCGCTGATTCTGATATAGCCTTCACCGCATTTTCCGAAACCGGCGCCAGGTGTGCATACCACACCGGCATTATTCAGCAGGGTGTCAAAGAAGTCCCAGGAGTCCCCTTTGGCGTCAATCCAGATATAAGGGGAGTTTTCACCACCGATACAGTCATAACCCAGGCTCTCCATCTGCTCACGGATATACTTGGCGTTCTTCATGTAGTAGGCGACCAGTTCGGCGACCTGTGCCTGACCTTCCTCTGTATAGACCGCGGCGGCGGCTTTTTGTACCGGGTAAGAGACACTATTGAATTTGGTGGTATGTCGGCGATTCCACAGCTCATGGATGGAGACAGGCTCACCGGCAGCGGTGTACGCCATGCAATCCTTCGGCACTACCGTGTAGGCGCAACGGGTACCGGTGAAACCGGCATTCTTTGAAAAACTGCGGAACTCCACAGCAACTTCCCGCGCACCCTCGATTTCGAAGATGGAGCGGGGCAGATCCGCATCCTGCACAAAGGCTTCATAGGCCGCATCGAAGAGAATCAGTGCCTTGTTCTGTTTCGCATAGTCGACCCACTGCTTGAGCTGCGCTTTGGTGGCGGTCGCTCCGGTGGGGTTGTTGGGAAAGCAGAGGTAGATCAGGTCCACCGCTTCAGACGGCAGTTCAGGGATGAATCCGTTTTCTTTGGTGCCATCCAGATAGGTCAGACCGGTGTAACGGCCGTTTTCAGCCGCACCCGTACGACCGGCCATGACATTGGTATCCACATAGACCGGGTAGACCGGATCGGGAATGGCAACCCTCACATCATCGGCGAAGATCTCCTGGAAATTGCCCGAATCACACTTTGCCCCGTCGCTGACAAAGACTTCGTCCGTTGCGATGTTGCAGCCGCGGCTCTGATAATCGCCTTCAGCAATCGCTTTGCGCAGGAAATCGTAACCCTGCTCAGGACCATAACCGTGAAAGGTGGCGTCTGCAGCCATCTCATCCACCGCAGCATGAAAAGCCTTAACGCAGGCTTCCGGCAGTGCGCGGGTTACGTCGCCTATACCCAGACGGATGATATCTTTGTCCGGGTTAGCCTCCTGAAAGGATGAGACCCGTTTTGCGATATCTGAGAACAGGTAGGAAGCCTGGAGTTTCTTATAGTTCTCATTAATTTTGATCATGCTGCACCTCAGGAAACCGAAAAACGGGCCATTATACAGGGATTGGAGCTGAGTAGGAGAGTTTCAAGCCGATTGTCGATAAACGGGTGGTGAGCGTGGAGAGTGGTGGGGGTTTTGTATAACGTATTGAATTATATTGTGTTCCCGGCGCTGCTATCGAATTTCTGTCGATTCAAAAGGTCAATATTCCAGGTGTTTTTCGTGCAGGCTTCGGGCTTGTTTCCTGATCTGTTCCGATTCAACCGCTGCTGATCCCGTCAAAAGAGCTGTGCATACTGATCCGCCTTGAAACCAAGATGGAGCTGTTTGCCATCGTCCAGCAATGGACGTTTGATGATCGATGGGTTGGCCAGCATGATTTGAATGGCTTGTTTCTCATCCAGATTTGCCTTGGCCGCTTCGTCCAGCTGGCGCCAGGTGGTACTGCGCTTGTTGAGCAGACTCTCCCAGCCCAGTTGGCCGATCCAGGCGGTGAGCATGGCTTCATCAACCCCGGCTTTTTTATAGTCATGAAACTCGTAGGCAACACCCTGGTCGTCAAGCCAACGACGGGCTTTTTTTATGGTGTCACAGTTGGGGATGCCATACATTTTGACCATTTTTTTACCACCTGGGGATTGAGTTGCCACTATAGTGACGCCTCAGAAAACCTTCGGCAAGTCCATCATTACTCCTGCTCTCAACCCAAGGCTTAGGCAGGTGGAGACATCTGCTGCGAGCCGTTCTCTTCTAACAGGATCGGGGTATGGGATGAGTGGTTGGTTATTTTATCAATAATATCAACGGGTAATATTTATTTGATGCTCAGGTCAACTGCTTGCGCCGAAGCTTGTTGCTCAATTTTGTGAGCGACGATTCGGTAGTTCAGGCCCCCATTGGGTGGTGTCCCAGCGGCCGGGTCTCGAATCAGATTCCTATTTGAATTTGTTTATCCCGGATTTGCTACCGTTTGTTCCTTTTGTGCCTCTTTCAGGGTAGAACTCGACCCGACTGGTGATACAATTCTCGCCACTGAAGTTGCTAGGGTTACCAAAAAGGATTTTCCATGTTTACGTTTAATGAAGACGAAGGTTGGCAAGTGAATGCCGATCAGCAGTTGATTACTCACCAGAATGGGTTCAAGGCTGAATACAAGGGTAACTGCATTTACGGAATCAAACATTTTCCAATCGAGGCGACCATCCACGACATACGCAATATGGTCAGTAAGGCGGAAGAGTTTCTTTCCCGCCTCTGAGCAGCGCTATCGGGGTATGGAGCAGAGATCACTGGCTCAGTGATCTGATTGCCATCCTGGGCAGACGTGTTCCCCTATACGTCACTCAATCCCCCATCCAGTTGTGTGAGATGGTCTGAGCGATCTCTTTAATCTCAATTGGTCAGGAGTGACTGGCGTCGCCTTGTGCAGCGACTCCCCAGCGCTGTGACTCAAGGGCTTCTCGGCGCTAGATGGGGAAACTCCCCTAGAAACTCTGTCTTCCACCAGTGGCCTGTCTGAGCCCTCTCTTCCCTGTTGGTGAATGAGTAACGGTATACCAATACCCGAAGGTATTTGGGTGGGGTATCCGGATAGGGGTTGTTTTCCAACAAGCTCGTTACACTCGGTGATCCCGCCTTGATCTGTCTCATGAACTGATCAAACCAATAGATCTGCACCGGATGCTGGGTCGGTACGAACCAGAGCATCCAGTCGAGTCTGGGTTGATGAGGCAGGTTGATTCGGAGCCGATCACTTGCCTCATCCGGCTTGTAGTTGAATTGGTAACTGAGCCATTCACGGCCATCGTTTGAACCCTGAATGATCAGCTCATGCCGCTGGGTCTGCATGGTTGGAAAAATATGATACAGGTGGCCAATACCGAATTGCTGCACGGTTTCTGCCCATGGGAGTGATTGTTTTATTACTGAATGATCCCAGAGTTTCGCGGAGAAGCTGATCAGGCTGGTTGTGGGTATCACAACAAAACATAAAAGAATCATGACTCTGCGAAATGCCCCCAGGGAGTTGTGGGTGCTTTTGATATGGCTGACCAGTCTCGCCGGCATGATTGAGTTGATCAGTTTGTCATCCAAGAGAAACAGACAGAGTGCGATGGTCAGAAAATTGATGAAGTTATGGTTGCTGGTGGCGATGATCAACAGCTGCATCAGGATGGTGATCCCTGCGGCGGCCAAGCGGAATTTTCTCGGCAGGAAGATGAAGAATGGCACGATCAGTTCACTGAACAGGGTCAGTCCCACTCCGGCCTTCAGCAACAGATCGGGCAACTGATGAGCATACCAGGCGCCGATATGGGGCAGTGGTTGGGTCTCGAAATAGTGGTTGAGGGCGGTGAACCCCGACCAGGATGGATCGTTGCTGAAGAGTTTGAACAGCCCTGACATGAATCGCAGGCGAAACAGTAGCCAGTCGAATAAAAAGATCAGCAGCGGGTTGGCCCCGCCAACCAGGAATATGGCGAGAAACCCAGCTTCGAGCAGCAGCGTATCCCATTGAAAATTCATGAATACCTGTCCTGCATGATAGAGCGACAGATAGAGCAGGAATAACAGGATCAGAACCGCCCGTTGCCAGCGGCCAATCAGCAGCATCAATGAGAGCAGGACGCCGAGCAGCGCTGCGCTCTGCAGCAGTCCATCCTCTGTACCGATCAACCAGAAGATGGATGGAAAGCGCAGCCAGGCCTGCTCCCCAAGGTGCTGCTGAGCCAGTGCGAAATGGTGATCCAGCGGCAGGATGCCCTGGCTGCCGACCAGTCCGGTAATCTGGGAAGCCAGTGACGCGAAAGCGCTCAGGTAGATCAAGGCAAGCAATCGCAGGAACAGCCAACTGATGATCTGGTACCGGTCATCATGTTCAAGCAGAGGTTTGAGCCGGGCGATTATGGATTCCATCCGGGTTGGCCTGTGATTACGGGATCTGAAAAGGTTTACACAGAAATCCATTCGATGCCAGTAGGTCCTGAGCCATTGCATCCGCTGCTCGTGCATGCCCGAAAGCGCAGAAGTTGGTCTGCGTTTAACCCGAGCAGCTGATCGATTTTGCGGCAGGCTATACTATTCAACATGATGGCTTGGTCCGTCAGGCAATTTCCCAAATTGGTAGGAGCGAAAAACAGTAGATGCTTATTGAATTGACACCTCTGCAGGCGAGAATCATTGGTTGTCTGTTGGAAAAAGAGATCATCACTCCGGATCAATACCCCTTGTCACTCAGTGCACTGACCAACGCCTGCAATCAGAAAAGCAGTCGGGAGCCTGTCCTCCAGCTCAGTGAGTCTGAGGTTCAGAACGGTCTCGATGAGTTGAAGAAGAAACATCTGGTGAGCGACCGCACGGGATTTGGCAGCCGGGTGGCCAAGTATCAGCATCGGTTTTGCAATGTGGGTTTCGGTTCTCTGGAATTGAGCAGCCAGGAGCTTGCGGTTGTCTGTGTCCTGCTCCTCAGGGGGGCACAAACACCGGGCGAATTGCGCAGCCGTACAAACCGGCTTTGCGAGTTTGAGGATGTACACCAGACGGAAGCGGTACTCGAGCAGTTGATGCAGAGGGAGGACGGACCATTTGTTGTCCGACTGGGGCGCGAACCGGGAAAAAGGGAGTCGAGATATGCCCATCTCTTCTGTGGCGAGGTTAGCCACAGCGAGAGTCAGCAGCATGATGAGACCGCTGAGTTCCCAGCGACAGCTGATGAGAGCCGTTTGGCTCAACTTGAAAAAGAGGTCGACTCCTTAAGGCAGGAGCTGGATGAGATCAAGGCGCGACTCGATCAGCTTAGCGACAACGAGTGAGTGCCACCGCTTAAACCGGAAAAGCATGTCTGCAGGTCAGTTCCACATGCCCTTGTTCGGCTAACAATCGACTTACCAGGGGATCGCCTCACCATGGCGGAAAAATCCACCACTGGGGCCATCATCGGAAAGTGTGGCAGCCCAGACGATACCCTTGACCCCATCTTCCACGGAGAGCGTGGCCTCATCGCCCCCCATGCGGGTCCTCACCCAGCCGGGACAGACGGAGTTGATCTTGATCCGGGTCTGCTGGAGTTCATCGGCAAGAATCCGGGTGACTGCATTGAGTGCGGTTTTTGAGAGTCGATAGGCCGGGCAACAACCATTCATATCGCTCAATTGGCCCATCCCCGATGAGACATTGACGATTCTGCCTTCACCGTCCATGAGTGGGACCAGGGCTTGGCAGAGGCGAAGGGGAGCGAGGGTGTTGATCATGAATCCCTGTTGTACCGAATCCGCATCCGCATTGAGTATGCTGCTTCGCTCGTCAGACGGTGGCGGATCGGGAAAGATGCCGGCATTGTTGACCAGCACATCGATAGCATCAAATTTGTCCGACAGATAAGAAGCTAATGCTGATATCGAGCCACTGTTGCTCACATCAAGTGGGAAAAACTCCACATCCAGCCCCTCCTGAAGCAGTTGATGAGCGGCAGCCGAACCCAGCGCCTCGTCCCTGGCTGTGAGGACCACATGTCGACCCAGTTGAGCCAATTGTCGACTGGTCTCAAAACCTAATCCGCGATTTGCCCCGGTAACAACGGCAACTGATTGATTTGACATGAATTATCCTCTGGTTCTTCTGCTTCTTCCGGAGCGGTTTCCGGTAACAGGCTGATGACTGAGTCCCCTTCCGCGCCGGATTTGGAGCGTATCGGGAACACTGCCGTAGATTATAGGGTCAACTCAATAGAGAGTAACAGTTAGACCAGCCTCCATGACAAACACTCCAGTTTCATCACTGCGGAATCGGGTAGTTGTGCCCATTCCTGCTGTTGATCAGAAAAGTTAAGATTTGCTTCTAAGATTGATCGGCGAGAAGATTGCCAGTATTAAAATTTTATGAAGGAAATAAGACAGGAAATAGCCTATTCTTCATACATTGGTCTCAGGGATGAGGAACAAGCCAGCAGTCAGATTGTGAGTTTTTGGCGAAGCATTTTTTATTGCCCGAAAGCCATAATCTATGTGACAAATCGAAGCAGATAAGGTCAAATCTCGCGTATAGCCGATGTCGGGTTGTTAATATGCAGAGCTCACAAACGATAGCCAATGGAACCATCCAGGAAATAGATGGAAAAGCCTCTATTTACTACGATGGTTATTGGATCAAGTACTACAAGCCCATGGATGACAGCTTGGAAACCAAGAAGTATCTGATCGATGCTTTGACACGGCGCCTCTTCAACCATGTGGAGCATGGCATCAATATTCCTGGCGATCGCCTGGATGAGGCCCGTGAAGCCTATGAGAATGAGCAGGATGAAGATCTGAAACGGGTCAAAGGGGCCATGTTGGCTGGCGCGCTGTTCAATCGGGGTACTCAAATCTTCCGTAAACTGGTGAAGCTGGAGGATGAAAGCATCAAAAGCGGCAAGGGACGTGAAATGCTGCATGAGTGCGGTCAGTATCTGCTGGAAGCGCTGGATCTTGGCAAACTGGTAAAACACCGCAGCGGTGATGAGGGTATCGATGAGCTGTGGGGTGAGCCATTCCGGGCGTTCACCGTACCGATTGAGTCGTTCTATGAAACTCGATACATAAAAATCGCCCAGACGATGTATGACATCGATCGCATCTCTGTAGCAATGACCGAAGCTTTCGGCGGAAGCACATTTTTCCGCAACACGGAACAACTGATCCAACAGCTCGCGGATACCGCCAAGCTCAAATGTGAGACCCTGCGTACCGATCCGGTCATATTCGACGTCTGGCCAAAATTTGCCGTAGCTGGCGAGAAACTGCTTGCCCTGGCCCCCAGTGAAAAGACCAACAACTCCTGTCTGGCCTGCTGGGAGGTGGATGAGGGTCAGCGCCTGATCAAAGATGGTACCGATCTGATTACCCATATGGCACGGGCAAGAGTCTCGATGCCGAAAAGCACCAACGCCTATCTGGAACGTTGCAAGGCCTACCTGGCTTGCCGCAAACCGGGAATTCAAACCTCAGCTGTCGAACTGAAATCACTCTAACAGGCCACTTAGCAGCAACCCAGAAGATAATTATTATTTATGGAAGAATTTAATTTGATTATGGGTCAGGGGTACTGATCGGCGGTGCCTGCTCTCCTCTCCATTCACCTGTCGAGTCTCTCTGCTGGCCTGATGACCGGTCAGACTCTTTTTAACCACGAGATCATCTCGGTTATGCGCCGCTGGTCAGCTTCACTAAGGCTGGGCCATGCCTGACTGGTTTCAGAGGCGATTGAATATTCTAAGTGACTGTATATCTGTGACTGTCTAATATACGATCTTCAATATAACCCGCAAATCACTAATATTAGGTCATGTTTGAATCCTACTACGAGCTGAACGACAACCCCTTTCGTCTGAGTGCAGACGAGAGCTTTCGTTTTGCTCACAAGAACTACCTAAAAGCCTGGTCCTATCTGAGCTACGCCTTGGAGCAGGGGGAAGGCTTTGTGATGATTACGGGGCAACCCGGATGCGGCAAGACCACGCTGATTCGGGATATTCTGGCTCAGCTCGATCAAGAGAAGACCCTGGCAATCAACCTGGTGACCAACCAGCTGCAGGCTGAAGAGCTGTTGCGCAAGGTGGCCTTGGAGTACGGATTGCCCGCCGAAAGTTACAACAAGGCCACGCTGCTCACCCACATTCAGGATTTTGTGGAGAAGGAGTACCAGAAAGGCCGGCGTGCCATCATCGTCATCGATGAAGCTCAGAATCTCACCCTGAACGGACTGGAGGAGCTTCGACTCCTATCCAACCTGCAGTCAGGCAGTCATCCGCTGTTCCAGATCTTTCTGGTCGGACAGGATGAACTGAGAGGGGTGGTGCTCAGCCCGCAGATGGAGCATGTCAGACAACGACTGATCGCCACCTGCCAGATCGAACCCATGTCTGTCTCTCAGACAGAGGGTTATATCGAGCATCGGCTGGGCATCGTGGGATGGCACGGGGATCCGGAACTCGAAAGCACCATCTTTCCACTGATCCACTATATAACCAAAGGCATTCCCAGGAAGGTCAATCATATTGCCAGTCGGTTACTGCTCTATGGTGCGCTGGAAGAGAAGCATAAGTTCACCGACGAGGATATCTGGATCGTAGCCGAAGAGCTGTTTGGTGAAGAGCGGCTGGCGCTCAAGTCGGGTGAAAGTTTCGATGAATTCAAGGCCGCCTATTCAGTGGAGTATGAAGCGCATATTTCCGATCTGGAGGGCAGCGATTCCGAACCAGCTGTTGATCAACCAGTTGAGGAGGAGAGCATTCAGGCTGCGGAAGAGGAGGGCAGTCAGGCAGCAGAAGAGGAGGGCAGTCCGGCTGAAAGCGACGAAGAGATTTCGTTGAGCCTTGAGAATGACAGCTTTGAGCCCGATCTTGATCAGCCGATGCTGGTGGAAGGGGATGCGGGCCTATCTGCCGAAGAGCAAGCTGAAACCGCTGAATACAAAGAGGAAGATACGGATCAGCTGGCCGCGCAGTCTGAAATCTTTATTGATTCCGATGAGGTTAAGACCCTAACCGAGAAGATTGTCGATGAGAACCGCTCAGTTGCGGATGGCCTTGCCATCGAAGCGCAGTCTGACGCAACTCTGCCGGAGAGCGATCTGGACGATACCACCAGGCGCACGAAATCAGATGATGAGAGTACAGAGGCAATCGCTCTGAATCCGGAAGAGATCCTCAACACGCCTACCATGAAGGCCGAGAGGTATCGGCATGAAATCGAAGCTTCCGGCGGTTTTATCGTAACGGACGACAATCCAGACAAGGATGAGGTGTTCTCCGGAGGGATACTGAAGTCGGTTCGCCATGTTGCGTTGATCGTATTGATTGGCATTCCACTGATTGCCTACGTCGTTTGGACACCGGAACAGATCAACGGTTTTTTCAGCGAAGCCAACAACACAATTCAGACATTTCTGACACCCAAGTCGCAACCCTATAAAAACAGACCTCAACCCAAAGTTGAAGAAAGTATCGCCACTGCGGCAGGTAATCGGACAGACTCAGCAGGGCAGAGTCAATCGGATGAATCACCGGGTACAGCGGCGGATACTCCGGAAGCAACGGATGCAGTTGTGGATTCCGTGCCGGAGACAGGTGATATCGCAACCTCTGAAACCAAAGAGGCCGGTGAGGACTATATCGCCACCCAGACCCGCTACCAACAGATAGAGGTGCCGGACAATCAACCGCCACCAATCCCGAGCACTGTCTCAGAAAGAAAATTCCAAATTTTCTTCGAAGACAACAATGCAGAGATACCAACCGAATTTGAGGAGATGCTGAATGATCTCTATATCGTTCTCTCACTCAACAGCCAGGCGAACCTGAAAATTCGTGGGTACACCTACCCCAGCGATGATCCACTGCAAAATATGCGGCTCTCACTGGAGAGGGCACAGAAAGTATCCCTCTATTTCATCGATCGGGGCATCGATCAGGCGAGAATCAAAATCGAGGGCCACACTCCAACCCTGCAGCAGGCAAATCGGGATAAAGATCTCCTGGAGAAACACCTGAGCAGCCGGCGGGTGGAGTTGCTTTTGCAGGAAGGGTTGTACTAGTAAGTATTGTTTACCCTCTCATATCGAACTAAGTGCTTTTTTCTAAATCCATACATCAATAGGCGTTGTTACTTTTAAGTGAGAAAGGTGTCCTCGCCAAGATTGAAAGATCAAGCCAAAGTGACCAGTTATTGATGTATTCCAAATCATACTTGACCCGTTTTTCCATCTGTTCAAGCTCTCTTGTTTCTCCACGAAACCCACGGATCTGAGCTAGGCCGGTAATACCAGGCTTAATCCGATGTCGAGCCAAATAGGCTTCGATCTGCCTTGAGTATTCGATATTGTGCTGCAATGCATGTGGGCGTGGACCCACTAAGGACATCTGACCTGACAATACGTTAAACAGTTGCGGCAGCTCATCGATACTGGTACGGCGAATAAACCGACCAATTTTGGTAATTCGCGGGTCTTCCCGCGTAGCCTGCTTAACCTCATCATTCTCCTCGGTATGCAGTTTCATACTTCGAAACTTCCAGATTCTGAAATTCTTGCCGTCCCAGCCGGTACGCTCCTGTCGGAAAAAGACTGGGCCAGGCGACTCCAGTTTGATCAGTATTGCTGTGGTCAGCATGATTGGGCTGACCAGGATCAGCATGAATAGAGATAGCACTCGGTCCTCGACAGTTTTCAGAAGCAAATGAGTGCCGATCAATGGGGTTTCAGAGAGGGTCAGGATAGGGATCCCGGCTAACTCCTTCACGCTGTGGTTGATAAGATTCAGTGCGAATATGTTGGGTGCCCAGTGAATATTTACATTTTCATTCAACAGGTCGAAATAGATCTGCTGAATCATAGGCGAGCTGTCCAAGGAGACAGCGATGTATATGGTCTGAATCTCATGGTGTTTAATTAATGTCTTGATATCTTCCAGTCTACCCAGAACAGGCAATTCTTCAGTGGCCGGTTCATCCTGGTTTTCCTGGCAATCCGCAGTCAGTACCGCGCCAACAATCTCCTCAGGCATCCAGGGATTATGATTAATCCTGTGGTGCAGGTGTCTTGCCAATGCACCATTACCGATAATCAGTGCTTTAGTGTTAGCTTCCTGTGAAACCATGTGTCGCTGCAGCAGACGAAACCCAAAATGGAGAAATACCTGAGCGAGGTAGCCAAACACAAATAGCAGCCCGATCACAGTCCGGGAGTAGGTATCAGAATGCTTCGTGGCAAAGGCAAGCAGCAGCAGAAAGGCAAAGGCACTACTCCAGGCTTTCAGGAGTTTGAAGGCTTTCTTGGTCATGGTGCCGTGATGACGATAGATATTCATCCGGTCATAGATGACCGACATGCTGCCGAGCAGTGCCAGGGCCATGATGATGTAGTGGTTGGTCAACTCGCCATTGAGGAAGAAGAGCAGGGAGAGCAAAATGATTACAACAGCAAGCCCATCAAACAAGGCCTGAAGTGATGTAGTAAGTGTGTTGCGGCGTTGTAACAGAGACCGTTCTGTTTGCTTGACATCGAGCAAGTCCCTTTCCTC
The DNA here is from genome assembly GCA_003676145.1 of gamma proteobacterium symbiont of Stewartia floridana. GTDB lineage: Bacteria > Pseudomonadota > Gammaproteobacteria > Chromatiales > Chromatiaceae > Thiodiazotropha > Thiodiazotropha taylori. The sequence continues at coordinate 136,138 of NAUB01000024.1, read as the reverse complement.
CTGAGTCCTTTTAGAGCTTCCAGCCTGAAATTATGATCTAGATTGAATCCAAATTTCAAGGAAGAATTTGTACATAGAGAACTGTAGCGAAGTACTCAGTTCCTTTTAATATATTTTTACAATTTGATTGATTTTTTTATGTAGTGCTATCCAGTCAGATCTAGGAATTGGTGTTCTTAAGAGACCGATCACTTCTATTAGTGGTATCGTTTCTCAAAAAACACTAAGCACGCAAAAAATCTGGCTCCATAGCGTAAATCTTACAAATAGGTAACATCGCAATGGCAGACACCTGGTTCAAGGAAACGTCGATGAAATTCCCATCTCGAGTAGTCTTTACTGACAGTCATCCTCAGAGTCAGCGTTCGCGCATGATACCAGTTGAATCTGCTTCTGGAACTTTACTCCTCTTGTTTTGATATTAGAATTAAACAGAGTTCAGAAGCAGCTTTAAAAAAATGCTGATGGCCCGCAAGTTAATAAGTTATCCGCAAGTTAATTGAATATATGAACTCTGCTTTGCAAAAAAAAAACAATTGAATGAAAATTCTACCTTTGGCAACTACATTAAATTGTTGATATTGAGAACAATTATTTATTTCGATCTGCACAAAGATCTGACCAACGGAACAAGTAAGAAAAGCGGCTTTATTACATAACACAAGATTGTCATATAGGAGTTAAATTACTAAACGGTGTCGAAATATTTTACACTCTTAAATATAACTTATGATGATCAAGTCCAATCCAGCGACTAGAGAAAATATATTAATCAAGGAAACAACAACATACGGAGACAGCTAGTTTAAAGGCATAAATTTTGCCTATCAGAATGCCGGTCACTATTGTTTTAAATTTGGATATCAGTGACCACAACACTCTCTGAGGATCAGTCAGTGTTCAACCCCAAAGGGAAGATTTAACTGGATGGCCTCAGTCAATAGGACGTTTTTATTGAGAGGCAGTGACATGAAGTTGTTAAAAGGGATATCAAGCACAATTCTTGGCTTGGTGAGTCTGTTCGGCTTAGGCTGTGCATCAGCAGTAGATTACAATGTAGGCCTAACCCTCGGTCAGACCCATACTTTCAATCATTTACATACAGATACATATGATTACTCCGGCGCTTTTGCAGATACTGGAACCTTCGAGTTGACAAATGCGAGTTCCGTCAATGTTTCGATTACAGATAATGAGTTAACGTCTGTAGTAGATCTGTTAAGTGTTTCGGCGTTCGCAGTTTATGACAGTAATTCGAACGTACTTTTCTCTACCAGTGATTTGGTCACTACTGTGATACCGCTAAGTGATCTGGCTGTAGGTGTTTACACATTACAGTTTGTTGGTAGTGCTGACGGAATTTTTGGTGCTGCATATGATGTAACAGTTAGCGCTGTTCCCCTTCCTGCAGCAGCTTGGCTGTTTGGGACTGCGTTATTAGGTTTTGTGGCTTTTAGTGCTAGACGGACGGTTTAAACTAATCTAAGTAATAGCTACTCCATGGATGGAGTTTTTGTAAGTTTCATTAAGTGTTATTCAGTTAACAAACAGTTCAGGTCTGTTTTGTTATTAGTGGAATGCTATCACGTGATTTGTCATTTAACCGTAACATGCTCTATTAAGTTGAAATCTGAATACTTCTAGTAAGATATTGAGCACAGATTTCACATCTTTATATTGTGCCGATGTCAGATCACCCTTTATAAGGATTTATATATATATTGCTTCTAAAGCTGCAGTTATATGCTAGAATGAGCGGCTTGGTAATAGGATATGACAGGGACAATGGAAGAAGAAGAGCTACTAGGATTTGCTGATTACCTGGCCATTCTCAAGCGAAGGAAAAAACAGCTAATTATTCCGGCAACACTCATCCTGCTATTAAGCTTAGGACTAGCCGTCGGCCTACCATCCATCTATCGCGCTGAAGCTACCATCTTAATTGAACAGCAAGAAATTCCCAGTGAGCTCGTTCGTTCAACCGTTACCTCATACGCAGGTGAGCGCATACAGGTCATCAGTCAGAGAGTAATGACAACAGAAAACCTGGGAAAGATTATCGATAGTTACGGTCTCTACAAGGATGAACGCGATGACACGAGTTTAACACTGCTATCTGAAGAGCTGCGTGAAGATATTGAACTGGAAATGATCAGTGCTGATGTGATTGATCCCCGTAGCGGCCGACCCACGATCGCGACGATTGCATTTAAGCTCTCATTCAGTAATAAGAATCCAAGAATTGCACAAAAGGTTACCAATGAACTCGTATCGCTCTATCTAGATGAAAATCTCAGACAGCGGACACAGTCAGCTTTAGAAACATCGACCTTTTTGAGTACAGAAGCAGATAGACTCAACCAGGAGATTACCGAATTAGAGGTATCATTGGCAGATTTCAAGAAGAAACATGTCGATAATCTTCCTGAGCTTCAGTCACTCAATATCCAACTCATGGAGCGAAATGAGTTGGAATTGTCAGAGACAATACAGCGAATACGGAGCTTGGAAGAGCGGAAAATATACCTTCAGTCAGAACTGTCGCAAATGAGTCCAACGACTGATATCTATAATTCTAATGGTAACAGAATAATGGGTACTGAAGACCGCCTTCGAGCATTGCAGACGGAATACCTGGCGCTCGCCACCCGCTACACAAATGATCACCCAACCTTGATCAGCATGAAGGATGAAATTGAGACGCTAGAGCGGGAACTCAATGCTATGCCGGCACAGAAGAAAAAGAAAGCTCAATCAGATAATCCCGCTTACCTTCAATTAGAAACACAGCTTCAAGCAGCGAATAGTGAACTAGCTTCTCTGTATATTATGAAGGGTGAACTTGAAGTTAAGCTCAAGGATTTTGAAGAGCGTTTGATTCAAAGCCCGCAAGTTGAGCGTGAATATCGTAACTTAACCCGCGATTACGAAAATGCGTTGGTAAAATATAAAGAAGTAAAATCCAAACAACTTGAGGCCAAACTGGCAGAGTCACTGGAGAGAGAGCGTAAAGGTGAGCGCTTTTCACTTATAGAGCCCCCTCAATTACCTGAAAAACCGGATAAACCAAACCGATTGGCGATTGTATTCTTGGGTATTGTATTTAGTTTGGCTGGTGGTTTTGGAAATGTTTTTGTAAGAGAAAGTATGGATCAAGCTGTGTATGGTAGCAATGGAGTAATGGCAATCACTAAGGTGCCACCATTAACTGTTATTCCCTATATTGAAAGTAATCATGATCAACGGCAAAGAGGTACAAGTGGTGTAATGGCAGTCTCCGGCGTACTCGCTGGAATAGGTTTATTATTGGTATCTGTTCATGTGTTATACAAACCTTTGGATGTGATCTTCTATATCGTTTTACGAAAATTTGGCATAGAGCTTGGAGTTTAGTAAAAAAATTTTGAGTGCTACCTTAAAAACGTGCGCATGGATTCGTGAGTTTTAGAGAGTAGGAAATTGGAGTAGAACTAGTAGTGGGACGAATATGGAAAAGATAAAGCAAGCACTTGATCGTGCGCGTGACAACAGGATATCGAAGACGAGCCTTGATAAAGATCGTGTTGTAATGAGTAAAGATCCAGAATCAGATTTTACATCCAACATCACCTATACCAAAACTAAATCCGTTGAGTTATCTCAGCATAACTTAAGAGAAAAGCGAGTTATTATTGGAGATATAAACGACTCTGTATCAGATCAATACAAAGTCCTACGGACTCATGTTCTTCAGAAGCTTAAGGCTAATCAATGGAATTCGCTCGCTATCACTAGCCCAACTGAGGGTTGTGGTAAAACGCTTACATCAATAAATCTCGCCATCAGTCTAGCAAGAGAGGTCAACCATTCGGTATTGCTTGTTGATTTAGATCTACGTAGACCTAGTATTCAAAACTACTTTTTTAATGATGAGCAACCAGGAATTAGTGAATATCTGAATGGAAATATGGAGTTAAGCGAGGTTCTTTTCAATCCTGGTTTGGATAGATTGGTTATCCTGCCTGGTAATAAGCCTTTTTCAAACTCCTCGGAGATGTTGTCTTCTCCAAAGATGGTGCAATTAGTAGAAGATTTAAAAAGTCGATATCCAAACAGGATGGTTATATTTGATATGCCACCATTACTATCTTGTGATGATGTGATTGCTTTTTCTCCTTACATTGATAGTGTGATGTTGGTTATTGAAGAAGGTGTGACACGCAAAGATGAATTGAAAAGAGCAATAGATTTGTTAGGGGATACTAACATGCTTGGGACTGTGCTTAATAAATCCAAAGCTAGTGGATTAAGTTATGGAAGCTATTAATAGAATTTTTTCTATAAATTAATAGCCACCATCCAAATGTGGAGAGTGATTCACATTATCTTTATCAAAAATATCAGAACTCTGTTGGGTGAATTGTGTAGAAATGGATTTTAAATTTCAATGTAGGGTGATTACTTCAGCGGTAGTTCAGTGAATTCAGGTATGATCTATTGTATTAATGAGATGTAACGGAGAGCCCAAAGTTGTAATCTTAAGTACTGTAACGCACACAAATGCATTTATATATAGTTTATATAAGGCTTATTGCAGCAGATATGTGTTTAGAGTTTAGTTTTAAAGTAATTAACGAGGGTATTACAAGACTTTTATGCGTGTAAATTACTGATAAAGATTCATGAAATAGTGAAATGAAAACCTTTGATTTGCTCACATGTATTACAAGGATGCGAATTGGAAATGGCTGGTCGTCAGTTGAAAGTGAATCTATATTAGAGGCTAATATTCATAGAGCGATCAATGCGGTAAAAAAATGATCAGTACATTGTTCCCGCTTCTACTCGCATTCTTGGGGAGTGCTCTGGCTGTTTTCAACTTGCGGGTTGGTATCTGGCTATCGGTTGTCTTGCTCCCTTTCTCGGCAACAGAGCTTATGCCAAGGCAAATGCTCGGAATTACCGGTTTAAATCCACTTAATGTCATTCTGGCGGCAACTATTGGGTCATTAATTCTGTCAATGGCCATTCGACCGGCATCTGTTCGGCTACCCCGTGTCCCAGTGATATTTATAGTATACATTGGATTGCTGTTTGCAGGTGCTGCCGCAGGTTTGTTCTATATCGATATGGCTCCTTCAATGCCTGTCGGTAATGGTGTCATGCAGGAATTAACACCCAAAAAATATCTTATTGAAGAGTTATTCAAGCCGTTGATCATTGTTGTTGTAGCAACCCTAAGTGCTGTGATAGTGCGTGATGATAAGTCAGCCCGAAAACTGGTTATAGCAATTGCTATCGCACTTGGCTTGTTAGGTGCTGTAATAATTGGCTACCAGCTTACATCTGGTATTAACTTGAGTGAGATGGCAAGTTCAAAATCGAGGAAGATGTTGTCCTGGATTGGGATGCATGCAAATGACTTAGGCCACCTTTGCAATCTGGGATTTGTACTGATGCTTTTTTCCTTTTTAGGATCTAAATCTAAGTTAACTCGTGGGCTTTTTGCATTATCTGCAGTTTTGGGTGGAACAGCAGCTGCACTTAGTTTTTCGCGAAGTGCGTTTTTAGGTCTTATTGTCGTAGGTTCGTATTTGCTGATCTCAAGACGGCGTATTATGGACTTCGTCCTAGCGTTAATAGCGGTCGCTGTCATCATTCTATTATTACCAGATGCCTTTGTAGAACGTGCAACTACAGGCATAGAAAGCAAAGATACCTATGCTATAACAGCTGGGCGCCTGGATGGTATTTGGATTCCTTTGTTCCCGGAATTTCTTGATAGTCCTTTGTGGGGGCATGGCTTGTCATCAACGCTATGGTCTGATCTGAATAGGCCTTATTTTGTGGTAGGGCATCCCCATAGTGCTTACTTACAGATATTACTTGACTTTGGTGTTCTGGGCGCGTTTTTGGTTGCTGCCTTTTGGTTTAAGATGTGGAGTATATTCAGAACTCTTCACCGATATCATTATGACCCATTTTGGCGTGCGTTCTTTGAAGGCGCGATGCTAGCAGTAGTAGTGATACTAGTGCAGGGGCTATCAGGGCAGCGATTTGTTCCCTGGTTTCCGCATACTTTTGTATGGCTGGCATTTGGTGTAGCGCTAGGAATGTATCCAATAATAATGAGAGTGCAAAAGCAATGTGATCGGTCTATAGCTATAGGTCAAAAGGCAGCTAGAGTGAAATAAAATATGGAAATTTGCTTGTTAGGGTATGACAATCTGCCTGTGCTAGCCCGTGAATATAATCAGTTTGAAATTGGCGGCGCACAGGTTCAGATGACACTGCTAGCTAAAGCTCTGGTTAAACGGGGACATAGAGTTAGCATGGTGGTCGGAGATTACGGTCAAGAGGATGGGGTTGTATGGCAAGGTATAAAGACCTATAGGACATATAAAGCTAATGAAGGTCTACCTTTGTTTCGTTTTGTATATCCAAGATGGACTAGTACCTGGGCAGCGTTGTCTAGGGCGAACGCGGATGTATACTTCACATCCTGCGCTGGTATGCAAGTAGGTTTACTCGCTCTATTTTGTAATAAGCACAGTAAAAATTTTATTTACCGAATGGCGAGTGATACCGACGCTGAACCAACTGAGGTCATTATCAAACATTGGCGTGACAAAAAGCTTTATGAATATGGCCTCAATAAAGCAGCACATATCGTATGTCAAAATAAAAAACAGCGTGAGTTATTAAAGTTAAATTACAATCGTAATGCGACGCTGATAAAATCTCTGGTGGAAGAGCCACTTAAGGATTATGCACAAAGTGAACGTGACATAGAGATACTCTGGGTAGCAAATATACGCAACATCAAACGTCCAGATCTTGCTATAGAGCTTGCTCGACGACTGCCGCACAGACACTTTAATATGGTAGGCGGCCCACTATCAGGGTGTCGAGAATTGTATTTAAATATTGAAAAAGAAGCTGGTTCAATAGAAAACATCAAATTTCATGGCAGAATACCGTATCACGATGTGGGAGACCTCTACGATAAGGCTCGTGTATTTGTTAATACATCAGACAAAGAGGGTTTTCCGAACACATTTCTACAATCCTGGCGGCGTGGCGTTCCGGTTGTAACGTTTTTTGATCCGGACGGATTAATAACACGAGAAGGTTTGGGTTATGCAGTTAACAGTATGGATGAAATGGAGAAAGTAGTAGAGAAACTGATTAATAATGATGACGAATGGCTTCTTATTTCAAACCGGTGCCGTGCCTATGTAGAACTTCATCATGGTGATGATGTTGTAATCAAGCCTTTTCTCAATGTGCTGCAACAGGTCGAGAATATTGGAAGTACGAATGAGTGAAACTACGCGCGTAGCTTTTATCGTCAATTCTCTACGCTTCGGAGGTGCAGAAAAACATACTCTAGAGCTTTTCAATGGTCTTGATTCTTCTGAGTTTCATAAAGACTTGATTTATCTAAAAAGAGAAGAGCACCTGTTGGATCAGGTGGATTTTGATCAGGGTAAGACTTACTGTGGAGATTTTGATAAGGGATGGGATATAAGTGGTTTGTTACGCTTAGCGAACAGAATCAAAAAAAGTAAACCAGATGTACTGGTCTGTGTTAACAACTATCCTTTATTCTATGGATATCTAGCACGTTGGATAGCTGGAACCCATTGTCGAATTATCGAGGTCTTCCATAGTACAGAGCTACCTAAAAAAGAAGACTCTAAAATGCGCTTAGTATACCGGCATTTTTTTAATCGATGCGACGGTATCGTATATGTTAGCCAGAATCAACGTGAATATTGGGAAGCCCGTGGAATAGATAGTGATAAAGGGATTGTTATTCACAATGGGGTCAACACCGACTACTTTTTCTCAAAATATTCAAGCGAAGAAAGAATAACCATTCGTCAACGTTATGGCTTTAGCTTTAATGACTTTATTGTTGGTATATGTGCGGCTCTGCGTCCTGAAAAAAAGCATGAAGATCTTCTGGAGGCTATCCAAAAATTGAAATCAGATGGCTTGGATGTAAAGTGCCTAATCATTGGAGATGGGCCTCGCCGAACTGCTATCCAGCAAAAGATCTCAAGCCTTGGTTTAGAGCATGATGTTTCCATTACAGGTTTTCAAAAAGATGTTCGCGACTTTGTCGATGCTTGTGACTGTATTGCAATCGTGTCACACCAGGAAACTTTTTCTATAGCTGCGCTGGAGGCAATGGCGATAGGTAAACCTATGGTTATGAGTGATATTGGAGGTTCAGCAGAGCAGGTGAGTGGTGGGGTAAACGGATATCTTTTTCCGGCAGCAGATACCGGTGCACTAGCTGAAGCAATAAGCAAACTGTCTGATTCTGAGCATAGAGATAAACTTGGGAAAATGGCACGGAAGATTGTAAAGCGAGACTTCGGGCTGAATGGTATGCTTGAAAAGTACGCCAAATTGTTCAGTCGTGGCAGAACAGGGACATGAATAAAGCCAACCCAAGCTTACGCGGGGCAATTACGCTTGGTACGGCAAGCGCAATTGACTATGTCTTGCAATTCATCTTACCGATTATATTGGTCAGGAGTCTAGAGTCAGTTGAGTTTGGTCAATACCGTGTTCTCTGGTTAATTACGAATACAGTAATGGCAATTGCGCCATTATATATGCCTCAAAGCCTCTTCTATTTTCTACCGAGAGCAGGAACACAGCGGGTATTTTATATTGCGAATGTGATTTGGTTTTTAGTGCTAATGGCTTTTCTAGCAGCACTAGTCATTAGTCCATGGAATCCTGTTAGGCCTGACATAATGCATAATATGCCAGGAGAAGATTCTCTTGTACCTGCTTTTGTCTCTCTTTGGGTGGGTAGTATGCTAATTGAGTGGTTGGCAAATACTGAAGGACGCATAGGTGCTCAAGCTCGAATAGTGGTCGCATTCTCTCTATTGCGAGTCGTAATAGTGGGTTTGACTGCGTGGATGACAAATGACCTCCTTGCTGTGTTTATATCGATGACTGTGCTCGCTATGTTGCGTTGTCTTTTTATTCTGCTGGATACAGTGAGAAGATATGGTATAGATGTTTTAAAACCAAAGAAACAGTTAATGCGTGAACAACTTACATATGCTGGACCATTTGGGATTGCAGGCATGTTCTATGCTCTACGCATGCAGTCAGATCAATGGATTGCAGCAAGCATATTCAGCTTGCAGCAGTTTGCATCTTTTTCAATCTCTCTGGTTGTTTTGCCTCTAGCTAATCTCATTCGCCAAGCCGTCTCCAATGCTATTTTGCCGGCAATGAATACATGTCATCATGCCGGCGATATCCAAGGTGCTATTAAAATCAATCGGGATGCAAACACTCTGACAGCAGTTTTGTTGTTTCCGATACTAGCCTTTTTGTTTGTATTCGCAGAAGATGTTATCAGCCTGATTTATACCGACCAATATGTAGCCGGTGTATCTCCAATGCGTGTATATTTACTGGGATTGGCAGGACAAGCATTGGTGGTCAATAATGTATTGATTACTCTTGCTCAAGGCGGATTTCAGATGCGCCTTAACGGTTTTATTCTACCTATTGCAATATTGCTCAGTTTTTGGGGTGCACATACTTTTGGCTTGATGGGTGCGGCGCTAGGCAGCGCAGTCACTCAATGGGCTAGTCATCTGATAAATATCCGGTATGTAAGTCATATAAGTAATATAGGTATGTCGCATTTGCTTAATTGGCTTGCATTGTCACAGTTTGCTTTGGCATCTATCGTAGCCGGGTTTCTGGCCTATGCATCATCTTCGGTACTTGATTTTGGTAATCCGTTCTCGGAATTGATCATAAGCGGTATGGTTTTATGCGTAGTGTATGCTGTTGCCGTACTTCAAACACGTTCAATACGCCAATTATATGTGCGTCTTAGGCACTAACATGAACAGGTTTCTTATTCTATTAATTTTGCTCGCAAAATCAATACTATATACTCACTCAACTCTAGCAGATACCACTTTTCCCCGTCTGATGAGTATGAGTATTGGAAATAAGCAATACCAAAATTCTTCCTACCAGAAAGAGCTTGCGAAACACGACATTGTTGTTCTAGGTTTCTATAGAAACTGGAGTGGACAACAAAAAACGATGCGGGAGGTGGTACAGCGACTTAAAGAGCTGAATCCTGACATATTGGTCGGTCAATATGGGGTGATGAATGAACTGCGTGATATTCCAGGGGATCTAGCGAAGGATGATATACGAAGAAAAGTAAAAGAGTCAGGCTGGTGGCTAAAAAATAAATCTGGACAACGTGTTCAGTGGACGACAAAGCATAATGCTTGGGAAGTGAATTTCTTACAACTTACCAAGTCGGATTCGGAGGGGAAGCACTATCCACAATGGTTGGCGGAGAGAGATTATCGAATCTATCATCAATTAGTACCTGAATTTGATTTTTGGTACACAGATAACGTTATGCAACATCCCCGTGTGGAAGCGGATTGGGATGGTGACGGTATCGATGATGCCCCGGATTCATCATATATTCTTGATTCATGGAGGAGTGGATATGTAGCTTGGTGGAGTCATATTCGAGATTTAACACCAGACATGATGATCATGGGTAATGCGGACGGCGATCTATCACAATCTGAGTTTACTGGGCAGCTAGAAGGCGCCTTTCTGGAAGCATTGATGGGAAAGAGATGGTCTCTCGAAACTTACAAAGGATGGGATTTTATGATGGAGAGGTATCGCACGGTTAATACTAACCTTAGGGAACCTCGCATTATTGGATTTAATGTCTGGGGTGATCCTAAAGACTATCGTTTTATGAGATATGCATTGACATCCTGCCTACTAGGCGATGCCTATTTCTCGTTTACAGATGAAAAAAGTGGATACAGCAGTGTGCCGTGGTTTGATGAGTATGATGTTAATCTTGGAGGTGCTAATTCTCCTCCTCCAGATAAGCCTTGGCAAAATGGTGTGTGGCGTCGAGATTTCGAAAATGGTGTGGTTTTAGTTAACCCTAACAATAAAAAAGCTAAAGTTGTTTTAGGTCAAGGTTTATCGCGGTTCTTAGGTAAACAAGCACCTAACTGGAATAATGGAATGCAAATTGAATCCATAGTATTACCAGCCAAAGACGGTGCCATACTCGTACGAAAATGAGCTTAGACTGGTATTTGAATTTCTCGTTGTATGTGTAGCGTTAATAGTAAATACAATTAAAACTTATGTTGTAAAGATATAGTTAGATGTTATGAGTAAAAATATTGGTAATGCAGGTGATTCTAATCGCCAAAAAAAAATAGTTATTATCAGCACCTCAGCTCGTGGAGGTATGAAAGCAGTTACTGATGCCTATAATTCATCTGATTTTTATTCTCCAGATCACACGGTCTTTATCCCTGCTCATAGAGAAGGGGGAGTGTTTATTCGGTCATGGATAGCATTACGAGCTTTAATTCAGTTGATATGGATGCTGTCGCTGAACAGAGTTGAACTCGCTCACATGCATATGGCCACCAAAGGTAGTTTTTGGCGGAAAGGCATATTTGTTCTTATTTGTAAATTATATAATATACCTACAGTCATTCACCTTCACGGAGGACGATTTGCAGTGTTTTACAATGGCTCTGCAAAGTGGGTTAGAAATTTAATCAGGTATGTTTTTGATCAAGCTAGTTCAATAATTGTCTTGTCACAATATTGGTATAATTTTGTTACACCGTTAACTAATACTCCTGTATCAGTTATCAATAACTTTGTTCATGACAATTTAGATGACGATATTATCAAAACTAAACGGCGTCCAAGAAATATTCTTTTTTTAGGCCAGTTTGGTGCTAACAAAGGTATATACGATCTACTGTCTGTGTTCTCAGATATAGCTCCAAAATATCCAGATACAAAGCTTATATGTTGTGGAAATGGAGAAATTGATAAAGTGCGATCAATAGTGAATGAGCTAGATGTATCAGATTTTATAGATGTGCCGGGTTGGATTAGCGGTGTTGATAAAATAGAGATTATGCATCGCTGTAGTGTATTTGTTTTACCTTCTTATAACGAAGGGCTTCCTATGTCTATCATTGAGGCAATGTCATTTTCTATGGCAGTAATCTCTACTCGAGTAGGAGGAATTCCTGAATTGATTGATGAAACTAATGGTTTTCTAATAGATCCTGGTAGCCATGAAGAATTGCGAGAGAAGCTTATTGAGGTATTTGAAATGGATAGCCAGTCTATTGAGACTATGGGTGAGGCCTCGCGTGGAAAATATCTAAGAAGTTTTACTCCTGAGTCATGTTTATCAGAGATGCGTTCCCTTTATCTTTCTCTTGGAGTAGCCCCTTGAAGCAAAAAAAGTTACTAGCTGTAGCATCGGCGGGTGGCCATTGGGTACAACTGCTTCGTATGCGCCCGGCATTCGAGTTTCTAAGTTTGCACTGGATAAGTACTTCACCAGGAGTTGCTTCTCAGGTTGACCATGAAGAATTTACTTCAGTGCGTGATGCAAATATGTGGGATAAGCCTGGGTTAGTATTAATGGCTATTCAAATCGCATGGCGGGTACTTTTGTACCGACCGGATATTGTGGTGACGACTGGGGCAGCGCCGGGGTATTTTGCTATTGTATTTGCAAGGCTATTGGGTGCAAAAACAATTTGGATTGATAGTATAGCGAATGCAGAAGAGATGTCATTGGCAGGTAAGAAGGCAAGAAGGTGGGCAACTCATTGGATAACACAATGGCCGGAACTTTCAGGAGATGATGGGCCGACCTATATAGGTTCGGTGCTGTGATTTTTGTTACTGTAGGAACACAGCTTGCTTTTGATCGTATGGTTGGAGCTGTAGATCGTTGGGTGAATGCAAAAGATACTCAGATTATCGCACAAGTCGGGCCAACAGAGGTACGTTTCTCTAACATTAAGTACAAGTCATTTCTGGAGCAGGAACAACTAGATCATATTATGAAAAATACTGAACTGGTTGTCGCACATGCAGGGATGGGATCAATACTCAGCTCGTTATCTCTAGGAAAGCCTATTATCATCATGCCCCGTAAAGCTAGCTTAGGTGAACACCGAAACGAACATCAGATGGCAACTGCTAAGCGTTTCCAAAATCGGCCTGGTGTATATGTAGCATGGGATGAACAACAGCTCGTTGTGCTTTTGAATCGGTGGAGTATATCAAGGTTTGATAATGTGGACGAAATATCCAATACTGCCTCTACTGAGTTTATTGCTAACCTAAAACAATTAATTGGAAATACCCAGTAATTCGATTTATTTTCAATTAGCCGGTTCACGTTATAGCTCTAAATATTTGTATTTAGACCAAGAAGATATAGTCCTAACAGCCAAATCTATGGCAGACTAAGTAGCATTGGGTTGGATTGTTTGTAAAGCATTTAGTATTTAAATGGACCTACTTTTTAACTCACGGAGACAGGACGTGCGATAGGGACCAGTTTTTAAATAACTTCTGAACTGGTGATATTGATAACTTCAATCTGAAAATCATTCATTAAGGACAATGGCAACAACAAGTAATCTTGTAGGATGGCGAAATTCCTCTCAGCTATGGGGATTGCTAGGTCTTTCATCTATTTTGCTGGTCTATGGTTTTTGGAATGGCATTATTGACATGCTTGGAAGATGGGCTAGCAAAGAAGAGTATGGCTACGCCTATTTTCTGCCATTTATTACTGCGTATTTGATTTGGCAGAGACGTTATCTGTTAGTAGAAGCAAAATTCAGACCTTCATGGCTTGGCGTGGCAGGCATTATATTTGCCGCTACTCTCTATTTTATCGGTGAAATTGCTACCACTTTTACTTTGGTACAGTATGCCTTGGTTATGATTGTCATCGGTTTGGCTTACGCAGTTCTGGGATGGCATGCATTTAAGATAGTCGCCGGTCCCCTGTTTTTGCTTTTTTTTATCGTTCCATTACCACCATTTATTTACAATAGTCTGTCGGGAAAACTACAGCTCATATCTTCACAGTTGGGTGTTGAAGTTATACGCTGGTTTGGTATCAGTGTATTCCTTGAAGGTAATGTAATAGATTTAGGCGATTACAAACTTCAGGTTGTCGAAGCTTGTAACGGATTACGTTACCTTTTTCCGCTAGTCAGTTTGGCGTTTCTCGCCGCTTATCTTTATCGTGTTGAGTATTGGAAGCGTGTAGTCGTTTTCTTATCAAGTATTCCGATAACTGTTTTGATGAACAGTTTTCGTATCGGGGTCATCGGTGTTCTGGTTGATAATTGGGGGCAGGAGCAGGCAGATGGCTTTTTGCACTACTTCGAGGGATGGATAGTGTTTATGTCCTGCCTAGGCATTCTGTTGATCGAAATGGTACTGCTAGCAAAAATTGGGTCACCTGAGCGCAGACTAAGAGATGTTTTCGGCTTGGAAATTCCCAAACCGATACCGGAGGGGCTGAACTACCGGGTGAGAACTGTCAATTCTGTGCACTACGCCACTCTTTTCTCCATATCCTTAATTGCAGTCGGATCACTCTACGTTAAGAGCCAGCAGCAAATTCTGCCAGATCGGCAGGACTTTAGTAGTTTTCCCGCTAGGATTGGAAGCTGGCTTGGGGATGAGGATATACTGGAAGAGAGATATCTTAAGTCTTTGAGATTAGACGATTATATAATTGGTGACTATACAAACTCGTCATACGGCCCTATTAATTTGTATGTGGCATATTATGCGTCACAACAGGCTGGTTCAGCAGCGCATAGTCCCCGTTCCTGTATACCTGGTGGAGGGTGGGAGATCGATAGTGTTACAGAAGTTAAATTGCCAGAGTTACAGGTAAATGGAGTATCCCTCAAAGTCAATCGCCTTGTCATTATGCGCGGCGAATCAAAGAAGTTGGTCTACTACTGGTTTCAGCAACGTGGACGTGTGATTACTAATGAATGGCTGGTAAAATGGTATCTTTTTCTGGATAGTCTCACCAGGCATCGTACTGATGGTGCACTTATCAGGTTGACGACGACGATTAGTGACGGAGAAGAGTGGGCTGATGGTGACATTCGCTTGACTGAATTTGCAGGGCAGGTTGTGCCTGTATTGGATAATTATATTCCAAACTGAATTACGGTTATTTCAATTGTGAAATTTCCATCTGATTCACAATATTAGGTCTCGATTCTCTTATCATTAGAGTTGTTAAATATCATCTCAAACTATTGTGAGCTATTTCAATAATTTGAGATGTTTTCATAATAGGACGAGTTACCTAGTGAATAATTAGGGAAGTTCGTTATTAGGATTGGTAGGTATAGTCAATGAAGACGACCATGGAATTTGCGTTAAAATTGTTCAAATTACTGCTCGGTTCATTCCTCTGTGCAGTACTCTTAATAAGTGCAGCCTGTTCCAGTAAGGAAGATAGAAAACAGTCATACTTTGATCGGGGAATGGAACTTTATAGTCAGGGTAATTACACAAAAGCACGTCTTGAATTTAAAAACGTACTGCAGATTGATCCAAAGGACGCCGATGCATATTACATGTTCGGTTTACTGGAAGAAAAAGAAGAAAACTGGCGAAAAGCTTTCTCTCTGTTTTTTCGGGCAGTAGAACTTAAACCTGAACATCAAGATGCACAGGTACATCTTGGTACAATTTATGTATTAGCAGGGGAAACTGAGAAAGCATTAGAAGCAGCTGAAGCAGTTCTCAAGATAACTCCAGATCACTCTGAGGCTCTTGTGCTTAGAGGTTTTGCACTGGCAAAGTCAGGAGAGAGTAATGCCGCAATCGAGGACGTGTTAAGTGCTTTTTCAATTGATCCTAGTAATGTGGAAGCGGCTTCATTACTTTCAGCTCTCTATGCAGATAGGGGAGAGTTAGATAGGGCTATAAGAATCGCTAGTGATTCCTTACAGCAGCATAGGGATAGAGTGGCTTCCTACCTCCTTCTAGCCAGGCTCCATGCCAAAGCAAATGATGACAAGGCCGTTGTTCAGGTGCTCACAGACTTAATACAATCTAACCCGAATGAACTGCAACATCGGCTTCATCTTGTCAGCTATTACAAAGAAAAAGGTAACGCGAAACTAGCTAAAACTGTGTTAAAACAAGCGGTTAAAGATCTGCCTGATAGTGAAGACGCTAAACTCGCATTAGTAAGTTATTTGAAGAGCAACAAGGAGGTTGTTGGTGCTGAGTCTCTTTTGAGCGAGTATGTTGCACAGAATCAAGACAATCAAACCTTTAAGATCGAGTTGGCAAAACACCATATCAGCCTTAACCGTCAAGTTGAAGCATTACAAGTACTTTCAGATGTAATCAATCAAGCAGATCTCTCAACGGATGGCCTGATGGCTCGAACGCTCAAAGCCAGTCTTCTGGTTAAGGAAGGCTCAACCCAAGAAGCCAGTCAATTAATAGAAGAGGTATTGGAAGCAGATCCCAAGTACAAAGATGCGCTTTTGGTCCGGGCCGGTATAGCGCTGGTCAGTGACGATCCTGATCGGGGTATTGCAGACCTTAGAACCTTACTGAGGGAGGATCCTGGTCATGTTAAAGCTCATCGCTTAAAAGCAAGGTCTCATTTAAAAAAGGGTGAAGTTGAACTAGCCCGTCAAAGTCTAGAGGATGCTGTTAAAGCCCAACCTCAGGAAACTGCAACCAATTTTGAGTTGGTCCAGCTTTTGATTCAAACCGGTGAATTCGATGATGCAGAAGTTGTTCTGCAAAAAATGCGGAGGTTTGCACCGAAAGAGATCTCAGTACTTCGAGGACTTGGGATTGTCTATCTCAAGCAGAAGAATTGGAGCGAGTTACTGAAAATTGCAGATACACTCCAGTCTGAATATGAAGCTGAGCCATTGGGTTATTACTATCAGGGCTTGGTCGAGCAAAGTAATGGTCGATTGGAACGGAGTGTGGAGTCTCTGACTCGCTCGTTGGAACTTAAACCTGGGGCGATTGATGTGCTGGTAGCCCTGGCAAAAAGCTACTTTGGATTGAAACAGGTCGATGAAGCCCTGAATCAGGTCAACCAGGCAGTAATAGCAGACCCCAAACACTACCTTGCTTACAATCTGCTGGGTGAAATCCATCTCTCCCAGAACCGCTTGGTAGCGGCAGATGAGGCGTTTGAGCGCAGCCTGAGCATCAATGAGAAGTGGCCGGTTCCCTATCGCAACCTGGCCAAGGTCAAACTGATGGAGGGTAAACAGGCGGACGCGATCGTTATGCTGCGCCGAGGTTTTGAAAATTCTCAGGATCCTGCATTGGGTATCGAATTGGCGAATGCCCAGGATAAGTTGGGACAGGTTGATGAGTCGAAGCAGATCTACCAGCAGATTCTCGACAAGTACCCAGAGAATATGTTGGCTGCCAATAATCTGGCAATGATTCTACTCAGAGGTGAGCCCGATCAGGTTAAAAAGGATCAGGCGCTGAAATTAGTCGAGGGCTTTTCAACTTCAGAAAATCCCATTGTGCTTGATACGCTAGGCTGGACCCACTACAAGCGGGGAGAGACGGATAAAGCGATCTCAGTACTCAGGCGGGCACTCAGGAAGAACTCGAAGATCCCGGAAATCGACTATCATCTCGCGCTGGCCTATGAGCAGATTGGTGACATGGATGCCGCAAAGACTCATCTGGATGCAGCATTGTCATCGGGTAAGCCCTTTGAGGGTATTACCGAGGCAAAATCTCTTCAGGCTCGACTTCAATAGACCGGCTTGAAGCCCTGGTGCCTTGATCTTAAGAATCCTATACAGGGTGCAATTTGATTGCGCCCTGTACCTGGAGGCGAAGTCAATTTAAGGGATGTTTGATGCTCAGGGTTGAGGGTTAGCCGGATCAGCCTGTCTCGATACTCTCAGGTCTTGCTGCCAGACACTCGTTCCTGCATCGCTTCATCTGTTGCTTATTTGCGTGCCCCTGATCCGTAGTTGAAACGTACGTTTCTTAAGCTCTGAACCCACAATCTCAGGCCCAAAAGTTACAAATTCAATCACCACGTAGTTGATAGGGTCTCAACTCTGTATAATGCTGCATTGCGTTACCAAGTGGTGATGCCGTAACATATTGAAATAAATGGCATTATAGATAATGAAGACGATTCTCGTGACCGGTGGTGCCGGGTTTATTGGTGGAAATTTTGTCCACTTTCTACTTTCTCAGCAGGATTCTCTCAAGGTAATCAACCTGGATGCTCTCACCTACGCGGGCAATCTGGATACCCTGAAATCGCTGGAAGATCACCCGAATCACCACTTCATTCAAGGAAAGATTCAGGATCAGGAGCTGGTCTCCGGCCTGTTCGAGCGCTACAAACCCGATGCGGTGGTCAACTTCGCTGCTGAGAGCCATGTGGATCGCTCCATCGACGGTCCAGCCGAGTTTATCGACACCAACATCGGCGGCACCTTCAATCTGCTGGAGTGCGCCAGGGTCCACTGGCAGTCACTGCCTGAAGAAGCGCGCGATTCATTCCGTTTTCTGCACGTCTCCACCGATGAGGTGTATGGCTCATTAGGGGCGGAAGGGCTGTTCACCGAGACCACAGCTTACGCTCCGAACTCTCCCTATTCGGCCTCCAAGGCGGCCTCGGATCACCTGGTGCGTGCCTGGCATCACACCTACGGTCTGCCGGTGTTGACCACGAACTGTTCCAACAATTACGGACCCTACCAGTTTCCGGAAAAGCTCATCCCGCTCTTCATTCAGAAGGCGTTGGCTGGCGAATCCCTGCCGATCTATGGCGATGGCAGTAATGTACGGGACTGGCTCTATGTAGAGGACCACTGCCAGGCGATCTGGCGAGTACTCGAGGCGGGTACGCCGGGTGAGGTCTACAATGTGGGCGGCAATAATGAGATGTCCAACCTGGAGGTGGTGGAGACACTCTGCGCCTTGCTGGATGAGCTCGCACCGGACTCTGAGTTCAAACCACACAATCAGTTAAAAATATTTGTGAATGACCGGCCTGGTCATGACCAGCGCTACGCCATCGATGCGAGTAAACTGGAGCGTGAGCTGGGCTGGACGCCATTGGAGACCTTTGAGACCGGGTTAAGGAAAACGGTCCAGTGGTATCTTGAGAACAATCACTGGTGCCAGCGGGTACTGGATGGCAGTTATCGTGGCGAAAGACTGGGGCAGGGCTGATCATGGCAAAGACAGTGAAAAAAGGCATCATTCTGGCCGGTGGCTCGGGAACCCGTCTGCATCCGCTGACCCTCACGATCTCCAAGCAGCTGTTGCCTGTCTACGACAAGCCGATGATCTACTACCCACTCTCCACCCTGATGCTGGCTGGGATTCGGGATATTCTGATTATCACCACCCCCCAGGATGCCCAGTTGTTCAAAGGGTTACTGGGTGATGGTCATCAATGGGGTATCGAGATCACCTATGCGGTGCAACCCGACCCGGGTGGTCTGGCCCAGGCCTTTATCATCGGTCAGGAGTTCATCGATGGTGATCCCTGCTGCCTGATTCTGGGTGACAACATCTACTATGGCCATGGGCTCGTTGACTCACTCAAGCGGGTTGCCCAAACATCGGATGGGGCGACGGTATTCGGCTACTGGGTAAAGGATCCGGAACGCTATGGCGTGGTGGATTTCGATGAGCAGGGGCAGGTGAATGATATCGAAGAGAAGCCCGCCAAACCAAAATCCAACTACGCGGTTACCGGTCTCTATTTCTACGATGAACAGGTCACCGATCTGGCGCTCTCACTGAAGCCTTCAGCTCGGGGTGAGTTGGAGATCACCGATCTGAACAAACGCTATCTTGAGATGGGCAAACTGAGCCTGGAGAAGATGGGGCGGGGCATTGCCTGGCTGGATACCGGCACCCACGAGAGCCTGATTCAGGCGAGTAACTTCATTGAAACCATCGAGCTCCGCCAGGGCTTGAAGATCGCCTGTCCGGAAGAGATTGCCTTCTCACAGGATTGGATCAGCCTGGAAGATCTGAAATCGATGGCAGAAGCGCTGAGTAAGAATGGATATGGTCAGTATCTGCTGGGGCTGTGTGAGCGGAGAATGTAGTAATGGAAGTGGTGGAGACGAAAATCCCAGGGGTTCTGCTGCTCAAGCCCAAAGTGTTCGGTGACCAGCGCGGCTGGTTCATGGAGAGTTGGCAGAACGAACGCTACGCCTCACTGGGTATTCCCGAACAGTTCGTCCAGGACAACATGGCCTATTCCGAGCAGGGCGTGTTGCGGGGGCTGCATATTCAGAATCCCTACGGTCAGGGAAAGCTGGTGCAAGCCATCAAAGGTGAGGTCTTCGACGTGGCCGTCGATGTGCGCAAAGGGTCACCCTGGTTCGGTCAATGGGTAGGTGTGCATCTCTCTGAATCGAACCACCATCAGTTCTATGTGCCTGTGGGATTTGCCCATGGCTATCTGGTATTGAGTGAAGAGGCGATTTTTGCCTACAAATGTACCGACCACTACCATCCTGAAACCCAGTTTTCCGTACGCTGGGATGATCCGGAAATCGGCATCGAGTGGCCGGGCGGACTGAATCCACTGCTGGCAGAGAAGGATCGGGACGCACCCCTTCTGAGTGAAATAGCTGAAGAGACACTGCCGCTCTATACGGGTGGGGAAGGGGCCTAGTATGTCGACGAGCCACCCCAAGATTCTATTGATCGGTTGCGATGGCCAGGTTGGCTGGGAGCTGCAACGGAGTTTGGCCGTGTTGGCTGACGTAACGGCCACATCACTGTGTGGCAGTTATGGCTACGCATTGGATTTATTGGATCCAGATGCAGTAAACAAAGCGGTTGCAGAGACAGGGCCTGACTACATTGTCAATGCCGCAGCCCACACCGCCGTTGATAAAGCCGAGTCAGAGGTGGCGCTTTCAAAAAAGCTGAATGCTGACGCACCGGCGCAACTGGCAAGACTGGCTGCCGAGCACAATGCTGCATTCATCCACTATTCGACCGATTTCGTTTTCGATGGTGAGAGTGAAAGGCCCTATCGGGAGGAGGATCCAACCGCCCCCCTGGGTGTCTACGGGGAGACCAAGCTGGAAGGTGAGCAGCGTGTTCTGGCAACGGATGCCGCTGCGTTGGTGTTTCGTACCAGTTGGGTATATGGCAATCATGGCCACAATTTCATGAAGACCATGCTCAGGCTGTTTCGTGAAAGGGATGAGTTGAAGGTGGTGGATGACCAGATCGGCGCACCCACCTGGAGTCGCATGATCGCCGAAGCAACCGCTCAGATTATCGGTCAACTGCACGCTGGCGTTGCGAAGGCTGATGAGCTGAAAGGCCTCTATCATCTGACAAACAGCGGCACAACCAGCTGGTATGGTTTTGCCAGAGAGATTCTCGAGCTATCCGGCGAATCTTGTTCCCTGATGCCGATCACCACTCAGGAATACCCAACACCTGCTCGTCGTCCGGCTTACTCGGTACTGGATAATAGTAAACTAAATCAGGTGTTTAGCTTGTCCATGCCAGATTGGTCAAGCAGTCTCAAGCGCTGCATGGAAGATGAAATAACCGCCTCCTGAGCCAGCTGGTATCAGACTTTATTGTCACAATCCCTAAATACTACAAATTGTCGCCCCAGCCCTCGATTCGCTCCTGTGAAAATGTCGACTGGAAGTTTGCTGTTCAGCGATATAGCGTGAGATAATGGCATTTCTGATCTATAGCATTTGAGGAAGCTACCTCGCACGGGGCGATACAACGGATGTACGAAACATTCTACGGTTTTACTGAAAAACCATTCACCTTGCTACCAGACCCCTCTTTCCTGTTTCTCGGGAAAAAGCACAGTACTGCCTATTCGATGCTGGAATACGGCATGCTCAGCCAGGCAGGTTTTACGGTGATTACCGGTGAAGTGGGCAGTGGAAAAACCACTCTGGTGCGTCACCTGCTCGACCAGCTGGATGACGACGTCACCGTTGGATTGGTCAATACCAGCCATCGTGATATGGGTGAGTTACTGCAGTGGGTGTTACTCGCGTTCGGCTTGGAGTATCGCGAAAAGGAGCGGGTGGTTCTTCATGATCTCTTCACTCAGTTTCTGATCGATCAATATGCCCAGAATAAGCGCACTGTTTTGATTGTGGATGAGGCGCAGAATCTTGAGGCGCAGGTTCTGGAAGAGTTGAGGTTGCTCTCCAATATCAACGCCGACAAACATCAGGTCCTGCAGATCATTCTGGTTGGGCAGCCCCAACTGCGTAGCATGCTGTCCCATGAGGATTTCCTGCAGTTTCAGCAGCGGGTCTCGATCGATTATCACCTGTCAGCGCTGGATGAGAGGGAGACAAGAGCCTATATCTTCCATAGAACGCGCTCTGCCGGTCGCAGTAAACCACTTTTTACCAAAGGGGCATCACAGCTTATCTATCGAGCCAGCCAAGGCATTCCAAGGGTAATCAATACGATCTGCGATGCAGCCTTGGTTTACGGTTTTGCAGATCAGAAGAGCATACTCGACAGCCGAGTGATTGGCAGTGTGCTAAGGGATAAGGCAAACGCACGAAGGGCGCATGTGAACAGCGCTCAAAATCCTGGTGGTCATCTTAAGCCTGTGGTTTTGGGAGACCTTCAGAACAATATCGAACCATTCCAGTCCGATGGTCAGCGTAATGATCCTAGAGAGTCAAACAAAAAACTGACCGATTTTAATCGGGATTCGGCAAAGTTGTTGTTTAAAAAGTATTACCACGACTCATAATTACTAACTCGCACTCAGCCGTATACTTATAAAAACTCTGACTCAGGTCAGTTTTTTCAGTGAAGCTGGAAGAAAAACTCCAGAACTACCACTTTCAAATTCTATCCATGGAAAAAAAGGATTCTCTAAAGTGACTGAGCATCACTGCTGAGTTGTTTGATTGGTTAAGAAAACTCAAATGAGTTATGCATTATCAATGCTCTAACCCAATAAGACTTAATAGATGAAGAAAGAACTTTCAATTGGGCTGAAACTGGCAATTGATAAGGAGCCCAAGCGTTACATAAATTCATCAGTAACGTTTATTGATTGGTGGAGGCGGGCGGATTCGAACCGCCGTCCGCGAGTCCTCTGCCAAAAGTTCTACATGCTTAGTCCTGCCTATTATATTTAACCGATTACCACCCGACGGACAGGGCGTGTAATAGGCGATTCCGGATAGGTTTTAACGTTTCCACCCCGGACGAGCTTCAACGCGATCTTGTGAGATATGACGCCTGAAAAGCTGGACGCACAAGCACGGCTCCAGTCAGACGGCACCCTACTGGGTATTAAGCAGCGAGTGCGTAGTTGTCGTCGTTGGCAACTATAAGTTTGCAGATGGTTTAGCGAGGTACTCTGCACCTCGGCATGCACTTCAGGTTTTGCAACCCCCGTCGAAGCCTACGTCGCCCCCATACGGTAGTGAGTCAGACATTATATGCCAGGGTTTGGTTCCAGGTCACGGAAAACCTGTGGCCATGACTGGTTTCGGGCTAGCCGTGTTTGAACAGCCGCTCTTTTTCCCGTTTCCAGTCCCGATCCTTGTCGCTTGCCCGCTTGTCATGGAGCTTTTTGCCTTTGGCGACGCCGATCTCCAGTTTCGCCATGCCTTTCTTCCAATACAGGGCTGTGGGCACCAGGGTATAGCCCTTGCGCTCGACCAGGCCGATCAGTTTATTCAGCTCACTGCGATGCAGCAGCAGTTTGCGGGTGCGGATGGGGTCCGTGTGGATGTGGGTGGAGGCGGTGCTGAGTGGCACGATATGGGCGCCGAACAGGAACGCCTCGCCATCCTTTATGGTGACGTAACTCTCTTTGATCTGAACCCGTCCTTCACGCAGGCTCTTCACTTCCCAGCCCTGCAGGGAGATGCCGGCTTCGTAGCGTTCTTCGATGAAATAGTCGTGCCCCGCCTTTTTGTTGAGCGCGATGGTAGGGCGCCCCTGGGCTTTTTTCTTTGCTTTGCTTGCCATCGGCCTATTCTAATGCCGGAAAAGGCAACTCACCAGTAGTGGCTTGAGAAATGGTGCCATTTTCTGGAGAATCAACAACCTTTAGGTGAATGAAAATACGGCGATCAATTGGCTTACGCTCTGCCTGCAGGGTAAATAGGGCCCAATGGCCACCACAGTAAGCTGAATCGTATCGATGTTGAGCGCAGAATAAGGATAAAAAGTAATGTCTGAAAGACAATCCATACATGGCCAGTGGTCGTCGCGGCTGGTGTTCATCCTGGCAGCAACCGGATCTGCGGTCGGTTTGGGTAACGTCTGGAAGTTTCCCTACATCACCGGTGAGAACGGTGGTGGCGCCTTTGTCATCATCTACCTGGTCTGTATCGCGCTGGTCGGTGTGCCGATCATGATGGCTGAGATCATGCTTGGCCGGCGGGGCAGACAGAGTCCGATCAACACCATGGCAGCACTGAGTCGCGAGGAGGGGGCCAACAAGGCCTGGTCGCTGATTGGCTGGAGCGGTGTGTTGGCCGGTTTCTTCATCCTCTCCTATTACAGTGTGATCGCCGGTTGGGCCCTGGCCTATGTGGCTCGTGCCGGAGCCGGTCTGTTCAGCGGGCTCGATGCGGCCGGAGTGGAGAGCATGTTCAATGGCCTGGTGGGCAGCCCTGAGCGCCTGCTGGCCTGGCATACCCTGTTCATGCTGATGAGCATGTTTGTGGTTGCCAAAGGGGTGAAGTCCGGTTTGGAAAAGGCGGTGACCTATCTGATGCCGGCGCTGTTCGTGCTGCTCCTGCTGTTGGTTGGCTATGCCATGAATACGGGCTTTTTCCTGCAGGGGCTTGAGTTTCTCTTTTCACCCGATTTCAGTAAGTTGATCTACACCTGTCAGGTGGTCGACGGAGTGGAGCAGTGTGATATCAGTGGCGGGCCGTTACTGGTTGCCATGGGGCATGCCTTTTTCACCCTCAGTCTGGGGATGGGTGCGATCATGGTCTACGGCTCCTATATGCCGAAAAAGTCTTCGATCGCAGGATCTGCGGTGTTGATTGCGCTGCTCGATACATTGGTTGCTCTGCTGGCGGGTATGGCGATCTTCCCGATTGTCTTTGCCAACGGGCTTGAGCCTGGTGCCGGTCCTGGCTTGATTTTCCAAACCCTGCCGATTGCCTTTGGCGCGATGCCGGGTGGGCATCTGTTCGGTACCATGTTCTTTGTGCTGCTGGTATTTGCGGCCTGGAGCTCCGCCATCTCGCTGATTGAACCGGCCGTGGCCTGGCTGGTTGAAAACCGGGAGATGACCCGGGTGCGGGCATCGATCTGGATCGGCCTGACGACCTGGGTGATTGGTCTGGGTACCGTCTTTTCATTCAATATCTGGTCCGATGTCAAACTGTTCGACAAGACCTTTTTCGATCTGCTCGACTACCTGACGGCGAATATCATGTTGCCGCTTGGCGGCTTGCTGATCGCGGTCTTCAGTGGCTGGTTCATGAAAAAGGCCTCGAGTCAGGATGAGTTCGCCATGAACGGCTCTGCATACAGCCTTTGGTGGACCCTGATTCGCTATGTTTCACCACTCGCTGTGGTGGTGGTCTTCTTACACGCAATTGGAATATTTTAACTGTGCCGGTTGTCAAAAAGAGCGCGCTGGTAGCGCATTCAGCACATGAGATGTTTCAGTTGGTTTGTGCCTTTGAGTCCTACCCGGAGTTTCTGCCCTGGTGCAGCGACAGTCGCCTGATCTCCCGTACCCCTGAGGAGCTCTGCGGTGAACTGGAAGTATCACGGGTTGGCATCAAGCAGCGCTTCTCCACCTGTAACAAGCTGGTGACAGACGAGCGCATGGATATCCAACTGCGGGAGGGACCCTTTCAGAAGTTGCAGGGCAGCTGGCATTTCATCCCGTTGAAGGAGGATGCCTGTAAAGTTGAGTTGGTGCTTGAGTTTGAGTTTGCCGGTCGATTGATCGATGCGGCGTTCGGCCGGGTGTTCAGTCAGATCGCGAACACTTTGGTCGATGCATTTTGTAAACGGGCGGATGAAGTATACAGGAAGGCCAGCGGATGAAATTTGAAGTCGCTTATGGGAAGTTGGATGAGCAGGTTCTGTTGGTCGTGGAGTCCAGTGAACCGCTCACGGTGGAGCAGGCAATCGAGAAGTCGGACAT
The DNA here is from genome assembly GCA_003676145.1 of gamma proteobacterium symbiont of Stewartia floridana. Classification (GTDB taxonomy): domain Bacteria; phylum Pseudomonadota; class Gammaproteobacteria; order Chromatiales; family Chromatiaceae; genus Thiodiazotropha; species Thiodiazotropha taylori. The sequence goes on along the minus strand of NAUB01000024.1, from coordinate 110,094 downwards.
TCTGCAGCGTTTTCCGGAGATCGATCTGAAGGTCAATAAAACCGGAATCTTTGGCAAAGCGGCCAAATTGGATGCGATGCTCAGCGAGGGCGACAGGGTGGAGATCTACCGGCCGCTGATTGCCGACCCCAAAGAGGCCAGAAAAAAGCGCGCCGCAGAAGGCAAGCCGATGAAAAAGGGCGCTTGATCGCCTGCTGTTACTCCGGTTCTCCCAGGCCCAATGAGTACCAGAGCCTCTCCAGAATCCCGAAATCCCCATCGTAATCGGGTACGCTGGCGACCAGCTCACGCTTCTCCTGTTTGGTTTCCACATTCTCAGCCGCTTTGATGTCACCCTGGTAGCGGCTCAGCAACTCATTCTCAAAAAAGACACTAAATCTTTTGATTTCAACAGCTTCGTTGCGACGTTTGATCGATAGAAGATAGTCCCAGCGAGTGCCGTGAAAGACATCGATCAACATCGGGGAGCCCAACGCAAAACGCACCTGTCGCTGGGTCATACCGGGTTGCAGCAGGGCAACCATTTCCGGCGTGATGATATTTCCCTGCTCAATGTCAGGAGAGTGGACCAATGAGAGATTCTCCCATGAGGAACAGGCATTGAGAAGGAGAATGATTAGCAAAATGAGGATGAGTTTCTTTTTCATTACGAGTACAATTCATTAACTACCACCATAATAACCCATTCCAAATCCAAGAAACACTCGTTGGAGATCTGTCTGGATGGATAACCAGGATATTCGAAAAGCCGGACTCAAAGTTACCCTGCCCAGGGTGAAGATACTGGAGTTACTGGAGAATAGTGCCCAGCGTCATGTCAGTGCTGAAGATGTCTACAAGATGCTGCTGGAAAAGGGTGAAGAGATCGGCCTGGCAACCGTCTATCGCGTTTTGACCCAGTTTGAGTCTGCGGGCCTGGTGACGCGGCACAATTTCGAGGGTGGGCATGCGGTATTCGAGCTTGAGCGTGGCAACCATCACGACCATCTTGTCTGCGTGGTCTGTGGCAAGGTGGAGGAGTTTGTCGACAGCACCATCGAAAACCGGCAAAAGGAGATCGCCAAGGATCATGGTTTTGAAATCGTCGATCACTCACTGATCATCTATGGTCACTGTGGCAATCCCAAGTGCAATGTGAATTGACACGATCGTGTCGACACCAGACTCGCCGAAACAGCCCTAAGCCTCTGCCGCCAATGTCACCATCTCCTGAGCGTGGGCAAGCGTCTGTTCGGTGATTTTTATGCCGCCCAGCATACGGGCAATCTCCTGAATCCGCTGATCATCATCCAGTCTGGCAATATCGGTGCTGGTGCTCTTCTGCTGGGTTGTCTTCTGGACTTGGAAATGGTGCATCGCCTGGGCCGCAACCTGGGGCAGGTGGGTAACGCACAGAATCTGCCGGTTTGAGGAGAGCTTGCGCAGCATCTGACCGACAATTTCGGCAACACCACCGCCAATCCCCACATCCACCTCATCAAAAATCAGGGTTGGCGTGGTGCCACACTCGATGGTTGCCACCTGGATGGCGAGACTGATACGGGAGAGTTCACCACCCGAGGCCACCTTACTGAGCAGGTCCAGGGGCAGTCCCGGGTTGGCTGAGACCTGGAAGTCCACCTGCTCCAGACCGTTTGCCCCGGCCTCATCGGTCTCCAGCGGGGTCAGCAGAACATTGAACTGACCACCGGGCATGCCCAGGGTCTGCATCGCATCGGTAATCACCCGGCTCAAGCGTTTGGCCGAGGTGCGGCGCTTCTTGGAGAGTTGCTCGCCCAGCTTCAGATAGGCGGCGTGTCCGGCCTCAACCTGGCTGGCGAGTTCCGAGAGGGTTTCATCCGCCCCTTCGAGGGTGTCTATTTCCGCTTGGATCTGTTGCAGTTTTTCGGGCAACTGCTGGGGTTTCACCCGATATTTTCTGGAGGCGTCATGCAGCAGGCCGAGACGCTCTTCCAGTTGCTGCAGGCCACTGGGATCGAGTGCAATGTCGTTCAGGTAGTTACGCAGAAAGGCCAGTGCTTCATCGACCTGGATCAGTGCACTGTCGATCATCTCCCTGGGGTCTTTCAGGCTGCTGTCCAGCTGTTCGATTTCGCTGACCAGCTCGAGTGAGCGGGAGAGCTGGCTGCGCAGGGAGTGCTGCTCTCCATCCAGTCCGGAGAGAATCTGGTTACAGCTGCTTCTGATCTGCTCCAGGTGGCTGAGTCGGGAGTGCTCTTTCTCGATTGAGATGAGTTCTTCTGCGGAAACATCCAGCGCGGCCAGCTCCTCTGCCTGATAACGCAGCAGGTCCAGGCGTGATGCCCGCTCTTCAGTTTCGGCTGTGAGAAGTTGCAGGCGCTTCAGATCCTTCTGGTAGCTTTTGTAGTGCTGAGCAAGCTGATGGCTGAGCTCCGTATGGCCGGCATAGGCATCCAGCAGTCGCCGCTGGTGATTGGCCTTGAGCAGGGACTGGTGTGCGTGTTGGCCGTGAATCTCAACCAGCAGATCACCCAGATCCTGCAGTTGCTGCATGGGCACGCTGCGACCATTGATGTAGCAGCGGGAGCGACCCTCCCGGTTGAGACTGCGGCGCAGGATGCACTCATCCCCCTCATCCAGATCCTGTTGGCGCAGCCACTGGCCCGCCTCGGGGGTATTGGTGATATCGAACTGTGCGGTAACCTCTGCCCGGTCGGCACCTGAGCGAATCAGGCCGTTGTCGGCCTTTTCACCCAGAGCCAGACCAAGCGCGTCGATGAGGATCGACTTACCCGCACCGGTTTCACCGGTCAAGGCGGTCAAACCCCCGAGCAGTTCCAGTGCCATACCGGAGACGACGGCAAGATTATGGATCTGCAGCTGGACTAGCATCGGTTCTTTTTGGGGTTTTCCGCCCAGCCGAGCTTGGCTCTGAGGATGCTGTAGTAGTCGTATCCGGTGGGGTGGATCAGCCGCACCTGATGTTCTGCCTTGCGAATCCGGATCACCTCGCCCGGCATGGCGGGAATGGTGGCCTGTCCATCACAGGTGATCTGAACATCCTCTGTATGATCGGGGTGGAGGCGGATTTCAATCAAACTGTCACCATCCACCACAATCGGCCGATTACTCAGGGTGTGGGGACAGATGGGCACCAGCACGATGGCATTCAATGACGGGTGCAGCAGCGGGCCGCCACCAGAGAGTGCGTAGGCGGTCGAGCCGGTGGGCGTTGAGACGATCAAGCCATCGGAGCGTTGGTCGTTGACCAGCTGTTCGTCCACATAGGTTTCAAACTCGATCATGCGGGCGATATTCCACTTATGCAGCACCACATCGTTGAACGCCAGGATGTTCTGGTTCTCTGTTGATTCATCCCCCATGCTGACCTCGAGCAGAAAACGGGCCTCCTGCTCATATTTTCCGTTGAGGATCTCGGTCAGCTGCTGGGTCAGCTCTTCCGGTGAGATATCCACCAGAAAACCCAGCCGTCCGAGGTTTACGCCCAATAGGGGTATATTCTGCTGGGAGAGTACCCGCGCCGCATGCAACAGGGTGCCGTCGCCGCCGACCACGATCACCAGGTCACTGTGTTTGGGCAGGTCGATCTCCGGAACGCTGGAGACCGGCTTGTTGTTGAGCATCCGGCAGGTCTCTTCCTCGATGACCACCTCATGTTTGTGTTCAATCAGGTAGTCGTAGAGTCGCAGCAGTGTCTGTTTGACTACCGGGTCACCATGTTTTCCAATCAGTCCGATTTGCTGAAACCGCTTGTACATACCTGGTGCTTGGCTCGTGGCTAGGGTCTAAGATCAAATGCTTGAAAAAGCGCCATTCCTCAACGTTAGCATGCTGCCATGGGCAATCCAAGTGGGGAGTGCCCGGGAAGCGGAATGCTTGACTAGGTGAATCTGAGTTGCTAGCTTTTCATACATTGGCACTCGACTGGAATGAGTGCTAATCATCACCCCGGAGACTCCCTTGTCAGAGAACAAATCGGTCAATGAAACCGTGGTCAGTGAGCGCGCGCAGCATTTCCTGAAAGCGCTGATTGAACGCTATATCAAAGAAGGACAGCCTGTGGGTTCGCGAACCCTGGCGAAAGACACCGGTCTGGATCTGAGTCCCGCCACGGTGCGTAATGTGCTGGCCGATCTGGAGGATCTGGGACTGGTCTCTTCACCGCATACCTCGGCCGGCCGGGTACCCACCATCACCGGCTACCGGATGTTCATCGACTCCCTGCTGACCGTGCAGGATCTGAAAAAGGCGGAAGTGGAGAAGATCCGCTCTGAGCTGATCATGGGGGGCGAGGAGAACAAAATGCTGCTCGCATCGGCCTCCCGTCTGCTCTCCGGCGTGACGCACATGGCGGGTGTGGTGACCCTGCCGAGGCGGGAGAAGACCACCTTCCGCCAGATCGAGTTTCTGCCCCTCTCCGAACACCGGGTTCTGGGTATTCTGGTGACCGATTCGGGCGAGGTGCACAACCGGATTCTGCACACCCACCGGGATTTCGAGCGGGTTGAGCTGGAGCAGGCGGCCAATTTCCTCACCAACTCCTTTGCCGGGCGCGATATGGATCTGGTGCGCAAACGTCTGCTGCAGGAGCTGAACGATGCCCGGGACCATTTCGATCAGATGATGACCCAGGCCCTCAGTATGGCGGGCGAGGTGGTCAATGCCAGTGAGTCGGAAGAGGACTGCATGATCGCCGGACAGACCAATCTAATGGAATTTGCTGAGCTTTCCGGGCTGGATCAGCTGCGCAAGCTGTTCGATGCCTTTACTGAGAAACGCGAGATTCTGCATCTGCTGGATCAGTTCCAGAACGCCGACGGGGTACAGATCTTCATCGGCGAGGAGTCCGGCTATCAACTGCTCAACGGCTGCTCTGTGGTCACCGCTCCCTACCAGGTGAATGAAGAGATGGTCGGTGTGCTGGGGGTGATCGGGCCGACCCGTATGAACTATGAGCGGGTCATACCGGTGGTCGATATCACCGCAAAAATTCTCAGTGCAGCCTTGAAAAAAAATTAATCGTCCCAATCTGACAAGGGATTGCCCCGAAATCCGGGGTTCTCTATTTGTCGTTCAAATTTAATTGAGGTCAAACCAAGTGATAGATAAGGATCAACCACAAGATTCGGCAGAGAATGTGGAAGAACCCCAGGCTCAGGTGGAAGAGCCTGTTGCCGAGAATGAGGTGATTGAGGAGGCAGCGGTATCCGATCAGGATCATCAGGAGCTGACCAAGTTGCTCGAAGATGCCCGCTCAAAGGCGGATGAGCACTGGGATCAGGTGATGCGGATGCGGGCTGAAATGGACAATCTGCGCAAACGCAGCCAGCGGGACCTGGAGAATGCCCATAAATTTGCCTTGGATAAGATCTCACAAGACATGCTGCAGGTGTGGGATAGCCTGGAACTGGGCTATCAGGCCTCCCTGGACGACGGTGCGGATATCGACAAGATCCGTGAAGGAACCGAGCTGACCCTGAAGCTGCTGGTGGATGTGATGAATCGCCACGGCATCGAACAGGTGGATCCTGACGGTGAGGCCTTCAATCCAGAGTTCCATCAGGCGATGTCGATGCAGGAGCGTGATGATGTGGAACCCAACACCGTTGTGGCGGTTGTACAGAAGGGCTATCTGCTCAATGGACGGCTGCTGAGACCGGCCATGGTGATGGTCTCCAAGGCCTCATCAGGCGCATCGATCGATGAGCAGGCTTGAAACCCACACAGATGACCCCACATTAGGGACAGTCATCAAGAAATATCACTTATTTATAAAGATTTCGGAGAGTTAAACATCATGGGCAAGATCATCGGTATCGACCTGGGAACGACCAACTCCTGTGTTGCTGTCATGGAAGGGAGTTCTACCAAGGTCATTGAAAACAGTGAGGGCGATCGTACGACCCCATCGATTATCGCCTATAGCAACGACGGTGAGATTCTGGTTGGCCAGTCCGCCAAACGCCAGGCCGTCACCAACCCCCAGAACACCCTGTTCGCCATCAAACGTCTGATCGGCCGCATGTTCAAGGACAAAGTGGTTCAGCGGGACGCCGACATGGTGCCATACAAAATCGTCCAGGCCGACAATGGTGATGCCTGGGTTGAGGTGAATGGCAAGAAGATGGCGCCGCCGGAGATCTCTGCGAAGATTCTGCAGAAGATGAAAAAGACCGCGGAAGACTATCTGGGTGAGACGGTCAACGAGGCTGTCATCACGGTTCCAGCTTACTTCAACGACTCCCAGCGTCAGGCCACCAAAGATGCCGGACGCATTGCCGGTCTGGAAGTGAAGCGGATCATCAATGAGCCTACCGCTGCGGCCCTGGCCTACGGTATGGACAAAAAGCGTGGCGACCAGACCCTGGCGGTATACGACCTGGGTGGTGGTACCTTCGATATCTCCATCATCGAGATCGCCGAGATCGATGGCGAGCACCAGTTTGAAGTGCTCTCCACCAACGGTGACACCTTCCTCGGTGGTGAAGACTTCGATCTGCGCATCATCGATCATCTGGTGGATGAGTTCAAAAAGGATCAGGGTTTCGACCTGCGTAACGATCCTTTGGCCCTGCAACGTCTCAAAGAGGCGGCTGAGAAGGCGAAAATCGAGCTCTCCTCAAGCCAGCAGACCGACATCAATCTGCCCTATATCACCGCAGATGCCAGTGGCCCGAAACATCTGAACCTGAAACTGACCCGCTCCAAGCTGGAGTCTCTGGTCGACGATCTGGTCACACGTACCATCGAGCCCTGTAAAGTGGCGCTGAAGGATGCGGGCGTGGATGCCTCCAAGATCGATGAGATCATCCTGGTGGGTGGTCAGAGTCGTATGCCGAAAGTACAGGAAGCGGTGAAAGCCTTCTTCGGCAAAGAGCCGCGTAAGGATGTGAATCCCGATGAGGCTGTGGCAATCGGTGCAGCGATTCAGGGCGGTGTCCTGGGTGGCGAGGTCAAGGATGTTCTGCTGCTGGACGTCACACCACTCTCCCTGGGTATCGAGACCCTCGGCGGGGTGATGACCAAGCTGATCGAGAAGAACACCACGATCCCGACAACGGCTTCGCAGGTCTTCTCCACCGCGGATGACAACCAGACCGCCGTAACAGTCCATGTACTGCAGGGTGAGCGTGAGCAGGCCGGGGCCAACAAATCCCTGGGTCGTTTCGACCTCAGCGATATACCGCCGGCGCCTCGCGGCGTACCTCAGATCGAGGTCAGCTTCGACATCGATGCCAACGGTATCCTGAATGTCTCCGCCAAGGACAAGGCCACCGGCAAGGAGCAGTCGATCGTGATCAAGGCCTCTTCAGGTCTGAGTGACGAAGAGATCGATCGTATGGTCAACGATGCGGAAGCCCATGCGGATGAGGATCGCAAGTTCCATGAGCTGGTGGCGGCACGCAATCAGGCCGATTCCATGATCCACGCCACCAGGAAGTCGATGGAAGAGCTGGGCGAGGATAAGCTGGAAGCGGGCGAGAAAGAGGCCATCGAAAGCGCCATCAAGGATCTTGAGGCGGTGATGGGCGGCGATGACAAAGAGGTCATCGAGGAGAAAACCAAGGTATTGGCCGAGGCCTCAGGTAAAATGGCCGAACGTCTCTATGCCCAGAAGGGTGCTGAGGCTGGCGAAGGTGCAGCGCCTGGCGCGGAAGCCGAGCCGGAAGGCACTGCCGGAAAGGCGGATGACGATGTGGTCGATGCCGAGTTCGAAGAGGTCAAAGACAACAAGAATTAGTCTGTCTTTGTCGCCATTGAACCGTACACCGGCTCGTCTGGTGTACGGTTTTTGGCGTTATACCGATACACAAAAAACAGGGTGGGATTGCAGTAAAACAGCGGTTTGAAGTGATCTCTATTTAACAGAACACAGATAGTTTGCAGACAGAACCAACCATGGCGAAAAAAGATTATTACGAAGTATTGGGCGTTAACAAGAACGCCAGTGAGGCCGAAATCAAAAAGGCCTATCGTCGGTTGGCTATGAAACATCATCCGGATCGCAATACCGGTGATGCGGCAGCCACTGCTGAAAAGAGCTTCAAAGAGGCAAAAGAGGCCTACGAGATCCTCTCGGATGCACAGAAGCGCGCGGCCTATGACCAGTTTGGTCATGCGGGCGTCGACCAGACCATGGGTGGTGGGTTCGGTGGCGGTGGTGATGCCAGCTTTTCCGATATCTTCGGTGATGTGTTTGGCGATATCTTCGGCGGTGCCCGCGGCGGTGGCGGTTCCCGTGTCCATCGGGGCGCCGATCTGCGCTACAACCTGCAGCTCTCGCTGGAAGATGCGGTGGCCGGAACCACCGTCAAGATTCGTGTGCCTACCCTGGTGAAGTGCGATACCTGCGGCGGCAGCGGCGCCAAGAAAGGTTCCTCCCCGAAGACTTGTGAAACCTGTGCCGGTCATGGCCAGGTCAGAATGCAGCAGGGATTCTTCTCGGTGCAGCAGACCTGTCCGCGCTGTCACGGCAAAGGCACCGTAATCGACGATCCCTGTCCCAAGTGTCAGGGTCAAGGTCGGATACAAGAGCATAAAACCCTCTCTGTGAAGGTACCGCCGGGTGTCGATTCCGGCGATCGGATTCGTCTGGCCGGAGAAGGCGAGGCGGGGGAGAGCGGTGGACCGCCAGGAGATCTCTATGTGCAGGTTGCCGTCAAACCTCACTCCATCTTCAGTCGGGAAGATAACCATCTGTTCTGCGAAGTGCCGATCAGTTTTGTGATAGCCGCCCTGGGTGGCGAGTTGGAAGTACCGACGCTGGATGGCAAGGTGATGCTGAAAATTCCTGCCGGTACCCAGACCGGTCGTCTGTTCCGCATGCGTGGTAAAGGCGTCAAGCCGGTCCGTGGCGGTCCGGTGGGTGATCTGATGTGCCGGGTGCTGGTGGAAACACCGGTGAAACTGACCGGTGAGCAGGAAGAGCTGCTACAGCGCTTTGATGAAACCATGAAGCGCGGCGGGGCAAAGCACAGCCCACACTCCACCAGCTGGGTGGATGGGGTGAAGAAGTTCTTTGAGAATATGGGTTTCTAAAAACGTTTTTAGTGCAATCACAATGGGCGAGTCGCGCCCATTATCCTGACAATCAAGCGCCTTAGGGGAAACAGATGACAAGAGTTGCAGTGGTTGGTGCCGCCGGCCGGATGGGAAAATCACTGGTTCAGGCTGTGCATGAGACGGATGGTCTGACCCTGGGGGCGGCGACCGAACGGGCTGAATCGGGACTGGTTGGCCGGGATGCCGGAGAGCTGGCCGGACTCGGCAGCTTCGGTCTGGCCCTGGTGGATGATCTTGCCAAGGTGGTGGATGCGTTCGATGTGGTGATCGATTTCACGACACCGGCGGCGACCCTGAAACATCTGCAGATCTGTAAAGACGCCGGTAAACAGATGGTGATCGGTACAACCGGTCTCTCGGATAGCGACAAAGCCGCTCTGGCAGAGGCCGGTGAAAAGATTGGCATCGTCTTCGCACCGAACATGAGTGTTGGGGTCAATCTCTGTTTCAAACTGCTGGAAGTGGCTGCCAAAGTGATGGGCGATGAAGCAGACATCGAGATCATCGAAGCTCACCATCGGCACAAAGTCGATGCCCCATCCGGTACAGCACTGCGCATGGGGGAAGTGATTGCAGAGACCCTGGGCCGGGACCTGAAGAGCTGCGCGGTGTATGGCCGGGAAGGCAATACCGGGGCAAGGGATAGCAAGACCATCGGTTTCGAGACGATTCGCGCCGGTGATGTGGTCGGTGAGCACAGCGTCTGGTTTGCCATGGAGGGAGAGCGAGTGGAGATCGCCCACAAAGCCTCAAGCCGCATGAATTTCGCCCGAGGTGCTGTGCGGGCCTCGAAATGGATCGGCGCTAAATCGAATGGTCTGTTCGACATGCAGGATGTACTGAGTCTGCGCTAGGGCGAATGGCGCTTAACTATCACGCCCCAGATTCACTGGATGTATGAATATGATCCGCGAATGAACGCCAATCACCGCGAATCCGCGCAAATGAGGCTGCAATTCAGAAAGCTATTCGCGATATTTGCGGTGCTTAGCGTTCATTTGCGGTTTATTCTCTAAAGTAACAGCCATTCGTGTTAACCGGCCCTGATTTCCTGCTGCGGTTGTTTGGATGCTGAAAGCGAACGATTGCGGCTGATTGTGTGCATTGTATTTGCATGACGATCTGGTAACTGTATCTGTTCCGGTGCGGTGAGTCCGTACCCCCTCTACCTGGGGTGATTGAAATGCAGAGAGCCTTCTCACTCTTTTTCATCCTGCTGCTGCTCCATGCAGTCTGGGGGTGTAGCGATGATCCACTGTCTGCCGATGAGCAACTGCGCACTACCATCCGTGAAGCTGAGTCCTACATTCAGGCCCGTGATCTGTCGGCCACCCTGGAATTTGTGCATGCGGATTACCGCGACAATAACGGCTTCGATCTGCGCCAGTTGAGAGCCATGCTGGCCGGCTATTTTTTACGCCACAAGTCGATCCATCTGCTCACCACCATCGACAACATCGAGGTGCAGGAGAACGGTCAAGCTCAGGTGCTGATCTACGCCGGTCTGGCGGGATCGCCGCAGGATCGGGAGACCTCACTGAGCCAGTGGCGGGGAGATCTGCTGCGTCTCGATTTAACCTTTCTGCAACAGGATGACGAATGGCTGTTGTCCGAAGCGGATTGGCGCCGGGCAACGCCCCAGGACTTTATGCACTGAGTTTGGCCCGGAACCTGCTAGTTATCTCTCGACAGGAGACCACACTGACAGGTAATGCCATGGCTCAGATACCCTTTATGTCCCAAATTAGTGGGGGCAACACAACTTCAACAACAACCGGTGAAGCTGATTTAGGGCTGTTCAGTCTCTCTGCTGAGAGCTTATCTACCGGTATTCCGTTTGATCTGGCACTACAGGAGCTGCTCGTTTCAGAGCATAGTGAAGAGGCTTTGCAGCTGTTCAGCCTGCAGATGCCAATCGATACGGAAGCTCAGCCGACGGCCAATCCAATGCTGACCCAGGACGGCAAGCTGTTGCCGCTGGCCCCCCAGTTGAACGGCCAGAGTTTGCCGCAACTCAGTGAGTTGCCGCAACAGCCAGTGGCAAGCAAGAGTGCAGAGGTGATGCCGGCACTTACGTTGACTCTGCCGCAGAAGGTTCAAACGGAAGTTGCCCTGCCGAAACTGACCAGTCTGGTGACCACCGACAGACCGGTAGAAATGGTGTCGCTGATCAGCTCGGATCTGACGGGTGACAGATCCATGCCTGAGGTGTCGCGAACAGCGGATTCAGGCAACCAGTTCTCGCTCAACGCGCTCAGCCAGTCAGCCACTTCGCCGGTTGCCGGTCGCGCCTCCATCATATTGCCTCTGAATACCCCGGTTGGACAACCAGGCTGGGATCAGGCAGTAGGCGAGCGAATCCAGTGGATGGTGAATCAGAATATCCAGCAGGCAGAGATCAAATTGACGCCTCCCAATCTGGGACCTCTGGAGATCAAGATATCGGTGCAGAACGACCAGACCAATGTCACATTCATCGCCGCTCAGGCGCCAACCCGTGAAGCGCTGGAATCATCCATTCCCCGCCTGCGGGAGATGTTTGGTGAAATCAATTTGAATCTGGCGAATGTGGATGTGGGGCATCAGCAGGCTGGTGAACCTGGTCGTGAAGGCGCTGCAGAAGGTCGCGGCAGCGGCGGGTCATCCGACGCTGATTCATCCCAGAGCTGGTCGGCGGACTCCGCAGGGGTGCAGATCCGTACGGGAGACGGATTGTTGGATACCTATGCCTGACGCCTGGTGGGTCCGGCTGATCCTTATCCTATCAACAGCCTGACCCACTCGGGCCGAATGGTACTTACTTAAGCAATATTTGGTGGGGCCATGCCCCACCGTTACCCTCTGATAAAAAGAGATGTAATGAGTTTTAATGCGTAAGTAAGTGCCATTCCTTTGAGGCCCACTAATTTACAGATCCATTCGGCCCTAGTTCCGGGCCGGGTAAGCCATTCAATCGATCTCGACACCTCATGGTTCTCAGCTGGAAGTCGAAGTACGCTTTGATCCGAGCGGCTCAAAGTGTCCCTTTATGCATAGTTGGATCTCTTGCACTTTCGAAATGAGCACTTGTGGTGCAATTAGGATCGTTGGTGTTTTAATGCTCTAACTTACTGGCAAGCAACAGATTCTTGACCCTCAATCAAAACTTGTTTGTTGATCGATGGGAATGGGATTATTTTTTGAGTCCCTCTACGGACAGTAAAAATATAAACTGTTGTCAAAAATTTAATCCATTTGGATGAAATATCCTGCCCAGTAAGCGAAAATGCACTGTGCGATAGACATTTGGAATGGCTGATGCGATTCATAAAACTCCTTTTTTTGATCTTGGTTATGATGTTCGGCGCTGTATTTGCGGTACTCAACTCGGATTCGGTGCCCGTGAATTACTACTTCGGCAGCCGGGATCTACCACTCTCCCTGGTATTGACTCTGGTGCTTGGCGTCGGTGTTGTATTGGGTCTGTTTTCCGGCATGGGACGTATCGTCGGTCTGAAGAGAGAGATTCAGACGCTGAAACGACGTAGCGAAATGGTGAGCAAAGAGGTGAACAATCTCCGTGCACTGCCATTGAAAGAGTAACTTGTAATCAACCTTATGAAGATCTGTTCAATCACAAGCAAGCCAAAACGTCAGTTGTTACTGACGGCGGGTCTTGTGTCACCCTGCAGCGGGGGTCGTGCCGATGTATGAGGCATTGCTTTTGTTGCTTCCTGTCGCGGCAGCCTCCGGTTGGTTTGCGGCAAGGCGGGGTGTGGCGGTAAAGAGCCAGAAACAGCCACAAGAGATCTCTCCGGTCTATTTCAAAGGGCTCAACTATCTGTTGAATGAACAGCCGGATAAGGCGATCGATCTGTTCATCAAGCTGTTGGACGTGGACAGCGATACGGTGGAGACCCATTTGGCGCTGGGCAATCTGTTCAGGCGGCGTGGCGAGGTGGAGCGGGCGATTCGCATTCACCAGAATCTGATCGCCCGGCCAAGTCTGAGTCGGGAGCAGCGGGCTCAGGCACTGCTCGAACTGGGGCAGGACTATATGCGGGCCGGGCTGTTCGATCGGGCGGAAAACCTGTTCATCGAATTGACAGAGCTGAAGCTGCACAACGAACAGGCCAACATCTATCTGCTGGAGATCTACCAGCAGGAGAAGGATTGGAAGCGCTGTCTGGAGGTGGCCGACAGAATTACGGTCTCCCACTATCCAGCGCTGCACAACTCAATTGCCCACTTCTATTGTGAATTGGCGGAAGAGCAGTTGCGTCAGCAGAACATGGCGGCCGCAGAGAGTTTTCTGAAGCGCGCCCAGCATATGAAGCGCAGCAGTAATGTTCGGGTTTTGATGCTGCAGGCTGAAATCGAATACACCCGGGGTGATTGCCGTTCAGTGATACGCCTGTTACGCCAGGTGGAAGGGAGTGATCCGGCCTATCTGTCAGAGACCCTGCCGCGTACCATCGAGTGTTATCGCAAGCTTGGACAGCATCAGGAGCTGTATGAATACCTGGAGCAACTCTATCAGCGCCACCACTGCACCGAAGCGATGCTGATCCTGGCGGATATGATTGCCGATAGCCAGGGCGAAGGTGCCGCTGTGGAGGCGATACTCAAACACCTCTCCGATACACCGGACCTGAAAGGTCTGGAACGTCTGGTCCGATTGAATCTGCAGCGCAGTGAAGAGAGCCCCAGGGAAACCCTGGAAGTGCTCTTGAGTTCCGTTTCGAAACTACTCGATAAGGAACCGGCCTATCAGTGCGAACATTGCGGTTTCACAGCCAAGAAGATCCACTGGCACTGCCCGAGTTGTAAAACCTGGGGGGCGATCAAGCCGATCCAGGGTATTGGCAGAAGCATCAAGGGTTGATTACAGGCCCTGAAAATTCCTCACCATCAACACCAATCCTGATAAGGAGCAAGCAATATGAATGGGACCGACTCTAAGGTCATTGTCGCTTTAGATTTTCCGCAACAGCAACAGGCCTTGGATCTGGTTGAACGCCTCGATCCGTCACTCTGTCGATTGAAGGTGGGGAAAGAGATGTTCACCCGCCTGGGCCCACAGTTTGTCGAGCAGTTGAGCCGTCGGGGCTACGACATATTCCTGGATCTGAAATTTCACGACATACCCAATACCGTCGCCGCAGCCTGCGATGCGGCAGCCGATCTGGGGGTATGGATGATGAATCTGCACGCTTCCGGTGGACGGCGCATGATGGTGGCGGCGAGGGAGCGCCTGGAGCAGCGCAGTCAGCGCCCCTTGCTGGTTGCCGTGACAATTCTAACCAGCCTGGGTGTTGAGGATATTGCCGAGGTCGGTTATCAGGGAGAACCGGCAGAGAATGTCTTGAGGCTGGCCAAACTGACCGATGAGTCGGGACTGGACGGGGTAGTCTGCTCACCCAGAGAGGCGAGTGACATACGCCAGCAACTGGGTCAGGACTTTCTGCTTGTGACGCCGGGGGTCAGGCCCAGTAGTGCCGCCAAGGACGATCAGCGCAGAGTGATGACTCCGGCTGATGCGATGGGCGCCGGCTCGAGTTATCTGGTGGTCGGCAGGCCGATCACCGCTGCTGATGATCCGATTCAGGCACTCCAGGCGATCAACGCTGAAGTGTCGGAGTCTCTGGCGTGAGCAATCGTTTGGCATTTGATGTTTGCGCCCAAATCGTTCATTGACAGGCCAAACCTCTCCCCATAGGCTTGTGGCTTGAATAAGTGTTAACAGGCCCTAGCAGATCACGTTACTGCGATATAGGTTGTTTGTAAGGAGATATGATGGTGAAGAAGATTCGCAAGGCGGTATTCCCGGTTGCCGGTATGGGAACACGCTTTCTTCCGGCAACGAAAGCAAATCCTAAGGAGATGCTGCCTGTTGTGGACAAACCGTTGATTCAATACGCTGCAGAGGAGGCAGAGGAAGCCGGTGTCAGCTCCCTGGTGTTTGTAACCGGTCGAAACAAACGCTCGATTCCGGATCATTTCGATAAAGCCTACGAGCTTGAGAGCGAACTCAAGGAGGCGGGTAAAACCGCGTTGCTTGAAAAGGTGCAGAATGTGCTGCCTGAGGATGTCAGCTGCATCTATCTGCGTCAGTCTGAAGCCTTGGGGCTTGGTCATGCCGTACTGTGTGCCGAACCGGTGGTTGCGGATGAGCCTTTTGCCGTCATCCTGGCCGATGATCTGATTCGTGGCGACGGCGGTGTCGGTGCACTGGAGCAGATGGCGCAGATCTACGAACGCTATCAGTGCAGTGTGATACTGGTTGAAGAGGTTCCCCAGGAAGAGACCAGTAAATACGGTATCGTTGAGGTTGAGGACGATGATGGGGAAACCGCCACCATTACCTCAATCGTGGAAAAACCCAAACCTGAAGATGCCCCTTCCAATCTGGGTGTGGTGGGCCGTTATATTCTGACGCCCAGAATCTTCTCCCTGATCAAAGAGACCGGCCGCGGCGCCGGTGGTGAGATTCAACTGACCGATGCGATTGCCGAGCTGCTCAAATATGAGAAAGTCAGGGCCTATCGTGTCAAGGGTAAGCGTTACGACTGCGGTAGCAAGCTCGGTTATCTGGAGGCTACCGTCGAACTGGGCCTGGCCCATGAGGAGCTGGGGGACGGTTTTAAGGATTATCTCAAGGAACTGGCTGAAAAGCTCTAGAGAAAACCGGGTGTCGAAACGAAATACGGCCGCATTTATGCGGCCGTATTGGATTGGTACTCCCTAGGGGACTCGAACCCCTGTTACCGGCGTGAGAGGCCAGCGTCCTAACCACTAGACGAAGGGAGCAGCTTCTTGCGAAAGCCGGTATTATACTGACTTGGTTGCCAGGCTCAATGACCTGGCGAAAATTCTTTGGTGATTTAACTCTTGAAACAAGCTGCCAATTGGCTCAAAAAGAAGTTTTCCAGATTGGTAAATGGTCAGATTCAGGCGACTGGACTGAACAATGGTGAGCCTGTGTCCGCCATACTGATACCGAGAAACGAACACAATATTTCCCGCGCCAACATCAGTAACAACGCCATCAAGGTGCTTAGCCGACTGAATAAATCGGGCTATGAGGCCTACCTGGTGGGGGGTGGTGTGCGTGATCTGCTGCTTGGCCGTGAGCCGAAAGATTTTGATGTGGCTACCAATGCGAGTCCGGAAGAGGTCAAGCAGGTGTTCAACAACTGTCGCCTGATCGGCCGGCGTTTCCGCTTGGCCCATGTCCATTTTGGCCGTGAAATCATTGAAGTAGCCACCTTTCGTAGTAATCGTCAGGCGACAGAGGCGGGGGATCGCCAGATGGAAAACGGCATGATTCTAAGGGACAACGTCTACGGTACCCTGGAAGAGGATGCGCAACGGCGGGATTTCACCATCAATGCCCTCTACTACAGCATCGATGATTTTTCGGTGGTCGATTTCGCCAACGGCATGGCCGACCTGCAGCAGGGTGTGATCCGGCTGCTGGGGGATGTGGAGAGTCGCTACCGGGAGGATCCGGTGCGCCTGCTGAGGGCGATCCGGTTCGCCGCAAAACTTGGTTTTGTCATTGAACCGGCCACCGAAGCGCCGATCGCCAGGTTTGCCACGCTGTTGGAGGATGTGCCTTCGGCCAGGCTCTACGAAGAGGTGTTGAAGCTGTTTCTTGGTGGGGCGGCGCTGGAGAGTTTTGAAAAGCTGCGCCACTATGAGCTGTTCGGACAGCTGTTTCCCGCCACCGAAGAGGCGCTCTCCCATGAGGATCACGAATTCCCCATCACCTTTGTCAATCGGGGCATGGCGAATACCGATGATCGTCTGAGCCAGGGGAAATCGGTGACGCCGGCTTTCCTATTTGCGGTTCTGTTATGGGAGCCGGTCAGATTGCGCGCTGAGCGTCTTGAGGCTGAGGGTGTTCATCCGCTTGAGGCTTTGCAGAATGCGTCGGCTGAGGTGTTGAGCGAGCAGGCCAAGCATGTTTCGATACCAAAACGTTTCAGCTATCCGATGCGTGACATCTGGCAGCTGCAGTTCCGATTTACCCAGCGACAGGGCAAGCGTCCACAACGCCTGGCGAGCCATCCCAAGTTCAGGGCCGCCTACGATTTTCTGCTGTTACGTGCTGAATCGGGTGAGGTCGATCAGGAGTTGGCCGATTGGTGGACGCTCTATCAGCACGCCAATGGTGAAGAGAAGGTGTCGATGACCGAGCAGGGAAGGCGTGGTCGGGGCAGACGTCGCAGAAGGCGCCGTAAAAAGACCCAAACCGTTGATGAATGATCCAGCGCCAGTCGCTGTCTATATCGGCCTGGGCAGTAATCTTCAAAACCCGAAGTGGCAAGTGGAGAGCGCACTGGCAGAGCTTGCGCAGTTGCCCGAAACCAGGATGGTGAGCCACTCATCCCTCTATCGGAGTCGCCCGGTCGGGCCACAGGATCAAGACGATTTCATCAATGCGGTGGCCCATCTCACCACCCGATTGGCAGCCGACTCCCTGCTCGACGCCTTGCAGCGGCTGGAGCAGCAACACCATCGGGTGCGGGAGCGTCGATGGGGACCCCGTAGCCTCGATCTGGATCTGTTGCTGTATGGTGATCGGAAAATCGATACACCACGCTTGACGGTGCCTCATCCTGAGATCGCCAAGCGGAGTTTCGTGTTGCTGCCGTTGCATGAGATTGCGCCTGCTGATCTGATGATCCCAGGTCTTGGTTTGGTGCAGACCTTACTCAATGGCATAGAGAGGAGTGATATTGAACAACTTGCCTGAGATGCCCCGGTTTCTTGTGGTTGAGGGGCCGATCGGTGTGGGTAAGACCAGTCTTGTGCGGCGTCTCGCCAACCACTTTCAAAGTGAAATGCTGCTGGAGGGTGCGGAGGAGAATCCGTTTTTACAACGCTTCTACGAGAATCCCCGGGAGGCGGCACTGCCGGCTCAGCTGTTTTTTCTGTTTCAGCGCAGCAGACAGTGGAACGGGCTTGTCCAGGATGATCTGTTCCGGCAACAGCTGATTGCCGATTTTATGCTTGAGAAGGATCGTCTGTTTGCCCAGATCAATCTCGATCAGGATGAGTTGGCACTCTACGAACAGGTCTATCAGCAGTTGACCCTGCAGGCACCTCCGCCTGATCTGGTGGTCTATCTTCAGGCACCGGTGGAAACACTGATGAAACGGATAAGAAAGCGTGCCCGCCCACAGGAGAAGACCATCGAGGCGGACTATCTGAAAAAACTCTGTGATGCCTATACAGACTTTTTTTACTATTATGATCGATCGCCTCTACTGATCATCAATGCGGCGGAGATCAATCCGTTGGAACGGCAGCGGGATTTTGATCTATTGATTGAGCATATCAGCAGCGAAGGCCCTGACCGGCGTTATCTCAATCCAACCCTGTCACTCTGAATGAGTGGAGTCCTATGAGCAGAAAGAACATTACAATCAGAAGCCTGGTGGAAATGAAAGCGGCAGGCGAAAAAATCTCCGTGTTGACCAGCTATGATGCCAGTTTCACCCAGCTGATCGAGTCGGCCGGTGTGGATGTGATTCTGGTGGGGGATTCCCTGGGGATGGTGATTCAGGGGCAGGAGAGCACACTGCCGGTAACCCTCGATGAGATGATCTACCACACCCGCAATGTGGCCCGTGCCAGAAGTCATGCGCTGTTGGTCTCCGATATGCCATTCATGAGTTACCGCTCGCCTGAACTGGCACTGGAATCTGCCGGCCGGTTGATGAAGGAGGGGGGTGCTCAGATGGTGAAACTGGAGGGTGGTGCGATCCATTTGCAGACCATTCGACAGCTATCCGGCCAGGGCATTCCGGTATGTGGTCATCTGGGACTGCTGCCCCAATCGGTTCATAAACTGGGCGGCTACCGGGTACAGGGCCGGGGTGAGCGGGATGCCGAGCAGATCCTGGAAGACGCGGTTGCCCTCGAAGAGGCGGGCATCGATCTGTTGGTTCTGGAGTGTGTTCCGGATCAGCTGGCGGCCAGAATCAGTCGCAAATTAACCGTCCCGGTCATTGGAATTGGTGCGGGAGTGGATTGTGATGGGCAGGTGTTGGTGCTCTACGACATGCTGGGTATCAATCCCCACCCACCCAGGTTCGTGGAGAATTTTCTCCACTCCGGCAGATCCATAGAAGAGGCGATCAAGGCCTACTCCACAGCCGTCAAGCAAGGTGATTTCCCCACCAAGGAGCACAGTTTTTCATGAGTGGTTCACTGCTGACCTACGACCAGGTCGCCCCCTTGCGCCAGATGATTCACAGTTGGCGATCCCATGGCGAGAAGATCGGTTTCGTCCCCACCATGGGCAATCTTCATTCGGGTCATCTGGCACTGGTGACTGAAGCCAAAAGGCGTGCCCGCAGAGTGGTAGTGAGTATCTTCGTCAATCCCCTGCAGTTTGGTAAAGGTGAGGATTTCGAGGATTATCCCCGCACCCTGGAAGCGGACAAGCAGCAACTGCTCGAGGCGGGCGTCGATCTGCTGTTTGCACCGACACCGGAGGTTGTCTACCCCGCCGGGCAGGCACAACAGACCCGTGTGGAAGTGCCGGAGATCTCCGATGTGCTGTGTGGCGCCAGTCGTCCTGGCCACTTCATCGGGGTTGCCACGGTGGTCTGCAAACTCTTCAACATGGTGCAGCCGGATCTTGCGGTATTCGGAGAGAAGGATTTTCAGCAGTTGATGGTGATTCGGCGGATGGTGGCGGACCTCTCGATTCCGGTTGATGTCCTTGGTCTGAAAACGGTGCGTGAGGAGGATGGCCTGGCAAAGAGCTCACGCAACGGCTATCTCAACGAGGAACAGCGGCAGACAGCCCCACAGCTTTTCCGGGTCATGCAACAGACCGCTCAGACCCTGGCCGGCGGAGCGCGGGATTTTGCCCGTGTCGAGGCTGAGGCTCAGCAGCAGCTCCTCTCCGCCGGGTTCCAGCCTGACTACTATGTGGTTCGCAATGCGGATGACCTGGCTCTGCCCACAGAGGCGGATTCCCGGCTGGTGATTCTCGCCGCCGCTCACCTGGGGACGACCCGACTGATCGACAATCTGCTGGTCGAATAGCACCAATTTGGCTCAATTTTTTACAAATTGTTTAAACTTTCTGGAAATTATAATAGAATCAGCAATCATAATAGCTTTTGTTAATACTTGATTGTCTCGTGATAAGTATTTGATAAGAAGAAGTATTTTGACTCGATAGAATGTCAGAGATGGATTTTTCAGAGCTGGAATCACCCATAAAAGAATAAAATGCTGCACAGCAGCATTTGTTATTGATAGCTGAGTCATAATCGCGGATAATTACCGGCCAGTTACAGTCTAAACTTGGGATCTATGCCCGGTTTGGGTTGGCTAGATTTTAAAAATTTCACCACAAAGGTCATGAATCCATGCAGCTGACAGTACTCAAGTGCAAGCTACACAGGGCATGTGTCACACACTCAGAATTGGACTACGAAGGCTCCTGTGCCATTGATGCCGAGCTGATGAAGCTGGCCGGTATCCATGAGTACGAACAGATCCAAATCTATAACGTGACCAACGGTGAAAGATTCACCACCTACGCCATTCTGGCCGAGGCGGGTTCCCGGGTGATTTCCGTCAATGGCGCTGCGGCACACAAAGCCAATCCGGGCGATCGTGTGATTATTTGTGCCTATGCCGGTCTGGATGCGGATGAGATGAAAGGATTCAAACCAAGCCTGGTCTATCTGAACGAAGAGAATCAGGTGCTTCGTACCGGCGATGCCATTCCAATTCAGGCTGCCTGAGCGCAATTTCACTCTTCAAACTTCCAGTTAGATCGCTTTAAGGGCTTGCTATCAGCCCTTGATCAGGCCGTGGCTGTTTAGAGGCCAGGATCGTCGATCGCTGTCTGGTAGAGTTCCAGGTAGTGCTGCGCACTGGCCTCCCAGCTCAGGTCCTGCTGCATGCCGGTCATGGCAAGAATGTCCCAGTCACTGCCGGAGCGCCGGTAGAAATTGATGGCGTGTTCGATCGCACCCCAGAGGCTGTTGCCATCGGCGTTATCGAAGACAAATCCCGTTGCGGTGCCGTTGGCCAGGGTGTGCGGTGTGACATCGACGACGCTGTCCGCCAGTCCACCGGTACGCCGCACAATCGGCACCGTACCGTATCTCAGACTGTACATCTGGTTCAGCCCGCAGGGTTCGAATCTGGAGGGCATCAGAAAACAGTCGCTGCCGGCTTCAATGCGGTGGGAGAGTCCCTCATCATAGCCGATGGTGATGCCCACCCGGCTGTGGTATCGGTTACTGATCTTTTCCAGCGCACTTTGCAGGCTGTGGTCACCGGATCCCAGCATCACCAGTTGTGCGCCCGAGTCCATGATGCCCGGCAGAACCTGCAGGATCAGGTCGACACCCTTCTGGTCGACCAGTCGACCGACATAGCCGAACAATGGAATATACTCATCCTCAGGCAGTCCGAATTCCCGTTGCAAAGCCAGTTTGTTATTGCGTTTTGCCGGGAAATTGTCGATCGAGTAGGGGGTATCGATGTGGGGATCGTTGAGTGGATCCCACTGATGGTAGTCGATGCCGTTGAGGATGCCGCTGAAATGGCTGGCGCGGTGTTGCAGCAAGCCCTCCAGACCATAGCCGAATTCAGCGGTTTTGATCTCTTCCGCATAGGTGGGGCTGACTGTATTGACCCGGTCGGAGAGGGCAATGCCGCCTTTGATGAACGAGAGTTGGTCATGGAACTCGAGGGCGTGATGGGTCCAGAGTGATTTATCCAGTCCCAGGCGAAGAAAGGTCGCCCAGTCGAACAGGCCCTGATAGGCCAGGTTGTGGATGGTGAACAGGGTGGCCGGGCGTTTCTCTTCGGGTTGCAGCAGGGGTGCGATCAAGCCAGTCTGCCAATCATTGGCATGCACAACTTCCGGTTGCCAGTCGAGGCCGGCCCCGTCCAGCGCCACAGTGACGGCAGCCTGACAAAACAGCATGAAGCGGTCAGCATTGTCGGGCCAGTTATAGCCCTCAGGCGTGAGATAGGGATTGCCGGGGCGATCAAACCATCTGGGTGCATCGACCACATACAGCGGCACCTCATGGGGCTCGCACACCCCCTGCAGCAGCGTGACTTTACCACCATCGAGTTCCAGCTCGGCCACCTTCTGCAGATTAGCCGCTTTGGCGAGTACCTGGGGATAGCCTGGAACGATCAGGCGGCAGTCCATGCCAATATGATTCAGCGCAGCAGGCAGACTGCCGGCTACATCCGCCAAGCCGCCAGTCTTGATAAGAGGTGCCACTTCGCTGCTGGCATAGAGGATCTTCATCGTCAGTTGCTATTCCACTCTGTAATCGATTAAAAAAACCAATTAAGCATTTTTTCAATTCTCAGCGCAACCATTAATCTGTTTCATATTGATTCTGCACAAACGATTGAGGTGTATGGGCTAGCGCAGTCAGCTCGGATAGAATAGTCAAAGTGTCGATCAGTTATGCACCATCCTTGCACTGATGCGGGTATCTTCTTACTATCTCGCAGAATTCGTGCCTCATATCTGACGGCCAACCAGAACATAACAAAAGAGCGATCATGACAGAGATACATCAGACGGATGAGTGGCGCGCACTGGAGTCGCATTGGCAGGAAATGGAATCGGTGCAGATGCGCGAGCTGTTTCAACAGGGGCCTGAACGCTCTGAGCAGCTGTCGATCAGACAGTGCGGCATACTGCTCGATTATTCGAAGAATCGCATCACCAGCCAGACCATGAAGCTGTTATTGGGGCTGGCCAATCGGATCGATCTGGATGGTTGGCGTCGCCGCATGTTTTCCGGAGAGCGCATCAATATCACGGAAGACAGGGCGGTCTTGCATGTCGCTCTGCGCAATCGCAGTAATCAACCCATATGGTTCGATGCCGAGGATGTGATGCCCGGTGTCAACGCGATCCTGGAGAAGATGGCTTCGTTCACCGAACAGGTGCGTTCCGGCGAATGGAAAGGCTACAGCGGCAAGTCCATTACCGATGTGGTCAACATCGGCATCGGTGGCTCCAATCTCGGCCCATTGATGGTCTGTGAGGCGTTGAAGCCCTATCAGCGGGATGACTTACGGCTGCATTTCGTATCCAACGTGGACGCCAGCCATATTCACGATACCCTGAGTGGGCTGAATCCGGAGACCACCCTGTTCGTGGTGGCTTCCAAGACCTTCACGACTCAGGAGACGCTCACCAATGCGTCCACGGCGAGAGCCTGGATAGTGGAAAGTCTCAAGGATCAGGCGGCGGTAGCGCGTCACTTCGTCGCAGTCTCCACCAATGCCGAAAAGGTCGCTGAGTTCGGTATCGATACCCAGAACATGTTCGAATTCTGGGATTGGGTGGGTGGACGCTACTCCCTCTGGTCCGCGATTGGACTGCCGATCGCCATTGCCATCGGCATGCCACGCTTCTATGAGTTGTTGGAAGGTGCCCATGAGATGGACCAGCACTTTCTGCATGCGGATCTGTCTCAGAACATGCCGGTCATCATGGCGCTTCTGGGCATCTGGTATGTCAACTTTGCCGGCTTTCACAGTCACGCCATACTCCCCTACGACCAGTTCATGAGGTATCTGCCGGACTATCTCCAGCAGGCGGATATGGAGAGCAATGGTAAACGGGTGACCCGTTTTGGCAGACCGGTGGAGTATGCGACCGGGCCGGTGATCTGGGGGGCTGCCGGTACCGACGGTCAGCATGCCTTCTATCAGCTGATTCATCAGGGCACCCAGGTCATCCCTTGCGATTTCATCATTCCGGTCAACAGCCAGAATGAATCCTCCGACCATCATCAGAAACTGTTTGCCAACTGTCTGGCACAAACAGAGGCGCTGATGAAAGGTAAGAACCGCACCGAGGCCCGTGAGGAGATGGAGCAGGCCGGGATGGAGCCGGAGCAGATTGTCGATCTGCTGCCACACAAGATTTTTCCAGGTAACCGCCCCAGCAATACGCTGCTGATCGACAAGATCACCCCATCCCGTCTGGGCTCACTGATCGCACTGTATGAGCACAAGATCTTCGTCCAGGGCATGATCTGGCAGGTCAACTCATTCGATCAATGGGGGGTTGAACTGGGGAAACAGCTGGCGGGTGTGATCCTGCCGGAACTGCTGGAAGAGCAGGCCGAGCTGAACCATGACAGCTCAACCAACGGATTGATCAACTATTTCCACCGGCATCGATTGCCAAGCCGGTCCAAATAGATCGCATTCACCAGGGCCTATCAGTATTGACAGGCCCTGGTGATGAGTGGCACTGACTTAAAGAAATAAACCGCCAATCCACGCCAATCACCGCGAATCTTCGCTAATAGGTAAGCGTTTTTCGCGGCATTTTGCGGTGACTGGCGCTGATTTGCGGTTAATCCAAGGGTGATCCAGCTTCTCTGGCCGTGAACGACTTGAATAAGTGTCTGTCGCCCTAGTGACTGCCTTTCAGGATGATCGCGCCCAATGGGGGCAGGGTAAGGGTGATCGACTGATCCCGACCCATCCAGGAGACCTGCTCGGTAACCAGCGGCATGCCATTTCCCATATTGGAACCGCCGTAAAACTCGGAATCGGAGTTCATGATCTCCTGGTACTGACCAGGCCGATTGACACCGATTCGATAGTTGTCCCGGGGTACCGGTGTGAAGTTGAGTACGATCAGCAGCTCATTACCGTCCCGGTCCTTGCGAGCGTAACTGAGAATCGACTGGGAACTGTCGTGGCAGTCGATCCACTCAAAACCGGAGAATTCGAACTCGTTCTGATGCAGGCTGGGAGACTCCCGGTATAACCGGTTCAGATCAGTCAGCAGGGTTGTGATGCCCCGGTGGTGAGGATACTCCTGCAGATACCAATCGAGGGCGGCGTCATCATTCCACTCCCGCCCCTGGGCAAACTCACTGCCCATGAAGAGCAGCTTTTTACCCGGGTAGGTAAACATGTAGGTGTAGAGCAGCCGCAGATTGGCGAATCTTTGCCAGTCATCCCCCGGCATTTTATCGATCATCGAGCCCTTGCCGTGAACCACTTCGTCGTGGGAGAAGGGCAGGACAAAATTCTCAGTGAAGGCGTAGAGCAGGCCGAAGGTCAGCAGGTCGTGGTGATAGTGGCGATAGATCGGATCCTGTGACATGTAGGAGAGGCTGTCATGCATCCAGCCCATGTTCCATTTCATGCTGAAACCCAATCCCCCCAGCCAGGTGGGTCGCGAGACCTGAGGCCAGGCGGTGGACTCTTCGGCGATCATCATGGTGCCCGGGTGAAGATCGTGCGTGACGCTGTTCAGTTCCCGCAGGAAATCGACCGCTTCCAGATTCTCCCGGCCGCCATACTGATTGGGTACCCAGTCTCCCGGCTCCCTGGAGTAGTCCAGGTAGAGCATGGAGGCCACCGCATCGACCCGCAGCCCGTCGATATGAAACTCCTCAAGCCAGTAGATGGCACTGGAGATGAGAAAGTTTCTGACTTCGTTGCGCCCAAAATTGAAGATCAGGGTGCCCCAGTCCCGGTGTTCACCCTTGCGGGGATCTTCATGTTCGTAGAGTGCGGTGCCATCGAACTCCGCCAGTGCGTGGCGATCCTTGGGAAAGTGGGCTGGCACCCAGTCCAGCAGGACACCAATCCCATTCTGATGCAGATGATCGATGAAGTAGCGAAAATCGTCCGGTGTGCCGAAGCGGCTGGTCGGCGCGAAATAACCGGTTGTCTGATAGCCCCAGGAGCCGTCAAAGGGGTGCTCGGTGATCGGCAACAGCTCGATATGGGTAAAGCCGACAGCTTTGACATGATCACACAGCTGATGGGCAAGATCCCGGTAGTTGAGAAACTCGCCCTGTTCGTCCCGGCGCCATGAGCCGAGATGGACTTCATAGACCGACATCGGCTCCTGCTGCCAGTTCGTGGTGGCCCGGGTGCTGATCCACCCTTCATCCTGCCAGGGGTAGTGATCATCGGCGATCACCACTGCGGCGGTTTCCGGCCGACGCTGAAAAAAGTTGCCATAGGGGTCGGTTCTCAACGAGACATGACCCTCCTGGGTACGGATTTCGAACTTGTAGAGCGTGCCGGGTTTGAGTTCGGGTATGAACAGCTCCCAGACTCCAGAACCACCCCGGGAGCGCATCGGATGGATACGTCCGTCCCATTGATTGAAATCCCCGACCACTGAAACCCGGGCGGCATTCGGTGCCCATACTGCAAACAGTACCCCGTCGATTCCCTCCGCCTGATGGTTGTGGGAGCCGAAAAAGCGGTAGACATGGCGATGTTTGCCTTCATTGAACAGATGCAGATCGAATTCCGGCAGTTGTTCGGAGAAGCTGTAGGGATCGTGACTGCTGTGGCTCTGGCCGAATTTATCCTGCCAATCGAGCTGGTAGTGCTCGCTGACCTGATCAGCCGGCAGTGAGATGGAGAAAAAATCTGTGCCCTTGACCCGGGGGATCTGTTGCCCGGTCTCAGCCAGGCTGACCTTTTCCGCATGGGGCAGGAACAGGTTGATCTGACAAACACCTGCAGTGACATGACGTCCCAAAACCTCAAACGGGTCATGGTGGCATGCATCGATGATGCGTTGCATGGCATCGCTGATTGTGTTTGTCTTTTGGCTAGTCATAGTTAAGAAAACCTGCTTCTTGGAGTACGCCTTGAAGGGAACATGATGTTACCATAGTCTGGTGTAGTGTCTCATACTAATGCGCCTAAATGGCGTGATACCAAGTCTACGGACACCAGGCCAGTGACGCAGGGAATGGCACACCCTTTTCAAGTCACTTTAAAGATTGTGCGGACGGTGAGTTGGCATCCCGCCCGGAGGTAGCTCCACTGCGGCTTCAATTCTGCGTTGCACCAATATCGGTGTGCGATAGTATGAGACACTAGACGAGATCCTGGCTCGTAAACGACTGAACCAGGCGTAGACAAAAAAACGGCAGTAATTGTTGGCCTAACGGCTACGGAGGAACACTCGATGACAGACCAGAGCCAGCGCTTTGTCAGTCGGTTGACAAGAAATACCCTTGCGCTGATCCTAGCAGGTGGACGCGGTTCCCGACTCAAGCATCTGACCAAGTGGCGCTCCAAGCCTGCGGTTCCCTTCGGCGGGAAGTTTCGGATTGTCGATTTTCCCCTCTCCAACTGCATCAACTCGGGCATACGCCGAGTTGGTGTTCTGACCCAATACAAAGCCCACTCCCTGCTGCTGCACATCCAGCGCGGCTGGAACTTCCTGCGTGGGGAGTTTGGTGAGTTTGTCGAATTACTGCCGGCGCAACAGCGAATTGAGAGCAGCTGGTATGAGGGTACCGCGGATGCGGTCTACCAGAATCTGGATATCCTGCGCAGCCACAATCCGGACTATGTGCTGATTCTGGCCGGTGACCATATCTATAAAATGGATTACGGCACCATGATCGCCGAGCATGTCGAATCCGGTGCCGATATGACCGTAGGTTGCCTGACGGTGGATCTGGAAAGCGCCAAGGAGTTTGGTGTGATGACTGTCGACTCGGAAAACTGGGTGAGTGAATTCAGCGAAAAGCCGGCCGACCCGAAACCGATTCCGGGACATGACAATCTGGCACTGGCCTCAATGGGGATCTACGTATTCAACCGTAAATTCCTCTTCGAACAGCTGATCCGCGATGCGGATACGCCGCAATCGTCACACGATTTCGGCAAGGACATCATTCCCCGGGTGATCGAAAAATACCGGGTGCTGGCCTATCCGTTCACTGACTCCAGCAGTGGTAAACAGGCCTACTGGCGTGATGTGGGTACCATCGATGCGTTCTGGACCGCCAATCTGGAGCTGATCGGTGTCACCCCACCACTCAACCTCTACGATCGCAGCTGGCCGATCTGGACCTATCAGGAGCAACTGCCTCCCGCCAAGTTCGTGTTTGATGATGAAGAGCGACGTGGCATGGCGGTGGACTCGATGGTTTCGGGGGGGTGTGTAATCTCCGGTGCCAAGGTGACCAACTCCCTGCTGTTTTCCAATGTGCGGGTCAACTCATACAGTAGTGTGAATCAGACGGTGGTACTGCCCGACGTGAATATCGGCAGAAACTGCAGAATCAACAAAGCGGTGATCGATCGGGGTTGTGATATCCCGGAAGGTACGATTATCGGTGAAGACCCCGTATCGGATGCGGAGCGATTCTATGTCAGCGAAAAGGGAGTTGTCCTGGTAACACCGGAAATGCTGGGTCAGGTCCTGCACCATGTCCGATAGCGAACATCAAGACAACCGCCTGCAGGTGGTTTTCTGCTGGCACATGCACCAGCCCTACTACAAGGGGCCGGAGGGGAGTGACTATCTGCTGCCCTGGGTCTATCTGCATGGGCTGAAGGACTACGCCGATATGGCGGCACATCTTGAACATGTGCCGGATGCCAAGGCGGTGGTGAACTTCGCCCCGGTGCTGCTTGAACAGATCGATGACTACAGTGAGCAGATCGCAGCCTGGTTGAAAACCGGCAAGTTGATCAAGGATCCTCTGCTGGCCGCCTTGGCCGGTCCTGGACTGCCGGTGGATGAGGCCTCCCGTAAATCATTGATCAGCGCCTGCCTTCGAGCCAATGAGCATCGTCTGATCAGTCGTTTCAAACACTTCAATGAGCTGGCCGATCTGGTCAAACACACGCTGGAAAACGAGCGCATGGTCGGCTATCTCAACGATCAGTGCCTGATCGATCTGCTGGTCTGGTACCACCTGGCCTGGGTGGGCGAGTGTCAGCGGGTCAACGATCTGCGCGTCAGGTCGTTGCAGTCCAAGGGGCGGGGATTCAATTCCGATGATCGCCGACGACTGATGGAACTGATCGGGGAAGTGCTGCAGGATCTGCCTGGCCGCTACGCCAAATTGGCAAAATCGGGCCAGGTGGAGCTCTCGGTGACCCCCTATGCCCACCCGATTGTGCCGTTGATGATCGATATGGATTCGGCCAGGGATGCCTTGCCTTCGATACATATGCCTGAGCTGGAGCAGTATCCGGGGGGTGAGTCCCGTGCGAGGTGGCATATTCGCAAGGGATTGGAGGTGTTTGAAAAACATTTCGGCTTTCGACCCAATGGGTGTTGGCCGTCAGAAGGCGGCGTCAGTGAAGCGACCCTGAAAATGTTGGAAGAGGAGGGATTCAGCTGGGCGGCCACCGGACAGCAGGTGTTGAGTAACAGCCTGATGGCTGGAGGCGGTGATTCCCAGCTGCCCGATAACTGGGTCCACTCGGCGTACCATGTACAGGAGGGGCATCTGAATATGTTCTTCCGCGATGATGGCCTGTCGGACCTGATTGGCTTCACCTATGGTGAGTGGCATGCGGATGATGCGGTGGGTGATCTGATCAACCACCTGGTGAATATCGCCGATGCCTGTGAAGGGGATTCGGATGCGGTGGTGTCGATCATCATGGATGGTGAAAATGCCTGGGAATACTACCCCTACAACGGCAGCTACTTTCTCAATGCCATGTATGAACGATTGTCGGAGCACCCCCGTCTGCACCTGACCACCTTTTCCGAAGTATTGGATCGGCAGAAGAAGCTCTCGCCAAGACTCTCCAAACTGGTTGCCGGCAGCTGGGTCTACGGCACCTTCACCACCTGGATCGGTGATCGGGATAAGAATCGCGCCTGGGATATGTTGGGTGAGGCCAAAAAGGTCTATGATCAGGTCCTGGCCGATAAGAATTTTTCCGATGACCAGCTGAAGGAAATTGAAAAGCAGTTGGCAATTTGTGAAGGCTCCGATTGGTTTTGGTGGTTCGGCGATTACAATCCCGAGTCCACCGTCAGTGATTTTGAACAGCTGTTTCGCAGCCAGCTTTCCCATCTGTTCGAACTGCTGGGTGAGCCTGTACCTGACTATCTTTCCGAAGTTTTTGCCGTAGGTAGTGGCGCGCCGGTGCAGGGCGGAGTGATGAAAAAGAATGACTAACAGAATGGACGATTACACAACCGCTCGCTCTCCATTGGCGGGAACGACCGATGAATGAGGCGGCCGATCCGCAACCTCAACCTGTTCACAGCTTGTTGAAACGCCGTCGGGCCGGTGTGCTGCTGCATATCACCTCACTGCCAGGGTCAGCGGCTGTCGGGGATCTGGGCAGCAACGCCTATCGTTTTGTCGATTTTCTGGTGGCTTCCGGTATGACTGTTTGGCAGATCTTGCCAATTGGTCCCACCATGCATGACAACTCACCCTATCAGAGTAGCTCAGTCTATGCGGGGAACCCCCGCTTGATCAGCCTGGAGATGCTGCTTGAGCGGGGTTGGCTGGATGAGATGCCGGAAGGGCCGATCTCCGACGAGGAAAAATCCAACGCGATACAGAGCGCCTGCAAACGATTTCATGACTCCGCCAGTGATGAGGAGCGCCATGACTATCAGCGCTTTATGGCGGAACAGAAGCATTGGCTTGAAGATTATGCCCTGTTCCAGGCTTTGAAGCAGGAAGAGAGTGCCTGCTGGTGGGACTGGCATGTGACCCTGCGGGACCGAAAGCCGCAGGCACTGGCTATGGCCAGAGCCAGGCTCAAGTCGGTGATCGAAGCGGTCAGTTTCGAGCAGTATCTTTTCTATACCCAGTGGATGTGCCTCAAACAGTACGCCAATGAGCGTGGGGTTCTGTTGTTTGGTGATGTGCCGATCTTCGTCGCGCACGACAGCGCCGAGGTGTGGGCCCATCGGGAGATATTCGATCTGCTGGAGGATGGGCATCCGCGGGTTGTTGCCGGTGTGCCACCGGACTATTTCTCTGAGACGGGACAGCGCTGGGGCAATCCCCTCTATTGCTGGGATAAGTTGGCAGAAGAGAATTTCAGTTTCTGGGTGAATCGACTGAAGGCCCAGTCCACACTGTTTGATCTGCTGCGGATTGACCATTTCCGGGGCTTTGAAGCCTATTGGGAAATACCCGCCGAGGAAGAGACGGCGGTGAACGGTCATTGGGTGGAGGCGCCGGGAGAGGAACTGTTTGGGGTGCTCTACCGGGAGTTGCCCGACCTGGAGCTGGTTGCAGAAGATCTGGGTGTCATCACCCCGGAGGTTGAGGCCTTGCGTAAGGCCTACGATCTACCCGGCATGAAGATTCTGCAGTTCGCCTTCTCCGGTGGCGCGGACAACCCCTATCTGCCTTTTCACCACACCCGGGATGCGGTGGTCTATACCGGAACCCATGATAACGATACCACCTTGGGCTGGTATACCGGCCTGGATGATCAATCCCGTGAATTTGTTGACGACTATCTGGGTAAACCAAGGGAGATCATGCCCTGGCCGATGATCCGTTCCGCCCTGGCCTCGCGGGCAAATCTGGCGATCATCCCACTGCAGGATATCCTGGGCCTGGACGGTAACCATCGTATGAATACCCCAGGTACAACTGAAGGCAACTGGGATTGGCGTTTCGATTGGGAGATGGTCAAGCCGGAAACGGAATCCCGTTTAATGCATCGGGTAAAGATGTACGGCCGCTGATGTTGAAAACCTATTGAACGCTCAGGCATCAGACCAAAGAGCGGTTGGCGCAGGTAAAAAAAAACCGCTTCGTCATTTCGTCGAAGCGGCTATACCAAAGGAGGATGGAGGAGATAAGCCACCAGAAAACGTGTTCCGGCTGACTTGAGCATATTTCAACATTGCTACAGCTGGCTTTCATTGAGAAAAGTCAATATCGATGAAATTTCGCCTTCCGCGTGATGCAGTTCTCATTCTTTGGCTGGGCCTCCATTTTTCCATCTTGATGAGTAAGTTAGCATCTTTGATCCTGAGTGGATCTGGGGTAGCCTATTGGCAGTCAAAACGATGTTGACATGGATAAAACGGATTTAGTCAGAGAGGGAATTCGATCTGCGATCACCATAGGGCGGCTCTGCGCAGCTGTTCGTCGCACTCCCTTTCATACCATTTCAAAATATACGATTCGAAAGAGTCTATTCTTCAGCGGTTCGGCCTGATGGATATGACAGACTTACGAGCCGCATCTATTGGCAGTCACCTGTTCGATGCTTTCGGAGAGTGGTGCCATTTAAAGGACTAGGGCCAGCAGGGCGTATTGAATTCGTCTAAACAGGCCCTGCTACAGCGCTATTCACAATGCGTTTATCGAGTTTTATTTCAGGCAGTAGTAAACGGTTGAGATAGCCCCTGATTACGGATCTCTATGGAGGAGAACTTTCGGCCTGTGCCGAATCATGGTAGTCCATTGTTTCGCTTGAGAGGTGATGGACTACCTTTTTTTTGCCTGGAATTTTCCATCGGCCTCGTCAGCTGAACAGATTGTGACGGTTTGCTGTGGATAGCCTTGCCAAGGGTTTTCATAAATCCGCTCGATCCCATCCGCCAGCGCCACCATAGCCAATCCCGCCACGAAGTCTGTGGGTGAGGGGCTTTTTCGAGTATCATTAGCCCTTTCCAAATCTAAGACATAGGCTTGACGATGTTGATTCTCCGTGGCGCGCCCGCACTTTCCGATTTTCGCCTGCAAAAACTGACCAAACGACTTTCGGAGCAACTTGGTGTTGCGGTGGATCTGGTGTCTGAATATCTCCATTTTGCCAATGTGGAGCAGTCCCTGGAGGCGGATGAGCAGGCGGTTTTGCAGACAATTCTACGCTATGGTCCGTCACTGCCCGCCAGAATTCCGAGCGGCACTCTGTTACTGGTCGTACCCCGGCCGGGCACGCTCTCTCCCTGGTCGTCCAAGGCGACCGATATCGCGCACCATTGTGGCCTGCAGAAGGTGCAAAGGCTGGAGCGCGGAATTGCCCACTTTCTGAGCATCGAAGGAGAGCCCCTCAGCAGCGAACAGTTCATGCAGGCCGCCGCACTGCTGCACGACCGTATGACCGAGACCGTGCTTTCGGATGCGGAGGATGCCAGCTGCCTGTTTCAGCAGGCAGAACCAGCCGAATACAAACAGGTGGATGTCATCAAAGGGGGCCTGGATGCCCTGAAGAGTGCCAATCAGAGCCTTGGACTGGCTCTCTCTGAGGATGAGATCGAGTATCTGGTGGAGAGCTTTCAATCCCTGCAGCGCAATCCGACGGATGTGGAGTTGATGATGTTTGCCCAGGCGAACTCAGAGCACTGTCGACACAAGATCTTCAATGCGGACTGGGTGATCGACGGCGAGTCCCAGCCGCACTCCCTGTTCAAGATGATTCGCAATACCACTCAGGTCTCCCCCAAGGATGTGCTTTCGGCCTACAAGGATAATGCGGCGGTAATCCAGGGGCCGGATGCGGAGCGGTTCGTGCTCGATCCTGAAACCCTCAACTACGGTTATGGGCAGGAGGAGATCAACATCCTGATGAAGGTTGAGACCCATAACCACCCGACGGCGATCTCGCCCGATCCCGGTGCTGCAACCGGTTCCGGTGGCGAGATCCGTGATGAGGGTGCAACGGGTAAGGGTTCCAAACCGAAAGCGGGTCTGTGTGGTTTCTCCGTCTCCAATCTGAAACTGCCCGATGCGGAGATGCCCTGGGAAGTGGATTACGGCAAGCCGGGACGCATCGTTTCGGCACTCGATATCATGCTCGAGGGACCGATCGGCGCCGCCTCGTTCAACAATGAATTCGGCCGTCCCAACCTGTGCGGCTATTTCCGAACCTACGAGGCTGAAGTGCCTGGTCCTGATGGCGCGGAAGTTCGCGGTTATCACAAACCGATCATGCTGGCAGGCGGATTGGGCAACATCCGTAAGGAGCATATTGAAAAACACTCATTCCCCAGCGGCTCTCCATTGATTGTGCTGGGTGGGCCGGCGATGCTGATCGGTCTGGGTGGCGGTGCCGCCTCCAGTATGGCCAGCGGTACTTCGGCCGAGGATCTCGATTTTGCGTCGGTACAGCGTTCGAATCCGGAGATGGAGCGTCGCTGTCAGGAAGTGATCGATGCCTGTTGGGCACGGGGTGAGGAGAATCCGATCCTGTTTATTCACGATGTGGGTGCCGGTGGGCTCTCCAACGCCTTGCCTGAACTGGTGCATGATGCGGGGCTGGGCGGGCAGTTCGAGCTGCGGGCAGTACCCAACGACGACCTGGGCATGTCACCGATGGAGATCTGGTGTAACGAATCCCAGGAGCGCTATGTGATGGCCGTGGATGTGAACAAGCTGGACGCGTTCAAGGCGATCTGTGAAAGGGAGCGTTGTCCCTACGCCGTGGTGGGCGAGGCGGTTGATGAGCAGCAGCTGATCCTCGGCGATGCCCATTTCGACAACAATCCCATCGATATCCCGATGAATCTGCTGTTCGGTAAACCGCCGCGGATGCTCAAGGATGTTCGTCGCAAGACATTTCAAAAACCGGAACTCGATTTCGCCGATATCGATCTGGAAGAGGCGGCTCTGCGGGTACTGCAACTGCCGACTGTGGCCAACAAGACCTTTCTGATCAGCATCGGCGATCGTTCGATTACCGGTATGGTGACCCGCGATCAGATGGTCGGACCCTGGCAGGTGCCGGTCGCCGATGTGGCTGTCACCGCCTCCGGTCTGATGGGTTACACCGGTGAGGCGATGGCGATGGGTGAGCGAACCCCGTTGGCGCTGCTGGATGCGCCGGCCTCCGGGCGTATGGCCATCGGTGAGTCGATCACCAACATCGCTGCATCCGCCATCGCCCAGCTCTCCGACATCAAACTTTCAGCCAACTGGATGGCCCCCGCCGGCCATCCCGGTGAGGACGCGAAACTGTACGACACGGTCAAGGCTGTCGGTATGGAGCTCTGTCCCGCATTGGGCATTGCCATCCCGGTCGGTAAGGACTCCATGTCGATGAAAACCGTCTGGCAGGAGCAGGGTGAGGAGCGGGCTGTAACGGCACCCATCTCATTGATCATTTCAGCCTTTGCCCCGGTGACCGATGTGCGTCGCACCTTGACGCCCCAATTACGCAGCGACCTGGGCGATACCGATCTGATTCTGATCGATCTGGGTAAGGGGATGAATCGGTTGGGCGCCTCGGCACTGGCTCAGGTGTATGGCCAGATTGGCCATCGCGGTGCGGACCTGGATGATCCCGCCGCCATGCAGCGTTTTTTCAATCTGATTCAGGAGCTGAACCAGAGCGACCTGCTACTGGCCTACCATGATCGCTCCGATGGTGGTCTGTTTGCCCTGGTCTGTGAGATGGCGTTTGCCGGTCACTGCGGAGTGAGCATCGATATCGACGATCTGGGAGAGGACGATTGCGCGGTTCTGTTCAGCGAGGAGTTGGGTGCGGTCATCCAGGTACGCCACAACGATACCGATGATGTTCTGAAAATGCTCAACGATGCGGGACTGGGGCGCTGCAGCCATGTGATCGGTACCCTCAACAACGATGACCGGATCGAGTTCAATCGATCCGGCAGTCCGGTCGTGGCGGATCAGCGCAAAGCCTTTCAACAGGCCTGGTCGGAGACCAGTCGCCGGATGCAGGCCCTGCGGGACAACCCCGAGTGTGCGGATGAGGAGTATCAGCGACTTGAGGAGGCGGATCCCGGTATCCAGGTCAGCCTCAGCTTTGATCCGGAAGAGGATGTGGCGGCACCGATGATCGCCAGCGGAATCAGACCGTCGATGGCCATCCTGCGGGAGCAGGGGGTGAATGGTCAGCTGGAGATGGCAGCCGCTTTTCACCGC
Source organism: gamma proteobacterium symbiont of Stewartia floridana (assembly GCA_003676145.1). GTDB lineage: Bacteria > Pseudomonadota > Gammaproteobacteria > Chromatiales > Chromatiaceae > Thiodiazotropha > Thiodiazotropha taylori. The sequence continues at coordinate 74,419 of NAUB01000024.1, read as the reverse complement.
GCAGGCTTCGAGTGTGTGGATGTGCATATGTCCGATATCATCGAGGGTCGGAGCCGACTCGATCAGTTCAAAGGTCTGGTGGCCTGTGGCGGATTCTCCTACGGCGACGTACTCGGGGCCGGTGAGGGATGGGCCAAATCGGTACTGTTCAACGAGCGGGCCAGAGAGACCTTCGCGGATTTCTTCAACCGCTCCGACAGCTTTGCCCTGGGGGTCTGTAACGGCTGTCAGATGCTATCCAATCTGCATGAACTGATTCCGGGTACCGAGCATTGGCCCCATTTCGTGCGCAATCGATCGGAACAGTTCGAGGCCAGATTTGTCACCGTTGAAGTGACAGAATCACCCTCCATCCTGCTGGCCGGCATGCAGGGCTCCCGCCTGCCGATCGCGGTGGCCCATGGTGAGGGACGGGCCGAGTTCCGCAGTCAGGAGCAGCAGTCACAAGCCCGTGAGCTGATGGCCCTGCGCTATCTGGAGAACAGTGGTGAGGTGGCGAGCCGATATCCGGCCAATCCAAATGGGTCTCCTGAAGGCATGACCGGTTTTTGCAGTCGCGACGGACGGGTCACCATCATGATGCCCCACCCGGAACGGGTAACCCGAACGGTTCAGCACTCCTGGCATCCGGATGGATGGGGAGAGGATGCACCCTGGCTGCGTCTCTTCAGAAACGCCCGCAGATGGGTCGACTAGGGGTGACGGACTGTTGCATCGCGTCAGTTCAGTTACGCTCCACAGGTTACTGATATGCCAGCAGAAACTGGTGGTTTCAGACCCTTTGTAGGGGGTAATAGACACATTTTTTGTTGCTGTTTTACAACCCGTAGTTTGTCCAAAATGAGCTAAGTCAATAGAGTCTGAAATGCACTCCTGAGATGCTGGTAAGCTGTTCATAAAAAAAGTAAAGTAACATCGCTCAATGCCGCTGCAGTGAGCCAAAACAAGCCATCAGGGATGAGATTGAAGGATCATAAGGATGTGGTCGATACTGCTTGAAACAGGGTGCCGGGCCGATCCACATCATCGACCCTTGTTCATACCTGTCGAGTCAACACTCTGAAGGAAGATCATGAAGACATACGATACAGATGTACTGATTATTGGCGCCGGACCTGCTGGGGCCACGGCTGCCGCGCTGATCCACAAAGCCGGATTCAACTGCATGATGGTTGAAAAGCAGCGGTTTCCCCGTTTTGTGATCGGCGAGAGCCTATTGCCTCGATGCATGGACCTGCTTGAAGAGGCCGATCTGCTGGATGTTGTGAAGGATCAGAAATTCATGGTCAAGGACGGGGCGGTTTTCAAGCGTGGCGACGAGACCTGCACCTTCCAGTTCTCACAACAGTTCACCCAGGGCTGGAAGTATACCTATCAGGTACCCCGTGAGGATTTCGATAAGGTTTTGGCCGAAAGTGTCGAAGCTCGCGGTGTTCCGGTTCTCTGGGGCTATGGTGTCACCGACGTGAACTTCGCCGATGATGGCAGCTCCACCACGATGCTGGAAGATGAGCAGGGTGAACCGGCCACGATCACCGCACGCTTCATTCTGGATGGCAGCGGCTATGGGCGGGTTCTGCCCCGTCTGCTGGATCTTGACGAGAACTCCATGCTGCCCCTGCGTGAATCCTTCTTTACCCATGTCACCGGCGACATCCGCCCGCAAGGGGAAGGGGAGGGTCGTATCTGGATCTGTTCCCTGGATGACCCGGACAATGCCTGGATGTGGATCATCCCGTTTTCAAACGGCAAGACCTCGGTGGGTGTGGTCGCCAAACCGGACTTCCTGGCCCGTTATCCGGAGGATCCGGATGAGAAACTGCGGGCGATCATCAATGACAACAAGAACACCAGAGAGCGTCTGAAAAACGCAGAGTTCACCTTTCCGGTACGCCGAATCAACGGCTATTCCATATCCGCCAAAAAGCTGCATGGTAATGGCTTTGCATTGATGGGCAACGCCACCGAGTTCCTCGATCCGGTCTTTTCATCCGGTGTCACCCTGGCGCTGGAGTCATCCAACCGTGCGGCCAAGACCCTGATCCGTCAGCTGCAGGGCGAGCGTGTGGATTGGCAGACAGACTATGCGGATCACCTGATGATGGGTGTGGACACCTTCAGGACCTTTGTGACCGCCTGGTATGACAATCGTCTGCCGACCATCTTCTACAGCGCCGTCAAGCCGGACGAACTGCAAGATCAGATCTGTTCGGTACTCGCCGGATATGTCTGGGATAGTGACAATCCCTGTGTGCGCGATCACCAACGTACCGTCACGGTTATCGCCAAGGCCTGCGCCCAATACGGCTGAGTCCAGCCGCCCGGTATGCCGTCCGGCATACCGGGCACAAATCCAACAAACACGCCTCAATCCGACACGGAGTTTGATCCGGGCCGGGCGATGGGTTTTGGTGCTTTTTCAGGGGCCACCCTCACACATTGAATCACGGTATTGGTGGGGCATGGCCCCACCAAATAACGCGCATGTAAAGCACCATTCTGGGGCTGTTTCCGACAGCAGGGATGATTGGACTAGCGTGAACAGGCCCTAGGTGACCCGGTTGAGCATACGCTCGCTGCGAATCAGTCGGGACCAGCTCTTGCCGGTATTGAACCAGAGGATATACCAGGCTTCGATGATCATGCGGGGCAGTAGCAGCGGGCTGAACCGGAGCTTCGCTTCACTCGCACAGAGTTGATGATTCAGACTGAGACTGGTGGCGATGGTGCTGATGCGCGCCAGATGATAGCGATTGCTGATCAATGCCACCGGATAGGCATCCTGCTGGGTCAGCATGGTTCGGGCATGCTGCAGATTTTCCAGAGTGTTCTGGGACTGTTGCTCCAAACGCAGGCGTGATTCATCGATGCCTTTGTCGATCAGATAGTCCCGGCCGGCCTGGGCTTCCGTGAGATCCTCGCCTGGTGCGGCACCTCCCACCAACAGCAGGGTCGACGAGGGATTGTGCTGCATCAGCTCGAGGGTTTTTTCCAACCGCAGATGATAATCCTGATCAATGCCCTGTCTGGTCAATCGCTTGCCGAAGACCAGCAGACTGTCGCAGTCGCATTGGTTGCTTGCCGAGTAGGCTGTCCGGTAGACATAGATCAGGCTGATCAGCAGCGGGATACCGATGCCGACGATCAGCAGTAACAGGGTGAGGCCGAAGGTCCAGAGGCCATCCCAATCGATAGCGCCCCGTTCAGGGTCGAATTGCATGGCTCAGGCTGAGAACTGTGTGGGGTGGAATCCCTCCCCATGCATTGATAGGCATGGGGAGAGGGGACAATTTACATCGCGATCAGACGTTGCTGAATGGCGTTGTCCAGATTGACGATCCACTTGTTGTACTGCTTGTTGATCTTGCTGCCGTCATACTTCAGACCGTTACTGGATTTGTGAACGATGCTGTAGCTCTTTTTGTTGTAGGGGATATCCACAGTGGCGGTGGTACCGCGCTTCATGATGGTGGCGACGATATGGCCAGGTTTGACCTCTTTCATACGCCATCCCAGACCCGCACCGGCCGACATGATGGCCTTCTTAATGTTGGTGGTGGAGGTTTTACCGATGGTGTTGACCGGAGAATCTTCCACGTTGTAGACCGGCTCGGTACGACAGCCCATCAATCCGAGGGTAAACACCAGCAGAGAAATGAACAGCAGGTTTTTTATAGAGACTATTTTCATATCGGGACTCCCTTAACGACAGTGGTTTATTGCAATAGTTTATAGAAAAATCTTTGTGTCTGTTGTTACCTGAATTCACGGGATCAGGTCTTATTCAGGGCTGTGATCCGCGCACTCTATTGTGCGGCCTGCTTGCGTGGATCAGCCATTATGCCGAGACTGCGAAATAGACCCTGGAGGTACAAGCCTCTTTTTATCAAGCGCCAGGCAATCATTCGCACAATACGCCAGGTATCTGTCCAGGGTTTGTAGTGACTTTGGCGTCTCCCTACATGATAGATCGACTCGACCGGTACAGATACACTATAAAAGCTGTGGCTTGCTGCTTCAATCACAATTTCACTTTCAAAAACAAAGCCTTTTTCTTTTGAGGTGTTCAGGCGTACATCCCTAAGCAAGTCAAAGGGGTAGAGACGAAATCCCGACTGGGAATCGGTCACCGGATAGCCGGCCGCCCAGGAGACCCAGAAATCGGCAAAGCGGTTGGCGAACAGGCGCAGCTTCGGCGCGTTGTGGCGCTGTTTCAAGCGGGCGGCAATGATGATGCTGTTTGGATTGGCCTGGGCCGCGCTGATCAGCTGGGGAATCTCGGCTGGATTGTGTTGACCATCCCCATCCAGCGTGATGATCATCTCCGCGTTGAGTTTGATCGCCTGGTCGAAGCCGCTCTGCAGTGCGGTCGCTTTGCCCTGATTCTGTTGATGCCGCAGCAGATGAACATTGAGACCCTCGAGCTGGCTCTGGCTGTCATCGGAGGAGCCGTCATCGACGATGATCACGTTTTCCGACTGCTGCAGGGCGGCTGCGGCCACATCCCGAATGGTTGCGGACTCATTGTAGACTGGAATAACAACTGCGATTTGCATCTTGATGGGCCCTGATCAGGCCATTGCCCCGTTGATTGAGATCACCTGGCCAGAGATATAGGCCGCCGCATCAGAGGCGAGAAAGCCCACCAGAGCGGCAACCTCATCGGGGGTGCCCGCCCTTTTCATGGGTACGATCTGTTTGATGGCGTCCGCATCGAAGGTGGAGGATGTCATGCTGCCTTCAATAATGCCCGGGGCAACCGCATTGGCGGTAACCCCGCGAGAGGCCAGCTCCAAAGCCAGGGATTTGATCGCGCCGTGCAGCCCCGCCTTGGCGGCGGCGTAGTTAGCCTGACCCCGGTTGCCCATCACCCCGGCAATCGAAGAGAGGGCAATCACTCTTCCCCAGCGGGTTCTCAGCATCGGCAATAACAGGGGTTGGGTAACATTGTAGAAACCGCTCAGGGAGACATCGATCACCCGCTGCCACTGCTCTGCCTGCATGCCTGCCAGAGGGGCGTCGTCATGGATGCCCGCATTGTGAACAAGCGTCTGTATGGGGCCGGATTCGAGCAGCTTCTCCAGGGTTTGGCGGGCCGCTTCGGTGTCCCGGATATCGAACAGACAGCTCTCTGCGCTGCCACCGGATTGACGAATCGATTCAACCACCGCCTCGGCTCTGTCGGGATTACTGTTGGCATGTACGATGACATGGGTTTCCGGCGAACTCAGCTGTCGGCAGATTGCCGAACCGATATCCCCGCTGCCCCCTGTAACCAAGGCTCGCTTCACTGATTTTCCTCCGAATGTACGATCACTGCGGCTCTTCCCTCTGCTACCAGGACGGATTCAGTTTTGAGGACGAAATCATAGAGCATGTTGCCCCTGTCGGCCAGCAGCTGTGTTGCCTGAATCTGCAGTGGGGCATCAAGCTCATTCAGCTGGCGGACGTGCAGTTTCACGCCACGCAGACTGACCAGATAGCCGCCGGGTTGCTGTTGCCCCGATTGTCTCGCCAGCAGCCCGCCATGCAGGGCCATTGTCTGGGCGCCATACTCGGCGGCATGCACTGCTGACAGCTGCCCGTTGTTGCGCAAGGGATTGTCAGCATGACAGTGGCTCGACGTCTGGCATTGGATCTGGCTTTGATCCCAATCGATGACCTTGTCGATCAACCGCATCGAGCCAGCATGCGGCAGCAGATTGTAGAGCTCAGCGCCCTCCAGCGGCTTCTCTAGCATGGTTGCAGTTCCACTTGCAGATTCAAGCCTGGCAGGTAGGGCAGGGTAATCTCTGCCGATTGATGTCGCGCGATGGCTTGCAGCATCGGTAGACTGCGGGTCGACGGGGCTGACTGTCGGAGTTTTTCCAGCGCCGGTTTCGACAGTTGGCTCTCGCTACCATCCGTTCGTGTGTTGAGGTTGAGTCTGGCCAGTGGGCTGTCGCTCTCCCCGTTCAGCAGCATGGCGACGGCAAACGGCTCAGTGATGGGCATGAACGATTTCAGCAGCTCCGGCGGTGGCTGATCGTAGCAGACCAGTAATACCGGTATCTGCTCCACCACGGATTGCACGGCGGCCTCCATCAGGCCTGCGGCAAAGCTGCCATTCAGGCCGCCGAGACTCGATGACCCCTGTCTGGCGCCCGCACCGATCGACCAGTAGCCCGCCGGTGCGTTATGCACCGAGTTGTGAAACTGGGTCGGGGAGACCGGTCGACCCTCCTCGGTCAGGGCGAGGCAGATCTGATCGATGATATCCAGATCGCCTTCTGATGAACTGAATACCGAAGCCAGACTTTCACTGCCGGTAAAACCCTGCAGTGCCTCTTCCGCTGCCTGCAGGGCAATCTTGATGGTTCTGGTGGTGCGACGGCGCTCATTGGGCTTCAGCATCGATGGTTTCAGGGGAGGCAGTTCGCCACCCTGATAATCGTCCTCTCCCTGCAGCAGCGCACTCGCCTCCGGCCAGTTGTTGATTCCCTGGGCAACCACACCGATCTTCTCTATGGATAGTGAAATCATGCGGTGGCTCCGAAAATCAGGCTGCAGTTGTTGCCGCCAAAACCGAACGAGTTGCTCAGGACATGGCGCAACTCCCGCTGTTGCGGATCGAGCACGATATTGGCGTTCAGTGTTTCATCCTGCTGCCGGGTTTGCAGACTTTGCGGCAACAGACCGTTCTGCAGACAGAGCAGGGCGAAGATCGACTCGGTGATGCCTGCGGCGCCCAGGGTGTGACCGGTGAACCCCTTGGTTGAGCTGCAGGGGGTCTGATCTCCAAACAGGCCACACACAGCGCTATCCTCCGAAGCATCGTTACTGCGGGTGGCGGTCCCATGTAGGTTGATGTAGTCGATATCGGCGGTTTCCAGGGCCGCACGTTGCAAGGCCTGTTGCATGGCATGGCGCGCCCCGGCGCCTTCCGGATGGGGCGTCGACATGTGGTGGGCATCCGAGCTTTCACCGTAACCGATCAGGGAGGGGCATGAATCCCCACTCTGAGGTTTTTCCAGCAGCGCGAAACCGGCACCCTCACCGATATTGATGCCATTGCGTTGCGCATCCCAGGGACGGCAAGGCTCAGCGGAGACCAGATCGAGGGCATTGAAACCGTAAAGGGTGGTCAGACAGAGAGAGTCGACCCCGCCGACAATCGCCGCATCACAGACGCCGGCCATGATATAGCGGTAGGCCGCGGCAAATACCTTGGCACTGGAGGAGCAGGCGGTGGAGATGGCGATGGCGGCGCCATTCAATCCCAGGCTGTGGCGAACGAAGTGGCTGGATGAGGCGATGTTATGGGTAAAGCGCGGTGTGAACTCGGCCGGTAGCCCACGGTCGTCGCGGGTTCGATAGGCGGCTTCGGTTGTCGCGATACCTGAGGTGCTGGTACCGATGAAAACACCGATGCGGTCGGCGCCATAGCGCTGCACCGCCTGTTCCACTGCCGGCAGGAAGTCATCCTGTTGCAGGCCCAGCTGTGCCAGTCGATTGTTGCGGCAATCATAGTCTGCCAGTCTACCCTCCAGCGGCATCTCCTCCAGATCGTCAACCCGTCCTATCCAGGTGGCCAGATCCACATTCTCCAGATCGCAGGGCTGCAGACCACTACGGCCTGTGCGCAGTGCCTCCAGGGAGGCCTGTTTGCCGCACCCAAGCGCATTGGTCAGGGTAAAGTGGGTTATCGATAAGGGGGTCATTATTGAGCCTGTGTTCTATTCGGTTCGTTCTATTCAGTCGTTGCTATTATTTCAGCGTATACCAATCCCGATGCGAGTGCCGATGCGAAAAATCGTCCGCTGTGGATTGGGGTTGTATCAGGCCAACCAGGCTGCTCTCTTCAATGCGCCTTTGGCACAGCTTGAGATGCGTCAGGAGCCACCGGTAAAGGCTGAATCGGTCCCTTGTTAATAGTACTTTGTACTGATGCCTTAAGTCGAAGCTGACTATTATGCGAGCCGTGGCTAAATATGACAATGTTATATACATCCTGTAATCCATAAATTCCTTTATTTCAGAGCGTCTTGCCGAAATAAGCTGAGAAACGCCTGGTTATGTTATTTGATCGTCTTCAGGAACTTGATCAGTTGCTCACGGGGCAGTTTGCCGGTGGAGTTTCTGGGCAGTGATTCAACGAAATGGAGTGGCCTGGGCAGAAATGCCGCATCGATGGATTGAGTGAGCTGATGCAGTATCTCCTGCTTGCTGAGTGACGGCGCCACCACCAGTGCGGTCAGCCGCTGTTTCTCATTGTTTGGATTCTCAGGGGGGATGAAGATCCCATCGATCACCCCGGGTATGGCCAGCAGTTTCTGGTTCAGGTCGCCGATGGAGGCCCGTTTGCCGGCGATCTTCAGCATATCGTTGTTGCGACCCAGCAGTCTGAAGCGGCCGCCGCTGAGGGTCTCGATCTTGTCGTTGAGCAGGACCGGGTGGGGGAGATGGCCCCCACGGGCATAGGTCTGGTTGCCCTCCTGTCGCATTTCGATCCCATCGTAGAGTGTCCAGTCCGCATCCATGGTGGTGCGGCGGCTGGCAATCGAGCCGGTTTCGGTGGAACCGTAGATCTCATAGATCTCGGTCTGCAGTTGCTGCTCAGCCTCGGCGGCAAGCTCTCTGCTGAGTGGCGCTGTGGCTGAGATGATGAAAGAGATCTCCGGCCAGCTGATACCCGCGTCCAGGCAGGCCCGCAGATGGAGTGGGGTAGTGATCAGCACTCTAGGCGCTGAAGTAAGCGCCAGATCGGCGGCGATGTCCGCCGGGAACAGCGGTCTTCCGGTATGTACCGCGATACCCCCCTGCCAGGGGAAGAAGATCGAAGTGGCAAGTCCATACATATGCTGGGCAGGTACCGTGGCCACCAGTGATGAGACGCCACGGGAGAGGAACGGAAAACGCCGCAAGGCAGTTTCAGCTTCCGCCTTCAGCTCTCCCCAGCTCTTGGGGTTGGGTTTGGGGGTACCGGTGGAGCCTGAGGTATAGAGGATGGCAACCTGACGATCCGCTTCGATCTGTTCCGGCAGTGCAATCGAATCATGGTTGTCAGCATTCAGCAATTCCGTGTAGAGCAGCTGTTGGGCCTGGATACCCTGTTGCAACTGATCGGTCAGGCAATAGCCGTCCTGGCTCTTGTTCAGCAGGCTGTTGACTGCGCCCGGTGTGTTGTTGGATGGCATCAGGGTAACCTGCTGGCGCACGATCGCCGCGGCAAAGCTGACCGCGAAGTGATAGCGGTCTTCACACAGATTCACCACCTCGCCGGCTTCAGGCAGCTGGGCTGCCAGCTTGGCCACATCCTGATAGAACTGAGCGGCCGAGATGCCGGCACCCCGGTGCCAGGCGGCGAGCTGCTGCGGATGGTGCACCAGCATGCTGCAGTGAATTGGGCTGTTTAAAGCAGGCTGCGCCATTCAATTCTCCGGACCAGTCGAACGAAATTCCAAAAACCGGGATGCTCTAGGTGGGGCAGTTTTCGCTCCCGGATTCTATATTCGATGAGTAATCCCGCAATAACAATTAGATAGTTTACAAAGTTCGTGAAAAGTGACCAGGTTTCTGTGTCAGCAAAATAGGCCAGATAGGCACTCTCGATCGTCAAAAATGCAAACATGCCTGACCAGAACTGGGTGACCCGCCGGGTGTAAAGGCGCTCATAATCGTTCAACTCCCGCTCATCCTTGTGCAGCAACTCCGCAAAACGGGTGATCAAAGGCGTCTGTCCAGGCAGCAGGGTCATGGTAAACAGTGTAAACAGGCTACCGTTGATTGCTATCGGCGGCAATTTCAAAAGCTGAATCGTATCAGGCGTTTCCAGCAGCAACCAGGCGATGCCGAGCAGGGCGGTGGCAATGATCAGCCAGCCACTCAGCCGACCTTTGATCAGTTCGAGCACCCCCCAGTTTGCCAGCAGCAGCATCAGGATCAGGCTGGGGGCGATCAGGCCGCCGCTGAGGACACCGAAATGGAGCACCAGGGGATAGGCGAGCGCCAGCAGCAGCAAGCCGATATGGGCAAGTCCGCGCAACTGATTGTTAGATTCGGACTGGACTCCGTTCATTATTATTTCGTAGCTCAGCAGCAGGCCGATGACAATGTTTAGTCAAAACCTGAGCTTGGTCCTTTAACTCTATGAATTTATTCGCGACAAGGCGTAAGTGGCAAGATAGCTCATTACCACGCCGATCGCGACTGTCAGGCCGATCGCGTGTAACACGGGAATCGAAGAACTGGCAAGGATCGCAAACACACCTGCGGTACTCAGGGCGCAAACGCTCAGGGCATGCAGGGTCAGCAGTGCGTCACCCTGATGCTGCTCGCGACGGCCGAAAAACAGGCTGTAATCCAAACCGATGCCCAATACCAGTATCAGTGAGATCATATGAAACAGGTTCAGGGTTTCACCGATCAAATGTAACACACCCACACTGGACAGAATAGCCAGGCCGATGGGTATCAGGGTGGTCAGTGTGCGCTTCAACGAGCCCAGGCCAATCCACAACAGGATCGACATCAGGCCGGCGCCCAGGGCCACCCGCTCCAGGGTCTGCTGTCGGAATTCCCCCACCAGGCCACTCACCTGCTGCTTCAGGTTCAGATACCTCACCTCAGTCAGGTTCTCCTCCACATAGCGCTCAATCTGCTCGGGATCGGCAACCGTCTGCAGGGGGATCAGGGCGAACCAGGACGATTCACCCTCACGGATCATCGTTTCAAGGCGGGTTTTCAGTTCGCTCGACATAGCCTGTGCATAGCTCAGGGGAGGCAGGTCGCGGCTCTGCTCGATCTCGGCGATGAACGGTTCGAACGCGGCCTGGCGAAACGGCAATCCCTGCATGGCCTGCTGCAGATTGTCCGAGAGCTGCTGCCGATCGGGCAGTGATGCCTGTCTGGCTCTCTGCTGCTGCTGACTGGGGAGGTAATCACTGGGGAGCGCGATGTCGAGCAGCGAAGCCCCTGCCGGATCCTGTTGCAGATGCCGGCGCAGCGCTTCACTGCGCTGCAGCAGCTGTTGTGGATCCTCCCCTTGGATCAGCAACAGGTGGCTGGGATCGGTGGCGCTGAAATGCTGGCGAAGCTGCCGATCCTGCTCCAGCAACGCCTTGGGCAGCGGCGAGAAGGTGGAGATATCGTCCTGCCAGAGTGGTTTCGAGGAGAGCAACAGGCTGGTCAGGCTTATCGCCGCCAATGCAAGCATAACCAGCGAGGGCCAGCGCTTTCTCTGCAGCATCACGCTGAGCAGCGTCATGCCTCTCGGCTGAGGTGGTGAGAAGGGCTCTGGAAAGACTCTCGGCAGCAGCAGGCGGCTGGTCAATGCGGCGGTCAGCAGACCGGTCAGGGTAAACAGGCCCAGTTGGCGCAGGCCAATGAAATCGGTGGTCAACAACACCAGATAGGCGATGCAGGTGGTGATGACCCCCAGGCGCAGGGTTCGCCAGATCGACAGCATGGTGCTGTTTACCGGTTCCGAGTGACGCAGGTGGCTGAACAGATGGATCGGGTAGTCCAGCGTCACCCCGAGCAGGGTGATGCCGAACGCCAGGGTGATACCGTGCAACTCACCAAACGCAAGCTGACAGACGATGGCGCCGACCAGCATGGCGCTCAGCAGGGGCAGGGCGGCAAACAGCAGATAGGGCAGAAACCGGTAGGCACTGAACAGCAGCAGGGCGATCAGTGCCGAGGCGACCATGCTGAGCGTCTGGGTCTCATAGTGGATGACCGCCCGGGATTGCACTCCGAAAACACCCGGGCCGCTGATGATCAATTGATGTCCGGCATCCTGATCGAGCTGCTCGAACTCATCCTGCACATAGGTGAGCACCGCCTGCTGCTCATCGAGTTCGAGTCCCCCGGCCAGGGTCTGTACCAGCAGCAGCGCCATCTCCCCCTGCTTCGACTGCCAGACGCCCTGTTCCCGGTGGATGCTCTTCTCCGCCAGCCAACTGCGCAGCATGGTCTGGTAACTGCCCACGGGGTCGGTTGCCAGAAGATCCTTGAAGGGGGAGGGGAAGGGGGCTTTCAGCTCCTCCAGACGCTGCTTCAGGGCACTATTGAGGCGCTCCGAGCTGAATGCGGAGGTGTCGATCCCGGCTGAGATCAGATAGCGGTATTTGAAAAGCAGTGGATCGATCTGCAACGCCCCGGGGGCACCGTTTTCAACCCGGCTGAGCAGCGGGCTGCTGCGTAAACGGGCAGTCAATTGTTGACTGAGAGCGGCGCGGGATGCTGCATCGCCTTGTGTGATGGCCAGTAACAACAGTCGGTTGGCGGGACCCTGATTGATCTCATTCAGCAGTATCTGCTGGTCTGCGGCGGTGCCCTCGGGCAGGAACAGGCTCATGTCGGTACGCAGGGAGACCTGACTGAAGACCCACCAACTGCAGAGCGCCAGTGCGGCAAGCCAGGCCAGCAGGGTGTCTGTTCGGATGGTCATTGTCGGTTCATGCTCTCGGTGCGGCTTGCAGAGGACCAGCCGACACTCATTCCCCGATCGGCATCAGCTGGGTGATGATCTGATCGCCGTTGCTCTCGATCACCAGGTAGCGTTCGATCTGCAGGACCGTTCCGGTGATCTCGATGCGCTTGATTTTGCTGCCCAGAGCAGCCTCTTTGGGGATCAGATTCAGACTCCAGGCATCCCGGTTGCCGGTCAGTTCAGGGCTGAAGTAGCGTTCGAGTGTCTCCCGGTCGCCACTCAATACCGAGCGGAACGAGGCGCTGAAAGCCAGCAGTTCCGGGATGTTGTCCAACAGGACGACCTGTTGCTGTTGATTCCTCCACAGGGTGAGCCGGTTTCCCTCGATCTCATATTTGGCGTTGCTTGGCGGTGCGAGGGTTCTGACCAATCGGTCGGGCGGCTGGAACAGCAGGGTGCCCTGTTGTTCGATCGGTTGATCGAGCAGGGCCAGTTGGCGTGTTTCGGTGAAACGGGCCTGCCGTTCGCCAGACGCCTGCCACTGATCCATCAGATAGTCCAACGACCAGTGAGGCTCATCGGCCGCAGCGGTTAAGCTCAGACTGAACAGCAGCAGAATCAGTGACAGAGAACCGATCCCATATCTATTCAGAGGCATCGTCGCGCCCCCAGAAGTCGTAGAAGTTAAACCAGTTATAGGGCGCGTGACGGGCATAGAACTCCAACCTGTCCGCGTAGCGCTGGGTCCAGATTTGCAGCATCTCCTCGCGACGTCCCCGCTCTAGCTCCACCCGGTCGGTAAAATGCTCCATACGGATCTGGTAGCGGTTGCCGCCCAGGTAGAGTCCGAAGAAGAGAAATACCGGGCACTTCATGATCGAGGCAAGCAGCATCGGACCCTGGGGAAAGGTGGTCTCCCGACCGAGAAACTGGCACTGCACGGTTTTGTTGGCATCCATGACACGATCGCCCAGCAGGCCAAGGATGCCGCCCTGATCGACCACCTCCTGGGCTTTGATCAGGGTATCGGGTCGGCCCAGCTCGATGATGCTGTCACTCAGCGATGGGTTCAGCTCGGAGAAGACCTGCATCATCATCTCATTGTGTTGCGGATACATCAGGATTTTCAGCGGCAGTTCTCGTTTCACGATCGCCGTGGCGCGAAGAATCTCAAAGCTGCCCAGATGGGAGCCGAGCAGAATGCAGCCCCGATTGGCATCCAGATGTTCGGCAATCAGCTTGTGGTTGTGGATCTCCAGATCGAAGTAGTCGTAGCGATCCGCCATCAGGAATACCCGGTCCAGGATGGTGGCGGAGAAAGTGTGTATGTGTTTGGCGTTATCGAGCAGGTTGGCGGGGCGTCCCAGGGTAAGATTGAGATAGTCTGTCGAGGCGCGCCGTTGGTTGGATCCGGTGATCAGAAAGTAGAGGGTGATCGGGTAGAGTATCAGGCGGGCCGTGAATCTACCCAGATTCAAGGCGATCCAGAGGATCAGATGGAGTGCACCTGTGGTCCCCCGTTCAACCTGTCCCTGCCATCGTTTGCTCAAGGATTCGATCCACTCTCGATATAGGCCAGCTTGCCGGCTGTTATGGTTTGCTCATCGACAACACACTCAAAACTGATCTGCGTCGGTTTCACTTCAGCTCGCAGCTCAAAGCTCTGTTCAGGCAGCAGCGGCTGCATGAACTTGGCGGTGATGATTTCACTGATGCTGGTGCCGGGTAAGTGGTGCTCAAGCAGTTCGATGACCCGGTCCAGGATCAAGGTCCCCGGTACGATGGGATTGCCTGGAAAATGGCCGGCCAGGCAGGGGTGATCTTTGGCAATGGGTTCTGCTGTTTTGCACCACACAGTCAGCGATTTTCCCGGATGTACTGGGTCAATTTGGATAGAGAGGAGAAGATTTCAGTCAGGTTCTCGTCGTCCGCTTTTAATTGAATGCCGTATTTCTGTTTGATGCCCAGTGAGAGTTCCAGTGCGTCAATCGAGTCGAGTCCGAGGCCGTCTCTGAACAGGGGTGCTTCTGATTCAATCTCCTCAGCGGTTACGTCTTCCAGGTTGAGGGTCTCAACGATCAGCTGAGCAACTTCGAGTTCGGTGGGTGATGCACTTTCCATCTATCTATCTATCCGGTGAAATTAGCGAAAAAAGTTGTTGTTGGAGCAGTGCCTGCGGCTGTAGCCCCTTGGATCTCTATATATTACCGAAAAAACCCCAGAGACAAACACTATTCTTTATGGGATCTTTCAATTGTTGCGAGCTGAACAGTCAGTCGATTGGAATCGACCAATGTTTTTTGCTCTGGTTTTCGTTTCTGCTGGATGGATACCCTTTCAATCGGGGAATTTGCCAGGCAGCTGGATCAGCTCATCGTCCGTTGTCGGTTTGATACGCTTTACTGAACGCTTTTTTCTGGCACACTCTGCGCCATGAAATATCTTGATCTGCCAAACGCTGCCGTTGAATCCGCCGATGTGCTTATTCTGCCGGTTCCCTATGAGCGGACTGTTACCTACCAGGGAGGCACAAGTCAGGGTCCCGCAGCGATCCTCGATGCCAGCACTCAACTGGAGTTCTATGAAGAGGATATGGGCTGGTGTCCAAGCCGCTATCTCAAGTCCGCGGTACTGCCATCGATCGCATCGGCTGCAGCGACAGAATCGGAGTTCCATCAGCAGCTGTTTCAAACGGTAGAGGAACTGCCCCGGGAGAATCTATTCATAGCACTCGGGGGAGAGCACTCGATTACACCTGAGATGGTCTATGCGCGTATGCCTGAGGGGGGCACCGTCGTGCAGATCGATGCCCATGCGGACCTCAGGCCCAGTTACCAGGGCTCGGTCTATAATCACGCCTGTCCCATGTATCGGCTCTGGCAGAAGGGCTACTCACTGTTGCAGATCGGTATCCGTTCACTGCATGAGCGGGAAGCGGAGCTGATCAAACAGGAGAGTCGCATCACCAGCTATTTTGATCGGCCGTTGTTGCAGCCCGAGATCTGGAATGAACTGCTTGAGCGACTGGCGTCGCTGCGAGGTCCGGTCTGGCTGACCATCGACCTGGATGGTTTCGATCCGGGGCTGATATCCGGAGTCGGTACGCCACAGCCGGGAGGGCTGAACTGGCACCAGGGGGTGACCATCCTGCAGACCCTGTTGAGCAATAGGGCGGTCGAGCTGGCCGGTATGGATATGGTTGAACTGGTGCCTGAAGCGAACCGGGTCTCCGACATGCTGGCCGCCAAACTGCTGCAGAAAAGCATCTCCTTCTGGGGTATGGCCAGAGGATTCAATCAACACCCTGAAACGGGTTCTCAGATCGGAGTGGTCGATGAGTAGTAACCATTGGCATCAACAACAGGCGGAAGCGCTCTATCAACTGAGCCAGTGGGGGAACGGTTTTTTCAGCATCAACGATCAGGGCCATGCGGAGGCGATCACCGACGGTCTGCGCCGCATCGATCTGAAAAAACTCTGCGAAGAGCTGGCGGAGCAGCAGCTCAAGCCGCCGTTGCTGTTACGCTTTTCGGATATGCTGAAACGGCGTATGGATCAGATCAGCAAGCGCTTCAATATCGCCATCAACGAGGCGGAGTATACGGGGCGTTACTATGGCGTCTATCCGATCAAGGTGAATCAACAGCGACAGGTTGTGGAGGAGATCGTCGAGTTCGGCGCGGACTACCACTGGGGTCTGGAAGCCGGCTCCAAACCCGAACTGCACGCCACCCTGGCGATGCTCGAGGATGTGGAAGGGCTGATCATCTGCAACGGCTACAAAGATCAGGAGTTTGTCGATCTGGCGATGATCGGTCTGAAGATGGGCAAGCGGGTGTTCGTGGTGGTGGAGAAGCCCAACGAGCTTGAGCTGATTCTCGATGCGGCAGCCCGTTTCGAGGTGGAGCCGTTGATCGGTCTACGCTGCCGGATGGTGACAACCAGCAATGGCTTGTGGCACGATTCCGGTGGTGACCACTCCAAATTCGGTCTCTCACCAACGGAGCTGCTGGAGGCGGTCAGTCGACTCAGGCAGCTCGATAAACTCGACTCACTGAAACTGCTGCATTTCCATATCGGCAGCCAGGTGCCCCAGATCCGCTATATCAAAGAGGCGATGCAGGAGGCAGCCCGTTACTTTGTCGAGATGCGTCAGCTGGGTGCACCCATCGAGTTCATGGATGTGGGTGGTGGACTGGGTGTCAACTACGACGGCAACATCTCCGGCAGCAACTCCTCGGTTGACTACAGTCTGCAGGAGTATGCCAACGATGTGGTCTGGGCTTTGAAGCAGGTCTGCGATGAGTCCGCTTTGCCCCATCCCCATATCATCTCTGAATCGGGTAGGGCATTGGTGGCCCACCACGCGGTGATGATCGTCGATGTGATCGGCATTACCCGGCGCATCCATGAGACCGCGCCGCAAGAGCCGCAAGCGGATAGCCCGGTGCAGTTACGTCAACTCTGGGAGACCCTGATCTCGTTCGATGAGCAGCAGGCACGGGAGGCGCTGCACGATGTGACCGCCTATCGGGAGGACATCAACAAGCTGTTCGCCCTGGGCCATGCGACACTTTCGGATCGCGCCCATGCGGATGATCTCTACTGGCGGATCATCAGCCGGATCATGACAGCGATGGATGAGTCGGAACTGAGTCAGCTGCAACCGGGACTGAGCTCGAAGATGGCCGATCGCTACTTCTGCAATTTCTCCGTATTTCAATCCCTGCCGGACAGCTGGGCGATCAACCAGGTGTTTCCGGTGATGCCGATCCACCGGCTCGATGAAGAGCCGGACCGCCAGGCCATACTGGTGGATATCACCTGTGACTCCGATGGCAAGATCGAGGATTTCCCGCTGCAGAACGGCATCTCCCCAACCCTGCCGCTGCACACCGAGCGGCCGGGCGAATCCTATCTGCTGGGGATTTTTCTCACCGGGGCCTACCAGGAGATCCTGGGCGATCTGCACAACCTGTTCGGCGATACCCATGCAGTGCACATCCGCATGGATGGGGATCACTATGAGCTGGAGCAGGTGGTCGAGGGGGAGTCGGTGGCGGAAGTGCTCGACTATGTTCAGTTCCATGAAAAAGTGCTGCTCGACCGGATGCGCCGACAACTCCAGGAGGCCCGCCTGCAGGGGCGCATCTCGGCCCGGGAGGCGAATCGTTTTCTACGCCGCTATCAGGAGGGGCTGCAGGGCTATACCTACCTGGAGGATGAGTCCCCCGGGGCGGTTTGAGCTGTTGTAAACGGACTCAGTGATGCCGCTGGTGCCTGGCCGGTGAAAATTTTGCCGGCGGTGGTTCGCAGCGGCGTTTCATACTCAGTTCCCGAACCTCTCGGTGGGTCAGGCCCGGATGGTTCTTAAGCTGATAGCCTGCAAAATGGAGTTGCAGAATCGCTTCCTGAAGGCTGTTGCGCAGTGATGAGTTGCTCGAGTCCAGATGTTGCGCCAGCTCTTTCAACGGAATCTCCACATGACTGCCGCGCACCGCGACAGGCAGTTGCAGCCTTGAAGCCAGATTCAGCAAAGGATCCAGTGGCGCCACATCCGGCGTCTCATGGGGGTGGGCTTTGCCGCTGTAGACCAGCTCCACATCCTTGGGAATCACCTTCAGCTGATCCTCATAGTGGCTTGTCAGCGCTTCGCTGACATGGGTTTCGCCGTTGATCACACCGCGGATGATCTGGGTGATATCCCGGGCGGTGCGACAGCAGGGTTTGTGGGCCAGGATTGCCGCCATCAGGCGCCGCTGTTCATGGCTCAGGTTCGCTGCCTGGTAGCCCGACATATTGAATTGACGCTGGTCGGAGAGATTGCGCAACAGCGCCTCCGTATAGGCGCTATAGCGGGAGGTATAGTGAAACAGCTCTTCCGCGCAGCCACCCCAGCCGGGATGACACTCGGGATAGAATAACCCATCGACATATTTTGCCTGACTAATCATGGTCATACGTAATAGACCTCGATTGAAGTTAAGCCTGTGGCCTTTGGTGTCGCTTCTAATGCAAGGATAGATGGAAAATCGAGTTAGTTAAGGAAGATGAAAAACTCCTTTAATGGGAGTGAGTTAGACTCTCTTGAGGACGCCAAATCCGGGGCAGGGCGGCATTCGGCGCGGTGCAGAGTTTCGGCAGCACTTCAGGTGAATTTGATAACTATATGATTTATAGTTAAGTTTTATTTTTCCAGGCCGGCTTGGCGGCGGCAGGCAGGCGCAGGGAGCGGTAGGGCGCACTTCCCGCCATGCCCGAGGTCAAAAAACTCATCGCAAATTGTCTGCCAAGTGAATATTAGGCTACTTTACTGATTGGATCTCCTTTAGAATGGATAGCTTAATTCAGACAGTCGTGATGGATCCGAAATCATCAAGAAAAGGATCGCTCATTTTCTGCAGTAGCATGATCAGGACAAACTGTAGTAGCAGGGTTAGATGAACGAAATTATTTACAAGATTAAGAACTATATCCGCTCGGCCTGGCGTTTCCGCTGGCAGGCGATTGCCGTTTCCTGGATTGTCGCGCTGATCGGCTGGGGCGTGGTCTTTTCGATGCCCTCGAAGTATGAGTCGGAAGCCAAGGTCTATGTGGATACGGAGAGCGTGTTGCGTCCGCTGCTGCAGGGATTGGCGGTGCAGAACGACATGAATCAGCGTCTGCATCTGATGACCCGCACCCTGCTGAGTCATGAGAATCTGAAAAAGCTGCTGATGCTGACCGACATGGATCACAAGGCCTCTTCCCGTGAGGAGGAGGAGAAGCTGATCGACTGGTTGAGACAGACCATCGTGGTCGATGTCAATCGCCGCACCATTCCCGGCACCCGGGAGACCGAGAATTTCTACACCATCGCCTTCGAATACGACGACCGCTTCATGGCCCAGCGGGTGGTGAAGGTGCTGCTCGATATCTTCGTCGAAAGCGCTCTGGGGGATACCCGCATCGAATCGGATGCGGCCCAGGATTTTCTGCAGAAGCAGATCGTCGAGTATGAGTCCCGCCTGGTTGAAGCGGAAAACAAACTGACCGAATTCAAACGCAAAAACGTCGACACCCTGCCAAGAGAGAGTGGCGGCATCTTCGCCCGTCTGGAATCGGCCCGGGCCGATCTGGAGACGGTTCAGCTGGAGTACAAAGAGGCGAGAATCCGCCGCGACGAGCTGAAGAATCAATACAACACCACCCTGGCCGAGGAGCAGCGTCGGCAGGAGAGTCTGGGGCTCTCGGCGGCCTCCACCTCACCCATGGGGCAGCGTCTGCTGGCGATGCAGACCCGCCTGGATGAACTGCTGCTGCGCTATACGGATCAGCATCCGAATGTGCAGGAGCTGAGGTCGAAGATCGAGGAGCTGAGAAAGCAGGCCGCCAATCAGCCGCCGACCACCGTGGCACCGGTTTCCAACACCACCCCAGGCGTCTCTTCCGCACTGGAAGAGCTGAAGCTTGCCTATCGTCAGTCGGAAGTCGACTTACGGGCGATACGCTTGCGCAACGATGAGTACCAGGATCGGGTCGATGAGATCAGAAAGAAACTCGATACCCTGCCCAAGGTGGAAGCGGAGCTGACCCGTCTGAACCGTGACTACAACATCAACAAGACCAACTATCAGGAGCTGGTGCAGCGACTCGAGTCGGCGAAGATGTCCGAGCGGGCCGACGAGGCGGGCGACAACCTGAAGTTCCGTGTGGTCGAACCGCCGAAAGTGCCCTTGCTGCCGGTTGGACCCAAGCGGCTGATGCTGACCATTGGTGTGCTGTTTGCCGCACTCGGTATCGGTGGCGCCCTGGCCTTCCTGCTGTCTCAGTTGAAGCCGGTCTATTTCGATATGCGGACCTTGGGCACCGAGCTTGAGTTCCCCGTGGTCGGCCAGGTCTCAAGAGTCATGACCGATGAGGTGAAGACCAAGCGGCGGGTGGCGATCAGTGGCTTCATAACCATGTTTGTCCTGTTGATTGTGCTATTCATCGGCATTGTCGCTGTCTATATATTCGGCTTGCGGGACGAGATTCTGCTGATTCTCCAGCAGAGTGGGTTGATCGGTAATTAACCGAACTCCTCGGGCGTTCAATTCAGAGCCCGGGCGAGGCGTGGATCGAGCGCCGGTTTCCAGCCAGCGAGCCGCACGAGGCGTGTCCCACCATTCCTTGATTAAAACGGGGATTTCAGGCGTACCCAGAGGCAGGACTCAGAACCCGATCTTTGATATATTCCGCCTCTGCTCCACGGGTCAGCAGGATCGACCCGGAGCTCTGTGGCCGTAGCGTTGTCGAAGTCTGTTACCGCAGCCGATGGCGCCATGATTACGGAATCCCATTGGTAGGACGTGACAAAAAAGATAACACCATTAACAGAATGTTTTTCCGCCTGGGCCAGCCCAGTGCGCAGTAGAAGAGGGCGATATGTTCAATAAGAGTATGCAGATTCAAGGTTACGATGATGAACTTTGGGCCGCCATTGAGGCCGAAGAGCGTCGTCAGGAAGAGCACATCGAGCTGATAGCGTCTGAGAACTACACCAGCCCTCGGGTGATGCAGGCGCAAGGCGGTGTGATGACCAACAAATACGCCGAAGGTTATCCCGCCAAACGCTACTACGGTGGCTGTGAGAATGTGGATGTGGCCGAGCAGCTGGCGATCGACCGGGCCAAGGCTCTGTTCGATGCGGACTACGCCAACGTGCAGCCCCACTCCGGTTCCCAGGCCAATGCGGCGGTCTATATGGCACTCTGTCAGCCGGGGGATACCATCCTCGGTATGAGTCTGGCCCACGGCGGCCATCTGACCCACGGCGCCAAGCCCAACTTCTCCGGCAAGCTCTACAACGCGGTGCAGTACGGCCTGAATCCGGAGACCGGTGAGATCGATTACGACGAAGTGGATCGTCTCGCCAGAGAGCACAAGCCGAAGATGATCGTGGCCGGTTTCTCCGCCTACTCCCGGGTCGTCGACTGGAAACGCTTCCGTGATATCGCCGATGAAATCGGTGCCTATCTGTTTGTCGACATGGCCCATGTGGCCGGTCTGATCGCGGCGGGGCACTACCCCAGCCCGGTGAATATTGCCGATGTCACCACCACCACCACCCATAAAACCCTGCGCGGTCCCCGTGGCGGTCTGATCCTGGCTAAGTCCAACCCGGAGATTGAGAAGAAACTCAACTCCCTGGTCTTCCCCGGCATTCAGGGTGGTCCGCTGATGCATGTGATCGCCGCCAAGGCGGTGGCCTTCAAAGAGGCGATGGAGCCAGACTACAAAACCTATCAGCGTCAGGTGATCGACAACGCCCGCGCCATGGCCCAGGTCTTCATGGATCGGGGTTACGATGTGGTCTCCAAGGGCACCGACGACCATCTGTTTCTGGTCAGCTTCATCGAAGCGGGCCTGACCGGTAAGGATGTGGATGCCTGGCTTGGTGCGTCCAACATCACCGTGAATAAAAATGCAGTGCCCAACGATCCCCAGTCACCCTTTGTCACCTCCGGCATTCGGGTCGGCACCCCAGCGGTCACCACCCGCGGCTTCAACAAGTCCGAGTGTGTGGAATTGGCCGGCTGGATGTGCGACGTAATCGATGCCCGTGGCGATGAAGCGGTGATCGAAGAGGTCAAGGCCAAAGTGCTGGATATCTGCGCCAAGCACCCGGTCTATGCCGACTGACAATCAACCTACAGGTAACCGGGTGCTGAACAGGCACCCGGATTACCGTAACCGATAAAGAGCGATGCGCTGTCCATTCTGTGGTGCCCAGGATACCAAGGTGATCGACTCCCGCCTGGCGGGAGAGGGTGACCAGATCCGCCGGCGCCGGGAGTGCACTGTCTGCAAAGAGCGCTTCACCACCTACGAAACCGCCGAACTCAATCTCCCCTGGGTCGTCAAGCAGGACGGCAGCCGGGTCCATTTCGATGGACGTAAACTCCGCGCCGGTATGGATCGGGCCCTGGAAAAAAGGGCAGTGAGTGCCGATCAGGTCGATGCGGCGATCAACCACATCACCCGCAAACTGATGGCGGGGGGCGAGCGGGAGATCAACTCCCTGGCGATCGGTGAACTGGTGATGGAGGAGCTGAAACAGCTCGACCAGGTGGCCTATGTGCGCTTCGCCTCGGTCTATCGCAAGTTCGAGGATGTGAACGCTTTCCGCGAAGAGATCGAGCGTCTGGAACAGCAACCCAGCCCGGAGACCCGGCGTCGCCAGCTGGATCTGCTGGGCGATGAGGAAAAGAAATCTTGAGCAGTGATCTCGACCATCGCTATATGGGGCGCGCCATCCAGTTGGCGAAGCGGGGCTGGTACACCACCCAGCCCAATCCCAGAGTCGGATGTGTGCTGGTCAAGGATGGGGAGATCGTCGGCGAAGGCTACCATCGCCGGGCCGGGGAGCTCCACGCGGAGCGCAACGCCCTGGCGGATGCGGGCGAAGCGGCCCGTGGAGCCACCGCCTATGTCACCCTGGAGCCCTGTTGTCACCAGGGAAGAACCCCACCCTGTACCGAAGGCCTGATCGAGGCGGGGGTGAAACGGGTGGTGGCCGCCATGACCGATCCCAACCCCAAGGTGGCAGGCAAAGGATTCGAACAACTGAAAGAGGCCGGAATCGAGGTGGTCAGCGGCGTCCTGGAAGCCCAGGCCGCTGCCCTCAATCCCGGTTTCATCAAGCGCATGGGTCAGGGGTTGCCCTATGTGCGCTGTAAGATGGGCATGAGCCTGGATGGCCGAACCGCCATGGCCAATGGTGAGAGCAAGTGGATCACCTCCGACGAGTCGCGGGTCGATGTGCACAAACTGCGAGCCGCCAGCAACGCCATCCTAACCGGTATCGGCACCATGCTCGCCGATGACCCCTCGATGAATGTGCGCATCTCCCACAGCGAACTGGGCATCGACGAGGATCTGCAGATCCCCGGCCCGGTGCGGGTGGTGCTCGACCCGAAACTGCAAACCCCGGCCAACGCTAAAATGCTCAGCCTGCCGGGTCCCACCCTGGTGGTCTGCAGCGATGACAACCCAACCCATGGCATCGCCCTGGAAGCCGCTGGCGCCCAGGTGGTCACCGTGCCGGCAACGGAGCAGGGGCTGGACCTGCACGAAGTGCTCCATTTTCTCGCCGATCAGGAGATCAACGAGATCCTCCTGGAGTCGGGAGCAACCCTGGCAGGCGCCATGCTCGAACAGGGACTGGTCGATGAACTGATCATCTACCAGGCTCCCCACCTGATGGGTGACTCGGCGCGAGGGCTGTTCAAACTGCCAGGCATTCAGCAGATGTCCCAACGGCTGTCACTCAACATCACCGATGTGCGACAGATCGGCCCGGACATCCGTATTACCGCCATCCCCCGCATCAACGAGGATTAAGGATGTTTACCGGAATCATCCAGGCCATCGGCCAAGTGGAGTCACTGGAGACTAGGGGCGGCGATCTGCGCCTGACCATCAACAGCGGCAAGCTTGAGCTTGATGATGTGGCATTGGGCGATAGTATCGCCACCAATGGCATCTGCCTGACCGTCATCGAACTCACTGGGCGGGGGTTCAAAGCTGATGTCTCCAGGGAGACGATCAATCTGACCACCCTGCACAAACTCAAAGCGGGAAGTCCGGTCAACCTGGAGAAGGCTCTGACGCTCAGCACCCGGCTTGGTGGTCATCTGGTCAGTGGGCATGTGGATGGGGTAGGGGAGATTGTGTCGCGCGCAGATGATGCCCGGTCCATTCGCTTCAGCGTAGCCGCGCCGAAAGAACTGGCGAAGTACATTGCCCATAAGGGGTCGATCTGTGTCGATGGGGTAAGTCTTACCGTTAACGGCGTTAACGGAGCCCAGTTTGAACTCAATCTGGTGCCCCATACCTTGCAGGAGACCATTATGGATGGTTATCAGGCGGGGACTCGGGTCAATCTTGAGGTGGATCTGATTGCACGTTATCTGGAGAGGTTGATGATGGGGGAGGGGGCGGCTGAGATGAATGCTACTGGCGTGACTGAAGCGTTGTTGATGGAGCGGGGGTTTATAAAAGGTCGCTAATCTTACAGCCCCTCCTGTAATTGGAACAATTGGCGTATCGTCCCTTCATCGCAAAAGAAAAGACAATTCAGTCCGCAAATGAACGCTAAGAACGCAAATGGTGTGTTCTAGATTTTTATACCTGGACCGTTTCTATTCACCTCGTCCTCTTGGTGTATGCCAAGATCCAGAAACTACCATCTCTATAGTATTTCTCTTTGTTTCCATTTGGGCTTCCCATTAGTGAATCGTACCCAGAGGAAGTACTTGATTTGTCAGTTGATGGAATTAGAAGAATAACAAGGACACCCACTCTAAGAATGTCGAAAAGTAATCCTAGTCATAGAAGATAGAAGTGCAATATTAGATTGGGTGTCCATGCAATCCCATGCAAACCTTTCAATGGTCCATAATTATATCTTCAGATTAAACTAATTAAGGAGAGCAAAAATGTCATATGTAGATGGTTTTATCGCAGCTGTACCTACTGAGAAAAAAGATGAATACATTGCTCATGCTAAAATTTCCGCAATGGTATTTAAGGACTATGGAGCACTAAAAGTCGTTGAGACATGGGGGGATGATATACCGGATGGTGAAATAACTTCATTTCCGATGTCGGTAAAGTGTAAAGCTAACGAAACAGTGGTGCTTTCTTGGGTTATCTGGCCGTCAAAAGATGTAAGAGACGTCGCATGGCAGAAGACAATGGAAGACCCAAGAATGCAGGAAGATCAAAATCCAATGCCATTTGATGGTGAACGTCTGATATATGGCGGCTTTAACATAATTCTTGAAGAATAATAGGCCAGCGAATAACAAGCACATACGCTATGTTGATGGTAGGGGATAGCATCAAGAGTGATGAGCGCTTTTCTTGGCTTGGGCCTGATATCTTTCCTTGAATTCAAAATGGGTATGTTAATTCTAGGTCAGATTGCCAGATTACTTTTTTTGTAGCAATATCTGATGGGGTGCCATGCAATCCTGCCAAAGCCGGCCGTTATACCCATAAGGAGAAATCATGAAGAAAGCAGTACTGGGCGCATTATTCCTTGCATCTTTGCCTATACACGCACAAGAAGTACCTAAAGGGAAATGGGTTGAAGCAATGAAAACGGCAATACCAGCTTACTTTTGCCAAGAGGCTCAGTACTTTCGCCAATGCTTTAAAGTGTCAGCCACTGAATGTGAAGAAGTGGCAGCCTCAGCAACACGTATTTGCTTAAATGATCTTAATCCTCAAATTCCTAACATGCTCGTACAGCCAAGAGATGGCACTCTGTGGGGTAATAAGGTTGGTACATGTGCGGGTACAGCTTACGAGACGACTTTAAGGGAAAAGCGTATTTCCAATAAAAAGTGTAATAATGTCAGTAATTGGAAGTAGGTATAACAAGTTGCAGTGCAATCGCTGCTACTTAGCTCGGGCTACCAAAGTGCCAGAGCATTTCGGCAGCCCGCGTGCTAAGGGATAGTTCAGAGTAAGGTGCTCAATATGAGGCATCAGCTCGATGGCTCGTTGCGGCAGTTTTGGCTGCTTCACTAACCGGTATCAGGATTTCATTTCTTCTCATAAACCATGGCGTAAACGGAGCATTATACCTGGCCCAGACAGGCTCACCGGTGATGGATAGCCCTGCCTCTTCTATCCACTGCAGCAGTTCTGCTTTGTGTTCAAGGTAGCTGCTCTCGCTCCAGAAACCGGAATAGCGTATTGCAGCCATCCGTCGTGGCGGGACTTCGCGCAGTGTGACCTTTGAATCTGTCGGTAGGGGAAGTGTTTCCATTGTAAATTCACTGGGCATCATAAAACTGACAACCCAACCTTCACTGTCTGGCTGCTGCCCAACCGGCGCGGTCATTTTGATTTTTTCACCGGCAGGCTGCTGGGAGACCGGCGCCGTCATAGTAACCTCTTTACGAGACTGGTTATTGCCGGATATGTAATCGAAAAGGCGCCCAAAAGCGGCCGATCCTGCATCCTCCATAGCACCGGTAACATAGGTTTCGGCAAGAATGTGGGGCGCATAGTCACGAATCTCAAAATCGTTCTCTTTCTGGATCACATCATACTGAGCTTCTTCAATCGCCATGACTTGCTTGGCTCCAAACGCTGTGAGCAACACCATTGTTGCAATTTGTACGAGATACTTCATATCCATGTCTCCACTGCTATACGAACAGGTTAGCCTGTCCAGAAATAATGTCTGAGATGTGATTTTGACCATCTAAAACGAGTTAGTTTGATTAGAGTCTGCACTTAATTGGTTTGGAGCACATGGAGACTTTAAAAGTTCGATCGTTATGGTTGTTAAACGCTTGAATATAAACACAGAAATTCAGTGTAAATTGGTTATGGTGGTTTAATACGAGCAAAGGCATCCACCTCAATGATGGGAGGGAGTAGTATCAAGATGGGTACGCGCTTTCTTCGTCTTTTGCTTGATATCGCTTCTCGATATGAGAATGTGAGTGTTGTTTGCATCGATGTCGAGTGAGTGTCCATGCTGTCTCCATCACTATGCATTATCACTTCTCCAGAAATAATAGTCTGAATAGATAAGCTTCATGGTGAAAAAAACCGTTTCAGATTACAGTCTATTTTTAGACATTTCAAAAGCCCTCCATGACTGAAATCTCCGAACTGATCCTACACGCTGGTCGTGCAGGTGTTGAGCTGGCTTTCTTCGTGTTATTGCCTGTAATGATCGTCATGCTCACGTTGATGAGGCTGCTGGAGGCGAGGGGAGTTCTTGACTGGATCGTGAGCAGGATCTCTCCATGGTTGCTCCCATTCGGGATTCCCGGCCTGGGTGTATTTGCATTGATCCAGATTCTGTTTGCCAGTTTTGCCGCGCCACTGGCAACCCTGACGATGATGAACAAGAGCGGTATTTCCCGTCGGCATATTGCGGCAACCTTAGCGCTTGTCCTGGCAGCGGCCCAAGCCAATGTGACTTTTCCCATGTCAGCGGTTGGCTTGAATGGATTGCTTACCCTGCTGATTTCAGCCCTCTCTGCCATTCTGGCTGCCGCACTGACCTATCACTGGTTTGCACGCAACCTGCCTAAAGATGATCAACTGCCCGAACCGGTGCCCGAACATCCCGTAGCAGAGGATACCAAAGGTGTGTTGGCGGTGATCAACGCTGCAGGTAAAGAGGCCTTCAATATCTCCGTAACAGCGATTCCGATGCTGGTTCTGGCGCTGCTGCTGGTCAATATCCTGCGCTCCTCTGGAACCATTGGGTTGATAGAGGGCTGGTTGGTGCCGGTATTCAACCTGTTTGATTTGCCTTCGTCCATGTTGCTACCGATCATCACCAAATATATTGCCGGTGGAACGGCGATGATGGGCGTTACGGTCGACTACATTAACCAGGGATTGTTAACCAAGGCCGAGCTCAACCAGATCGCCGGTTTTCTGATTCATCCTCTGGACCTGGCCGGGATCGCAATCTACCTGTCGGCGGGTAGGCGTGTGGCTTCTGTTTTGAAACCGGCTCTGTATGGTGCTGTGTTGGCGATCCTGTTTCGAAGTGCAGCCCATTTCTTTGTTTTCTGAAAAATCAGGAAATACGGCACTGGTCATTGGTAATTGAGAATCGTTACGTATAACTTCAGAAATGACTTTAAATATCCCTACATTAAGTATAAGAATTCAATGATTTGTTGTTATAATTAAACGAGGTTATATTGTGAGGCTGTATGCAAGGGAGCCCATGGAATCAGGGTGTTGCAGCATTTTTAATCTGTAGATGCTACACGCGTTGAGAGTTCATGGTGGAACCTGACGCCAAGCAGAGGCCATCATGACTTTCGAGCCGTTACCAAAGCACTCGTTTGGTCCCCATAAACGGCAGAATAACGGGCGCACACCCAGTGTGACACGCTTGTTCACAGCTGTTTTTCTGATTGTTTTTCCAGCTCTCGCGACCGCGGAATCTTCCGTCAAAGCCTATGATCTTGATCAGGCGATTGCCGTGGCCCTGGAGAACAATCGCCTGAGGACCATCTCCCAACAATCCATGCAGATCGCCGAGGAGCAGTACCAACAGGCCAAGTCGGCCTACTGGCCGAGCCTCAGTCTGAATGCCAGCTTCCAGAGACGGGACGAAACCGCCACTTTTGAGTACCCCGCACAGCGTTTCGATCTGATGCCGGGTATGCTGCCGCCGGTGGATGTGCCAGCTCAGGAGATCGATATCCTGGGGCGGGACACCACCCTCTATTCCCTCGATATGAACTACCCCCTCTATACCGGGGGCAAGCGCTCCAGTCTGATCGAGCAGGCCAGGCTCGGGGTGGACATCGCCGCACAGGAGGTGCGACGCACCGACCTGCAGGTGGTGCAGGATGTGAAGCGCTATTTCTATGCGGCTCACTACACCCAGCAGCTGGAGGATCTCGCCGAGGAGATCTCCATCTCCTTCGAGGCGTTACGGGATATCACCCAGGCGTTCTACGATGGTGGCTCGAATTCTGTCAACAAGCTGGATCTGCTGCAGAGCAAGCTGGCCTACACCCTCGCTTCAGCGACCCGGGCTGAGCTGGCCGCCAAACATGCCTCGGCCCTGGCGGCCCTGGCGTTTGCCATGGGCCTGGACTGGCGTGACGAGATTCGTCTAGAGAATCCCGATTATGCCGTCACCATTCCGGAGGATGCCCTGGAGAACCTGGTCGAGCAGGCGCTCGATTTCAATCCCCAGGCGCAACAGTTGAAGCTGGCAGTCGATGTGTATGAGGCGAAGATCGAGGAGGCAACCAGCGATCACTACCCCATGGTGGGCCTGATGGCCTCGGTCGGTGGTTTCGACAACGATCTGGATGGTGGTCTCGATACGGATGCCAACCGGAACTCCTGGACCCTGGGTATCGGGGTCAAACTGAAACTGTTTGAAGGCGGCCGGACACAACACCGTGTCTCCGCAGCCAGAGTGGGGCGTGACCAGAAGGAGCAACAGCGATTGTTGCTCAATGAGAGTCTGGCTACCCAGATCAAGCATCTGTTCCTGCAGACAAGCGCGGCAAAACAGCAGATCGAGATCACCCAGAGCGCCGTCGAGACCGCCCGGGAGAATCGGGATCTGAGCAGCCGGGCCTACCAGACCGGTGCAGTAAAGACCGAAAAAGTGATCGAGGCCAATCTGATGGATGCCCTGGTGCGAGCCAATCACTATCGCGCGAAACATGACCAGGCGCTGCACCTGGCCGAGATTACCTACCTGCTGGGCAGAGAGGCCACTGAGTAGATGTGATGTTCCCAGGTTTATAATGCGTTTACAAAAAGCATTGCTCTATACCCTGTTTGTGGCCCTGCTGTTTGGTCAGGGGGTGGCTGTGATCCATGGCGATGAGCATGAGGTCACAATCATTGCGGGTACCAGTGAAGAGTCTCTTCTTGACTCAACTGTCACTGAAGCAAAAATCAGTTTCTCTCTGCTTTTCAATGAAGCAATAGAAAAAACCAATGAGCGTTTCATACTAGAGGTATATGAGACAAACGAGCAGTTGCAGAGTCAACTGTTGGCTGGCGAACTTGATGCTGTCTTCACTAACACAATTCACTACCTTCAAGTCAAAGATCATCTGAATCCGAATGGAAGCTATGTTGTTCAACATGGCCCCAGTGTAAAGCCCAAATACTACCTGTTGACTAAAAAAAGCAGTGGGATAGAGCGAGTAGATCAGCTGTCTGGAAAAAGAATCGCAATACCGCAAGGATACGCGGTCGGTGAGCTGTTTCTCGATGTGCTATTGATGCGGCATGGATTGCCAAAATCCGATCGCTTTTTTTCAGAAGTTCGTATGACCAGTGACTCTAACTCCTCGGTAATCAATCTGTTTTTTGAGTCGGTTGATGCTGCCTTGGTTTTGGATTATGCCTATGATGTGGCAACAGAGCTCAATCTCCAGATGAAAAAACAGCTTGGTGTGATAGAGGTTTCTCAGCCACTTGTGCATCAGGTGGTTTCAGTACGATCTGATTTTTCACAACAGAGAATCGATGGTCTTGAGCCGTATGTTTTAAATATGCATAACACTCCTAAGTTGCATGAGACGATGAAAACCTTTCGCATCACAGCCATGAAAAAAGTGAAGGAGAACACTCTGGCTGAAGTGCAACAGCTCATCAGTGAATACCGCAGATTAAGTAGTAAATCGGAATCACCATGAACAAATCAACGATTTTTAAACATCTGTTCAAAAGAATTGCGCTGATTCTGCTGGCGATCAATGTGATATTTTCTTTGATATTGCTGCCGATCTACCAAGACAAACTGGTTAAGATGATTGCAAGTCAGGGTGAGACCTTTGCTAATTCGACGATAGCAGCCTGCGGTGAGGCGCTCTATACAAAGGATTTCAGCTTTATCATCTCCTATATCAATAAAGTACTGAAGAACACACCGGAAGTGAACTTTGTGAATTTCTCATCACATGATGGCAATACGATCAAATTAACTTCTGAAGGGTGGGTGTTTGAACAGCAAGATGGTCGCAGTGTATTGCAACTGGAGCGTTCACAAGACGCATTCAGTATAGATCACCTGGAGAATATTAATGGCTCAGATAGTTTAAGTGGGTTTGTCTTCTCAAAACCGATAATAATCAGTGGATACGATTGGGGTGATTTCACTATCGGTCTATCAGATGAGGAATATCAGGCTCTGCTCACCAGTTATTTTAAAAATGTACTGTTATTCAGTCTGATGCTGGTGGTTATCACGCTGCTGTTGCTTCATGGTAGTTCACTGAGTCTTTCACAGCAATTAACAAAGCTTCGGCAAACTGCGTCAAAGCTGGCAGAAGGTGATTTATTGGCACGTGCGCCGACGAACGCCATCGGTGAAATCAGTCTGTTGGCCAATACATTGAACGGTATGGCGATCAGTCTTGACGAGAACACACGACACCTGAGACGGCTTGCGCGACTTGTTCAGGATACCAACGATGCGATTGCGATATTCGATGACAATAGCAAAATCATCTATGTGAATTCCGCGCTGACCAATTTTTTCAGTGAAGATGCTGATAATTTCAACGGAATGAGTCTGACAAAGTTTTTCATACATCTGAAAATCGGACGAAACAAACAAAAAGAGTTACAGAATGAGCTGTCAGGGATTGACTTTCATGACTGTACAAACGACTTAACGTTTAAAGTGTCGACTGATAAAACCTATCATCTGACAATGCGAATCGAGAAATTCGATCTGCATGAAGTGGAATCCGGTGGCTTCTTCATCATTTTGTCGGATATTACCAGAAGAAAGCAGTTGGAGCAGGAACTGGAGACCCTGGCCTATATCGATAAGTTAACCCAACTGCCGAATCGCCGCTATTTCATGGATCGTATGAATGAGGCGGTTGAAGAAGCGGAAATGTTCAATACAGCCTTTACGTTGATATTTCTGGATGTGGATAATTTCAAGATCATCAATGATTCACTCGGTCACGAAGTGGGCGACCAGGTTTTGGAGGATATTGGCTGGAGAATGCAGGAGTCGTTGAGAACCGACGATACTATCTGTCGGCTTGGTGGTGATGAGTTTACTGCCATTATCCGTGGTGCTAACGACTATGACGCGATCAGCCGGGTGTGTGAAACCATACTGAATAAGTTCAGCATGCCTGTCTATATCAATGATCATGAGCTTAGAACCAGTGCGAGTATAGGTATAGTTACCTTTCCGAATGATGGCGTTAGCACCAAGGAGTTGATCAAAAATGCGGATACGGCCATGTATGCCGCGAAAAAAAGTGGTAAAAACTGCTATCGATTCTTCTCCGAAGAGATGCATGACAATATGCGAGAGTATCTGGATATTGAGAGTGCGCTTAGAAAATCGATCAACGATACGGGGCTCTATCTGGTCTTTCAGCCATTTGTCGACGAAAGAACGAATAGTATCAAGCATTGTGAGGCTTTGCTCAGATGGAAGCATCCTGAGCGTGGAATGATTCCGCCGGGAAGATTTATACCGATAGCCGAACAGTCCGGCTTGATTCGTTCTATTGGTGATTGGGTATTTGATCAAGTCTGTAGGCAGCTTCAGCAGTGGGGCTCTGGTATCACTGTCTCGGTTAATGTTTCCGGTACAGAGCTGGTCAATGTAAATTATGCAGAAAGACTGCGTGAGAAACTGATTGAATATGATATATCAGCGCATCAGATTCAATTGGAATTTACTGAGCATGTTCTTGTGAGTGAAGAAGGGAACAATCTGCCGCTGTTGAATCAACTCAAGCGCATGGGGTTTCAACTGGCTGTAGACGATTTCGGTACAGGATTCTCCTCATTGAGCTATATTTCAGAACTGCCGATTGATGTCATTAAACTGGATAAGTCTTTTATCAATCGTCTACCGGAAGATAAACGGACTGTTGCTGTGGTGAAGTCAATCATATCCTTAGCCCATAGTCTTGATATTACCACTGTGGGAGAGGGTGTCGAAGAAAAAGAGCAGATGGAATGGTTGAGATCAAATGGGTGCCACCTGATACAGGGCTTTTTCTACTATAAACCTATGCCGGCAACAGCGCTCTACAATTTGATCAATCGTGGTGTGACTCAAGCGGTTGTGACTGATATTAAAGCGAAAAGAGAGAGTGATGGTTGAACATAAATGACGCGATTGTATGTTGACGTTTATTATCTAAAATTATAGAAGCTGACTGAAATAACTGATTTGCCAAAAATTATGAAACTATCAAGCAGATTAATAAATTTTGCGTGTGTAGTATTCATAATGATGCAGCTTTTTTTGCCGGCCATTGGTAGTGAGCAGAAAGCCACTATCCTGGCGGGCGTCAGTAAGGATACGCTCTACGATATCAGCGTCGCTGATGCGAAAATAGCATTTACCCTGGTGCTGAATGATATCCTCAAGGAGTCAGGTGAAGTGGTTGCACTTGACGTCTTTCAGAATAAGATCGAGGTTCAGAATAAGTTACTCAAAGGAGATATCGATGCTGTATTTACCGATACACTTCAATATCTGGAAATGGAGGAGATTCTTAATCCAAATGGTACTTATGTCATTCAGCATGGTCCCAATATCAAACCAAAATTCTACCTGATTGCAAAACGCAATGCTGGCACAGACAGTCTGGAGGACCTGAAACGCAGGAAAATCAGTATACCCAAGGGATATGACGTCGGTAATATGTATCTCGATGTGCTGCTGATGCGTCAAAACTATCCTGTTTCGAACCAGTTCTTTTCAGCAATTCGCGAAACCAGTGATTCCAATTCCGCCTTGATAGACCTCTTTTTTGGTAAGGTCGATGCTGCACTGGTCACCGACTTTTCGTATGAAGTGGCTTGTGAGCTCAATCCACAGATGCGGAAACAACTGAATATCATTCAGGTCTCTGAACCGCTGATACACCAAGTGGTTGCAGTAAGACAAGACTTTTCTCAGGTTAAACTTGAGAAGATAGAACCTTTTTTTCTCAATACTCAGCGTTCAGCCAACTTGGCTCAATCAATGCTCCTGTTTCGGATATCGGCAATAACAAAGCTATCCAGTAGTTCCCTGACTGAGGTGCGTGAATTACGTCATGAATTCCATGACTTATCCCGCAGAGCAAACCATGCCGCAAATTAGCTTTAATCTGAGTCAGAAAATTAACGGGATTCACAGCCAACAAAGATAATAGAAAAGGCGGTTTAACCAGAAATCACTGCTAAAAAGCTACTATGAAGGGGTGTTGAAAGTAGTATTCAACATATGACAAATAATGGTTGTTAGAAAACTCATCACTGTTTGGCCGTCAAAGGGCCGTTGGTTTGTCACTTCTATAGCCGCGATGCTTCTGTTGCTGGCTTCAATTCCATTTTTTGCCACTCAAGCGGGTAAATTACCAGACCGGTACGTTCAGATGCCAGAAAATGGTTACTTTGGCAGAATGTCTAAAGTCTTGTTCGATGCCAATGCAACAGATACCACGATTGCGACCGATATGATTATCAGGGAAGTATTTGGCGCATTGGGTATGAGGTCGGAAATCATTGTTTATGACGATAAAAACAAGCTGAAGAATGACTTGGCCAATAATCGAATTGATGCGATATTCATCAATACGATCGATTTTCTTGAGATGCAAAATTTAATTGATATGCGTAGGCTCTACTCCCTGATCTACGGGGAACGAGCTGAGCAAACTGTACTGCTTCTTGTCAGGAAGTCCGACAATATCGACAGTATATCGGGATTATATGGCAAAGAGATATCGATACCCGCAGGGCATTTCCTGGGTAGAGCCTATCTCGACGTGCTTTTAATGGAAAGTGACTACCCAACAATTGACCAGTACTTTACTACTGTTCATGAAACGATAGATACCAATAGCGCGATTGTGGATCTTTTTTTCAATAAGACAGATGCAGCTCTGGTCTCGGATATAGCATTTGAACTTGCCTCAGAGCTTAATCCTCGCATTAGAACCAATCTGAAACCTCTGGCAGAATCCCAGGGCATGATACCTCAAATCATCGGTCTGAATAAGAACATCTCAGAGAAAAACAAAGCCAGAATCGACGGCATTATGAGTAAAACCCATGAAAACGTGAGAATTAAACATCTGCTCTCGCTATTCAGAGCAAATAAATTCATTAAACTGAATCAGTCTGATATCAGCTCAACACAACAGCTTATCGATCGATATAACCAATTACTGCAATCCAGGTAGCAATCAGATTTTAGCTCGAAAACATGTGAGCCATGAAAACCAAAGCCTATAAGGTAATACAGCTGTTACTGTTTTTAAGCGGTATGGCGGCTATTGGTTTTTCCCAGGCTCAGAGTGATCCCTATGAAAGAGATGCTGCCTATATCGGCATCATGTCTCGTCTGTTCTATTCGACACACAGCATGGATTCACGCATCGCCACTGAGATGACGTTTATCGAGTTTATGAAAAACATCGATAAACAGTGCCAATTCACTGAGTTTCAGGATCCGATGAATGTTATTAGGCAGATGCGCGAAGACAATCTCGATGCGGTTCTGGCAAATCCTGTGGATTACCTGGCCATAGAGCAGCAGATTGACGAAGATCATCACTATTCACTGCTGTTTGGAGAGCGGTTACAGCAGAAAATTATGTTGCTGGTCAGAAAATCAGACAATATCAAGGAGCTGTCGCAATTGGCGGGGAGATCACCAGCCTTTCCCTATGGTCACCAACTTGGAAAAATATTTCTTGATATGAACCTGCTGGATCGAAAATTGCCTCAAACAGCAGAGCATTTTTCAGAAATTCAACACCCGGAAAGTCTCAACGACGCCATCATAAATCTGTTTTTCAACAAGGTGGACTCGGCATTGGTTACCGATGTGGCTTTCGAACTTGCACAGGAGCTCAACCCGCAGATTCGCCATGCAATCGTACCAGTCATCGCATCCGAACCCACGATTCAAGTGGTAATAGGCATTAATAAGCGTGTGCCGTTAAATTTCAAAGAACGTATTGCTCAGATGGCAGGTAATCTCGACCAGTATCCGAGAACAATGCATCTTCTCTCGTTGTTCAGATCCAATCGAGTGGTCAATATCTCTGCATCCGAACTCGATAAAGTTCGTGAACTCGTACTGAAATATGAAAGTTTGTTAAATGAATCCGGGAGTAAATAGGTACCTGCAATAGTGAATGAGAGAGAATCGTCTATTCTCATTTCACTTGATCAATACTAAGTTGCATAACCAGACTGCAAAATTTCTATCCCAAAACTTGTTTCAGTTTTATCCAAATATTCTTAAATCTGTAATCTTGAGCCTGAAACAGAAACGACATCAATAGCATCTTTACACCGTCAACTTCTCTATCGGTGGCTATAATCGTCTGCTAGCTTGAGCATGACCTTTAATTCTTTAACGCTGGATCCGCAGACTACCGGTATCTATTTCTGGATGAGTGGTTCAGCATGTGATCCCCATGTGAGGTGTTAAATAGCATAATAAAAGGAAATCATTGAGGACCCGACTATGACCTTTTTGTCGTTGAATCGCATCTCACGCAGATGGATTCCGTTATTTATGCTTCTCGCTACGCTACTTTTATTGTTACCGGCCTGTGGTGGCGGATCTTCTAATGACGACGCTGCGCCGGGCGATGATGGGACATCCGATGAGAGCCCGCCAACGACAGACGACGATACACCGGCAGATGATACTCCACCCGATGGCACGCCTCCTGAAGATACACCGCCTGATGACAGTGAACCTCCCGTAACTACATCTGGCAGCGCCACTACAACCTGGATCTCCTCGGCACCATTCCCCGGCACCCGGCGTGCTGATGCATCGTTCAGTTTCAGTGGTCCGGATGGTGCCGTTTTTGAGTGTAATCTGGATGACTCTGGATGGAGCAGCTGTAGCAGTCCGCATACTGTTGCAGGAGTGGGCGTAGGTGAACATCTTTTTCAGGTCAGGGGTAGTATCAACGGTTCGATCGATGGCCGTCCTGCCAGCTGGCGCTGGGAATACGTCGACGATGTTAACACCCTTGCGTCGAATACCAGCCCCTTCCATAACAGCGGTACCAGCGTCCCGGTCATTTCCAGTCTGGGGAGATTGACCAATCAATGTGAAGCGCTTACCACACTTGAGCTGACCAACGATCAATCGGTGGATCGGAGCTCGGAATTGGCCTGGAGCGGTGTTCCGATACCACGGGAGGTGTCACTCACCGGTACGTCAAACCTGGTGCTTGTCGGCCCGGATGAGACCCTGGTTGCCGCCCAGTTTCGTCCCCTGGCTCGTTGGAATGGAGCGCTGTCCGATAGCGATGCACCCCTTAAATGGCTGGAGGTGGCCGCTGTGGTGGCTGCTGAACCGTCCAGAAAATCCAACTATTCACTACGCTACTGCGCCACAATGCCGTCAGTCACTGATACAAACGCTTTGCAGGTATCGATCAATCCTGATGGTACCGTCAATGTGGATACCGGTCTGAGTCAGGTAAGCTTCGATCCGGCATCCGCCTCAGGCATCAGCAGTGGGCAGGTCGGTACGGCTACCTTTACCGGCAGGATTCAGGTTGACGGGGATTCCGTTCAATCGGCAACACCTGGGGCCGACAGCAGTGAATTTCTCGTGGAGGAGAACGGTCCGGTCAAGGCCGTCATAAGAGTTCGTGGTCATGTGAACGGTTTGACTGGTCCTGGTTGCAGCAACCCTCCCGGTTATACCCTGCGCTGGACCTTGACGCGTGGCAGTGCCGATCTCGATCTTGAAACCGATTTTGTCAATGAGTGTGGTGACGGCATGTTCGCCGCTTCGCCGGGCGGGGCAATCAATGGTTCCGACTGGTGGAGCCGTACCCTCGATATCGGTAATCTGATTCTGACATTCGATTTCAGCGGCATGGATGGTACGACGGTTGTCACCCGTTCCAGCCGAGATGGCAGTGACATCAGCAATAGTGGGGGAGCCGGTACCAGCAGTGCGTCGGCTGTAGTGAGACAGTATAAAGGTGCTGTGGGAAACCTTTCGGGTAGTGATTGGCGATGGGCGAGGGAGACCATAACCACCTTACCATCCGATGCATCAAACAGTGTTGATGCTGAATTTTTCCCGCTACCGGTCGCCGGGGTAAGTGATGCCAATCTGACTCTGCAGGTGCAGCAGCCCTGGATGCGTTTTCGCGAACCCCAGGGGCTTGCAGCACAAAGCAACTATGGCTCAGGCCAGGTCTCGGTCAGTCTCTATCCTGTGATGGCTGATCTAACCGATCCCTTTGTCCTCGGTGAGGCTCAGGGAATCTGGGGTCGCGGGCGTCTCTCCATCGATACAGAGAGCCTGAGTGACAGTGAGTTTGCGCTGCGTGCAGCTCGCAACAACGCTGCCATGGAGCGGGGTCTGCTCTGGCGCTCACCTCTGTGGTATCTGAATCAAGCCAAAGTGTTTCCTCAACTTCCGGCAGTTTCCGCTTCTGAGATGGATGTTCTGGTGCCGTTGATCGAGGGGGCGCATGAGAACAGTGTCACTGACAGTATCCTCGGTGGGGCGCAACGGGATCGTATGAAGGGTTACTCTCTGGTTGGTTGGGTCGACTCGATGCAGGAAGGCATCAAGGATATCGTCAACACCAGCGTGAATGACTATTCACCCGGCAACAATATCTGGAGTCCGACAAACAGTGAGCTGCTGATGTGGTTTATCACCGGCGATCCAAAGTGGGTGTGGGACTATGCGCTGCCGGCGGAGTGGAACCTGTGGAAGAGCAATGCCTACAACACTGGCAGTCGGGGAGTGGTGGGTATTCGCAGCGGCTTGGTGATCGGTTCGAGTAGTATTGGGGATGGTGCCCGCTACCGCTCCGGTTACGGTTCGGATGACAAGTTTTACAACCAGGGCTCAGGTAAGGCGTATGTGATCCGTCCACACCGGTCACTGGCCGAGCGATTCCAGGCGGCGGGTGACTCGGTGATCAGTCGCTATGTTGATACGGCTGAGAATCGGGAGGATACGGTTTCATCAAGAGTCATCAACCGTCAGGTGATGCAGCATCTCAATGCCCTGCGATTCGCCGCCGATTTTGCATTTGAAAACGATAAGGCACTAAGGGCCAAGTACAGTGCAATGATGCAGGAGTACATTGCAGACAATCTCTCGAATGGTCTTTTCTGCTACAGCGATGATGCGGATACCAACCGGACCGACTGTGCCTTTGCACCCGGTGGGGTCTTCCACTATGTCGCCCTGTGGCAGGAACTGTTCTACAATCATGCACTCGATCTGCCGCCGGGAAACAGCCAGCGTGAAACCATTATCAATGCGCTGGCCAGCAGTGCTCGCCTGATCGACGCGGGTATTCCACGCGACGGCAGTGATGAAATTACCGACTTCTCACCCGCTGCCTGGGGAAACAGCTATGTCTGCGATTTCAGTAGTGGCAGTGATATCGTTGAACAGTGCGTTCAATATAACTGCACAGGAATGATCAATCCGAGCAACGGCACCTGCTCCACGGATCCCACCTATGACAACGCCCATCTCAACACGCTTGGAACTGTGATGCTTGGCAATGCCCTCGATACCGGGCAGGTGAGTGACAGCCGCTGCGCTCAGGCAAGGCGTGGATTCAATTCCAACCTCAACAGCCCAACCGTCGCCAATCACCTTCGTGACAGCGGTTATGGTTGGCACAAGGACGCTTCGCAGATGGTGCAGATGGTATTCTACGCCATTGCTGCAGCACAAAACTGTAGCCTTTAGTTGTCTGAATGGCGTAGTGTTCGATATGGGATATCGCAGAAAGATATAGAATAACCAAATATTCCTGAAATCAACAACTATGCACTTCAAAGTCTGGCTGAAAAACAGAGTGGCAGACCGGGTTCTGTCACCGTTACGAAAGGAACTCATTGAACTGATCGACCCAGGTTCTGCGGTGTTCGAAGTAGGGTGTGGTACCGGTGATCTTCTATTTCAATCAGCATCAAAGATAAAATCAGGTTATGGTGTCGATCTCGATCCGGCAATGATTGAATTCGCCGGTAACAAGAAGCTGGAGAGAGACCTCGACCATCTTACCTTCGAGTGTATCGATGCACTGCAAGTGCGTGATAAGCAGTTCGATATTGCAACCAGCACGCTGTGTCTGCACGAAATGCCTGAATCCAAAGCCTGTGATCTCCTGCGGTTGATGGTTGATCGTTCAAAAGTCGTGCTTATTGCGGACTACACAGCCGCTAAGAGCACATCGAGTAAAATCGGAATTGAATTTGATGAGTTGATTTCAGGACACTATGGTAACTACAAGCGCTACCGCAGAAGTGGTGAAATACCAAGCTATGCAGAGAAAATAGATGCCGTAGTTGAACTGGAGATCGCCAGTGAAATCGATGGTATTTCAATATGGAGAATCAGTAAGCGAGCGGCAAGCAGTTAAACAATAAAGAGAAATAACAGAATTGCGTGCCATCTATGACTTGATCGCATAATGCTCGATACATGGCTAATAACTGATCCATTTGCTCAGACAGGATTAGGCATACATTCTCTATTTGGTCAGAATGGCTTGTTAACAATGATATGAAAGAGTATTTGGCGTCGACGGATCTCATTGACTGGAAGCATCCTGATATCCTCAGAAAAGCAAAAGCGCTTTCTCAAGGGTTGGGTGATCAGGCGGCTATTGCCAAGGCCTGTTTCGAATTTGTACGTGATGAAATCAAACACAGCAACGATTTCAAATTGAATCCGGTTACCTGCAAAGCTTCCGATGTTCTCAAACACAAGACCGGCTATTGCTACGCCAAGAGCCATCTGCTGGCCGCATTGTTGAGAGCCAATGGCATTCCGGCTGGCTTATGTTATCAGAGGCTCACCATAGAAGATGACAAACCGCCATTTTGTCTGCATGGATTGAATGCTGTCTATCTGCCCGAGTTCGGTTGGTATCGGATCGACGCCAGGGGAAACAAGGAGGGGGTTGAGGCTCAGTTTACCCCGCCGAGAGAGCAACTTGCCTTCCGGGTCGTTGTGCAAGGTGAAGCGGATTTTTCCGAGGTATGGTCTGAGCCTTTGATGGAGGTTGTCAGGGTGCTTACTGAATCTGAAACTTATCAGGAGGTCGCGGATAATTTACCGGATATCGATATTACAAAAGGGTGATAGATGTCTCTACCGGGAGGTACCCAATTCAGGATAGCTTGATTCTTACAACCCGCATCACATCCATATCGATCCCTGCCACGCTTTCCGAATCTGCATAGTAGGTCAGGTTAACCCGTTGTCCCACCAGGCTTTTATAGAGCTTCTTTCTTTTGTATTTGAATGGGATATCCGTCTCTTCAATCAATAGGGTATTGAGTATCCAATCACCGCTCTCTCTCTGCACATGAGAGGTTACCTGTTTCATCTCTGAGTGAGTTAACTCGCGGTGAGTTTTCAATAGATCATCTACTGGTGATTTCATCTTGGCCGCATGGAATAATGTAGAAATTGATTATATAGCAATTGATTTTAAATTTGGATTTTTTGGTTATAGTTATAAGAGTGCTTCTGTCTGTTGTCATTGCCTATATTCGTGGATTTGAAATAGAGAATTATGAATCATTCTCAACAAAAACTTCTGGTCATGTGGTCTTTTTTTCTGGTTATGGTCACTCTTGTCATTGTTGATCAGTACTTCACTTTGGGTATCTGGGGCTGGTTGAGTTGGGCGGTGCCATTGTTTGTTGTGATATTTTTACTTTGGGGTGGAAAAGAGGCAGTACAGGGGGACAGACCCGGCATCAGGCTGAGTGAATTCAACGACTATTTTCCATTGCTCAAAGCCTGGATCGTTTTCTATACCATTTTTCAACTGCAGTTCATTGCCTACGGACTTTCACAAGGTGTTGGGTTCCATGAGTTACTTGTGACCTGGGTGCTGTGGGGCGGATTGCCGTTGCTATTACCTCTGATTGGGGTCTACGAATACCAACGTTTCAAGCAGTTAGGACAGGACTCTGACAAATTGTCATAAAACAAAAAACGACCCTGCTCTGTTCGCTTCTTCTGTCTGATCTTGATCTGCCAAATACCGCTGGATCTTTAGGTGTTTTAAAACATAGTATTCCACTAGGATATTTTTCACCGGTCAACCCAGGGCCAGTTAAGGGGAGATTCTCTGGCCTTAGGTGCACGAGGTTTTCTCAGTTACCTGTCTGCCCGACAGGCCCTAAGTGACTGAATGAATTGTCGGTTGTTCAATGAAACCCATATTCACGGGAGAACTGAGATGCCCCAGCGTTGGTTACAGATCAAAGGTGATCCGTCGGTCCGAGAGTTTCTGTTTCATCAAACACGTAAAACCAGCCTGTTTGATGAGCATCTTGTGCGCATTCATCACATCATCAACACCATGTGTACCCAGAAGGGCGCCTTTCATGTGAAAGCCCACTACTCCTCATCGCAGTTGACCTGCTGGTTTTATGACGATCCTTATAATTACAAGGTCTATGTCAAGGAGGAGGTGCTTGATCCCGGGTTCCTGGAGAGTTTTCCGGACCTGAGCTACGAAGGCAGAAAGCCCTATGTGACTCCTCAGCAGATGATGTTGATACTCGATGAGTTCAAACGGTTGCGCTTTACTGATGAGCAGATCTATCTTCGCAGTGCTTCGGTCAATCGGCTTAACGGCCTGATCGGCATGAACTTCTCCTGTGACGGGAGCCACTACATCGAGCACGATGAGTTTTTCCGGCGGCTGCTTGAGTTTGGGGTGCTGGAGCAGGAGGCTCAGGCTATCTGTTCTCTGTCGGGGAATTGAATTGGCCGCGAATGGATGCTAATCACTGCTAATACTCGCTAACGGTCCTATAAAAACAGTATTCTCTGATTCGCGGCGGATAGGGGTGATTAGCGTCCGTTGGCGTTTAGCAATCGATTGCAAAATTGATCCAGTCAACAATCGCAGCTCACAGGGGTTTGTGCTATAACCTGGCGCACTACCTATGCCCCCTGAGAGATCTGCATGTTGAACTTTTACGACGAAATTGAGCTGCCTACGGCCAAGTCATTCGAAGTAATCGATATCACCAAACAGGTTAAACAGATTGTCGAGAAGTCGGCACTGCAGGAGGCTATCGTCACGATCACTTCCCTGCATACAACCTGTGCGCTGGCGGTAAATGAGAATGAGGAGCGGCTGCTGGATGATATTCGCAACTACTTCTTAGCTCTTGCACCTGCTGATAAACCCTATAAGCACAACGATCTTCATCTGCGGGTCAATATTCCACCGGACGAGCCGGAGAACGCCCATGCGCACCTGATTGCCATGATGCTTGGCAACAGTGAATCCGTTTCGGTTCATCAGGGCGAACTGGTTCTGGGAAGATACCAGTCTATTCTGATGCTGGAGATGGATGGGCCGAGGCAGCGGAAATGCGCGGTACAGCTGATCGGTACCCAGTGACAGGCGTAACGATCAGCAGTTGAATCTGCAGACGTTTGTTGAAATGAATGCCTCGTAGGCTTCACCGGACTCCAGCCATGTCTGCAGCGCTTCACCCATTTGGGATTGAGTCACACCTTCACGGACCTCACAGTGAATACCATAAGGGTGACGCGGACCGCTCCTGGGCTCTGCAATCACTTGGTTGTCATCAACGAAGAGCGTGTAATCGGGCATTTGACCGGGTGGGGCACAAAAGGCTGTTGCTCCAAGCTCGTTGATCAGCTCAGCCGCCTGGGCATCGAATTCATTCCGGCTTGGTGGTTGACTCATTGAGAAATCCTGCAGTTGTGCCATTTCGGTCAACTTTACCATATGAGTCGGATATGGATGGATCTGATGGTTGGATTTGAATCCCACTACCGGGGTCTCTGGCCGGTAGTGGGATTGTCCTAAGCACAATCAGCTCAGTATCAACATCCGGGTTTAATCGTCATCCCGAACCCGAACCACCACTTTGGCGACCGGGCCGTCCCAGCTGTGAACCCGGGCATCCAGGTCACTGTGGCCACCGAAGGGATCGTTGTCACCGATATTGCCCCGATGGA
Source organism: gamma proteobacterium symbiont of Stewartia floridana (assembly GCA_003676145.1). Classification (GTDB taxonomy): domain Bacteria; phylum Pseudomonadota; class Gammaproteobacteria; order Chromatiales; family Chromatiaceae; genus Thiodiazotropha; species Thiodiazotropha taylori. Next base: position 30,485 of record NAUB01000024.1, on the reverse strand, counting down.
TGTGTACGGTCGGATTGTGGTCAGGTCCAGTCGTTGCAATGGCGCCGCTGCCTGCATTACCGCCCGGATCCGCTGGGATACCGGGGGTGTTGGGTGCGCCGCCGCCGTTGATGATCTCATCATTGGCCTCGGTGCCTGCGTCATAGGCGTGCAGATAGTAGGTATAGGTGCCCTTGCGTTTGGGGATTCTCATGCTGTCCAGGCCGACAAATCCGTCGTTGGTCGGCAGCAGCATGGCGACGATGGAGAGGAAGCGCTTTTTCTTGCCGAAATCGTAGAAATCCGCCGTTGCTGAGGCGCCGGGCGCCAGCAGGCCGCCGGCCGGGTTGTCCACATAGTCATTGCCGGTGGCATCCAGGTCGGCGATCAGGCCGCCAATATTGCCACCTTCCGCCATCGCCTGCAGATTGGCCGAAGCCGCTTCGCCGAGCTCAAACAGATCCGCATGACGGTCGTGTTTGGCGACCAGCAGAGGGGTGAAATAGATGGCGTTGGTCAGGTTGGTGATCTCCACACTAAGGGTGCGGTCATCGGCCAGAGTTGTGGTTCCATACAGCATGCTCGCTGACACCAGCAGGCTGGTTAAGGTCTTTTTCATGGTTAATTCTCCTTTAGGTATAAGACAGCGCAGCCCCAGGGATCGTGTGAAAGCTGAAGCAGGTTGGTTGGGCCTGCGCTGTAATGAGGAGTCTGGGCTTTGAGTTTCCCGGCAGGATCACGAAATCATCACGAATGGATCACAAACAGCCGGGTAGGATTGCTTGATGCTCTGTGGAGCTGGCTCTGATACAATAATCGGTTCACTTTGGACAAAACCCATAGAAGTTTCCATGTCGTTGAACACCACAGAAGAAATCATTGAAGACCTGAAGCAGGGCAAAATGGTCGTCATCATGGATGATGAGGATCGGGAAAACGAGGGTGACCTCGTGATGGCGGCCGAGGCGGTGACCCCGGATGCGATCAATTTCATGGCCCGCTATGGCCGCGGATTGATCTGCCTTACCTTGACCAAAGAGCACTGCAGTCAGTTGCGCCTGCCGCTGATGGTTACCACCGACGATGAGCTGGCGGCGACCAATTTCACGGTCTCGATCGAGGCGGCCGAGGGGGTTACCACCGGAATCTCCGCGGCAGACCGCTCCACCACTGTGCTGGCCGCCGTAGCACAGGATGCCAAGCCTCAGGATCTGGTTCAGCCCGGACATATCTTTCCTCTGATGGCACAGCCTGGTGGTGTTCTGGTGCGTGCCGGGCATACCGAGGCGGGCTGCGATCTGGCCAGACTGGCCGGTCTCTCCCCGGCCTCGGTGATCGTGGAGATCCTCAACGAGGATGGCACCATGGCCCGCCGCGCCGATCTGGAAAAGTTCGCGACCGAACACGATTTGAAGATGGGCACCATTGCCGATCTGATCCAGTATCGGATACAGAATGAGACCACCATCGAACGGGTGAGTGAGTGCCATTTCCCCACCGAGTTCGGCGATTTTCGTCTGGTCGCTTATCAGGACATGGTGGACAACGATCTCCATCTGGCTCTGGTCAAAGGCCACCCCAGCGCCGATCGACCGACCCTGGTGCGGGTACACATGCAGAACAGTCTGTGCGACCTGTTCGAGGCCAAGGTCAGCGAGTGCGGATGGCCTCTGCGTCATGCCATGAGCTACATCAGCAAGCAGGATGAAGGGGTGATCGTGGTGCTGCGAAATCACGATACCGCCCGGGAGGTCGTACAGCGGATGATGGAGTTCCAGACCCAGAGCAGCGGTCATCAGAAATACCACAAGAAGGACAACAGCAAAGAGCTGCGGACCTATGGTGTGGGGGCGCAGATCCTCTCCGATCTGGGGGTCAGGAAGATGCGTGTATTGAGTGCACCGAAGAGTATCCACGCGCTGTCCGGATTCGATATGGAAGTCACCGAGTATGTGGAAGCGGAGTAGGCTTCCCACTGAGTTGCATCTGAGTCGGCGGATTCAGGTAATATTGAGTTCAATTGGTTACTAATCAGGAATAACAGAATGACGATCAAGACAATCGAAGGGGCAATGACTGTCGACAACGCACGCTTTTGCCTGGTGGCGGCGCGCTTCAACAGTTTCATTGTTGAGAGTCTGCTGGATGGGGCGATCGATACCCTGAAGCGCCATGGGGCCAACGAGGACGATTTGACCCTGGTGCGTCTGCCTGGCGCCTTCGAGATGCCGGTGGCGCTCGAGAAGCTTGCGGCCAGCGGTAAATACGATGCCATCATCGCCCTCGGCGCGGTAATTCGCGGCGGTACCCCCCATTTCGATTATGTGGCCGGCGAGTGTGTCAAAGGTATGGCTCAGGTCAGCCTCAAGCACGGTGTGCCGATCGCTTTCGGCGTGCTGACGGTGGATACCATCGAGCAGGCCATCGAACGCGCCGGCACCAAGGCAGGCAACAAGGGTGCTGAAGCCACCCTCTCCGCCATCGAAATGGTCAATCTTCTACGTCAGATCGATTAATGAGCGAAAAACGCAGTCAGGCAAGACGACATGCGGTGCAGGCTATCTACCAGTGGCAGATGGCCGGTCAGGATGTCTCCGATATCGCCAATCAATTTCTCGAAGAGCAGGAGCTCTCCAGCTTCGAGGTTCCCTATTTCCAGGATCTGCTGCAGGGGGTTCCGTGCAACCTGGGGCAGCTGGATGAGCTGCTCAAACCCTCCCTCGACCGGGCCATCGACAGCGTCGATCCGGTGGAGCGGGCGATACTGAGAATCGGCGCCTACGAACTGCAGCACAAAATCGAAGTGCCCTACCGGGTGGTGATCAACGAAGCGGTTGAGATGGCCAAGGTGTTTGGCGCCGAACAGGGCCACAAGTTCGTCAACGGTGTTCTCGATCAGGTGGCCAGAAAGGTCCGTGCGGTTGAGATGGATGCCAAGTCGAAGGGCTGATACCTGAGCACTGGGTTCGTCTTTGGTGTCTGCCGTTGGTCCGACCGATGGCAGCCGCGAATGGACGCCAATCACCGCAAACATTCCGCAAATACAAGAGTTAGCATAGTCCTCATATGCGATAAATCAGAACGTCAACTTTAAGATACTCTCCCCTTGACCACATCAGATAACAGTCAGGCTGATTTGTTCAGAGTTCATAGGAAGGTCATAGAGGGTCTCTGGCATGCGCGTTGGTGGTTGTTATTGGTAGCCGGTCTATTGGCGATCATTGCTGTCTATACGATCCCGATTAGTAACCAGGAACTCGACGTGTCTGCCATGGCAGATCATTGGCTTAGGCTAAAGTTGGCACTTCTTTTCAATCTCTTGGCTTTGCAACTCACGGCATGGTTCATCTCTATTCTGAAGGCAGTTGCCATGCGTCAGGTGAGATGGGTTGTATTGCTTCTGATCATTCCCCCCGCAGCATTTGCCTATCTGATCCGTTACCGCTGATCGTAGAATCAATACCAGACTTAGATCAGTCTATGCGAGTAGGGCAACGCTCTTCACTTGGGCATAGAGCATCATCCCCTCATGGATCCCCATACCCTTGGCTGAGTGGCAGTCTATTGCACCATGACTTGTTCAGAAATTACATGTCATTAACTGGCGAGTCCCACTGCAATGACTTGTTTTGTATCAACTAATAAGGAATTAATGGACCTGAAATAGTGAACAGTAGCCGCTTTTTGGCTATGCTGGATTTGTGCTCGAATTGGAATTATCTGAGCAGGCATTCGAAGGTGAAAAATGATGAGAATGCAGATGAATTTGATAGTGGGTGCTGCCAGGATCACTCTAGTCGTGGCGTTGACAATCTCCGCTACCCTCAGCTCATTGGCAATCGCCGATGGTCCCCAATACTTATCTCCTGAAATTCATGAAGCCCTGCGTGCCAAGGTGGCCGGCAATGCCACGCCAAGGCAGGAGGCGTTGTTGTTCGCCAACAATGATGCGATCAACCGGGCCCGTTTGGCCAGACAGATACCGGATAAGCAATATCAGGCGGCTCAGGAGCATTTCAAACAACTCAACCAGGAGTTTGCGGCCGATGCGGCCAAGGAGGCGAAGGCGGGGTTTGAAGTGCAGAAATCGAAATCAACGCGATCACAACCGGGTACCGACTCCGACTATATCACCGATGTCGATTCACCCGATCAGATCAAGCAGATGCAGCAGGGTTACAATCGCCGGGTCAACGACTATCTGCAGGAACATGAGGTAATTTCGGCTGACAGGGACAATTGGCACAATAAACTGGATACGGATTTCATGGCCAATCCAAAAAATGTGAAACGGTCTGAGTTCGAGCAGGTTTCCCTTTCCAATAATGATGCCTATCAGCGTCCCGAAGCGGCCGATTGGGAATATAAGTCGCGTAATCCCAAGGCGGGACCGATCAGGCAACGGGAGACGGTCGAGTATGACAGCGAAATGGAGGATTTCCGCAATAAGAAAAAACGCCAGATCGAGGCATTGAAGGCCAAGGGGGTGGAAAAGGGAACCCTGGATGAGGGCAAGTTGATTCAAAAGCAGGCCCAGCAGCAGAAATATGATTCCCGGATCGGTGATGCTGATGCACGCTACCGTCAGGATCATGGCCTGTCGGCAGCGGATAACCCCACACACGACCTTGCCCGTTTGGGAGCCAACCGGGAGCCTGATGTATCCGAGGATCTGGCGCGGGAACTGTTGGGGAAAAAGCCCGGAGAGACTCTGTCACCGGCGGACATGGATCGGGCACAGCGTCAGCTTGACAGCAAACGTCAGGCCGCTTTCGGAACAGAACAGAACATTTATCAGAATGCCAAACGGAGTATGGCCAAGGGGGTTATGGAGAAGGCTCAGTTGGATTCCGAGGTCGACCAGTGGATGCGTCAAAACGGCCTTGCTGATCCCAATGTGCCGAGTGGGCATAGCAAACAGGCTGCCCGGGATGCAGCCCAGATAATGGAAAACATGTCGCCATCGGAAAAAGGCCGCTTCATGTCTGAGGTAGAGCATAGTCTGCCCAAAGACCCCCGGACTGGTGATCTCACGCCGGAAGGTCGTCAGCTGATGAGTGATTTACGCAACGAGATGGCGCGTCGTCCCGGCGCCAAACCAGCACTCAAACAGCCTGATCTTGGGGATGTTGCCGTTTTGGGTAAGCCTGGCAGTAAGGTGAAGGTCAAGCCCATCGATGGTGGTATACCAAAAAAAGGGGGGGGTACCCCGATGATTGATGGTATGGGTGCGGTAGAGGCCGGAGTACAGATGGGGGAGGCCACGGCACGCCAGTTGGGTAAGGTATTGGATCGGGACGATAAGCGTGTCACCGCTCGGGATGTTGGTGAGATCATCGGTGAAGGCACCGGTTACACGCCTATGCGCCAAGCGATTGTGGATACCCGGTTGCGCCAGAAAATGCAGAAAATAGAGCTGCAAAACCGCATCAAGGAGCTGGAAGGCAAACCGGGGCCGCGAACTGCAGCGGAGCAGGCAGAAATCGATCGTCTTAAAACCCAGGTGGCAAACGCGGATACCACTGCATCGAATTTGCAGGATCTGGGTAATCAGATGCTGGTGGAGCCCAACAAGGAGATAGCATCCCGTCGTTGGCAGGAGATGGAGGCTCAAGCCAAGGCGGAAGGGAGAAAGCCTGAATTTTTGCGTGATGGTATACCGGCAATGGCGAATATCAGCGCTGAGGTGGTCGGCAATGCACTTGGAATGGGTGCTGCGGCCAATACTGCAGCTGAGATGGATACCTACGAATCCCGTGCCCAATGGTCGGAACAGCAGAAGGCGATGGTTCAACAGCTGACACATGAGTCGATATGGGCCAATAAGCGAACCCAAAAGGCGGTTGCTGAGTTGGAGAGCATTCTCAACTCTGGTCAACCGCATACGCCTGAGAACCAGCAGCGCATCAAGGCGCTATTGGGAGAGATAGACGCGAATCAACAGAAGATGAATCAGCTGATCGCCATTGCGGATCGTAATCTTGCTGAGGTTGATCCGAAAAAACTGGCAACTCTACGCGGGCTGGCGGGTGCCCATCCAGATCCTCAGAGCATGGCGGACTATGCCCGGCAGGTGAGTGAAGAGGCTCGCAGTGAGGCGGCGAAGCAGGCTGATGAAGCGCAACAAAAAAAGCAACAACAAGACGACGGCTGGGGCAGCGCAGAGAGTGGTTACGGTGATGAGCCGATCACAAAAGCGCTAACCAGCGAAGAGGCACTGACGGAAAGAATTACCGAGATCATGCTCAGTGAGCCCGATCCGCAAAAACGTAAGGCGCTGATACGTGAAGCCATACGTGAACATGGTGGTGCCGCAGAGAGTGAGACTGCGGACCAGGGTAGTGATTGGGGTGATGGGGGGTATGAGCAGGTTAGCCCGGCCGAGCGCTATGTCAGCGCGATCACAGCGGCCAACGATGCCTGTGAGTATCAACGGGCATTGGCGTTGGCGAATGAAGCGCATGGATTGGACCCGGACCACCCCTGGCTTAGCCAGAACTATCCGACTATCCAACTGTTGGCGCAACGTGATCAGGCCTATCGACGTGCGATAGGTTCCGCAATCGATAGCCTGGAGCAGGGTCAAGTAAGTGGCAGCATTGGATCGCTTAAAACAGCCATGCAGAATGCTTCCACTCACTGTGGCCAGGACGATACGGTGCGTGGTCTGTTGCAAGACGCCAAACAGATAGCCCAGCTGGAGCGGCAGGCCGTCATCGATGAGGCCAGGCGGGAAGGGGCACGCAGTGCCTGGGAGCGGGAACAGGCCCGTGCCCGTTTTGAACGGGATCGGGCCGAGCGCAGACGCTCGGCCGCTGCGCTTCGAGGCGCATTGATGGGGGCGCTCGGAGCAGTGAATCAGGCACAGACAGCACGCAGCAGTACTGCCGGTTCGACTTCATCCGCAAACAATGGCGATGACATTTTCGACCGTATGGCTAAGGAGAATGAGCGTAAATATGGCGGTATGATGGAAAAGTACCGGGAGAGCCAGAGCTCCTTCACTGCGCCAACAGGGCGACAGACGACAGTCAGTGATCAGACGGATTGGCAGACAAGGCCCCGTTCCCCTGAGCCCGGACGATCACCAGGAACTCCGCCACCATCTCAGGATGGTGGCATACTGCCTCCCCCAGGAGGCGGTATTCTGCCGCCTTCGACGGGAGGTTATGAGTGCACTGGTTCCCGTGAGTGGTGTGACGAGAACAGATTCTGAGGTTAGCGGCTTTCGACGGAAAACCTCATTAGCTGACTACTGCAGGCAGAATCGATACAGACCTCACCCTTGTAGGTATAGACCCCTGGCTTGGCTCGTGAAGGGATCTGTTGACGAAAGGTGGAGGTGTGTTGTCCTGCAGATTTCAGCTCCCGACGCTGTTTGGGATAGCCTGGTAGGGTTTTTCCGTTGAAGATCAAATGGCGTGTCTCGGTGACTTCGATACTTTCGCGCCCGCCGGTTTCCAATCGATAATCCAAATTCAGTCTCAGCGTCTTGCCGGGGATGATTCTTGCCGGTTCAGCCACCGCTTGCAACGCTCTAAGTTGCGGCCTGACAACCTTCTCTGCCTGTGGCTTTGGTGTAACGGCTGGGGTTAACGAAAGCTGCTTTGGAGGGGCGACCTTCTCTGTCTCCACGACTTGGCTTTCGATATCGTCTTCCGCCAGGAAACGGATTGTGGATCGGCTAACCATTGCCTCCAGGTTCGATGGGGTGGCATTGTCGTTGGTCCACTTGGCATGGGCCATGGGGCCATGCATGGCCCAGTTGTCCAGATGTTCGGTTTCGATAATGATCTTACCGGTTTTGTTCTGATCGGTCTCATAGGCAAGATAGATTCGCCAGGTGGATTGCTGAGTCACATCTGTAATCTTTGCCAGGGTACCTGCAGCTGCGAGCAGTTTTTTGGTCCTCTCCGATTTACTCAGACAATCCGCTTTTGCATGGGGTGTGGTCAAACAGAGGTGAGTCGGCTCTCCCTTGTAGACAAGCAACTGGTTGGTCCAGTCGGTGCGAAAGACAAACTCACGCCCGACGAAATGATTTTTCAGTTCGATCATCCGGTCTTTGGTGACCAAAGGTCCGGGCATACCACAGCCGGCAACCAGAAGGGTGATAATGAAGAGACGGATCATTTGCCGTTGAAGATTGGCATGGGTCTTCATGGGGTGGCCTCGGTCACTACTCAATGGGAGAGTCCATGATACCGCTGGTATCCGGATAAATCATTGATAAACATAAGAGGTGCCCAATAGGCCCTTCAGCACTGGATGCTTGTCTTGATGTCAAAAGAGACAAATTCATAGATCGATGAGCTGATCTGCAGAGATCAATATCACTGATCGGATAAACAACGTCAGATCTCGATCAGTCTATGCGAGCAGCGCGACACTCTTCACCTGGGCATAGAGCATCATCCCTTCATGGATCCCCATGCCCATGGCTGAACGGCGGGTAATGCGCGACAGCAGGGTCTGGCCATCCTCCAGTTCCAGGCGCACCAGCATCTGGGTCGGGTTGATATCGTGGGTATCGATCACCCGGGCGGGCAGGATGTTCAAAATGCTGGTGTCCGAATGGGCATGTATCGCCAGACTCACATCCCTGGCCTGGATCTGCACCCGGGCATGACGTCCCACCGGCAGATCCTCCCTCGGCACCGCCACCCGGTTGCCCTGCAGGGAGATCCAGGTGAGATGGTAGCTGTTGTCATGGGAGCTTACCGTGCCCTCCAGAAACGCCGAGGCGTCGCCGTAGCCGGAGAGGGGGAGATCGAGTCGGGTCAGCAGGTTGGCGGCTTCACCGGATGCGATCACCTTGCCCTGATCGAGCAGCACCATTCGGTCGGCCAGCCTGGCGACCTCGTTGGGATCGTGGGAGACATAGATCGAGGGGATGCCGAGCTCGTCGTGCAGGCTCTCCAGGTAGGGGAGGATCAGCTGTTTGGCCCCATGGTCGAGGGCTGACAGCGGTTCATCCATCAGCATCAGCCTCGGACTGGTCAGCAGGGCGCGGGCAATCGCCACCCTCTGACGCTCTCCGCCGGAGAGCTTGTGGGTCTCCCGTTTGAGCAGTCCGGCGATACCGAGCAGTTCCACCACATCGTGAAAGGCGATCAGGCGCGCCTTCTCGGCCACCCGGCGCATGCCGTACTCCAGGTTGCGGCGCACCGAGAGATGAGGGAACAGACTCGCCTCCTGAAACACGTACCCCAGAGCACGGCGGTGAGGCGGCAGAAAGCGGCGCTGATCCTGCCACACCTCATCATTGATACGAACCAGCCCCTGGGAGGGGCGCTCCAGGCCCGCAATCGCCCTCAATACGCTGGTTTTACCGGAACCGGAGGAGCCAAACAGGGCGGTGACCCCCTGGGCCGGTACGGAGAAGGCCACATCCAGATCGAAATCACCCAGCTGGTTGGATATCCGGACCTCGATCTCGCTCATGGACGATGGCTCCGGGTGTAACGGCCATTGACCAGGTAGAGGGTCATCAGCACCAGGAATGAGAAGGCCAGCATACCGGCGGCCAGCAGGTGGGCCTGATCGTATTCGAGCGATTCCACATGGTCGTAGATCGCCACCGAGAGCACCTTGGTCTCTCCGGGGATGTTACCGCCGATCATCAAAACCACCCCGAACTCACCGATGGTGTGGGCGAAGCAGAGCACCGCTGCGGTGAGGAAGCCGGGCCGGGCCAGGGGAATCACAATAGTGATAAAACGGTCCCAGGGCGAGGCGCGAAGGGTTGAGGCGACCTCCATCGGTCGGGGCCCCAGGGCCTCGAAGGCGTTCTGCAGTGGTTGGACCACAAACGGCAGGGAGTAGAGGACCGAGGCGAACACCAGACCTTCGAAGGTGAAGGGCAGGGTGCCGATGCCCATCGCCTGGGTAAGCTGGCCCACCGGACCGTCCGGGGCTAGCATGATCAGAAGATAGAAACCGAGTACCGTGGGTGGCAGCACCAGGGGCAGAGCTACCACGGCGGCCAGGGCCTGTTTGTACCAGACGTGGGTTCTGGCCAGCCACCAGGCGATCGGTGTACCGATGATCAGCAGCAGCACAGTGGTGGTGCCAGCCAGTTTCAGGGTCAACCAGACAGGTTGCCAGTCAAAGTCCATAGTCCGCTCCAACAGACGCTGATAGAGATTGATGGTGGATCACCATACCTCGACTCGTGCTGTCTACTCCACCCCGTAGCCGTAGGCCTGGATCAGCTGTTTTGCCTTTTCGCTCTTGAGAAAGTCGAGAAAGGCGTGGGCAGCGGGGTTGTCCTGGCCTTTATTGAGTAAAACCGCTGCCTGGTCGATCGGTGCATAGTAGCTCTCCGGGATCTCCCATAAGGTACCGCTTTCGCCCTGCCATGCCTTGATCTGAGCCAAGGCGACAAACCCGGCATCCGCATTGCCGGTTGCCACGAACTGAAAGGTCTGAGCGATTGAATCACCCTTTACCAGCCTGGGTCGTATCGACTCCATGACACCAAGATGCTGCATCACCTGTTGTGCCGCCAGGCCGTAAGGGGCGGTTTTCGGATTGGCGAGGGCCAGGTGTCTGAAATCAGACCCTTTAAGATAGGACTCGCCCTCCGTAAACAGTGACTCCCGGAGGCTCCACAGAACCAGTTTTCCCCGGGCATAGACAAAGCCGCTGCCGGAAACCGCAAGACCCTCGTCTTGCACCTTTTCAGGCCTCGCCCGGTCGGCGGCAAGGAAGACCTCGAAGGGCGCGCCATGCTCGATCTGTGAATAGAGTTTGCCGGTGGAACCGTAGCTGATCCTGGTGGTATGGCCTGTCTGCTGCTCGAACCGCTCAGCCAGGATACGTGCCACATCGGTGAAATTGGCGGCGATGGCGAGTTTGACTTCTGCAGCTTCAATGCCGGTGGTGGAGAGAGCAAGCGTCAGCAGGAGTGTGGTTAGCGGTTTCACAGATCTTCCAGTCATGATTCGATACTACATTGGGACCACGATTCGAAGCTGCCATTCATAATCAGTCAGTGTGCGTTCGATTGGGTGGTTAAGACCAACCCTATCGTATTTTGCAATCCAGGTGCCAATATTTTTTTATATTAATAACAATGGGATAGGGTGAGTATGTTGGTGGAGGTCTGTCGCTGATACGACAATTGTCAGATTTGCCCCAGCCACATCAATGGTCTCAGCCGATAACGCTGAAGTTAAAAATCTTCCTGCTCTCCTTTGGCCTGACTGTGGCGGTAGCGAAGCACCAGAATGGCAAAGGTCAACATCAGGATTGCGCCGGTAATGGTGAGAATGGTCTCATTCGGCATCTGTTTGATATCGATGGTCAGCAAGCGGGTCAGGGCGGTGATAGCGATATAGATCAGAAACTGTACCGGCAGTCTGCGGGTCTTGAAATAGATACCGACCATGGCACCCAGTTCCAGGTAGATGAAAAGCAGCAGGATGTCCTTGAGAGTCGCATGGCCGTGGCTGACCATCTCCATGTAGGCCACCACGCCGGACCAGACCACGGTGGCGCCGATCACGAACAGGCCGACGATGTGGAAGGTCTCTACCAGGATATCTCCCAGTTTTTCGATGATCTGGAAGCTCTTCGGTTCACTCATTACTACCGCCTCTTTCTTCTTCTTTTTAATTCAACCCCGGAGGGAATCTCGCTTTGTTCTTCTTTTGGTGGAAAGTTACACTGCCAATTATAGGAGACAATTGCTGATTATCAGATGAAGATCAATAAAGAGACCCCTGAGTTCGCCCTGATTAACCAATATTTCAAACAGCTCACCAATCCGCGCCAGGATGTGGTTCTGGGGGTTGGCGATGATGCTGCGTTGCTGCAGGTGCCGGAAGAGAGCTTGTTGGTGGTGAGTGTCGATACGATGGTCTCGGGGGTACACTTTTTTCAGGATGTGTCCGCCGAGGCACTGGGGCATAAGGCATTGGCGGTCAATCTGAGTGACATGGCCGCGATGGGCGCTGAACCCAGCTGGGCCACCCTGGCACTGACTCTGCCGGAAGTGGATGAACAGTGGATCGCCGGCTTTTGTCGAGGATTCGCCGAGTTGGCGAATCGATTCAACGTCTCCCTGGTGGGTGGCGATACCACCAGAGGACCGCTCAGTCTCACTGTACAGATCCATGGAATGGTTGCAAAAGATCAGGCGATGCGTCGTGACGGCGCGCAGGTTGGGGACGATATCTATGTCACCGGGACCCTGGGTGATGCGGCGATGGGGTTGCGCTTGCTTGAATCAACACAGGCTTTCACAGCAGCTCAGCAGAAACTGGTCGACCGATTGGAGCGGCCGCAACCGAGAGTGGAGGCAGGCATTGCACTACGCCATCTGGCCCATAGCGCCATTGATCTCTCTGATGGTCTGCTTGCTGACCTGGGACATATCCTTTCAAAGAGTGGCGTAGGGGCCAGTCTGCAACTTGAGCAGTTGCCTGTTTCAGCTGAACTGCGTGCGGTCATGGGGGATGATATGGATTGGTCCCGCTTGGTTTCAGCGGGTGATGACTACGAGCTCTGCCTGACCCTGCCCGCTGAATGTCGTGAGGCGGTGTCGGCCGTTGCCAGACAGTTGTCACTGCCGATCAGTCGCATAGGCTGTGTCGAAGCAGAACCGGGCTTGCGTTGTGTCGATAAGCAAGGCGAAGCATGGCACCCACCACAGCTTGGGTTCGATCACTTCAGGACCAGCTAGCACCGATCCATCGGTGCATCTTCTTGCCAACGGAATCAGTCAAGTTGTGCAGTCGTCGCTCATTCTGATTAATGCCGCAAAGGAGTTCAGTTGGCGGTAGATCCTGGCAAAGTCGTCCATTTGAAGCCAAAGTTTCTGATCGAATGGTTAGTGTGGTTTATTGAACTTGGGTCTTATCTACTATCCCGACGTAGTCTCAAATGATTTACGAATAAAGGCCAGGGTCTTGGCCTGTTCAAAGTAGTTTGTATGGATCACTTTACTCTGGGTGCCATAGTCGAGAATCTGTGAATCCGGGATGATCAGTTCATCGGTCAAATCGGTCATGGAGAGGGTGTCGACAACCAGATCATTTTTACCTTCGAACAGGATATCTGTTCCGATATCGGCAAGCTTCATCTTCAGCTTTCCTTTGCGAAACACCTTCCAGAACTTCCAGCCAACTTTCTCACTCTCAAAATCGGATACGATAAAAAAATAGTCTCGATCCGCGCGGGGATTTGCATAACTTCGCAAGCTCAGCAGTTCGTAGTTGTTGCCGACCCGGGATTGACCGGCGAGTCCGGGAACGATGGCCACCACCGCATCGGCCAAGGGTGTCTTGCCGGCGACTCGCAACACCGAGGTGATGATCTGAAACATACCGGTGGCAAACATCAGCAAGGGCACCGCAGCACTGACCTTGGTGATGACATTGCCGATGTTATAGGCCATATCCATAGCGCCCCGGATGTTGGCCGGGGAGGCCAGTCCGGTACCGGCCAATGGGGATCCGGCAAATACCACCCGCCTTTTGCCACGCCCCCGGTCCAAAGCCTCAACCCACCAGCGGGTTACCACACCACCGCGGCTGTGGCTGATGATATCCACATCGGCGTTTGTATTGCCCATGGCAAGCGCAAGTGTGTGGGCATTTACGAATGGACTCTTCGAGAGAGTGGCATGGTCGAAGGTGAGTATCTGGTCGTATTGCCGGCTTGCCCAGCGCAGGAACTCATCACCGGCCTTGAAGCCTCTTCTGTCTATCTGGTCAAAGTAGGCATCCGATTTGCTGAAGGTGCCGTGCACGAACAGCAATATTTTTTTGCCTTTGCCCATGGGTTTGATATCCGTTCCATCACCAACGATCTTGCCGTTCTTCCATTCGCGCAAACCTCGCTCGGGGGTCAATTTATAATCGAGCAGGGCCACCGCCTGGGTGACCTGGTTGTAGGGCAACAGTGACATCGGGCGTTCCAGTTTGACCTGCTCTCTGCCGGTTACTTTGCGAGGGCGTCCCCTTCGTTTGGGTGAAACCGGGGTCAGTGGCCGCTCTTCGAGGCTCAGGGCTTCGCCACCGATATCCAGCACCCGCATCTTGGTCATTTGCAAGGCCGCCTTTTTCGCCCCGGCGCGGCGAGGGCCCGGCCGGCCGAGTGAGTCGGCTGATTTCAGGGTGTCGGGATCCGGCGTGAGATTCAACGCCTCAAGCGCTCGATCCAGATGCTTACTGTTTACACGTATATCGTCTGTCATGACATTTGATTATTGATAGGTAGTGGGGTGGCGCCCTGGGGATCGCTTCTGGCGCGGCGCACATCGATCAGATACTGGAATCGGTCGGGATCGCTGAGTGACTCGATGCCTGCATCGCATGCGGCGAAGAAACCGCTGTTGGAGGTTAGCAGCGTACTCTCGATAGGTACCAGGTGCCCGGCCGATACAAAGGCGTAGATACGCTCCAGATGGGCCTTGGAGTACATCCAGGACGGTGTGCCCATATCCTCAGTCAGTTCTTCAGCGTCCGTCTCACCGTCGGGGTAGTCACCTTGAACAAAGTAATCCGCCTGTTGCGGGCTGCGCCAGTAACCTGGAAAAGCGTGACCTTCGATGAGAAACAGTACCGGGTGGATCTCGATGTATTCCAGGCAGGCGGCCAGCAACAATGTCAGATCAATGCAGGTGCCATGAGAGCGTCGTAACACCTCCGATGGACTGCGCACCCTTTGCGCTTTGGCATAGTAGGATGGTGGTGGATTGATGTATTGCAGACGGTGATCGAGGACGAGTGCCGACCAGATTGTTCTGACCTGGGTGTCCACCGGTCCGTAGGGATCATCCACATAGAGACCGTAACTCTGGTAGCCATCAAAACCGGCGTTCGGATCGTCGCTCAATGCGCTCAAATAGCGTCGTGCACCGGCTACCGCGTCGATCACGGCCACATCCCTGGGTAACACGAAGGATGGCAGCCAGATGCGGTCTTCGTCTGTGTCGCTCCACTCCTCGAGCGGTGCCACATCCACCTGGTAAGTCTTCTCCTCGATGACATTATCGTGGGCGGTAATTCGTACATAGACAGTGGTTCGCAAAGTCTCCGAGAGGGTTCGCAGGTAGTCCCAGGAGAGCGGTATGCGTATGTACTTGCCGATATCTTCCGGTTTTCCCACCTCGCCGGTACTGTGGGAGCCACGGTAGGGGTACTCCTGCGCACCGACGCGGGCGACGACTTCCACGTGCACCTTATCCGGGGAGTTCCGCGAGGTCCGTGTTACGTTGAACTGAGTGAACAGGTGGCCGCGATTGTGCAGAATGGCGTAGTTGAGACGCTGATAAGGTGCAATATCGAGTAACAGATCACCAACCCCGTCCCCACTACCCGTGGATGGCCGTTCAATCAGTGGCACACTACGTTCACGCTCACTGACTTGATATAACAGGGAGGTGTTGGACCAGAGAACGATACCGCTGCCCTGCATACGGTACTCATCGGGCAGTTTTCGGGTCTCTTCGAAGGCCGCCTGAAAGGCGGGTAGAACGTATGTGTCAGGATCGTCGTGCCAGGCACGATAGAGACTGGCAAAAAATATCTCGGCCAGATGGTTATCGATCTCATCCTGGAAACCCACCGCAACCCTGGCACCATGGGCGACTGCCAGGGCACAAAGGCGGGCTGCAGAGTTATAGACATTTACCGATACGAGGGCCGGTTTGAGTGCGCCGGCATTGACGATTTCAGCCAGTTGTTCAGGCTTCAGGGCTACCGCCACCCCTTGCGGATCGGAGATGATAAAACCATCCTCATGCCGACCCACCCCTTCGCTGATTTGCGGCGGCAGGTAGTGTAGCGCCTGGTGCAGATCGAAACCGGCCAGATGGACGAGACCGGGAGACTGATCAGCGATGCGATCTTTCAGCGTGCTACTGTTGGGATTGGGAAGAACAAAATCCCAATCTTTCAGGTCCAGGTTGATGCGCATCAGTTCCACTTCAGAACGGAAACTGTAGAGCGCCTCCAGAGGTTTTGGGGCGCATTGGGCCATCAGTATGTTGTCGTCCGCGATGGTTGCGTAATCCCTGTCGGCGTGTTCCAGCGGCAATACCCGGGTGATCAGAAATGGCAGTGGCGGTTGCTGTGCCTTGCGGGTTTCACGGGTCAAAGTGGATAGAAAATACTCCCAGGGAAAAATTCTCAGTGCCCAATCCTTGGACTCACTTTCAAATGGCGGCAGTGTCACTTCGACGATGCCGCCTTTCGCCAGGCGGCTGATGATCTCCTGATGTTTTTTCGGATTCCTCAGCTCGATAAAGATCTCAGCCGCTTGTTCGACAGCCTGGCGGCGGCGTTCAATGATGGCATCACTGGTCAGCCAGCGGCGACGATTGCGCAGGGAGCGACTCCAGCGAATGGCTGCGGCCTGAAATTTGGCCCAATCGCAGGTCAGCGTGACTTCATTGCCATACAGCGGGCGCAGAGTGACGCTGCGCTGCTGATCAATCTTGGAACTCATAAGCTGTTGATCCTCTTTGTATTTATTATTCCAACAAAGCGGCTTATTTGGATTCCGGTAGATCCCTAATCAATATAGGAAGCATAGACCCACTTTCAAATTATGTCCTATGGATAGACAGAGTATCTCTACCGATTGACAGGATCGAAAACCAATGATTATCCAGCCTGAAAACTCTCATGGTCTGGCTGCTTATTGGCTATGAAAAGTGAATTCGCTTAACCGAATGACATCGCTGGATCCGTTCTTCTGTTTATCTACGCCGCAAAAAGAGTTGAGCGTGAAACTACAGAGAAAGCGTGGTCTGTAGCATCCGTGTCTGTGTAGAGAGAGTATCTGAACATCTGCCAGTTACTCCAATTGGGTTCGGGTATTTACTCTATGTCAAAAGGTCAATGAGACGTTCTGTCTTATTAGCAACCCCTTGCCTCACATCTGAATATCCATTGGTTGAGATGCAGCAAACCGATTAACAAATTCACTCAGAAACAGTATTGAATCCAACCCGCAAAACCCTGCGTATAGGTAACTGAACGCAGCAATTTCTGCGAATCAAAATTGAAAAACAGAGGAAAAACACCATGAACAAAATCGTACTCACAGCAGCAGCCATGTTCCTTTCTAGCAACCTCTACGCCAGTGCATTTGATGTAACGGGCCAAAACCATGACCTCTATGATGGAACCGCAGAATCGACCCAACTGGCAACCGCTGTACAACCGGGAATTGGCGATTCCTACGCTAACTCCATTCTCCACGCAGGTGGCTATGCCGATACACGCCATGTTGCACAAAATGGAGTGGATGAAGGCTACGGCAGCATCCTGATCGATGTCGGTACCCCAATCAATTGGTAAACCGTCCGAAGAACCAACGCCTCTAAAAGCCCCTCTCCCTTGATGGGAGAGGGGAGTTATTATCTCAGACCATTTGACATTCCGATGCTAGTTTCAGCTTTGTCTACCTGCTGAACTGTTTTCTTTTCAATTCTCAACCAGTAATAAAGCCAACCAACGGTTGGTCAGTTGGCACCATAATCTAGAGAGTTTATGGGTTGGTGGCGATTGCCAATTATAATGACCAGATGAAATGACAAAGGATTGAGAATCAACTCATGGAAAATCAAACTACCACAATATCCAGTGTTATAAAGCTGAGCTGGTTTGAAAAACTCTGGCAGACCTTCTGTCGATGGGTGGTAAAGCTCTTTTATCGCCGATTCGAGGTCTCGGGTTTGGAAAATCTGCCAGAGGAGCAAGGTATTGTGCTCTGCGCCAACCATGTCAATGCCCTGGCCGACCCTGTGGTGATACAGGCAGCAACACAAAAGGCCATTCGACCTTTGACGCGCAGTGGTTTATTCGATAATCCCTTGCTAAGACCGATCCTGCAACGTATTGGTGCGGTACCAATCTATCGTCGAGACGATCCGGGGGTCGATGTCAGTAAAAACAGGGACACCTTTGAAAAATGTTACGGACTGCTTGCAAAAGGGGAGACCCTGATTATCTTTCCCGAGGGACAAAGTCATGATGACTCCAAGTTGTCTGCGTTAAAAACGGGGGCGGCACGCCTGGCTTTAGGAACGATTGAAATGACCGGTGTCGAACCCGCAGTCATTCCAGTCGGTCTGACCTTTCCGCAAAAGGGTCAATTCAGAAGTGCCGCATTAGTGCAGTTCGGCAAGCCGATCGAACTGACATTTCCTGCAAACCTTACCGATGAGCTGAAAGCTGCCGAACTCACCGAAAGAATCAGACTGGGCCTAACATCGCTCACGCTGAATGCAGAGAGTTGGGAAGAGATTCATCTGGTCAACCGGGTAGAGCGTTTTTTCGCCTTACGTAATGGCAGATACCATCGACGAAATCTACAACAACGATTTCGTGCCCAGCAACGCATCATCGATGCACAAAAGCTGCTTAGAAACTATGAGCCTGACCGGGTGAGGGCACTGATTATCCAGCTCAAACATTTCGAACGGATCTGCCACTATTGCGGGGTCAAGGATTATCAGCTTTCGATCGATTACAAGCCTACTTTGATCGCGCTCTATGTTCTAAGAATGGTAGGGATGGTACTGGTCGTGTTCCCGATTGCGCTTTGGGCTATTCTCAATAGTTATATCCCGTACCAGATGACTCAATACTTAACACGCCATTTCGCCAAGGGAACCAATCAATACGATACCGCCCAAATGGTATTGGGATTGATCTGTTTTTCATCCGTGTGGAGTCTGCAGATCTATCTGATCTTTGAATATTTCGGTTGGCAGTGGATGTTGACCTATATCGTGACACTGATTCTCAGTATTGCAGTACTGTTGATGGTGCGCGGAGAGAAGCAGAGGATTATGGAAAACATCCGGGTATTTGTTCTGTTTCTGAGAAAACGTGACCTAAAAAACTACCTGCGGAAAAAAAGGCGGGCACTGGAAAAGGAGTTGGCCAAAATGGTCAGGATAGCCAATCGGCTCTCAAACCACTGAATCAACCCCATATCGATCAAATGAGAAGAGAGCTACATTTTGTCGCGGCACTGCTGTTGCTGTTACCGACACTCACACCGGCAGACACAGGCGTGGGCGATTGCGCCATTCTTCTGCACGGCATGGGGCGCACCTCCCAGTCGATGAGCTTGATCGAGGATGCGTTAATCGCGCAGGGATATCGGGTATGGAATGAGAGTTACCCGAGTCTGACCCAGAGGTTGGAGGTATTCACCAAACCGATGGTGGAGTCGGCCATTCGATACTGTCGTGACAACCAGGCTGCATCCATCCACTTCGTCACACACTCCCTTGGTGGAATTATCGTGCGCTACTACCTGCAGAATCATCAGATTGACGATCTGGGCCGTATCGTGATGTTGGCGCCACCCAACAAAGGCAGCGAAGTGGCAGATGAGATGAAAGATGGATTTCTCTATCAAACCATCATGGGTCCCAATGCCCAGGTTCTGGGAACGGATCAGAACAGTCTGCCCAACCGTCTTCAACCGATCGAGGGTGAAATTGGCATCATTGCAGGAGAAGCGGATGGGGAGCCCTGGTTTCTACCGGAAATACCCGGGGCCGATGACGGTAAAGTCGCCGTTGAACGTACCAAACTGCCGGAAATGAGGGATTTTCTCAGGGTGAAATCCGGCCATACGTTCATCATGCGGAACGATGCAGTGATTGATCAGATCGTGTTTTTCTTAAAAAATGGCCATTTTGATCATAAGACTTCAGATGAGTAGAAGTAATACCCAGACAGGCATGCAGAAGAATCCGCACTCATTGCGAAAGCAGTCGCCTGGGGGGATTACTCGATTTTCCATCGATTAGAGAGAATCCATTCGCCCTTTTTATCAAATGATTGGGGCTATTTTCTGCCCAGCTGCGTTATCATTCACACATTCTGCCATGCTGGAGACAAAAAACCGCCCCAGCTGGGCGAATTGGTTTCGCGTTAACAGGCCCTAGCTGATAAATGAGTAGCGAACAGCAAAGCAATCCACCGAATATGGGCAACCCCGTGCATCTGCTGGCCTTCGGGTTTGGTAGCGGGCTGTCGCCTAAGGCGCCGGGTACGCTCGGTACCCTGGTCGGCATACCGATCTACCTGGCCATGCAACCTCTGCCACTGGTCTACTATCTAACCATTACCGCGGTGGCGTTTCTGATTGGCATCTGGCTCTGCGAGCAGACATCCCGGGATCTGGGTGTGCATGACCATGGCGGGATTGTCTGGGATGAGATCGTCGGTTACCTGGTAACCATGGCGTTTGCTCCCAGCGGTTGGTTTTGGCTGATGATCGGTTTCATTCTGTTCCGCTTTTTCGATATTGTGAAACCCTGGCCGATCCGTTGGGTCGATCAACGGGTCGAAGGCGGATTCGGTATCATGGTGGACGATCTGATCGCCGGAGTTTTTGCTGCCTTCTGCCTGGTGCTGTTGAATCAATGGGAGTGGTTCTGAATGACAAACCGAACTCTGCTGATCTGCCTGTTCTGGCTCTCTGTTGCTGCCTCTCCAGCTGTCGGGGTGGAGCGGATTGTGGTGGAAGCGCTGTTTGCCGATAAGGCGATGGTCAATATCGATGGCACCAGAAGGCTGCTGAAACTCAACAAACCCTCGCCGGAAGGGGTGTTGCTGATCTCCGCTACCAGTAAGCAGGCTGTGATCGAAGTGGATGGCAAGCGTGATACCTATCAGCTGGGCGGACATATCTCCAGTCAATTCAGTAAGCCCGAGCAGGTAACCGCGAAAGTCTGGCGCGATCTGGCCGGTGCCTACTCCACTGTGGGTACGATCAACGGCTTGACCGTGAATTTTCTGGTCGATACCGGCGCCACCGCGGTGGCGATGAATACCAGTCAGGCGAAGCGTCTTGGTGTCCAGTACCGCTATAAAGGCAAACCGATCATGGTGAACACCGCCAACGGTGTCACCAAGGGTTATGAGGTGACCCTGGATCGGGTTCAAGTGGGGGAGATCACACTGCGACGGGTCAGAGGCTTCGTCATCGAAGGCTCTGGGCCTGGCCGGGTCTTACTCGGTATGAGTTTTCTCAACCGGGTCAAAATGGATGACCAGGGTGATGTGCTGGTGCTTGAGAAGCGTTTCTAAGCCCTTTCAACGATCAGCCAGTCAGGCGGGCTCGGTGGTCTTATCCCGCTCGATCAGGGCATAGGCCGAATGGTTGTGAATCGACTCGAAGTTCTCCGATTCAATCACATAGGCGCTTATCCGATCTTCCCGGTTGAACTGAACCGCGATGTCCCGAACCATGTCTTCGACAAACTTCGGATTGTCATAGGCGGTTTCAGTGACAAACTTCTCGTCCGGGCGTTTCAGCAGGCCGAACAGCTCGCAGGAGGCCTGTTTCTCAACCATGTCGATGATCTCTTCAATCCAGATGAAACCTTTGGTTCTGGCCTGTACGGTGACATGAGAGCGCTGGTTGTGTGCGCCCCGGTCTGAGATCTTCTTCGAACAGGGGCAGAGACTGGTCACCGGTACCACCACCTTGATCTCGATGATCGGTTTGCCGCCATGGATCTCACCGATCAGGGTGACATCGTAATCGAGCAGACTCTTAACCCCGGAGATTGGGGCGGTCTTGTTGATGAAGAAGGGGAAATTCATCTCGATATGACCGGATTCCGCCTCCAGGCGTTCGGTCATCTCCGCCAGCATGTCCTTGAAGGACTCGACGGTGATTTCGGTTTCGTGGCTGTTGAGAATCTCCACGAAACGGGACATGTGAGTGCCCTTGAAGTTGTGGGGCAGGTTGACATACATGTTGAAGTTGGCAATGGTGTGTTGCTCGCCTTCACTGCGATCCCGGATCCGCATCGGGTGGCTTATGTCTTTGATACCTACCTTGTTAATGGCAATCTGCCGTGTATCGGCGCTGTTCTGGACATCGGCAATCTGTGAACCATTAACTGGTGTTTTATCGAGCATTTCGGTGTTTCCTGTCCAGCCATATATTGGATGTGGACCGCTGGTCTAATCGTATTGTTCCAAGGTTATCCCCGCTGCCGGGTAGGGACAACGGGGAGAACATCAGGTATTTATTACCTTGATATCAAACGGTTATCGGGGGCGGTACAACCACCTCGCAGCACGAAACCGCTTGGTCGAACAGCAAATTATCTCCAGAATCGAGGGTTCGAGTCAATTCTTGGGGGGTGGGGTTCGGTCAGTAGGTTCGGTCGATGATGTAGTTCGCGATCCAGCGCAGGGGATCCGCTTCATCGGAAAAAATCTCAAGATTCTGCAGGGCTTCCTCGATCAATCCCGACGCCTTCTGTTTCGCCTCTTTCAGGCCCATGATTGAGGGATAGGTGGGTTTTTCCTGGGCCAGATCCTTGCCTTTGGTCTTGCCAAGGGTTTTCGGGTCTCCCTCCACATCCAGGATATCGTCCTGGATCTGGAACGCCAGACCGATGCATTTGGCATAACGGTCCAGGTGGGATACCTGGGACTTGCTGGCCGTGGGGCTCAGTTGAGCGCCCATGCGAACCGCCGCGCGAATCAGTGCACCGGTTTTATGGATGTGCAGATTCTCCAGCTCAGCAAGATTGAGCTCCTGACCTACGGCCTGCAGATCGATCGCCTGTCCGCCAGCCATGCCACGGGAACCACTGGCTCTGGCCAGGGTCTCCACCATCGCCAGGCGGGTCTCTGCGTCGGCAGGGATCTTCGGGTCGCAGCAGAGTACCTGAAAGGCGAGGGTCTGCAAGGCATCCCCAACCAGAATGGCGGTCGCCTCATCGAAGGCCTTGTGGCAGGTGGGGCGGTTGCGCCTTAAATCGTCATCATCCATTGCCGGCAGGTCATCGTGGACCAGGGAGTAGACATGCACCAGCTCGATTGCGCAGGCCGGGCCGTCGAGCGACTCCAGTGGCAGGCCCAGGGCCTGGCCGGAGGCGTAGACCAGCAGGGGACGCACCCTTTTACCCCCATTCAGGCAGCTATAGCGCATCGCCTGATGCAGGTGGGCGGGCAGGGTGGATTCACTAGGCAGGCGTTGATCAAGTGTTGCTTCAACCCGCTGTTTGCACTGCTCGATGTAGGCTTCCAGGGGGTTATTCGCTGTCATTTGAGAAAGATTCCAGTTCGGATGTCTGTTGCTCTCCACTGAGAATCTGAACTTTCTGCTCAGCTTCCTTAAGGGCCTCCTGACAGAGTCGGGTCAACGAGACACCCCGTTCGAATGATTTCAGGGACTCCTCGAGGGATTGATCGCCCTGTTCCAGGGTCTCAACCAGGCTCTCCAGCTCTTTCAAGGCTTCTTCAAAGGTCGGTGTTTTCGGTTTTCTGGGCACGGTAACTTGGGTCGGCTGATGTGGTGCCGATCGATTATTTTAGGTTTACAGCCTGTAAAACTAACCCACCCCAGATAGGGGGGTCAATGATAATCTGGAACTCATTCAGGCGGATAGCGCGAGAGAGTCCGATCAGGCCGGGAGAATTTTCGTTCTCAAGGGTGTCGATGGACTCGCCAGCCAATGCCCAGATGTGTAAACTCCCCGCGGTGTCAACAGTATGTAATAGGATTGATAACCCAATATGAGTGGCAGTTACGACGCTTCTGATATCGAAGTACTCAGTGGTCTTGAACCGGTCCGCAAGAGACCGGGGATGTACACTGACACCTCCCGCCCGAACCATCTTGCGCAGGAGGTGATCGACAACAGTGTTGATGAGGCCGTAGCCGGATTTGCCAAGACGATCGAGGTCACCCTGTTTGAGGATGGATCCCTGCAAGTGGTCGATGACGGTCGCGGTATGCCGGTTGACGTACATCCTCAACAGGGTGTACCCGGCGTGGAGGTCATCTTGACCAAGCTTCACGCGGGCGGCAAATTCTCCAACAAGAGTTATCAGTTTTCCGGCGGTCTGCACGGTGTCGGTGTCTCTGTCGTGAATGCGCTGTCAAAACACCTGGAGGTGTGGGTAAAACGCGGCTCCAAGGAGTACAACATCGCTTTTGCCGGTGGCGAGAAGATCTCGGATCTGGAAGAGGTGGGCAAGGTCGGGCGTAACAATACCGGTACCAGGGTACGCTTCTGGCCGGATGAGCAGTATTTCGACAGTGTTAGATTTTCCATTCGTCAATTGCGTCACGTGCTGCGGGCCAAAGCGGTACTCTGTCCCGGTCTTAAGGTCACCTTCCATGACGAAAAGAGTGGTGACAAGGAGACCTGGCTCTACCAGGATGGTTTAAGGGACTATCTTCTGGATGCCCTTGAGCAGGCGGAGCGGATTCCTGATGATGCCTTTGTCGGTGAGATGGCGGGTAACCGGGAGGCCGCGGCCTGGGCGCTTGTCTGGTTGCCTGAAACGGGCGAACTGGTGACCGAGAGTTATGTCAATCTGATTCCCACCGCCCAGGGGGGAACCCACGTCAATGGCCTCAGAACCGGCCTCACCGATGCGGTGCGGGAGTTCTGCGAATTCCGTAATCTGCTCCCCCGGGGTGTGAAATTAACGCCTGAAGATGTCTGGAACAGGGTTTCATATGTGCTCTCTGTCAAACTCCAGGACCCGCAATTCTCCGGACAAACCAAAGAGCGTCTATCCTCCAGGGAGTGTGCGGCGTTCGTATCCGGTGTGGTCAAGGACTCGTTCAGTTTGTGGCTGAACCAGCATACCGAGGCAGGCGAACGTATCGCCGAGCTGGCGATTAACTCAGCTCAGAGCCGCATGCGGGCCGGGCGCAAGGTGGCCAGGAAGAAGGTGACCCAGGGGCCGGCTCTGCCGGGTAAGCTGGCAGATTGCAGTGCGGTGGATCCAACTCGCAGCGAGCTGTTTCTGGTGGAGGGTGACTCGGCAGGCGGCTCCGCCAAGCAGGCCCGGGACCGTGAATACCAGGCGATCATGCCGTTGCGGGGTAAGATTCTCAACACCTGGGAAGTGGATCCGGCCGATGTGCTGGCCTCTCAGGAGGTTCATGACATCTCCGTGGCGATCGGCGTGGAGCCGGGCAGCAGTGATCTGTCCGGTTTAAGATTCGGCAAAGTCTGCATTCTGGCCGATGCGGACTCAGACGGGCTGCACATCGCAACCCTGCTGTGTGCCCTGTTTCTGAAACATTTCAGGCAACTGGTTGAGCAGGGACATGTCTATATCGCTATGCCGCCACTCTACCGGATCGATGTAGGCAAGCGGGTCTTTTATGCCCTGGATGATTCCGAGAAAGAGGGGGTTCTGGATCGGATCGAGGCGGAAAAACTGAAGGGAAAGGTCAATGTGCAGCGTTTTAAAGGACTGGGTGAAATGAACCCGATGCAACTGCGTGAGACCACCATCCATCCGGACACCCGGAGGTTGATCCAGCTGACGGTAGAGAGCGGCGACAGCACCAATAAGGTCATGGATATGATGTTGGCCAAGAAACGGGCATCTGATCGGAAAAAATGGTTGGAGAAAAAGGGCGATCTTGTAGAAATCTGATTTTGAGTTTTCGATAACGATGAATATTTATACCTGCAAATTCCAGAATTACCGATCTGCTTCATTGCGGTCGGTTTCCGTAGCGCTCCTGCTACTCATCTTCTCACTGGCCTCGACCGTACAAGCGGCAGAGTTTCAACAGCTGGTTGATACGGATGTGGAGCAACTGCAAGCCAAGCTCGATGAGATGAAGGCACTGGCCCCGCAATTGAGGGTTCAGCTCAGGAAGGTGCGTTCACGGGTCGAGTTCGACGTTCGACAGATCCATGCCATCGAACGCAGCATCAGCCACTCGGAACGGGACCTGGAGCGCTTGATCATCATGCATCGAGGCGACCGTTTCAATGAGATGAGAGCCCATTTTCTTGCGGACAGTCTGCGTCGCAAAAGCAGAAATCTGCATGCTGGTGAAAACTATGTCATGGCATTGATCGAACGGGAGCAGGAAGACCCTGAGACGGCTAAGAGTGAGTTGTTGGAAGATTACAGTGAGCTGCAACTGCAGTTGGGTAGCTACAATCAACTGATGGATGAGTGTCTGGTGATTCTGAGTGTTCAAAATATTCAGAATGAAAATGAAGTTGAGTGATGCAAAGACCGATACTGATCGTAGTTACGTTGACGCTTGCGGCTGCCTTGGTTTGGATGCTGCTGTTCTGGCAACCTCAGGATGAAAGGCACGCAACTGTTCCGCTGCAGGAGATACCTCAGGGCGGTGATTTCAGTTTTGACTCCTATCGGGGGGAAGTGAGCCTTAAGGAGTTTCGTGGCAGCGTGGTGCTGCTCTATTTCGGTTACACCTGGTGCCCGGATATCTGCCCGACAAACCTATCCATGATCAGTACCATTCTGGACGAGTTCCCGGTGGCAGAGCGGGCAAGAGTACAGCCGATATTCATCAGTGTGGATCCTGCCAGGGACAGTGTGCAGAGACTGAAGGAGTATGTGGAGTATTTTCATCCCAGTCTGCTAGGATTGACTGGTGATGAGTCTGCCCTGACTGAAGTTGCAGAGCTGTATGGTGCCGCTTACAAGATCCATGCAAAACAGGGTGATGACAACTATGTTGTCGATCACACCGCAGATACCTACCTGATCGATACGCATGGGAAGCTGGCAAAGATCCTCCCACACGGTACCGATCTGGAGGCGCTGATGGCTGCCGTTCGAGAGCTGCTTTGATTGTACGGCTCCGCCAGTCTGGCTTTGCCAGGCAATCCCACCCAATTGATAGAGAGAAACAGACCCAGCAGAGCGGATTGGATGCGTCTTAACCGGTGCTAGGAAAATCGGAGTAGAAATCCGGCAGCTTCCAGATAGTTCGCCTCCTGTTCCAGCTCAGCCCGCGTCAGCGGGTGGTGTTCGATCCAATCCTCTGGAAATACCAGTGAGATGCGGTTATCTTCCGCCTCGATTCTGGGAATCGGTTTGGCAACTGGGGAGCGGGCCCGGTGGCTCAATACGGCAAGCCGGAGCAGAATGCAGAGATGTTTGGTGCAGGTGACAACCTCACTGGGCAGCTGTTCGAACACCGAACTGGGAAATTTTCTTCGATGGCCTCGCACCATGGCAGACAAGACCCGCTGCTCTTGTCGGGAAAATCCGGACAGATCGGAGTTTTCGATCAGATAGGCACCATGTTTCTGGAATTGACTGTGAGCCACAGTCAGCCCAATTTCGTGGACTTGAGCGGCCCATGTCAACATGGCTGAATATTTGGGGACGTCCAGTTGCCAGCTACGCTTCACCTGTTCCAGCAGGCTGTGTGCAGTCTCTTCGATACGATTTGATTGATCCTGATCCACGTTGTAACGCTTGATCAGGGTTTTCAGGGTTCTTTCCCGGGCATCCTCATCCTGGCTTCTCCCGACCATGTCATAGATCAGGCCCTCTCGGAGTGCTTCCGATGAGACCTCCATGTGATCGATACCGATATGCTCGAAGACGGCGGATAACACCGCTACACCACCAGCGAAAACCGGTTTTCGCTCCTCAGACAATCCTTTCAGGGAGAGGGCGTCCACGGAGCCTACTTCGATTAGATGATCGGTGAGTTTCTGCAGGGATTTGCGGGTGATGCCGGATTCACTCCAGCCTTGCTCGATGACCACGTTGCGGATCGATTTGATACTCCCCGAGCTACCGATGGCGCGGTTCCAGTCGCCATCCCGAAACTCGTTTCTGACCGGGCGTATCTCAATCGCACAGGCCAGCATTACAGCAGCCATCGATTGATTGGTGATCTTCCCGTCAGGGAAGAAGCGTCGGCTCATACTGACACAACCCATGTGCAGACTCTCCCGCTCTAACGGCTGATAGCCCTGGCCGATGATCAGTTCGGTACTGCCACCGCCGATATCCACCACCAGGCGCTTGTCGTTATCGGCTGCCAGACCATGAGCCACACCGAGATAGACCAACCTGGCCTCTTCACGACCGGCGATGATCTCGATTGGGTGGTTCAGGGCCTTTTCAGCGAGCTTCTGGAAATTATCGGCCGGGTGGATCTGACGCATGGTGTTGGTGCCCACAACCCGGATATTCTCGGGGGGGAGCGGTCGTAAACGCTGGGAAAAGCGGTTAAGACAGCTGAGTGCCCGCTCAGCAACCACAGGATCCAGACGTTTGTCTGCGGTCAGACCTTCGCCCAATCTGACCATCTCTTTCATTTTGTCGATGATCTGCAGATGCCCGTCATTCACCCGGGCTACAATCAGGTGAAAACTGTTGGAACCCAGGTCGATGGCGGCGATGGCTTCCTCCAGGTCCGCCTCTGGATGCTGTTGCGTCATGCTATTTTTAACTCGCTGAAATAAAAAACCGGGGCATCATATCAAGAAAATGGAGCCTTCAATAATCCGCATAGGATTGGTCACTTGAAGCCGGACTCAGGATCACTCTCCGACAGGTGTTGTCAGATAACAGACAAACCATCTGAAAAGCGTGCCTTTAATGCACGACTGTGGATGTGTTTAGGTTTGCGGTGCGTTCAGCCTATGAGTGACAATAGGCAATAACACGACATACTTAGTCGCCGGGTTAATGGTAGCCAATCGGTCTCAGCGGAGTGGGTGATGAATTTTTGCAGTCAATGCGGTGCGAAGGTTGAGGTTAAGGTTCCTGACGGGGATAACCGTCCGAGGCATGTGTGTGACTCATGCAGCACCATTCACTATCAGAACCCTAAAATCGTCGTCGGCTGCATCCCGGTCTGGGAAGATCAAATCCTGTTGTGTCGTCGGGCGATTGAGCCCAGGTATGGTCTCTGGACCCTGCCGGCAGGCTTTATGGAAAATGGTGAGACCAGCCAGCAGGGCGCCGCCAGAGAGACCCTGGAAGAGGCGACTGCAAGGGTCGATGTGGAAGGACTCTATGGTTTGTACAATCTACCCCATATCAATCAGGTCTATTTGATCTTCCGTAGCCGCCTGCTCGATCTGGAGTTTGCCGCTGGCACTGAGAGCCTGGAAGTTGCTTTATTCAAAGAGTCCGAGATTCCCTGGCAGGAGATGGCCTTTCCTGTGATTCGGGAGTCATTGAAGATCTTTTTCGAAGATCGGCAGAAGGGGACGTTTCCGCTGCGTGGCGGTACCATCATACGCAACCAACAGAATCCGCGGGGATATCAGATGATCATGGATCGAGCCGATTTTCCAAGCCAAGCAGATTGAGGCCGTTCAGGACGGACAGTGGAAGCCTTCGTTGAAGGCCTCCACGTCAGCAGTAAGTTACAGGCCGTTGCCGCCGAAACTGGGCACCAGACGGACGTTGTTCGCGACCAGGCCATCATCCTTGTCGCTCTCTTCGATATAGAATTCCAGAATCGAGTCACGATTCATCATCACCTCATCCGTCACCTCATCGGCCAGCTCATTGGCATGGCAGAAGACACTTTCGTATGGGGAGTCCTCTAAACGGGGATCGATGATCCAGAGGTTTGGATCGATTCGTTTGATGAAACGCAGAAATCCATAACCTTTTTCCGGAAACCATTTGGAGCAGACACCGCGAACGCAGGAGCCGGGAGCGCCCCACTCATTTCTCGGCTCATAGGAGATCGGCAGTAGATCCGGAATCAGGAAGCCGGAATAGTAGTCGTCGACCAGGCGTCGCAACTCTTGCGAAACGTTGCGGAAGCCAAGCAGTTCCACCCGGCAACCCCGGTCCTGCAGTGCCGTTACGACCTGCAGAAAGTCACCATCGCCGGTTACCATCAGCAGCAGGTCAAGTTTCTCCGCCTGTAGCATTGCATCGACCGCCATATCCAGATCGGCATTGGCCTTGGTGGTTACATTGCCTTCATCATCCGTGTAGCGGCGGACATTCTTGACAATGACTTTCCAGCCGTATTCCCTCACCATCTGCTGGTATGTCAATGCGCGCCTTTTATACTCTGGGTCCTCTTTCGCACGCTCCTGATCAAATGCGATATAGGTGTTGAGTCTTACCAGAGAGCCTCCATAACGCCCGGCAAACATTCTTAGGATGTCATAACGGAGCTGGTAGCCGCCGTTGTAACGTACATTTTCGGCATCAACAAAAACGCCAACTTTAAGTATTTGCTGCAATGTGATTTACCCGAAAGATAATTGATTTGAGGGAAATGGAATTTAATCAACCAGGGGATTGATGTATTTAAATAAATATTGATCAATAATGATTTTCTCTACAGGCAACTTGAACCTAAGGTCTGTAGATGAGCGAACATAAAAAGTTGTCATTATGAATTCAATCAAACAGGGATTGCATATAAAGATCCCTGTTTTTTAGCTGCAGCTCAGGCTAACAAATCACTATTTGCATGAGCTGTTTTTGGTTCAGCGCATTCTTATGGCCCTGAATGCACCCTTTATTGACTTTATCTGAATCTGTCGTTTTATGCATGGGTCCCAATGGACCTGTAACTGTCATGTTATTGCAAAAGATCTATAACATCCAGATCATTCTACAATGAATTAAGAAAAAAATTTTAATACCAGTATCGGGGTAATATTTATCTACCCGGATTCAATTCATAAGTGCATAACTTGTACAGGCTAGAAGAAGCGGTCAGTTGTCCGTAGGCTAACCGCTTTTTCTCCGGCAAGAGATGACACG